>JBGAVH010000028.1:0-59863 GCA_044228225.1 Saprospiraceae bacterium | reverse complement strand
TGACCTTTCAAATGACCTAAAGCTAATGCCATCAGGCATTTTCACACATTTTAACACCACAAATGTCTATTATCCCCCTTTTTTTATATTTCTAAATCTGTTAATTTTCCAAAATTGCCACTTCTTCGTAAATTTTATAATGGGATGTTATCATATTCTTAAGTGCTTTTCTGGCAAAGAATATTCTACTTTTTACAGTACCCAATGGCAAACTCAATTCATCCGCGATTTCCTGATATTTAAATCCATGAAAATATCTTAAAAATGGAATTCTTAATGCGTCATCAAGACTATCAACCATTTCATTTAATTCGTGCATCATGATATCGGATTCAGCACTATTTAATATAGAATTATTAAGTGAATTAAGATAATATTGATTCTCACTATTATCATTAACTATACCGCCCTTCATTTTTCGGCGATAGTTATTGATAAAAATATTTTTCATAATGGTTATCAACCATGCCTTGAAATTGGTGCCAGGTTGAAATTTATCCCTATTGGAAAGGGCTCTAAAGGCCGTCTCTTGATACAAATCTTTTGCATCTTCTGAATCTCTGGTCAAACTAAACGCAAAATTATGAAGCGTTTGAGTTTGCTGATCAAAATGATTGAAGAACTCTACTGTCGACATGTTAAAAATTTTGTCAAATTTAATCTTTTGTTTAATGATTTTAAATACTTTATTAAACAAAATTTTGTTAATATTTTATAAAATTACTTGAATTTAAACTATTACTTTGATTATCAGATAAATAACATATAATGGCTTTTATTCAAATGGCTCTGAACTTTCAATTTAAACTGAAATTTCAATAATAATACAATTAATATTCAACGTTTTACTTTTGCGCCTTATTATATAAATAAAGTGCAACAAATGAAAATACAAAATTTGGAATCCATACAGCCACAATAGGTGGCATTATTTCATTGTTGGCAAAAGTAAGTGATAATTTAGATAAAAAAATGAAAACAACACCTAAAATGATTCCAAATGCCAGGTGCAATCCCAATCCTCCTCTAACTTTTCTTGTAGCAATACAAGCACCAATAATACTTAAAATAAGTGTCGTAAAAGGATCAGCCGTTCTTCTGTGTTTTTCAACTTCATACAATCGTGTAATTCCTGATCCTTTTTCTTGTTCACGAATAATAAATTGGTTTAATTCTGCCGTTGGCATCATATCCTTCTTATTGGTTAAAATTACAAAATCAGATACCTGTAAATTGATGGAACTATCCAGTTTTTCACCCCTAAAAACTTCAAAAGTTTCAGAACTATCTATAAAAGTTCTTATTTCATAATCACTTATTTCCCAAATATGAGGTAGTGATTTCCATTTTATTTGTCTAGCAGTTAATATTTGAACTACTTTAGTGTTTTCGTATTTCCTTAGTTGAAAATCGGTCCCACTTGAATCATATACTTGAAAATAATGGATAAATGCTTCAACATTGGGAGCAACATAAATGTGTACATTTTTATCTTTTTGATAAATGTTACCAGATTTTATATATTTATTTTCAAAATTCTTCAATGTCTTATTGCCTCTTGGAACCACAATGTGATTACCAATTAAATGTATCAAAGTAAAAAGTGAAGCAGCCAAAACGAAGGGTTTCAAGATTCGTTTAAACGAAATTCCTGCACTAAGCATTGGAATGATTTCTGTCTGATCAGCCATTCTGGCTGTAAAAAAAATTACCGTTATTAATGCATACAATGGGAATAACAAGGAGTTAATCCAAGGAATAAAATTGAAATAATAATCTCTTGTGATTTCCCAAAATCCTATATTCTTAGATATAAATTTTTCAATTCTTTCAGCTAAATCAAATACTACTGCCACCACAGATAATAAAATAAGCGTAAACAGAAACGTCGTCACATATTTTCCAATGATATAACGATCTAATATGGACAACTTAAATAATCCCTTAATCATTATAATCTTCTAGTTATCTTGGAAAGAATCTCGTCTTTCCAAATTGTAAAATTATTCTTAAGTATTTCTTCCCTTGCCGAATTGACCAACCACAAATAAAAAGTTAAATTTTGTAAACTTGCCAATTGAGATCCAAGCATTTCACCAGACATGAATAAATGACGTAAATAAGCCTTGGAATGCACTTGACTTGTTACTAATCCTAGTTCTTCATCTAATGGACTAAAATCATCCTTCCATTTTTTATTTCTAATATTAATTATGCCCTGACTCGTATAAATAATTCCATGCCTTCCATTACGTGTTGGTAAGACACAATCAAAAAAATCGATTCCTAATGCAATACATTCTAGTATATTTTTTGGAGATCCTACGCCCATTAAATATCTCCCACTCCCAGGCAACATAACATTTGTACATATATCTACATACTTATATAAATCCTCCTCAGGTTCTCCTACTGATAAACCTCCAATTGCATAAATGGGACTTTGATATTGATTATTAAATAATATTGACTCTTGTCTTAAATCTTCAAACAACGATCCTTGAGCAATTGGAACAAATATTTGACTATGCTGATAGAGGGGTTTTGTTTGTTCCATTTGAATGATACCCCGTTCCAACCAATTTTTAGTAATTTTTAAGGACTTCACCGCATATTGTCTTGTACAGGGATAAGGCGTACATTCATCAAGCGCCATCATGATATCAGAACCAATAATTCTTTGAATATCAACTACAGATTCTGGTGTAAAGAATTGTTTCGAACCATCAATATGCGAAAAAAAAGTAACACCTTCATTTGTAATTTTTCTTCGTGCGCTTAATGAAAATATTTGATATCCGCCACTGTCAGTTAAAAGTGGTTTATCCCAATTGATAAACTTGTGAATCCCACCAGCTTTAGACATAATATCCATATCTGGTCTTAAAAATAAATGGTACGTATTTGCTAGAATAATTTGAGCTCTTACTTGATCATTTAATTCCTTTTGATGTACCCCTTTGACAGTACCTAGTGTACCAACTGGCATAAAAATAGGTGTTTCAATAATTCCATGGTCTGTAATCAAAGTTCCTGCTCTGGCTTTTGAATGAGGATCTTTATGGTTTAAATTAAATTGAATCATACCTATTTACTTCGTTTGCATTCTAATAAAAACACCTAACATTAATGAAAAACCAATTAAGGAAGAGCCTCCTTTACTTATAAATGGCAAAGGAATACCAATAATGGGCATTAATCCCAAGGTCATACCTATATTAATTAAAACATGTATAAAAATCAATCCCGCTAAACATATCCCAAAATGACTTATAAATTTATTTGATTCTTGTTCGCTTCGCTGAAGTATTCTCCATATTAATAGGATATACAATAATATAACTATACTACTTCCAACAAAACCTTGCTCCTCTCCTATAGTGCTGAAAATAAAATCAGTTGATTGCTCAGGTACAAATTTTAATTTCGTCATATTTCCATTCATGAAACCTCTTCCAAAAAAACCTCCTGAACCAATAGCAACTTTGGATTGTAGTACATTATACAGAGATCCTCTAGGATCGCATTCCTCTGGTTTTAACCAAACTTTAATACGCTCTTGTTGATGAGCCTCCAAGCCTTCAAATAATTTAATGGAGCTTACCGCAAATAGACATAACCCTATAATACCAATTGGCATTATAAATACCAATTTTTCTTGCCTTCCTTTCCATAATAATATTAGAGAGATTAAAAGTACTCCGATAGCAATTCCAAGCCCTAAGATTTGATTATATAAAATAAAAACAGTAAGTATGGTTATTATAGAAATAATTAATAAGGGCCATTGAAATTTAAAAGATTTAAAATAAAACCAACTAAAAATAATAGCCACAACCAATAATGAAAAAATAACAAAAATTAATGGAAAAATAAAGGTTGTAATAAAAACTATGATACATAAAATAAAAGCAAGATAAAAGAGTGGACTGAATCCTTCAATAAATAATAAGATAAAAAAAGAGAAAAAAGTTAAAGCAGATCCTGCATCAGGTTGTAATAAAATAAAAAAAATTGGAGTAAAAATAATAAAAACCGAAATCCACAGATAGCTTGTTGTTTTGAGATTTACTTTGAAATAAGATAAAAAGCTAGATAAAGCTAGTGCCGTTCCAAATTTTGCGATTTCAGCCGGTTGGAATGAAAAACCACCAAAAACAAACCATGCTTTTGCTCCTTTAATTTCACTCCCAAATATGAGGACCAAAAACAATAAAAATATTCCTACACCATAAAAAATATAAGCAAATGTGTGCCAAAATTTACTATTTATATATAAACTGGATAGAAAAACACTAACTGCTACAACAACATATATGGTTTGCTTGGTAATTGGAACTGAAGCATCTAAAAAATCTACTTCGACGTTATAACTATACGTGGCAGCATAAATTGCAAACCAACCAATAATTAATAGACTGATATATATACCAATAATAATCCAATCATACCCACTTTTCCTATTGGAATTATACATTTATTAAAATCACAGTATTTATTAAATAAACGTCACTTACACTCATAATTCATCATAGGCTATTTTATCTATCGATAAAAAAGCAGTCGGAAATTTTTTCTTCACATTTTCCAAGACAAATGCTGCATCATTACGATTAGTAAAAGCTCCTGCTTTAAGTTGATAATACGGTTCTTTATAATCCCATTTAACTTTATAGTTAAAATTTTTTTGAAACATAATTTTACTTTCTTCCATTTGCCTCCTGTCAGCTGTTGAAATAACTGTAATTCGCCATCCCGAAAAGTGAGTTATACTTCTATTAATTCTAACGTACTGATTCATTATTCCTTTTATCTGTGGATCTTCGTTTACCTGAATCCCAGATTGAGCTATTAAACTTGAATCCATAAATGATAAAAATAAAATAATATATAAAACTAAGCCTTTCATACTAAAATATTAATTCATTCTTAAAGTTACTTAAAACGAAACAAATTATTCCTGACCATGACAATTTTTGAATTTTTTTCCACTTCCACATGGACAAGCATCATTTCTTCCAATCTTAGGACTAGTATTTCTAACTGTTTGTATTTGTGGAATCGATTCTCTACCTGCACGCTCTGCAGCACGTCTCATGTTTTCTTCTTCTACACTTTTATTGGTACGAACTTTACTTAAATCCGTTTTTTGTTGTTTTGCTTCGTGAACTTCCTGATTAATATTGATCATTAATTTCCCTTTGGATAAATAGGAAGTAATTTCTTGATTCATTTTATAAACTAATTGTTCGAAAAGTTTATAAGCTTCCATTTTATATATAACTAATGGATCCTTTTGTTCGAATGATGCACTTTGAACAGATTCTTTTAACTCATCCATATTCCTTAAATGCTCTTTCCAATTCGAATCTAGTATACTTAATGCAATTGACTGTTCAATGTCTCGCATTATTGTCATTCCATTAGATTTAACAGTTCGTTCTAGCTCGGCTGCAATTGGTAGTGGTTCTCTTGATTCATCAACATAGGGCACTACTATTCGTTGATACCTGTGTCGCTCTTTATTATATACATCTTGAATCACAGGAAATAATATTTCTTTAATGTGGCTCTCTTTCTGACTATAAAAAGTATAAAACTGATTAGTATATAAATTCGCCACTTCATGTTGTGGTGATTCCATAAAATAGCTTGCATCTAATTCAGGTTCAAATCCTAACATTCCAATGGAATCATTTACAAATCCTTCATAATTATTGGATGCCTTGTTATTTGCTACAATAGTCTCCAATGTAGAATTGAACATGTAACTTAAATCTACTGCTAATCGATCACCATATAAAGCGTGATTACGTTTTTTATAGATTGCTTCTCGCTGGATGTTCATGACATCATCATATTCCAACAAGCGTTTTCTCATTCCAAAATTGTTTTCTTCAACCTTCTTTTGAGCTCTTTCAATAGATTTTGTTACCATAGAATGTTGCATCACTTCTCCCTCCTTGTGACCAAGCTTATCCATTATTCCTGTAATTCGGTCGGAATTAAATAATCTCATTAAATTATCCTCAAAGGATACAAAAAATTGAGAGGATCCAGGATCACCTTGTCTTCCGGCTCGACCCCTTAATTGTCTGTCAACTCGTCTTGATTCATGTCGTTCAGTACCTATAATGGCTAAACCACCTGCTTCTTTCACGGCATGTGAAATTTTAATATCCGTACCTCTACCCGCCATATTTGTTGCAATGGTTACCTTTCCAGGATTTCCTGCTTCTGCAATAATTTCAGCTTCTCTTTGGTGCTGCTTTGCATTCAAAACATTATGTGAAATGCCCCTTAATTGCAGCATTCTACTTAATTTTTCAGATATATCTACTGATGTAGTACCAACGAGCACTGGTCTACCTTCTAAAACGCATTTTTCAATTTCTGCAATTACAGCATTAAATTTTTCTCGAGCAGTTTTGTATACTAAATCTTCTCTATCATCACGAATGATTTTTCTATTTGTTGGAATAACCACAACATCTAGCTTATATATTTGCCAAAATTCTCCTGCTTCGGTTTCAGCAGTACCTGTCATACCAGCTAATTTATGGTACATCCTGAAATAATTCTGCAAAGTAACAGTAGCATAAGTTTGGGTTAATTCACCAACTTTTACATTTTCTTTCGCTTCAAGTGCCTGATGTAAACCATCTGAATATCGCCTTCCCTCCAACATACGGCCTGTACCCTCATCTACGATCTTAACGTCACCATCAATAACCACATATTCTTCATCTTTTTCAAATAATGTATACGCTTTTAAAAGTTGACTAACACAGTGCAATCGCTGTGACTTAATTGCATAATCATTTAATATTTTTTCTTTTTTTCTTGTGATTTCTTCTTTTGTAAATGACACATCCAAATCGATTTTATGCAAGGCATCAGATAAATCGGGTATGATAAAAAAATTTGGATCTGATTCTCCTTTAGATAAAAAATCTTCTCCGCGAGCTGTCAAATCAACTTGTCGGTTTTTTTCATCAATGCTAAAAAGTAAAGGTTCATCTGCAGTTTTCATATGCTTATTTTGTTCCTGCATATAAAAATTCTCGGTCTTCTGCAGAATATTTCGAATTCCGTCTTCACTCAGAAATTTAATTAATGGCCTGGATTTGGGCATAGCTCTATACGTTCTCAATAAAGCAAGACCACCTTCGCCTTCGGCTTGTCCGATTTTACCTTCAGCAATTAATTTTTTAGCATCTATCAGAAATTGACTTGCTATTTTTCGTTGTTCGTTAATTAAACGTTCCACCTTAGGTTTCAAAGTATTATACTCTTCACTCTCATCGTTCAATTCCACAGGGCCTGAAATAATTAAAGGGGTTCGGGCATCATCAATTAATACACTATCTACCTCATCAACCATAGCAAAATGATGCTTCTTTTGAACTTTTTCTTCAACAGATCTCACCATATTATCTCTTAAATAGTCGAATCCGAATTCATTATTTGTCCCATATGTAATATCACATTCATACGCTTTACGTCTTTGAATTGAATGAGATTTATACTTATCTATACAGTCTACACTTAATTGTAGAAATTCAAATATTGGGCCAACCCATTCCGAGTCTCTTTTAGCCAAATAATCATTAACAGTTATGATATGTACTCCTTCTGCGGTCAAACCGTTCAAATATGCTGGCAGTGTAGCAACCAAAGTTTTTCCTTCACCAGTACCCATTTCAGCTATTTTTCCATCATGCAATACCTTTCCACCAATAAGCTGGACATCATAATGTACCATATTCCAGGTAATTTCCCCTCCTGCAGCAGTCCATTTATTAGCATAGATGGCTTTCCCTTCTGAAGTTAATTTTATATAATTTCTATCTATTGCTAATTCACGATCCTTTTCTGTGGCTGTAACTTCAATCTCAGAATTATTTGAAAAACGAACAGCTGTTTCTTTAACTACTGCAAATGCTTCGGGTAAAATTTCAAGTAAAATTTCCTCAATTTGCTTATCTCGTTCTTTGTTTTGTTTATCAATTTCATTATATAGGTCTTCTTTATTGTGTATATCTGATTCTAATTCAGACCTGGTCTTAAGTTCATTTATATGATTGTCAATGTCCGTTAAATAGTCCTTTATTCGACTCCTGAACTCCAAAGTCTTATTTCTTAATTGATCATTTGTCAATTCTGAATATTGAACTTGATAGGCGTTTATTTTATCAATAATCGGGCTGTATTCTTTAACATCACGGTCTTGTTTAGTTCCAAAGACCTTTTTTAGAAAATTAAACATAATTGTATAGGTATAAGATTTGCAAAAATAATGGAATATATGTTGCCAATTAGGATAAATATCTCATAAACCATACCATTAGAAGGTTTATGACATAATGTCATAAAATTCTAATAAATCAGAATGGAATTATTGATATTCTTATTTAAAGCCCATTAATTCAATAAAAACTGAATTGTTATACCACCATTATAACTAAGCGTTTTGTACTGTCCAGATGCATATGGTGTCTGTTTTCTATAATCCAAAAATATCTTTAAATTTAAATTTTTGTTTACATTATATAGAACAGAAGGAGAAATACTTATGGTCTTTGAACCATTGATTACCTGGCTTTTAGTATTATCATCTAAAACATGAATTTTAGTAATATCGTCTTGAATACCAATATCAAGATTAAATTGCATATCGTTGCCCTTCGGCTTAATTGCAGTTTCTTCTAATGGATCGCCCTTCTTCTTCTTACTTTTCTTATTAAGTTTTTTCTCTTTTTTAACTCCAGGCAAGAAATTCAAATAGACATTTTTTAACACATATCCGGCTTTAAATGTATAATTCTTTGTATTTCGCTCATCCAATTGTCCATCTATAGCACTTTTCAATTGCAAATTTCGATTCCGATTTACATCCAAACCAAGCTCTATTCCCCCTTTAGTTTTAATATTTACTCCAATCAATGGACTAAAAGATTCATTAATTGATACTTCGGGAATTTCCAATTTAGCAAAATATGAACCATTTAAAGTGTCCTGTTTTCTGGTCGTTGGTAATCCATTTTGGTCTTCTTTATAATCCAGATTCGTTCTATAACTATTCATAGCCATTTTATTACTATAAGCATGTCGTATGCTGAAATCTTGGAATAAATTTTTCATAAGCCCCAATCTGGATAATCCAGTATAATTAATTTGCCAATTTGGAAGTGGTATTGTTTTAAATACATTAAGGTTCACTTTGTCTGGATCTATTTTGGTGTACGTGGCTAAAAATGCGGGAAGAATGACATCCTGATGATCTCCAAGGAATCCATCTATATATTGAGGACTATTTTTACTTGGATTAGAAATACCGTACTGATCTCCAATTCTCTTTGATATTTTCGTTCTATTATTAGAAAATTCTTCAAAAACTTTGTCTATGTCTTTATTAAATAAAGTTTGAACTGAAATATAGGTAATCGTATATTGACCATTATCAAATGGCGTAAAATGTTGAAATGCAAAATCAGGCGTCCCAAATACCTCATCTCTCTTAAATGATTCGGTATGATCCTTGACATAATTGCGATCTATATTCAAATCAATATTAAATTCCTTGAACAATTCCAATTTTAGTTTGGCACTTCCTGTGGTGCTTTTCCTTTGAATCATTTCCCGACTAAAAAATTTATTCGAAGAAATCCAACCATTTGCTGCTGCTTGATCCAACCATTTACCTTTACTAAAATCTGGTTGAAAACCTGCAACAAAATCCCATCCGGGCGCACTAAAAGTTTTATTCATTCCAAGTAATTCTGTGTTTTGCATAAACCCTGGAATAATGGTTGATTTATTTTCAGAATAGTTGAGTTGAATTTTGCGCACCAATAATAATGGTCGAACAACAACTTTCTCCAATATACTCAGTTCTCTAGGTGTATCTTGTTGTTTATCCTTTTCATTCAATTTATCTTTCTTATTTGAAGGCTTAACAGGAGTTCTATTTTGGGAATTTCTAAATCTTCCAGAAGAACTATTTTCTCCATTAATTCTCTTAAAGTATTTTATCTTATTATAAAAATTAACTAAATTAAATTCACCACTAACAGATAAATTCTGCCCATTTCCGATTACACTTCCTAGTGTATCAATAGAATTCAAAGATCCAGCAGACCAACTATAATTTGCAGCATACTGCCCTCTGACCTGAACCCAATCTAAAAATGGAATAGACCTGGTTGGCAATGAATAGGATAATGTCATCGTGTGTCTATAATCTTTGGTCCTTCCGAAATTACTAATATTTTTTCTAACAAATGGTTTTTTATCTTCAACAGAAGCAACTCTATTTGTTAGTGGATTTATATAACCTTGTTTAAGCGGATTATAAGTAATTTCGTCAACGATTGCATCATTTTGAGCTGTAAAATTAAATTTCAAAAGTCTAGTGAAATCCCAATTCAATGTGTAATCTCTTCCCCATCCAAATTTCACATCCTCCCATGTACTATATTTTGGTGCTGCGAAACGATATACCCTTTTTCCATATTTTCTGTCTAAATTATTCCTTACTGAAAGTGAATTGGGTATTAAATTAAAATTAAAATCTGAAATGATTTTCAAATTTTTATTTTTTACAATTTTTTTGAATGGTTCAATATATTTAGGTGTCAAACTGAAATTATAATCAATACTACCTTGCTTGGTTTGTAGTTTATCCTCGGAAACTACTGGATTATGTTTTAAAGATGTGGATTGTCCATAACTTAAACTAATATTCTCAATATCCCATGGTTTAGCTTTGCTATTTCCAGTTTTATTTTTCCGTACATTGTTGAATGCAAAACTTCTTGTTTCATTATAATCGATGGCTCGATCTTTTATTGAATCTCGTTCGGCCTTTCCCGAAGCGGCATTTAACTTATCTTTCAACTTGACATCTGTATCATTAGGATCATATTGTGGTTTTCTTGATCCACTGGAATATTGAGCACTGAAGGGTAGAGCAATATTGACTTTTTTTGGAATAAATTTTCCTAATTCCAACGTAGTAGTAGCATCGTATTGAAGGATCTCATCTAATGCCCTTTGGTCTAGCTTTTGATCCAATCCCCCCCACCCAACAGTGGAATAATTACCGGCCATACTTATTGTGCCTAAATCTGCTAATTGCAATTCTCCTCTTGCTACAGTTGCAAATCCACCTTTTTCATCCAAGCCTATTAATCTCAATTCATTAAACCAAACTTCTAGATCCGTAAATGCTTGATTGGTACTATTTCTCATTCCCATTTGCACACCTCTAACTAGCCCTATTGTTGGGTTTCCTTTTATCGTAACTCTATTATTTGGTTTATCAGGATCAGCCATTGAAAAAGAATCTAAAGCACCTCTTTTATTTTTTAAATCAACTAATAACTGTAAAGGAAAATCAAATTCATTTTCAGCAAGCCATACACTATCTACATATGTTGTATTACCTGGTAAAACGCTTTTATTTGAAAGTCTTAATGGAATTTCATACTCGTAATAATTATTTGTAAAATCTTTACCAAATCTTAAAAATACTTTTGCGTCACCAGGGTTTAAATCTTGAGAACTTTCACCATGAACGAATAATTTAACTCGTTTGTATTTTCGAATATCCAGGTCAATAATTTTATAAACTGATTGTTCACAATTTGGTAAAAAGTTATTTTTACGCAATAACAAACTACTTTCATTTTGGAACAAATCAGCTGCTGTCGTTCCATAAAATCGTTCTCTATCTATACCTTTTGGTACCACATAATTAAATGGCAGTTTTCCAGAGTTTTCTTCAATATCAACCTTATCTAAAATGAGAGCCTCATCTGGAGCATCAATGATACAACTTCGTTCTTTATCTACATATCTTCTCCACGTATTTCTACCTAATTGGAATTTAATCATTCTAAACGTAACTTCTTCATCAAATCCGGTAAGTAATAATCTCATACTTTGAATCGATCTAAAATCACTAATCTGACCTACGCTGTCTTTATATTGATTTATTGGAATTCTAAAATGATACCAGGTTTCCTTTGGATTTGAAACTGGATTAATCGTTTCTGTAATGAACTTTGCACTTGCGATATTAATTTGATTATTATCATTAACTATGTCAATAGGGTAATTATAATATGATTCTATTTCATTTAATGATTTATCATTGTTTACATCTTCTTGATCAGGGGTGTTAGTATAAGCTGTAGAAATATTATTACCTGGATCAATTTGGGCATTACCTTCAGGCATATTATAGCGTTTATATTTCTTTATGATAGAGGGTTCATTATCTAATTTACTTGATCTATAGGAAAGATAATCATCATTGGATGGATCCTTGGCAATTGAATCTAAGATATTTGATGCTACAAATCCTCGTAATTTATCAACATAGGATGAAAAATAACTTAATTCTCCATTTGGAACATTAGTGTTAATACTATTTAAACCATCGAACCCTATATCTTGCGCACTTCTATTATCATTATCAAAATTTCCAGTAATTGGTGGTTTACGGCTAATCCTTCCAAAATTAGTTGTACTTATAGGTAAATTCAAATTAGATGTTGGTAATCCATTTTCGAATTGTTGATACCCGTCTTTAAAAATATCTTCAGAAAAATTTCCTAATTGAAGAATTAATTTACCTGATTTAGATATCGGACTGTTGTCAAATTTACTCATGAATGGATTCAGAACCCAAAAATCAATGTATTCAACATTGTTAGCTTCAAAATCATTAGTATTCAGTTTTGACATAATTCCTCCCCATCTGGTTTCAGGACTATTCAGTTGATATTTATCATTTATTCCTGCTGTCATAAAATTTCCCAAACTATCCTTAATACCTGAAGGAATATCATAATTATATGGTCCTTTTTCTCTTGGATAATAGGTTAGATCAAATGTTACTTCTCCGAAATATCCTATGGGTCTTTGTCTATTTGGAAAAATATCCGACTCCTGAACTATTCTCGAATAAGGATCATTTCCTTGATTACTTGTACGTGCATAGTCATCTATCCGATACCAACTTAATAATGCTCGATTTGCCGAAGTATAAAGATCATTTTTTGAATTAACTCCTCTAAAAGCAGGATTTTCAAAATCTTTCAATGGTGCAGAGGCTAACAACCATTGAGTTGGATTATAAAATAACCCAATCCCTGTTGCACTTCCTTCAAAATCATCAATGTAAATTACGCCTCCATTACTACCTGTCTGATTAATGGCTCTGGAGTGGCCTGGTTGCAATAAAGCAGCTTCAGCTTGTAAGGACCATTTTGAATCTTCTTTAGTACTGTACAGCGGAAGTTTGTCCAATGCTCTGGTTAGCCAAGGGGCTGACTTGTTGAGCCCAAAATCAATTCCATATATTGTATTATTAATTGGATCATCACCCAAATTTACTTTTTGCGTATATGGCTTTTCGAAAAGTTTCATATACGTTGTACCGACATAGAAATCTTTCCTTTTAGAATATTCTGCTCTTAACCCGAGCATCGTTTTTGTTTGAAAACTAAACAAGGAATTATTTTCAAAATCAACTGTGATACTCGCATCTCCTTGCAAATAAGCATCATTTAATATAGTTACTTTGCCTAGATTCCTGTCTACCGTATAATCTACACCTTCTACCAAAGCTAATGCACCAGCTTTTACTATAATTTTTAGATTGGGGTCTGAGCTAAAAGTATTCAAGGAAATTTCATTGGATTTGCCGGATTTAAAATTACCCTTAAGCAAAAATTGATTGGACTGTAAGTTTTGCCGTGCTGTAGTTAGTGAACTATTGTACAGTTCTTGATAACTGTATTTATTAAATAAAGAATCAACTTTAGCCTGATCAAAAGGGATAATTACATTTGACAACAATTTTTTCAATGAAGAACCAAACGGTTCAAGTACTGGAAAAATGACACTTCCTGTCGCTGGAATGATCGTTTGTGCAGGTACCCAATCGAATACACCATCAGGTTGGGGGTCCCCGGATTTATTTAGATTGTCTAATCGAAACAAATTCAATAAGGGATATCCATCAATTTCGGGAATAAATCGCTTGGCTATACCATCTTTTGATTCATAAAAAATATCAAAATTGAAATCCGTCTGATTTAAATTATACCCTCCTATCGGGTAAACATTTTTCATCATAAGATCATATGAAGGCAAGGTTACAGACTGGCTGCTAGATTTTAATAATTTGGTAAACAGCACTCTGTATCTTAAAGAATCAGATTTTATTTCAGAGGAAAATTCACCCACCTTGAAATTAGCCCCGGTTCTTGGATCCTGTTGCTTCCCATTATAAGTATAATGATAAGAAACAGCTAATATTTGATTCGGTCTAGGTCTTATCCTTAGAGAAATAAATCCTAAATCGGCATTGTAGGTATATTCTGTTGAATTTAACCTCTTTGCTCTAACTTTTTCGAAATCTCTACCTTGTTGTAAGTTTAATCCTGCAGGATCAGATAATACACCAACGACTTTATTTAGTTCTCTATTTAAAGTATCACTGAGTATTTTATCTAATAAACTATTTGATGTATTAGTTACTAATGGTCTTCCGTTCAAATCTCTTGGAACAGCTCTTCCAGGGATAAACTTATTAAAATTAAGGGAATCCATATCGAAGGGTAAGCCATCCGGCACCCCTAAATCAGTCAGAGCGACTATATCTCTAACTTCCGTTTCTCTTGAATTCTGAACATCTTCAGTAATCCAAACTTCAAGATCTTTGATCTTAAATTGGCTATTTATTTCTGGTAAATATGCTAAGGCTTCTTCATAAGTATTTCTGTTATAATGACTTAGAAAAAAATTTCTATTTTCATCATAATTGTCCGGTCTTATAACAAAGTCCTGAACAACCCCACCACCTTTGGTTTTAATACTTTCTTGTTTGGATTTTTGCTGTGACACAATACCTGTAAGTCTTAAATGCCCAAACTGCCAATCTGTCTTAAAACCAAATAAATTTTGGCTACCCTGGATTAAGGTCGATCTAAGTGGAAGGCTAACATTCCCTGCCTCGATTTTCTTTATGATATCATCCTCTGAAAATTTCTCACTGTCATAATTCAATTTGATTTTATTTTCAAAATCAAAACTGGATTGAGTATTAAGACTGGTATTTAATTTGAGCTTATCCCCAATATTTCCTACTACTTCCATTTGTATATCCATGTCGAATTTAGGCCCATAATTGCGCTTTTGCCGATAGGATAAATTGGGTATATCATTAAAATTATAATATCCACCTAAAGTGAGGTCTACACTTCCTTTGGGTTCTATCTGAATACCCAATCCTCCGAAAAGTCGATCTGCTAAATTTCTTTTAATTTCTATCTTCGTTACAGGGTCTACCACGCCAATGTTTGTTTTTTTAGACGTCGATATTCCCACTAGACTTTTCATATATTCCTTATCCTGTTGTCTTGACTTAAACTTCATATATTCATCAAAACTCATATAAGATGAGGGCTTGTAGAATTCAGATCCTATCTTATGATTGGTCCTATATTCACCAGTTTCAGCATCATATTCAATGGTGTTTTCAATAATTTTTGGGTCTTTTAGGTCAAAAGGATTGGTTTCCTGTTCGTTTCCCGACCCATTTTTTACATTTTTGGCAGGAAAGGTATCAGAAATACTAAAATGGGTTTCTTCAAAAAGATCAGGAAGTTCCTTCCCTCCAGCTAAAATTATGTGATTAAATAAAACACTTAATAATGCGTATAAAACCAATTTTCTCATATCCAAAATACCTAATAAAATAATACATTTTGATTGCAACCTGAGCATTATAACGCAAAAAAAACGCCTTGCGTATATACTTAGTAAATTATGCCAATTTTTTTAGCGCTAACTTGATGAGCGCCTCTACAGACATTTCATTAGCTTCTATGTCCGGAATTTGCTTCAGGCCCTGTTCTATTTGAACACGGATAAAGCCAAGTGCAAGGAGGGCAGACAATGCCTCCTGTTTAACCGGAACAATTGCTCCTTTCAACTGACCCATATCTTGATTTTCTTTTGTCAACTTGTCCTTTAGATCAATAATTATTCGTTGAGCTGTTTTGGGTCCAATGCCCTTAACTCGTTTAAAACTTAAGTCATCGCCCAAAATAATAGCTTGTTTAATCATGAAAGGCTCCATAGATGATAGTATTAACCTTGCAGTATTAGGCCCAACTCCATTTACTGAAATTAAATGCACAAATAGATATCTTTCTTCTTCAGTGTAAAAACCGTACAAACTGTGTCCATCTTCTTTTACATGATAATAGGTCAATATCTTTGCCTCTTTCAATTTAGACACTTCAGTATAGGTCTGCAGGCTTATAAAAACCTGATAACCAATCCCACCAGCTTCAATTATTAAATTGGTAGGTTGACAAATAACAATTTGACCCTTAATGTACGATATCATAAAATCAAGGTAAAGGTAATAAATATATTAATAAACATTAATATGTAATTATATTAATGAGTAATTAAACAATGTATGGTTAACAAATCAAAGTAAAATATAAGGATATAATTTCATTAATTAATTAGTTAAACAAAGCATTTTCATAAACCGACGTGTTACAGAAATAAGAAATATCGTTTAGACGTTATAATTTAATTAGTTTTGCGGTAGGATTCATATACACCATGCAATTTTTATTTCCAGGAATTCTTTGGGGCTTATTTTTATTGATTATACCAATAATCATTCATCTTTTCTATTTTCGAAGATACAAACAAGTTTATTTTACCAATGTGCATTTTCTAAAGGAGTTGGTCGAAGAAACAGCCTCTAGAAATAAATTAAAAAATTTCCTTATCTTACTTTGCCGATTATTAGCTATTGGTTTATTGATTTTTGCTTTTTCTCAACCATTTTTTAAAACAAATAATCAAGAAACTAAAACAAACAAAGCGGTCAGTATTTATATAGATAACAGCTGGTCTATGAATGCAAAATCTGATGAGGGAATACTATTTGCAAAATCCAAAAAAACCGCCACTGAAATTATTCAAGCTTATTCAGAATATGATAAATTTCAAATTATTAGTAACGAATTATCTGGTAGAAATTTGCGGTTTTTATCTAAAGATGATGCGTTCACCGCAATTGAAAATATTAACTTAGGCCCAAAAGTTAGTCCTTTATCTACTATAATTAGAAAACAACAACAATCTCTTAATAATTTAAATAATTTGGACCATGAAATATATGTTATTTCTGATTTTCAGAAAAAAATCATGGATTTAAAAACATCTGATATTGATTCGGCCATCTCATTAAATTTTATTCCAATCCAAAATATTAGTGAAAATAATGCTACTATTGACACTGCATATTTTGCATCGCCTGTAATTATTCCAAATCAGGTAAATTCTCTAATTGTTAAATTAAGTAATTATGGCTCGACGGATATAGATAATCTTAGCTTTAGATATGAATTAAATGGTCAGGATATTCCCCTTTCTAATTTATCTATACGAGCCGGTAAGACCATTTTAGATACCATCAAAATAAATATCCAAACATCGGGATGGCAAAATTTAATTCTAAAAATTAAAGATTTTCCAATTCAATTCGATGATACGTATTATTTAAGTTTCAAAGTTGATGAAGAAATAAATGTTCTCGTTATTCATGATCAACTAGAATCTAAAGAATTATTATTAGCCATTAATAGTCTTCCTTTTTTTAAAACAACATCTTTAGATATTGGAAATTTAAATTATAGTTCATTGAAAAATTACAGACTAATTATCTTGTCTGATATTAAAAATATTACGTCTGGATTGGGTTCTGAATTAAATAAAGCAATAACCGAAGGTACTAATCTATTGATCTTTCCAGCTTCTGATTTAAAAGATTTAGATTATCAAAATCTAAACAACTCATTACAATTTCCAAATCTAATCAGTTTTTCAAGATTAAAAAAAGAAGTAGGGACCATTAATTTGGAAGAAGAAATTTTTCAAGATGTTTTCAGTAACCCAAAGGCAAATTTTAAATTGCCATATACTAATGGAAGCTATTTAATTAAAGGCGGACATCCACATGAATCCATTTTAAATTATCGTGATGGAACTAGTTATTTATCAAAATATTCTTATCAACAAGGGGTTGTTTATTTTTGCACTTCACCGATAAATATTGAATATAATAGTTTAGTAAAAAATGCAGAAATTCTTCTTCCATTTTTATTTAAAGCCGCTTTTTCAGGAATAAAGAAATCAAATTTTAACTATACTCTTGGTCAAAATCAAGTTATAACATGGCCAATTCAAAGTCAAATTGTTTTAAAAGACATGACTTTAAAATTATCTGGACCAGAAGAGATCATACCTTCTGTCCAAATGGCTCAAAATCAACTTAATATAGAGGTTTATGATCAAATAAATAAGTCTGGTATTTACGAACTTAAAAACAATGAACTATCTCTAGGTTTTGTTGCCTTTAATGAAAATAGACTTGAGTCTGATTTATCGATTTTTAGTAAGTCCCAACTAATTGATTTACTTGGTTATAAAATAAAATTGCTTGATAACGATAAAATAAATGATTTTACATCATTAATTAAAGAATCTAAGGAAAAACATTCTTATTGGTGGCTTTTAATACTTGGAACTTTACTATTTTTATTCCTAGAAAGTGTTTTAATTAGGTATTGGAAGACTTCATAATATGGACTATATATTTAAAAAAGTAATCATAATTGACCCCCAAAGTCCTTATCATTTAAAAAAGAGAGATGTTTGGATTAAAAATGGTACAATCCATGAAATTAAATCTAATATTGTTGCAAACAAAAATTCAATAATTCTTGATGTAGCAGGATCATTTTTGTCCCCTGGGTGGGTAGATATTGGTGTCCATACCGGAGAACCAGGGTTTGAAGAAAGAGAAACCCTAAAAAGTCTTTCAAATGCTTCTGTGGCTGGCGGTTATACTACTATTTGTTGTTTACCAAATACCAATCCAGTATTACATTCGAAATCGGAAATTCATTTTATACTTCATAATTCACATTCACTCCCAATTCATATTTGGCCCATTGGCGCTATTAGTAAGGATAACGCATCTGTTGAAATGGCTGAGATTTTACAGATGTTCCAATCTGGTGCTGTTGCATTTTCAGATGGGAATCAATCCATCCAAAAAAGTGGCTTACTATTAAGGGCTTTAGAATATTTAAAATTATTACCCAAATCATTAATTATCAATCAAAGTTTAGATGATAATTTATGGATCAAGGGTCAAATTCATGAAGGTCTTGTAAGTACTAAGTTAGGCTTAAAAGGTATCCCGTCGATTGCTGAATATATTGCCGTCCAAAGAGACATAGAAATTCTTCGTTATGCGCAATCCAGACTACTCATTCATAAAATATCTACGTCTGAATCTGTTCAATTAATTCGGAATGCCAAATTAACATTAAAGGATTTATTTGCTTCCGTTTCAATATTTAATTTGGCTTTCGAAGAAAATTCATTGGAACAATTTAATCATCAATTAAAACTTAATCCACCCATTCGATCAACCAAAGATCGTGAGGCACTTATTAATGGACTCATTGACGGAAGTATTGATATTATATGTAGTGATCATACTCCTATGAATCCAGAAAAAAAAGAATTGGAGTTTCAGTCTTCAGCATTTGGAGCAATTTCACTTGAAACTGCCTATTCATTAATTCAAACTTTTTTAAACAATGAAATTGATGCATCACTCTGGGTTGAAAAAGTTGCAATCAACCCAAGAAAAATTCTGAATAAAGAAAAAGTAAGCCTGCAAGAAAATGTAGTCGCTGAATTAACTTGGTTTCATCCAGATATAGATTGGAATTATTCAGATGGATTTATAAAATCCATTTCCAAAAATAGTCCATTAAGAAATAAAAGTTTAAAAGGTAAAATTTTAGGAGTATATAATAAAAATAAATTTATTTCAAATATTATTTAATTCAATTGATTATGATTAATTATCCATATGCGATTCGAATAGGTTTGATTTGGGGCGCAGCCTATATTCTTATCCAGTTAATTCTGTATCTTTTTAGTAGTTCATTGATAACCAATTCATGGATTGCAAGTTTAATTTTTTTGTTGGGATTAATTCCGATGTATATTTCTGGTTCAGAACATAAATTAAAATTGGGCGGATATTTATCCTGGAAGGAAGCTTTAATACCTGTTTGGATTAGCTCTATAGTCTATTCATTTTTTTCAATGGTTTTTACATTTGTCTTATATAATTTTCTAGCTCCTGAGTTAATCGATGAGCAACGAAATGCTCAAATTAAAATGATGGAAAATTTTAGAGGCACTATGGGTAATGAAGCAACAGAAAAAGCTATTGAAGATATAGCAAATACAAATCCCTTTGGTTTTGGAAAAATAATTCTTGCATTTTGTTTTTCACTCATTTTCTACTTTATCATATCTTCCATAATAGCTCTTATTATTAAAAAAGAAAATCCAAATATTATATTTGAAAAATATAAAGATAATTCTGATCCTTTTGATGCAACAAATAGCTAATATTACTCACCAATTTTTTCAAAAAAATAATGGTCAAAAATCTCTGGTTTAATGAATTTTTGTGGTGGCTGATTTCATTAATAATGGCTATATGCATATTATATCCTATTATTTATAATAATCTTACCTATGAATTTCTTTGGCCTAATTTTTTATTTATTTTAGGTTCAATAACCTTTACCAGATGGCTCTTCTTTTGGCATCAAACTCCATATGCATGGTACCAATTAATAAAAATAGCTATTATTTTTATTATGATTCCGACTGTTTTTATTTGTATAAATTATTTTTCTGAATTTAAAAATTTTATAGATGAAATTGGATTGCAAGAAATAGTCTCCAATTTAAAATCTGAAGATCAGGCTGCCATGTCCCTTTATATAAGGAATGAAATGATTTTATTCTCCATTTCTTGTATTATCTCTGGAATTTGTGTGCCTTTCAAATTAATATGGAATATTTGGAAGCAGTATAATTTAGGTCAGGTATAAATATAATCCCCAATTCATTTTTTTTTCTTTGGAATTGGATCATCTCCACTGCCACCCCAAGGGTGACATTTAGTTATACGCCTAATTCCTAAAAAAACTCCGTAAAAAATACCCCACTCATTTACTGCCTGTATCATATAATTAGAACAAGTTGGATTGAATCTACAATTTTTACCCAGGATTGGTGATATAAAAATCTGATAAACCCGAATTGGAAATATGATTATATAGTTGAACCATTTCATTAAGCGTTACTTTTTATTATACCTTAAATCGTTTTCAGAAATTAACCATTTCGATTTGGATTGACCTGATATATTTACAAATTCTACCTGCAATACTCTTTCCTTGGGTTTACCTGAAACAGTAAATCGCCCGTAATTATGCTCTTCGACCAAGGTATTTGGAATTCTGTTTGACTGATTAATAAATTCTTTTTTAACCTTTGAAATACCGGCTGTTAATGATGAGACCGTTACATCATATAATGGATAAGCCATCTCTCGATCTTTTTTAATTATTTCACTATGATGTTTGTCGCCAGTTAAAAATATTACACCATTAATTTTATGTACATTTAAAA
The DNA here is from genome assembly GCA_044228225.1 of Saprospiraceae bacterium. Taxonomy (GTDB): domain Bacteria; phylum Bacteroidota; class Bacteroidia; order Chitinophagales; family Saprospiraceae; genus Vicinibacter. Next base: position 38,245 of record JBGAVH010000028.1, on the reverse strand, counting down.
AATTCATTAAATCATTATACTCAACTGGATAATTATAAAAACAATCTCCACCATCTTCGACTTCATTCAAAACTTGAGATCCTGTTACTATGATTTTAAATGGTGCATAGCTATTCAAGAGTGAATTTTTTAACCAGTTTATTTGCTCTTGTCCAAACATCAATTTTTCACTATTAGGAATATTATTAATATTACTTAACATATCATCTGAACTTCGCCATGTGCGGTTATCCATCATAAACAAATCTACATCATTATAAGAAATTTTGCTGTATATTCCTTTATCATACAATCCATATGTTGGATTAGCCGTGTAAGCCATAAATACTTTTCTTGATTCCTCTTGAAAAATGTAAGACAAGCCTTCATTATTTGGTCCATAATCATGATCATCCCAAATTGCAAAATGAGACATTGATTTAAAAATGGGTTGAATTTCACTTACCGCTCGATCTCTGGATGCCCTGTTCCATAAACCCCATTCACTTTGGAAATCCACCTCCCGAGTATACCAACTATCGCCTAGCCACAACATGAATTCTGCTTTTTCTTTTGCCATAGATAGAAAAATGATTGAATCTGAACCATAGGGTTTTCCAGGTCTGTCATAGATAGGTTGATTAATATAATTACAACTACCTGCAATAAATGAAAAATCCGGCGCTGGAATTCTATATTTCCATAACACTTGAGTTTTAAAGGTGCCCTTTAATCTTTCAGACTTGTCTTTTTTATCTATGGTTATTTGATATGCATATTCTTGTCCTGGCTCTAAACCAACCAAATCAAAAACTACGGTTTTATAATCATATGCAGAATGATAATTAGGAAATGCTAATTTCGGACTAACTGTTTTGTTTATTGGCCAAAATTGAAGTGTAGCATTAGATTTTGCTCCAATTTCACACCAAATTTTTGCCGTCCTATGTTCTATATATCCCAACATAGGCCCACTAATTAATTGAGCTAATAATTGAGAACAAAAAAATAAATGGAATATAATTAATATGAGATTAAGCAACGTTTTAATCATATCTTCGTCTTTTTAAGTGGTAAATATACTATCCTATTATGAACAATAACAAAAATCGATTATTATTCGTTTGTTAAATCGAAGCCCAATAGCTAGATAAAATTTGAAAATGAAAATCCATTTCTTTTTATTGTTAATCCTTAGTTGTCTTGTCAAATCTTGGTCCCAAGGCAATCAATTAATTCAAATTTCCGGTCTCGTATTAACCGATATTGATTCAGAACCTAAACCATTACCTTTTGCAGAAATCAGTATTATTGGTACTGGAAGGGGAGTATATGCAGATAGTAAAGGGTTTTTTTCAATGGCAGTTCAAAAAAATGATACCCTTGTTTTTAATTACTTAGGGTTTAAACCCATCTTTTATATAGTACCGGATAGTTTAGGCAAATCTCATTATACTATTTTTCAAATTATGACTAGAGATACGATATACTTACCCGAAACTATTGTTTATCCCTGGCCAGATAAAAACTATTTCAAGCAGGAATTTCTAGCCATGGATATTTCTAATGTACTCCAAGAAACTGCTTTAAAAAACTTAGCTCAAGATAACCTGCGCAAATTTTTTGAATTTACACCAACTGACGGTCAAGCTTCAAGCCAACTTTATTTAGTTCAACAAGCACAAAAAAATTATTACAATGGTCAATTTAGGCCAAATAATCTATTAAGCCCAACCGCTTGGATAGCGTTTTTTAAAGCTTGGAAAAGAGGAGATTTTAAAAGAAAAAAATAAAATATTTTTATTGCGTTTATTTTATTAAAGCAATTTGGTGTTTTTTCGTTGGTGATATATGGAATACCATATTGATGAACTGATGCATGCTACTATAGTCAATAATGAAATCCAATTTGGTATATGAATATCAACAAACACTAAAAACATTTTAATACCAATAAATATTAAAACGATTGCAATTCCTTGTTGTAAAAAATCAAAATTATCAGCTGCTTTTTGCAAAATAAAGAAAAGTGCTCTCAGCCCTAATACTGCAAAAATATTTGATGAAAATACTACCAAATTATCTGTTGTAATTCCAAAAACAGCTGGAATAGAGTCTAATGCAAAAATAATATCTGTAATTCCAAGCATAAAAATTGCTAAAGCCAATTTGGTAAAAAATATTTTTCCCTTTCTATTTATAGTGTATTTACCCTGTGGTTCATCATCAGTATATCGAAGATATTTTGTTAGGAAATGATAAACCTTTCCATCTTTTATATCACTCTCCTCTTCCGGATTTTCTGAAAATAGCTTATATCCAGTGTAAATCAGAAATGCACCAAAAATATATAAAATCCAAGAAAAATGCTGTACCAAAATAATACCAACAGAAATAAATATGATCCTGAAAATTACAGCAAGTGCGACACCAATAATCAATACTCTACCGATGTTTTCTTTAGATATTTGTAAAGATGAAAAAATCATTACAAAAACAAAAATATTATCTATCGAAAGTGACATTTCCATTAAATATGCCGATAAATAATTTAAAGCCTTATTACTGTCAAATTCAAACCACAAGTATCCAAAATACCCTAAAGCAATTACTACCCAGAATAAATATTGATACAAGGCGTTTTTTAATTTTACTTCCTGACCTTTTTTACTAAATACAAAAAGATCTAAAATAAATGAAAATACAAGTGCAACAATAAAAATGATATAACTTAAATAATCCTTGTTCATAATATCAAAGATAATGAAAATAATCCTTAAAAACCCATCCTCAATTAAAGAATGGTTTTATCGAATATATAACTGATAAGGAAAATTATTTTTTTGTAACTCGAATAGCCACTCTTCGGTTCAAATCTCTACCTGCTTCTGTATTGTTATCAGCAATAGAATGTTCCTGACCATAACCTTCTGCTACCATTCTAATACCTTCTACACCTTTTTCCAATAGTGAAGTTCTAACCGCTTCAGCTCTTTCTAAAGAAAGTTTTTGATTAGCTTTAGGATCTCCGGTATTATCAGTGTATCCTCCAATTTTTATTTCAACAGATGGATAAGCTTTCAATATAGAATTAATATTATTAATTTGATCCATTGAAACAGGATTTAATGTGGCTTTTCCGGTTTCAAATAATATTCTATCAAAATTAAACCAAGTGGTTTTATCAACTATTTTTGATTTATCATTTATAAAAGAAATCAATGCATTTTCTACTCCTTTTACTGGTGCATTAATTTCAATTCCTCCTGGAAGGGTTAATTTAATCGATTGGCCAAGTAGATCCCATTTGGCCTTTATGCTAGAATCTAAGGAATTCATCAAATCGTTTGTATTTGAATTTATTGTATTAGATCCTAATGTCGTCGAATCATTTAATGTATTGTTTACATTCTCAATTTTAGTTTGAACCATATCATCCCTGTCATCTGTATTACAAGCCTTCATCATAGTCCATAATAATGCTAATAATCCAATCAACCCTATTAACCACATCCACCAATTACTTCCATTTTCATCTGATGTTGGTTTAGCATCGAATTCTTTATTAATAGTACTTGTTAAATTGGTAAAATTTAATATTGATTTTAACTCACTCGGTATAGCATTTATTATCTCTCGTTTATAACCACCTAACCAAGTAGTTAAGCCTGAAACGCCATAATTTTCTGTAGTTGATTTTTTCTTAAGAAAAGATAACACGAATGAACCTGCAATATTTAATAATTTATTAGCAGAAGCTGAACTTTTAAAATTTGAAAATTTAGAAAAACCTTCTAATAATGCTGAATGATTGTCTCCAAATAAAAGTTGAATAAAGGAGCTACTTATATTTTGACTTTCATTAGAAATGTCTTCTATTGAAAAATCATTAAGATTATTTAAAAGACTGCTTTGATTATCTTTATGATTGATTAAATCCCAAATTTGATGGATCCGATCTTGATGAGTTGATTCATTTAAAACACCACCTAAAAGTATAGGTAAAATAGCTTCTAATCCTTTTGAAGTTGAATGCTCTGTTTCACCAAGAAAATTTGAGGTTTTGGAAAGGAATTCATAGTTTAAGTAGCTTTTTAATAGATCAATTACATTCATTTTGTTACTTTTTAAATTAATTATTTATTCAGATAACTCATTTATACTACATTAGTTTGGTCAATTTACAACCCTTTTTCAAAAATTTTGTTAATTGTTGTTAACAAAAGAATTTATCTTATTTTCAAACCATGGAAGAATTAAAATACCCAATTGGAAAATGGAAATCTCCAGATACTATTGATAAGATTCGATGTTCGAATTGGATCAATAATATTAAAGATTTACCGAATCAACTCAAAAGTACCTTGTCTAATATCAATGAAAATGATCTTCAACGCAAATATCGACCAGAAGGATGGACCATCCAACAAGTAGTTCATCATATTGCTGATAGTCATATGAATGCATATATTAGACACAAACTTTCCACAACAGAAGATACTCCTACTATTAATCCCTATAACGAAAAATTATGGTCCGAAATGTTAGATGTAAAAATGATACCCATCGATGTATCATTAAATCTAATTGAAAGTCTTCATTTACGTTGGGCCGTTTTCTTAAGTTCTTTGAATGAAACTGACCTCAAAAAAGGGTTCATCCATCCACAACATAATAAGAAAATTTTATTAGAAGAATCTATTGGGATGTATGCATGGCATGGAACACATCATTTACATCACCTAAAAAATGCATTAAAATTTAATTATTAGTGACTTCTATTGTTCTGAAACAAATATTGCCTTTGTATAGTATCTATTCATTCGTGCAATATTCTCTAAAGAAATCTCCTTTGGACAATCGGCTTCACATGCTCCAACATTAGAACAACGACCAAAACCTTCAGCATCCATCTGTGCTACCATATTGTATACTCTTCTACTTTGTTCAACTTCTCCCTGAGGTAAAAGACCTAAATGTGAAACTTTAGCCGCTGTAAATAACATTGCTGACCCATTAGGACAAGCTGCAACACACGCCCCACATCCAATACAAGCTGCCGCATCAAAAGACTTACCTGCAACATCCTTTTCAATGGGCATTGAATTTCCGTCTATTGCCTGACCAACATTAATTGAAATATATCCACCAGCCTGAATAATTCTATCAAATGCAGTCCTATCTACAACTAGGTCCTTAATTACTGGAAAAGATCTGGCTCTAAAGGGTTCAATAACAATGGTTTCCCCTTCTTTAAAATACCTCATATGCAATTGACAGGTCGTTGTGCCTGAATTCGGACCATGTGGTTTTCCATTAATGACCATACTACAAGCTCCACATATTCCTTCACGACAATCGTGATCAAAAGCTACCGGCTCTTGTTTTTTATCAATAAGTTGTTGGTTCAGAACATCCATCATCTCTAAGAAAGACATGTGTTCATTCGCTTCAATTTGATACATTTCAAATCGACCAACTGATTTACTATCTTTTTGTCTCCAAACCTTCAAATTAAGCTTCATATTTCTTACTGTTTCTAGTACTGTAACAAAGTGTAAAAGTAATTAATTTGAGAATTATAATTTAACTTAAGACTATTTATTACAGCCCAATGAAGTTATTTATAGAATGGCCTTGTTATATTAAAAAAAACTTTAACTTATAAATTTAATGTTTTTCATCATTCCTTCCCTCTTAGTTCTTTTAATCGGGGAATTTCTACTTATTTTTTTCCATGTTTCATCATTCATCTCCAACCAATCCGATTTAGTTAATTGTAACATATCCAGGTTTGGTTGAAATTCAATTACTTCGGTTGGTTTGGAAAATCGATTCCAAGGGCAAACTTCCTGACATATATCGCAGCCAAATGCCCAGCCATTCATTTTATCTTTAAAGCCTTCAGGGATTGAATTTTTAAGTTCGATTGTAAGATAGGATATGCATTTACTGGCATCTAAAAGGTAGCCATCCGGATGAATAGCTTGAGTAGGACAGGCTTCAATACATTTTTTACAGGTCCCACAATGGTCTTTTATTGGTGTAGTATATTCAAATTCAAGATCCACTAAAATGCAAGCCAAAAAAAAATAACTACCTTTTTTTGGATTAATTGTGAGGGTGTTTTTACCATTCCAGCCAATGCCACTTTTTTCCGCCCAAACGCGTTCCATAATAGGTGCTGAATCCACAAACGCTCGAATTGTTACATCTCCATATAGTTCTCTCATTGAATGTAACAATAACTCACACTTGTCCTTAATAACCCTATGATAATCTTGACCATAAGCATACTTAGAAACTTTAGGATGATCCTCTGAAAGGTGTATTTGGGGCTGATCATAATTTAGAGTCATCATTATAACTGATTTACATCCTTCGAGTAATTTTGTGGGATCAATTCGTAGATCAAAATACCTCTCCAAATAAGTCATTTCTCCATGAAAACCATTTGCCAACCATTGCTCTAATTGCAAAGCTTCCTTTTCAAGTCTTTGTGCTTGAACAATTCCTACAGATTCAAATCCAATAGATTGAGCCAATTCAATAAATGGTTTAGACTGATGTCTCATTAATGGTTAAATCTTATTATTTATTACAAAAGTAAATTAACAATTTGAATAGGCGTTTTAAAATTCCAAGTTTCAATAAAAAAGCCCGCAATACGAATTGCAGGCTAACCACATTATTGAAAAATTAAAAAATAATTTATATTTAAAAATCAAACCAAATACCACATTCCAATGTTTGGAACTGATTGTCTTTCCACGTATCACTTAAGTCGTAATTAGCAAATAATTTAATGGCCCCGATATCTATTCTTCCGGTTATTCCATATCTATATTTATTAAAACCAAAATCTTCTTCAGTTTCAATTTTCTGGTTGATATCGCTTTTTTTAACATTAGATTCTTGATAAACCAATATTCCTGCATACCCACCAAATCCTATACCTACTTTACCTAATCCTTTTATTCTATTACTTTGTGTATATAACATTAATGGTACTTGTAAATGCTGAATAGAAAATGAAGACCTCTTGATATTATCATCTTTTGTATAATCCAAAATTTTATTTGGTGTAAAAGATATTTTATTTTTAAAGGTCATTTCTTCAATATGGTACCCAAATGATGTCAAAAGCATCAGATGTTTAGTACCTAAATAGATTGTTGTAGGTAGAAAATTTAAAGTTGTACTCCATGAACTAAATGGTTTATTTTCCAAATCATCTACTAAATTCTTTGCTTGATTCTTATCGTGCAATAATACATTTACTCCTAAATCAATATCCAAAAATCCAACATGCGCTCCACGTTTTTTCTTTTTTTCCGGATTTATATTTTCTTTATTACTTTTCTCTACTTCAGTTTCATCCATATCATCTTCTTCATCAACATCATTGTTCTTGTCCTTCCTGTCTCTCTCAATAATTAATATATCTCGATCTCCCAACTTAATCTTGACTGTATCATGGTCAACATTAACTGGTGGTGGGGTAGGAGGCAAGGGTGGGGCTAAATTTTCCAATGGTGGTACAGTTTCTTGTGCTGCCAAGTGCATTGCACTGAACAAAATAAATACTAAAATTAGTTTTTTCATTTCAAAAAATTTTTAAACTTGTTATTATTTATATTAAAAAATAAGTCGTATCAAAATAAAATTCATTATTGAATAGGAATACTAATCGATTTATGAAAGGCAACTGTCTCACTTTTATAATTGACAGCGATAAACGTTTTTTGATTCAACTCCTTGGATTCAATTTTCAAAACATCCGACGTCCATTCACTGCTCTTCTTTGAAATTAATTTCATAATCCCTTTAAATATAGCTTTTCCAATAGTGTAAGATTGATTCGAATGTTCAGCTACAGTTACTATTGGTTCTGAAGAACTTAGCTGGGTTAAATTTCCATTTTGTGGTTCTTCGTTAATCTTTATTAATGGTTCTGAATCTTCTATTTCAATATTTGTATCCTTTATAATTGGTTCATTTAAAATAGCTATTTCTTGGTCCATTTGATTATCGATCAATTGGTTCGCCAATTCAATATTATTTGGCTTTTCAATAATTTCTTGTTGCATGATAGTTTTGGCTCTGAGCGTTTTGCTTTGTTTATTTACTTTTTTGTTAGATTGTATTTGCCTTGTCTTTTCCTCAATTGCTTTCGTTTCATTAGCTACTATAATTTCATTGGCTTTTACATGATTCTCAACAATTTCTTTTTGATCTTGTAGTAAAGGCGATTGTCCTGAAACTAAAGATGAAGTTTGGTTCGTCCCATTGTCTTCAATATTTAAAGAAAAAATAAAAACAATAATTATACAAATTGATGCAGCAATCCATAAATAATGAAAGTTTAATTTTGTGCTATGCTTTTTAGGCATATTATAATGCCTCTTTGCTTTTTCATTAATCATTATTTGATCAAAAAAATCAGATGGCGGTACCTTATTGTCAATAATATGCTTATGCTGTTGTATATATTGTTTTAATCGATCGGACATGTTGTTTATTTTTTTTTATTATTTCTAATAATTTCTGTTTACCTCTTAAATATTGACTCCTTGAAGTTGAAGCTACGATACCTAACATTTGAGCGATTTCTTCATGTGAATAATCTTCAATGGCATATAATGTAAATACGATACGATACCGTTCAGGTAACAACTCTATAGCATTCATTATTTCAGCCATATTAGATTCATGTTCAAATTCATCTATAACCCCATCCTCAGCATTTAGAGAATATAAAACACTTTCATCGTTCAAATCATCAAATTGAAGTTTTTGCTTTTTATCCAATTCACTGAGCGCTGTGTTTATACAAATTTTTTTAATCCATGCTGGAAGTAATTGTCCATTATTAAGTTGTTGTATGTTTTGAAATACTTTAATAAAAGTTTCCTGTAATACATCTAAGGCATCTTCAGGTTGATTCATCATTCGTAAACAAATATTATACATAGGAATATTAAACATATCATAAAGCTCTCTGTAGGCTTTTTGATCTGCTTGTTTTATCCTATCGACTAAAGTCTGCATTTGTTTTTCGTTTAATACTGAACTACAATGATAAAGAGGAGTAAAAACGGAATTCGTTGCATTAAATTAATTTTATTTTTAAATCTAATTAAAAAATAAATATAAAATGTTGAAAATTAATATGTTAGTTATGAAAAAAAAATTCATTTACCATTGACAAGACTCACCATGGTCTTTTAGCCATTTTTCAGATTCCAAATAATTAGGCATGGCTCTTTCTACTTCTGCCCAGAATTTGGCTGAATGGTTATGATGAACCAAATGAGCTAACTCATGAATTATAATATAATCTAATACAACATTTGGGGCCAACAATAATCTTGATGAAATACTTATATTTTTGTTTGTACTACAACTTCCCCAATTGCTATGATTATTTCTAAGTCTAATTTGATTAATTTCTTTATTAAAAAACTGCTTATTGAGTTCATGTACTCTATTTCTTAATCCTTCTATGTATGTTTTTGACATAATATTACTGATAAGACTGGAGCACATTTTTTGACGCTGTTCCACAGTAATATTTGCAGGTAATTCCAAGTATATAACATAACCTCTTCTTCGCCCGGTAGCCGTTTTTCGTTCTATATTTTCTTTAACATCTAATGTAAAAAGGCTATTTCTAACGGTCAACTGTGATCCAGTTTCATAAACTTTGGGTAAATATTTCGATCGATATAAGTGATCTTTAGTTAATCTCTTATATATCCATTCTTTTGCCCATAAGATGTGTTTTGTTTTTTCAAAACTAGGAGACATAATTGGAATTCGTATTATAGCTTTATTCTTGGTTAATGAAACCCTGGCAGACATCCGCCATTCATGATGGATCTCCAATAATAAATCTATATTATCAATTTGAATGTTTTGATATTCTTTGAATGTTTTTGCTTTAAGCATATTTCAAAGCGAAATCTTGCATTACGTTTACTAATACATTGACACTTTCTAATGGCAATGCGTTATAAAGTGAAGCTCTAAATCCACCAACAGATCTATGTCCTTGAAGCCCAACACAATTTGCATCCTTGCACAATTTTAAAAATTCAGCTTCGTGATCCGATTTTTTTAATTTAAATACAACATTCATGTGAGAACGATCTTCTTTCCTGACTGTTCCTTCAAAACATGGATTTCTATCGATCTCATTATATAGGGTCAATGCTTTTTCATTATTACGTAATTCCATAGCTTTCGGGCCCCCCATTTCTTTTATCCATCGCATAGTTAACATGGATACGTATATTGGAAATACGGGAGGTGTGTTATACATCGAACCTTTATCCATGTGGTTCTTGTAATCTAACATGCTTGGTAATTTTCTTCCAGTTTTTCCCAATAGTTCTTTTTTAACAACAACTAAAGTTACTCCAGCTGGACCCATATTTTTTTGTGCTCCGGCATAAATTAACCCAAAGTTTTTCCCATCTACTTTTCTACTAAAAATATCAGAAGACATATCACATACCAAAGGAATAGATCCTTTAGGCCACCAATGGTATTGGGAACCATAAATGGTATTATTAGAGGTAATGTGTAAATATGCTCCGGAATCTGGATATTCGAACTGATTCGGAATATGTCTAAATTGATCATTTTCAGATGAAGCAATAACATTTACATTTCCAAAAAGCTTGGCTTCTTTAATAGCACCGCTTGACCATGTTCCGGTATTAACATAATGTGCTGTATCATGTTCTGGAAGTAAATTCATTGGAACCATAAAAAATTGTGAGCTGGCTCCTCCCGATAGAAAAAGAACTGCATAATCATCATCTATTTCTAATAATTCCCTAACCAGGGATTCTGATTCATCCATAACCGATTCAAATTCCTTACTGCGATGGGATATTTCCAATATGGACAGCTCTAAGTCCATAAAATTAAGTATAGATGAAGATGCTTGGTGTATTACAGATTGTGGCAGAATAGCTGGACCAGCATAAAAATTATGTTTTTTCATATGATGTGGTGCTTATATTAAAGCTCAAAGTTATATATTGTTTATTGCTCTTTAAGCTTAAAGAATCACTTTTTGTTTAAACTTACAAAATATTAAACTTGAATACTTTATTATTTCTAAATTTACATTGTATCTACTATTATTTTCATTTAAAACAAGTATACAATAATTCCTTAATTAGACTAAATGACTCATTTCAATCTTATTATCTATTTCATATTTGTTTCATTTATTGTAAAGGTAACACAAGTTGAACTTGAGGCTCAGGTTGTTAGTCCTTTAACTAAAGTAATAAATTCCAATGTAAGTCAATTAGGTGGGTCTTGTTGTTGTGGCTCTTTTATGGAAATGAACTTTCCAAATTTAGATTTTGAAGGCGGAATACCTCCACCAATTGGTGGTTTTATTGTGTATAGTGCAGGACAAATGATCGATGAATGGACTGTTACCAGAGCAACCATTGACCATGTTGAAGGATCACACGCCAATTTAGGTGCTGGGAATCCCAATGGTGCTACCAATTTTATTGATCTACATGGATCTCCTGGTTTTGGTGGAATAAAATACAAACTTACCGGACTAACTCCCGGAAATTCCTACAGAATCGATTTTTGGACCGCTCAAAATGGAGGCAATCACAGTTCTACTGGAACCCTTTTAATAGCCAATGGCGCTTGGTTAAACGTCAGTTGGGTAGTTACTATTTCTGGAAGTGTTGCTTGGTTTAAGCAATCTTATATGTTTATGGCTATGGCAGATATGGCAGATATGGAATTTAGTAGTGTTGGAGATTTAATCTATGCAGGAACTTTAATAGATGATATTAAAATTTTTGAATGCCCGGGCGATCAGGAAGAACCAATGATTACCAATGAGCCACAAAATGAAATATACAACTGTATCGGTGATGTACCAAAAGCTCCAAAATTAATCGTTACAGATAATTGTGATGCGAATCCAACCATATCCTTTAAAGAAACCACTTCTAAAATTGATAAATGTGAACAATTGATCAAACGTGATTGGGAAATTCTTGATAAATGTGGAAATAAAAAACTTTTTACCCAGGAAATAACGGTAAAAGATGAAGTTGCACCAAATATTACTATTGCAGGGAAGGACAAAATTATATTATGTTCCAATCACACTAAAAATACTTTTTTAACGTGGCTATTTAGCAATGCAGGAGCTTCGGCAATTGATAATTGTAAAAAAATAACTTGGGATTATGCTTACGACAGTATAGCAACGAATTCATGTGATACGACACTCGTTGAATTCATTGTTTCGGATGAATGTGATAATACTTCAAGCTTTGTAGCTAAATATATTATTATTGACACGATATCACCAAAATTAATTAATCCGGCTAAGGATGTTTTATTACAATGTTCGCCCTTAGCTAGAGATTCACTCAGAATTTGGCTCCAAAATCATGGATCTGCAATAGCTACTGATAATTGTTCATCAGTTTCTTGGACAAATAATTTTAAAGGCGATTCGTCTGCTTTGATTAATGTTGTAGATTTCTTTGCAATAGATCATTGTGGAAATAAAACAAAAACTACAGCAAGTTTTATACAACAGGATAATCCGGATACAATAAGATTTACCCAATATGATTGTTCGATAAATATTATCACCATCGATACTCAATTTTTTCAATTACCAGGTTGCGATAGTCTAGTTATCATTAATAAAATTCCGGCGATTAAGGATTCGAATTATTTTTCTTTCACTACATGTGACCCATTTCAAAAAACATTAGTCATCGACACGCTGATTAATATGCATGGTTGCGATTCATTTATCATCTCATCTTATAAATATGTCAAACCCGACACATCTGTAATAACAAATTTTAATTGCACAATTATCGATACCTCGATAACCTACCAAATAGTTTCTAAAAGTCCTTGCGATAGTGTTATTAAAGTTATACAAATTCCTGCAATCACACATGAAATGAATTTTAATCAAACGACCTGTGATTCCACAAAAATTGGGATTGATACATTGGTTTATAAAAATATTTACTCGTGTGACTCTACTGTTTATATCAATACTATTTTTTCTCCTTTAACTATAAGTTATCGGGATAGTTTTTTATGTTCAATTAATAATAGTTATAGAGATACTTTAATTTATCAAACCAAAACTTGTGATAGCCTGGTTATTATTCAATATAAACCTAAACTGAAGGATACGCTTTATATCGAAACAAATACTTGTCAATTCCAAAATGCAGGAATATTCAATTCGATATTCACCAACAAATACGGTTGTGATTCTTTAGTCATTGAAAAAATTAATTTTATTGCTGCTGATACTCTTTTTATTAATAAAAATGTTTGTAATATTCCAATTCAATTAATAGATACTTTATATTACCCTATTCAAGGAAAATGTGATTCAGTAGTTTTCGTAAATAACATATTTCATACTTCCGACACTACTTATTTAAAACAAATCACTTGCGATCCCAATCAAGTGACTACGATCATAAATCATTTGCAAGGTCAATATTGCGATAGCGTTATTATTTCTAAAATTGAATTGGGACCATCTTCGATTCAATATAATCTTGAAACAACTTGTTTTAAAGATTCTGTTAGATCAGACAGTTTATTTTTAATGACTTCATTGGGTTGTGATAGTATTATTATAACAAAGGTTTTATATGACCCTATGGTTTTTGATATAACCGTTGATCCTATTAGTTGTTATGGCATGAAAGACGGAAGCATCAATATTGATGTAATTAAAAATGTTGTACACCCATTAGAATATTTTCTTAATGGTGTTCAAGTATCAAATAATGATCTTCTTAACCATTTAGATGTTGGCACTTATACTTTAATCATCACTGATCAACGAAAATGTCAATCAGATTCTATTCTATTTCAGATATCCCAACCAAGTCCGTTAAATGTAGATGCTGGAAAAGATATACATCTCAAAACACCCGCAACCATTAATCTAAAGGCTAATACGAATCGGGTGGTTAAGTTTTATCATTGGTTTCCGGAATCATTATTTTCATGCAGTTCCTGTGAAACTACAGAAATTCAAATTCATGAAAATGGTGAAGCATATATTTTGGTTACCGACCAAAATGGATGTCAGGCCATTGATACCATCCTATTTATTTTAGATAAATCTGGCCAAGTTTTTATTCCTACTCTATTTAGTCCTAATGGAGATGGCATCAATGATTTCTTTATACCTATCGTAACTGATCCAAACATTCAGATTAAGTCAATGAAAATATTTGATCGCTGGGGAGAGCTATTGTTTCAAAGTGAATCCGTTAATCCTGCACAATTAAACACAGGGTGGAATGGAATATTTAGAAATAAACCCTTGAATCCTGGAGTATACCTTTACCTTATTGAAGGACTAGATTCTAATCTTTCTAAGATTAACCTTAAAGGTGAGGTCACCTTGATACGATAAAATTAGATAAGAATTTATATATTAATATTATTAAAATATAAAAGTAGAAAATGACGTGCCAATATCTAAAAAAATTAGAAAAGACACTTGAATTAAATGTGAATTTTGACCACAATTAAAAATAAAGCAATTAATTGTTCCGACATTCTTTAGGATTTAATTGCTTTTTCAAATTATTTAAGAAAATCAGCTGAATATAATTTAAATAGGCTTACATTTACTTTTGAAGCCCAGCTTTATGAATTACTTATCTAACCCCCAATCTAATAATAAAAGAGTTCTTACTTTTAAGACTTGGCTATCTCTTTTCATTATTTCTCTTTTGAGTTCTTGTACTACTGATAATCTTAATGTCATAGATGATAATGACCCTATATCAGTTACCAACATCTCAAGATTAAAAATTGAAAATTATGTCAATCGTTTATTTATAGATTTGATTGGGAGGGAACCTTTAAAAGTGGAATTGGGTCCCGAAGTAGATACCTTGAAAGTGAGAGAACTCAGTCGCGATTCACGACTTGACCTTATTAACAGACTCATGCAGGACACAAGTTTTAGAATCGGTGAGCGATCTTATAAGGCGGCATTTTATCTAAATCTGTATAATCTGGCTAAAGTTCGTTGTCTTGAAGGTGTTTCGGATGAAGAAATCTCATATTATATGGGTTTGTTTCTGTCTGATGCGATGAGAGACTCCATGAATGGTAATTGGGATGACTTCTATGGTAAGTTAAATCAAATTCGCAAGCTTCAAAATGTGTTACAAAGCCAAGAAGATCTCTACAATGGAGATATCAGCTATAATCAAATATTTCAATTCATGGTGGATAACCACATTTACGGCATTATCAATATGAATACCTTCAATTTTATCCGCGCCATTTATAATGAATTATTATTTAGATTGCCTACAGACCAGGAATATGCTGTTGCTTTTGATATCATTGAAAAATCCTCGCCAGGGCAGGCATTTGGAAATTATTGCAGCAACAAAACCGAATTCATCCATAATCTCGTTGAATCGCCGGCAATGCATGAAGGTATAGTTATTTGGACTTTTCAAATTTATCTAAATCGCTTCCCAAGTTCCAGGGAATTGGCCAGTATTCTTCCCGAGTATTTAAAACATCACGACATCCGCGAGATTATAAAACAAATATCAGTGACTGATGAATATGCAGGATTTAAGTAAGCGTTTCTACAAGTTAGGAATCATATTTCTAATGTTCTTTTTGGCTTCTTGTCAAAAGGATTTTTATGTATATGAAATCGATGATCAGACCATTTTACCGGTCAATAGTCAAAAGATAAAACCTAAATCGATAACGCAGTATATTTCTATTTTATACACCAATTTTTTTCAAAAAGCTATCAGCCCTAATTCTATGTTGAGTGCCCAAAAGGCCATTGAATCCATAGGAGATAAACAAGTAGCGTTTGATATATTATTGAGCAAATACATGAATGACCCTAAGGTTATTATTCCAAGCAAAGAAGAAATGCTCAAAGATCCTGAAGCTTTTATTCGAGCCACCTATAAGCGATTTCTGGTGCGAGAGCCTACAGAAGCTGAACTCAACTGGATGTTGAATTATATTTCAAGCCGTCCTAATGTAACACCAGAACATTTTTACTTTGCTTTTGGTACTTGTAATGAGCATTTTCACTATTAATTTGAAGGGGTTATGAATCGACGAAAGTTTATAAAAAATTCAGCTTTAGCTGCAACCGGAAGTATTGGAATGCCCTTTCTGCTTCCATCAGGTCTTTTGTTCGCTCAACAAGCTCCTATGATGGCAAAACACGTTGTTTTTGTACAGTTCGCAGGTGGTTTGCGTCAGCAAGAATCGGTTCTACAACGTTATTTAGCGGGGAGCCAAAACGAACAGGTGGAAGGCAATATCATGTACAATTTATTAGATGGTCCACCACCAGAGGATAAAATAGCTTACGGTATAGATGATAAAAAAAATAATATTGTAGGTGCATTTCCGATTAATCCGTTACTTCAGACTTCCCTGCAACGACAAGGCATCTTGTTTCCGGAGGTAAAATTTTCAAAGGGTAGCGCTGGACATTTCAATGGATTAAGTACTGGGGTTTCGGGTAATTACTACACTACTTCAGGACTTAGACAAAGAACCGCATCTCCTACAATATTTGAATACCTAAGAAAACATGCAGGTTTCAAGGCAACAGATTGTTGGTCAGTGGCCAATAGTCTCACTGGTTCACGGTCTCTTCTTAATTATTCGGACCATAAAGATTATGGTCGGCGATATGCTGGAAATTTTATTGCACCTTCCGTCACTTTTGGCGCTCCAGGAAGGGAACATTTCATGGATTTCAAAAATTACCATCCTGATACCGATTATGCATTGTTTCGAGAAATTAGAGGCTTTTTGAATCAAAATTTTACAAACGACGGACTTGAAATTCCCCACTTATACAATACACCAGAAGAAGAAAACAACATCAGGGAGTTCATCCGTCAAACTTTCGAAAAAGTAAAAAATGGAAAGATCATTTCTCCTCCGGTTACGGATAATGGAGATATGGTTACACTAGGATATACAGCAGAATTGTTGCGTTGGTTCAAACCTAGATTGACTATTGTAGATCTTAGCAATATTGATGTTTGCCACGGTAATTTCACTGCTTATTTAAAAAATATTCATCGTGCAGATCATGGAATTGCATTCTTGTGGAAGGAGATTCAGGCTATTCCTGAAATGAGAGACAATACTGTTATGATCGTTATGCCTGAGCACGGAAGAGATTTAGAAAACAATTCAATTAAGGATCTCAATGATTGGTTTGCTTATGACCATTCCGGAAGCCCAAATGCGCGGAGAATTTTCACACTAATGGTAGGACCCGGTATTGACGCGAACCTAAAACGAGGTTCAGAACAATCTCCTTTGGGAGATGCCTCGGATGTCGTTCCAACGATTGCTGATATTTTTGGAATTAAAGAAATCGTCTACAAAGCAGGCTTGCTGGATGTTTCAGCCAGATCTTTATTTGACAGAATTTAAATCAATAAAAGATGGCAAGAATTCAACAAATGATAGTTTGGGTATGCGGGTTAGCTTTTTTATTTATAACCTGTGAAAAACCTGACCCCCCTGAAAATCCTTTTGATAATTATAACCCCAAACAGGACACAGTAAAATTTGTTTTTAATGACCCTGACTCAGCTTCCATTGCTGGTTTATACCATTATATTTTCAAACCAACCTGTGCCAATGCGGGATGCCACGATGGTACTTTTGATCCTGATTTCAGAACATTGGAAAGTTCATATAATACTTTGGTATTTCGAGAAGCCATCAAACAGGATGGAAAATATTTGGTTCGTGTAAAACCTTATTCCCCGGATGAATCCGTTTTACTTGCAAGATTAAACAATATAGTCTCGCCTCAAATGCCCATCCAGATTGAACCAGATTCAGACTGGGGTCGTAATAAAACTAAATATATTCAATTAATTGAAACTTGGATTCGCAATGGGGTTCCATCTATTGACGGGACTATACCTAAAGTAGGTATACCACAAGCCCAACTGCTGGGTTGTTTTGCAAGTTACCGCGATACCGGAAAAATCGACAGAAGACTTTTTAACGGACCATTAATTTTAGATAGTTTGATAGACACGATTGATTTATTTTTTGCATTTAAACACGATGCTCAGGATCCTTCAAGTTTTTCAATGCCTGAAATTCGATTAAGTCAAAATCCTCATGTTTATGATTCTACACAATTGATTATGAATTTGGAATTAGTTCAGCCGCCTATGCGGAATATAGGCCTCTATGGGGATTCAGTTAATTATAGTCACAAAGTGCGAATTTTGAGTAAACAAATTTTTCAAAATCAAAACCAAGTCTTTTTCAAAACATTAGTCAAGGACCATCTCAACCCGATTACTGAACTTCCTTCTGTAAGAGCCGTATTTTCCATGAAAAAATATATGTCCTTTGAAAGGCTTTAGTACATATCTCTATGTTGGCATGATAACCGCCATTCTAGTCTCCTGCAGGGAAAATGCGGATGAGCCGCCATTTTCAGTAACACCTGAAATTAAATTCCAAAGTCTTTCACACGACACGATTCGCGAATTCGAAGATGTCCTCACCATAAGCATTAGTTATCAGGATGGAGATGGAGACATAGGATTTGAAGAACCAGATGATTATGCTGTTTATATCAGAGATGTAAGGCTTAATAAATATGACGGATTTTATATAGGTCCTGTCGCACCTCCGGGCGCGTTAATAGCGGTCAAAGGAAATTTAAAACTAGAATTTCCAAGTTTATTTGTGTTTGGAAATCGGAGTGAAGAGCGGACCCGATTTTATATTTATATGATAGACCGAAGCGGTCATAAAAGCAATGAGTTGGTAAGTACTGATGTCATCATTAAAAAGAAATAATGAACCGTGTTTTGCAAGTTATGAAATCCCTGATCTGTCTAGTAATTAGCACGATTGTTACATGCAATATGCTGTTTGCTCAGACGGAGTACATGATGCAAAACAATCTTGTGCATGATTGTGAAGGAATTCTCACCCATAGTCAGGCTGGAGAGGATAAAAACTATGATCATAACGAAGATTATACATTTACTATTTGCGTGCCGAGAGCAACTGCCATTATCCTTAATTTCGAATTTTTTGCTACCGAGAAAACATACGACGTGATGACCATCTATGATGGACCAGATCGAAATTCGCCCGTTCTAGGAACCCTTAGTGGCATCTTAAGCCCTGCCCCTGGATTTATAGCTAGAAGTGGCTGTGTTACTATACATTTCAAAAGCGATGACAACATTACAGCTAATGGTTGGAAAATGAATTGGACTGTAATTTTTGAATTACCAGCACCGCCTTCACTAAAATTATTATCTTCCACTGATTGTCCATTATCCGAAATGATATTGGAACTGGGATATCCAATTCCGTGTGATCAAATTGTTCCTGGTAATTTCAACATCTTTGGTCCTGGGGCTTCGAATATCGTTGAAGCCGAAGCTCTGGACTGTTTAAATGGTTTGACCCGAAAGGTCAGAATAAAATTTGACCCTCCTTTAGATAAACCGGTTAACTATCGTTTGAATTTTGCATTTAAGTACGTTGATGAATGCGGAAAAGAGCACTCATTGATTTCCAGTGTGTTGTTCAGTATGAACAATTGTCCTTTTACAGTTGACATCCGTCAGACAGATAGTACTGTTTGTGCCGGTTTGTGTACAGAACTTGAAGCGGTGCCGTATGCAGACCCTAAGCAGGTTTTTAGGTTTTTATGGATGCCAGGAGGACAGACTACGAAGAAAATAAAAATCTGCGATCTCGATACAGCGAATTATTATGTTGTTGTTACGGATAGTGTTTCGGGTAGAAAGGATACTGCAAGATTCATGTTTATCCCCTTAAAAATTCCAAAAATTCTGAATCGAATCCAAGATACGGTGTGTGCCTCAACTTCAAATTGGAACTATGTCGTCGATCTACCAGGTGGAACTTTCTTTCCTTCCAAATTTCCAGGACAAAAAAATACCACTGGGGTTTATGAATTCTGGCGCCACTATAAAGGAAATGGATTGCAATCTGATACGGTGTGTTATGTTGCTCCTAATGGTTGTAAAATTTGTGATACGGTATTGGTTTGGCCCATAGATCCAGGACAAAATCAAAAAGCCTGTTTGGGTGGACCTGTTATTACCCTTAACGGTGCAACACCTTCCGGAGGAACCTGGTCCGGTTCAAAATTGGGTCCAAACAGAAGTTTTATTCCGGATACAACTGGACTTTTTAGTTTCCTGTATACCGCTCCCAATGGATGTATGGCAACCCGAACGATTGAAGTTTTTAATAATCCAAAAATCTTAAATCCTATTCAAGATACTTTTTGTGCATCCGCCCAAAACTGGCAATACAAAGTGAATATTCCCGGTGGTGATTTCTATTCTTTAGTCATTCCAAACCAACAACGAAAATCAGGTATTTATGAGTTCTGGCGGTTACCCGGAAACGATAGTTTGCGCACGGATACAGTTACTTATGTAGACCCTAATGGATGTATTGTTAGGGATACTATTTATATCATTCCCGTTAGTGCAGGACAGCCTCAAAGTGCTTGTCAATATAGTGGTTCATTCCAACTCAAAGGAGCTTCTCCTACAAGAGGCTTTTGGAGTGGTAAGAATACAGATTCAATGGGAATTTTCAATCCCATAGACACAGGAACATTTGTAATAAGCTATCAAGCTTCTAATGGCTGTATCGCAAATAAAAATGTGGTGGTTTATCCGGTACCCCAAATTTTAAATCCGGTATCTGATACCGTATGTGCTTCTGCCGCCAATTGGAAATATAACGTAGATCTGGGGGGAGGAACTTTTGATGCCACAGCCATTCCTGCAGCACAGAACCGAACGGGTGTTTACCCTTTTAACTATTGGTCCAGATCAAACCAGATTCAGCGAGATATAGTTGTTTACACAGCGCCTAACACATGCAAAACTTCTGATACCCTTTACATCATTCCGATTGATGCCGGTCCTCCAGAAGCTGCCTGTCAGGGAAGTTCGGATTTTGCTCTTAAAGGAAATCATCCACTTGGTGGGCGTTGGATGGGGAATTGGGTAGATTCTACCGGAAAATTTTCTCCTCTGAGTTCTGGAACCCACCAGATACAATATCAAGCGCCCAATGGATGTATTGATCTAAAGACAGTTTATGTAACGGACAGTATTCAGATTTCTCCAGTAGATAGTTTGTGTTATTTGGAAAATTTTCAATTCAGTTTTAATCCACCAGGTGGATTTTGGAGGGGCCCTGGAATTGTGGACAGTGTTCTAGGTAAAGTGAGTGTTTCCAAATCCAATATAAATCAATGGAATGTTTTCAATTACCACATAAATGGTTGTGATCGCAATGTCAACGTGTTTGTGAATAAACCGAATGCAGGACCAGATCAGGATTTGTGTTTGGGAGCCCACTATTTGTTTTTACCTGTTCAGGGACGCTGGACCGGTCCGGGACAACTTGATCTGTTAAACAATCGCATTGATATTTCCTCATTACCTTCGGGAAAACATGCCTTTCAACTAAACTTCAAACAATGCCGCGATACATTTATCGCTAATATTCATGATGTACATGTAAATGCTCCAGTTAATAATCTTTTTTGTCCTTATCCGGATAGTGTTGATTTGATACAATTATTAACCCCGAGTGATGGACCGGGATTTTTTACAGGAAAAGGAATTGAATTCAGAGATAGTCAGTATTTCTGGGTACCTCAATGGGCGGGACCCGGTAAGCATTCCATATATTATTCAGCCTTTGGATGTCTGGATACACTTGAACTTGAAGTAGAAACTCCTATAGTGTTTTCAAATTATGAATTGTGTGACCGAAGTCCACCAACCATTTTGCCGATCCAACCTCCGGGTGGTCATTGGGAGGGAACAGGATTTTTAGATGAAATGCAAGGTTTGTTTGATCCCGGACTTTCAGGAATCGGGACCCATAAAATTACTTATATCAGTCCTGCAGGTTGTCGTGAGGATACCATAATAAAAGTCGAAGCATGGACACAAGTCAGTATCACAGGATTGGATGCCCAATATTGTTTTAAAGACCAGGATATACCTGTTATACTTAACCCTCCGGGTGGTGATTTTTACATTAATGGCGTTTTATCTCCTCCTGTAATTAATCCTTCTAAGCTTGGATCAGGAAACTGGGAACTAAGCTACACCCGAGGGAAAGGCAATTGTAGTTCTTCTGAAAAAATCTTTATCAATATACTTCCTCCGATCAGTAAGAAATTATTTAGTGGAAACGACACGATTTGTGCCGGACAACGGACTTCCATTGAAATTGATGCCATTGGTGGTAAAGGATCTTTTTTATATAATTGGGATCAGGGGTTGGGATTTGGAAGCAGTCATGTCGTTTCTCCATTATTAGATAGTTGGTATAGGGTAACAGTAACGGATGGTTGTTCAGATCCATTAGTCGATAGTGTCCTTGTAAAAGTTCATCCGAAATTTGTGGTGGATACCATTCAAGGACCTGAAGTTTGTTTTGGAGAAACCACTTTTGTAGAACTCGAACTGGATAGTTCAGCATTTGATGTAGAGTGGCAAACTAGTCCTATAAAGCGTGGAAATAGACTCAAAGATTTGCCGGGCGTATATTTGGCAGAAATTATTCAGAAATCAACAGGTTGTCGCCAGGAACAAAATATAGAATTACCGGGTGCAGACCCTATAGCTGCGAATTTCAATTTGATTCCGAATCAGGAATGCATTGACAATATTAACAACCTTATAGAGATCATAGACCTTGCCAGTGGATATACGAGTGGTAGTATTGATTTTGGGGATGGTTCTCCACCACTTGATCTACTGCAACCTGGTTTATTAACTCATGAATATCTGGACACAGGCAAATTCGTTATAATACAGCGGGTTCAGAACGATTTAGGTTGCATTGATGAATTTTCAAGATCGATCTGTATTCGCAACGAAGTCAGAATTTATATTCCCAATATCTTCAGTCCCAACGGAGATGGAAAACATGATCAATTCAAGATCACCCACCTAGGAGTAAACATATTGCGCTGGGCTGTGTATGATCGAAATGGAGCCCAGTGTTATGTAAGTCATGATGGAGATACCATTTGGGATGGACATTTCAATGGTAAGCGCGTTGTCGAAGGGGTTTATGTAATCGTTATAGAATACTTCAACCCAAATAATGGTAAGCAAGAAATATTCAAGGGAGATTTGACTGTGATTAGGTGAGAAATCAGTCCCAATATATTTGTGATTAATTCATTGTTTATAAACAGAATTGTTGATTTAGTAGTTCGTTTTTAGATGCAAATTGAGGCTTGGTACCTCAGCCGTACCTCGAGGGTAGAACGACCGTAGATACTTGCTTGGGAGTTGTACTTAATTATTTCTGAAATTTGGGCGTTTTTAAGCACCTGATGTTCCCTTTATTCAAAAAATCCTAATACAAACCCTCCATAAAACCTAAAACCGTTAAATTTTTTAGAATACAGAAGAAAAGTTGCATCTTGTTTCTGTTTAAATAAATATAAACTGTACGACATACAAAACAACCAAATAAGTTTGGATATATTTGTAAGGCAGGAGAAGGGATTGGTATTAATATATAAATTTGGACGTTTAAGTATTTTCCTTAGTAGTTCTCAGTTGATCGAATGATGTTGAATTTAGAGGTAAATTGTTACAAAATCCTGTATATGAATTTCATAGCTTACTAAGACCAGATAAGGGCATTTACTTATTGAGTGACGCGCAAATTTATGTTTATAAAAGTTTGGATTGGTCTTGGTATTAAAATTATTTAAATAATTGAATATCAAATTATTAACAGTGTTTATTTATTTAAAATAAACGCATGTTTTATAAAAACATGCGTAAAGCGAAATGTTGTAAGCAAGCCTAGAGAACGACAGAACTCCAAAAAAACAGACATCTTAAAACCGTACTTTGCCATCTTAATAAAAAACTTACGGACTGACTTTGGCGACACACAGCCGACCCAAATGTTTTAAAAATTTTTCCCACCGCACATTTTAAAAAAAATTTTAGCCAACCGCGCATTGGCACATTTGCAAAACCGCACAAGCCAACACACGACCCAAGTTTTGCAAAAGAGCCAATTTCCCCACGCTCTAAAAAAAGAATAAAAAAGTAATTCACTTTCAAAAAAGTGTTTTATATTTGTCAAATATTGACAAGTCTAAATTAACAAGTCGAATGAAAACCAGTTTTGGAGAATATATCAGAAAATTAAGGACAGAGAACGGAATGACTTTGACACAGTTAGCCGCTCAACTGGAATTGGACTCAGCTAATTTGAGCAAAATTGAGAACGGAAAGAGAGAGTTTGACGAAAAGCGACTTGAAAAACTTGCAACAGTTTTCAGCCTAAAACTTGACGACATCAAAACAGAATTTTTCAGCGACCTTTTTGCAAAAAAGATTTATGAAAACAATTGCTCAATGGAAACACTAATGGTAGCAGAAGAAAAAGTAAACTACCTAAAAAGCAAGAATGTAAAACAAGGAGAAATAAAGTTTAACACGAATGAGTAAATCGAAACCGACAGTTATAGATTTGTTTTGTGGTTGCGGAGGACTTTCGTATGGCTTTATTGAGGCTGGTTATGAGGTTGCGCTTGGAATTGACCATTGGCAAGATGCCATAAAAACATTTGAACACAACCACAAAGGTTCAAAAGGATTAGTTGCTGACCTATTTAATGAAACACCAAAAGAGATAAGCAAAAAGACAGGAATAAAAAAAGCTGATATAATTATTGGAGGTCCGCCTTGTCAAGGTTTTTCTATTGCAGGAAAAAGAATTGTAGATGATGAAAGAAACAAACTCTATAAATCATTTGTGAGTTTTGTGGAATTTTATAAACCTCAAGTTTTCCTAATGGAAAATGTACCTAACATTGTTTCAATGGGCAAAAGTGTTGTTAAAGACAACATCATTGAAGATTTTGAAAAATTGGGTTACAATGTAGTTTATAAAGTGCTTTTAGCGTCTGAATTTGGCGTTCCCCAAAACAGAAGAAGAGCTTTTTTCATAGGAACAAAAGGAAAAGAAATCTTCAAGTTTCCCGAAATAAAAGAACCTGAATTTGTATCATCAAGTGATGCCATTTCTGATTTGCCTGAAAAATCAATTGCAGAAGGTGCAAAATATCCATTAAAAGCAAAATCTGAATTTCAAGAAAAAATTCGAGAAGGATCAAAAGGTTTGTACAATCACGAAATCACAAATCATAGCGACCAGACGATTGAAATTATATCTATGGTTCCAGATGGTGGGAATTATAAAAACTTACCCGAACATCTTCATAAAACAAGAAATGTAAATATTGCTTGGACAAGGCTAAACAGCAAAAAGCCAAGTTTTACAATAGACACAGGTCACAGACATCATTTTCATTACAAATTTAATCGTGTTCCGACAGTTCGAGAAAGTGCTAGGATTCAATCGTTTCCTGACTCCTTCATTTTTTTAGGTAGCAAAACAAGTCAATATAAACAAGTTGGTAATGCTGTTCCTCCACTATTAGCGGAGGTATTGGCTAAATCATTGAAAAAATATTTATGAGTAAACAACAGAAATATAAAATTCCTGACGAATACTTTTTTCGTTTGCATCACGTAAGACCACGCTTTAAAAATGATGTGGAAGAAGTTTTACTTTATGTGGCAACCTCTATTTCTGAAATGGAAGTTTTACCCGAAAAGGAATTTAATGACGCATTAAATAAAGTGCTTTTTGGCTTCAAGAAAAATGCATCATCGACTCAAAAAACGATTGATAATTGGAGAACTGAAATTTCAGCTTTGTTTGCTTTTATTCAAGAAGAAGGCAAACATCTTCAACCTAGTAAAATGGCAATTAGACTTGCCAATAATCAATATTTGGACGAGTTTTTTAATTATTTCCTATACTCATTCCAATATCCGGGCGGACATATTAAATCCCACAACATTATCAAGCAAATTGAAGCAGGTGTAAAATTTAAACCTTGCTATTTCATTTTGCAGTTATTAATTGAGGGCGAAAAACTCACAGGAAAACCAATTAGCCTAACAGCAGAAGAATTAACCCAATGTGCTTATTTTGATTTGAGAGTTACAAGAGACGGAAAACATCCAAAAGATGTTGCAAAAATGATTCTCAAACATAGAGCCGATAAAATTGAATACGACCATCATTACGACCAATTAAAGAATGAAAAAACAGGTGCTTATCCATCAAAAGGGGATGTTTGCAGATATGCAGGTGATATTTTGGATTATATGGTTTTAGCAAACCTATTGCAACACAAAGGAACAGGTTATTACTACTATCTTAATGATGAAAACAAAGAAGCAATCATTTTTCATTTGAATAAAGCTGTTTGGTTTAATCAATACGATAAATTCTACAAGCAAAAAGAAATAACCAATCCAGAAATTGCGGTAATAGAGGAAAATTGGTTTGCCTTTGTCAATCAATTTGATGGCATTGAAGCATTTGCTCCACACCTTGACCAAGCAGAACAAGAAAGTATTTCGGCATTAATTCAAGAGTACTATTCTCGAATGGCTGGCGACAAAAAAGTGCCCACGAAAATCATTGGAGACTATGGAGAAAGTTTAATCTTGGCTCACGAATACTTGAGAACCAAAGACAAGACAAACAGACAACATTTGATTAATAAAATTCCAACACCGCTTGGAGTTGGTTACGATATACAAAGCGTTGAAATTGAAAAGAAAAAACGCTATATCGAAGTAAAAACTACAAAATCACGTAAAGCAATTACCAATAATCGTTTCAAACTAACTCCAAATGAGTGGGACACAGCCGAAACGATTGGAGATAATTATTTCATTTACTACTTGGTTGTAAATGAAGACTCAAAAAATATTTTCGTTATTCAAAACCCTGTAAAACAATACGAACAAGGGAATATGAAAATAGATAGAAATTTAGTGGTTGAATTTTCTAAATCATCAGGACAATGGGAAAAGCTATTAGAAATAAGAAACTAAAAGTAACTTCATTATTCTGCGGATGCGGAGGAATGGATTTAGGGATTCAAGGAGACTTTAATTTCCTTGGAAAACATTTTGAAGAATTGCCTTTTGAAGTTGTTTATGCAGCTGATAATGACAGTTATGCAACTGCTATCTACAACAGCAATTTTGAGCATAAATGCGAAACCAAAGATGTTAGAGATATTGAACCGAGTAAAATTCCCGATCACGATATTTTATTAGGTGGTTTCCCTTGTCAATCATTTTCAATAAGTGCTCAAAATCCGCCAAGACTTGGTTACAAAGACGAAAGAGGGAAATTGTTTTTTGAAATGGTAAATGTTTTGAAAGAAAAACAACCTCGTTTTTTCATTGGCGAAAATGTAAAAGGGCTTTTATCAGCAAACAAAGGACAAGCATTTCCAATGATTGTAAAAGAATTTGAAAAAGCAGGATATTACATTCATCACAAACTTTTAAATGCTTCTGAATTTGGCGTACCACAAAAGAGAGAACGAGTTTTTATTGTTGGATTCCGTGAGTTTGATGATTATTTCAAGTTTCGATTTCCGCAACCTAACACACTCAATGGCTCAAAGGTTAAACTAAAACAAGTGATTGACCCACAAGCAGACCAAGACGATAAATGGTTTTTCAGTCAAAGAGCAGTTGAAGGAATGCTTCGAGTTCGTGAGAAAATGAACAAAGGCAGGGTTCAAGATTTAGAGCAACCTTGCAACACTATAAGTTCACATTTGGCAAAAGTAAGTTTGAACGGAACAGACCCTGTTTTGATGGTTGACGGAAAATACAGAAGATTTACACCAAGAGAAGCAGCAAATATTCAATCGTTTCCTGAATCATTCAAATTAGATGTAGTTTCAGAAAACAGACAATATCGAGCAATCGGAAACGCAGTTCCGCCAGTTTTGATGTGGCACGTTGCAAATGCTTTAGTAAAAAGTTGTTCGGTTGAAAAACCAAAGGAAGTAAAAGAGAAAAAAGAAGGAGTTTTGAGCTAATGATTGACAAAGAATTAAATAATAAAACTGTATCTATCTATTTTGATAGTCCAATGTCATTTGAAGCAAAGAACATCAAACCTTTAAATGGGATTACGGGCTTATATTTCATTTTTAGCTCTACAATTCAAGTTCAATACCCATTCGATAGGTCAAAGTTACTTTACATTGGAATGAGCGAGAAAAGAACAAATAGTATTGGAAGTCGATTAATTGGACACTTTGAAGGTAAATCAAAAAATGTTGGATTAGTTAATTACAGAAAAGTTGAACCGCTTTGGTTTACTTACATCAACATTGAAATATTACGGAATATTTGGGATTTCAGAGTAGAGGATTTAGAAAGCTATTTCATTTTGAATTTTGTTGAGTATTATGGCGTATATCCTATTTGCAATAACAAAACAGGATTTGAGATTTTGAATAATACGCTTAAAACAGATTTTAAAATTGATTGGAATTACTTTAAATAAAAACACAATGACAGAAGATAAAGTGAAATCGGGCAAAGAAATTTTAGATGATTTCTTCAAAGAAATCTCGTCTATTGAAAATGTTGATAAAACGATTGCTAATAGTTTGGCAGAATTATATACCAATGGGAAGTTAACTGATAAAAATGTGGTTAATGAACTGCAAAAAATAAGAACTGAAAATGGCAACGAAAATTAAAAGCATATCAATCGCAGGAATCAGAGGGATAAAAGATTCTATTACTTTACCACTTAATGAAAAATCTGTTTTGCTCTATGGCGATAACGGTACAGGAAAAAGTAGCATTTCTGATGCCATTGAGTGGTTTTATACAGACAAAGTTTCTCATTTGTCGGGTAGTGAAATTGATTTGAAAGATGCTTTGCGAAATTCTTATCAGATAGATAGCGATACCGCTTCTATTGAAATTTCATATAACAGAAATGTGATTGATGCGTCAAAAAGTTTGTATATCAAAAGAGGGAAACTTATATCTGAATTAGTTAATTCGTCAAATGATTTTGAAGAATATTATGCCGCTTCTCAAGGTGAAAATTTATTGCTCCGATACCAATTTCTTCGTGATTTCATTGACCAAACAAAAGGCGATAAACTCAAATATTTATCGGACATTATCGGCTTTTCAGAAGTAACCAAAACGAAAGATGTTTTAAGAAAGGCGTTTAATTCAATCAAATCGGAGATAAAAACGCAAAACTTTGAAGCACAAATCAACAACGAAAAACAAACTCTTATTGCCAAAATTGGTGCGGCTGTCAGCCAAGAAAATAATTTGTTTGAAAAGATAAACGAAATTATTGAACCCTTAAAAACAGGAATTACAGTAAGTTCTATTGAAGATATTGACAAGGTTTTGAATCACATCAAAAAGCCTGCAAACACTAAACAGATTACCGAACTTCAATTTTTAGAAAACACCAATAAAGCACTTTCAACTCTTAAAAGCGAAATAACTTTTATTGACAAAGAATATCAAAAATACTTTTTGGAGTTCAATATAATTGCCGAAGATGTTCAAAGTATAATGCAAACTTTTTTGGCTGAACTACTAAAGTCAGGTGAAACTGTAATTTCAAAGAAATATCATAAAGAGGATAATTGTCCACTATGCTTACAAGAAAAAAATCTTGAAGAATTAAAAACGGAAATTCAACGAAGATTAAAAGAAATTGAGGAATCCTCTAAAAAGAAAGTCACATTTGATACGAGTAAAAAATCTGTTTCCGACATAATCACAGAGCGTTTAAAACGGCTTGAACTCACATCTAACAATTCTTTATTGAACGAACAAGAAAATGAAAGTATTAAAAAGGCAATAAGTAATTTAATCACCAAATTAACTGAATATCAGAAAGCATCTAACGAAAAGGTTACTTCGGGGAATAAACTTCCAACAAACGACACTTTGCTATTAACGGAGGGTGATTTCAATATCCAAGAACAGATTAATGCAAGATTTGAATCAATACAGACTGCAATAAAAAATGATAAATCAACCGAACTATACTCAAATATTTCGGCTGCAAAAGATGCTTTTTTGAAAATCAAACGATTTGAAAAAGACAAAAGCAAATTAGAACACCAGAAAAATTCTTTGGAACTTATTTACAACGAGTTTGTAAAACGACAAAAAGAAGGATTGGAGAGTTTCATAAATACGTTTTCTTCATACATAAACGACTTTTATCAATATATGAATCCTGATGAACAATTTCACGAAATCAGGATTGTAACTATTGGCGAAGAAGATGAACTAAACGGAATTACGATTGAATACAAATACAATAATGCGTGGGTTTCACCACCGCAAAAATATTTTAGCGAATCGCACTTAAACTGTTTTGGTATTTCATTTTTCTTGTCTTCTGTAATTGCGTTTAACAAGGAAAATAAATTTATCGTATTAGACGATGTAATTTCAAGTTTCGATTCAACACACAGAAAGCGTTTTGCTGATTTGTTGTTTGAAAAATTTTCAGATTATCAATTTATTCTCTTGACACACGAAGCCGAATGGTTTAGTTATGTTCAACAATTAGCTAAAAGAAAAGGTTGGACAATCGGGGAAATCAAATGGACAGAAGCGAAAGGAACACATATTGAAGAAAAACCAAGCGACCTGAAAGAATTTATAGAACGAGAACTTTCAAACAGTTCTGTTGAAACACTTGGAAATCCTATACGAAAATATTTAGAAGCTAAACTGAAAGACATTGCCCTCAATTTAGATGTAAAAGTTAGTTTCAGATTAAATGAAGTGAATGAAAAAAGAATGCCTGATGAATTATTGAATGAATTGAAATCAAAAATCAATAAAAATGGCGGGCAAGACATAAAAGCGAAAGTTCCAATTATTGAGCGTGTATCGAATTCATCTATACTTGGTAATTTATTATCTCACGACAATCCATTTAATCCTAAACTTGGAGACTTAAAAGCATTTTGGGCGGACATAAAAGAACTTGAAACAATATTTTATTGTAAGGAGTCGACCTGCAAACGACCTAAAGTTTCTTTAAAGAACTATGACAATGTTTTGAAGAAAATTAGATGTGGTTGTGATAAAACAAAATACGAATGGAAAGAATGATACCTGCCCACAGGAATAAGCACATTTGCAATTCGCGCAAGCCAACACACAGACCAAAAATTGCAAAAGAGCTTTCACCTTTGCCACCCGAAGGAAAATTATTTTTTAAAATCCCTTCCCTCTAAAATTTTTAAAACAGCCAACACACAAGCGAGACAGAGAAAACGAAAAAATAAAATGACAGAAAAAGCACAGAAATACAGCGACTTGACAATTGCGGAGGACAGAAGGCCAGCTTACAACAGGCGTTTGGCTCAATGGCGGGTGAAGTGGTTAAATGAATATTCTACCTCGCATCAACTTTTGTGGAGTAATGACAGTTTTGTGCTCCGAAATCCGCCACTGCGCCAAGCGCCAAAACGTTAATTCCAATTTCAAGAACTAAAAAGATTAACAAAACGTTAAATTAAAGATATAAACAGTCGAAAGTCAATAAAAAAGCCCACGACCACCCATCGAAATGGGGACGCAGGCCCTCTAATCATCAAATTAGGCCGCAAAAATAGGTTTTTAAAATTGCTCTTTAGCTGTTTCGTTAACAATTTTTTTCATCATTAAAATTATTTAAAAATGAAACATTTTTCTTCTTTCAAACCAAACACTGGCTTGACACTCAAAAAACCGAATTTAATTAATGGATGCTTATTTAAGAGTAGGTCTATGACCGCATTAACCTATTTAACAGTTTCTTTTATTGTTTTTTCATTAATTGGATTGTCTTCCTGCACAAAGTCCGAAAGTACATCTGGGACTAATGTTACAGTTATGAACTTTGGCTCAGCAATGGAAAAAGTTAATAAGCTGATTGAAGATGATCCTAACATCAGTATAGATCCAAAGGTAGTAGCACGAGATGCTGGACAGTCTGGATGTTCGCCTGCTTCACCATCTGCTGGTGTAAATTGTATCACACAGCAAATAGTAACAACTATAAGCTTACCTTCAATCGCTGGATGTCCAGCCTGTAGTAATGTTACTGTTGGATATAAAGTTAGAGTGTGTCAAAACCCACTAAATCCTTTTGATTATTCATTTACATTTTGGGATTTTGGAGTAATACCTGGATGTCAAGATTGGTGGGATTGTATTGGAAATTTGCCAGGCCATGAAGCAGATAGAGTTATTGAAGCTATGAGTTTTCAAGCATCATTAATTATAGAACAAAATTACGTTTCATATTGGGTTAATTTAATAAATCCTAATTGCCCGAATTCATTTTTTACTTCCGACTTCATTCGTCAAAGTTGTTTTAATTGGTGTATTTACCCAATACTACCACCGCCATATTGGGCTATGGAGCAATTAATATGTGGCATTAAATGTTGTCAAAGGACTAGAACATTTTGTAAAGAACTCAATGGAAATATAACCATTTCTTCGCCAAGCTATCAAGTGGTTGGTACAAATACATGTAGTTCCGCTACGAGTGTTCTTTGCAATGGGCTATCGCTTCCTTGTTATGACAGACCTTGTGACACACCATAATTATTAATCAAATTATTTCACTTTATTCTTGGAGTATTGAGAAATACTCCAAGAATATTTTTAATCCTACAATTATGAAATTAAAATCTCTCCTATTGTTCGGACTATTTCTAAATGTTAGTATTTACGCACAGCAATATCCTGCATTGGAATTTGAAAACTATAATCCGCTTTGGACAAGATCCTCAGTTACAGAAAAAATACCATTAAAGGTGCAGTGGTATTGGTTGGAACAAAATCATGGCAATGCATTTTTAACTATTCATAATAAAATTTTGTACAATGTTTACAATATTTTCAATGATTGGATTAATGGATATTATTTGGAAGCAATTGATTTAGCAAATGGAAACTTATTGTGGGATTATTCATATTATGGTACTGGCAAAATCAGAAGAAGATATGCACAGCACCCAGTATTTCATGGCGATTCCATGGAATTAATGATTTTTGAAGAGAATGATTCCTCTGAAAATCCATTTTATCCAATTTGGGCTAGTGCTCACGCTGGCAAAATAATATTTAATAAAAACAATGGATTAGTTTTAGATTCTTCCTTTCAAACTACGCAAGATCCACAAACCAAAACTTTAGTTCTCCCTTTTACGCCATTTAACAATAATTTTAGTACTCATTTATATTCCAGAAATTCAGGGTATAATTATATTAAAAATACGGGTTTAATTAATTCAGCTTCTGGAGAGAATTTCGTAAATTATGAGCGGTATTTTTTAGACAAAAATGGTAGGCAGATAGACAGTTTAAATTTGCGAATTCTGGCCAAATATCAAGTGATTTACAATGCCATAGTAGATGTAGATGATGAAAACCTTTTTTGTATTTATTATTCAGAAAATGTAATCGATAGTATTAAAAAATCAGAATTAGCTTTTCATTATATGGATAAAGAATTAAACGTTTTAAACTCTGGGACATTAAATCAGGTATTTCTTGAGGGTAATAACCAAAGTTCAGTGATTCTTAGTGCGTCAAAATATATTATTGTCAGATCAGACTCAATTATTAATAAGTCTGAAGCGAATCTTAACTTTTTGAGTTTATTTGATAATAAAGGAAATATCATCGAAAATCTAGACTTACGCCATTTAAAATTAAGAGCACAAAATGCTGATTTTATTAGTGCTGTAGTAATAAATGAAAATAATAAGTTTAAGGTTTTATTTTGTGTAAATTCTGCAATTTCTAATACTTTAACTTTTTATAAATCTAATGGTTTAGGACACATTTTTGAAGTGAAAAAAATGAGAATAAAAGCTGATACTAAAAATAGTATTGTTATAAGAAGAATGCAAGTCGTTGGTAAGAACTTATTATGCTTATTCAATTATTATGAAACTTTGACCAATGTAGATCCGCTTCCACTGTGGAATGGCTGGGTAATGATAAATGGCGAAGATTTAGGGATTATGACAAAAAACAATGATGAACGTTTAGATCAAGAAAAAATATTAAAAATATCACCCAACCCAACTTCTGATATTTTGACAATAGAATTTGATAAAGTAATTTCAGGAAGTCTGTATATTTATAATGAAATTGGTCATTTGATTAGGTCTGAAGATTTATATAATGTTAAAGAATATAATTACAATGTAAGTGAATTACTTGATGGCAAATACCACATTCAATTTATCAATGACAATAAAATATTTAATGCACAATTTATTAAGGTTAAGTAATGGTGGTATTAGTTAATGTCTAAAACTAGTGTGCGAAAAATAAAATTAGGTGCGGAAAAAAATGAAACTGGAATTAACACAGTATTGACGATCATGCCACCAAAAAATATTTTCTTATTCAAGCTTGGTTTTAAAGGTAAAATATTTCCACTCTTGGCTTAATTCAATTGGTGGCACGTCGTCAATACAAACCGTTAGTAGATATGATCAAAGACCAAACGAGATGAAAAAGAAACCACTTTATGGTGTAACAACATACAATTCATCAAGTTACGTATAGAGAAAATTCAAACTAACGGTGTTAATTACCTGAAAGTGACACCTTAAATAAAACGAGTACGGCCCATTACCTTTAGGGACAGTGAGGTTAACTATATAATCTTAAATTTATGAAAATCAATTCATTTCCATTTTTTAATTTTCAGGTCACAAGGATATTTATATTTCTGTGGGTATGCAATTTTGGGTTTAGTAATGAAGCATTTTGCCAAATTAAAATATTTCCAGACGGCAATACAACTGTAGGAACATTAACTCAATTTCAATCACAAACGAAATTACAAATATTAGCTGGTGCCGGACCTACTGATCCTATTGGTTTGTGGATTAATTGCCTCAATCACACTAACAACTATGCTTACTGTCAGACGAATAATGTCAACAAGCCTTTATCAAAAGCTTTTGAAGTCCAATTGAATGGAGTAACCAAGTATTATATTAAAGGAGATGGAGGAACAGTTTTTACTTCAGATTCATTATTGAAAACCAATATAAATAGAATTTCGAACTCAATAGAAATACTCAGTAACTTAAATGGTTATACTTTTCAATTTAAGGATGAATTGGCAGTTGATCATAAAATCAGGTCAGGACTAATTGCTCAAGAAGTCGAAAGGATTTTACCACATTTAGTTGATACAGATCAAAACAATATCAAAGGTGTAAATTATGTAGAATTAATTCCATATCTTTTAGATGCAATTAAAGAGCTAAATGCTAAAATTGAAGAATTGGAAATCAAATTAGATAATTGCTGTAAAAATTAACTACTATGAGAAAATTATTATTTTTATTATTTGCTTCTTTTAAAGTAGCTGCCCAATTTCCTTCGAACGATGGAACTTGGGAATTGAAAAAAGAGGATCAGTTTAATTCATTAATTTCTAATGATTGGTTTGCTGAATATCCATGGGGTAGATATAATGGTTATTCGCCAGAATATAATGATCCAGCAAATTTAATATACTCCAATTCTTGGTTAAAAATTAGATCGAATAAATTTACTCCTCCATGGTATGATCCAATTACAAATCGAACTTACGATTATTCAGGTGGTTGTACTTGGTCAAAGTTTAAATATAAGTACGGATATTTCGAAGCTTCAATTAAAACCCCTATTGGGCGCGGATATTGGCCAGCTTACTGGGTTTGGGATGCAGATCCTGATCCTTGCAATTATTATAATGAAATTGATATACATGAAAGAGGTGGTGATATATCAGAAACAAGCACAACAACTAGCCAAAGTCATCATTGGAGAGATGCCTGTGTAAGGCAGCACAATACTAATGTTTACACAGATATAAATAATTGTGCTCTTGCTCACAAATATAGTCTAATATGGCAGCAAGGTAGAATGATTTATTATATCGATGAACAAACAGTCCATTCCATGAATGATCAGAATAATACGCCATCACATTCACAAGCCTTAATACTAAATTTTGCAATTGATCCTTGGACGCCACCAAACAACTCAACTTTATTTCCCAATCATTTCGAAATTGACTATATTAAGATTTATCAATTAAAAACTGATTGTGCAAAAGTAGAGTCAATTTGTACTTTTAACAAGTCACAATATGCATTAAATGTAAAAAAAGAAATTACTTTTGGGGGAACTTCATGCAGTACGAACATTAATACCAGTGATGGGGTATCCTTTTGGGCCAAAGACTTCATAATTCTGGATAAAAATACAACACTAAATAGTAACGGTTCCGGGTATTTATGTTTCAACACATATAATTGTTCAAATTAAAAATTTTAGGTTATGAATAAATCATTTATTATTTTTTCTTTATTGCTTTTGTGTGAAATAAATGCTCATTCCCAAATAAAGGATTTTGAAGGAAACATTTATGATACAGTCAAAATAGGATTTCAAACTTGGCTTACTAGCAATATTAAATCTAAATTTTATTCAGATGGAACTCCAGTTGCTCTAGCCAACTTTAAATGTGTAAATGGGGATTGTAATAATACTGATACATTTGGATTACTCTACAATTATACTGGCCTTACGAGAAATGAAAGCAAACGAAGGATTCATGGAATCTGTCCAACAGGGTACAATATTCCAAGTCCAAATGAATGGCATCAATTAATGTTAACACTAAATGCGGATACGACATGGCTTTGGAAAGGCGCTTATAATTATGTGTCTGATAAAATTGTATCAAAACAATATGGTGGAAGTGACATTTCGGGTCTTAAAATTGTTCCATCTGGATTAAGTGCAAATGGTCAATTTTATAATTTTCAACGCGGCGAATTTTATAAATTGATTGATTCAAATGATATAAAAGGAGTAACAATATTTTTTCCTCCATTACCAGATGGAATATTAAGATTAGAAAAATTTATCACTGATGAAATTGCACGTTCAAATGACCAATATCTTCCGTGCCGTTGCATAAAGAATTCAATAACAACAAGCATAACTGAATTGGGAAGCAATGAAAGCATTAAGATATTTCCTAACCCATCTTTGAATGGTGAATTTACAATTGAGATTGGGGATGAATTATTAGGTGGATCAAACGAGATTCAAATTTTGTCAGAACTTGGAATTGTTTTATTTAATGAGACTTCTTTAAACAATAAAATTATTACTTTTAAACTTCCACGAGGTGTTTATATTATTAAAGTTATTAAAAGTAATAATAGTCGAAAAAGTATCTATTCCAAAAAAGTTGTACTACTAAATTATTGATCACATCTACTAACATTGTGTATGACGAACATGGCGGCTTAACACCGCCACGTCGCATACACTTGTCCGTTAACGGTCTTGCAATTCCTTCCGTGGGTGTCCGGATTCAATATCACAAACGATCTTTAAGATTAAAAGCTTGTCATATCGACCTTGCTTTTGCTTGGTTTGGGCATTAAATTCCTATTCCTTTTGTACCATAAACAGTTTTTTTGTGTATAGTTTTTTTAGGACAGGTCATGTAGGCCAAGCGAGTTGATCCGCAATTTGAAACATTACCCAAAAGGTGGAAAAATTATAATAAATACAATTTTATACCTTGAATACCTTACTCAGGATTTAAAATTTTATTTGTATAGTCATTTTAGGATTTATTTATTAACCTGTATAGCTATTTTAGGACAAGACATAGCTATTTTTAGACAAGACAAAGTCTTGAATAAGATGTGGATGAGTCGTGGATAAGCCGTGGAATAGCCGTGGATACTTGTCTCGTCTCGTCTCGTCCTTGACGAGACGAGACGAGATAAGTTGTACTTTAAAAATATACAAACAGATATATTCAACTAACTAGATCACACCAAGAAAAAAAGGGCTTCCGACAAAACATCGAAAACCCTTTATTTAAGCTAGTGGAGGATATCGGATTCGAACCGATGACCCCCTGCGTGCAAGGCAGGTGCTCTAGCCAGCTGAGCTAATCCCCCATTTAATTGGTTCGCAAAAGTAATATTATTTTGCTAACCAACATAAAAAAGTAGTCCCGAGCAGATTTGAACTGCTGACCCCTACATTATCAGTGTAGTGCTCTAACCAACTGAGCTACGGGACTTTATAAATGACAGTGATGCCAGGGAGAAAAGGTAGCAATGAAATAATGATAGCTACTGTATTTTTAGAATTTCGTA
>JBGAVH010000027.1:0-62736 GCA_044228225.1 Saprospiraceae bacterium | reverse complement strand
ATCAACCCCAAGTCAGACCAATCGTGAGAGGGAAAACAAATGCTAATGTTGAATTTGGATCGAAAATTCAAGTCAGTCTAGTAAATGGATTTGTTTTCTTAGATGACATTTCTTGGGATGCATTTAATGAAGGTACAAGATTAATAAGCAGTGTAGAAAAATACAAGAATACTTTTGGATTCTACCCACAAGAAGTATTGGCAGACAAAATTTACTGCAACAGAGAAAATCGAGCATGGTTAAAGTCCAAAGATATATTGCTAAAGGCAAAACCCTTGGGAAGACCTCCGGCAGTGTCAATTCACTTAAGTCCAGGAGAAAGGAATCCAATAGAAGGGAAGTTTGGTCAAGCAAAAATGTCATATGGACTAAATCGAATAAAAGCTAGACTAATACAGACCAGTGAGTCTTGGATTGCCACCATAATCATGGTACTTAACCTAGTCAAATTGGCTGGGAAGGTACCGCATTTTCTATATTATGGTATAAAAAGAATTAGAATAAAGTGTATTAAAATTTACGGTCTAAGAAATATTATTTATTCAAATCAGTTTCATTTATTAACTACGTTTGCCTTGACATAATCAGCAGACCCTACTTAATTATTTGCCCTTCCTTGAATGCATTTTGACAATTTGCTAGGCGAATGATCTTTTAATCAAGTGCAGGGTTAAGAGTCTGAATCTACTGCGATTATATTTTTACCAAAGTTTTCAATAACAATCCAGATTCTGTTTTTGCTTGCATTTGATATAATCCGGAATGGATGTGTTTGATATTGATTTGTTGTGATGTTGTAGGAAGTATAATTTTATGACCTAGTACATCCGTTAGAATAATTTTTGAATCTACAGGTATAAAATTCAATTGTATCATATCACCAGCAGGATTAGGATAAACATTGAATGTAGTGTTATCTCCTGAATGCGTTACGGAACTTAGACTGTAATCAAACACAAAATAACCCGGGCTGATGCTGGTTGAAAATTGATTTACAAGTTCATATTGTCGGTCATAAATAAATACTTGGCCATAAGAGAAGAAATCTGTTTCACCACCATACAAGTAACCCGATTTAGGATCATAAGTTAGTCCATAAAAACTCTTACCAAAATCCTTTAATGTTTTGGTTTGATCATCAGTGAGACTATAACTGCCTACTACGGTCTTGCCACTTTCCTGATAGATTATAGCTTGGTCTACCAATGCTGAAGTACCGCATAGGGAACTCACACCCGGTAAATTGGTAGTAGTAACATTTTGGGTTTGGTCGATTGTAATTTTAGATATTGAACTTCCGGTATAATTTTTATTATTCAGACTATACAATGTGTTATTGGCTACCATAAGATTCTCCGGATTTTTTCCATCGATTCCTAATTCAATGGTTGATTCTAAACTTAAAGTTTTGAGATCAATGACTAGTAATTTTCCAACTTCTTCACCGAACACGAAACCATTATTTACGGCTACATACGCTTTATCATTATAGATACTAATATTTTCTGTAGTGAAAGGCTG
The DNA here is from genome assembly GCA_044228225.1 of Saprospiraceae bacterium. Classification (GTDB taxonomy): domain Bacteria; phylum Bacteroidota; class Bacteroidia; order Chitinophagales; family Saprospiraceae; genus Vicinibacter. The sequence goes on along the minus strand of JBGAVH010000027.1, from coordinate 61,215 downwards.
AATAGATGAAGGCATGCTATACGCAACACTTAAATCTGACTTATTTAAAATTTGAACATAGGAATCCAAAGTCTTATTATATTCTCCTTTGGTGACGATCACATAGTCTTGATAGAATTCTACCTTACGTACGCCTTCAATAATTTTTGATCTGATAAGCTTATTATCGCTAAGCTGATATTGATTTAAATATTGATCAGCTGCGACCCAAAATGTTGCACCGTCTAGCTTTATATCAGATGCAAATCGCGCATTTGGAATATCAAATAAGGTCGTATATTGTTTACTTGTTGGATCGTATGAACCAACGGAAACCGGAACAATGATTTTATTGTTTACAAAATCGAAAGAACCTTCATTAAGTATGAGTACTTGTTTTAACGATTGTGCATAAGTGCAATAGATAAACGAAAAAAACAAAACAACACTTGTAGTTAATAATTTCATATTCATTTTATTTAAATAGTTATTGTAAAAATTTAACCGGATATTTAGCATCACAGTTACCTTTTCTAATTTTTTCTAATTTTCTTTGAATTAATTGTCGTCGGACGGGTTTGATTTTCTCAACGAATAATATACCTTCGATATGATCATATTCATGTTGAATGACACGCGCATTCATTTCATCAAAAACCATTTCATGTGCATTAAACTGTTCATCTACATATTTGATTCTTAGATGAGTGGTTCGTTCTACTTCTGCATGAATGTTGGGAATGGAGAGACATCCTTCTTCAAAAGGCCATTCCGGTCCATATTCTTCAATTATGGTAGGATTGATAAACACCATTTTGATACCTTTTTCAGGATTTTTTTCTTCATAATAAGGCATCGTATCTACGATAAATAATCGAATACCAAGTCCGACCTGTGGTGCGGCTAGACCAACGCCTTTAGCGAAATACATGGTTTCCCACATATTGGAAATGACATCTTTGAGATTAGGATAATCCTTAGTTATTGGACTTGCTTTTTGTTTTAGCACAGGATATCCATACAAGTAAATGGGTAAAACCATTCAAAAAGGCTTTTAATAATAGAAATTGTTCATTTAAACACAAATGTAAAGCATTGGTTGGTATTAATTATACCTTTTTACTTATCATTGCAGATGGGAATCTTGTCTGTCCTGGGAGCTTTATTTATGGGTTTGCTTTTGGGCCTGTTAGGGGCAGGCGGAGGTATCCTGACCGTACCCATACTGGTCTATTGGGTTGGGGTCGATGGTTATACTGCGAGTGCTTATTCTTTATTTGTAGTTTTTGTTACTGCTTTTGTTGGAGCGGTAAGTCATATCATTAGAAAAACGATATTAATTCAAGCCTTATTCAAATTCGGAATACCATCTTTGGTAAGTGTATTTATAAGCAGAGCATTTATATTACCATTAATTCCAAATACCATTTTTTCTTTTGGTGATTGGGAATTTACCAAGAATCACTTAATTCTTTTTCTATTAAGCTTGGTGATGATTTGGTCTTCGGTTAGTATGATTCGATCTCAACCTGCCACCTCCGATGGGAAACAAGTGAGTAGCCTGAGAATCATAATGGCCGGTCTTGTAGTAGGATTGATTACAGGTGTTTTGGGTGCTGGTGGTGGTTTTGTGTTAATTCCTACGATGGTTAAATTATTGAATATTTCTATAAAACAAGCCATAGGTACCTCGTTAAGTATCATTTGTATCAATACCGGAATAGGTTTTTTTATATATTCCCGAACAGCACACGATATTGATTGGCATTTATTGAGTTGGTTTACAACTTTGGCTATTTTGGGGATCCTCTTAGGTGGATATTTAGCAAAATGGGTACCTGATCAAAAATTAAAACCTATTTTTGGTTGGTTTGTCTTAACAGTGGGTATCTTTATATTCGTAAAAGAATTATTTTTGCAATAGAATTGTTTAAAGTATAAATTCTTATTTAACATTAAAAACAGTTGATTATGAAATGGATTTTATTTTTAATATTAGGCGGTGTATGCATATATTTATTTTTTAATATGACAAATGTAACTGCACAGAATAAACCAGTAAATATGAAAGAATTATTAGCAAAAAAACCAGGAAAAGTTATTGACGTAAGAACCTTGGATGAGTATAATCAAGGGCACTATAAGGATGCAATTCATTTAGATTGGAATAATGGTGACTTTGAAAAAGCTTTACCAACATTTAAAAGTGATGAAACCTATTATTTATATTGTGCCAGTGGCGGAAGAAGTGGCAGAGCTGCAGCATTATTGCAACAAAAAGGTATTAAGAATGTCACCAATCTTGGTGGGTACAGTAATTTAAAATAAGGATGCATATTGAGCAATTGTATACAAAATGTTTAGCTCAGGGTGCCTATTTTATTTCAAGTGATGGTGAAGCAGCCATTATTGATCCATTGCGCGAGATAGAACCCTATTTAAATTTATTGAATAAAAATAAGGTCAAGCTCAAATATATTTTTGAAACGCATTTTCATGCGGATTTTGTTTCAGGTCATTTAGATTTATCAAAAAAAACCGGGGCACAAATTATTTATGGACCCACTGCACGTCCAGCATTCGATTGTCATATTGCAGCAGATAACGAATTTTTTTCAATAGGAAAACTCAAACTTAAAGTATTGCATACACCGGGTCATACTATGGAATCTGTATGTTACCTGTTGTTTGATGAATCCGGGCACGAGGTTTGTTTATTTTCTGGAGATACCCTGTTTTTAGGTGATGTAGGTCGCCCGGATTTAGCTCAGGCAGGAAGTGGATATTCACAGGAACAATTAGCCGGTATACTGTATGACTCTATTTATCAGAAATTATTACCCCTTCCGGATCATATATTGATCTATCCGGCACATGGTGCAGGATCTTCTTGTGGAAAAAACATGATGCAGGAGACTGTGGATACCCTGAAACATCAGAAGGAAGTCAACTATGCATTGAATCAGAAAAGTAAATCAGATTTTATTCGGGAAGTTTTGGATGGTCTTGGTTCGCCACCACCATACTTTGAAATGAATGTAGCGCTGAATAAAAATGGGTATGAGGCCTATGACGAATTGCATCGTAAAAAAATGAAAGCCCTGAATATTATCGAATTTAGCGAACTACAAAAGCACAATGATGTGATCATCTTGGATACCCGAAGTGCAGATGAATTTTGTAAAGGATTTATATTAGGTTCCATTAATATCGGTTTAGATGGGCAATTTGCTCCCTGGGTAGGAAGTATATTGGCTAATGTAAATCAGAAAATTATTTTAATAACAAGTAATGGTAGAGAAGAAGAGAGTATTCTAAGACTTGCCAGAGTAGGATTTGATCAGGTGCTCGGATATTTACAAGGCGGATTCCAAACATGGAAAGAAGCAGGTCATAGTATTGAAACCATCCACAGAATTAATGCTTCATCTTTCGAACGGGAATACAATCAGGAAGATTCTAAGATCATAGATATTCGAAAAGAATCAGAATACAACAAGTCTCATGTAGTTCATGCAGATTTCAAAACTTTAGATGAAATACCTCAATGGTTAGATACACTTAATGATTCGCAGCACCAATATATTTATTGCGGAGGTGGTTATCGAAGTATGATTGCCGCATCTATGATGAAAGCTAAAGGATTGCATAATTTTACAGAAATAGAAGGTGGTTTCGGAGCCATTGCAAAAACAAATATTCCTATATCTTATATAGCTTGATTTGTTTACTAAATTTTCCAAATTAACATAACGAAACCTATGAATTCATCCTGGAACAATGTCATTGAGAAAAAAGACGCAAAGAAAGATGTTGAAAAAGCTATCTTAGTTGGCATTATACTTCCGAATCAATCTGAGGCACTCATCAAAGAACATCTGGATGAATTGGAATTTCTGGCCTTGACTGCCGGTGCGATAGTCATCAAACGATTCGTTCAGAAATTAAATGGACCTCATTCCAGTACTTACATTGGTAAGGGTAAGGTGGAAGAAATTGTGGAATATATGGAACATTTTCCTGCGGACATGGTCATATTTGACGATGATCTAAGTGGAAAACAACAAAATATATTAGAGGAAGCATTAAAGGTAAAAATTATAGACCGGAGCTTTTTAATTCTTGATATTTTCGCCAGTCGTGCGCAATCTGCACAAGCCAGAACTCAAGTTGAATTAGCCCAACTTCAATATATCTATCCAAGATTGAGAGGAATGTGGTCGCATTTGGAACGACAACGAGGAGGAATCGGGATGCGCGGACCCGGCGAGCAAGAAATAGAGACAGATCGCAGGATCGTTAAAGAAAAAATTGCTTTCCTAAAAAAGAAATTAGAAAAAATTGATTTACAAAATGTAACTCAACGAAAAAACCGCGATGAAATGATTCGTGTTTCATTGATTGGTTACACCAATGTTGGTAAATCTACTTTGATGAATTTATTGAGTAAATCTGATGTGTTTGCCGAGAATAAATTGTTTGCCACATTAGATACCACAGTCAGAAAAGTGGTCATCAGTGCTATGCCTTTTTTACTTTCAGATACGGTAGGATTTATTCGCAAGCTGCCACATCATTTGATTGAAAGTTTTAAATCTACGCTGGATGAAGTTAGAGAAAGTGATTTGTTATTGCATGTTATTGATGTGTCACACCCACAATATGTAGATCAAATCAATACTGTCTTGGAAACACTAAAAAGTATTGGCGTGAATGATAAACCGATGATCATGGTATTGAATAAAATAGATTCGTATCGTGAATTGTATTTCGATGACTTATTGGATCAACGCACTAAAAAAGAAATCGAACAAGAACTCATCACTAATCTTCAAATCAAATACAGTTATCCCATTCAGATTATTTCTGCTAAGTCTAATGAAAATATCGATGCATTAACAAAGCTTCTTAAGGAACATGTAGCGAAATTGTATATGATTCGATATCCTTATAAAACTAAACAATGGTAATTGCAACTTTTCATTAAATCTTTAAATCATGAATTGGATAGATAAATATGGTGAATTATTAGCTAGTTATTCTTTGTATTTAAAGCCGGGAGAATTGGTGTTTGTAAGAGCCACAACATTAGCAGAGTCTTTGGTGAAATCTTTTTATAAACACGCCACAAAACTGGGAGCAATTGTTGAAGTGGAATGGATATTTGAAGGCCAACAAGATATACTTCTGGAATATGGAAATGAAGATCAATTGAAATATGTGAATCCGCGTAGTTTAGCATTGATCCAGGAATGTAATGCATATATACTCATACGCGCACCATTCCAATCCAATAAGGATATGGCCGAGACTGATCCCAATAAAGTTCAGTTGTTGACAGAAGCAAATGCTGCCTTTAGTAAAATATATTTTGAGCGATTGGGGAATGGAAGTTTGAAACGGAGTCTATGTCAGTTTCCAACTCAACAAGGAGCTGATCAGGCCAATATGAGTTTAGATGAGTATGCGACATTTATTCAAAAAGCTTGTTTCCTGGATCGAGAGCAACCGGCTGAGCATTGGTTGGATATTAGCAAAATGCAACAAGGGATTGTTGATTATTTGAATCCTTGTAAGGTGATGCGGTATGAGCATCAAAACTGGAGCATTGAATTTGGTGTAGAAGGAAGAACCTGGATAAATTCAGATGGGAGGTCCAATATGCCATCGGGTGAGGTATTCACGAGTCCTATTGAAGATTCAGTTAATGGTACGATTTATTTTGATTACCCTACTTTAATGTTTGGCAAAGACGTCCAGGGTATAACTTTAGAAGTTAAGGATGGTGTGATTCAATCCTGGAGTGCCAACGTAGGTCAGGAAGTATTAGATCAGGTTTTTGCTATAGAAGGTACCAGGGTTTTTGGTGAAGCTGCGATTGGCACCAATCCGAATATACAACAAGCGACAAAAAATATCTTGTTTGATGAAAAGATTGGTGGTACCGTTCACATGGCTGTTGGACAATCATATTATCAATGTGGTGGTAAAAACAAGTCAACCGTTCATTGGGATTTAATTACGAATATGAAAAATGGTGGTCGTATTTATGCTGACGGAAAAAAGATTTATGAGAACGGACAATTTTTAATAGGATAATCCATCATATGAACCTTAAATTAATTATACTGCTCACTATATACTCTAATTATCTTATAGCTCAAGGTGGTTTTGCAAATACTTATGTACTGAAATTTAACGATCGGATGGATATCAATTACTGGCCTAATTATATATCAGCATTAACTATCAATCAGGACAAAATTTATAGTTTATTTTATGCTACAGATACTAATGCTATAAATAGAAATAGTATTTATGGAACGGGCTTTGGTGTCTTTGACCTCAATGGCAAGTTATTGAGTTACAATTATATTCCATATCAAGGGGAGCATAACTATTTCTATCCTGAGGATATAATCACGTATGATTATAGAACCTTTTACACATCGATATATCTAGAACCTAATCATGATGCCATTCTCAAATACAATGCTGAATCAGGAGTTACTCAATTTTTTTCTATTTACAATTCATTATGTCATGATGATACTTGTTCTATCAGATTTGGAGATATGGCCCAAGATGTCAATGGTCATTTGATCATTGCTTATGATATACGCGTTCCTGTGCCTAGTGATCCATTTGCTAATCAAGTTCAACTTGTCAAAATGGATACTTCTGGACACATAATGTGGACTAAAATATTAGGCGGAATTACGAAAAATTATGCAAGCAATAGTTGTGAATCAGTCAGCGTCGATAATGATGGTAATTATTATGTCGGCGTCAAGTATACAGATTATTTTAAATTCTTTGAAACGATATTATATAAATTGGATTCCAATGGAAATATCCTTGGTAAATATACTTCTGTCTATAAACTAATGACTGGCAATGTATTCGATATGGTACATAATGAAGATGGGTCCATTAGTTTATTATCCCAATGGTGTAAGAATGATTCGAAATTTGCTTATTTTGACATTCAAGCACCAGCAATTACTATATTAAATAAGGATTTAAGCTTAAGAAAAACATTTCTAATTGGAGATTATTTACATTCAAGTTTAAATGCTGAAAAGCTTTTAAAAGCTAATCATTCAACCGATTTAGTAGCTATTTTTAATCGCTTTTATAATTTTAATTATTTGAAATATGATAGCTTGACAAACCATTTAGATACCATTAAGTCTTCTGCTCTGAAGGCAACTTTTGTAAGAGTAAGTCTGAATGGTGATAGTATTTGGCAAAGAAAATACACAGTTCGAGAAGGAAAAGTGAATCATTGGACTGATGCTGAGGAAAGTCACGTTTATGACCTTAAAGCCCTTCCAGATGGAACCGGTTATATTATGGGTGGATATTCTTATCGCGATAATGCATATGAAGTACTAGGAGAAGCTTATTACGCTCCATTGCTTATCAGGGTAGATAATGACGGATGTATCATTCCTGGATGCAATCTTGTTAACTCAAATAAAGATGTGATTCATCCACAGATATCATATAGGGTATGGCCTAGTCCATTTAGTGATTATATAACAATCCAACATGATGCTAATCAAGTATTGTTTTACAAAATATATGACCTCACAGGTAAATTAATGTGTGATTATGTATTATCAGAAAATGGTGAAAATATAATTATTAGAACTGGTCATTGGCCTGCAAATTTATATATTCTTCACGTGTCTGATGAATTGGGTAATTTGAGTATAAAGAATCTTGTGAAACAATAATGAAATAGCACAAGATTAAATATCATGCTGGAGCAAGTATTTATTGTACTACCAACTTAATTGCCCATCATTTTTGCACTCTTGATTTTTTTTTTTGGTAACTTCTATAAGATCGTATTTTCAAATACTGAATATTGATCAATTCTCAATTCTTCTTTACAATCTCGCTTTCTGGATACTTATCCGTTGAATGATGCGATACTCATTTGATCTGAACTTATGGCGGTGCTTTTGAATTCGAGTAATGAAGTTTGAAGTGCTTTCGTTGTGGAGATGGGTGAACAAACGAGAAGATATTCAAAGACAATATAAGATCTTCATTTGTTATCAACCAAGGATTTGTTCTTTAAAGATTGGACAAGATATCTTGGATCGGGGGTTTGTTAGGCTAGGGATACTGAATATTTGGTAAAGTCATATTTTTTATAAAAACGAATAATTATTTATTTTAAAAAACATATAAAGGCAAACCTAAGGCTCTACAATTATTTTTTGTTTTGCTGTTTCGTAGTTTGATTTAATGGTTAAAAAGTAGACACCACCAGTGGAAAGATTTGGAATTTTTTTTATAGTTGTATGTTTACCTATAGCTTGATTTTTTAGAATTTTTTCTTCAATTATTTTTCCGTTTCCATTATATAAACTAATTTTTACATCAGATGATTGAATCAATTGATATTCTATGATCATATGGCCATCATTTGGGTTAGGATAAACCATGAGTTTTAATGTGCCTGTGCTTTGTTTATTGATATTATCTATGTCAGAAGTATGATTTTTAATGAGATAAACTTTAAATAATTGATGGCTTGCTGAGCTTAGATCACCTTCATTGGTCCAAAAAATATTTGCTGCTGTACTACTAATGCCACCAAAAATGTATCCGAGCTGGGTAGTGTCATCTAGTAAATCATCCAATTTAATAACGCCATTCGGATAAGTGGACAACTGTTCATTCGGAATAAACTCTGATCCTGCACCTAGTAAAGCAGGCATTTCAATTGGTAATTTATATTCTGCCATAGATCCATTAGCATATCTGGTAACTCTTGCGATGGTTTTGACAAAAGGAACATTATTGTCTTGAACTAATGTGCCGAGACTATCATAGTACTGAGCAATGCCTCCAAAAAAAAGATTATGCATTTCATGTTTACCTGCAGAATACAATGGAATTTTTGCGCAATGATAGTGATTATAATATTGGGTAAAATTCCGATTAGGCTGATAAGCGATACTATCAATGTTTACACAATTCAGATATGGCAAATCCGCTTTAGTTTGAAAGACACCGGAAAAAGCAGTCAGACCTTCACCTCCATCCGGAAATATTTGGGGCACTACATTGAAATCTCGTCTGTGTAATTGAGCGGTATCAGTAATACTTGGTAAATGTTGAATATTTATTTTATCACCATTATCATTGAGTATAAATTTTCGAATCTGGTTCGAATATTCTTGAGTAAAACCTGGTCCATGATGAGGACCCATAGGATTGTATAAACCCATAAATTTTTGACCACCTACTAAATAAAAGGTGTTGTTTATTTTTTCGAGTTGACCTCCGGTAACTTGAAACTGAGGATCAATGATCTGTCTAAAATGTGGTGTTATCGATGAATGATTGATGATAGCTTGTATTACAGAAGCTACATCAATTGCTGTAAGTCGACTGTATGTAAAATGATCGTCGAATGTGGGACTGTATCCATAGCCTCCAATAAGATACAAATATTTTCCGTCCTGATAAAACTCCATATTGGTGGATGAGAGTTGATCTTGTAATTCTGTAGAAAGTGAAGTCAGTGGAGATGTCCATTTTTGCTTTGTGATAGGATCAATGACAATCAGTTGGGTGTTATGACCTGTTTGATCAAATGCTGCAAAGGGTTGTCGGCGATGCAAGCCATCCAATCGTCCACCCACTAAAAGCCACTTGCCATTGTGTTGACCAAATGCGAAAGATTGAAGTCCACCAAGTCCTTCGATGTTTACGGGTTCTAGTGAAATGCGGAAAGGAGCTATTTGTGAATATATATTTTTGGAAACAAAACTTACTATAATAAAAATAAGAAAATTGGTGATATTATTCATCATGATGTATTGTGATACAAAGATCGGTATATTTTATACAACTATTATGTTACTTGTGTTACAGAATGTCTATAATATTATTTTTGTTGCATAATATCATTGATTTAAGTAAAAATAGATAAAGATTTTTATTCGTGTTATTTCTAAAGTTTATATACTATGTTAGTGATAGATATATTCATAATAATACTGCTTGATTTAATATGCGAACTTTTTGTTTTTATTCATGTTATCATTTCAGAGTAGACAGTGTTCTATTTATTTTACCAATTAAATCTTATACCTATAAAAAAATATCAATGAAAAATGTAAGTGTGTTATCGATCATCTTTAGCATGTGTTTTGGAATTGTACAAGCACAAGCGCCTTATAAAGTCCCTGAATTGGGCTATAGTTACAATGCCCTCGAACCCTTTATTGATGCGCAGACTATGGAAATTCATGTGACTAAACATCATGCTGCGTATGTGAATAATTTGAATAATGCCTTAAAAGGTACTGATGCAGAAAATATGTCTTTAACGGATATATTAAAGAATACTTCTAAGTACAGTGCGGCTATTCGCAACAATGCTGGTGGACATTACAACCACAGTTTATTTTGGACTATACTTACACCCAATAAAGGAACAAAACCTTCTGAACGACTTGAAAAAGCCATTAAGGAATCATTTGTATCCGTAGATAGTTTGAAGTCCTTATTAAACAAAGCTGCATCGACCCGTTTCGGATCAGGGTGGGCTTGGTTGTATATTACACCTGACAACAAATTAGCAGTTTGTTCCACGCCTAATCAGGATAATCCATTAATGGATATTGCCGATAATAAGGGTATCCCCATTTTGGGTATAGATGTTTGGGAGCATGCTTATTATTTGAAGTATCAAAACAAGCGTGGAGATTATTTGAATGCTATTTGGAATGTTATGAATTGGAATGAGGTAAGTACTAGATATGAGAATATAGTTCCTAAGCCTAAAGGTAAATTTGATGATTGGCCGGAATTAAAATCTTTTCATGGAGTAATGTCTGAAACCTTCCATCCCAGTGAAACAGGAGATCTTAAACCAATCCGCGCAAGAAGTGGAGAAATGGCTGAAAAAGCTAAAGCTTTGTCTCTTTCTAAAATTCCAGCTGCTTTCAATAATAAAGAGGTTCAAGCTGCTGTAGCCAAATTAAAAACCGATAGTGATAAGTTGAATAAATTGGTTAAAAAGAAAGGAAATGACAAAGCTGTAACGACTGCTTTAAGTGCTTTGCATGACACCTTTCATATGATTGTAGAACATTGTCATTAGGATTTTGTTAGATGTGGGTCTAATCCTTTACGGGATCAATTCATAAATAGAGAAATACATTTCGATTGATCTAAATGAATTAATTTAGATGTGCGAATGGATATTATGGAGAACAAACATTTTGACTTAGGTAAGGTCATAGATCAAGCTATAAATGATGCTTTAAGCAAAAGAGGTGTCGTGAATATCCTTATTGCCGGACGCACTGGTGTAGGGAAAAGTACGTTAGTCAATGCCATATTCCAAGGGAATTTAGCTACTACTGGACAAGGTAAGCCTGTTACCCAGAATACAAGAGAAATATCTAAGGAGGGCATTCCTGTCAATCTATTCGATACACGAGGCTTGGAATTGGAACATTTTAAAGCCACCATGAATGAATTGGAGGATTTGGTGAAAACCAAACGCAATGATGTTAATCCGCAGAACCATATTCATGCGGCCTGGATTTGTATTTCAGAAAATTCACGTCGGGTAGAGGATGCTGAAATTGCTCTTTGTGAATTACTTGCACAATACATGCCGGTTGTTATCGTATTGACCAAATGCAGTTCAGATAATGGTTTTAGAAATATTGTACAAAGTCTTTTGCCAAAAGCTAAAAACGTAGTTCGCGTCAATTCAATACCTGAAACCCTAGATGATGGCCATGTATTAAAACCCTTTGGTTTAGTAGAATTAGTAGACCTTACCATGGAAGTTGTTCCTGAAGGTCAGCAAGCAGCGTTTGCAGCATCACAAAAGGTCAGTGTACAACAAAAAAAAACTAAATCCCACAAGGTAGTTGCCGGAGCAGCGACAGCAGCCATGACCGTTGGCGCAAGCCCTATACCATTTTCAGATGCATTTTTGTTGGTTCCTATCCAAGTAGGTATGTTAGCCGGAATTACTAGTGTATTTGGACTTGATCTAAAAAAATCTTTTTTAACTACACTGGTGTCATCCACGATCACAGGTGCCGGAGCAACAATAATCGGAAGGTCGATAGTCACCAATCTCATGAAGTTGGTACCAGGCATTGGAACGATTGCAGGTTCAGTTATTTCAGCCGGGACAGCATCTGCAATTACTGTTGCATTTGGAGAGGCCTATATTGCGACATTAGCACAATTGTTTAGTGTTAAAGATGCTGTTGATATCACCGGAGAAGATATCATTAAAGAATTTAAAATCAGATACAAATAATCAAGTCAAAGCATCTTGATTGTTAAGAATAATCTTTACTGTTTAAGTGCAAGTCCTGCAGGGACGATAAATTTTTTTACAACGGATAAAATCCGTCGTAAAAATAGAATGCAAATTGTTTTTGGCGACTTGTGCCGTTCGAAGCAACGGTACATTTTTGCCTGATTTTTGCAAAAATGATGACAATAACAAACCTTTTTCAACATCACTTGATTAGTTAAAAATAATCCATACTATTTTTACATAGCATCTATTTCTCTAAAGGTAAATTATAAGATTATTTCTAGATCAAATTAAAACCGTAATTAATAAAGCGGTAAAATAATTTTTTTCATATATTGTGACTACTATCAAGATTTGTATTTGAATAATCAATCCTTTTATATGTTTAAATTTTTTTACTATGGTCTGTTGGGAATAACCATGTTGTTATTGTACAATTGTTTCAATTTATTTAGAATGCCAACGGGCTCGAAGGACGCTAGCTTAAATACCAAACTTGCATTTGGAGGTATTACGATAGCATGTATACTCATTTCAGGATTGGTCTGGTATTTATCTAATAATAATCATCAGCGCTGGGCCAATATCACCTTGGGAGGATTTTATGGAATCATCATTTTATTTACCATCTATGCAGCGATGAATGTGCGGTGGAATTGAAATAAGTGCTATTTTCTTTTTACAATACCACATTAAGTAAAATAATAAATAACTTAAATCATTTGACCCATTTTAAAGATTGTCGAATATGGTTGTTTTGTAATTCTATAATATAAATTCCTTGCGGTAAATGTTCAAAGGGTCGAAGTGATATTTTATTTTCACCAACATGAATTGTTGACATGAATGATGTTTCCTTTCCACTTATATGTATTGCTTTGATGTTGATGTTGGAATCATTATTCGAAATTAGTTTTAACCAAGATTCATCATTGAAGGTATTTGAAGTAATATGAATGTTGGAATAAAATTTGTTGCTTTCGTTGTGTATTCCTCCAGTTAAATATCCCATCAATATTTTTACTTTTCTAATATTTTCTTTATAGACAGTTATTTGGGGAATAACTACTAAAAGATCTGCTTGAAGCTGAGATTTTCCACTTTGTAAAACATTGCCATTGTTTAAATCTATGACTTTCCATTCAATGGTTCTACCAGAAAAGGGTAGGAATTTTTGAGGTTTTCTGACAGCCAAATCAGCGGATAATGAATTTTCAGTACTATTATCATTCTGGAAAACGGCATTGGATTCAAGCCAGGCCTCAACTGACCAATGGTCTTGTTCATCAATAATTTTATTTGCATCCCAACGATGATATCCACCCCAACATCCCCAATCATCGCCAACGCCTTTAGGACCCGTACCAGGTGTTCCATCACCTGGATCATTATTTTTGGGATCTAAATGGTGATTAAAAAACGCTGGAAAAGATTGATTGCTGCGTATAAAAGTTTCTTCATATGAAATATCGTCTACGTGGGTTTGTAAATCAGGTGTATTCCCATTATGCCAATGATCATTGTGTTCAGGACCCGTTTCAATTCCATGCGCTCGTTCTCCCCAATATATTTGTGTTCCCCAGCCTAATGAATCTGAAGCGTAAAATTGTTTCACCACATAGTCATCCCATTTAGAACCACTATCAATATCATTTTTTGCATGAAAGACACGGAGTAAGGGGAGATCTCGTTGTGTAGCATTTCGATCTGTAATGTTCATTACATCGGTATAAGCTATATTTTTTCCATCTCTGTTGTATAAGTTTGTCGGAAAATGTAAAGCAGTAGGTCCAAATAAAATATCTATACCTGATGGTGGATCATCTTCAATAAATCCATTGTCAAAAATGGTAGCTGAAGCAAAATGATCCGGATAAGTTTTAGCAATAGCTGTTGCACCTTTTGAACCAAGACTATGGCCATTTATATTAATTCTATAAGGGTCTACATGCAATCTTCGGATCATCCACTCATCAACCCAGATGTATTTTCTTTGGGTATAATTAATTACAGTATCGACACTATTGGGTGCATTATTTTTTGAAAAGGGATCATAGTTTTTGCGCCAACCAAAATGATGGCTTGCAAATTCAAAACTTGCTAGATAAGAAAGTATATAACCAAATACATCATCATTATGAGTTACCAGTAGGCCCTCTTTTGGATTAATGTTTACTATTTTTTTTCCACCTGGAACATTTCCTCCTGGTCCACATTCACCACCATTCAACCAAATACTGCATGGTATGGGTTTAGTGGTATCCACTTTATTAGAAGCACTCACTAAAAACATAGAGGGCATTCCATTTTTAGCTTCGTTTGCCATAACAGGAAAATCTGGTCTGGCTTCCCAATAATTTTGGCGTCCATCGGCCCATAGGTAATAAGCAAACGTTGTAAATCCAGGTTCAGTACTGTAGGCCTTTTGTAAATGACATTCAACTGGATCTTTATCAGGATCATAATTGAAGTCAATGGCTTTCTGTGTAATATGTTGATTGGGTAAAATATTAGTTTGTCCCCATGGAACTACAGCAAAAAATAATGATCCTTTTTGGTGGGGAGTAAATACAAATAGACCCTCATTGTTTTTAAGTTGGTATATGCCTCCCGAACCATTAGGAATGCGATAGGTAGCCATTGGATCTACATAATATTTTAATGCTCCAGGTAAATATTCTTCTTTGAATAATCGCCCAATTAAGTTTGCATTATTGATATTTGAAAAAGTTGAGGCACTTGCATAGATTGCAAATGTTTCTGGAAGGGAATCTTTTATTTCCCAAACGATCCAAACCTGACCTTGTGCATACCAAGCTTTGATTTGTGTTTGTGCAACCAAATCTGTCTTAACATCAATAAATAATAAACAAAAAAGAATAAAAATGATGTTGTTTTTGTGGAGCCATGAATTCATAAACGAAGATGTTTGGTTTAAAGAATTAAATCAAATGGTTGAATTCTAATATTTGATACTCTTCATTTGATCTTCCTGAAAATTTTGAAAATAGATTACAAATATACACAAAATTAAATGTATTGGATTATCCTCCACTCACCCTTAAGGGTGAAATTAATATAGATTGAACTTATATAAGTCTTAACAATATCAATGTTGGTTCTACTTTATTGAAAGTGTATATACTTTGTTTTTAATTTAATTTAAACCAACCCGTGATACTCATTCTTTGCCTGGTTTGGTAACTTGGCTTTAGCCAACAAAACAAAGAGACAAGCAACTGCATAAAGACCCAATACAAAAAACTTAGTGCAATTTGTGATATGCACATTGTGAGATAACATATTCCAAATGCTTAATTTACTTTAAACCAACCTGTAATACTCATTCGCGGTACATGGGTCAACAATACTTCGTGAACCAATTCATTGCTTTTAAAGAAAACACTCTTGCCATTAATGGGTGCAATGGATTGGATATGATCTGTGTGATGAATACATAATTCACCACCGTCTGAAACTTGCCAATCCGTATTTAGGTACATGATCATGGAATAAACGCGACGGCTATCATTTTGAAATTGGTCGAGATGTTTTTTGTAGAATGAACCCGATTCATACAGTGCATAATGGAATTCATAGCCTGTAATTCCTGTATAACAAGTGCTATTTAGATATAAGACGAATTCATCGATCAGATCAAAAAAAAGATTTTCATGGATATTTTGATGTGAACGATCGAGCCAATAAATTTTATCTTTCCTGACGAGTAGATCATGATCGACAATCGTATTGTTTCCAATTCCGGCGGATAGTAGCTGATTGGTTGAATGGAGTCTCATCAAATTTTCTTTAAGTGAAGCGGCTAGGGAAACACCAATAAATGAATTCGATATTCCAACTTTGTCTTCAAGATAGGAATCGATTAGGGAATCAAAGTTGGATGTTAAAATGGGAATGATTTTTTTATTAGCTAAACAGGCTAATAACACAGTAAGATAGGTATTCATATCAACAATGTTTCATTTAATTCTTTTCAAGGTAGTTTAAGACCAATGGTGGGAGATGTTCAAGGATAAGATTGTAATTTTTATAAACCGTTTATTTAGTCCATTGATAGTAATAACTTCTCTCTATTTTTTTATCATTTCATTGAAGTCATACAGAAAAACCAGTAAGGGCTATATGCCAAGCATACATCTTGTTTTATGGCCCATTTGGCGCTTTTTGACCCTCTTGATGTTCAATTTTTAAGTATAGATTAAGAAATCTTTTTGAATAAGCCATCACTTGATGCTCTATAATAAGGTGTGATCAGCTGACTTGTAAAGCAGAAATTCGCTGTCAAGGAGGAGACTGGATTATACGTGGATAAGTCGTGGAATAGTCGTGGGATAGTCCTGGGATAGTAGTGGAATTGGACTTGTCTAATCTTGTCCCATTTCTTCAAAAACGATCCGAGACGAGATAAATTATACTATCAAATAGGTCATTATGCATCCTTTAGATGAAGTATTGCTTCAAATTTTAGGTCAAAATCATACGTTAGTTTAAAAGTTCCCTGCGTTGGTACGAAAGGTCTTGACAAATTCAAGTTAAAATTTGACCTTTGACTTAATATTTTAAATGATTAGAGTTGAGATTAGAAATTCTTGTAATCGAATACAAAATCGATTTTTGATCGTTTATAAATTGTAAATCGTCCTGAACCGAAAGCCAAAGAATGGATTATTAAAGAATAATCCTTTTAAGGTTTAAATCAAACATGGAGGTAGCAAATAATTAAAATTGTGATTGAAAAGAAAATTCATTCCATTAAAAATCAACTAAGGGTTTATACTGAATTTGATAGTGGGATTACCTGATTTTTATAGCGTATTAACAATATTACAAAATTCTTGTAATAAGTTTGAAACAATCCTTTAAAATTCAAATCATTTTACTGTAATTATTATGGATTTCTTAAGCAGCATTTTTATAATCAACAGGGTCATTAGTTAAATTGATAATTTAAATTGACTGAATCGTTGGATTTTAGCTTTAGACTTAAAATATTTTAAAAATAGATTAAGAAATATTTGTTAGATTCAAATTATCAATTTATATTTGAAACTGGGACGACACTTAATTATTAAGAATTTTCATTCTAGGCGACAATGTCGATATTAGGCAAAGCATTATCTCCTAATTTATAAGAAATAACAATTTTAGATAAATAATAAAATAAATAGTACTTTATTAAAATGTGTAAATAAAAATCAATTAACCATAACAGTGTAAAATTCTTCATTAAAATATAAAAATATCATTATGAAAAAAGTAAATTTATTTTTTATTTATAATTCTTTACTGAATTCAGAGTTCAAATTTTATATACTTTGTTCTATAATAATTACCATCTGTATTTGCCCTATTTATTCACAAGGGCAAAATAATAATATTCCTAATTTTGAAAAAATTCCCCAACAAAAAATCGAATTAAAGAAGCGATATCTAGAAAATTTTGATATTAGATTAACTGATAATGTTAAAATTTTTGAATATGGTTTGAGTGAAAGTGAAATAGGTAAATCAAATCTTGATAGAGCGATTAATTTTTTAAAAAAGAATTCGCGCTCTAAATATAGAATCCCATTTACTAGTTTAAAACTTGACAAACAATCATATAAGAATGCTGAAAATGATTTTTCATTTAGATTCACTCAATTTCACAAAAACATACCAATTGGTGATAATGCTATAACTTTAAATTTTAATAATATAAATCAAATATGTGAGATAATTAATACAACATTTCCAATTCAAAGTAATTTCAATACGAATTATTTAATTTCAGAAAAACAAGCTAAAGTAATTTCTTGTAGCCATTTTTATTTAAAAAAGATTCCAAATGAACTTTCAATTAATAAAATCATTTACCTGATCAATAATATACCTATACTTGCATATAAGATAATCACTAAAATTCCAAAAATTCCAGGTAGATATCAAATAATAATAAATGGGTTAAGTGGTGAAATTATCGAAGTAAAAGATATTTTATGTTATGCAACTGGAAGGGCAAAATTATTTGTATTAGATCCTTTATATGTATCTAATAAAAATTTTGGAGGAAACTATGCTGACAACGATGATGCTACAAATACAGATTTAGAAAGTTTACAAAAACTGGTTAATTTATTAGACATTACATATGATCAAAGTAGTCAATTGTACAGTTTAATTGGTCCAAATGCTCAATTAATTACATTTCCCAATGATCCATGTGGTCAAGATGTTACGAGTAATAATGGAGATTTTTTTTTCACAAGAAATCAATATGGATTTGAGGCTACTATGTGCTATTACCATATTGATGATAATATGAGATATGTAAAGTCAATTGGCCCTAGTGCCCCTAAAAATTGGATTAATGTTGGCCCGATATTATATCCAAATGGATGGAAATTTCTTCCAAATTGTGATTTAAATCCATTTGGGTCATTTTTTGATCCAAGCACAGAACAAATGTCATTTGATAATGCTTGTAGTGATAATGCTGAAGATCCTGGAATAATTCTTCATGAACTCATGCATGCTTATCAAAAATGGGCTAGTAATGGGGCCATAAACATTGGTAAACATGCAGAAGGTCCTGATGAAGGAGTTTGTGATTATTGGGCGCAATCGAATTCAAGAAAGTCTCATTTATATGGGGAATGTAATAAGTATTATCATTCCTTATTTAATTGGACAATAAATAGTTTTTGTTATCCTGGGCTTGAAAGAAGAACAGATTTTACTCATTTTTATGGTGATCTTTTAAGCGTACCAGGTGGTCCGCATGCTAGGGGACAATTACTTTCATCTGTACTTATGAAAATAAATGAAGATATAGGGAAAGAAAAAACTGATAAAATGATTCTTAGAGGATTAGTAACCATAATCGGTTATGAACCTCAATCAAGTTGGGCTAGAAAATTTTACCTAGCATCAGGTTTTTTAGGGTATTCAATAAATGATAGATGTGTTATATATAATCATTTTAATAGAGTTTATGGACTTTTAGCATTATATAACATTAACCCACCAGGAATTAATTCTGATATTTATATAAAAGACAACTATGATGATTCTGGGAATGAACCTAATATTACGACAGATATTTTTTATTTGAGCCCAGATATATGGTTGCGACAAACTCCAGGATTAAGTAATTCAGATTGGTGTCAAGATCAAAATGCTGAATATAGTGCCGATCCAAATAAAAAGAATTATATTAATGTTAGAATAAGAGCAAGAGGTTGTGAGCCTTTAGAAAATGCAAAATTGCATATATATTTTTCTAAAGCTTCTTCTGGGCTCCAATGGCCTATACATTGGAACAATTATTTTATTAATGGAGTATTAGCTGGGAATGAGATTGGTAACATAAATATACCATTAATTGAATCAGGCAAAGAAGTAATCTTGCAAATTGCTTGGAATCCTCCAAATCCTGCTTTGTTTAATGATCTTGATCCTTCTGAAAAGCATCATTTTTGCCTTCTAGCTCGAATAGTTTCAAGCCTTGATCCTATCGGAAGTGAAGGAAGTAATGTTAATAGCAACACTAAAAATAATAATAATATAGCTTGGAAGAATATAAGTGTATTTGATAACACAGAAGGAATAATAAGTGATCCTGATACTGTTTGTGTTTATGTTAGAAATACTGAAGGGCAAGACAATATTAATGGAAACAAATTATGTATAAATATTCCAGATAGGATTTTTAATAACACTTATTATGAGGAAGCAATTGTTGAAGTAATTTTAGAAGAGCCATTAAGAACAACATGGATAAACAATGGCAGTATGGGTAGCGGTTTTACAATATTAAGCAATGGAAACATAAGGCCAAATAGTGATGAATTTTGTTTGGATAATTTAAGTTTAGATATAAACGAAACATATACAGCTAAAGTATTAATTAGTCCAAATACTTCAACTAAAAGATTTAGTTTCAACTTTATACAAAAAGATGCAAGTAATTTTATTGCTGGAGGCGAATTTTTTGTTTATAATCCTAGTGAAAATCCTTTAAATAACTTAAGAAATAAATTTAACAACCCAATAATACAAAAAAATTTAAAAATAGAGAACACTTTTCAGGAGAATACAGTATTTGAGTTTACCAATGTTGTATTGTATAACTTGCAAGGAAAAATTATTTGTAAGTACGACAGTTTAAACTCAGATTTAATTGAAATATATAAATCAGACTTGTTATCTGGTATATACTTGTTTACTGGAATTTTTAAGGGCAAAAAGATCACAAGAAAAATATGTGTAGTAAAGTGAATACCAATATTATAATTCTAAACTTATTTTTATTTTTATTAAATCTAAATTGTGTTGCACAAGAAGCAGTTTATACACAATCGTCATATTTTAGTAATTTTAATTATAAAATAGACAAAAATAAAAATATATTCACTATTTCTGAAATCCCCCAAAGTGATTCATTTTATATAAATAATAATAGAATAAATGCGCATTGGAATATAGATACTAGTTTAAATCCTCGAAGTAATTTAGTAATTGTAAAAACAGATAGCAGTAAGAACTTAATTGCATTTTCAAGGATAAGTGGAAACTTCAACTCAGGCAATTTCGATATCAGTAATAATGGGGAAGTTTTCGTTTGCCTCTTCCTTAAAGAAGACACTATATTTATTAATGATAGTTTAATACAAGACACCAAACTAAAGAATTATTTAGTAATAATTAAATTCAATTCCGAACTTAAGTTTGAAAAATTACTTAAAATAAAAAGTGTTGCTTTTAACTTTAAAACATTAATTAAATGTGTAAATAAAAATTTATTTCTTAGTGCAGTTTTTAATGATACTTTAGAAGTGCTTGGCTTCAAGATTCCTAAGCTGTATAAATTTAATTCATTTGACTGCTTTGTAGGTAGTTTTAATTCTAATTTAGATAGTATTATATATTTAGAAGCCTTTAAAGGTGATGGAGCATTGTCTATTTCAAGTTTTGATAGTGATACAATTAATTTGTATTTTGCTTTAAAATCAAGTTCTTTTGAAGTATCATATAATGATAAGGTTTATCGAAATATAGGTAATGAAAGAAATTGGGTAATGATTGGATCACTCGACTCAGAAGGCAAGATCTTATGGTCAACAAGTTCCAATTTAGGTTATGAAGATTATATTAGTAAAATTTTAATTACAAGGGATAAACGTATTTTGGTATTTGGTGAATTTCGAAATAAAGAGATTAATCTATGGGATTTCACATTTCAAAATCCTTATAAATTTAAAAGTTGTTCGTTTGTTGTTGAAATTGACAAACTTGGAAATGTTAATAATGCCAAACAGTATAGTGATTCTGGTCCTCTTTCTATTTTAAATACAATTGAGTTAGAAGGCAATAATTATTTGACAATATTAATTGCGTTTGATTCTTTAATAGATAAATATGGAATAGTTTATAAGGAAAATCTTTCATCAACGTATTTAGCTTACTTAGATGAAAGTTTTGAGATAGATAAAGTTTATTATTTTAAGAGTAATGAGCAATATGGAATTAAATCTGATTTATACTATTTAGATAAGGAACTGTATATATCAGTATGGTATTCTGGTAAATATTTATTTATTAATGGAAAAACAATTTGCGACTCAAATGAAAAAAGTAGTTTTAAGAATTTGATTTTTAACATTGCTAACTTAAACACTATAGTTAGTAATGTTAGAAATGAAAAAGTAAGTATCTACCCGAATCCAACTTTTAATGTATTAAATATAGACTTTACAGAACAAATATTTAATTATAAGGAAATACATATTTATGATTTGCATGGACGATTAGTTTTAAGAAAAAAAGTAACATCGTATACAATTGAATCAATTGAGTTAGGAGAACTAGAAGCAGGAGTTTATATAATAAGATTATTTGGAAATAACAAAATTGCTTCAAGCAGATTTGTGAAAATTAAATATTAAAGCGATCGCCTTAATTTTAATAAATTATATTTGGTCTATGTGATTTTATTCAAGATTTAATGATAACATATTGGTTAAAAAATTGAAATGAATTTAATATTATCTAAAGAGTGTATTTCCACTAAGCGGCCTATTAGGCCTTCCATCAATCATTAATTTCAAATAGATAGCATCCCTCCCAACAAGTGCAAATCATTTTTCTGAGGAAGCTTTTATCCAATTATTTGGAAGTTAACCCTAAAATGGACTTATAAATGCTTATAAATTTTAATAAATATGCTGTAAGGCTAACCATTGAAACAAAATATTTTTTTCTTAGTGCCAATAATGTGTATATTATTTGAATGGTTGACAAATGAAATTAAAAAAGTATGCATTATAATTTATAATGATTATCTTAGTGCATCATATTAATTAATAATAACTACTGAATTATGTTTCGAAAATTTCTGAATGTTAAATGGATTGTGATCTCATTTATAATGATTATAAGTAGCTGTAATCCTGATGATCCAAAGCTTTTGCCTTATGGTAAGGTATTTCATTTTAATCATATTAAAATGATCAATAGTAATTTATTTCTTATTGAAGAGAATCACACTTTTAGAAATATTGATCGATATGAAGGATCTTATAAAGAGGTAAAAGATTCATTCATACTTGGTTTTATCAATTTACTATTTACTGATGTTGAACATATTGAATCATTTGAGTTTATTCAAAATGATTCTTTGCGAGTTGGTTTTGGGAAAACAAAAACTTCTTTAGAATATGGAAATATTCCGATTACAATAGGCAACAATAATAGAATTAATATTCAAGGTAATCCAGATGTTTACATAGAGTGGGACAATGTCCAAGAAGTGATTAGAATTTGTCAGGAAACTATTTTTTACATTAAATATTTAGGAGTGTTGGAAACATTTGTTACTTCAGATTGTGTCGATATGAACCCAAACACAAGAATGGCTAGTTTAATTAATTTAAATAACTATTCGAAGAGTGATAGTGTAGGATTATATTATTCCGATGTTATATATAAATAGAGGGTATCTGTTCGGACAAGTGTATATCAAAATTCTTAAGAAGCTTTTAGCCAATTGATTGGTAGCAAGTCATTAAATTGATTAATGAGGTGATCATCAATTCATAGGAGTAAGTCAAGTAGTCATTTTATTTGATAGTTATTATCTGCTTTGCAGGTTGAAATAGCGGAAAATATAGTATCCAAATGCTATCTTAAAACTATTAAAATCAGTTAAAATTTTAATTGTAATTCATAATCATTGCCTTTTTGAAATCATTAAATTATTATTGCGTGAAAGCATATTTTTTAATTTGACCATTCAAATGATCTAAAGCTTATGCCATCAGGCTTTTTCACACGTTTTAACACCCCAAATGTCTATTATCCCATAAAATCAATCCTTAATAAGACTTGTAATTAATGCATAATGAGTGCAAAGATCGAAATACATTATTAGCTTAGGTCTAATTTAATGATTGTCATTGAAATGTCTTTAAATATAATACTTGAGATAAAATATAATTTTCTTATTAATTTATAAATTTTTGATTTAATCATATTTTACTAAATACTTAGACTTTCTTTAATGATTATTCACAACAAATGGAAGTGTGACAATTGATTTACTTGTTATTATCCTTAGATAAAAAACTCCAGTATTGTGATTATTTAAGTTAATTTCATTTTTTATTTCTAAATTGTTTATAGATTGAATCATTTTGCCTTCTAGATTGAAAATTTCTGCTAGCAATATATTATCCATATATTTTGAGATGATTCTGAATTTACCTGATGTAGGATTAGGAATAATTTCAATTACATTGTTATTCAGTTTCTTAAATTGATCTATATTGTCAGTTTCGAAACATGGATATATAAAATCTAATTCTGTTGTAACTGGTGGATTAGAATCAAATACAACTCCTAAGCGATTTTGAATTGGAATTCCATTATTAAGATTATTTGAGTTTAATTTTGCAGAAATAATAAAGTTAAAATAGTGTTTACTTGCATATTCAACAATTGATTTAGGGGGGAGATTTATATTTGCAAAATTGAATTCAATTATTGAATCTTGAATAATTCGATATTTATAGGAAGAGGTCGACGGATCCGCAATAAAGGAATTTATTTCAAATTGTGTTGTATTTATCGTATCATAAACAAGGACATTAATTGCTGTATCGTTTCCTTCATTTTGAAATTGGGCAAAATAACTTATTGGAAAAATGGTTGGAGATTTTTGAAAGCATTTATTTTTATTACTATAGTCGGATATTATGTAATTCGGATCATAACTATTGCTCAATTGACTGCAACGTTGAACTACAATAGTGTCATATATCGTATCGCATCTTTGAAGAATTAACTTGTAATTAAAGCAAACCTCATCACCAAGTTTGCTTTGACATGAAATCGAGTCAATAAACTTAATGGTTAAGCTAGAATCCCTTGGTATGGAATCAAATTTGAAAATATAGATATTCTTGTTTATATTGTATGGATGAGAAATGGTGATATTTTTTAGTGCAGGATCTTTTGTTATTTCTAAACAAATATTTTTTATAGTTTCAGAGCTTTTGTTGTATAGTATAAAATCATAATCCACCATTGTACATGGTCTCCTGAGGATAAATGTTAATTTTTGTAAAAGTGGAATAGACTTAGAAGTAGAACCTCTTATGTTAAATTTAATTTGTGAAAGGGTATCCATGCATGGATCTCTAAGTTCAAACCAAATATTTTGATTTATTTGAGTGTCAATTGGCAGTTTACAATCAATATAGCTGACTATATTGAATTGTAGAATTGAATCAGCTCCAATACTATCAATAATAGTGGTTAGAGTATCATTGGACTGAGTAAATTTGAAACCTGATGTATTAATGGTTAATTGAGGGTTTTGTTTTATATGCAACTTAATATTCCGCAGGGTAGAATCAGAGTGATTTGTAATTCTAAAAGTTGATGATAATTGTCCTCCAGTATTAAGAGTAGATTCATTATACTGATAAAATTCATATTGATAGCAACTATTATTTTTATGTACAGGTATATTATGCTTGTGGTCTTTATCTGAATACTTTACTATAATAGAGTCTTTCTCTAAAGTTAAGCATTTCGATGAGTAATATGTGTTATTGAATCTAAATGAAATTACATTTAAGCCATATTCTCCTATGTATTCGTAATATCCGTTTAGATCTGTAAAAATATTTTCACAACCATGAGGAGCAAATCCTAATGGTCGCAACGGTTTTTCCGTTATTTCATAATTACAATTGGTATTTTGATCGTAAAATACCGTACCGGAAATTTTTGTTATACAATCATTACCAAAATAATCGTATTTAATGAGTATGGTTTTATTATTTGAATTTGCAATCAATGAAAATTGATTTAAACCATCTTTGATAATTTTGCTGTTATCATCATTTGATAAAAAAGATGAATTATAACGAAGCGTTGATTGTGACAATAATTTGTGATCCTTGCTATACCGGAATAATTTGTAATTTGTTAAAATAATATAGGTAGTGTCAATATCATGATATATGTTGGAAATAATATGCCCGCAATTAGATATTTTATGATTTTCTATTAAGGAGTCGTTTTCAATAAGATATGAAAGATACAAATATGAACCTCAATCAAAACCTCCTCTATTTGGTTTTAAACTTATTGAAATTTTATTAGAGCCGTAGGTTTTAATAAAGTGATTTTCAGAAACATAATCATCATTGCCTGGTAATTCAATAAAGGAAATATTCTTAAATGAGGTATCTGTTGTTGCTAAATAATTTTTCCCTACAATACCTGCTGAAGAAGCTAAGGATTCTTTTTCTACGAATGAGAAATAAACTTTGTAGTCAGAAGTTATGTTAATTGATTTAATTTCATTACCAGCAGTAATCTGTGGATTAAGGAAAATTTTTCTAAAATTAATTACATTTTTGTTTTGACCATTATTATTTAATTTTATAATTGAGCAATCTGAAAAATGAAAATGGCGAAAGTAGTTATCACCAATTAGAATAAATTGATTGTCATTTGTTTCTGCAAAATTAACTAGAATGACATTTGTATCTATACTTTCCCAAATTTGATTGCCTAAGGTATTTAATTTCAAGACCCTGGATTTATGAAATCGATTATTTTTATAATGATTCGTAAGCACCAAAATATTTCCATCTTTTGTAATAGAGGCTTCTTTTAATTCAATGGTATCGGTATAATTTATTTCATTAGTCTGAATGATTTGACCTTCGCTTTCAATCTCCGTAAATACAAGCGTTGATTTATTTTTTACTCCGATTATATAGTAGGTATTACTTAAGGCTTGTAATATTTTTGGATTCTTCAGTGCAGGCAGGTTGAGTTCAATATATCTCGGCTCACAAAACTGTGCTTTAATATTCGTGAATACAAATGCAAATAAGGCGAAATAGTATATTTTCATATTAGTTAGCGTTTAGAAAGTCTCAAAGAACAAATATAAGTATTTAATATCAGATTTTAGAGGTATTATGAATAGTAGCAAGTAATTCCATTTAAGCACTCTAATTATTGCGAAGGGTCAATTCTGGATCTTTGAAGTTGAAGATTTTTGGAAAAATGAACGCATTCCAAAGGAACTTCCTTGAATGTTAATATTTCAAAAATCCAAAAAACATGGAAAATACATTACTATTCGGTATGAATTATTTTAGTTTTTTCGAAGTCATAAGTTAGGGTTAAATAGCATCCTCCTTATTTATTTTGAGCAAATATGAATTCAACATTCGATTGATGCGGTTGAATACAAGATTATGTTTTATTATGTATGAGGGACTAGACTCTGGCAAAAACAAGGTCATATTTAATTTAGAATTATGTGTAATCATATTGGCAATATTGTTAAATTTTGTTCGTTGTGATTTGATTCATTCAAGTGTTAATTATCAATTTATATGCGCTATATTTTTTGCCTGGGGCTCATCTTGATTTATTATTTGCCCTCAAATGCTCAACGTTATACTATACATGGTACAGTAAGCGATTTAAGTTCAGGTGAATTGTTGCTTTCAGCTACTGTGTATGATTTAAATTCCCTTGAAGGGACCAATAGCAATGTTTATGGATTTTATTCTTTATCTCTCAATCCTGCAACAGTTAGAATTCGTGTTACATGTCTTGGCTATCTGGACGAAATTTTATCATTTGAATTAACAAAAGATACCACCCTAAATGTAAAGTTGGCTCAGGGCTTGGAATTGAAAGAAGTAGAAGTAACAGCAAGTCGAATTGAAAGGATAGATCAAACCACCAGAATGAGCACTATTGATGTGCCCATAGACCAAATCAAGAAGTTACCCGCTTTATTTGGTGAGGTGGATATTCTAAAGTCGCTCCAACTATTGCCCGGTGTAAGTGGTGGCAGTGAAGGCACAGCAGGACTATATGTTAGGGGAGGAAGTCCGGATCAAAATTTAATTTTATTAGATGGCGTACCAGTATATAATGTTTATCATTTAGGTGGGATATTTTCAGTCTTTAATGCTGATGCATTAAAAAATGTTAGTTTAACTAAAGGAGGTTTTCCGGCTAGATTTGGTGGTCGCTTGTCATCCGTTTTAGAAATTGGAATGAAAGAAGGAAATGATAATAAATTTCATGGTGAAGGCGGTTTAGGAATCCTTTCATCTAGATTAACCCTTGAAGGTCCTATAATAAAAAATAAAGCTTCTTTTATGATTTCAGGTAGGAGAACATATCTTGACGTAATTGCAAAGCCATTGATCAAAAGAGCTGCAGAACCTGGAGAGGAGATTGACTTGGGGATGCATTTTTATGACCTGAATGCAAAGGTAAATTATACTATTAATGCTAAACATAGATTGTTTGGTAGTGTCTATTCCGGAGAAGATCTTTTTTCATTGGGAATAAAAGATGTAGGACATGGTAATGATTATTCAAAATCTAAAGCCGGAGTAGATTGGGGAAACATTACTTCGGCATTGAGGTGGAATTATATACTTTCTCCGAAATGGTTTGCAAATACAACATTAACTTATAGCCGATATCGTTTTAACTTTCGGGCCGCATTGGAAGAAAAGACCAATAATCAAATTGAAAGTTTTTCTGCATTGTACTTTAGTGGAATTGAAGATCTAGGAGCAAAATTAGATATGGATTATGTGTATTCTCCAAACCACTGGTTTAAATTTGGAGGACAGATAATAAATCATAAATATTCTCCAGGAGCCACCCAATTTAAATCCGATATTAGTTCAAATATTGATACAACTTTTGGCAGTCCAAACATAAGCAGTCTTGAAAGTGCATTATACATTGAGGACGATATAAGAATGGGTGCATTTGGAATTAATGCAGGAATTCATGCTAGTTCTTTTTCGGTTCAGCATAAATTATTTTCTTCATTACAACCCAGATTTTCTGCGAGGTATTTGTTAGGCGGAGGATATACTGCAAAATTGAGTTTTGCTACAATGACTCAATATATAAATTTATTGACAAATGAAGGTTCAGGCCTTCCTTCAGATTTATGGGTGCCTAGTACCAAAAGAATCGTTCCACAAAATTCAAGTCAACTCGCTGCAGGTTTGGTCAAAATTTTTGGGAATGATTACGAATGTAGTGTGGAAGCCTATTATAAAAAAATGAATAATGTATTATCTTATAAGGAAGGAGCAAGCTTTATTGGTATAAGTACAAATTGGGAAGATAAAGTATTACAAGGCAAAGGTGAAGCTTATGGTTTTGAATTTTTTGTGCAAAAAAAGAAAGGCAAATTTAATGGATGGATCGGGTATACTTTATCGTGGAACGATAGAAATTTTGATGATATTAATGGCGGAAAGACATATAGATTCAAATATGACAGACGACATGATTTTGAATTGGTGGCCTCTTACCAGATTTCAAAAAAATGGCATGTCTCGGGATCCTGGCAATATGCAACTGGAAATGCAATCACACTTCCTATTTTAAAGTACAATGGAATTTATCCTTTTGATCAATATATTGACGAGATTCATATCCAAGGCGAAAAAAATGCATACACCATGCCGCCATATCATCGACTTGACTTAAGTTTTGAATACAAACGATTTCATAAGCGATATGAATCAGGTTTAGTTTTTGGAGTGTACAATGCTTATGCAAGGGCCAATCCATTTTATATTACTACAGATCGTGAATACATTGATGGTCAATATAGAGATGTTTTTAAACAGGTGGCGCTATTACCCCTGATTCCTAATATTTCTTATCAATTTAAATTTTAACTATGAATTTTAAATTATTTAGGGCATATCATTTGTTAATTGGATTAGTCTTATTTACTTCATGCGAAGGTTATTTTTATAAAACAATTGATGTTGAAATCGACGAATTCCCGCCTGGGTATGCAGTGACTTGTCTTTGGACGAATGAATCAAAAGTTCAGCAGGGATACATTTCAAAAACGGTAGGTATTTTAAAACCTATCCTACCACTTTTTGACAAAGCAGATTTTTTCTTAACCAGCAACTTAAATAGAAATTGGAATGTCCAAACTCAGGACGGAATTGACTATAATGGTTCGCCAATTTTAGCTGGTGAAATATTATCTATCCGCGTAAAAATAAATGGCGCAGCGGATTTAGAAAGCACACAAACAATGCCTGATTCAATTAATATTATCGAAGCTAGTTTAAAGCAAGCCAATAGATCAACAGGTTCAAATTTTGATAAACCTGATATTGTCAAAATAAAAATTAAAGATAATCCCAATGAAAAAAACTACTATGGGTTTAATGTTTTGTATATTGTTGAAGAGAATGGAAGTATTGATACCTTGATGAATTCAATTGGATCAAGTGATCCTGCTTTTGATATAGACTTTTCCTCATTCGCATTATTTAAAGATGAATTATTCAATGGCAAAGAATATACTTTAAGTATAGAAGTTTTTCCAAGTAGGTGGGCTAGCACCCAGAATGTAGTAGGATTAATTATTGAAGCACATCATTTTTCAAGAGATGCTTATTTATATCTTAGTTCATTGGCTCGATCTTATTATTCAGACGGCAACCCATTTGCTGAACCCATAATTGTTCACCAAAATATTAAAAATGGGTATGGCATTTTTGGCTTAGCCAACGTAAATAGGTACTATCAAAAGATATAGAGGATTTGTCTATTATGGGCAAGAATTATTTTGTTAATTGGTCCAACCGTTTAAATGTTTTAATTACATTTTTGCAACCCAGTCATTCAATATAAAAAATATTATTGGGATGGAGTAAAGCAATAAGCTTTTTCTTAAATCCAAATATTTTCTAAATGCGAGTAAGGAAATGGGTATAATGATGTTGGAAAAAACATAGAATATAAAAAGTAGCCAAGTATTTTCAATATTTGGGAGGGGTATGTGGTAATACCTTAGAAATATTATTTTTTCCATTAAATTAAAAAATAGCAATAATCCAATAATTGCAATGATCCATTTATTATATTTTAGCAAATTTGTATAAATGTAGTTCTGATAATTTATGGATATTAACAAAAGTATCACTTGAAGGAGACAAAGGAGAGGTAAGTCATGAGTTAAGATGTATTGAGTTATGTCTCCACTAGTATGCCAGCCGTAGGTAATTTTCCTGAAGTTAATGTCCATTAAATTATGAAATATTAAAGTGTTGTTTAGTAGTTATATAGAAAAATGAATTACATGTTTAGGTTTTAAGATACATGTCTGGGGTCAAAACATTGATTTTTGCTTTTTTAAAATCTTTGAGATTTCTGGTTAAAAGTGTGGATATTCTTGCTTGAATGCATGTATAATATTGGATGTCATCTTCAAAATCTACAAAGTTAGATGTAAGTGCTAGTTCAATAACTTTTACCAGTGACAGGGAGGACTTTGACTAGTGTTTTGAATTTGGAAAGAATAATTCTTCCATCACGTATTTTGTAAGTAGATTTCAAAATATAGTCTAGGATTTGCAAAAGTTAATGTGGAGATATGTAATTGAATTGAACCTTTGTCAGCTTGAGAGAAAAAGTAGTTGTGCTGCGTTAGAATACGGCATACGATTAGCAAGCAAATCCAGGCAAACATCAATATCAATGAAAAGCTTGGACATGATTATGTGTATTTTTTAGTTAAGTGATCTCTGTACACTTTTTTCGAGTTAGATTTTTTTGTTAAAATAATGCAACGCGTTAAAGATTTGACTAATGGAGTTATTTCATCCTGTGGAGTTTGACTTGATTCGGTAATTTTTTCAAGATAGCTTTCAATGACCTGCGAAAGGCTGATTTTCTTTTTTTGTGCGTATCGTTTCGCTTTTATTATTACTTGTTTATCAAGCTTAAGTGTTAGTTTGGTATACATGTTTTATTAACATACGTAATCATTTAGTATATTTATACGCACAAATATTGGATCATTTTATTTAATTACTAACATATAGTTATAATTTTCAAAATGTTCATATTTTAGGAAAAATTGTGAAGCAAACTTCTGTATATAATTAATTGTTTTAGGAAATTAATGAAACACACCACAACTTGTTTAAAAATATCAATTTCTTACTTTTTTTGCCCAACAAATCTGATCACCGATCCAATTCCATTGTGAAACAGTCCTTCCTGTAATTCTATTTCCTTTTCTTCTAAGGTAATAATATGATACAAATCAAAATCGGATTGTATTTCCTCCATTGAAAACAATTGGTCTATGTCTCTAGGGCCACCTACTTTTTCATTCTTTTGTATATAGTGAAGATGGTTTTTACTAAAAGCTTCGAAAATAATGATGCCATCTTTTTTTAAATATGAGCTGAGTATTTTGTGATACTTTGATTTGATGTCGGCAGGAAAGTGAGCATAGATTAGGGCGATCACATCAAATTGTTCGTTATGATAATTCATGTTTTCCAATAAGCCCACTTGGTAATCGATACTTACGTTGCAGGATTCTGCGAGTCGCATAGCTTTGTTTTTTCCTTCCATACTTATGTCAAAAGCAAAAGCATCCCAATCTAATGAAGCTGCAAATACTGCATTGCGACCCTCACCTTCCGCAGGAAAGAGTATATTGCCTACAGGTAATTTTGTGATTTCTTCTTTGAAAAACAGATTGGGAGATGTTCCATAAGCAAAGTCATGGCTACTATATCTTTCATTCCAGCGATCGGTCCAGCTATCATTCATAAATTAAAATTCTAAGTTAATTATTTATAAGTCAGAATTATTAATGGCTATTCATTCAATGGTAAATGCTTATACTTTTTTGGTATATCATCTAATATCAATTTTTCAAATGTTTGATGCAAGTCAATTCTAATTTCTGATTCATAAGCAGTAGCTAGATATAAATATCCTTTGAAAGCTGTAACGGATATCGTTTCAGAAGCAAGAACAACGCCCCTATATCCAAGTATTGAAGCATGTTCAATTTTCTTATTGGATATAGGAGCGCAGTCTGCAATGGTTAATAATTTATCGACCAAGGATGATTTTGGAATCCATTGGGGATCTGGTCTTCCGGAGAATACCAGAAGGGAACAATACCATTTATTATTTGATCTTAGTATGTCCATGAAGTACTTGCATAAAGGTACAAAATTGAGTATACATACCTCTATTGGCAGATCTTGGATCTAAGATAAAATGTCCTGCATTGTCTAATAAAGTTGCTTTTGTTCCGCCAGGTTTGTGACTCCATTTACCATCTTTGCCTTTTCGGTACCAATGGTAATCAAATCCCGGGGCAATGACCAATGCTACCAAATGACCTGTGCTTGGACACACATTGTTCGCTTGTGGTGTATCGATTAATGCATCGGCAACTGCTCCCATCTTGGCACTGCGTTGGCCCGCTGCTACATTACAACCGGATAAGGATGTGTATTGTAATCCCGCTGCTCTGCCCGGTTGTGCGAAAGTGTCTGTCCGATAATTGGTAGCATAATTGTAACAATTGTTTCCACTTTGTCGCGGTCCGGCATCATTCCACCAAGCAATATCTGGTAAAGGTGCACATTGACATGGATTGGCAGGTGGAAAGACAACAGGCGGGAGTACAGGTGCTCTTAAGATGGCATCATTGAAATCTTTGAATTGTGACATTTCTGAAAGCAACATGGTTTTAAAATCTTTTTTATTTCCAGTGCCTTTGAATTTTGAAATAGCATCTAAGATGCTTGATTCAAATGTTTCTGAATCGGCATCAGCATGTTGATCACCAGAGAACATCTGATCCGGTGTGATTCTAAAATGAGTTGGAAAATCATTTGCTGAACTGTCTAATTGATCTACAATAATACCTCTGTAGCCTAAGTGTTCAGGCTCTTTTTGTGTAGTATTGTCTGTTAAAGAGGCGTTGAGTTGAATTTGTTCGAGAAGTTTTTTAGCTTCACTTCCTTCAAAAATTCGAAATGGGTTGGGTCGACCACTAAAAATGTCGATGGTTACTTTAAGTTTCATAATATGATTTTTTAAAAATGAATAAATTATGGTTTAAGAAAAAATACGGTTTAATTCAAAAGGATTTCTAAATCTGTTATCAATCTCATAATTCCTTGCTTTTGCAAACTATAAAGGGTTGAAAAATTATTTTGGTTATATGACATTCTTCTAAATTTTAATTTTCGTTTTGTTTAAAAACTTTTTGTTCTTTTTTCATGAAAAATGATTGAGTGATCTTGCATCAGCAAGAAATTTGTGATCCAAAATCACAAATTAACGAATGAACCGAAGCCTGTATCAGGCTGAGGGAAACCAAAAATTATTCATTCTCCATGCCTAAATAATAGGCTACGAGGACTTCGCCAATTATTTAGGTTCACTTTACTAAAAGACATTTCCATGTCTTTTAGTTCGTTCATCTTAAGGCCGACTCGAATTTCTATAACTACTTATGCTTATATATTTTTACTCGATTTTATTTTACTAATTTGGGCAATGGATGATCATATATTCTTGAACAGGGCAATAAGTTCTGAACTTACAGCCTTAAGGAAATGCAATAAAAGGATTAACTAAATCAGAAATAAATCTTAGTTGGATTTGTGGTATTGAATCTTGCTTTGATGCTCATCAATGAACGTCATATCTTGTTTGTCTCTTGAAAATTTAATTCCATATGCTATGATTTTATCATTAGCACATGAGATTAGAATTTTCGATTTTCCATTGAATTCGTATGTGCCAACATCCCAAATATAGAAGATGGATTCAGGTTTATCAATAGCCTGGAATAGTCCGTTTTCAGTGAAACTTAGTTTCTCTGGATAGTTATGCTCTGATGTTTCATTTGAAGTTTTGCTCCAAACTCCGACTATTGATTTGATATGTGTAGTACTCATAAGAATTTCTTTAAGTGGTATGTTATTTAGAGGTGCAGTACAAATTATACTGCACCCAAAATAACACTAATTTTAACAAACAAAACGATAATTATTTCTAAACTTTTATTTTGCATCAAGTATCGAGTTCACTGATTTTTTTGCAGGAGCTTCTAAATCTTTGAACAATATTTTTGCTTTCGATACTTCTGTTTTGGACATTACAGTATCTGTAGTTATCATTTCTGCAGCTTTCTTAAGATCAGCTTTGCGTTTGAAGTAAGGCTTTGCTATTCTCTTAGATTCGGTATAAGAATAATGAGGCCTTAAGGTTTTGTTTTTCAAAGCTACATGCAGCGCTTCTACACCATCTTTTAAATGATCGCCTCCAAAGGCAAGCGTTAATAAAAGATCTGGTGTAGATAAAGTTTTCATAGCAGCAATAGCATGCGCTTCATCGACTACAGGAGTAACCATTACGGTAGCACTTGATTTGATTTCTACTGGAAATCCATCAACATCCCAATGCAAAATAACCTGAATGGTATACATGCCGGCATTTGGAAATAAAGCGCCTTCTTTTCCTCTTAATAGAGTAAGATCTGATTGGATTGATTTTCCAACTTTCAAAATGTCCAGTTGCTCATCATCCATGCAAATAATAATTGGAGAAAATGTTCGAACCTGTCCATTGGATCCAACAACAGTTCCTTTAATATTTCCGCCTTTTAATGTTAAGTTTGAAGGAAGTAATAGATCCTGATCCATTCCATTTTTTAATTCAATATGAACACGAACTGGTGCACCTAATGGAATAGTTTCTAATAGGGGTGTAACTGTAAATTGAAGGCCATCAAAATTGAATGATTCATCTAATGGAGAAATCAATGGATTGGACATGCTCGCGGCTCCGAATGCTGTTCCACCTGGACGAACATGTATATCAGGATAATGGCGCAATCTTCTTTTATCATCATCAGCGTATGAAAAAATAACATTATTCGGAAATGGATTCGCCGGAGGTGTTGCACTAGCAGCAATTACATCTGTGGTATTCATAAATCCATTATTAACGGTATTATGAAGTAAACCCATGGCATGTCCTATCTCATGCACTGCGGTCCTGAAAAATGTTTTTGCTGAAGCACCAGAGCGTTGACCTGCCACCAATCCCCATTCAGCTGTGTTTGGAATGTTCCAGTGGCTGGCTATTCCGATACCTTCGCGTGGGATATTGTTGGAATCTGTTCCACCATTATCATACATTATGCCTCTTGGGGTCGAATCTAAATTTTTGACAGATAAGATGTGATATCGCCATTCTTTATCGAGATTTGCTGCATCCCTTTTAGCTAACATGGCTGTATGCATTTCTGCATCAGACCAAGAATTTCCGCTGGCTTGTGCCACATTGGTGCTGCTGCAATAAGTGTGTACATCCCATCCCACTTCATTAAAGACCGTTGTCCAATCTACACCTGCTGCATTATTCAGAGGTGCTTCCGATCCACTCACCGTATCTATTTCTACGATGGCTTTTCTCAAATAATTGGAAATCCAACCCATTTTTAATCTTCCTACGACATTTCCCGCTGTGTTTTTTACATCGCCCTCTAAATAATTTTTAGGTGAAGGATATCCCGGAGGTGCGGTCATCCATACCATTTTTGCAGTGTAGGATCCTTCTTTAACCCAAGTGTTTGGAGCTGTATATTTATACAATTCATATCCCAGATTAAATGAATTTAACGCAGTGGCGAATTCTAGTATGGACGTTATTCTTATATAATAAGTGTATTGATTTCTAGGCAGAATGGGAATGCCCTGAGCAGGATTAGGTGCGGATCCTAAAGCAATAATGGGAGGTTGAGGAAAGGGGCGGGGGATAATACGAACAGGTCTATTATACAAATCACCACTTGCTGTTTTGCCATTGGTGTGTCCCTCCACTCGAATCGTTCCATCAAAGGCTTTGAGCAGATTGTTCAGTGGTTTGTAATTAACCAAATAACATCCGGCTTTTAGAGATTTAAAAACAAACGGAATGGGTGTACCTATAACCGGATCCAGTTGAGGTAAGCCATCAGCCAATTCAGAAGTAGCGGCATTGGCATCAGCGGAATTAACAGGTTCTGGGAGTGGAGGAAATACATCATTTCCGTCCAAGGAAACATGAGAGTCATTACACATATGAAATAGTTTTTACAATGAATAAAAAATAATATTGCAAAGATGTCGCTACAAGGGTTCTGACTTCAAGAGGGTAAAGCCCTTATTATTATGATGAATTTCCTATATTATGAATAGGGTAATTGGTAAAGTAGTGGGGGTGTTTTTCCCCTTATTAGATGGAATGATAAACTATGAACAGTTTTGTTGATTAATTTTAACCGTCAATTACGATAACTAACCAACTAAATTAAATTTTATGATGAAATCAACTATTCTTAATTATGTATTTTATGTAATGTCTGGACTTATAGTCTTAACATTTATGGGATGTCCAGCTAATCCTTGTCCTCCGCTTCCTGTTGTTCAAAACGTACCATTGATTCCTGCAATGGATGTGGCAAATATGATATACAACTATAAAATGGAACGCATCAATGTAATCAATGGTAGAAATAGAGTTACACACGACACTAATTTTATAGATTCAAGATCTATTACTTTTAATGCAGACAGTGTGGTGAATTTTATTTCTTATATTAATAAAAAAATTATCGAAAATAATTTGGACATTAAACTCAAAGGCATTCGTTGTTTATATACTGTATATCCTAGAACACCAAGTAGTGGAGCGGAATCAAGTTATATGTCTCAGATAAGTCAAGATAAAAGAGGTTTTCATGCAATTATTATTGCTCCGACTTATGTTGATAAGTCAGGAGTTGAACTAGAATTTGATGTGAACTATTTTGATCCCCAAACACGTAAACCAAAACCAATTGATTTTAATAATCCTGAAATTCTTACTCGTAGTTTGAGTTTCTTAAATATGGGTGGATTATGTCCTCCAGGATGTCAAACAGCACCAGTGATGTTGAATGCTATAGATAGTTTGGGTGCTTCAGGACGGTTAAATCAACAGTAAATTGAATCTAGTGCTACAGGAATTCATATTTGTATTGCAATTTTTAGTTGTATTGGTGTTTTATTATTATAGAAGAACACTAATTGCCAATCAACATTTAGTACTGTTGTACATTGCAATATTTACTTTTATTGAAGATTTTGGAGGCCATGTTTTAACCCGATATGATTTAATTAATAATGTAGCCTATTACAGTATACTTTCTACTATCATTTTACTGTTGTATTTTTATTTTTATTATCAACAAATAAAGGATGCTGCATATAAAAGA
This sequence comes from Saprospiraceae bacterium, assembly GCA_044228225.1. Lineage (GTDB taxonomy): Bacteria > Bacteroidota > Bacteroidia > Chitinophagales > Saprospiraceae > Vicinibacter. The sequence continues at coordinate 23,239 of JBGAVH010000027.1, read as the reverse complement.
ATCATTTTATATGCAGCCATTCTTTTGGGTATATTCTCAGTTTTAAATATTATTTTTGTACAGCGGATATTCGAAAAATTCACCTCTTATAACTTTTGTATTGGATCAGTTATCATGTGTGTTATTATTTGTATGTATGTCATTGAGACTATGAAAAGTGATCAGATAATCGATCTTAAAAAGAATTTATTATTTTGGGTATCCATCGGATTGTTTTTTTATTATTTAATGAATATTCCAATGATGGCAGCTTTTAATTATTTGGTTGAATCCAATAGCAACACACTTCGCATGATTTATAAAAATATAAGCTATGTTGTATTGTATATTCAATACATTCTATTTATAATTGGAGCTGTATGTATGAAAAAGATATAGTATTCGGGATTATATTGTCGTGCAGTGTTTTTTGTGCTTTAACGGTGGTTTTGGTTTTATTTTATTTGTACTACCAAAAGAATAAAAATAAATTTATCAAGGATAAAGAAGATGCAGAATTGAGACATAAGAATGCACTCATGCAATCTGAATTGGAGATCCAAGAACAAACTTTGAAGCATATCGGTTACGAATTGCACGATAACATTGGACAATTGATTACGGTGGCCAAAATTCACTCCAATGCTTTAACAAAATTACATCCGACAGAACATAGCCTCCAAGCTTACGATGCTATCTCTCAGGCATTGGAAGAACTGCGTGCCCTTTCTAAAGTATTGGATCATAGCCAGTGGATTCAGGATTCCTTTGAGCATATTTTATTAAGAGACCGAAGAAGGATCAATCAACTGGGATCTATGGAATGCATCGTTACTAAGGAAGGAGAAGAGCCGATTATTGATAGTAATATTAAAATTATCATTTATAGAATGATTCAGGAGATTATTACCAATGCAATTAAACACAGTCAATGCAGCATTTTAAACATCCAAATGATTTTCATACCAGACCTTATTTCTTTCCATATTTCTGACAATGGAATTGGATTTGATATGAATGAAGTAAGCAATAATCCTGATTCAGGGTCTGGATTATTGCATATATTACAACGAATTAAAGTCATCGGAGGAACCATTGACATCGTGTCTAATCCTGAACACGGAACTTTATTTAATATTACCTATCCAATAAAATAAATTATGGCTTATCAAATTATTTTAGTTGACGATCACATTATATTGGCTAAAGCTATTCAATCCATTATTGAAAAGGATGATGCCTTTCATGTTACCCATGTATTAAAAAATGGTCGTGAATTGATAGACTTATTGCCAGGCTTGGATGTAAAGCCAGATCTCATATTATTGGATATCAACATGCCTGTCATGAATGGTATGGAAGTGGCTAAAGTTCTTCAACAGCAATATCCTGAGCTTAAATTCTTAACACTCACCATGAATGATGAAGAAATGTCCATTATTAAAATGTTCAATCTTGGGGCCAAAGGATACTTGCTAAAAGATGCTGACCCGGAAGAATTAATGTTTGCCATGACCAGTATATTAAATAAAGGATTCTACTATTCTGATTTTGTAGCCAGTGTCCTCATGAAAAACATCTCTGGCAAATCTGAATCAACAGATACGAAGTCTCCAACTATTATACTCAAGGACAGAGAACTGGAATTTTTGAAACACTGCTGTAGTGAAATGACTTACAAGGAGATTGCTGATGTGATGTTTCTGAGTCCCAAAACTATTGATGGGTATCGCGAGCATTTGTTTCAAAAATTAAATGTCAAGTCCAGGGTAGGATTAGTACTTTATTCTTTTAGGAAGAATTTATTCAAGATCGGATAACATTCAATTTATAAGTGTAAAATTGTAAATTTTATGAAAATTATTTTTTTAAATTTGAATTGATTAATTCTTGGTGTATGAAAATATTGATATTCTGCAGTTGTGTGTGAAAATAAATTTAGGACCCAATAAGGAACAAATTAATAATTACCTGGTAGTAATAAAAATCTATTACAGGGGCTTACAGGCCCCTGAACAGAAATAGATTAACCACAGTATAAAGATGTAAGCTTAGCGTGAAATGTTTGGGTAGATGGCTATGTTCTGGTAGTACATTAGACTGAGTATGGTTAATTTGATGTATTATTTTTTTTTGATTCTACTTGTATCTTTGGGCTAAATTCAAATTAATTTTAGCACCATTTAAAATGAAATAGATTATAAATTGTTGATGTAAAAGTAATGGCAACTTATAAATGTTAAAAGGGGAAAAACACCCTTTTTATAAATTCATATTATAATGCTGATCAATTTTTATTTTTAAAACTTCATGATGCTATTATCTGGTTTTTGTAAATGGAATTGTAACATGTTTTAATCCATTTTCAATGTGTAACCAATAGTGACCTGACGAAAGAAATTCAACATCCCAATTCAAGTTAATGTCTTTTCCAAATGATTGTTTGGTTGCTAATTTTATGCCATTAATGTCTGTGATGGTGAGTTGAAGTTTTTGAAATTCAGCAAATTTTAGTTGGACATTGAGTTTGTTATTGGTGGGATTCGGAAAGAGTTTGTAAGAAATTATTTGATCCAAATCACTAATGGAAGTCGTTATATTTACTGTGGAACAATAAATTCTAGTACAATTCATACAATCACTTACGGTAAGACAATAGGTTCCGGGTGACAAGTTGGAAAGTTCAGAGGTGGTTTCACCTGTTGACCACTTGTAAGAGTATGGTGCACAACCACCGCTTGGAATTATTTTTATGGATCCATTGGTCTGACCAGAATGTGAAGAGGTGATTTGTGCTTTAATATTTAATGAAGATGTGTCACTCAATATAGAAGTGGTGACTCCTGCACTTAAAATATAATAGCTACCACTTCCGGTGTTTTTCAATGAAGTAGCACGAACCATGTAATGGATTAGTCCTTTATCTCTGCATGCATCTATAAAAAAAGTGTCATTTGTGGCAAAATCATTGAGTAAAGTATAATCACTATCGGTAGTATATTTTCTATAAATGTAAAAACCTGTTGCGTCTTTTGGTTTTTTCCAATCTAAACGGATATTAAGACCTTCTGGTTTTGCATTTAAATTTTCGACTGGAGGAATAACATGCATCCGGAGCGTTGGGTCACCCATGAGGGCTGTAGAGACATATCCTCCATAGAATCGTGGGGTATATAATCCTCTATTGTTCATTGTAATTTGTGTAGAATATCCAATGGATGCTCCAAGTGCCATATGATGCAAAAACCAATTAGGTCTATTGCCCCAGGTACTGGCTAAGCAAGTTTTTGATGCAATAGCACCACGTAAGAAATTATTGGGGTAATCCCAATCACCAAAATAGGAGCCAAACAACATGGTAAACATTGATTGAAGAGAATCGGTTGTAAAATAGGTCGTATTAGAAATGTCTGATGCACTCTCTGGACCTCCGCCACCACAACCATATGACCAAAGAAAAGATTGATTGGATAGGGTTTGTCTATAGGGTAGGTCTTTAACATTTGTTATGCCAAACATAGGTGCAAAATTTTTCCAACCCGACTGTCCCAATCCTTCAATATCTGAGGGAAAATTATTATCCACAAGACCACGATCTAACATTGTTATTTTTCCGATGCGCCAGTTATGATTTTTATTTAAATAACGTCTCAGCAATTGTTCTTCGGTTTCAGAAAATTTATTCATATTACTAAAGTCTACTCTTCCGATTTGTAAATGCACTTTGGCAGGATAAATGTTATTATCAAATTTTCCATCGCCCGGAACATTATCATTTCTGGAACTTGCTGCTGCTGTTGTTTTAACGATTTGGTCAGTCCATAATCCATCAATAGTTCCATAAAAGCCATCACATGGCCATGATCCTCTGTGATCGCTGTGATGTCCGTCAGGTGCAATTTCACCTGAATATGGTACAGGAATTCTTCCGAATAGAAATAGCGCTTGATGAATGTTAGGATTTTTATTGGCCCAATCTAGTATCCTCTTTTTTACTTGAAAAACGGAATCATTTCTATTAACGAAAATGGTGTCTGCAACCCATCCATCGGATTGTAAATCATCCAGCAGTCTTGATATTTCAAATGCTAGTGTGTATTTAAATGATTGATCAATGACCATTAGGCATGCTCCGCTCTGATGCTTGGGTGGAATTTTATTTCCTGCATAAATGTAACCTGCACCAAAATTTGCACTGCCATCTCCATATGGAAATGCAGGTAAACTTTTTAGAATCTGATATTCATAAGCTATGCCTTGATGTACATTCGTATCTATCCACGATGTGCTGTTCGGTGCCAGATGCACCATGCTATCTACCCAAACTTGATCAAGTGAATATTTTCTCCAGATGGTATAGCCGCCGTTTGCAGTATCTAATACCCAGTTCAGTTTAATTTGCGCTGGGCTCTCTTGTACAACGGCTTGGATCATTACAGATTGTCTGGCATCAAATATATTCTGTGCAATAATGGATGATTCGAAACAACAAATAATGAAAAATATACTTACAATTAATTTCATCTTCAAAGTTATTAATATTTTATAAAAGGAATATGTAAAATTATCATATTATTTAGTATTGTTTGATTTTCAAAGTTTACTATACCTCATCATATTTATATAATCCATGAATCATTTTTCGGAATCCAATAAATATTTAATTGTCAAACTTTTGAAATCATTTCTAATTTATTTTGGATTGATTTGTTAAAAATATTGAGATGACCATTTATATGATTGATGTTTTTATATGATAATCTGTGATTGCCTGATTTTGTTGCTTCACTCAAATGAAATATTTTATTGATCCAAGATAGCAGCTCGTAAGTGGTTTGATAAGATACCCGAAATATAACTTGAAATAAAGTGTCTTTTTGTATTATTGATACAAATAGGGAGCCTCAGAATAAGCCAATTGTCTTACATTTTCCAACACTCTTTTCATATAAATGCGCCAGAATATTTTGGTAAAAAGCCAATTTAGGGGATAGAGTATTGCAACATCGGAATGCATGGTGTAGGTATATTCTATTAAGATTTTATTTGGTTCAAGTTCAGTGGTCTGCCATTCTCCGACGAATTTTGAAAAACCTAACATCCAGGCTGTAAAATTACTGACTTCGATACGCCAGTATTTATTTTCAATGCGTTCGATTACTTGATCACTTGATGCTTCTCCTCCTTTAAATGTTAAGGACTTTGCCGCAAAAACTTTTTTACCAAATCCAGGTTTTCCCCAATTTGCATCTTCTGTGCAATGAGTTACTTTTGGCATGATGCCAAATCCGGTGTGTACTTTTGAGACATCGCAAAGCATAGGTGTTTTGAAGGCGCGTTCTAATGAACAATTGAAGATGGTTTTTATATTTACTTGTGTAGTCATATGGGGATGGATTAAATGCAACTAGGAATTATAATATAACTTAAGTCTTGCATATTTATTGATTTTTAAAATTAGCGGTAATATAGTGCCATAGTATGCGAACCCATCCCCAGCCCTTCCCTTGATAAGGGAAGGGAGCTTGTTCTGTTTTTGGCATAAACGATAAGTATCTGTAATTCATTTCAATATTTTAGACTTAATAATATTACTTCAAGAATTCATTATTTACGAATTCCTTGTTCTAGATTTTCTTACAAAAAATAATAACGTTCATATCGAAAATGCATTTCCTATTTAAAATAATATATCTTCTGCTTGTTAATTAATATTTCCTAAGTTTAGAAAGCTAAAATTAAATAATTTATTAGGTTGTGTTAAATGGATTTTGTTAGAAATTGGGTAATAGAAATATAACATTGAAAGTTGTTTCTTTACTAATGGTTGAGTATTTCATATATAAATACATAAAATGTTAAATAGTTCAAATGGCATACCATTCGAAAACAGTGGTCTCGATAGCTTTAGAATGTAACTCAAATAGTTTTCATAATTGACTTATATCATATGTTAAAAAGGATCATTTATTAATGACAAATGATCCTTTGAATTTTATAATTTATGAAGAAGATTAAAGAATCTTTATATCATAAGAATATCTACTATTGGATTAGGCTGGAGGATTTTCATCATAATTTACCATCCAATTGATTCCAAATTTATCGGTAAGCATTCCAAAGTAAGCACCCCAGAATGTCTTAGCCAATGGCATGGTGATCTGACCACCTGAAGCAAGTCCATTAAATAATTGGTCGGCTTCCTGTGTACTTTCTGTATTTACAGAAATCGAAAAATTATTACCCATGGAAAACTGTGAAGACCATTCCCCACCTACATCGCTACCCATCAGAATCGTTTCTTTGCTAACGGGTAATGAAATATGCATGATTTTTTCTCCGTCTTCAACACTCATTGGTGGCATGCCTTCTTGAGGTGGCATCTCATTGAATTTTCCAACATAAGGAAAATCTCCACCGAAAACTGATTTGTAAAAATTAAATGCTTCCAGGCAATTGCCATTAAATGTAAGATAAATGTTTACTGTAGCCATATGTGTTTTAGTTTATTTATTGTTGATTTTTATCCAAGTTTTATATGTATGTTCAGCTGTACGCATTACTTTAGAAAATTATTATAAATGATTAAATATCATTAAACAGGCTTATTGCTCTAGATGTGTAAAGATAAAAAGAATCTTTTATTTGCCATTTAGTTCATGATTTTTTAACTTTTGGCTGATGGACTTAAAAGATTTAATGTGATAGCCATGACAAAGGTTTAAAATGTCTTAATATAACTTTTACAAGGATAATAATGATATTATGATATAGAATCATTTTTGAATTGTATTGAAAGAATTACGATCCAAAAAATATCAGCAACATTGTTTAATTGATATCATTTTTAATGAGCAACATTGATATTATTACCTAAATTGTTTAGGTCTGATCTTTCGATTAGCGTGTTCTACTAATTCAACAATTCTCTTTTGTCTGGTTTCAGGTCGTTTAGCCAGTTTAATCCATTGCAACATACTTTTTCTTACCGACTTACTTAAGCTGAGAAAATATTCCTTTGAACCTTCGCGAGTATTGAACTCCATTTCAAGGTCTTCGGAAATTTCCAGTTCTTCTACGTCATCTAAAATATTCCAGGTTCCATTTTGTTGTGCTATCGATATGCTTTCTAGACCAGCAGGCATGAGCAGTCCTTCTTGTTTTAATCGTTCAATTTTTTCTTTATTGATTTTAGACCATACACTCCTTGGTTTGCGTTTGGTAAAAAACTGAATAAACATATCGTTATCCAGCGATTTTCTGGTGCTATCAATCCAACCGAAACAAAGTGCTTCATCGACCGCCTCGCTCCACGAAACGGATGGCATATTTGATTTTTTATTATAATGAACAAGCCAAATGGACTGTTTTTTATTATGATTTTCTAATAGCCATTGTCGCCATTCTTGTCTGTTAGTCGGATAAAATGTTTCTGTTTCTTTTTTCTGCATATTTATTGAAATAAATTCTGTAATCATTAAAAGAAACTTACAGATCAATTTTTCTATGAGCGTAGTCCTTTCAATTATTTGAGCAAGTGAGATATTGAATTATAGTCAACCACAGTACTTAAAATAATGCATAATAAGTAAGTTTTCAAACCCTTAGAGATGCTCTGAATCCTCTTGCAGCATAGTAAGATTCTGCTCCATTATGATACATAAAGATGGTATCATATCGGCGATCACAAAAAATGGCACCGCCAAGTTCTCTAATCTTTTTTGGTGTTTTTACCCAGCTCGAAGTTTTTCTATCGAATGGACCTAATTCCTGTAAGGTTCGATATTGGTCTTCTGTTAGAAGTTCAATACCCATTTCTGTTGCCATTTTTACAGCACTATTTTTAGGTTTATTTTCTTTTCTGGATTGTAATGCATCATCATCATAACATAAACTTCTTCGACCACTGGGGCTTTCTGCTGCACAGTCATAAAAAATAAATTCACCTGTTTTTTTATCAAAATCTACAACATCTGGTTCACCGCCTGTTCGTTCCATTTCATACAGGGACCACATTTTTTGAGAATTGGCTTCTAATTTTGTTTGAACCTTAGACCATTCTAGTCCTTTATGACGATCGGTGTTTTTTAAAAAGCGTTCATTTAGAGTAGTAAGTAATTCTTTACTTAATTTAGATGACAATTCTTGTTTTTTCATTTATGCTTGAGGTTAAGGTTAGATCTAATCATTAAAAATTATACTGACATCATTGGTTTAAGAATCTAAATGGGAACCAAATATTTGCATTATTGATATTATTTTTTTTTTTAAAAAACTAATACATAGAATTGGTTTTTAATTTTATACCAAGTTTAATTGTTGTTCCTGTTTTTTAAAGTAGTATCAACCATTTGCTTTAAGACAGCAAGATCAATATCGTCAAGTTTATTGATGTAAAGACAACCAGTTCCTGTTTTATGTTTACCAAGTTTGGTGAGTGCCTCAGCTTGCCCTTTGATACCAATGCTAATATACAACGAAAGGTTAGCTTTACGAGGTGCGAATCCAATAAGTAACCAATCGACTTCCCTCCCGGTGGCAGGACTTTTGTATCTTCTATTGCCAAATCCAATAATGCTGGTACCCCATAATTTAGGTTCTTCACCACTTGCATTTTTAAATAATTCTATGAGTTTAAAACTGTCTTTACGCTGTTGTTCATTCGTTAAGTTATTTATATAATCTTCAACACTGGCACTGGTTGGTTTGGTTTTAATCTCAACAAGTTTAGATTTTTTTTCAGCCATAAATTTTTGTTATTATTTATAGGATTTACATATTTATTAAATGATACTAAGATCCAAACAAAGATAATATGTGGCTCCTTAAATTTCTAAACTATTACTATATCCTAAACTATTAATTTTGTTTAAGATCTGTGTTCCCATATTTTAGTGCGTTAATAATTATTCATCAATCTGAAATTTCTAATTGGAAAATAGTTTCTACGGTTGTTCCAAATACGCTCGCCATTTTTAATGCTAAAAGGGTAGAGGGTACAAACCTGCCCGTTTCAATAGCATTTATAGCTTGTCTTGAAACGCCAATATGTGTTGCCAGGTCTGCTTGGGTCCAGTTTTTCTTAGCTCGTTCCACTTTAATCGTGTTCTTCATGGTTAAAATCGTATTTACGTTTTGAAATAAATAAACCAATAAAATAGAAAGTAACAAAAAGTGGAACTAAATGCCTATAACTCCAATCTTCTTTGTTTAAGCTTACAAAAAGATCTAAGAGCCCTAAGGTCATTAATAACATCAAACCTAATGAAAAGGCGATGATTACTGCTTCCATTTGAATTTTTATTTGCACTTCATCCATAAAAAAAATACTTCTGTAATACTTGTAAATGAAAACAGAAAAGGCCAGAATGGTTACAAAAGTCAGCACCAGTCCGACTTCAACGGGAAGATTGAACGATTTAAGAGTTAAAATGCTGCAAGTGTAACTTGCGATCCACAAAATGGCATAAACTAAAACCCGCTGGTTTATATGATTTCTACGAAGATCCATAAATTGATGTTTTAAAGTAAAATACAAAGATATGTAAGATTTACAAAATGTAAAGTATAGTTTACATTATTTCATGTAAAGTTGTCATAATTTATTGAAAATCAGCCAAAAAAAATTTTGAAAATATTTGATTAAAAGCAAATTTATGCTGCATGGATCATCCACAGTGCACTAATGATGGATCATGAAATAAGAAGTAAATCACATTAAACAAGGATCAAATGGTTTGACAAAAGATTTGACCATTAGCTCCGATTTGATGTTTGCAAAGATATTAAAAGTGTAATTTGTACTCCAAATTTGCTATAAAACTTCGAGTTGATCCATCGGGTCTAGAATCTCTAACTATAAATGGTATTCCTGCATTAAGTTGGATGGAATGTTTTGAATTGAGCTTGTAATCTAAGTAAAGATTTCCATTCAACGTTAAACCTTGGGAACCAATAATTTCTCTTTCCACACCGCTTGTGTCTGTAAAATGATCATTTGCAAGGTGATAAATGGGTAATACGCCAGGTGTCAAATGTAAATTTTTAATTAATTTAATTTTATATGAAAGTCTACACAATAGGTCTCCATTTCGTTTATATTTATTGGTCGTTTGAAATGTTCTCAAAATTGAATTTATGGACTGGTTTTCAGCAATAAATTCATTTTTGTTTTGGTTTAATGGTTGCTGTAATGCCAATCCAAATTGTACATTTTTTATTTCACATCCAAATCCAACCAAAAAATCTAAAGTGCCCAAACTAGATTGATAATCCATAGGCAGTGTCTTTTTGGAACTAATAAAGCTCTTACTTATTAATGGTATTTTTAATCCTAGGGTGAATTTTAAAAGATCAATAAACTTGTAGTTTCCAGATAAAAATAAATCACTGATTCCAAATTCGTTTATTCCATTTCCATCCTGAGATAAGGTGGTGAGTTTGGCTCCAAAACCTATTTGTTGAGTTAATTGCCTTTGGTATTCTATATAATTTCCCCAAACTGTAATGGAGTGGTCAGCCTTTCCATAGTATAAGCCTACAGTGAATTGATTATTAGTGCTCGAATCGCTGTTTGAATTGGAAGGTTTAAAGCTTGCTATGGTACACATTCCGGCATCACTGCAACCTTGACCATAGATATTAATGCTGTTTAAGCTTATTGTAAGTACTAACGCGATTAAAATTATTCTTGACATATATTTTAAATTATTTGAGGATTAACATTTTTTAAATATTCAACATAAATTAAGTCTAGTATCGTAACCGTATTTAATTAGGAATAGACCATGTGAAAATAATGTAAATTATTAGATTTTTATCTGATTCTTAGAATTGGTTTATTTCATTAATAAAAAGATAGTAAAATTTAAATACCATAAATACTGCAAAAATTAATGAGTGATTAGTCCTGTATCCCTTCAGACGATTAGCCTTTGTTTTTAAATGTCAAGCCTGCTTCAGTTAAAGCAACTCTTAATTTTGGAATAGTGGTTTTTCCTATGCCATGAAGTTCCATGATTTCTTCCACTGTATAGCTTGAAAGTTGTTGTAAGGTCGTAATACCATTATTTTCTAATGCTCTTCTTGCAGGGGCTGCAAGTAAAGCAAGAAAATGATCTTTGGGTTTTCGTATTACTTCGCAGATAGGACAAACAGGACAGTCGCTGGTTTTATAATATGAGTGTCCGTTATGACAAGTTCTCAGGGTTTTATTTTTTGCCATGTTTAAAAAATAGTTTTAAATGGACTCCTGGATATTTTGAATTTAGTGTTCAATGTTATCCTCCTTAAAGTCTTACTATGTATATAAAAAGTTTCTGAATCCTAAGTATAAGTATTCACTATGACTCTTTCGAAACAATAATCAAATAAAATTAAATTGAATCAATGGATGACCATTTTGCCAAATTCAAGTTGGCAAATTTTCAAAACTAGATTCTAGTTAAAAAGACCTAAAATTAGGTCGGCTTACAAATGGCGAAAACGTCCATGGAATTGATATCAAGATTATAATGAGCCCTATGGTAAACCAAATGGCTATAGTCTTAAATTTGTCCTGGTCCGTAGATTTTCGTTTAGCTATTACAGATCCAATGGTAATTAACACTATGGCCACGACCATCATGATGCTGTGTTCCATTCCGAAAAAACGAATTTCTTTTTGATGAACGGCATCTTTAAAGTTTTTCATAAAATAATCCATTGGCGGGCTGACAAAATATAACCAAAGGCCAATCATGAGTTGTACATGCGCGATGGTAGCAGTCCAGTGTCGAATAGCATTGTCCTTGCTTAAAAATGGTTTTTTTAGCATCCAACCTTTATAAGCCTGGAAGATTGCAATGATTAAACTGATGAGCATAAACCATCGGAAGATGGAATGTAGTGCTAATACTGTGGTATACATATTGTGTTTGATTTAGAAATTAGAAAAAACATATGTTTCTGGTTATCGATTGAAATACCTTGAATATCCCTTCTTCAGGAAAAAAAATACACTAATATATCCGCAAAGTAACAAAAATTCTAATTTATATTCAAGTTTAGAATAGGTTCAATAATTTGTGATGCGACTTATAATATTTGATGCGTGGAAAGACTTTGAAAGATGCAAGATCGAACAATTATATAATTGGCGGTGTGTGGTTTATTAAAATATATATATCATGAGCAAATGATATAACGCTAAACGGATTTTTACCTTCATAATTTTATACATATTTATTAAGGCTATATTTCAGAAGATTTGGAAAATCCTTTTTTGTAGATCTATTTTAAAGTGAAATAAAGGCTTATTGCAAATTAAACTTTTGAAAAGTGATGCCATTAAACTTGCAAATTCCGTTTTCATCTGTTCCGAACCAGAGTTGACCGTTTTTATCTTTATAAATCGTATTCACCGCGTTACTGGACAATCCATCCTTCATAGTATAATGAGTTAGGTTAGTTCCATCATATTTCCAAGCGCCAGCGTCTACAGTTCCAATCCATAGGTTTCCAAAGTTATCTTCATTAATAGAATAAATCCGAGCTAAGGTGTTTGTGTTCGAAGCCCCGGAAACTTTAAATTCAGAATTCGTTAGTTGTTTTTCTTCTGTAACATTTGTTAAGGTTTTTCCATCAAAACGAAATAATCCGGCGCCATTGTTTCCAAACCAAATGTTTCCTCGTCGATCTTCGAATATACTTAGCACAGCAGAACCACTCAGACCTTTTTCTGTAAACCATGTAAAAGATTTGCCATTATAACGTAATACACCTTGAGCTTGTGTTCCTAACCAAACATTGCCTTTTTTGTCTTTAAGTATGCTATAAACAGCATATCGACTGAGTACAAAGGGGGACTTAAGTGATTGATCAGAAATGGATTTGGTTTCAGCTAAAGGTAAATATACGAATGAAGTGTCGTGATAATGGTAAACGCCACCACCGGCATAAAACCATAAATCTTTCTGAACAATTTTCCAATCTTTTTTAAAGTTTTTACTGAATTGCAATCGCTCTTTGGTTGTATAGGAAGTAAAAGTGCTGCCATTAAATTTACTGACCCCGAAAATACCTGTGCCAAACCAAATATTTCCAAATTGATCTTCTTGGATACTTAGAATTTGATTATTGGATAGTCCATCCTTCTCAGTAAATTGATTTAAATGTATACCATCAAAACGGTAGATACCTGCTCCATTAGTTCCAAACCAAAATATTCCCTTGCTGTCCTGGAAAATACTTCGTATATTTTGGTCTAGTGAAGTTGTTGATAAAGGATTTAAAAAATCACTTCTATGTTGTTTAAAGTGAAATGTAATTTCATTAGTAACATCATTATTTGTTTTTTCTATTGTAGTATGTCGATTGCATCTTATTAGATATAATGATACGACTAGAATTGCAAAATATTTCATTAACAGTAAATATGTTGGAGTGTTTTTCAATACTTATATGAATTTGTAAAAGTGTAATTATAAAACTTATCAATTCTTTATATGTTTACCTAAGGTATATTTATTTGGAATGGCTATAGTCTGAATATAACTATAGGATTACTTAGAGATAGATAAATAGGTTTTTGCCATTTCAATTTTTTAAGATTTTAAGTAAATTTATTCCTAATTCATTATATAAATATTAGGTTTATTGTAGAAAGTAAAACCAAGCCGTTCAGATTAATTTTCTTTTAGAAAGTACATGTAATCCGATACCACTTAAAATTCCCTGTATTATAAAAATTATGCCGTCAAATATCAAGAAAAAATTGGGATCTTCTAATTTCAATTCTAAATAACCAAATATTAACCACAATGTACTCATTATGCCGCTAATAGTCAAACCAAATTTTATACCGACAGCTATAGATTCGCCCGCATGTTTGAGTTGTGGGAACAAATAGCATAACAGTATGGCTCTTAAAGAATCACTAATCATTCCAAGGACCATTGCTTGATTTGAAAATGTGGATACAGAAATGGGTGTAGTATTATTTTTCAAATGGTCTAGGATTTGGAAACAAGTATCTACCAGAACCACACTGCTTAATAATATTAAAGTGATGATTACTGAACTTAAGATAAATTTAAGTACATTCATTTTATCCCTTGTTACTGTTTGGGTATCCAATTAAGTAAGTTATATTCATGCCCAATTTATTTCTAACCTTGCCTGATTTCCATATATAGTTATTATCTTCTACCTGTTTTGCGAAACCCAACAATTCATTAGGGCTATATAAACGCAAGATAGAAACACATCCATCCCATACTGTTGTCAATGGAATTAAGGGTATGACATATGTAAAAAACAATCGAGAGAATTTAAAGGGTTTAAAAAACGGAGTACATAACACAAATGCTATGGGGTGGAACATGATGATCCCAAGAATTGTAAAAATATTCTTATCCCCTCCATCAAAAAAACATATTCCTGCATTATGCTCAACTGAATTTTTTAAAATTTTAATAATGGTGTCGGGATCAAAATGATGTATGGCAGAGAACATAGTACGGAGTCCTTTGAGATCTTTTGGAACATTTGTAGCATCAATGGAATCATCTAAGAATTCAATTTGATTATTGTTTTTTTCTTTTAAATGTTTGTAGGCGTTAGTATTTGGAAATTTATCGGTAAGTGTTATCGTGATGGGCTCTTTTGAATTTTTTTGAAGTTCCTTATTGATTTGTTCAATAGCTCCACCGCCTCCTGAACACAAATCAATTATATGATGTTCCTTGATTTCGCAAAGGGTCTCAGAAATTAAAGGAATAATGGGTTTATAAAATTCAACAGCGTTCAAAAAATATCGAAGGTAATCCGTTCTGCCTTCTCTTATAGAATTCGGAAACCATTTTAAGTCTTCAAATTCAAATAAGTGATATCTCATTATTTAATTGCGTTTCCTTTATTAAAGTTAATTTAAAAAATGTCAATATTTAAATTTCTCAACTAACAAAAAATTGTCTGATCCAAGAGGGAGTTTCAACTAATAATGTATTTATTATAAATACAATTCCTATTTATTAGTATTGGCCATTGGTTTACTTTTCTCAAGGCAGGTACTATTTAGCTTTCATTTTATTACCCTTAGCGTCGTGAGTAAGTTCGGCTAGTCCTAGTTTTTCCATTAATGGTGGTATATACATTCCAAAACGTCCACGAAGTCCTTTTTTAAGTCCATACCAACCTCCTGCAGGATTGTTTTCAGAGCGTCCCCATGCTTCTACGGTTCCTTCTTTGGCAGGTTTTTGTTCATCAGCACTGCCAAGCTCCATCCAGTCTCCGTGTTTTTTTAACATGTTATGTAAATCATCCAGGCAGTCTATGTTGTAATGTAGAACCGTTTTGCCTACGGTACAGACTAGGATGTCCTTACCATCTTTTTGGTCCACGTGCATAGTATATTCACTGGTTAAGGGCGGTGTTTTTAATAACATAGGTGATTCTTTGCTTCCGATTTTGTACTTCATTTTTATTTGTTTAGTTGATTATTTGTTAAATGCTATATTTCAGATCAAAGTTAATCATTCCTGAAACTTTTATACTTCCTTATTAAAAAATTTTAGGAGTGCTTTAAAAAAACCAAACTAAATAATTCATCTAAAACTTTTAGCATTATATCTGAAACTAAAATTGTTGAATTCAATTTTTGTAAAATTGGCGGGGTTGTAATAAAAATAAATTAAATCTAGATGTTGCAAATAAGATAGATGAAAATGATATATGGACCACACTAATAAATAATTAGGATTCGTTTGATTTTATACGTAAAGTTTTTTTAATAGTATTCGAATGATTTAAGAAATGGGTAGCAATATTTAAAGGACGCATACTGTAGCGTTTTTTATGACGATGACCTCCGCTTTTGTTTAGGATATTTATTAAAAGTTTAATGGTGTCAACAATGTAATCTCCTTTGTTTAGCATTACGCATTCTGCTTTTGCTGCGTGTGCAGCATCAGTAATTTCACTTCTAGTGGCAAAACCGGATTTGCTATATGTTTCTAAAACCTGAGTAGCCCAAATAACTGGAGCATGCGCTGCCTCACAAATCCAAAGAATTTCGTCCTGGATTTCACTTAGTCTTTCAAAACCTATTTCGACAGCAAGGTCACCCCGAGCTATCATGACTCCAAATGATTCTTCTGTCATGGCTTCAAGTAATAAAGATGGTAAATTAATAACAGCTTCAGGGGTTTCAATTTTTAAAATCAGTTTTGGATTATTGTTGTATTTCTTAAGTTTATTTTTAATTAATTTAACATCTTTAGCGGTTCTAAGAAAACTACATCCTACAAGGTCTGCATTTTTAGCGATAAATGGAAGTACTTTTAGGTCGACTTTAGTAAGTGCCTCTAATGTAATTTGTGTGTCAGGCAGATTTAGTCCTTTTTCTTTTTTAATAAATGGTTTCTTCGAAGAAATTCTTGTGATTTTTAGATGGTTACTTCCATTTTTATTTATTACTATTCCTTCAATTTTTCCATCATCTATAATGATTCTTTCACCTTCTTTTAAATGTGTAAAAACCCCGTGTTCAAAACATGATATTACCTCTTGATTGCGTTCAATTTCTTCTCCGGATTCTACCAATAAAATTTCCTGCCCTAATGTTACTTTTAATTTACCTTTATCTTTGCCTTTGCCAGGCAAATCAACACGCATTTTAGGTCCTGCAATATCCATGTATATTTTGCATGCACGGCCGCTTTTATCAGATGCATTTTGTACTGCATCAATCAATGACCTCCAGTTTTTTTCATTCCCATGTGCACAATTAATTCGAGCCACATTCATGCCGGCCTCCATCAGGCTTCTTATCAATTGAGCATTATTTTCAAACGAGGTATCCAGCGTGACCATTATATGAGGGATAGAAGGATCTTTTTTAAATCCAAACAACTCAGTTGCGAATTTATTTAAAGTATTTTGAGCACTATAGTAATCGATTTGTGAAATGTCCTTGTCCTTTAGTGTGGCACCTAAAATCTCTCTAATGGATTGTACTTGTTTTAAAATATGACTTTCCGAACTTGCTAAGCTTGATAATCCTGCCTGATGTAATTTATCCTGTAATACACGAATGTCCTCATTTCGTAAAGCTAGATATTGAATAAGGTTTGTTCCACTTTTTTGTTGTGATTCATGCAGTGAACTGATAAGTTTTTTGTGATTTAAACCGGCATCGATAAGTTTCTTTTCGATTGCATGCATTTCAGCGTCAAGCCATTTTTTGTTATCCATGATATGTTTAATAATCTGCAAACTTAATGGAATCTGTCTGTTATTTATAAGATAAAGATCTTATGATAATAAATTTAACAATAAGTTTATATTGGAATATTTAGGATTAGATTTTTTGCTATATTATTTACTAATCCAATCCATTCCACTGGTGTATCATTTTAAAAAATAGTAGTGTACTAGGGCGTTTCAGAGGTTCATTTGCGAAATCTGATCAGATATGACAACTTATTTAAAGGCTGTGTCCAACCATTAAATACCACCTAGGGGTAGCAATAATCATAGTATTTACAGTTAAGAAATTAATGTTATCCCGCTCAAATTGGCTAGATTGCTTTTCAGGAATGCATATGTTAGTTTATCCACCTTACAATCAATAAATTTCACTCGATTGAATTTCTTGTTGTTTTTAAAAAAGGTATTGATCAATGTAGCATTTTGGAACTTAACATTATAGAAAGTGCAATGTTCAAAAAAGCATCCGTCTATAATTCCATCAAAAACAAGATCCTGGAGCTGCATCTCAACAAAAATGGTACTTTTCCAAATAGCTTTAGTAATATTGTTTTCTCCAAAATTACTTAGTTTAAATGTGCTTTTAGTAAAGTCGGATCCAGAGAAATCACATTTACCAATATTACATTTTATAAATTCAGTTTCTTTGAGAGAACAGTTATTAAATTTATTATTATCCAAATTAGAATTTTGAAATTGGCAATTGCTAATATCTGAGTCTGAAAAGTCACACCGATCCATATTATTGCTGTTTAATAATATTCCTGACATCTGTGAGCCGATAAATAAGCATCTTTGGATATTGGATGAACTGAATTTATCATGTAAGTTATTTAAACCTGAAAAATCACTATCTAGCAGGTTTAACCTTGACATATCCCAGCTTTGTTTTTTATCAACTTTAGTATCTGATAACTTTTGACCCAAAGATTCTGACTCTGTTGATTTGTTGATTGGGGACTCAGGGTGCATGTCTACTTTTTCTGACGATGGAAAGCGTTCAGAAAAATAGTTTAGATCCACCCCAAGGATTTCTGCAACGCGATTTAATGTAGTGATATCCGGCAAAGATTCGCTGCGCTCCCATTTGCCGACAGCTTGGGAACTAATTGATATCTTTTGAGCAAGCTCAGCTTGTGAAAGATTAGCCTTCTTCCTAGCTTCAGTCATTTTATTGCCAATTGATTTTGAATTAAACATCTTGTAATTTTTTGTTGGTGCAAAGTTATAATGCTACAGTAGCTTTGGCTAAAAAAAGCAGCTACTATTCGTTGTATTCACACTATAATTAGTTGTTTTTTGACAACCTGTAGTTGTTTTATGGGTCTTAAAGACTTAGATCTTCAATTAAAACGGATCAATTGTAATGGCGTGAATCAACAGATATAAAGTAAACAAAAGGATACAATTAGGAGAAAGTAAGCGATATTTTATCTTTGATTTGGTATTATATTTTTGTATTGCTTAAGTTTCAATGCGAATTCATGACTATTAATGGGTTTAGAATGATGAATGGAGCTGGCTGGATATTTACCCAAAAGATGTTTAGGGCGGGTTGGTCTTTTTTCAAAACCTCCGCCGCAATTTGGGCAAACATTATTTAGAATATGATCCACACAATCGCTACAAAAGGTACATTCAAAAGTACAAATCATAGCATTTGTACTATCGTTTGGCAAGGACTTCTTACAATGTTCACATATTGGCTTTATTTCCAACATCATTATTTTTTTTAGCTATACATTGATTAATGAAGATTTTTTTTATGATTTCACCCTATTTATTGGATCATTTTAGCCAAATATTATATTCATAATAACATTGATCTTTTGAATTTAATTTGGCATTTTAAAAGCTGTATTGAATAGGCTGTTTGGTTTCAAATAGATATGGTCTTTTTTCAAATCTATTATAGTATTAAATCGTTTAAGTAGGGCATTTCCAAAATAATTTATAGGGGCCGAACTTGGACCTTCATATCCAAGTATGGAACAAGGTATATGTTTAAGTTCAAATGTATTAACGGATAGCTTAGGTACGGATACCATCATGGTCTCGTATTTTTTTCCAGCGCCATCACTAAAAGAGGATTTTTTAACCACTTCCAAGGTATTCGGAAATTCTTGATTCTTCATCCAGGTTGGATTAATCACCATAGTGAGATCAGATCCGGTATCAAACAGAAAATCACCTTTATATTTTTTGTTAATCAATTCAATAGTTGATTCAATACAAAACAAGGATTGAATGAATTTTATTTTGGATTTTTTAAATCCTTTCATCTTTTTGGGCAAGGAAGTGTAAATGATGATAAATTTATTGTCATAGTCAATTTCAATAATTTTATCATCAAAAACGCGCCATCCAAATCTACCATCCATGCCATGTGATGTTTGATTTGCCGTTTGTATATTAGGCAAATTCCAAACAAGGTTCCCTAATTTGAGTTGATTTATTCTTTGCGATTTATATCTACCTAATGTTTCTCTAGTTAATCGAAAATCAAGTGTCCCGATATCAAAATGTAAATTTATGGTGTCTGTACTATTTATTATGCCCTTGACATGAATGGCATCGAATTGGTTTAATGTAAACGGGATAGTATCTGATCTATTTTCAGAAGATATCATGGAGTTTTTTATTGATTTGGAACTTACTATTCTTGTATAACAGGTATCCTTTTCATTCAGAAGTATAATAAAATCAAAACTACTCCCGGGTTTAATCTTAACTTTTATAGAATCGATATCTGTATAAAAAACCACCCATTTGGGTTTAGATGACCGATCTGCTATATAAATATCAGGTTTAGTCTCCGGTGACAATGACCAGGCATTTTGATCCAAAAACCCTCCATCATTAATGGATACATTTTTTGATTGAGCTTTAATTATGGGCAAGGTTTGTTGCCCAAAAGTTGATATTGAATTGAAGATAGATATTATGAGGAACACTTTTTTCATACTTTGAAAATTAGTTTCTTTTGACATGAAGATAACTTGACTGAATATTAGTAATCATTTTTATTTTTTTATACTTTCCAAAAAATTACTTTCATACATAGATATTGTTTCTAAAATGTCTGGATCGTTTTTAAATTTTTGTTGTAATAATACGTAAACTTCTTTAGATTGCTCTAGTTTTAGGAGCTCGATAAGTTGTACATTTTGGAAGATGTCATTGAGATCGTTGTCTAGCAACGATTTTTGGATTCGATCAAAGAGAATAGGGTAGGCTAATTCCGCTTTACCGAGTGCAATTAATGTGTTAATTGCAGTAAAAGGATAATCCCAGACTGGTGTTGCAAGGTACCACCGGGGGGATTGTTTGTCCTTAATGCATTCTATAATAAAATCTACTGTACTGGTATCACCCAATTGTTCCAAACCATTTAATGCACTGATTCGACTTTGATTTTTCCAGGATGGCTTTTTGTCTAAGGCAATAAGTATTTCTTTAGCTTTAATGCTTTTGGTTTTGCCTAAGGCAATTGCAGCCGCATTAATCACTCTATCGCTGTTATCATTCAGCGCCTTTTGATATATGTCAACATAGGTTACATTTTTAGTGTTTCCTAACATATTAATTGCTGAGGCTTTCAACCATGACTTTTCAGAAATGATTAGGTTTAGAAGCATAGTGGTAGTATAATCATCGTAGGGTAGGGTCAATATTTTGCGTAATGAGACTAGAGCATATTGTCTGTAGCGCCAATAACCATTTGATGTAATTTCTTGTTGAAATGCATGAATTATTTTATTTTTTATCATTGGATTAGTGCTGGTATCCTGAGCTATCACAACCAATTGGTCTAATGCTTTTTGTTTGGCTACTACATCATGACTTTGTAACAATTGATATAAATATTCATGTGTCGATTGAAGGTATTCCGTCTCACATATCCAGTTATCTTCAAAATTAAAATTGACGAAATCCGGAGCTTTTGATAATGTAAAGTAGTATATGTTTTCTTTCTTAGGATGAATTTGAATGGGTATTATATTACGATCAATTTCAATTTCCATTTTACCTTGAAAGAAATCTGCCTGCCCATATTCAGTGCTGCTATCCTTTTTTTGAATCTGATTTACAATTAATTTTAATTCTTTTTTTGAGGTGTTGTATTGTTTAGTTACTTCAAATTTTGGTATACCCATTTTGTATATCCATTGATCAAAAAACCATTGATAGGATTTGCCAGTGGTTTGTTCAATTGCTTGTTGAAAATCTTTAGTATTAATTTGTTTGTTCACATTTGATTTTACAAAAAGCTGAACAGAATTCCACCAGTCGCTTTCTCCAATTTCTTTTTGTAACATACGTAATACCAAGGAACCTTTATAATTGTTATCATTATCATTTGGTAAGTTTATTGGATCTTTTATATTCTGTGTAACCAATGGATGTTTATTATTGGCGTTCCAATTGCCAAGAGCATTATTTTTTTCAAAGGGGAGGTAATAACTTAAATATTCTGTTTTGGAATTGTCTTTTATAGTAAATAATCCGGCAAAATACTGTCCAAAAGCTTTGTTGAGCCAAATATCATCCCAGGACTTGGGCATTAATAGATTCCCGAACCATTGATTTGTTAATGCTTGTACTGCAACACCATCCCACAAATATTTAAAATCTTTATGAACACCATAATCATCAATATAATTATCAGATATTATAGAAGCTCTATGTTGGCCAATTAATCCGGGAAATGGGTAGTCCTGTACGACTACTTGAGTGTAGTGTGGATAAGGATATTTATAGGCTGTTTTTTCTTCTATAAATTGCATCATTTCAGGGAGTAGTTCTGTAGTAGCTTTTACTGCTTCAAGTTCGTGAGGATATCCATAATTATGTATAGTAATTCCATTTGAATTTTGAATCACGTCAACATATTCTCCTATCACTAATGATACTAAATAATTGGGAAATGGAATTTCTGATTTATAGTGATAAGTTCTCGTACTATCTTTGTTTTCAACAGTTTCGATAAGATTTCCGTTGCTGATAACCATTAAAGGTTTTTCTACTGTTGCAATAAACTCAGTGGTGTGAATATCAGCTATATCTTCATTACATGGAAACCAATATTTATTATTGTTTGGTTCGCCACTACTCCATATTTGTTTGCGTTTGGTGGGTGTAGTGGAAGTTGGTTGTTGAAAGCGTAATCCTTTGCCAAAGCTTCCCCAAATGGAATTCGGATCAGATTTGTTTTCGTACATAGTCTGATAATGGATGGTTAATTGAATGGATGTACTGGGGGGATAGAATTGGTCTAAAGTTATTTCTAAATTATCATTTGAATCTCCACCTAGATAATTGAATTTTAATGGTTTGTTATGTAGTAGTATGGAATTAATATTTAAATATCCTGCGTCTAAAAGTATTTTATTTGTTGTATGTAAAACAGAGAATGTAAGATCTGCTGTACCAAAAGCTTGTCTTTTAATCCAATCAAATTTTAGATTCAAGGTTAGATGTTTGGTATCTATTTTTTGGCCAAAAAGAATATTGGATAGTAGTACTAAAATTAAGATTGAATTATTTCTTTTTTTCATTTATTTATTTTTAGAAGGCTAATTGTTTCATTTAAAAGCTTCATGGCAAGTTGATTTGTTAATTATTTTTATAATGACTTTGAATTTATTTTGGAATGCTTTGAATTTTTCTATTCATATTGCTTAGGCTTACTAGCTTGAATTAAATTTGCTTCTAATTTTTTTTTTTAAAATTTAAATCATTCTTATATTTATCTAAGTTTTTTTGGTATTTTTTATTCTTGCTGATAGTTACAGACTATTGACTGTATCTAATTTTTGATTACATCCTTCATAATGCGCTTGGAATACGACACACAATTTGGATTGAGTGAAAATTGGTAGATATTTGTCATTATTTTTTGAAAAGTTGGCTATTATTTTCATTGAACAAAATTATCACATCTGTCCAAAATAAAAAAAAATGGACATTGTCGTTTTATCCCTAACTTAGGGTTGCACAAAAACAAAAACAA
>JBGAVH010000026.1:0-69285 GCA_044228225.1 Saprospiraceae bacterium | reverse complement strand
GATCATTCTTAATGCGATCACCACTTACTCCACCTTTCATGCGGACCATGTGACCATCTGCTGATTTAAAAAAAGTAAGATCTTCGAGTGTTCCGTTGATCTTAATTAAACTACTCTGACGTGCCATAATTAAAAAATTAAAGTGTTAAAAAATCATTGCACTTATTTCTAGCTAGCTTTAGAAATTTGCGCTATCATTTATAAAACGAATTATGGTATAGGATTAATTTGCGGCTTGTCGTATTTGACGCTTATAGTCACATTTGCCGTATTTTTTCACTTTTGTCGCGTTCTGAATTATTTTTTTTAAAAATTAAATTTTTCTTCCAACATTTTGAGCTTGTTCCTTACTTGATAGTTACTTAATACTTACTTGATAGATGGTTCATATAGAGTTCATGGGAGTTCATGGGAGTTCATTTTATATTTGAAAATAGAAATTCTTTGCCATGATCCAAAAAAAAAAATTAATGTTTAAATAAATATTTTTGTTAAAAAATCGTTATCTAATTATTGACAAAATTTTTTGAAGTAAACTTAAACACTATAAGATTATTTCATTTGTCATAACACCCAAGGAAACAAACTTATTTTATTCATAAAATAAGTTTATTCCTAATGATTGAAATTGTTAAACAAACACTATGAT
Source organism: Saprospiraceae bacterium (assembly GCA_044228225.1). Taxonomy (GTDB): domain Bacteria; phylum Bacteroidota; class Bacteroidia; order Chitinophagales; family Saprospiraceae; genus Vicinibacter. Next base: position 68,636 of record JBGAVH010000026.1, on the reverse strand, counting down.
AAAGTTTAGTCGCTTCATTGTATACCCTAAAGATTTAATTTATTTGACTGGAAAAAGTGTTCGTTTCAGTCAACGTCTTTTAGTTCGTGTTCGAAAAAAATATAACAAATCCAAAAACGATCCAGTCACTAAAAGTGAAATTGGTCAATTTCTTAAACTCAGTAGTGAAGATATGGATCGATGGCACTTGGATTAGTATTAATTCTGTTTAGGGCATTTGTTTTGTTAACTTGTATTAATGGCTTTTAATACAAAGAACCTAATTTATACACTTAATATTTAAGAACTTCATAATATCATATGATAATTCTACTTTTTATTTTAAATGTTAAATCAACTGGAAACATGAAAGCCTTATACAAAGAAATTACTATAAAATAAAATGATAAATAAATTTAACTTTTTTTTTAGGATTAATTTATACTTCACTCTGATTATATTTGGTATTTGAACAAAACACTGTCATTGCAATTCATGCACCCGAATATACTTTAGAATGTGAATAAATTCCATAAGCTCGATTGTTTTGAATATTTTTAATTAATGTAAGTAATTCGATTATATGCTAATATTTTTTTGAAACATTTTAATATTTCAATTTCTATACAGTTTTAAGTATTTAATATTTCCGGTATGGGTTTCAATTTTAACTAAATATAGTCCCTGTGGTATAGAATGCAAATTTATAGTGGTTATTTCTTTAATAGCTAAAAATTCAAAAATATTAATTCCAGTTACATTTAAAACATTAATTGATTTGATAAGATCAAATTTGTTAATTTTAATGTAAACTTCTTCTTGACTTGGATTTGGAAAAAGTTGTACTTCGATTTTATCTAGATCATTTGTTGCTGTATTACAGTTGTTGTAAAGTTTAAAAGAATACGGCTTCAAGCTTGAATTTTGATTTCTATCAATAATCTTAAAGAAATACAATCCACTAGAACTTAAATTGACAATTGAATCAATTAACTGACCTGGATTTAATGAAAATGTTTTTATTTGATTTTTTAAATCATTGTAAACTCTAATTTCTAAAGCTAATGTACTTGGAACATCAAAAAATTTTAGCCTTAAGCTTGTTGGTGAATTAATTGTAAATTTATAATAATCCGTATCTTGTTTTGATCTAATGTATGCTAATATTGTATCGCATGCTAAAATTTGTTTTGCCTCGCTAAAATCTTCATTACATTCATAAATATCAGAATTATCATACCCAATACTTAGCGAATATAATTCCTTATTAGAGTGGGGTCCACCAAACCGCCCTTCAGTATCATACAGTTTAATATAATAAGTACCGCCTTCGCAAACTTTATACTCTCGAGAATAATTTTCACCATCTCCACCTCCAACTTTTGATTTTGGAATTAAATTTTTGTTAATATCATATAATTCCATTTGCATTGATATATTTGCTGGTACATCCGAAATTGCGTATGTGATTATTCCTGGTCCTGAAATATTAAACTTGAAAAAGTCATAATCTCCTACTGTTCTTATATTACCATAAATTTTTGTATCCAATTTTATTAAAGTTGAATTCCTTAATTCATCATTACATTCATAATTATCAGAATTATCATACCCAATACTTAGCTTATATGGATTCTTATTAGAGTGGGGGCCCCCAAACCTCCCTTCAGTATCATATAGTTTAATATAATACGTGCCACCTTCACACACTTTATACTCTCGAGAATAATTTTCACCATCTCCTCCACCAGCCTTTGATTTTGGAATTAAAATTTTGTTTATATCATATAATTCCATTTGCATTGATATATTTGCTGGTACATCCGAAATTGCATATGTGATTATTCCTGGTCCTGGAATATCAAACTTGAAAAAGTCATAATCTCTAATAGTATCTATTGATCCTTTAATAGTACCAGAGTTACTAATTAATGTAATCGGAGTTGCCATCGATATTTCATTATTCGGTTCAATTTCTTGGGCAAATAAGGAATAAAATATATTCAAAGAACATAAAAATGTAACAATTATTTTCATAATCCAGATATTTTAGTTAATTTATCAAATTGAATATCAATCATTTATTGAAAGAAATCAAAGATACAAAATAAAATAATGTTTTTTACAATTTTTAATAACTAATTCAGTTCATTTACAACGGATGACTTTTTTACTATATCGCTAGTTTTGGTTTTGTGAATTGATTATGGTATCTGTTCACTTACTTCAAATATTCCATTTGTTATGTCATCATTAACAAATCCTACTGCCGGAAAACATACTCATTGAAGACTAAGAGATTCTTCTTGAGCAAGTAAATATAAATTTTATAAGAATACTTTCAATAAATTATGTTGAAGGAGACCACTAATTTAATTAATGAAAAAGTCTTTAATTCACAAAAAAATATCTGGTCTATGTACATAAAAAGTAATAATGTTTTTATGGAACATTAACATCTTTCATTTATTAAAATTAATAATGATTTATGAATAAACATTTAAATATGATTCATTATATGCCATCTATTTTACTCTACCAAAACAAATCCTGCCCATTGATAAGGATCCAGACCAAAATCACGTAATTCTTTCTGTGCTGCATGGAATGCATCCGGAATATTCAATTTGTCTTCTAACCATTCTTTATAAAATGTGGTCATCAATAAGGAAGTTTGTTTGTCGGGAATTTGTCTCAAACACATGATCAGATTTATGGTTCCAGCGATTTTGAATTTTCCCTAATAATTCATAATATCTACTGACCTTGATAAATTTGACCTTGTCTATAGTAAAAATTTGCCTAAAGTCTTTTTTACTAAAATGGAAGTACCATTGTTCATTCCATTAAATGACAACAGTGTTAACTTCAGCATTTATTTTAATTGATCGTATATATGGAATTTGACAAAACTCTTTTATTTGCAATATACGGTATTAAGACCATCAAAAAAAAAATTAACCACAACTATTCTTGACTTGATTTTTTCCTGAAACTTAAATATTTTTTCGACCTTACTATTGCCAAAATCAAACTTTTTTTACTCCTATTTTTGATTTGAAAATAAATCAATAAATTAGTCTGAGGTCACACAAAAGATGATGTTTTACTCATAAAAAAAAGCATACTCGCCTAACCTAAAAGAATAGATATATTTGACCACATAAACGATTTACCCCTCTAATGATTCCATCTACCACCAGATATTCTCAACAGATTTGACCGTTTGAAATTAAAAGAAAGAATGTCCTATTAATTTCTGATATCAATACTTCCAATTATATTTTGAAACTAAGGGATGGCCAAACATTGGATTTTTTTTCATTAGCGAAAAATAAAAAAATACATGCATAACTTATTTTACTTTCCTTCTCCCTCGTTTTCACTATTTCTGAAAATTTCCACTACATAATGTAAAAGGTAACTTATACAAATTATATTGCAACTTGTAAATTGCCTGATCCGGAAGCTGAAATTAACATATCCTTCGAATGCATTTTGACTTTTACTCGAATTAGAATTTCTTCTTACCCTTTTTTTTTGAATTCCGAAGTAATTTTATAAATTTGATTGTCCGTTTTTAAAAAAGATAAATAAGTTAAAATGAAAACAGCACCACATCATTTATTTTTAACATTAATCATGCTTTGCATTTGCTTGTCATGCATTGTTAGAAAGCCGTTGGAAGATGAATGCAACTCCTTCAAAGTGACAATTACCCAGGAAGGTTCAGATCAGTTGGTTGCGAATCCAAGAGGAGGAGCTACGGAATTGTACGAGTATAAATGGTCAAATGGTGTTGGCAATTTAAATAGAATTAGTGTCCTTGAATCCAGCGTGTATTCTGTAACGGTTACCGATCTTGTTAACATGTGCACCGCAGAGGCTAACTATACATTCACAAAGACTGCTGGCAATGGTTGCGGTAGTTTTACTGCTGTGAGCGACGCAGAAAACAATCTTTATGATATAGTAACCATCGGCACTCAATGCTGGTTAATGTCCAATCTAAATATTGAAGCCGGTATTCCAAAAATTACGGATCCTATAGAATGGGCTTCCGCTACAACTCCCGCATGGTGTTATTACAACAATGATCCTGCCAATGGACCCAGATACAGAAAACTCTATAATTGGTATGCGGTAAAATCAGGCAAACTTTGTCCTCAAGGATGGCATATACCAAGTATGTCAGAATGGGAAACGCTTTTTCAATATTTGAAAAAAGATTCACTTGCATCCATTGCGATCAAAAAAATTGATCCATTATGGAGCGGAACCATACATGCAAGCAATGAAAGTGGCTTCAGTGCATTGCCTGGAGGCAGAAGACAAGCCAACGGATCATTTATTTTTGAGGGCACGGAAGCAGATTTTTGGTCTTCGGATGAGAGCTCCCTCACTGGAAGTGCAAAGGCAATAACGCTTAGTGGGGGCTTTGACGGGATCAGTAGAATCGATTGGGGAAAAAACCATGGATTTAGTTGCAGATGTTTAAAAAATTGAAAACTCTATTCACAGAGAATAGGATTTTTACTCCACCAACACAAATGCTGTCGTATCCTTTAGACTTGTCAGCAAGCCGACCGTCAGCGTCGGCACCCCGCCAAAAAATCAGAATGAGAATGAGAGCGATGAATGAGGTAATTTACTCCACCAAAACAAAACCCGCCCAATTGTAAGGATCCAATCCATTGTCGCGTAACTGCTTCTGAGCAGCATGAAATGCATCCGGTATCGTCATTTTATCTTCCAGCCATTTCTTAAAAAAAGTTGTCTTAAGGAGGGAAGTCTGTTTATCCGGTACCTGCCACAAACTCATGATAAGATATTTTACTCCAGCGATCTTAAAAGCACGTTGCAATCCATAAACTCCTTAATTACCTTGGATATCTCCTAGACCTGTTTCACATGCTGATAGTACCACCACTTCTGTATTGGGCAAATTTATTTGTGAGATATCAAATGCCATTAGTTTTCCATCTTCTTTTCTTTTAGATTTGTTTTTCCTATTTGACTAAATTTCCTCCATCCATGATGCTTCAGAAACTCAATTTGGTGATCACTCTGTCAATTATTAATTTGATTTTGATACCAACCTATTGTATATTCTTTTCTAAGTAATCCAACATGCTTTCAGAACCGTTTAAATATTTAACCAAAAACCTACTTGTGTAGTGTAACCAGCAGCAAATATTTATTGCAACACGATTTCTTTTGTCCCTTATTTATTCATTTTTTATAAAAGATCCCTTTTGAACATAACCTAAATTATCCTGAAGCGAAATGATTTTATATCCGCTATGAAGTTCATAGATATCCATTAATAATGTTTTTGGAAAACTCGAAAAATGCTTCTCGATGTCAATATTACCTTGTATTGAATACATGCGCAAACAAACTTCCTTTCCTGCCATCTCTGATGAAGTTAAAGTTAAATGATCATAACAAGGATTCGGGAATAACAATGGATCTTGTTGGTTTTTTAAATCTGAATTTTCAGTGCTAAGGCCATCACATTCCTCTTCAAAAAACTGAATTACTTTTCCGGTATAATGTGAATGAAAAATATGCCCAGCATTCATTATGATCATCATTTTCTCAAGTTCTTCTATCTGGTCGGTATTTAATGAAGATATCGATGGATATTGTGCTGGATTTGCAAGAACTTTAATTTTAAGTTCGTCAGGAAATAAAGCCATCATGTTTTTATTATTTATTGCGCCAGCAAATTTCATTTCGTTGTATATTCCAACTGAAAGTGTTGAGTCAATACCTTTAATGCGTCTGAAATACTCTGGATAAAATGGTGAAGGCGTCAAGGTATATAAAAAAGCGCAAACGCCACGGTCTGTCATTTTTTCATAATTAATTCGTGCCGTATCATTTCCTTCTTTACCTACATCTGGATGGTTGTCATTTGAGCCTAAAGACCACATACTAGGCATTGTACTTAGATCGCCAACAGCCTTTCCTCCAATTCCACAAAAACTAACTCCTTTATTGAATTTCATCAAAGGTCCATTCGTTAATGCAAAAACGCCGCCTGCCGAAAATCCCCAACCAAAAACAGGTAACCCGGGTCTCATCCATCCCTTTGCCTTAAAATATTCCATAAACATAATATGGTTCAACATATCAGGATTAGTTCCATTGATTAAATTGTAATTCCATCTTATATTACCATCACCACTAAAATCATTCCTATAGGTCGCTTCATCGCATTCACTTATTGCAACCGCATAACCATTTGCTATTAATCTTTTAATGTTTAGATAGCCGTCTACTTGACTTGGAAGTGTTTGAAAATTGCCACCAGTGCCATGAAACAACCAAACAAGTGCCTTGGTCTTTTTCGGATCTGAAGGAAAATAATACAAAACAGGTTTTATGGTGTCATAACCTTGCAAACGTTCGAACTGTAATTGTGCATCTTTTGGTATTTGAATATAATTCGCTTTTAATTGAATATCTCTATTGGGAACCACCACTTTACTGTGCCATTCTGAAGGATCTTCAAGCCACAGGGTATCCCCTGACCAATGGTCAAAAGCTTCTGTTAAATTTTCCTCCTTAGCATAAATATGAATGGTGTCTCCTGCAGTAAAAACTCCGGAGCCATAACCCATTTCAACAGTTACAGTCTGAGCTTCAGCGTTAATAGTAAAAAATAAAATGTACAAGATTAAAAATGATTTACGTAAAGTAGGATTAAACGGCATAATTTTAAATTTAATAGTCGTAATACGACAAATATATAATGCTTTTTAAAAATTTTTATTAAACTACACAAAATAGAACTTAAAATTAAATTTCAATTTTTGTAAGTGAATCTTACTCTTTGGGAATCCAATTTTAAACAATCGGGCAGACAATAAAGCGAGTACACTCTTTCAAGTAAGCTATCTTAACTCTGTATTCGAATATTAACCCTTTGTTAATTTAATTGTTACCCTTTTTTGATGAAGTTTAAAAATGAGTATTTTGGATCTCTCTTATTTTTAATTATTTTATCGAATAGAATATTCAGGAACTTTGAATAATTAAAACGTAAAATAAAGAAGAATTGGCAATTGAAATTAGTTAACATCAAATATGAATATTTTTTCTAAACTAATACAATTATTTTCTTAGTTAATAATTTTCTGATACAAATCTTTGTTGGATATGAGTAAGAATAATTTTATTCCACCAACACAAATACTGACTTTTCTTTTAGGCTTGTCAGCATGGGCATCGTCAGCGCCGGTATCCCGCCACAAGGAAAATGTAAATTGAAACAAAAATTATTTTATTCAACAAGAATAAAACCCGCCCAATTGTAAGGATCCAATCCATTGTCACGTAACTGCTTCTGGGCAGCATGAAATGCATCCGGTATCGTCATTTTATCTTCCAGCCACTTCTTATAAAAAGTTGTCATAAGGAGGGAAGTCTGTTTATCCGGTACCTGCCACAAACTCATGATAAGATATTTTACTCCAGCGATCTTAAAAGCACGTTGCAATCCATAAACTCCTTCATTGCCTTGGATATCACCAAGTCCAGTTTCACATGCTGAAAGCACAACTAATTCTGTATTGGATAAATTCATTTGCGATATTTCATATGCTGTTAGAATACCATCTTCTTTTCCTTCCAAAGGTTGTTTTCCCTGCCAGGCAGCATTCCCACCAGCCATAATTAATCCGGAACGAAGCATCGGATGATCTGAAATTTTGAAAACGGGTTCCTTTATTTCAAATTCCACTTTTGACCTTATTGTAGCTGCTTTCGCAGTTCCCTCGCTTGTTGCACTGTCGTGCGCCACTCCGCTTTTTGCGGAGTTCGCTCGGTCAGGATCTGGAAAAAAGTAACCATGTGTTGCTAAATGTAATATTCTAGGAGATGGATTAGTATTTGTTCCGATATTTTTGAACGATTCCTCCGTTGCAGAGGATCCTTTTTTCAAGTTGGTGTTTACACCAGTAGATTGCATAATCTTCTCAATAGAATTTACTTCGCGTTCGGTCCCGGCAAGATAATTCCAGCTACCACCTCTTAGAGAGGAATCAACCGATAAAAAGGATAGTTCTCCTCTTGACCGGGAGGCAAGCATGGGCTCTTCCTTTTGGACAGTTGTGTCTTGTTCAAACTGTATTCCACCAAATAAAACAGCGTAATTGTTGGCTATTTTTATTTGATTAGGAATGACCAACTGTCGAGTGCTATTCAGTTCTATCAACTGGTATTTGTCGGCCAGAGTTTCTGTTTCAGATATAGGAATGGCATCTAAATTAATCCTATGGAGCAGGCCACTTGGCGAATAATAAATGGTCTTGATTCCGGTTAATTCTTCTTCAAGAGGTTTCCAGAGTATTTCATACAATGATTTTTTTGGAGCTTCTATCGCGACCGCACCTCGATCTGCAAGGGTATATAATGAATTGACGTAATCAGCCTTGCGTTCTGTTTTAGAATGCAAAAGTGTGTCCAAAGATTTTTCTTCGAAGAGTGAAATAAACCTCGGTTGTTCCAGCTCAGGTAATATAACGAGTGCAGCATAGATTGTACTATCTGTTTTTTTAGGGAATTTAACTTGAAAATGAACAAATTCAATAGCCGCCTCAGATTTTTTTAATCTCGCTTTCACTTCTTGGTACTTTACCTGACGGATGGCTTCTGCATAACCTACCAGCGATCGGGCCAATTCCTTTTCAACACTATTTGCTTTCTCTTCCAGATCTGCAACCCCCTGCCGCTCGGCAATAGGTTTGGTGTATTCGGCGGCGAGTCGGCGGCGGTAGCCTTTGAGGCGATTGTTGATTTCTGTTGATTCAGTGGTTGCTTGGGCAGGTGAATTTAGTCTCGATGCAGCTGTCAAGAGGAAACCTTTATAAAAAAGGGCATTATCAAATGCAAGGTTGGGTAATACTCCCGTCTCGGCCTTATTGGCCTTGCGTTCCAAAAGATAGGCATTCAAACTATTTGTACTAAATTGAAATGCGTTCGTGTAATTGGTAAGTTCTAGTTCAGATAGAAAGGAAGTAACTTTTACGAGTCTGGACTGTAAAAGAGAGCCTGATTCTTCGAGCAAAAGATCTGATTCTAAAAATCGATTTTGAATTTCATATATTCGCGCTAATTCGATTGTACAATCTAAATAATCGGGATGCTCCTTTCCTAATATCTTTTCATTTATGGCTTTTGCTTCCAGAAAATAGAGTTCCGCTTTTTTGTAATCACCAAGAGTACGGTAAAGGATTGCTAATTCATTTAGGCTCATGGAATAATCAGGATGTTCCTTTCCCAAAATTTTCTGCCTTATGGATTTTGCTTCAAGGATTAGAGATTCAGCTTTTTCAAGTTTGCCCATATTTACAAAAATACCCGCTATATTGTTCAGGGCATAAGCATAAGATGGATGCTCCTTTCCCATAACTTTTCCTTTAATAATCAGACTTTCAAGAAATAGATTTTCAGCTCTTTCAAAGTTACCCATATCCGCGTAAACGCATGCGAGGTTATGCAGGGTTGTGGCATAATCGGGATGTTCTTTTCCCTGCGTTTTTTCTAGTATGGCCATACCTTCGAGAAAGTATATTTCGGCTTTAACGTAGTTGTTCATATTCTTATATAAGATAGCCATTTGATTTATGCATCTTGCATATCGAGGATGTTCTTTCCCTACCAACTTTCCCTGTATCGCTCTAGATTCGATAAAAAATGGCTCCGCTTTTTCGTATTTGCCCATTTGCAAGTAAAGGTTTGCCAGATTGTCAAGGACTTTGGCATAATTTAAATGCTCTTTGCCTAGAACTTTTTCTAAGATTGCCATAGATTCAATATAGAATGGTTCGGCTTTTTTGTAGTTGCCCATACCAAAGTAAAGGGCACCTAGACTATTCAAGCATAATGCGTAAATAGGATCTTCCTTTCCCACCGTTTTTTCCTGTATTTCTTTGGCATCAAGGAGCCATTTTTCGGCTTCAAGGAAATCTTGTTTCATAAGATAAAGCACTCCTCGATTTCTCGCACAATTACCAAATGCGACTGACTCACACCCCAGTTTTTCGAGTGCTAATTTTTCAGCAACAGTATGGACCTTTAAGGCTGAGTCGAAGTCCCTTTTACCAATTAGGTCATTGGCGATCTGCAGAAGGCTGTCCACCTGTTTAATCACAACCGAATCGACAGTCTGGGCCGACAGTAAATTTATCATGAATATAAGTGAAAAAAGAAAATAGAATTTCATATTAAATTATTTTTAATTTTGACCAATAACACGCGGTATTGCGCTACTCCACCAATACAAACCCCGCCCAATTATATGGATCCAATCCATTGTCCCGCAACTGCTTCTGGGCAGCATGAAATGCATCAGGTATCGTCATTTTATCTTCCAGCCACTTCTTATAAAAAGTTGTCATCAGAAGGGAAGTCTGTTTATCCGGTACCTGCCATAAACTCATGATTAGATATTTTGCACCAGCAATTTTAAATGCTCGTTGCAATCCATAAACTCCTTCATTGCCTTGAATATCTCCTAGACCTGTTTCACATGCAGAGAGAACCACTAATTCTGTATTGGATAAATTCATTTGACTTATTTCATACGCAGTTAGAATTCCATCTTCTCTTCCTTCCAAAGGTTGTTTTCCTTGCCACGCTGCATTGCCTCCGGCCATGATTAAACCGGAACGGAGCATTGGATGATCACTCATTTTAAACACACTTTCAGTATGACTGCTGCTTATTGCTGTCTGTTTAGTATTAGATTTGGGATCTTCAAAAAAATAACCATGCGTGGCAATGTGTAAAATTCTAGGAGAAGGTGTATTATTAACACCAATGTTTTTAAAGGATGCTTCTGTTGCAAAATACCCTTTTTTCAAATTAGTTTTTACCCCAGCTGACTGCATGGTTTTTTCAATAGAATTTACTTCACGTTCACTGCCGGCGAGAAAATTCCATATACCGCCTCTCAGTGTTGAGTCAATTGAAGAAAATGTCACATTGCCCCTGGTACGAGTAACGAATAAAGGTTCTTTAGTCTCCAAAATACTGTCTTGTTCATACAGAATTCCACCATATAATACCGCGTTGTTGTTAACAATTTTAACTTGATCAGGAATGACCAATTGACGGGTGCTATTGACTGCAATCAACTGATACTTATCCGCAAGGGTTTCAGTTTCAGAAATAGGAACTGCATCCAAATTAATTCTGTGCAGCAATCCACTTGGAGAATAATAAACAGTTTTGATTCCAATTAATTCCTTTTCAATTGGTTTCCAAATCAGATCAAACAACGACTTTTTGGGTGCTTCGATTGCAATTGCTCCACGATCAGCTAAGGAGTATAATGAATTGGCGTAATCTGATTTGCGGTCGGACTTGGTATAGAGAAGTGAATCCAAAGATTTTTCTTCGAAAAGTGGGATAAAGTGAGGTTGATTGTCTCCTTTTTTAAGTATTATTGCGACATAAATTGTACTATCAATTCTGTTTAGAAAGCTCCATTGAAAATGAGTAAATTCAATTACCGCATCAGTCAGAGATAAATTTTTCTTTACTTCTTCAAATTTTGTAAGTTTTAGGTAATCCTGCTCATGAGAAATCAAGTTCAGTATACTCTTTTCAATATTTTGCGATTCAGATTCTAATGATTTGGTATTTCTTCTTTCAGACAGAGGCTTTGAGTATTCAATTATTAATTGTCTATGAACATCACAATAGTCGCTATATATTGTGTGATACGAACTATCCTGTGAAATTATACTTTTAAATCTTGCGATTGTGTTGAGGAGAAAGCCTTTGTAATAAAGTTCATTATTAAAGCTAACTGACCCTAGTTGATCAAAACTATCTTTATTACTACATATGAATGTGTTCAAGATGTCATTTTTCAATTTAAAAGTTGTTAAAAATTCAAAAAGTTCCTTTTCTGTCAAATGTAATTTTGCTCTGTCGATTTGATTAAATTGAAGTGTGTTCATTTCTAAAAAAAATTCCTGTGCAAGCTTAGTATTACCAATTGACCAATGATGTAATGTGAGATTTTGTTTAGAATCCAAATAAATGGGACTTGATTTTCCGAAACATTTTTGATTAATTTCTACAGCCTCTGACAATTCTTTTTCGGCTAAATCAAATTGCAATAATCTATCGTAAGTTATTCCAAGATTTGTTAAAGTTGTGCTGTAAAACGCATTATCGGTTCCGAATAACTTAAAAAATTTCTCTTTCAAATACAAATAATTTCGTGATGCTTTTTCATATTCTTTTTCTTCCAAGTAAATATCTGTTAGCGTTTGAAAAGGAATAAGATATTCAAGATGCTCTTCACCCAAATTAGCCTTTAAGCTATAAGTAACATTTTCAAGCAAGTTTTTGGCTTCTGCTATTCTATTATCATGAATATAAACAACGGCAAGGTTGCTAAGATTTTTTAAATAATTCAGGCTCTTATCTCCTTCACTAGCTAATAATATTGACTTAGCTTCTAAATGTAATTGTTCTGCTTTTTTATATGAGCCAATATTTTTACATAAAATAGCATAATTCATTAATCCTGTAGCATAATCAGGATGGTTCTTACCTAGTTTACTTTCTCGAATTTTGATTGATTCAAGATAATATGGTGAAGCTTTTTCAAATTCTCCTAGTGCAACATAAATTAATCCTAAATTATTTAAACTCGACGCATAATCAGGGTGATTGATACCTAGTTTGTTTAGTCTAATTGACAATGCTGTCAAATGTATTTGTTCAGCTTTTGAAAATCTTCCTATTCTCCAGTAAAAATTACCCAGATTATTCAAGGCAGAAGCATAATCTATACTTTGATTTCCAGACTGTTTTTCTCTACCCTTAACCACTACCAAATATAAAGGTTCGGCTTCATCATATCTTCCCATATCGCGATAAAGTATAGCTAGCTTAGATATCCCATTTAGATATAAATCACTATCTTTTCCAAATACTTCCTTCCTAATTCCAATAGCCTCAAGTAGCTTTTCTTCTGCTTTTTGGAACTCAAGCATAGCAATGTATAATTCTGCATGGTTCATTAGAGCCTTAGAATAGTTAGGATGTTGAATACCTACCTGTTCTTTTAAGATGAGGATTGATTTATTATAAATATCATCAGCTACTTTAAAGTTTTTTAAACCTTTTTCAGCAGCGGCCAAATTAATTGAACAAGTCGCAAAAATAATACTATTTTCACCAAACTGTTTTTTAGATACTGAGCAAGCCTGGTTAAATTGAGAACGTGCAAGGTCAAAATTTTTCTGAGCTGAACTAGCTTGCCCAATCTTAACTAAACTATCGATTTCCAACTTAATAGTTATTGAATCAATCGTTTGTGATGAAATGTTATTCATGACAAAAAAAAAGGAAAAAAGTATAAAGTACTTCATTGACATTTAATTTGAAAAGTATTAAATTAATAATTAAAGATAAAGCTATTCCACCAAAACAAACCCCGCCCACTGATAAGGATCCAATCCTATGTCGCGTAATTCTTTCTGAGCTGCATGAAATGAATCTGGGATGCTCATCTTCTCTTCCAACCATTTCTTGTAAAAAGTCGTCATCAATAATGATGTTTGTTTGTCAGGAACTTGCCACAAAGACATGATCAAATATTTTGCTCCTGCAATTTTAAATGCTCGTTGCAATCCATAAACTCCTTCACTGCCTTGGATATCACCAAGTCCAGTTTCACATGCTGAAAGCACAACTAATTCTGTATTGGATAAATTCATTTGACTTATTTCATACGCAGTTAGAATTCCGTCTTCTCTACCTTCCAAAGTTTGCTTGCCTTGCCATGCAGCATTTCCTCCGGCCATGATTAAACCGGAGCGGAGCATTGGATGATCACTCATTTTAAAAACACTTTCAGTATGACTGCTGCTTAGTACTGTCTGCTTAGTATTAGATTTGGGATCTTCAAAAAAATAACCATGCGTGGCGATGTGTAAAATTCTTGGAGAGGGATTATTATTTACACCCATATTTTTAAAGGAACCTTCTGATGCGCTATATCCTTTTTTTAAAGTGGTTTTGACTCCTACGTCTTGCATGATTTTTTCAATAGAATTGACTTCGCGTTCTGTTCCAGACAAATAATTCCAGGTGCCACCTCTTAAAGTAGTATCAACATAATTAAATGACAATTCTCCTCTTGATCGCGAAGCAATTATGGGTTCATTGTTATGAATAGTACTGTCTTGTTCAAATTGAATCCCACCATATAAAATGGCATCGTTATTTCCATCTTTTATTTGTGTTGGAAGAACTAATTGACGAGTACTGTTTAATTCGATCAATTGATATTTATCGGCTAAAGTTTCGGTTTCAGAAATTGGAATCGCATCTAAATTAATTCTATGCAATAATCCGCTCGGAGAAAAATAAATCGTTTTAATTCCCATTAATTCTTTGTCTAGAGGTTTCCAAAGAATTTCATACAATGATTTTTTTGGAGCATCAATAGCAACAGCCCCACGGTCATTCAGTGTGTAAAGACTATTTACATAATCAGCTTTGCGATCGGAATACGAATGAAACAAAGAATCCAACGACTTTTCTTCGAAAAGAGAGATGAATTTTGGTTGATTTAATCCTGGCCTTAACAACATTACAGCATATCTTGTTTCCTCTACAGTATCTTTCCTATGGTATTGAAAAAATTCAAGAGCAACTTCAGTGTCTTTTAATTTATCCTTTATTTCCTGCCACTTCACCTGCTTTTTTAATTCTCCATATTTACTAGCTGACTTGGCCATTAACTTTTCCAAAACGTTAGACTTTTCCTCTAATTCTTCCACATCTTTTTGTTCATTTATTGGTTTTGTATATTCTGTGCCCAGCCTTCTTTGAAAAGATTTATATAATTTATAATTTTCCTCAAGGTTAGCATCCACATTGGTTAATCGTTTAATTGCATTAACAGACTGCAGCATATATCCTTTATAAAAAAGTAAATTGTCAAAACAAAATCCGCCAAAATTTGTATCTTTTTCTGCAATCAAATAATTCAAGTTCAATCTTGAATTAAATTCACTTAAATATAAGTTTAATTCTTGCTCAGAAAGGTAATTAGAAGCTTTAATAAACATTTCCTTTTGTAGTAAACTAAATTCTTCTGCATTTTTTTTAGCTTCCTTATAGTTCTTGGTAGTAAAAAACAAATCAGACAATCCATTAATGGCATTCAAGTAATCCAAATGTTTTTTCCCAAAAGCTTTCAAAAATAATTCTTTGGCATGCAAATAATATAATTCAGCTTTATCATAATCTCCCATGTCGACATACAAATTTGCTAGATAAGCTAAAGCTTCTCCATTGGAAGGATGTTCCTTTTCTAAAATCTTTTCAAGAATTATTTTAGATTCTAAATAAATTGTTTCAGCTTTTTTATATTTTCCCATACTTTGATACAGTAAGCCAAGATTATTATTATACACTGTAAAATCTATATTCTCTTTTCCAAACACCTTTTCTCTTATCTCAATTGCCTTTAAAAACAAGACTTCAGCTGTATCAAAGATTCCCTGATCTAAATAAATGGTTCCTAAACTTTCCAGGCCGGCAATGTAATCTGGGTGTTTTTCTCCAAGAGTCTTTTCTCTAATGTTATTAGCTTCACGAATTAGGTCCTCCGCTTTTTTAAAGTTTCCCATTTGTTGATATAGGTTAGACAAATTATTAAGACACCAGGCATAATTTGGATGATTCTTTCCTATAGAACTTGCAAACACTTCTTTGGCTTCGAGATACCCTACTTCCGCCTTTTCCATATCCCCCAATCGTTTATACAAATTCGCTAGTTGATTCATACTATAGGCATAATCTGGATGACTTTTTCCCAATACCTTTTCTCTTATTTCTTTGGCTTTTAAATATAGTGGTTCTGCTTTCTCATAATAACCCATGTCCACATAAAGAATGGCTAAATTGTGGAGCGTCCAAGCATAGTCAGGATGTTCACTCCCAAGCACCTTTTCCCTAATGGAACAGGCTTCTAAATAGTAATTTTCAGAGAGTTTATACCTTCCAGTTTGCCAATATAGACCTGCAAGATTATTAACAGTCCAAGCATAATCAGGGTTGTTTTTACCTAAGATCAATTCTCTTATTGACTTAGCCTCCAGATATAGCTGTTCAGCCTCGTTTAAACGACCATTAAAATACATTGTTCTCCCATGAAAAAACAAACAAGTAGCATACAAAGCATTTTTTTTACCAAGTGTACACAATACTAATTTTTGTGCTTTCTCAATTACAATAATCGCATCATCAAACTTAGCTTTTGAAACTAGTAGCCTATTCAACTTAATAAGACTGTCCACCTGTTCAATTATTAATGAATCAACTTGCTGAGCATTCAAGGAAAATGAAATAAATATTAAAAAAATGAAGGAACGAATTTTCATAAATTATGGTCTAATCAATGTAAAAACACAATTTAAAAGCGAATTTGAGGTCTTTTCACCAATGAAGTAACTTTGCTATATGAAGAACACCTCTTATAGTCAATTAAGTAAATATGAAACAGTAAATATACCATTTTGAACATTTATCACAAAATAAAATTGGTCAAGCGTTTGGATTAATAGACTTACTTCATGATTATCTAATTAATATTCTAAAAATTTTAAGATAAGCTGACCAGAAATAATTATACACAAATAAATGTTTATAGTATGAGAGAATTTGGAATTTATTCTCCAAATCATTCAAAAGAATGGTTGATATAACTAAAGTTTAACCCTAAAGATTTTTCGTGATTGTTTTATACGTACACGAAGAAGAGGTATTATTGGAGTTACTTAAAATTTGAATTGAATTCATTTTTATTACCAAGGCTTAATATAATTCAAGATAGAATTGTTGATGATTAACCCAAACCGAATTGTTTATTTTTAGGAGTCTTATGTGGATTACAATACCAAAAAAAATTCTGACAAAGTCTAACAGTTTATCAACACGCCGAATGCAGGCTCCGGCAGTCTATTTACCTTTTTATTTATTCCATCAAAAAAAACGCTGACGAAGCTCTGCTTGTCCGCATGAAGACCGAAAGCGTCTGCAACTCGCCAAAGAAGAAGAAGAGCGCAATAAATTCGAGAGCGCAATATAGTAACTATTCTACCAGTACAAACCCTGCCCAATTGTAAGGATCCAATCCATTTTCTCTCATTTGTTTCTGTGCAGCATGAAATGCATCTGGAATGTTCCCCTTCTCCTCCAACCATTTTCTATAAAATGTAGTCATCAACAAAGAAGTTTGTTTATCAGGAACCTGCCACAAGCTCATGATTAAATATTTCGCCCCTGCAATTTTGAATGCACGTTGCAATCCATACACTCCCTCATTGCCTTGAATATCTCCCAATCCGGTTTCACATGCAGACAGAACTACTAATTCTGTATTGGATAAATTCATTTGCGATATTTCATAAGCTGTGAGAATTCCATCCTCCCTTCCTTCCAATGTTTGTTTACCTTGCCAGGCTGCATTACCTCCAGCCAAAATTAATCCGGATCTGAGCATTGGATGGTCTGACGTTTTGAACACGATTTCCTCCTGAGGATTAACTACTGACGACTGACGACTTTTCTTGAGATCAGGGAAAAAATATCCGTGTGTTGCTATGTGCAATATTCTGGGTGATGATTTAATATTAGTTCCAATATTCTTAAATGTTTCTTCTGTTGCCTCATATCCTTTTTTAAGGATGACACTAATTCCTGAGGATTGCATTATTTTTTGAAGAGAATTGACCTCTCGTTCCGTTCCAGGTAAAAAGTCCCACGTTGTTAATTTCATATCATTATTACTAATCAACAAATGCTCTTTTTTATTTGAATTTATTTCAGTCGGCATCCTATTTTTATTGATGCCAATAGTATCTTCCTCAAAATTGATTCCTCCAAATAATACAGCATCATTGTTTTTAATTTCAAATGGTATTTGTTGTACCAATTGCCTTGTGCTTCCTAATCCAATAAGGTGATAAGAATCGGCTATTGTTTCCTGATCATTAATGGCTATAGCATCAAAATTAATCCGATGGAGCAGACCCGTTGAAGCATAATATACTGTATTAATACCTACCAAATAGGGTTCTAATGGCTTCCATAGAATATCAGCCAAATTCCTCCTTGAATTAGTCTGAGCCTTAATACCCCGATCAGTTAATGTATATAAAGTATTTACATATTCAGATCGTCTGGAATTCTCAAATTTCAAAAGGCTATCCAGTGATTTTTGTTCAAATAGCTTTATGTAAACAGGTTCTAATAAATCCTTTCTTATCAGCAAAGCAGCATAAATTATACTATCTGTAAATTCTGCTTTTATAAAATTAAAATGTACAAATTCTATTACCGCCTCATTTGGTTTTAAAGAATGAATTAAGTCTTGAAATCCAATTTCCTTCTGTGTTTCTTCCAGACTCCTTCCTTTTCTAGCCAAACCCTTTTCAATAATATTAATATTTTCTTCAAGTGATTGTATTTTGTCTTTTGATCTATTTTCCAAAGATAAAGTTAGTTCCCTACTCAAATTTTGATTGCAAAGCTTTAATTCATTAAATGTCTCGATTAAATTGCTATCAAGATGCGCTATCCTACTTAATTGTGCAGCTGCATTTAACAAATATCCCTTATAAAAAAGTACATTATTATAACATTCTCCTTGTAAAGAATGGCTTACATCACAGTAAGAAAATACTCTATCAAGACTCGAAGAAAATGCTTTTATATAACTAGACAATTCAAATTCTGAAAGGTGTTTTGATGCTCTAGAAACCAGTTTTTTTTCAATTCGATTTGATTCAATTAAACTTTCCTTAAGTTCCTTATTTTGATTTGTTAACCAATAATGACAAATTAAATTATTTAATGCCAAAACATAATCTGGATGATCCTTTCCAAAAATCTTTTCCCATATTTCTTTGGCTTGTGACAAATAGGGTCTTGCTTCCAAAGGCATATTGCGATTGGTATAAAAACTTCCAAGATTACTTAAGCTATTGGCAACTTCAGGGTGAACTAAACCAAAAATATTTTTTCTAATTTCAAATGCTTCCAAATATAATTTTTCAGCTTGTTTAAAATCTTGTTTATTAAAATACATATTAGCCATGTTGTCAATCGTCATAGCATAATCAGGGCTTTCTTTTCCAAGTGTTTTTTCAAATATTGCTTTAGCTTTTATATAATAATCTTCAGCTTGATCGAATTGCTTTCTTTGACTAAATATTTCTGCTATGTTATTTAAACATCCAGCCAAATAAAAATTGTTTTCACCAACTGTTGACTTATATATTTCCAAAGCTTCTCGAAATAGAATTAAGGCTTTGTCTGGTAATCCCATTGCAGAATATAAATTACCAAGACAGTTTATACTCGCAGCACATTGTGGGTCGTTTCTGCCATTGAGCTTTTCACGAATGGATAACGCATTGGTATAATATAATTCTGCCTGATTATAATTACCAATTTCAAAATACACATTTGCTAAATTATGCAAACAAAATGCATATTCGATACTGTCTATTCCATTTATTGAACCAAATATATTTTTTACCTCATTAAATAATGAAATGGCTTTATCATATTCTCCTGTAAATTGATAAACGCCTGCGAGATTGTTTAAAATTCTAGCATAATCAGGATGATTTTTTCCAAGTTTCTTTTCTCTGATATCTAATGCAATTTTATAATAAGTTTCTGCCGGTCCGATCTGCCCTTGATCAGCATATATATTAGCAAGAGCATTTAATGTTTTTGCATATTCTAGACTTTGATCCGATTTGACTTGAATTTCAATCGCATTTTTAAACCATTTTTCTGCAGTTACAAAATCTCCACTAGCTTCATAATGATTACCGTATTCATAACAAATAGTTGCATAAATTTGTGAATTTAAACCAAAGGTCTTCTTACAAAGTTTTTCCGCTGATTTAAGGATTAGTAATGATTTTTCTCCCTTGTTTTCTTCATGCCATTTGTTTGATACCCGAATTAAACTATCTATTGTTTGTGTTATAGTTAAGGTGTCAAATGTTTGTGCAAAACAAAATTTAGGTACATAAATTAAAATTATAAAGTAAATCTCCTTCCTCATACCGTAAATATTAAATACAACGCAGAAATTATAATATTACTCACATTTTAAAAATTTACTTTATTTAATCTCAAATCTTGTATTAAAATAAAATGATTTATCTCTCAATTTATTTGATAAATTGTAACTTAATAATAACATAAGACTTTTTCTAAATGAGAATTTCCATTTATAAAATAAATTTTTAAGAAATAAATTCCTGGGGATAGGTGAAGATCTAGGTTGATTTTATTCGCTTTTTGAAATAAACTTTTATGTGGCCTTCCATCTACACTTAATATTTCAATGTGCTCTATCATTTGGTCAGATTCCACGGTTAAATGATCACTAAATGGATTTGGAAAAATAGATAAATTTATCTTAGAATTGATTTCTGTCCCGGATGAAGTACAAATCTCTTTATTAAGTAATTTTAATTCACTACTATTACAATCAAGTTTAGTCAAGGTCAATTCTATTGGGGTGGCAACTATATCTATATCTGTAATGTCTATGGGATCTTTAGCAACAGAGGATGATAAGTCTTCACTACATTCATGATCTAGGACCGCTTGATTTTCCAACAAAATAAGATCATTTTCATTCGTTCCATTGGGTTTTATTATCGTCCAAATTTTGTCAACACTTCTATCGTATAGTGATGCAGAACTTGTCGCAATACTTGAATTTTTTATTCCCCTTTTAAAATTTTTAAATTGCTCAACTATGGCATTTGATGAATTTACTTTCATCAGTGCAAATCCCTCTCCACCAGATTCTACAGGTACCTGCCCTCCAAACAAAAAGAAGTTTCCATCAATATTGGCTGATTCCACACGAATTGGTGCTGTGTAATTCCTCCAGGTTCGAAGTGCTAATGAGGTATCGAACATGGTTACCAAAACCGGCCCTTCTCCATCTCTTCCTACCACCGACTGAGAAAATAAATGAATATTTGGTGCCTTGGATTTAACATAGGTCCAACCATATCGATGGCTATAACTTTTGTCAGCGCTTTTTAATTCTATGCTTTTCAGATTCAATCCTTGACCATCAAGATCAATTTGTGCAAGCATCATTCTGTAAAAAACATCCATTTCTGATTTAAATGAACCTCCAACAATTAAATTTCCATTAGGTGATAAAGTTATTGAACTTGGAGATTCAGAATGAATAGGATTATTATCATTATATATTTTAGACCATTGCACTTTTACACCATCATATTTAATTAAAACGATTTTATTGTTTAGGGCAGATTTGTAATTGACATAAGTTTCAGCTAGAATATAATAGCTTCTATTGCTATAAATAACATCTATAGGGTTCAAAATAAAATTGGGGTCCTTATCTAATTTAAGCCAATTCACATTGTGGAAAGTATGTGTTTTAATATTGTAAAATCCAAAAAACATGGATCCTATAGATCCAGCCTCGGAATAGGCTCCCAATAGAAATAGTTCATCAGTAGTTATATGGATTACTTTCTTTAAAGAAAGATTGCCTGTGCTATTAGAGAGGATTAGACCAGACTTTATATCTGTTGGATTGGAATAGTTAATCAACAAAATTTCTCCTCGGCTTCTATCTTCATTGGTACAATTCATAGCTCCAAGTTTTTGACCTTGTGTACTTCCCAGTGAACTGTAACTACTCATATTCACGATTTGATTAATTCTTATTCCACCTTGTTCAATGGATATTCTAGTCATGGATTGACTAGAAGCATTTGTAACCATGAATATTAATAGTAAAAAAATGACATGTTTCATGATCAATAATTTTTAGGTGATAAAGATAATTCTATAAATGAAAATTTTTACGTTTAATTTTACGAAAACCTAATGATATAAATGGTTGTTTTATCAAATATGCCAATTCAATTTTTATTCTTCCTTTTTTGTGTCTTCAATTTACAACTGACTGTTTCTCAAAATATTAGCAGAGAAAATATCACCATTGTAGATACAAAAACCCTGTTTTCGTTGATTGATAAAGAAGATGATACCCTACGTGTATTTAACTTTTGGGCTACTTGGTGTAAGCCTTGTGTTCAAGAGTTACCTTATTTTGAAGAACTTAACCAGGACCGAAAAAATAAAAAATTTATACTCTATCTGGTTAGCCTTGACTTCAAGACAAGTATAGACAAAAAGTTAAAACCCTTCATTCTCAAGAAAAAACTTTCATCAAAGGTCTTGTTATTTGATGGCGGTAATCCGAATGATTGGATAGATCGTATTGATCCCAATTGGTCTGGCTCCATTCCTGCAAGTTTAGTTTCTCTAAATGGAAAAAAAATATTTGAAGAAGGTGAATTTGAAAATCTTCAAAGTTTAAATGCTTTTATAAAAAAAATTTACAAATAAATATTTACCATGAAAAAATTAATGTGTGCTTTTTTAATGTTTACAATATCTCTTTTTTCTATAAATGCTCAGGGATATCAAATTGGACAAACCGTTGAAGATTTTAGTTTGAAAAATGTCGACGGCAAAATGATTGGCTTGAAGGATTATAAAGATGCGAATGGCTATATTGTAATCTTTACTTGTAATCATTGTCCATATGCAATCATGTATGAGCAACGGATTATTGATTTACATAAAAAATATGCTAAACTGGGTTATCCTGTCATTGCTATCAATCCAAATGATCCAGACGTTGTGCCGGATGATAGTTTTGAAGCCATGCAAAAATTATCAAAAAAGAAAAAATATCCGTTTGCCTATCTTATTGATGAAGGTCAGCAAGTGTATCCTAAATTTGGAGCTACAAAGACACCTCATGTTTATTTATTAGATAAAAACAAAGTCGTTCGATATATTGGAGCCATTGATGATAACGCCCAAGACATTAAAGCAGTTAAAATTAAATATGTAGAAAATGCCATTGCTTCAATAACTGCCGGTAACAGCCCAGATCCAGCAGTAACTAAAGCCATTGGTTGTAGCATTAAAAAGAAAAGTTAGGTTAAATTATTAAGCTTCTTCAATCCGTTTTTATTCTATATTACTTATGCGTAATAATAATTTTAGCTTTGCTTTTTTAGTTGTGCTCATTCAGTTTTCATATTTTGAAATCTTGAACGGCCAAATTTTACAATTCAGAACCGTTTGTAAACTACCCCCTGAATTGAAAGAATCATCCGGTCTAATCAGTTATAATCATGGAGCTACATTTTGGAGTCATAATGATAGTGATGGAAAAAAAATAATTTATGAAATTGATAGTTCATGCAAATTATTAAGACAAGTTTTTATCAAAAATGCAAATAGTATAGATTGGGAAGATATCACTCAAGATCCATCAGGCAATATGTATATTGGAGATTTTGGAAATAATAATTTAAATCGAAAGGACTTAACCATTTATAAAATTCCAAATCCATCCCAAATTATTGAAGATACCATAATTGCTGAATCTATACATTTCACCTATTTAAATCAATTTGATTTTCCGCCTGCAAATGATCAAAAGAATTTTGATATGGAAGCCATGATTTGGTATCGTGATAGTCTTCATTTGTTTTCAAAAAACAGGACTACACCATTTTCAGGTTACACTTATCATCATGTTTTACCAGACAAACCTGGTCAATATCAAACGATTTTAAGAGATAGCGTTGTCACAGGATTAGGATCTATGTTTCAGAATTGGGTTACCGGCGCCGCCTTAAGTCCAAATGATGACAAATTAATGTTGCTTTCTTATGATCGGGGTTGGCTATTTGCTCCTTTTGATCCTGAACATATGATTCAGAACCCTCGTTTGGTTACATTCTCTAACTTCTCTCAGACCGAAGGTATTTGTTTTACCAGTAATAACGACCTTTGGATTACGGATGAATTACAATCTGGAATTGGAGGCAAATTATATTATGCAGATCTAAGTCAATTAATAGCTACAAATAATTTAAATTTTAATTCCTTTCAAATCTATCCAAATCCAAGTTCAAATTTTATTTACATCAATGAAAATAATATTCAACAAATTAAATTATACAGCTATGATGGTCTTGAAATAGATCTTCCTTTTGAATCTATTGATCATCGAATGGATATTTCAACTTTAGTCAACGGTTTTTATATCCTAAAACTTCAGAAAAATAATATCTGGTATTCCTTTAAACTGGTCAAATCCTAGTTTAAACAGATTTCATTAATTTTTCTTTTTCACATCAATTTGTGACATGGCTAACATTTGTTTTAAAGTACGTTCCATGTTTTCAGTACTTCCATCTAAGAAAATAACATTTCCCTGACCGTGTTCTGCAAAATTTTTGACCGCTTCTGTCCACATACTAAACATAATTAAAGATGCATCAAGATTCGAATCTGCCATTAGTTTAGCAGCAGAAGACATCCCCTTAGCTACTTCTTCTCTAAATGAAGCAATCCCCATACCTCGTAATTGTGCAGCAAGTCGCTCTGCTTCTGCAGAAATTTTAATAAAATTACCTTCTGCTTCTGCTGCTTTAGTTTTAGTAATTAATAATGCCTGACCTTCATTTTCTGCTGCTGCTTTAAGATTATTCGAAGCAACAACTTTAGCCATTGATCGCATAACTTCATCATCAAAAGTGATATCGTTAATTTGCAAATCAATTAAATGATAGCCCCAACCTTCCAAAGTGTGATCCAACTGTTCTTTCACATTTTCAACGATTTCTTTACGTAATACCAAAACTTCACTTTGTTTTTTTGTAGCCACAAAAGCGCGAACAGAACCTTCAATGGAACGAATTAATGCTTGCATAAAGTTTTTCTCATCAAAAAATTTGAACGCAACATTTTTAATGGTTTCATCATGATTATCCAATACTGAATAGAGTAACATGGATGTAAAATTAACATTAGCTTGATCTATGGTTACTGCCTGAAAACCCAATTCAACACTTCTATTTTGGATCGAAATTCTTTTAAAAATTTGTTCTATGAGTGGAATTTTGAAATTAAGACCGGGACCAATGACTCTTCTGTATTTTCCAAAGACCGTAATAACTGCAACCGTTCCTTGACGTACAGTTACTATCGAACTTACAATTAATATTAAAAATAATAATGGTGGAATAATTGAATAAAAATTCATGTCTTTATATTTTTATGTTGTTTAAAAATTTATTTTTATATTGTTTAAGTTTAAATGACTTCAGAAAATTGTACCGAAGTCATAGTAATTGATCCTGCTAAAGCAACATCATTAAAAAAGGAAATCTTATCTTTCTTATTTTGTAAACCGAGTGTATATATTAATGGTAAATAATGGTCTGGTGAAGGTATTGCAAGTTTTGATGCCGCATTCAACGATTCATATTGAATGAGCGCTTTATGATCTTGTTGCAAGATTTTCTGTTTGAAAATCTGATTCATTTCAATAGCCCAATCATAACCATATTCATTTATAAATCCCTTTTCAAATGATAACATACCAAGATTATGAACCATATTCCCACTACCTATAATAAGTATTCCTTTTTTCCTTAACGCATTTAGTTCTTTAGCTAATTCATAATGATATTGAGCTGGTTGGTAATAATCAATACTCAATTGTAATACAGGAATATTAGCTTGAGGATACATATGCCGGACCACAGTCCAAGTCCCATGATCAAGTCCCCAATCATGATCTAAGTTTACTTTCGTTTTTTTAATTAACGTACTTGTTTCTTTGGCTAGTTCAAGGTCTCCAGGGGCATTATATTCTACTTTATATAATTCATCAGGAAAGCCTCCAAAATCATGAATGGTTTTGGGATGATCCATTGCTGTTATAAATGTACCTCGAGTTAACCAATGTGCAGAAATACAAATAATAGCTTTTGGAATAGGCATCGATTCTGCTTTCTTTTTCCACTCCTGACTAAATGCATTATACTCAATACCATTCATAGGTGAACCGTGGCCAATAAAAAACAGAGGCATTAAATGATCTTCTTCATTTAAACCGTTCGTGAATTGGTTAAGTCCTGCTAATGTTATCATACCTGTTGTTCCTGCTATTATTTTAATAAAATGTTTGCGATTCATGATATTTATATACTGGCCATCAAAAAACAATAGCTTATGATTAAAAGTTTCAACACAAATATTTTGCCTCTATCGGAAGCCTTCTTCCTAAACCAAAAGACTTGGATGATATTCGAATTACAGGTGGCGATTGATATCTTTTGAATTCTGAACGGTTGACTAGTTTTAAAGCTCTAAGTACAATTGCAGAATCAAATCCCATCTCAATGATCTCGTCAGGTCCTTTTCTCTTTTCTATGTATTGGAATAATATCTGGTCCAGAATATCATAATCAGGCAATGAATCTGAATCCTTTTGACCTGGACGTAATTCTGCAGAAGGTGGTTTAGTAATTGAATTTATTGGAATACGAATGGACTTTCGATTGATATAATGAGCTAGTTGATAAACCTCTGTTTTGTATACATCCGCCAGAACAGCTAGTCCACCGCATAAATCGCCATAAAGTGTTCCATATCCTACCGACATTTCACTTTTGTTTGTCGTATTTAAAAGTATGGAATTGAATTTATTCGAAAAAGCCATTAACAACATACCCCTAATTCTGGCTTGAATGTTTTCTTCAGTTACGTTAGGTGTTAATCCTTCAAAATAGGGCTGTAATACTTTTTCATAACTTTTATAGACATCTTGTATTGGGATAATTTCATATTGAATACCAAGATTAATGGCTAATTCTTTAGCATCCTGAATGGATCCTTCTGAAGAAAATTGGGATGGCATCAAGAGAACCATTACATTTTCAGCCCCTAGAGCGTCAACGGCTAAAGTGGTCGTTATAGCTGAATCTATACCGCCGGACAAGCCCAAAATAGCTTTTTTAAATCCCAATTTATTAAAATAGTCTTTTATACCGATCACCAGAGCTCTGTAAATTAAATCTATTTTTTCTTTTGCCTGTTCCCGCGATTGCTGACCTAATATAACGTCGTGAAGTTGATAGGTTCTGACACACTCTTCAAAATACGGCATTTCATCATAAACATTGCCATTTGCTGACATAACAACCGATCCACCATCAAATACAATATCCGTTTGGGATCCATAATGATTAACATAAAACATAGGAATTTGATATTTCAATACATTTGATCTTATGAGTTCTATTCGTTCTCTTGAATGTTCGTAACTAAATGGAGATGCGGATAAGTTTATAATAAAATCCGGTTTTTGGGCCATCATTTCATCCAATGGACAAACCGTATATAATGGATTTTCATATCCTATATTCCAAATATCTTCACATACCGTTATTGCAATGGTTTTACCTTTAAATTGAACGGCATTAAAAACTTTAGATGGCTCAAAATACCGGTATTCATCAAATATATCATATGTGGGCAAGAGTCCTTTATTAGCTATATGAATGAGCTCTTTATTATAAAGGAAGAAAGCGGAGTTAAAAAGGTCTTTTCCTTCAATTTCAGGATTTATAGAAGGCGCTCCAACGATAATTCCAATATCTTGAGAATATTCACATAATTCCTGAATCACCCCCATAGATTTTTGTATAAAATCTCTGAATTCCAGAAAATCTCTTGGTGGGTATCCACATGTTGCCAATTCTCCAAAACAAATTAAATCTGCACCCTCATTTCGAGCTTGATCAATGGCTCTTTTCATTAAGGCTAAATTTCCTTCAAAATTGCCAATGTGGTAATTTAATTGGGCCATAGTGATTTTCATACGGTGCAGAATTTCTTGCAAAATAAGCTAAATAATTCACCAAATTCCTGTTTATTGATCTACTTTTGAGCTTTAAATATTTTGATTTGGAAGGTTTTCTAGTTTCAGCTCGTAAGTATAGACCGCTACGGTGGACTGATGTCATTGGTCAAGAGCATATAGCCAATACACTCAAAAATGCACTTAAGCAGGGTCATGTAGCTCATGCATTCTTGTTTTGTGGACCAAGAGGTGTTGGAAAAACGACTTGTGCCCGTATTTTGGCCAGGGTTCTCAATTGTGAAAATCCAAGTTCTGAATGGGAACCGTGCAATGAATGTAATACCTGTAAAGCCTTTCAAGAAAACAATTCATTTAACATTATTGAACTTGATGCCGCTTCAAATAATGGTGTAGATGATATGCGAGCCCTGGTTGAACAAGTCCGTTACCAACCTCAATATGGAAAGTACAAAATCTATATCATAGACGAGGTTCATATGCTTACTTCTGCAGCTTTTAATGCTTTTCTTAAAACGCTGGAAGAACCTCCTCCATATGCAAAATTTATTCTTGCAACTACAGAGAAACATAAAATCATTCCTACTATTTTAAGCCGATGTCAAGTATATGATTTTAGACGGATCCAAGTCAAAGACATTATCATTCAATTACAAAAAATCTGTGATCAAGAAAAAATAACTGCTGATCCAGAAGCACTTTTCGTTATAGCACAAAAAGCTGATGGTGCTATGAGGGATGCCTTATCGATTTTTGATCGCATTACAAGTTTTTCAGGAAAAAAGATTAGCTATGAGGATGTATTAGAGAATTTAAATGTTCTGGATCAGGACTATTATTTTAAATTTTATAATGCTTTTATCTCAGAAGATATAAAGCAGGTTTTTTTACTCTACGACCAAGTCTTAAGATTGGGTTTTGATTCAGAAGTATTATTAGAGGGCCTCGCTTCACATGCACGTAATCTTTTGGTTTGTAAAGATCCCGATATGATGAGTCTTTTTGAAGGGAGCAATGTTTCAAAAGACAAATTTATTAACCAGGCAGACACGATTAATTATTCATTTCTGATGCAATGTTTGGATATGATTAATGAGGCAGATGTCAATATAGTAAGATCGAGAAATAAACGTCTGCATTTAGAAGTTTTATTAGCCAAATTATGCCAAAGCCAACATAGAAATATAAACATTTCAGGAGTTGCCCCTGAAAAAAAAACCCTTGACCTGAACGATGATGGAAAACAAGATCAATTAGTTCCAAAAAAAATTCAAGAAAATTCTATTGAAATTGAAAATACAGCCTCTGATATTATTTTACCATCTGTAGAAAATAATGTGCTTGCATCCGGCCTTGAAATTAAAACCCCTATTCCCAATATTCCTAAATTCAATTCCATAAGTAGTTCAATTCCTAAACTAGGTAACTTGGACTCCATTAAGAAAAAATTAGCGTCCGAAGAAAAAAAAATATCAGAAAATCTGCTTGACTTCAATGAAGATACGGTTAAACAGTTTTGGGAAAAAACCATATCCGAACAAACTTCCAATTCACTCATTTCTTATATGCGTTTAGCTAAACTTAATATTACGGATCAAAGTATTTTGGTTTCTGTAGGCTCTATCCTTGCTAAAGAAGCCATTCGATCAGAACTGGATATTATTGACAAATTAAAAAATAGTTTTAAAGACAATCAAATAAAACTTATTGTCGAAATAGATCCAGAGTTGTCTACCAGAGAGGAAATTTCTAAACCCAAGCAACTCTATTCTGCAAAAGAAAAATGGGATTTATTGATCGCCGTTAACCCACTATTAGAGGAATTAAAAACAAAACTTGAATTAAAAATTGACGAAGATTAATTGGACTATTATGCTCCAGCTGTAATTACAGTCATATCATCTTCACACAAATACTTTTCAGATAATCCCATTATTTCTTGTTGATCTATAGTTTTAATTTTATGTACTAGAGATTGAAATGCTTCTACAGTATTAAATTCCGTAATTAATATTTTTAAAAATTGCATGGCAGGAAAAGACCCATCTACAAGTCTTAGCACATGACCATTCAGATAGTTCTTAACCATATTCAATTCAAAATCCGGTATAGCTTCTTCCTTTAATTTTTTAATTTCCTTATTAATTTGTGCTATCGTTTCGTCCAGAAATTCTGCATTGAGTTCAGCACTTATATAAAAGCAACCATCGTGCAATTGTGCATCGATAGTAGAATGAATATCATAAGTAAATCCATGTTCCTCCCGAATGTTTTTCATCAATCTGGATCCGAAATAATCTCCCAGTATCGTGTTGACCATATACATTCCAAAATAATCTGGATGCGTTTTTGGAAATAATTTTTTGCCATATTTCAAACTGATCTGCATACAAGATGACATTGGAAAATGTGCTTTCGCTTTTTGATATTCTGGAATGATGAATGGGGGTTTTATCCATTGCGTTTGCTTTGGAATCGTTCGCAATGTTTCTTCCCAAAAATTCAATCCATGTTCAATGGGATCTCCGCAATAAAAAACTTTAAGTCGCTCTGCTGTAAAATGATCTCTGTGATATTGTATCAAGTCATTTCTATTCAGTGCTTCGAAAGTTTCCTTTTCTGAATTATATCCATATATCGAATCAGGTCCATAAACTTGGGCCGTAAACTCTCTATAGGAAACAAAATCAGGTTCGCTTAATTGATGTTGCAATTGAGATATATAAAACACTTTCGCTTTCTGTAAATTTTCTTCAGGAAATATTGGTTCCGTCAATAATTCAATAACAAAGTGTATTACTTTTTCAACATGTCTTTGCAAACAACTCACCGCAATAACCGTAAAATCTAAATCAGCATGAATACTATACGAACATCCATAAAAATCGAAAAAATCAGCTATTTCTTTGGATGTATGATGTAATGTCCCTTCTTGAATTTGATTCACTGTTACCCTAGAAGCAAGTTTTTTGTGTTCTGTTACCCTCCCATTCTCGAACACAAATTCAAAATAACAAAGTTTTGGCTTATTGGATGTCATCGTATAAACCGATGATCCATTTGATATGGCCAAATGTTGAAACTCAGGAAACCTAATATCCCAATCAGGAGGCCCAATAATTAGAGATGGCTTGGTTTTTGACGATTTTGTTGACAAACGATGGCCTATTTAGCGGAAAAGTGCAAAATTGGTCATAATCTTGATAAAATGGGTAAAGTCCTCCATATTTATCTGTAGGATCTAATAAGCCTTGAGGCCAATGAGATTGAATTATAAGGATTGCAAAGCCTCTGTTTTTCTATAAAATCTATTTGAAATTGATAATTAATGAAAGATTATCTGCTATTTATGGTGCATATCGCTCCTTTGGACTTATTTTTACGTCGCTTTTCAAATTAAAAATCTTATGAAATTCGTAGCTTCTACTTCTGCTTTACTTCGTCAACTCCAAATTGCTGCTGGTGCGCTGAGTGCCAATCCTGTTATTCCGGTTCTTGAAGATTTTATGATGACCCTCCAAGGTAATAAATTATCAATCGCCGCTTCGAATCTGGAAATGACTATAACTACAGACTTAGAAGTCACCGGTCAGGAGAATGGTAAAATTGCCATTCCCGGAAAGACTTTGCTGGAGACATTAAAGTCCCTACCAGAACAACCACTTTCCTTTGTCATCAATTCAGAGACCCGAGGAATTGAAATTACCTCAGCATCAGGTAAATACAAGTTGGTCGGAGAGAAATCTGAGGATTTTCCGGAAATTGAAACACCCACTGATGAGGATTCTATAGAAATGGATTCAATTCAAATCCAAAAAGGTATCGACAAGACCTTTTTTGCAGCCAGCAATGATGAAATGCGCCAAAGTATGCGTGGAATCAACATCAATATCGATTTTAATCATGTTACTTTTGCCGCCACAGATGCTCATAAATTAGTAAAATATAGTTTTCTGGATGTAGAGTCGAATGTCGCTTCCAGCTTACTTTTAACGAAAAAATCCATGCTTGCCCTCAAGGGAATACTTCCTCGTGATGGTAAAGTAAAAATTTATTTTGGCAAGACTAAAGCTTTCTTTTCATTTGACAACTGCCTTTTTGCCACTCGTTTAATTGAAGCTAAATTCCCTGATTTCAACGCTGTGATTCCAACCAACAATCAAAATAAAATGATTGTGAATCGTGAAGAGCTGATTTCTGCCTTGCGCCGACTATCCATTTTTGCCAATAAAACCACGAATCAAATAGTCCTTAATATTCAGGATAAGAGCCTAACCATTACCGCTCAGGATCTCGATTTCAACAACGAAGCAACAGAACAATTGAGCTGTTCATTTGAAGGCGAGGCGGTAAATCTAGGTTTAAATGCTAAGTTTATGCTTGAAATGCTGAATGTCATCGAAAGCGAACAAGTCATTTTCGAAATAAGTCTTTCGACTAAACCAGCTATCATTCTTCCATCAGAACAAAATGCCGGAGAAGATCTTCTGATGCTGATGGTGACGAATTATTAATCATGCGCATCGGGCTATTTTTCGGCTCATTCAATCCTGTCCACATTGGACACATGATTATCGCCCAACACATGCTCAATCACACGGATTTGGAGCAAATCTGGATGGTCGTAAGTCCGCATAATCCATTAAAGGAAAAATCAACTTTGGCAAAAGACTATGACCGACTTCACCTTGTCCAATTAGCGGCTGAAGACAATCCGAAAATAAAAGTTTCAAACATCGAATTTGGTCTTCCGAAACCGTCTTATACGATAGACACATTGACCCACCTCAAAGAAAAATTTCCCAATCATCAGTTTTCATTGATCATGGGTGGTGATAATTTAATAAGCCTTCCTAAATGGAAAAATTATGAACTCCTCATGGCTCAATATTCCATTTATATTTATAAACGCCCCCAATACTCAGATCATACAGATCTCGCTAAGCACCCCAATATTATCTTCTGCGAAGCACCCTTATTAGACATTTCTTCGACTTCCATCCGGGATCAAATCCGTCAAGGGAAATCCGTTCGATATCTGGTTCCTGATAAAGTCTTGGAAGAATTAGAAGGATCTAATTTGTATAAGACCTAGGTTGAAACAATCCTTAGCTTCCTTTACTTATACTATTTAATAGGCACTTTGCAATTGCAGTAGTTCAGTATAAAATATCATCTAGTGTCTCTTTTACTGCTTTGAAAGGAAAATACTATTGGGGAAAGATGGTGAAGATTTAATAATTGTCTGAACTAGGATTATTGGGATTATTGGGATTATTGGGATAGACTGGATTAATTAACACCTTTAATCTGAAATATTTATCTTTGAGATATGAAGTTCGAAGAATTAACGGGCAGTATAATTAATTGTGCAATGGAAGTACACAATTTACTAGGAATCGCCTGCCCGAGTGCGTAATTCAGGCGGGGCTTTCAAAAAGTCATTTATCAGAGAGCATTAGAAGAAGAATTTAGAATTAGAAATATTCATTTTAGTCGTGAGTTCGAAATGGAAATAAATTATAAGTCTATAATTATTGGGACTAGAAGGGTTGATTTTCTAGTCGAAGAACAGACAAGTGTTGAATTAAAAGCATTAACTCAATTAGAAAATGTTCATCTTGCACAAGCAATAAATTATCTTGAAGCATATAATCTTGAAATCGGTTCACATCTGTCCAAAATAAAATATAACTTGGAATAATGTTACAATAAAAATGGGAATATCGTCTTTAGAAAGTCATATTTTGAAATTCGACCCTACCGCTGGGTAAATAAGTCAATAATTGGAGGAGAATATTTTTTTTAATATGGGATTATTCAGCCAAAACCATTGATCAATCTTTACGAATAAAATGAGTCTTAAAAATGAGATCAAATTATATAAATGCCATTTGTGATTAGCCCTTGATTTGAGATAATTTAAAAGTAAAATGGCAATCATTGAGCACCACTTTTGAATCTTGACTGCATTTTCTGAAGTTCCAATAAAGGACTTCACTCTGAAAAGTTGTTTGAGATATTTGAAAAAGACTTCAACGGCCAATCTAGCCTTATAAAGTTCCGAAACTGTTTGTGCTATCCAAGAAAAATGATTTGTCAATAAAATAAGGGTTATGTTGTTTTTATCATCGTATACTTTAACAATTCTTAGCTTTTTAGGATAGTTTTGTGAGGTGTAGAAGCTTGTTAATTTGATATCTTCATCAGATAGGATGTGTTCTTACTTTCCGTTTATAAGATAAAATTCTACTATTTCAATAACAGCATTTGATTTAAGTCTAGTTACAAAAAAAATATAAATCCTATTATTGCGTTGTGTGTATTGTAATGCAACTAACTAAAACTATATAATATATGTTAAACAATCGCCCTAATGAGATTCCTCGACTATTATTGATACCATGTAATCTAAATTTTGAATTAAGTATTCACAAAATTATATTTTTTTATACATTTCTAATATATAGCCATTTACTTCCTGCTCAAGATGGAACTCTAGATAAATCATTTGGAAAGGATGGATTTGTCTCTACCAACCTAAGTTATTGGACATCGAGTAGTTGTAGTGCGAAACAACTGGATGGTAAAATATTAATTGGAGGCCAAAGTTTGCAAGTAAATAATCAATGCGCATCAATATTAAGAATAAATATTGATGGATCACTTGATTCTAGTTTTAATCAAGTTGGGGGACATTATTTAAACTCCATTTGGAACTCATTCACCGATATATGTATACAAAATGACGGCAAAATATTAGCAGTCACATCTCAAAATAATAATAGAAATCCTGGTTGTGATGATCCTTTTGAATATACAATTCATGTTTGCAGATTTGATTCTAATGGAACTATTGATAATGCTTTTGGGAATGAGGGCATTCGCACAATTCGATTTGGATATCATTTCAAATGTGTTTCAAACACTAAAATTGCAATTCGACCAGATTCCAAAATCTTAATAATGCATAAAGAATCTGAATTAATAAGTAAAGTTTTTAGCCTTTCCGCAGATGGCGAAATAGACAGTACATTTGGCATAAATGGCTCCATAAATATCAAAACGCTTAGCGACGAATGTGCCCCAATTGAAATTGCAGTTCAAAATGAAAAGTATTTTGTGATACTAACAAATCAATATTTAAATACAGAACTAAAACCCTTTCTATCAAGGTATGATATGGATGGCAATATTGACACGAGTTTTGGAATTCAAGGCAAACAATATCTGAGCATTGATGATTACGATAACCTCGGAACACACCTAACGATCCAATCAAATAAAAAAATTGTATTATGCGGAACTACACTCAACACAAGAAAAGTAATTTTTATTGCAAGATATACTTTTGAAGGAATCCTAGACTCCAGTTGGAATAATACAGGAATTTTAAATAATATTTCTGAAGACACTGACAGCATAAAATATAAATTAGTTGATGATTATAGTATAGTATCAGATGAACAAGATAGAATTATATTGAGTGGCACTTATCAAAAGGGGGCTGAATATCATTTATTTATTGAAAAATATCTTTCAAATGGCGAACATAATATACAATTTGGATTGAATGGAAGAACAACTACACAAATATCAAAAAATATCAACCAATATGAACTTGTAATCGATAAAGATAACGATTTTATAATTCTTGGCAATTCTATCGAAAATTCAAGCAAAATTACTTTTTTTAGATTGAATCAATTAGGCCAAATTATATCAAAACCTAACTTGGTTTACCAACTGGGAAATCAAAAAATTTATCCCATCGGTGCAAAATGCACGAATGATAACAAAATTATAGTTTGTGGTAATTCTCAAATTGGAA
The DNA here is from genome assembly GCA_044228225.1 of Saprospiraceae bacterium. GTDB lineage: Bacteria > Bacteroidota > Bacteroidia > Chitinophagales > Saprospiraceae > Vicinibacter. Next base: position 33,003 of record JBGAVH010000026.1, on the reverse strand, counting down.
ATTTCGTGGCCAGATACCTTGGCGACGGGAGCTTAGACCCTAGTTTTGGGCACCTTGGGGTAGTATTTGATATATTGGAAACCCGAGTCAAAATAATTTCTTTTGATGTTCAGAAAGATTCAAAAATAATAATTACAGGTTTGTATGGATATGAAATGAAAAACGTTACACTCAGATTAAATACAAATGGCCAATTGGATAGCACATTTGGAACAAATGGGACTTTCATTGAAACCTACACTGTGTCAACTACTCCTATTTCTGTACTAACAGTAAGTGATAATTCAGTAATCGTTGGCGCTGAAATATATTATTATCCAGGTGCTATTGACAGGTACAAACAACTGAGTCTAAGTAAATATGATGGGGCAAAAAAACTTTCAACAAAAATAATAAGCCTAAAAGGATTGGAATATATCAATGAAATACGAATAACAAAAGAGAATAAAATAATCGTTGAATTTGAATCAAACATAAATCAATTTGGAAACCCTGAAAGAATAATAGCTTATGTTCGATTGAATGCAGATTTTACTCGAGACAAAGAATTCAATAATGGCAATATCTTAACAACTTCATTATCTCCCTATAATTCAGATGAGTCAACATTAATTCAAAATGATGGAAAAATAGTTTGTGTTACAGAATTTACAGAATTCAATGGGCCTCCTTTGGCGAGATATAATTATGACGGGTCTCGGGATTGGACATATGGTCCAATAGTTTATAAGAAAATATTTCCAAGCGCTGATGCGTTTAAATATCAATTGATCCAAAAACAACAAGATGATAAAATATTAGTATCATTAATTATCAACAATAAGTACAACGAAAATAATATAATTAGATTTACCAAAGACGGCCATCTTGATCTAACATTTAATTTGACAGGATTTTCACAAATTAATTACCCTGAGGCCTATTCGTCACCAAGAAATATTAGCATTGATACTTACAATAGACCCGTTGTGTGCAGCTCCATAAGTTCAAGCAATATTAGTAAATTTAGCTTATTTAGATTAAACAATACGGTTAATGTTGGTGTCAAAAATACAAAAAAACAAGCCTTAAGCGTGGAATTGATTAATCCGCTAAATAATGGCCATGTCATTTTAAAAAAGAATATAGATCAAATCGTTGAAATTAAATTATTCGACATAAAAGGTATAGAAATTGCAAAATGTAGTCTAAATAAGGAGCTAACTGAATTGAATTGGAGCAATATTCATCCAGGATTATATATTGTAAACACACCCACCCAATACCTAAAATTTGTAAAGCAATAACGGATTTTAACCTGCTTCATTGAATTTATTGTATAATTTACCTCAAAAACAAGGAAGGAGAGAACGCAAAACGTTATTCGGATGTATTGAACCTAAAACTGGATTGGTGATAACAAGTATAGAGGAAAGAGGTAATACTATTTCATTTTTTCGCTTTCTTTTGAAGACTACACCGGTCTATTCAAATCAAAAAGTGATTATGGTAGTTGATAATATAAGATACCATCATGCTAAGAGCCTCAAACCAATTTTAGAAAAATATAAGCATCGCATTGAGTTGATTATTGGCCCGCGTATTCACCTGACTTGAATCCAATGGAAAGAATATGGTGGTATATGAGAAAGAAAATAACTCACAATCGGTATGTAGAGAAAATGGCAGAAAGAATATGCCACTTCAACCTTCTGATGAATGATTTCAAAATTGAAAATCAAATCGGTAAAAATCTTACTAATTTAATTGTAAATATTTAATAGACTTTATATAAGCTGTATAGCTTATTTTAGGACAAGACAGGACAAGACACAGCTTGGTACCTCGGCCGTACCTCGAGGGTAGAGCGACCGTAGATACTTGCTTGTGAGTTGTACTTTAAATATAGGCTTACTCATCTTGAAATTACTCAAAAAAATCCCATCGTTTTCAAAATTCATTTCCCACATACTTGCTTCTTAATCACACAAAACCTATCTTTGCCGAATAATTCGTCCATTAATGTCGATAAAATAAACATTGCCATGTTTAGTCGCGCCATACTGCATATGGATCTTGACTCTTTCTTTGTGTCCGTTGAGTGCCTGAAGAATACCAGTCTGCTCGGTAAACCCCTCATCGTGGGGGGTACGAGCAGTCGGGGAGTCGTAGCCGCATGCAGCTATGAAGCGCGGGCCTTTGGGGTACATTCAGCGATGCCCATTAAAATGGCTAAGCGCCTTTGTCCACAAGCTATAATATTGCGCGGCGACATGGATAGTTACAGCAATTATTCTAATCTCGTCACCGATGTTATTACGGAAGAAGCGCCCATCTTCGAAAAAGCCTCCATTGATGAATTCTATCTAGACATTTCGGGGATGGATCGATACTTCGGTTGCATGAAATGGTCCCGGGAATTACGCCAACGCATAACGAAAGAAACCGGCCTTCCCATTTCATTTGGACTGTCAATCAATAAATTAGTGTCTAAGGTGGGCACCGGTGAAGCCAAACCCAACGGTGTCAGAGAAATTCCCTCTGGAACCGAAAAAAACTTCCTAGCTCCGCTCTCGACTTCCAAAATCCCCGGAATCGGTAAGGAAACCTACAAAAAACTCAGCTTCATGGGCGTGCGAACCATCAAAGTACTGAGTGAAATCCCCGTCAAATTGCTCCACCGACAATTTGGTGAAAGCGGCATACACCTCTGGGAACACGCCAATGCTATAGACAATCGACCCGTGGTTCCCTATCATGAAGCCAAGTCGATCTCCAAAGAAAGGACCTTCGAACAAGACACCCTGGACATGCAACGCATTCGTTTGATTCTCCTTGATATGACGGAAAAATTAGCGTTCGAACTCCGAGAATCAGGCAAATTATGCTCTTGTATAACCGTAAAAATACGATACGCGGATTTCAACACCTTCAATAAGCAAATCAAAATAAATTATACCGCTCTCGACAAACACCTGTGGCCAGTGGTCCAACATCTGTTCAACAAACTCTACGAACGTCGCCAACTCATTCGCCTTATTGGTGTCAAATTCAGCGGCCTCGTCCACGGCAGTCCTCAGTTCGATCTCTTCGAAGACACGGGGGAACAAATTTCCTTAATGCGACAAATGGATCACATCAGAAACCGTTTCGGATACGAAGCCATCGGAAGAGCCGCAGCGATAAAAACACCCAAAAAATCAGAATAAAAAACATAAGATTCCTTTCTAAGACCACACGATCCATTTGTGTTTTTGCATAAAAAACTGAAGAACAAATAAAACTCAGCCTTCAATAACTAAACAATCTTTAATGATTAATTTAAATCACCATCATTTTAGAAGAGCACAACTTACTATGTTCAGAACTCCTTGCTTTGTTCAATAATAATGGGACATCTGTTGGGCTTGTTCGCAAATTAAATTCAAGTAATTATTATTTTAATGAGTTGTCATAGAAATTTGGATCGGCCTTAAGATGAACGAACCATAAGATCTCGTCATACCGACGAGATCTTATGGTGAAGTGAACCTAAATAATTGGCGAAGTCCTCGAAGCCAATTATTTAGGCATGGAGGAAGTTACAATGCAATCAAATTGTAAAAATTCAAAACTGTTTGAGCACAATATAAAGATAAAAAAAGAACAGGAATGCGAGCTGAGCAAGTGTTATACTATGCAAAAAAAAAGAAGGCCCACGGCGAGTTTTTTGAATTTAGGTTTCATGAAATCATTTTAGGCTTAGACCTTACAGCCCTGCCTGACTGACTGACGTCAGTCAGGCTAGAATTTTTGGTTCTTTTTTTTCATGAAAAAAGAACAAAAAGTTGGTCATAGGCACGTATATTTAAAACATTAAGAGAATGTCAAACAACCAAAATGACTTTTTTATCGCACATTTAGTTTGTGTAGAGCAAGGAGTTCTGATGTTTCTATAAATAATGATTATAAAAGCTATTGATTTAACAATCAACTCATTGTATAAATTCAATATCTGCTTTCAGGGATCCGTATTCTTATTTTTATTCCCATATTTGAGCTATTTAGACTACTTTTGCTAGAAGATTCTAACGCCTAATGACCCACACGCATCTCAAAATGACCAAGTGCTGTTCTATAAAAAACAATACCATTTATATAGATCATCAGACTGTGTATCATACTACAGAAGAATCTTTCGATTCCTTCATTGAATTAGCTTATCGGAACTTTAAATTCAACTACCCTAAGTTTTTTAAAATGGATCGACTCGCCAAACTGGGTTTTATAGCGGCTGAATTTCTATTACAAGATCAATCCCTTTTATCCCGATATGCCCAAGATAAAATTGGCCTCATTCTCGCTAACCAAAGTTCAAGCTTAGATACAGATCTAAAATATGCTGACTTAATGCATCAAGGAATTCCAAGTCCTGCTACTTTTGTCTATACACTTCCCAATATCGTCAATGGTGAAATCTGTATCAGACATGGTATCAAAGGTGAAAATACTTTTTTCATTTCTGATGATTTCGAAATCAGTACTCAGGTAGACTATATAATGAGTTTATTCCATGAACATCATATTGATGCTTGTATTGGTGGATGGGTTGAACTATTGGATAATCAATATGAATGCTTTATGTATTTAGTTGAAGCCAATCAAGATCTAACTGTTCCGGAATTTTCGATAAATAACATTCAAAATAATTATTATAAAAGTCAATCATATGCATGAGTTAATGTCAAAATTAAAACAACAAATTGTAGAACAATTAAATCTAAAAGATGTCAAGCCAGAAGAAATAGGTGATGATCAACCTTTATTTATGGAAGGATTAGGCTTGGATTCGATTGATGCACTTGAACTCATCGTTTTGTTACAACAACAATATGGTATTAAGTTAACTCGTGCTGAAGACGGACCATCCGTTTTTAAATCTGTGTCTACAATGGCTCATTATATTATGGAGCATAAAAAATAATTATCACTTTTTCTTTTTATCTGTTTTTTTGAACCCTTTCTAAAAGAAATAAATAATCTCCAATTGACTTCAGATAATCATGTTTATATAGGTGGCCTTGGTATTATTTCCGCAATTGGAAATAATATTACGGAAACGATACAAAGTTTTAAAGAACACAGATCTGGAATTCATTCAACCACATATTTAGAAACACGCCATAATCACACCTTCCCTCTGGGAGAAGTCAAATTAAGCAATTCAGAATTAGCTCAGCGGCTCAATCTATCAACGAAATTAAGCAGGACTATACTATTAAGTTATCATGCAGTTCTGGAAACCTTATCTCATATTTCAATGGATAAATTACACGAGCTAAATGTTGGTTTTATTTCTGCAAGTACTGTAGGGGGAATGGATAAAACAGAAACTTTTTTTGAGTCTTATAATCAAGATTCTGAATCCGGTGATCTCAGTCAGGTGATTCACCATGATAATGGAAAAGCAACAGATTACGTAGCTTCAAAATTTGGTATCCATGATTTTGTGACTACATTAAGTACGGCTTGTTCTTCTTCTGCAAATGCCATCATGCTTGGTACCCGTTTAATTAAAGCTAATCAACTTGATGTGGTTATTGCTGGTGGAGTAGATGCATTGACCCGGTTTACTTTAAATGGATTTAATTCCCTTATGATTCTTGATAAAAATCAATGTAAACCCTTGGATCAGGATCGTCAAGGACTTAATTTAGGTGAAGGCGCTGCCTATGTTTTACTTTTAAACGAAAAAGCAATGACTTTCCTGGGCTTATCAAGTTCTGTTGTTGTTTCTGGTTATAGTAATTCTAATGATTCGTATCACCAAACGGCTCTGTCAGATGATGGCCAAGGTCCTTTTTTAGCTATGCAAGGCGCTATAAAAAAAGCCAATATCCAGCCTGGCCAAATAGATTATATTAATATGCACGGCACCGGTACCCAAAACAATGATCAGGCAGAAAGTCATGCAGTAAAAAATTTATTTCAAGATAATATTCCACCTGTAAGTTCTACGAAATCTTTTACTGGACACACGCTAGGTGCGAGCGGCGCAGTAGAAGCTGTCATTTCTGTTTTAGCAATTCAACATCATTTTATTCCACCAAATTATAATTTTAATTCCAGCATTGAACCCTTTCACATATCACCTGTAACGAAAATTCAAGAAAATGTTAAACTAACGCATGTTCTTTCCAATTCTTTTGGCTTTGGTGGTAATTGTTCTTCACTCATCTTTTCAAGCTTATAACATGGATATTTATATCAATGGGATAGGAAATATTTCTTCAGATTCATCCGTTCATGATGCCTCCAATAAGTTATTAGCCATTGAACCCAATTATAGTGATTTTATCGATGCCAAAATTATTCGCAGAATGAGCAAAATGGTAAAGATGGGTGTTACTGCTTCCTTAATGGCTCTTAAGACCGCAAAACAAAATAAACCTGAAGCCATTATCGTTGGTACTGGGTTTGGTTGTCTGGATGATACCCATTCTTTTTTAAATCAAATGATAGAAAATAAAGAAGAAGCTCTAAGTCCAACACCTTTTATTTTCTCAACTCATAATTCTTTGGCTGGACAAATTGCATTATTGCACAAATGTCAAGGTTATAATGCAACCTATGTTCATCGTAATATTTCTTTTGAATCAGCCTTAATGGATGCTCAACTCTTATTGCAGGAACAATCATATAATAATGTACTTGTTGGCGGTGCTGATGAAACGACTAATACAAGTTTTAAAATTTTAAGTCGTTTAGGTCATTTCTGTTCGCATCCTGTCGAATCTAATTCCACAACTAACAGTAGTAAACCATACGCTGGAGAAGGTTCGTCCTTTTTTGTTCTTTCAAATCAAAAAAATGAAACCAGTTTCGCAAAAATATTATCCATTAAAACACTTTCATTTAAAACGAATGATCAAATCTATACCTCACTAAAATCAATATTTACTGCAAACCAAGTTAGTAGTGTCGATCTTGTCTTAAGTTCTCACAATGGTGATCCAAATGATGACAGAATAAGTCAACTACTATTATCATCGTTGGACTTAGAATCTAAATATTTTGCTTTCAAATCTGTCTGCGGAGAATATAATACTGCAAGCGCCTTTGCTTTATATCTTGCATCTAACATATTAAATAAAACATCCATCCCTGGTTTACAATATTCAAAAATTACAGATAATAAATCCATTAAATCTATACTTATTCACAATCATTATAGAAACACCCATCATTCATTTATACTTTTAAGTGCATGTTAAATTTCAAAAACACCATACTGGCTTATTTAGTAATAATGACTATCTTATTATCAATCCATTTTTTTGTATCGATACCACTTTTAATATTTTTAATCACCAATATTGCCTTTATAATACTTATTGTATATGGCTCCGCATATATCGGTTCGAATTTTTTTATACCTATTTTAACTCAAGGAAATAATCAAAAAAAATGTATTGCTATCAGTTTTGATGACGGTCCGTCCCCTTTATATACTAATAACATCTTAGATATTCTGAAAAACCATAACACACCAGCTACTTTTTTTTGTATTGGAAAAAATATTGAGCAAAATAAAAATTTGTTATTGAAAATGGATCAAGAAGGTCACATAATTGGAAATCATACTTATAATCATCCATTTCACTTTGGTTTATTAAGTAAAAAGAAAGTTAAAGTAGAACTTTTATCCAATTCATTATTAATTGAACAAATCATTCATAAAAAAATAAAATTATTCAGACCTCCCTTTGGAGTAACAAATCCCAATATTGCCGCAGCCATCAAAGAATTAAATTTTATTCCTATTGGATGGAGTGCCAGATCTTTGGATACCATTTCTAAAGATCCACAAAAGTTATTAAATAAAATTAAAAAACAATTAGAGCCAGGCGCCGTTTTTTTATTTCATGATACCCAATTTGTAATCACTCAAGTCTTAAGCCCATTTATTGAATATTGCTATAATGAAGGCTACCAAATTATTCCAATCTCGAAATTATTAAATTGCAACCCCTATGAGTAAATTTATCTTATCTCTTTTATTCATTGCTAGTTTTTCATTGGCCAACGCTCAACCTTCGGGATATAAAATAGTCAAAGATCTCAACCCATTTAAAACTAAATTTAATCAAGAATCACAGTCTATTTTTAGCATAACTTCAGATTTTACACAAACGAAAAATTTGAAAATGCTTGCTGAAAAAATTGTCAGCAAAGGCCAATTCTCATTTAAGAAAAACAATAAAGTTCGTATGGAATATCTCACACCATATAAATACTTACTTGTTATTAATAATAATACGATTTATATTAAAAAAGATAATAAATTAAACACCTATTCTGCAAAAAGCAACAAAGCATTTAATCAAATTAATAAATTAATACTGGAATGCGTTCAAGGAACAGTAATTAATAATAAGGATTTTAATACATCATTGTTTGAAAATGAAACCATTTTTTTGCTTCAATTAATTCCAAATAAAAAAGAAATGAAGAATCTCTTTCAAACTATTCAAATTTACATTGATAAAAAAAATTATACCGTTAACAAATTAAATTTAATAGAAGCATCTGGTGACAATACTGAACTCCAATTCACTAATAAAAACATAAATCCAACCTTATCTGATGATATATATATTTTAAAATAATTCAATAATGGCGGTTAACCTATTAAATATTAATTTAAATCAACTCTTGCAAGCTAATAAACTATGTCTGCTTTTAATTTTTATTTTACTTTTTTCTTGCTCATCTGCTAAATTTCCATATTCTGATTATAAACAAATGGTTCCCAATAATAATTGTCATGTTAAGATATTTCCTAATTTTGATTTTATTGTTTTTAACACCAATATTGAAATACTCAATAAAAATTTAAGTGGTTTGTTACTTTTAAAAAAGATGCCGGATAGCACGACAAGATTTGTTTTTACAAATGAATTTGGAAACACTTATTTTGATTTTCAATTTACACAAAATCAATTTAAAATAATATCTATTATCGATTACCTAGATAAAAAACCAGTTATTAATCAATTAAAGACAGACCTTGGATTGCTTATTGGATATCAAAATAGTAATCCAATAAAAAATTTTAACAACAATAGTAAACTATATCACACCTATGAATATAATCATTTTAAAAATGTTTACATCACAGATACACTTTGCGAACAACTTTTATCATTAGAATGCTTTAATAAAAATAAAAAACAAACTGAAATTAAATGTTTTGGAACTAAAAATAATTTTCCGGATTCTCTTTTTATAACACATATGAATTATCATTTTAATTTATCATTAAAACAAATCGTTCAATAAATGCTCAAAGATGATTTCTTCTTCATTACTCATTTTTCACAAAAGGAATCTAATATACTCCTATTTGAAATAAAATTAAATAAGGATCACGAAATATTTGATGGACACTTTCCTGATTTTCCTATTGTTCCTGGTGTATTTACATTGCAAATGATTAAAGAATTAACTGAATATCATTTAAATATATCAATGAATGTTATTTCAATTAACAAACTAAAGTTTTTAACTCCAATAAATCCAAACGAACATATCAATCTACAGGTTGAAATTAATTATACTTTTTCTGAGTCTGAAGTATATATTAATACTGCTTCTATATTTTCAGGTCAAATCACTTTTTTCAAGCTTAATAAAGCTGTTTATAAATATTAATTATGTTTGAAATAATAGATTATAAATCGCTCTTCAATTTAAAAAAAGTATGTGTTCTCATTCCGACATATAATAATGCAGAAACATTAAAAAATATAATTGAAGAAATTCAACATTATACTTCAAATATTATTATTATTAATGATGGTTCTACTGATGATTCTGAAACTATTTTGTCTGCATACCCTCATTTGATCACATTAAATTATTCTCAGAATGTTGGAAAAGGATGGGCGCTGAGAAAAGGATTTGAATTAGCAATTAAACATAATTACGATTATGCAATCACTATAGATTCTGATGGTCAACATTTTCCATCTGATCTACCCCTTTTCTTAGATAAATTAAATTCAATAAGCCCATGTTTAATTATTGGTTCAAGAAATATGAACCAATCTACTGTTCCCGGTAAAAGTAATTTTGGTAATAAATTTTCTAATTTTTGGTTTCTGGTTGAAACGGGTATTAATCTTACTGATACGCAATCTGGTTTTCGTCTTTATCCCGTTAAAGAATTAAGCTCAATGAAATTCTTTACTAAAAAATATGAATTTGAAATAGAGGTCATTGTTCGTGCGGCATGGAAAGGCATTCATATAACTTCCGTTCCCATAAGTGTCTATTATGCTCCTAAAGAAATAAGGGTTTCTCACTTTAGACCATTTAAAGACTTCACTAGAATAAGTCTATTAAATACAGTGCTTGTTTTAATTGCTATACTCTATGTTTACCCTAAAAAAGCCATTCAATCTCTTTTTTTAAAAAAAACGTATCTGAATATTAAAGATTCATTATTCAATAATTCAGATTCCGCTTTAATAAAATCGTTATCTATTGGTTTTGGTGTCTTTATGGGAATCGTTCCCATATGGGGTTTCCAATTAATTGTAGGCATCTTCCTTGCTGTGTTGTTCAAATTAAATAAAGGTTTGTTTATCCTTAGTGCTAATATTAGCCTTCCTCCTATGATTCCACTTATTATTTTTTTAAGTTATAAATGTGGTTCCGTTTGGATGGGCGATAAGGCTGTTCATCTTCATTTTGATCGTAACATTTCCATTGAAACAATCCATTTGAATATTATTCAATATCTTTATGGTAGTATAATTTTAGCAATTATAGCTGGGTTAGTTTTTGGGTTAATGACCTATTTATATTTATCAATAAAAATATCCAAATAATTCAATGAGAAATTATTTTGTAGATATATTCCACTTTTTTGAACATAGAAAAACTGTATTTTATTTAACGCTTTTCAGTCTTTGCATTTGTTGTATCTATTATGCATCCAAAATAGAAATCAAACAAAATGTCATGCATATGCTTCCTAAGGATAAGAATATTGAAGCATTTGCCAATTTTTTTGAAAATTCAAAATATGCAGATAAGGTTATTGTCGGACTCTCAATGAAGGGAGAAAATGACCTGGATCAACTCATAAATATTACCGATAGCTTATCCTACACATTGCAATCCGCTATGGGGACCTTGGTTGAGTCCATTGAACATAAATCTAATGATAGTTTAACTTCAGTCCTATTAGATGTGATCAATGATCACTTACCGATTTTCTTAGATTCCATCGACTATTACATCATTGACTCATTAATTTCTGATGCTTCGATAAAGAATAAACTTAACGAGAATCTAACAACGCTTTCCTCCTTTGAAGCCTTAGCATTAAAAGATTATATTTATAGAGATCCTTTAGGTATCCATTATTTAGCATATAATAAATTAAAAGGCTTACAATTCACAGAGGATTTTTCACTATACGACGAGCACTTTTTAAGTAAAGATGAACGATATGTCGTGCTCTTTATAAATCCTTCATTCCCTTCAGCCAATTCTAAAAAAACCGTTGAATTTACCAATAAACTGGAACAAATTGTTTCTGAATTTAAAAGCAATCACAATCAAACTAATATTATCTATTTTGGTGCTCCCATTGTGTCTGCTGGTAATGCAATACAAATAAATAAAGACACAAGATTAACTTTAGGTCTGTCGATCATTCTCATTGTCTTATTAATTATTCTATTTTTTAAAAATCGATTTTCTTCGATTATCATATTAATTCCTGTAGTATTTGGAGCACTATTTTCACTGGCTATTATATATTTGATACAAGGAGATATTTCAGTTATGGCCTTAGCCGGAGGTTCTTTAATACTTGGTATAGCAATCAACTATTCGCTTCATTTTTTAACCCATTTAACTGAACAACCCAATCGTCAACAAACTATTGTTGATCTAACATTCCCAATGACAATCGGAAGTCTTACTACAATCTTGGGGTTCCTTAGTTTACAATTTGTAAATGCACCTGTACTAAAAGATTTAGGCTTATTTGCTGCGTTCAGTCTGATTGGTGCAGCATTAGCTACTTTAATTATCTTGCCACAACTTGTTTCAACATACGACAACATTAACGCAGATTCACAAATTTCAACCAAGTATTCAAATTTTATTTATAAATTTCAAACAAGTAAATACACTCTTTGGATTATTATTATTTTAACTCCTATATTTTTGTTTTATGCCAAAAATGTAACTTTTGAAAACGATTTAAATAAAATTAATTTCATGAGCCGTGAAACGCAAACAGCTCAAGATACATTCAACAAAATGAGTTCCCAATTTCAAAAATCAGTATTCTTACTCTCCTCTGGAAATTCTCTGGAAGAAGCACAAATAAATAATGAAAAACTACATTCAACTTTAGATTTTGCTAAAACATCCAAATTTGTAAATGCATTTATTTGTCCTACACAAATTCTTCCATCACTTTATGAACAACAAAAAAGAATCTTAAAATGGAACTCATTTTGGACCTCTTCAAAAAAAGAAAATTTATTTCAAAGACTTCAATTTGAAGGTATTCAATTAGGCTATAATTCTAGTTTCACGACTTCCTTTGAAGAATCATTAAATTCCAAATATACTACTTTATCTGACTCAGATATTTCAATTTTTAAAAATACTATAATTAAGAATTTTATTGAATCTAAAGATAGTACATTCACTATTATTAATATTCTAAAAGCAAACAATTCGCAATTAAATAACTTATATGATTTGTTTAATTCTAATAAAGAAGTTAAAATTTTCGATAGACAATTTGTTACTGACCATTTAATTAAAATTGTAAGTGATAATTTTACATTTATTTCTCTTTTTACTTCATTAATTGTTCTATTTGCCCTTTTTCTAATTTATGGTAGAATTGAATTGACTTTAATCAGCTTTTTACCTATGGTCATTTCATGGATATGGATATTAGGTATCATGTCCATATTTAATATAAAATTCAATATCATCAACATAATTCTGTCTACATTCATTTTTGCTCTTGGTGATGATTATTGCATATTTACTATGGATGGTTTGATTCAAAAATATGCCAAAGGAGTTCACCATTTAAAGTCCATTTCCATTTCCATATTTCTATCAGTATTAACCACATTAATTGGTTTAGGTATCTTGATTTTTTCTAAACACCCTGCTATGTTCTCCATTGCATTGATCTCTATTATTGGTATCTTGTGTGTATGGATCATATCACAGACCCTTCAACCTTTACTTTTTAAAATCCTGATAACAAATCGTACAAAAAACAAATTGCACCCATTAAGCTTCTTCAAATTAATTAAAACTTTTATTGCCTTTGCTTATTTTGTATTTGGTGCTTTATTGCTAGTAATAATTGGGTTCATATTAACCAAACTCATTCCCATCCAAAAAAAGAAATTAAAATATCTTTACCATTATATTTTGTGCAACTTTACTAAATCTCTTATATATTTAATGGCTAATGTAAAGAAAAAAATAATTAATCCTCTTAATGAAAATCATAAATCACCATCAATAATTATTGCCAATCATCAATCCTTTTTAGATATTTTAAGTTTGGTGATGCTTCATCCCAAATTCATACTGTTGACCAATCATTGGGTTTGGAATTCACCAATATTTGGACTTGTTGTACAAATGGCAGATTATCTAAAAGCGCAAGATGCTGAAATAAATATACCTTTTCTAAAAGAAAAAATAAAGGAAGGTTACTCCATTGTTATTTTCCCTGAAGGGACTCGTTCTTTTGACGGGCAAATGAAAAGATTTCATAAGGGTGCATTTCTTTTAGCCGAACAACTAGATGTTGATATACTCCCTATAGTGTTACATGGAACTGGATATTGTATGTCAAAAGGTGACTTCCTATTAAAAAACGGTCAGATTACCATTGAATATTTACCAAGAATTTTAATAACTAATATGGATTTTGGTGTCACTTACCAAGAGAAAACTAAAAACATATCGAAATATTTTAAACAAAAATATTTAGATCTTGCAGCTCAAATTGAAGATGTAAATTATTTTCATGATCAACTTATTGGAAACTATATTTTAAAGGGTCCCGTTTTAGAATGGTATATGCGTATAAAACTAAAGTTGGAAAAGAATTATAAATTCATGGATCAAATCATTCCTTTAAAAAATAACATACTAGATATTGGTTGTGGATATGGATTTTTAGATTATTTTTTAGCATTCAGATCTTCCCATCGATCTATTTCCGCACTTGATTTTGATGTCGAAAAAATTTCAATTGCTTCAAATGGCTATTTGCGCCCTAGTAACTTAACATTTGAAACAGCAAATATTTTAGAATATCAAATGAAATGTTACGATACTATAATTATTTCTGATGTACTCCACTATTTAAATGATCATCAACAAAATGAAATTTTGAAATCTTGCATAAAGGCCTTAAATCCAAACGGCCAATTAATTATCCGTGATGGAATTAAAGAAAAAAAGAACAGGCATAAAGGAACACAATTTTCAGAATTTCTTTCAACAAAAGTTTTTAATTTTAACAAAGTTTCTGAAAGTGGGTTATCCTTTATTTCATCTAATTTAATTTATACCTTTGTAAAAAATAATAACTTAAGTATCGAAGAAGTGGATTCCACAAAATTAACATCTAATATTACATTTATTTTAAAAAAATCTTAGATCTTAAATGAATCAAAAAGTAGTTATTATAGGCAGTGGGATAGGAGGTCTAATGTGTGGGGCAATATTAGCTAAAGCTGGATATTCAGTTACTATTTTAGAAATGAATAAACAAATAGGTGGTACATTACAAACATACGTCAGAGAAAGACATATTTTTGATTCAGGCGTGCATTATGTTGGTGGATTAGATAAGGGACAAACCTTATATAAAATATTTGATTATTTAGGCATCATGCAAGATCTAAAAATTGTAAAAATGGATGTTACAGCTTTTGATAAAATTTGCTTTCATTCTGACAATAAGGAATACAATTTTGGACAAGGTTATGACCAGTTTAAAAAGAATTTAATAGAATCTTTTCCATCAGAAGAAAAAGCCATCATTGAATATTGCAACACCATACAAAAGATATGCGCTAGTGTACCTTTATATAATTTAAAGTTAACCGAAAATTTTAGAATATCTAGCTACTACGAGTTAGATACTAAACATTTTATTGCGTCATTAACTTCAAATATTAGATTACAAAATGTATTAGCGGGTAATAATCCCTTATATGCAGGTGTGGGCGATAAAACACCATTGTATGTTCATGCCCTTGTTATAAATAGCTATATTGAAAGTGCCTGGAGATTTGTAAATGGAGGTTCACAAATCGCTAGGTCACTTTGCAAAATAATCAGATCTCATGGTGGTATTATAAAAACTAGAACTAAAGTAAGTAAAATTCATGTAGATCAAGAATTAGCACATCATCTAGTAACGGAAGATGGTAACAAATTTTTCGGAGATTATTTTATTTCCACAATTCACCCTTCCCAAACTTTAAAAATGATTGATTCAAATATCATAAAATTGAGTTATCGCAAGAGAATTAATTCTTTAGAAAATTCTACCAGTTCTTTTATGATCAACATCAATCTTATACCTAATACTTTTAAATATTCCAATTCCAACTACTATTGTTACCTCACTGACGATGTTTGGAATGGTATGGAACACGATGACTATTCTTGGCCCAAATTTTATGCTGTTTTTCATTCCGAATTTGCAAAAAGAAACGAATTCGCGGAAGGAATTACAATTATGGCTTATATGAAATATGAAGAAGTTTCTCGATGGAGCCATACCTACAATACAGTTACTCACCCTGGTGATAGGGGAGACGACTATGCCACATTTAAAAAATTAAAAGCAGAAAAACTTATTGATTGTGTTGAACAAAAATTTCCGGGTTTTAGAAAGTGTATAAAATCTTATACTACCTCTACTCCTTTAACTTTCAGAGATTATATGGGAACTACAGATGGTTCCATTTATGGAATCAAAAAGGATTATAAAGATGCGATTAAGTCATTTATCTCTCCAAGAACTAAAATAAATAACCTTTTTTTATCTGGACAAAATATAAATTTACATGGTATCTTAGGTGTGTCAATAAGTTCCCTTGTTAGTTGCTCCTCTTTAATTAATTTGACCGACCTATTAAACAAAATTAATAATGAACCTTCTTAGAAAAATAAGACGAATATTCGTTTACTTTCTTTTTGGAATAATGGTTTTACTTTTATCTCTATCCATTTATCTTTATTTTATTACTAAGATTGATTTCCCCGTTGTCGACCATCAATTAATTTCAAAACTTCACCGGACCAATATGGACTCAAATTCTTTTCAAATTGGAAATAATTGGTTACGTAAAAGCAACACTGGGCTTTGGGAAATGTACACAGAAGGGAAGCCTTATGAGCGGGGTTTAATAAATGGCATTTTATCCAAAGAATTAATCTTTTCTCAAGAAATGGCCTTTCACAATCAAATATGTAAAATTGTTCCTTCCTCTTTCTATCGTCATTTTTTAAAATATTTTATTGGTTGGTTTAATCGAGATTTAATCAATTGCTTGACCCCTGAACAAAAAGAAGAAATTTATGGTATTTCACAATCTGCCTCAAGTGAATTTAATTATATTGGGAATCCCTATCAACGTCTACTTAATTATCATGCAGCTCATGATATTGGGCATGCATTACAAAATTTAGCTCTGGTAGGTTGCTCTTCATTCGCAACTTGGGGGACTGCTTCTTTAAATAATGATTTAATCATTGGGAGAAATTTTGATTTTTTTGTAGGTGAAGATTTTGCAAAAAATAAAATCATTGCATTTTGTAATCCGGATTCCGGATATAAATTTATGACTATTACCTGGGGTGGGATGACCGGGGTTTTATCAGGAATGAATATAAAAGGTATTACTGTAACAATAAATGCTGCTAAGTCAACAATTCCCGAAGGATCTGCCACTCCCATTTCTTTATTGTCAAGAGAAATTCTACAGTACGCTTCAAACATTAATGAAGCTATCTCAATTGCTAAAAGTAGAAAAACTTTTGTTTCTGAATCCATTATGATTGGATCTGCTCCAGATAGTACTACCATAATAATTGAAAAAACACCTGATAAAATGGATGTTGTCTACCCTCAAACGAACAAAATTATTTGTACAAATCACTTTCAATCTTCATTATTAAATAATGAATCTAGCAATAATGATCAAAAACAAAACAGTGCTTCCTTATATAGATCTGAAAGAATTAATGAATTATTAGCTAAGGTTGAAAAAAATACTGTTTCACAAACAGCATATATTCTTAGAAACCAATTAGGTTTAAATGAAAAAAATATCGGGATGGGAAATGAAAAAGCAATAAATCAGTTAATCTGCCACCACTCCATTATTTTCAAACCATATGAAAAATTAGTTTGGATTTCTACAGCTCCTTGGCAACTGGGATCATATATTTCATATGATTTAAATAAAATTTTCGATTCCACTTTTACTTTCAAAAATCAAGAAATCTATGAAAGTAATTTAACCATTGAACCAGATTCCTTTTTAAATTCAAAAACTTACCTTGATTTTAAATATTTTCAAAAATGTAAAGAACACATTTTGGCTAATGTTGCGGTGGACAGTTCTCAATTTATTAACTCTAACCCAGAATTTTACCAAACCTACCTTCTTTTAGGTGATGCTTTTTTCAAAAAGAAAAACTATCAAAAAGCGGAATGGTACTATAAATTAAGTCTTACTAAAGAGGTTGCAACAAAAAATGAATATCTTTATATTCAAGAACAAATAACGAAATGTAATAATAAAGATTAAAAAATGATTGTTGGCCTGGGAATAGATATTGTTGATATTGAACGAATTAAATCAAAACTAGAAAATAATCAAAAACTAAAAGAACATATTTTTTCCAAATCAGAAATTAATTATTGTGAAAAACAAAGGAATAAAATGGAACATTACGCTGCTCGGTTTGCTGCAAAAGAAGCTCTATTAAAAGCCTTGGGGAGTGGTTTGAATTCAGAAATAAAATTAAATGAATCAGAAATTTTAAATGAAAAATCAGGAAAACCATTGTTCAATTTCATGAACGAAAGTAAAAAAATTATTGAATCTGGCAATTATAACATCCTTGTCTCATTATCTCACACAAAAAATACTGCTTGCGCAGTCGTTATTCTTACAAATTAATTAACTATAATGATTCCATTAGATCATCTATCAAAACAACAAATTCTCCAATATCAGGAAGTCGAAATGATTAAATTATTAAACTATCTAAATACTTACTCTCCTTACTATATAAAATTATTTAATAAACATAATTATGATATTAATACTTTCAAACATTTAACTGATATTACTCAAATTCCAACTACTTCAAAGTATAATTTACAAGCTTCAAATTGGGACTTTTTATGCGTTGATAAAAGTAAAATAATTGAATATTGTACAACTTCTGGCACCTTAGGGGATCCAGTTATTATAGCACTCACCGAGAATGATTTGAAAAGATTGGCCTATAACGAATGTCAATCTTTTAAACAAATAGGTGCAACAGAGTTTGATTTATTTCAACTTATGGTTTCTTTAGATCGTCAATTTATGGCAGGCTTAGCCTATTATTCGGGTGTTAGACAATTAGGCGCTGGCATAGTCCGGGTTGGTCCTGGAAATATAGCATTACAATTTGAAATGATTAAGCAACTTAATCCAACGATTTTAATTTCAGTTCCAACATTTATTATTAATTTAATACATTTTGCCAAGGAAAATAATATTAACTTAAATGACTTAAACGTTCGTAAAATTTTATGTATTGGTGAAAATATTAGAGACCTAGATTTTCAGAATAATTCCATTGCATCCAAAATAATTGAAAACTGGAATGTAAGCCTGTTTTCAACCTATGCTTCAACTGAAAAACAGACTGCATTCACCGAATGTGCTTTTCAAAATGGCGGTCACCATTTACCTGAATTAATTTATTTTGAAATTTTAGATGAAAATGAAAATCAATTACCCGAAAAAGAACTGGGGGAACTAACAATAACAACTTTTGGAGTAGAAGGCATGCCTCTATTGCGCTATAAAACTGGTGATATTTGTTCTTACTATACAGATCCTTGTCCGTGTGGTAAATCTACTTTTAGATTAGGTCCAATAATAGGACGAAAACACCAAATGATAAAATACAATGGTACGACACTTTATCCACAAACGATGTTTAATATTTTAAATGGCTTAGACGAAGTACAAGATTATTTTATTGAGTTAAGAAAAAGTACTTTTAATACAGATGATATATTAATACATATTGCTACTTTTTCCTTGAACGATACAATTGAGAAAAAAATTAAATCTGCATTACAATCAAACTTGAAGGTATTACCTAAAATTGAATTTAAATCTATTAGTATAATTAATAAAATGCAAATAATACCTGGTCAAAGAAAATTAACTAAATTTATTGACTTGAGATAATTTGTAAAGAAATACCTCCAATGAAAAAATACACTTCAGAATATTCAAAACATAAATATGATGCCATAATCATCGGCTCTGGCCTTGGTGGTTTGACTACAGCAGCAATCCTAGCGAAAGAAGGACAAAAAGTATTAGTACTAGAGCGACATTTTAAAGGAGGCGGTTTTACTCATGTTTTTAAAAGAAAAAAATATGAATGGGACATAGGATTACATTATCTAGGTGATCTAAATCAAAATGAGTTTGTTAGCAAGATTTTTAATTACATTTCTACTAATCCATTACTTTGGGAATCGATGGGTGAAATTTACGATGTTGCAATTATTGAAGGTGATAAATATGAATTTCCAAGTGGCAAGGAAAATTTAATATCTAAATTAATTGGGTATTTTCCGGATGAGAGCACAGCAATAAATAAATATTTTGAATTAATTAAAAAATTAAATAATTCTAGTGCCTGGTTTTTTAGTGAAAAGACGCTACCTCCGTTCTTAAGTTACTTCTTTAGCTCTTCAATGAGAAAGACTTTTTTGAAGTATGCCAATCAAACAACTTATGATGTCATAAGTAAGTTAACCACAAATAAAAAACTATTAGCGGTACTTTGCACTCAATGTGGAAATTATGGTATGACACCCATGAAAAGTAGTTTTGCCATTCATGCATTAATCGTTGAACATTATCTTAACGGTGGTTGCTATCCTCAAGGAGGTTCCTCCGGTATCTATAAAACAATTCTACCAACTATAGAATCGCATGGAGGTACCGTGCTTGTTAATGCCGAAGTGAAATCAATAGTCATAGAAAACAATGTTGCTATTGGCGTAAAAATGACAAATGATGATATAATTTCTGCAACATCTGTAATCAGTGATATTGGTGTTAAGAATACATTTGAAAAATTAATTTTGTCTCCTGTCTCATATTTAGATAAAATTACTTCTGAGGCAAATGAATTAAAATCATCAGTCTCCCATGTTGCACTTTATATTGGACTCAATGCTAGTGATGAATATTTAAATTTACCAAAACACAATTTCTGGATTTATAGCAATTACAATCTCGATGATAGCTTTGATAATTATCTTGCTGATAATTCCTTAGATCTTCCACTTGCATACATTTCCTTTCCTTCAGCAAAAGATCCAAGTTGGAAAATAAACCATCCTAATACGGCTACAATACAAGTCTTAACACTTTCATCTTTTGAACATTATAAAGAATGGAGTGATAGTTCCTGGATGAAAAGAAATATTGAATATAATAACTTTAAGGATGAATTAAAAAATAAGTTATTGGATAAAGTACTTTCTGTTGTTCCACAGATTAAAAATTATATTGATGTCTGCGAATTGTCAACACCTCTAACAACGAAACATTTTACAAATTATCAAAAAGGTGAAATATATGGCTTGGAACATTCCGCAGCCCGATTTAACAAATTGTGGCTGCGCCCACGAACTCCCATAAAAAATTTATTTCTTACTGGTCAAGATATTTTAACCGTTGGTATTTGTAGCACACTATTCTCTGGAGTAATAACAAGCATTGCTATTTTAAAAAAGAATTTATATTTTAGAATAAAAAAATCGACTTAGGAAATTTTACACACTTGCCTCAATTTGGATAACCTTTGCAAGCGCTTTTAAAGCTGATTCATGCTTTTTAACGTAAGGATTATTTAAATCCCAAACATACCCCGCCAAAACTGAACAAATATAATTTTTTATAGTTGGATTCTGATTGGGCGCAAAAAATATTCTTGGAAGCGTTCCATCATACCAAGCGGTGACATATGATCTAAAAGTATTTACACCTTCCATTGTTGGTTGTTGAAATTCTGTTTCCCAATTAATATTTTCTCCATTTAATTGCCTACATACTAATAAAGCTGCCTTATGACCAGAAACTGTAGCAAGGGTTACCCCTGAAGAAAAAATTGGGTCCAAAAATTCAGTGACATTACCAGTTAAAACAAAGCCATCTCCATAAAATTGTTCAGTCGTTACAGACCATCCCTCAATGGTTCTCGGTTCAAAAATAAACTCACTTTGATCAAATCTATCCTTTATGTGGGGCTCACTTTGTATTAAAGCTCTGAACATTTGCTCTGGACTACCTTCAAATTGTTCAAAAAAACTAGGTAGCCCGACAAAACCAACAGATGTATTTCCATTTGAAAAAGGTATCACCCAGATCCAAACACCCTCCTTATGGGATACTATCGTAATCCTGTTTGGTTCATCATAATCCATTCTTCTTGTATCTCTTATATGCGTAAACAGGGTCTTCCTAGCTGGTAAATCTGATGGCCGATCTAAATTAAATAATTTGGGGATTACCCGACCATAACCACTGGCATCAATTATAAATCGGGCATGAATTTTACTTGAAATTCCATTTTCTTGTTCAACTGTAGTAATTGAATTGGTACCATCAAATAAAATATCTTTTACAGTAGTTTCAAACTGGACCTCCACACCACTTTTCATTAAATCATCTGTCAATATTTGATCAAAATCAGCCCTTGGGACTTGCCATGTCCAATTCCATCCTTTTGAAAATTGATCTGAAAAATTAAAATCACAAACAGTCCCATGTTCAACAAACTTAGCTCCAAACTTTTCCTGAAAACCAAATTTCTTTAAACTCTCCAAAAAACCAGCTGCTTCAAGTGCCTCCATACATCTTGGAAGTAGACTTTCTCCAATAACAAATCTTGGGAATTTTAATTTTTCCACTAATTTAACTTTATAACCAGCTTTATTAACGATTGCTGCTGCAACAGATCCAGACGGACCTCCTCCAATTACCAAAACATCTACCTTTTCCATCTTATCAAATAATTCAATATTAACATTGCACAAATATAATATTTAGAGATAACTAGAATTGAATTTAAAACAACAATTTTAATGAATCAGTTATAATTGCCTCAAAAGATATTAATTTTATCTTAAATTAATACTAGTTTTGATTGATCTAATACTATAAGCACATTTGATTAAATTCATGCCCAACATCTATACTTTAAATCTGATACTCCGGAGCATATGTTTGTTTATGTTGATGCCTTGTTCACCACTTTTTTCACAATCAATTTCAATAAGAGGTCAAATTTTGGATAGTAAAACCAACGAACCTCTTCCGTTTGTAAGTATATATATTGATCATTCAAATCAGATTACTACTTCTGACTTTAATGGCAATTTTCATTTACATAATATTTTATTAAATGACAAAATTAAAACGATATACCTCGGATATAAATCATATGAATTTACAGTTACTAAAGATTCCAATTTAATAATTTTCTTAGTTCAAGATCAGAATTATTTAAACGAAGTAACTGTAACAAGTAAAAAAACAAAATATAAAAGAAAACAAAACCCAGCTCTAGAAATTATTAACAAAACAATTGAAAACAAATCACTAAATGAATTTTCAATGAATAATTTGATAGGATTCAAAACTTATGAAAAAATTAGTTTCAATCTAGAGCCATTATCTCAAAAAATTCTAAAAAGAAAAGAAATAAAACCTTTCAAACAAATAATAAATTATACAGATTCATTAAAAAATGAACTTAGTCTACCTTTATATATAAAAGAAACTTTCAAAACAAAATCACTTAACACTTTTAATGACTCCATTTTAGAGATTACAGACTCAGTTAGATTAGCTACTATAGACAATCTAAATAAATCATTTGATTTAACGATCTATTTGAATCAGTTATATCAACAAGTAAATTTATATAAAGTCAATATCCATTTATTTGATCACGAATACACAAGTCCCTTGTCAACAATTGGAACATTATTATATAAATATTATATCATGGATACATTATTTATTAATAATATCAAATCAGTTAAAATTGGTTTTGTACCTATTATCAATTCAGATTTCTTATTCCAAGGATATTTATATATTGCTCTAGATAGTAGTTATGCTCTAGTTAGAAATTATTTAACTTTCAATAAAAATATAAATTTAAATTGGATAACGCATTTTGATTTAGATCAGACTTTTATAAAATTATTTAATCAAAAATATATAATGAATACGGAAGTTATAAATTTGAAATTTAATACAAAAATGATTGACCTTCCAATAACTGCCAAAAAACTTACTCAACGCTATCAATTTATAAACAGATCTCCCTCAACAAATATAGATTCAAGTCTTGATATAAATTCATCAATTCTAAATGAACAAAACAATATTAACATATCGAAATTATCGGATGAAAACTCCAAAATATATTCAGCTTTTGATTCAATAAAAAATTCGCCTTCCTACCGTAATTTAATGAAGATTATTCAATTATCAATAACTGGTTTCTATCCACTAAAATACATTGAATTAGGTTCTGTTTTTTCATCAATTAGTTTCAATCCTATCGAAAAAATAAAATTTAATTTGGGATTTAGAACAACATATCAATTCTATAAGTTATTGAGAATTGAAGGGTCTTTGGCTTATGGCTTAAAAGATAATAAATTAAAATACAATCTGAATTCTACATTTTCCTTAAATCACAAAAATGTCCTTATATTTCCTAAGAAGTCGATTTCCTTAATATTTATAAATGATTTGTTTATATTTGGTCAATCAGATCTGAATTCGTTAAAATCTAATGTTTTATTCTCTTTCGAAAGAACAAAAAATGATTTTTGGATATACAATAAATTAATTAAACTTGAATATAATCAAGAATTTAAAAATCATTTTTCATATAAAGTTGGGCTAACAAATTCTATTATTATTCCCTTGGCTTCCTTACATTTTAATACTAAAAAATACAATAATATTATTGAAGACATTCCAAATATTAATTCAACTGACGCATTAATAGAATTAAAATTAAGCCCTAAAGAAAAATTCTATCAAGGCCCTAACACTAGGTACAGACTTAAATCCTATGCACCGGTATTCAGAATTCAATGTACATATAATTTAATTAATAATATTAATTTACAATCTAATTTTGTGAAGTTAAATTTAAATGTTACTAAAAGATTTAATCTGTTTAAATTTGGAAAATTAGACTTTAATTCAGAATTCGGAAAATCTTTTGGCAGAATAAATTTCCCCTTTCTCTATTTTCCACCTGCAAATCAGACGTACTTTAATGATATTTATGGTTTTAATTTAATGAACTATTTAGAATTTGTAAACGATCAATATCTTCAAATATTAATTGACCATCAACTTGAGGGCTTCTCATTAAATAAAATACCATATGTTAGAAAATTAAAGCTTCGCGAATTTATTAATTTTAAAATTTTATTTGGTTCATTATCCTCAGCAAATAATCCAAACTCAAATTCTAATCTATTTAAATTTCCTACGAATAATAGTGATGTACCAATTACTTACACTTTAAATAAATCTCCGTATATTGAAGGTAGTATTGGCGTTGGAAATATTTTCCGCGTCTTAAGGATTGATCTTGTTAAACGTTTTACTTACCTAGATCATAAAAATATTGCATCAATAGGAATAAGGGCTAAAATAAATTTTCAATTCTAGCTTTTGAATCTTTGAATTAATTAGTTGAAGCCAGAGTAAATAAGAGCTGAATTACATCCTCCAAAACCAGAAGCAATTTTTAAACAATGATGGATTGTTTGGTTGACGTTGGTATTACTTATATTTATTTCAAAATCACATATTTGATCTTCATATCCATTTGTAGATAAAATTATTTTATTTAATACAGATTGTACACATATGATACTTTCTATAATCCCTGCCGCTCCCAAAGTATGACCAAAATATCCCTTCAAACTATTGACTTTACTGTGTTGCAAATTTGATAATTTAATTGCTTTCGCTTCCATTTCATCATTATATATAGTTGCTGTTCCATGTGCTGAAATAAAATCAATTTGTTGTGGTTTTAATTTTGATTCAAGAAGGGCCTTGTTAATCACTTGACTTAATTCAAATCCAGTTCTAGAAGGGCCTGAAATATGATTAGCATCATTCCCGGTTGCTCCTCCCATAACCATCACTTTTGTTTTTTCACTTATTTGTTTTGTTAAACAAATAGTTCCGAAAGCCTCACCTAAATTGATTCCATCTCTGTACTTGCTAAAGGGTGCGCACTTCTTCTTACTTAAAGCTTGAAAAGATTTAAAACCGGTGTACACAAATTTTGAAAAGGTATCTCCGCCAACAACAATTGCATGATTATATTTACCTTGTTCAATAAGTCTTTTTCCTAAAATAATTGCATTAACTCCAGAAATACATGCATTTGAAACAAGAATTGGTTTATTAGGATTCTTAAAATATTGTGCAATTTTATTAGCAGAATAATTAAGTTTTAGAAGATTCACATCAAAAGATGGATCCTTGCTCAATTCCAACAGCTCTATATTCCCCTTAGTTGTAGAAACTATAATTATTACATCCTTGTCTGTTGGATTGATGTTAGAAGATTCTAATGCTGTTTGAATAGAACAAATGAGTAATTGTTCAAATTTTGAAAAATGGCCAAACGGTTGATCTTTCTCTTCAATTTTTAACTGTGTTGTTTCTTGGAAAATTGAAGCCCAGAATTTTTCATCATCGTATAAAATAATATTGTGTTCAATTATACTCGATTTGCCATTCTCCAGATTAGTAAAATTGACATCGCTAGTCAGACCTAAAGGAGATATTATGTTATGTGCTTCAACATAAACTTTGCACTTCATTTAATAAATTCCATTTTTTTTCTTCCAATCAATAAAAAAATCTGGATGCGTCAATTGCAACGCTCTTGATTCTTTGTTTAAAAAAACCTGAATAGATTCTCCTTCTGTATAAACTGTTTTATAATTTACCGACAAAATTCGATATTTAAAATATATTTTTGCTGCCTCAACATTAATGAAACTTGTTTCAACTAAGATTATGTCTTGGTAATTTAAAGGTTTAAGGTATTTGCAATTAATACTTATTAATGGCGTAACATATCCATTATTGTAAATATCTAAATATGAAATTCCATATTTTTCACCAAAGGCTTCTCTTCCATCTTCAAAATATTTTAAATAATGTCCATGCCACATTATTCCTAGTGGGTCAACTTCATAGAACCTGACTTTTAAACGTATAATTTCCTTTAATATATTGCTTTGTTGATTCAATTTGATTTATTACGCCATTTATTATATAAACTGGATTTGACTTCTTTAAGAATGCTGTTGATACTTCCAGCCCAATGATTTCGAAAACCAAATCCAGAAGCCTTCCCTTCAACTCGTTCAGAAAATATAAGTGTGTGCTTATCTAAATTGATAAATGCAATCCAAACGCTGGCAGTCTCTTTATTTTTATTCAATGATTCTACTATAAATAACAATCCAACACCTTTTCCAGCTGAACTGTATGAATCAGAATTGATTATTTTTTTTATTATTTGTTCGTTAATTCTTCTTTCATCCTTATCATTATAGGATAATATATTTCCAGCATTCATATTTTCATTTACCTTTTGGGTAACTGAAATATCATTTGAAATATTGGATTTTTGAAATGCAGCTCCAATTTTAAATTTGTTTGATTCTTGAATGATTAAATCATTTATTTTTACAAACAATTTTTTCATTTCTATTGCATCAACAGTTCCTGGATCACCAATATATCTCACTTCTGAAAAATCTAAACCTAACCAGGTTATGGGTATTTCAGAATTTGAAAAAAGATCTTTTGTATTCTGTGCTGCTAGGTCCATATTTATTATACCAACACAACAAATTGAAAAAACAAACATTCGCATTTTTTTCATATTAATTAATTTTGAATTATTATTTGCATTTCACAACTTAAAATTTCTTTTCCATTTAATGTTACACGCCCATGAATAACACTAATATTCATAATTTGATTGATAACTTTAACCTCGGTTATAATTTCTTCTTCAACCTTAGGCAAAGATACTATTTTAATATCTTTAATAGATGCTATAAAACCAATTGGTATACTGATTTTTTTTATTTTACATTGATAACCTATCCCGGCGGCGGCAGTTTGGGCTACATTTTCAAGTAAACCACTTTCAGAAAATACTTCATTTTTACATAAAATACTTTGCTTGTCGATTTTATACCGACTTCTTGTTATTTCTTCATCAGCTTGTTCCAGCACATCAACCAATACTATGGGTTTTCTTTGAGGAATTAAATCAAAAATTCTTTCTTGATCAATCATAAGTAAGCCAATTTAATTCCAAAATTTATAATAATTAAACCACTGTTCAGGATATTGTTTAAGCTTATCCTCCAAATCATCTAAATAATCATTCAATACGGTTTCTAATGAATGACCATTCTTCTTAGAATAATATTTTATGGTACTAGAATAAAAATGGTACTTTAAAATATCCGCTTTAAATGCATAAACAAAAGCTACCGGAACTCCAAATTTGAGCGCAAGTTGAAATGGCCCTTCTGGAAAAAATGTTTCCTTTCCTAAAAATCTTCCTGAAATTGTTTTGTTTTTTGGTAAAAATCGATCAGCATGTATACACACTAATTCATTTACAGCCAACGCTTCTGAAATTTTATAAATATGACTTAAATCCTCTTTAACCAATATAACGTTGAACGATCTAGCTGATTTCATGGACTCAATATAGGATTTTATTTTTGGATCTTCTCCATCAAACATAAGGATATGAATTCGTGTTTCTAATCTTTTAAGTAGATGTCCGGCAGCCTCCCAATTACCAATATGTGCACTTAATAAGATACCTCCTTTTCCTTGTTGAACGATTTCTCTTAAATAGTTTTCCCCAGTAAATTGGAAACTATAATTACCAACTAAGTTTGCTATTACAGCAGTTTTATCTATTAGGGTTTGACCAAAAACATAATAATTTTTATAAAGCATTTTTAAGGACTTAAAAAAATTAAATCCCATTCTATACCTATAAAAATAATAAATATTCTTAGAACTATTGATAGAAAATAAATAATAGTAAAGTGCTACAAAATATAAAACAAAATATGCAGTTCTTAATCCAAACATTTTGATTAAGAACACAAAAATCCTATATCCTGTTGGTGTTCCTTTAGACTTACCTTCCCATTGGGACATTAAACATTTTTTAAACTAAGTTTTTCATTTATATAATCATAAAAATCTTTGAATGTTACTATTTCTCCAAATTCCTCAGCTTTAACCTTTACGCCAAAGTTGCTTTCAATAACAACAACAAGATCAATATAATCTAAACTGTCTAATTCTAAGGTTTCTCTTAAATTAGCTTGTGGTGTGATTTTACTACCATCAACTTCAAATTCATCGACCAAAAATTCATTACTTTTGGCTATTATTTCTTCGTATGTCATAACGTTATCTTATCACTTTTTTTATTATCAATGTAGAATTAGTACCTCCGAAACCAAAGGAATTAGACAAAAATACATCAATATTTTTATCTATAGTTTTCCCGATGATATTTAGTTTAGCTGAATCTTCATCTGGTGTCTCAAAATTAATGTTTGGAGCAATAAATCCTTCTTGCAACATTAACATGGAATACACTATTTCACTAGCTCCTGCCATCCAACATTCATGGCCTGTCATAGATTTAGTCGAACTAACCGGAACTTTATAATCTCTAAAAACACTGTATATTGCTTTTGCTTCACTAGCATCTCCTACAGGTGTTGAAGTTGCGTGAGCATTGATATAATCTATTTCCTGAACCCCAATATTAGCATCATTAATGGCCATCATTAATGCTTTCGCAGGACCGTTTACTGTTGGATTTGAAATATGTCCACCATTTGAAGAGAATCCATACCCGATAATTTCTCCTAAAATTTCTACTCCCCTTTCTTTTGCAGATTCTAAACTTTCTAATATTATGGTTGCAGCCCCGCCACTTGGGACTAAACCATCTCGATCCTTATCAAATGGTCTTGATGCAGCAGATGGATTATTTTCCCTTATTGAAAAAGCCCCTAAAGCATCAAAATTTCCCATAGAATAAATATTCACTTCTTGAGCTCCACCACATATTATTCTATCTTGTTGACCATATTTAATCATCTGATATGCAAGTCCTATTGCATGTGAACCGCTTGCACAAGCTGCGCTTACTGTAAAATTAATTCCGGTCAATTTAAAAATAGTGCTTAAATTCATCGTTACTGTAGAATTCATTGTCTGAAAAACAGAACCAGAACCTACAAACATAGTATCTTTTTTTTCGCGAATGGTGTCAATTGCTTCCATAACTGGCTTAGCTGAACTGTCATTACCATAAATAATCCCAACTTCATGTTGTTCTAAATATTGTTCATCAATCCTAGCTTGTTTTAAAGCTTCTAAGGTTGAAATATATGCAAATTCAGCTTGCTCAGGCATCATAATTCTAGCTCTTCTATCTAAAAGTCCTTTTAAATCCGGACGATCAACCATTCCCATGAGTCCTGACCTGTATCCAAAAGCCTTTCTTTCTTGATCTAATATTATACCTGATTTTCCTGTATATAGTGATTTTGATACTTCATTTTGGTTTTTTCCTATACAAGAGTAAATGCCCATTCCTGTAATTACAACTCGTCTCATAAACGCAAAATTAAAATAATTAATGCAAAGAAATCATGAATAGAGTGCTCCATTTACAGAAATGACTTCTCCACTGATATATGAAGCTCCTGATGATGCTAAAAATCCAACAACTTCAGCTACTTCTTCTGGTGTTCCAAACCTTCGCATAGGAATAATTTCTGATAATTGTTTTTCATTTAAATCTTGAGTCATGTCTGTGCGGATAAATCCTGGAGCTACAACATTAACTGTAACTCCACGACGTGCTACCTCTTGGGCCAAGGCTTTAGTTGCTCCAATTAAACCCGCCTTTGCCGCCGAATAATTAGTTTGTCCAGCATTGCCCTTCAATCCAGATAGCGATGCCATATTTATAATTCTACCATGACGCTGATGAACCATTTTATTTAATACTAAACGTGTTACATAAAAAAAGGAATCTAGACTAGTTGAAATAACCTCCTTCCATTGTAAATCAGTCATCCATACAAATAAATTATCTTGCCGCTTACCTGCATTATTTACTAATACTTCTATAGTATTATCCTTATTGTTTTCAATCCAAGTACCTAATATTTGCTCACAAGCCTCCTTATCTGATACGTCAAACTTAATTAATTCACAATTCACTCCTTTTAACATTATTTGTTCTTTTGTGATTTGTGCTTCATCATCATTATTAATGTAGTTCAACAAAATATGATATTTCATTTCAGCCAATTTATAACACACCGCCCTGCCTATTCCTCTTGAACCCCCCGTTATTAATGCATATTTCATATTCTGTTTTTTGCGATAATATTCCTTTAAATGAAAACTAAAAATTTATATATCTGATAAATTACTTTCCTTTAAAAAAATAATAGCATTACCTATAGTATTAGATAATGGTTTATCATCTATGGTCTTGGTACAAACTTTCCTAAAAGATTTATAAATATTTAATCCCTTTGGAGATAACTTTTTACTACATTCAATGACATCAATAGCCTGCATTACTGCAATGGTGTGAATTGCCAAAATTTCAAATGCATTATCAATCACTTTTCTAGTTAGTAACGATCCGTTTGTACCCATACTTACAATATCTTGATTATCATTATTGTTAGGAATACTATGTATATAATTTGGCATACTCAAGGTTTGAGACTCCGCTACTGTTGATGTTGCTGTAAATTGCATTCCTTGAAGTCCATAATTTAACCCCAATGTCCCAAGATTTAGAAATGGTGTCAATTTTTGATTTAATTTATCGTTCAACAAATAATTTAACTGTCGTTCTGATAGCATAGATAATTTTGTAATTGCAATTTTCAGTTTATCCATTTCTAATGCAACATAATCACCGTGAAAATTTCCTCCGTGATATACATCTTTATTTTTTTTATCTATAATCGGATTGTCATTTACTGAATTAATCTCATTTATTAATACTTCTTCTGCCTTAAGTATGGTTTCAAAGATTGGACCTAGAATTTGGGGAACACAACGAAGTGAATAATATTCTTGTACTTTATCGATTAGAATGGGATCATCAATTTGTTTATTATATAATACTTCTGAACGTCTTTTTATTAATTGGCTACCTTGAGACAATACCCTCATTTTATTTGCAACATAATTCTGCCCGTCGTGCCTTTTAACTTGATTTAATTCTTTTGAAAAATGGTCATCATATGCTTCAGCTATTTCGTTAATTAATGTTGACAGGATAATAGCCCAGTTTAATAATTTTTTCGAATAAATCAAATTAATACACCCTATTCCGGTCATAGCTGATGTCCCATTTAATACCGCTATTCCTTCTCTTTTATAGATAGATAATGCTTTAAGTTTTTCTTTCTTGTAAAACAGATCTGTATTTATTATACTTCCTTTATATTTAACTTGACCTTCTCCAATCAATGCTAAAGCTAGGTGGGCCAATTGTACTAGGTCTCCACTTGCACCAACTCCACCATGCTGATAAATAAGTGGAAAAACATTCTTATTAATGAGTTGCATTAATAGATTTACTAGGTCAGTATGCACACCAGAATAACCCAACATTAAGGAATTTAATCTGGCTATCATAAGAGCCTTGGTATCAAGATCCGTCAATAATTCTCCCGTTCCAGCACAATGACTCCGAATTAAATTATATTGTAGTTTTTTTAAATTCTCTTCTCCAATTTTATATTGGGCCATTGGACCAAAACCAGTATTAATTCCATAAATCAATTTTCCTTTTGAAAAGTTAATTAAAAATTGATAGGAATCAGATACCGCCTTTACTGCCTTATCAGACAAACTTATTTTATACTTATTAAAAAGTATACCTTCAATTTCCTTTAATGTCAATGGATTTGACCCTATTATTACTTCCTTGCTTATCATGAATTGACCTTGATTTACTATTCCTCTTCCCTTTTTTCCTCTTCTGTCAAGGGATTAGAAATATCCGTTTTGTTTTCTAGTTGATCATCCAAAGTATTTTGTGCTTTTGAATTCTGAATATCGGATTGATCTTTATTTTCTAATACTATTTTTTTATTCCTCCTACCTTCTTTTATTTTAGCTGCTGCTTGTAGTAATTTTTCCTCTTCAACTTGTATAGCTTCTTGGGCCGTTTGAATTTCATTGGTAATTTTGGCCTTAATTTTATTTTCTTCCTCTTTTAAACGAGCATTATCCAAATTTTTTTGTTCTTGTCTTTCAGCTCTTTTTTTAATATTTTCAGCTACTTTTTCAAGACTCACTTTAGTTTTTAATAATTCTTCCAATTTTTCCTGCTTAGATCGAATCCTGTCTTCAATCATTCTAATTTTCGCAACTCTTATTTGTGATTCTAATTGCTCAGTTGTTGTTTGGATTCGTTTCGTTTCGTATTCTATATCTTTTCTATCTCGAGATATTGAACCTTCCATTGTTC
>JBGAVH010000025.1:0-70338 GCA_044228225.1 Saprospiraceae bacterium | reverse complement strand
TGTTTTTGTTTTTGTGCAACCCTAAGTTAGGGATAAAACGACAATGTCCATTTTTTTTTATTTTGGACAGATGTGAATCTAATTATGAAAAAAATCCCACACGAAAACAGAAGTTTAAGGTGGGATTTTTAATAAATTTTATCTAAAATTAATTAATGGGTTTAAATGTATTTTCAGGAATTTCGCTGTTAATTGTTATTTTTTGGAATTCAATGGGTCCATTTTGACTTGCAATAGTGAATGGAAAAATTAAGCCACCATCAACAGGTTTATAGTTACTAAAATCACTAATAATATCCATTTCTTTTCCTCCAGCTTTTTGCTTAGTAATGGTTCGAACTATATAGTTGGAAGCTGGATCAATTAAAAAGTAAGAAATATTACCTGATTTATGAGTTACTTTTAATTTGTGACATTCTGTCCCCTCTACATCATCTAATCCAATATACTCTATGGTATGTCCTTTAGTTTTATAATTACATAATGATCCTGATAGATCTAATTGATCCACACCTTCTTTGATAGCATCTCCAGGCATAGCTTCAGGTTTCGTTTGACCTTGAAATGGCATAAAAACCCATCCAGAATCTGGAGTCATAATAACCCACCCAGTCATTCCCATTACGTTAATATCAAATCTAAATCCCTTTAAATTAGATCTTGTCATGGTTACAGGTATTTCTGCACCGTTAGCGTTAATTTTTCCCTCCATAATAATCGATTTAAGTTGGGTTAATTTATCAACACCACCAACTGCACTCAAATACTTATTAATAATGTCATCAACATTTTGAGCTGAAAGAGAAGAAGAAATTCCTAAAAACGAAAGGAAAAGGAACAATAAAATTTTTTTCATAATTTGTTTAATTTTTGACAAATGTAACTTTTTATAATAATTGACAACATTAAATTATATCAATAAAACAAATATTAAGATAAAATTAATAGTTTTATCGACCAATTGATGTGACCTTTTTAGTTTTATTTCGCATGAATGATTATACGATCATTCAAAATCTTCTTATCTTCTGTCATACATTGAATCCAATATGATCCATTTGGAAAGTTCGAAAGGTCTATTGAAGTATTCAGTACGGTAGAATTTTGAATTTCAATAGATTTCATTTTATATCCAATAGAATTATAAATATTTATTTTTCTAAACTTTCTTGAATCTTTACAAGAAACTCGGAGGTAATCAAAACATGGATTTGGTGATAAAATGAGTTCAGACTTTGAATGATTTATGGTTAAAACAGTTCCACAATTAGGATCATATTTTGTTCCAGGAGAACCACCAAGGCAACCTGCAAACCAATTTAAACCATCATTTATATTACCGGTATAATCTTTTAATTCTAAAGTGTTACCAAAACCATCAGGCTCTTTTGGAAATGGCGAACTATCATCAAAGCAAACGGAATAAATTAGTTTATTATTTGCATTATAGAATCGTATAATATCACCATTTCCATCAAGTCCAAAATTAAACGGTCCAATAGTATTATTTACAGATGGAAAAAGGGTTCTGAATTTTAACATATCTTGAACTAAAACAAGATATTTATGGGAAGGGATTATTGTATTCTTGGGTAATTTATATTCGTTTGATCGACTATCTGTTAAAGTCCAGTTACTTAAATCAATTAAGTTTGGTAAATTATTAAATATTTCAATCCAATCGCCACAATCATTAACAGAACTAGATTTATAATTTATTTCGGTTGTAATAATAGAATCGAAACAAACCATATAAGCTGAGCCTGGGGAACCTCCAATACACCCGTCAAACCATGAATTAGGATCATTTGGATTTTGTTTTTCGGCTTTCAATTCTAAGGTACGGCCATATCCATCTGCCGTACAAGGCCACGGTAAAGAATCAACATATTTCATTGAAAATATTTGATTTTTCAATCTATCCTTTATGATAATAGAATCAGATTGATTATTTAATGAAAATCCTAAAGGGCCATTAACATTATTTATTGTTGGATGATATATTTTAAATTTAGATAAGTCACTACAGAATACCAGAAAATCATTTTTT
This sequence comes from Saprospiraceae bacterium, assembly GCA_044228225.1. Lineage (GTDB taxonomy): Bacteria > Bacteroidota > Bacteroidia > Chitinophagales > Saprospiraceae > Vicinibacter. Next base: position 68,288 of record JBGAVH010000025.1, on the reverse strand, counting down.
TTGATAACAGTATTATTTGGAATACTATATGTATTGGTTGAAATTCCATCCTGGATAGTGTATCCGGACAGGTCAGCATCAAAGTTTGTTAAATTATGCAGTTCAAACCAATCTCCAGTTGAAATGTTACTGTCAGAATTATAATTAATTTCTGAAATTTCAAGATCTAAAATATTGTGAGAACCAATAAAATTTGCTTTAAATAGGGCATTATGACTTATATCTAAGTTCATTGAATGACTCAATGTATCAATTATTATTCCATTTGATGACCAATGTGAAAAGGTATATCCTGGATTAGGAATTGCATTAATTTCAACAGGATTGCCGTTAAAGTAAATACCTTTCCAAGGTAATTTTTCAGGAATAATAGTGGATACTTTAATAACTCCAGCTTCTGTGGGAAAAACATCTATAGTAATTTCAACCTGATTTTTAAGTTTGAAATATTTGAGTATATGGTTTCTTTGAAAAGTGGGTCTTGATGAATGGAATTGCTTCAAAGACATAACATTTGATCTCCACGAAGAAGAATCTAAACTATTCCATCTAGCTCTTTGTGCATTGATTTCTGATGCTATTTCTGAAGCATTAATTTCAATAATATTGTTTATTTTTGTAGGAGTCCAAATTTCATTTAATAAATCTGCAAATCGATTAATAAAATAATTTTTAAATGCTTTATTTTTCAATAGGGATTTCATCATATTGGTATATCTATTCGAAATATTAGGATATTCTAGACAAGTTGTTAATAAATCTTCTTCTATTCCAGTACCATTTCCTTGAGAAACGCCCATATCCCATAACATAAATTTCCATTTGATGTTTGGTTTAGAAGAATTAGCTAAACGAATATTATTAAAATAAATTGATGGATACCAATCTTGATTGTTATTGTAAATTTCATTGGCAAAATAATCTACCCAATTCGCGATATCTATTTGTTCATTTGCAAGTGAAAAATTAGATGGATCACTTAAATCGGAATTTATAATAAAATCACTCATTTGAAAGAAGGATTGTGTTGTTCCTTCTTCAGGAAAGTAGTCAGGTTTAACACTATATGCTGTTTTGATTAAATTTACGGAGTCCGGATTGGCTCCATAGTTGTCACGCATAAAATACTTGTCTAATAATTCTCTTGCAGCATAATGACCCCAATATTGGCCATTAATATAAACAGCTACATTTTGATATGCTGCAGAACCAGAATAGGTCAATAATCCCATTCTATTAGCTATTAAATCTCTCATTCTAGTACTTGCCCAATCATCATCCATATTTCTAATACGGAAACCATGCAAAGAATTTAATTGAGGTTTGTCAAGGGCAAATATATTTGGTATTTCTTCGTCCGTCGCCCCATAATCTTCATCGAATATAAACTGGATTGACTTTTGACCAAAGTCTAATGAATAATTGCCAACGGGTGTAAAACTAGCATTTTCTTGGAAGTTTAGAATTTGATTTGTGTCAAAATATTGTATGTGACAAGTAGTTTTATCGGATTGAGTAAAACCTCTAGCTTTATCATATACTGCAGGACCATTTGTTCCATCATTAAATAGATTTCTTGGTTCGGCAGATATTGAAATAACTGGTAACTTAGTATTTTGATTAATAAAATAACTTCCTATAAAAATTTTACTTGGTAGTTTTCCAGATTCATAATTTCTTATTTTTATTAATGTGTTTTTAGAAATAGAGATTGGACCTTTATATGGTGTAGAATTTGTTGTTGGATCCGAACCATCTAATGTGTAGAAACAATTTTTACACATCACTTCGATAGATATGTTGTTTTTAAAAAAACCTGATCCTGGCGTCACGTTGGGACTTGTAGAATATGAATTAAAACAGTCACCAAAATTGCTAAGTTTTGGAGTTGGTATTTCTGTGTAACACCAATTACCACCATCTGGTATTCTTATACGACTTTGCCCAAATTGTGCATTTGATCGTATACTGTCAACTAGATTATTATTATTATCAAATAATGATATAATTTCATCAAACTTAATTTTAAAATTTGTATGAAGGTATTTTATTTTATTAGTATCTGTTAAATTTTTAAACCAGATTGGATTATTTTTAAAATAGGTATTTGATGATTTGATTCCAAAATGCAACCAGGTTCTACCACTGAGATCGCTAGAAGTCACACTAGAATTATTAATTTGAATGGAGAGTACGTTTTTGCCTAAATTAAGTATTGATTTTAAAAGACTTGTGTTGATTTTAAAAGTTTCTGGGATGCCACCGGAATAAATAACCGCTTCATGATCAGTTGTTGAAAGATCATCAAATGATACAGGAGACCCAACAATATTGTTTCTTGCTATTTCGATTCCGTTCAGATAGGCTACAAATGAATCATCGTAATCTATACTTAATATAGCTTGGCTTATATTAGAAGTATCTTGAATTAAAAATTGTTTAGTATAAAATACGCTTAGTGATTTATCTGGAATCAATGTTTGATCATCATTGTCTCCATAGCCAAAGCCTCCAATCCCTTTCATCCAAGATGAATTATCAAAATTTAATTTGTACCAATCAGAGGGTGGTTCGTGCGTTCCAACAAAATAACTAAATGTATCATTTTCAAATATAGCTGTTTCCCAATGGTCAAGATTAGAATTATTGGTTATTTCTTTCTTGTTTTTACCGGAAGCAAAAACTAATAAATGTGAATTACTTGGTAAAGTTACATTTGGAAAAACCCATTTATTTGGTAAAGGAGAATCACTAATACTCCAATTTAATAAATTTACAGAAGTATCATATGCATTGTACAATTCTATCCAGTCAGGGTATTCGTTGTCTTCATCGCTAATCCACTTATTATTTGTACTACTTAATTCATTAATTAAAATTTGGGAAGATAAATTAATTAAATGAATTTGAAAAAATACTATAGCAACAAACCATTTCATAGAGATAATTTTTTGTAATATTACGTTTTTATTATGATTATTGACATCATTGTTTAAATAAAAATATTAAAATATTTAATTATGACAAATACAGCGGAAACAAAGCATATATTCAATAAATATTTTGATCATATTTTTGTATTAACTATTGATTCTTCGAAGGAAAGACAAAAGCTTATTGAAACACAATTAGGTGATGCAGCGTTTAGTTTTTTTTATGGAATTAATAAAAATCAAATAAAGAAACAGGATTGGATATCTTTAGGTTTTTATGATGAAAACAAGGCTATATCTGTGGAAAGATTTAGTAAGTCAATGAGTTTAGGTGAGCTTGCATGTGCACAAGGACATTATTTGATTTATAAAGAAATAATTGAAAAAGGGTATTCAAAAGTACTTATTCTTGAAGACGATATCATTATAAACAAAGGTATATTAGAAAAGCTCGATCAAATGATGATTGAAATTCCAGAGTATTGGGATATACTTTATTTAGATTATGATAAGAATGAAAAGTATCATATTGGAACTTTTTTGAAACAATGTTTTTACTGCTTTCAACATTTAATCGGACTGATGAAATTTAATTATAAAATGATATGGAATTATTATAGTAAACCATTTTCGAAACATTTGAGGAAAGCTGGATATCATTACTTTGCGGATGCTTATGCTATTTCTAATTATGGATGTAAGAAAATAATCGAATTACAAACTCCATTAATTTTTCCAGCGGATCATGTTCTTCCTTGGGCCATTACTAATGAACTTTTAGTTGGATTTTTATGTGTCCCTAAATTAGTTATGCAAACTTCTCAACAAGGAGATGGAAGTACTTCTATGGTTATCAATCCATTTGAATAACATTTTTCAAGTTATTCAAAATAGATAATTTCTACCTCTCCAAAGTCAAAATGTTGAAGTTTATCATCAGAATAAATTGCTAATTGACCGATAGAATTTACTTCAACTATTCGACCATTTTTAAGATCTTCGTTTTTTGTTTTAAATAGGATTTCATTATTTTTATAAAATAAATGATCATTATATTCTTTTATTAATTGATTAGGTACTTGATTTATTAAGTCATTATAATAAGCCATCAAATTCCTATGTAAATTCGCAAGTATTAAATTTCTTTCAATGTCATGTCCTTTTTCAATTTTGATAGAACTCACTGAATTACTTGTAGTGAATTCAGTTTGATTTACATTTATTCCAATTCCAATTATGCTAAACACTAATTTTGGTCCACGTAAAACATTTTGTATTAGAATTCCAGCTATTTTATTATTACCAACAAAAATGTCATTTGGCCATTTAATCTTAAGCTCATTTATGGATAAATCATATAAAGTCTTAAAAATGGCCAAACTTGAAATAATGTGTAATTCAAATAGTCTGTCAATACTTAAATGTGTGGGTTTTAAAATTATACTACAAAGTATGTTTTGACCAGAATCACTTACCCAATTTCTGCCATATTGTCCTTTCCCTGCTGTCTGATAGTCAGTAAATATGCAGAAACCTTCCTTTGGATTGGTTTTTGTTATGTAATTTAGAGCAAAATTATTAGTAGAGTCTATTTCCTTAAGATGTATAAAATCAAAGTCAAAGGGCATAATAATTTCAATTTAAATCCTCATAAACTAAAAAAATAATCAAATTTTGGTAAAAAGCACAAGTAAAATTTCACAAAAAGATATTAAAGATAATGCATTTCTTGACTTAATAATTGACAGCATCCAAGATATAAAGGGGAAATCCATAGTTCAAATTGACCTTAGACATATTCCGGATGCACCTGCTAAATTTTTTGTAATTACTGAAGGAGAGAGTAGTACTCAGATAAAGGCTATTGCTCACAATGTCTATAGAAGAGTTAAATCTGAATTTGAAGGAATTGAGGGTAGATCTGAAGGACAAATTGGAGCAAAGTGGGTATTGGTTGATTTTTTTGATGTTGTAGTGCATATTTTTGACAAAGCCACCAGACATTATTATGATTTAGAGGATCTGTGGAGTGATGGAAAATTTAAAGAATATCAAAATATTTAAAATTTAGCAACTGTTTACCTCAATTCTTCGTTATAAGATAAATTTTTAAAGAGAACACGAATTAATTAGAAAAAAATGGAAAATCAAGAAAATAATCCACTTCCGAAAAAAAAGGACAATGGGAACAAAGGATTTAATTCCTATTGGATATATGGCATACTATTTTTAGCAATAATTGGAGTTAATCTATTTTACATTGCTAACCCCACAAAAGATCCGGTTAGTTTTAGTCGATTTGAAGATATGGCTCTTAAAGGTGACCTTGAAAAGGTTGAAATTACCAACAAAAAATATGCTTATATATACCTCAAAAAGGAGGCATTAACTAAGGATGAATATAAAGATGCCGGGAAATCTTCACTAGGGGTAAAACCTCATTATTTTTTTAATATAGGACCCGAAGAAAATTTTGCAAATAAAATTGATAAGCTAAATGAGCGTTTGCCAAATAAAATAGAACTTAGTTATGTTGAAAAACAAAATTGGTTAGGGCCGATATTATCTTTTGTTTTACCCTTTTTATTGATACTTGGTATTTGGATGTTGATTATGAGGAAAGTAGGTGGAGGTGGTGCCGGACCTGGTGGTCAAATATTTAATATTGGTAAATCAAAGGCTATGCTATTTGAAAAAAATAGCATGACGAATACAACTTTTGAGGATGTAGCAGGACTTGACGAAGCTAAGGAGGAGGTTATGGAGGTTGTTGACTTTCTTAAGAATCCAAAAAAATATACATCTTTAGGTGGCAAAATTCCAAAAGGTGTATTATTGGTTGGACCCCCGGGAACAGGAAAAACCTTATTGGCTAAAGCTGTAGCAGGAGAAGCAGGCGTACCCTTTTTTACTATATCCGGTTCTGATTTTGTTGAAATGTTCGTTGGTGTTGGAGCTTCAAGAGTTAGAGACTTGTTTAGACAAGCACGTGAAAAGGCGCCATGTATTGTCTTTATAGATGAGATTGATGCAGTAGGTAGAGCCAGAGGTAAAAATCAAATGCAGGGCGGCAATGATGAAAGAGAAAATACCTTAAATCAATTGTTGGTTGAAATGGATGGATTTAGTACTGACAATGGTGTAATTTTGATGGCAGCTACTAATAGACCAGATATTTTAGATAGTGCTTTATTGCGCCCAGGTCGATTTGATAGACAAATTTCAATTGATCCACCAGATTTAAAGGGTAGAGCTGAAATTTTCAAAGTACATTTAAAAAAATTGAAACTATCTGCAGAAGTTACACCAGTGGTTTTAGCTGAGATGACGCCAGGATTTGCAGGTGCAGATATTGCAAATGTATGTAATGAGTCGGCACTAGTTGCTGCCCGAAGAAATAAAAAAGAAATCGATTTAGATGACTTTAATTTTGCTTTAGATAGAGTCATTGGTGGATTGGAAAAGAAAAACAAATTAATTTCACCAGATGAAAAACAAGTTATTGCTTTCCACGAAGCAGGACATGCTATTTGTGGTTGGTACTTACCTTATGCAAGTCCCTTAGTTAAAGTAACTATAGTTCCTAGGGGTATAGGGACCCTTGGGTATGCTCAATATTTACCAAAAGAAGAATATATAACTAGAACTGAAGCAATGTTAGATAGAATATGTATGACTATGGGTGGTCGGGCAGCAGAAAGAATAATATTCGATAAAATTTCAACAGGGGCTCAATCTGATTTAGATACTGTAACTAAGATGGGATATAGTATGATTTCAGTTTTTGGTATGAATGAAAAAGTTGGCAATGTTTCATTTTATAGTATGGCTCAAGAGAATTTTCAAAGACCATATAGTGAAGAAACCGCTAAACTAATGGACGAAGAAGTTAGAAAACTTATTGATATTCAGTATATTAGAGCCCAAAATTTATTAGTTGAAAAGAGACCAGAACTGGATATATTGGCTGCAGAACTTCTTAAAAAGGAGGTATTATTAAGGTCGGATGTAGAAAGATTAATAGGTCCTTCTCCGTATCATAAGGATAAATCAGCGGAGCCAGTGCCTTTAACCGGTCAACATGTTTCTGATGAAAAGACCAATATTGAATCGATAGAGAAAGAAGCATAATTTTTTAATTATATTTATCTATAGTTAAGTTCAAGTTAAACAAATAAACTAACAAACTATTGCAATAAATTTTAAGTTACTAACATTATTGGATGAAATATTGTGTTTTCATCAATAACAAGTTACTTGATTTTAAAATTCTATAATTTAAACAAAATGAAACTAGTAAAAATTTTTATCATTATTTTTTCCGTTGGATTCAGTATTAATGGTGCCAATGCTCAGCGATTTGTATTGGTAGATGTTAATAAGGTATTAGATAATATTGATGATTACAAAAAAGCCCAAGACGAATTGGATCGTGTTGCAGCAACTTGGAAGCAAGAAATTGCTGTAGAATATGATAAAATAAAAGCATTATATAATAAATATCAAGCTGAGCAAGTGCTTTTAACAGAAGAACAACGCAAGGGAAAGGAAGAGGAAATTATGAATCGGGAAAAAGAGGCTCGTAAAATGCAAAAAGATAAATTTGGAGAAGAAGGAGAGTTATTCAAAAAAAGGCAAGATTTAGTAAGGCCTGTTCAAGATAAAGTTTACGCCGCAATTCAAGAATATGCAATTTCAAAAGGATTAGAAGTTATTTTTGATACAAGTGGTTCGGCAGGTGTCATCTATTATAGTAAAGAATTAGACAAGACCGATGAAATTATCAAAAAATTCAAACCAACAGGTAAATAATTATGTCAATATATTTTTAAAAAAATGTATATTTGCGCGAATAAAATTTTATAAAATCATGAAAATCAATATATTAACTTTATTAATTTGTTTCATAATTGGTTCAGGAACGGCAATCCATGCACAAAAATTTGGATACTTAAATTCTCAAGCATTGTTGTCAGAATTACCGGAAGTAAAACAAGCAGATGCTAACCTCCAAGCCCTTCAAGCCCAATTGGAAAAAAAAGGACAACAAATGGTTCAAGATTTAGAAGGAAAATATAAAGACCTTCAAAGAAAAGAACAATCTGGTGAAATTTCTCCCAAAGCATTAGAGGAAGAATCTAAAAAACTAAAAGATCAAGAAGGTGAATTGGGTAAGTTTGAACAGGAGATGCAAAAACAATTGCAAACAAAGCGTCAAGAAACTTTGCAACCCATTTTAGATAAAGTAAATAATATCATTAAGCAAGTTGCAACAGAAAATCAGTTTACCTATATTTTCGATTCTAGTGCGGGAATTCTATTATACGCACAAGAAAGTATGGATATAACTGCATTAGTGAAAACCAAATTAGGCATTTAAAAATTTGTCTATTAATTCTGATCGCCCAATTGGAGTTTTTGACTCTGGGATTGGAGGTCTCACCGTAGCACAAGCTATCAATAAAATCCTTCCAAACGAACAAATCATTTATATTGGCGATACAAGTCATATGCCATACGGTGATAAGTCAATGGATTTGATTAGGTATTATGCATCACAAATTGCAAATTATTTAATAAAAGAAAAAGCATGTAAAGCACTTGTAATTGCATGCAACACAGCTTCTGCAGCAGCCTATGAGCTTTTGAGAGATCAACATAAAGGGAGTATCCCTGTAATTAATGTCATCGATCCTATGGTTGAAATTGTAGTGGCTGATGAAAGTATAAAGCATCTCGGAATAATAGCTACTAAAACAACAATTCAGTCCAATGTCTACCAAGACAAGCTTACAAGAAGAAAAAAAAACCTGAAATTTTCAGCAGTAGCTACACCATTATTAGCTCCAATGATTGAAGAAGGATTTTATAATAATACCATAAGCAATGCAGTTTTACATGAATATCTAGACCTTCCAGAATTAAGAGGAATTGATAGTTTAGTATTAGCTTGTACCCATTATCCATTAATTAAAAATGAAATTGATGCATTTTATAATTATAAAATAAAACTTTTAGATTCGGCACAAGTAGTAGCAGCAAAATTAAAATCAATACTGATAAAGGAAAATTTATTGAATTTTGGAATAAAAAAGAAAAGAGATCAATTTTTAGTAACCGATTGGTCAGTACATTTTGAAAAAACAACAAAATTGTTTTACGGTGAAGAAATTCACTTAGAGAAACTTAGTTTATGATTGATTATTTTCTAAAAAGTGATATTAAAATATGAAAAATAGAATCGATAAAAGAATAACAATTGGTATTGGTATTTTTTTAATTTTAGTTATGTTTTTGTTGATTAGTTCAAAAACGCCTACATCCCGATATTTTGATTCATTAATACAAAAAATTGTTCCTATAACATTAGATTCAAAATATTATTTTGCAAATGAATTAATTCCAATTGAAAATTTTGATGTTGCTGAAAGATTAGAAAGAGAATTATTATCCAATACCTATCAACATACTTCGACAATACTTCATTTAAAATTAGCAAAACGATATTTTCCTTTAATTGAAGATATTTTTGAGAAAGAAGGTATACCTGACGACATGAAATACTTGGCTGTAGCAGAGAGTTCTCTTAGAAATTCGATGTCATCTGCCGGAGCAAAAGGTTTTTGGCAATTTATGAATCCTACTGCAAAAGAATTAGGTCTGGAAGTTACAGAATTTGTTGATGAGCGAAATCATTTTGAGAAATCAACTTTTGCTGCTTGTCAATACCTCAAAAAAATAAGGCAAAAATTTGGTTCTTGGACTTTAGTGGCAGCAGCTTATAATATGGGGCCAAATGGCTTGCAAAGTGCAATTGAGGAACAAAAGGAAGATAATTATTATGATCTTAATTTAAGTGATGAGACCAATAGATATGTTTTTAGAATACTGGCGATTAAAGAAATAATGCAGAATCCTGAAAAATATGGCTTCTATATGGATTCCAATGTAGGATATGAAAAAATGGATAAGTATAAGTCTGTTGTTGTAGATACAACAATTGAAAGTCTGGCAGATTTTGCCCACGATCATGGTATAACATATCGCAAGTTAAAATTATATAATCCTTGGTTATTAAAGTCCAGTTTACCAAATAAGACGCGCAAGGTCTACGAGATACGTATTCCAGATTAAAATATGCTATTTTTATATGTCAATTTGTTAATTTTGAGGCAAATATCCACCAAGATCAATAAATGAATAGCTTAATTAACGCCATATGGTCACAATACTTAAAAGTGCATCAAGGCCAAATTGAGAGTTTTATTGAAAAACCACATGAAACCCAAACTGCCCAATTAAAGACCATACTAAAGACAGCCCGAAATACGGAATGGGGGTTAAGATATCAATTCGATAGTATAACTACAAAAGAAGAGTGGCAGCAAAGAGTTCCTATTCGTGAATACGATTTGTTTAAAAATGATATAAATCGTATGATGCAAGGTGAAACGGATATTTTATGGCCAGGAAGGGTTAAATATTTTGCTAAATCATCGGGTACTACAGCAGATAAAAGTAAATTTATACCCATTACTAATGAAAATCATAAAGATTGTCATACAAAGGGCAGTTGGCGATTAGTGGCTAAACTTTATGAAAACCTTGAGAATCCCAAAATTGTAGAAGGAAAAAGTATACTATTAGTTGGTAGCTTAAATAAAGACCTCAAGGAATATCCAGGTAGTATTATTGGAGATGTATCCGCTGTTATTTTACAAAGAACTTCAAAATTTGCTCTACCATTTATCAGTCCAAGTTTAGATATAAATTTAATCCCTAATTTTGAAGAAAAATTAGAATTAATAGCAATTAATTGTTTGAATGAAGATATTCGAATGATAGCAGGAACTCCTACTTGGGCGATGGTATTATTTAAAAAATTGCTTGAAATTACTGGAAAACAGAATATCCAAGAAATTTGGCCCAACATACAAGCATTTGTTCATGGTGCAGTAAGTTTTGTTCCTTATAGGAAGCCTTTTGAAACTTTTTTTCCAAATCCAGGAATGTCATTTATGGAGACCTACAATGCTTCTGAAGGTTATTTTGCAGTTCAGAATGATTTTGGGCATGATGATATGTTGCTTTTATTAGATAATGGTGTGTATTATGAATTTATTCCAATGTCTGAATGGGAAAAAGAATTTCCTGAAACTAAATTACTTCATGAAGTTGAAGTGGGAAAAAATTATGCAATGGTGATTACCACAAATTCTGGCCTTTATCGTTACAAAATAGGAGACACCATTCAATTTACTTCAACATCTCCATATAAAATTAAAATAACGGGGCGGGTTAAACAATTTATTAATGTATTTGGAGAGGAATTGATGGTAGCAAATACAGATGAAGCACTTGCAAAAACAAGTAAAGAATTTAATGTTTTAGTACGAGATTACACGGCAGCGCCTATTTTTTTAAATACAACCAGCAAAGGAGGGCATGAGTGGGTTATAGAATTTGAGAAACCCCCTGAAGATGCTGAAGCGTTTGCAAATGTGTTGGATGATAATTTGAAAAAATTAAATTCAGATTATGAAGCTAAAAGGTACAAGGGTTTAGCTATGGAACGATTAAAGTTGCATATAGCACCTTCTGGTACATTTATGAAATGGTTAAAAAATAGAAATAAAATTGGAGCCCAACAAAAAGTACCCAGATTATCTAATGAGCGTAATAATATTGAAGAAATAATTAAATTAATTTCTTAATATTCAATCACTAATATTTTTAGATCCCATCATAATACCTTAATTTAAAATTAATCTTAAAGTCCTGCTGCTAAACTTATTTCTAGCATTCTATCAATTGCATTTTTGGCATTTTTTAGAACATAATCTGAAAGTATAATTTCAGGTAATTCATATTTTAGACATAGATATAATTTTTCCAAAGTATTGCGCTTCATATGTGGACATTCATTACATGCGCAATGATTCGTTGGTGGGGCTGGAATAAAAGTTTTATTTGGACATGCTAATTGCATTTGATGAATGATTCCAGATTCAGTAGCAACAATAAATGATTCGGATTTATTTTTTTGAATAAACTTAAGCAAACCACTTGTTGAACCAATATAATCAGCTAATTCTAATACAGCAGATTCGCATTCAGGATGAGCAATAATTAGAGCTTCAGGATGTTTAATTTTTAATTTGGTTATTTTTTCATGTGAAAATATTTCATGTACCATGCAAGCGCCATTCCAAAGTATCATTTTACGACCTGTTATTTTTTCTAAATATGCACCAAGATTTTTGTCAGGAGCAAAAATAATATCACGATCAATAGGGATACTGTTTATAATATGGACGGCATTAGATGAAGTACAGCAAATATCAGTTAGTGTTTTTAATTCTGCACTACAATTTACATAACTAACCACAACATGATCAGGATATTTTTCTTTGAATTTTGCAAATAAGGGAGCGGGACATGAATCGGATAATGAACAACCGGCTTTTAAATCCGGGAGAACAACTTTTTTCTTTGGAGATAAAATTTTTGCAGTCTCAGCCATAAAATGTACACCTGCAAATACAATCATGTCTGCTGATGTTCTTTCAGCTTCTTGAGATAATTGAAGGCTATCTCCAACAAAATCTGCGATATCTTGAATGTCAGGATCTTGATAATAATGAGCTAAGATGACCGCATTTTTTTCTTTTTTTAAATAATTAATTTCTGAAATTAAATCCAAATTGGGATCTACAAAAACATCTAAATAGCCATTTTTATTTAATTTGTCTATTTGTTCATCATTCACTACATTAGCATTCATAATTATTACAATTTGAAAAAATGAGTATTTTAAATAGAAGGATATTTTTTCTTAACCATCGTCAATATTGTGGCTATCGCCACTGAATCGCCGGTTTCATCGAAAACATCAACCAGCCATTTAACAATACCTTTATCAATATCGTCTTCAGATTTTTTTTCTTGTTCGATTTTTTCTTTAACGATTAACTTTACACAAATCGTCATCCCTGGATACACTGGTTTTGTAAATCTGCACTCATCTATCCCATAATTTAATAGAACTGGTCCCTTTTTTGCATCTACAAACAAACCTGCAGCTTTTGATAATATATAATAGCCATGAGCTACACGCTGATTAAAAATGGTTCCTTCCAATGAGGTAGCATCCATGTGTGCATAAAAATGATCTCCACTGAGGTTCGCAAAATTAGTTATATCAGCGTCAGTTACAGTATGCTTAGCAGTTACCAACATATCGCCAATATTTAATTCTTCAAAATACTTTTTGAATAAATGAATTTCCGTTTCATTACCAGGTGAACCATATTGATGTACTTGAGTAATTTGTGTAATCATATCTGGAGTTCCTTGAATAGCTGTTCTTTGTAAATAATGTTTTACACCTCGTAAACCGCCCATTTCTTCTCCACCACCTGCTCTTCCGGGACCACCATGAACTAACATGGGCATAGGCGATCCATGTCCAGTGCTTTCTTTTGCGCAAGATTCATTTAATATTAAAATCCGTCCATGATGCGATGCAGAATTTAAAACATAAGATGTAGCGATTGATTTATCAGATGTAATGATGGAACTTACTAATGAACCCTTACCTAATTTTGAAATTGCAATAGCCTCGTCTAAATCATTATATGGTATTAAAGTACTTGCAGGACCAAATGCTTCTAACTCATGTGAATTTAAATATTTAAAGGGTTGCTCATTCAACATCAATATTGGAGATATAAATGAACCTTTTTTTCCATCTGCACCAACAACTGAAATGGGATCTAAAGTACCATATACAATGGGTGTTAATTTAGAAAGCTCTATAATTTTTTCTTTTACTTCTTTTAATTGTATAGGACCAGCAAGGGCGCCCATTTTAACTTCTTCATTGTTTGGATTTCCAATAATTGTCTTTTGAAGTCTTAAACTTAATGCTATTTGAACATCTGATAAATAATTTTGTGGAACAATAATTCTTCTGATCGCAGTACACTTTTGACCACATTTAGTAGTCATTTCCCTATGTACTTCTTTTATGAATATATCAAAATCTTTACTTCCTGGAACAGCATCCATGCCAAGTATAGAACAATTTAACGAATCTGCTTCCATATTGAAAGGAACGGACTCACTTATTATTTTAGGATGGGCTTTTAATTGTCTACCAGTTTGAGATGAGCCAGTGAAGGTGACAACATCCTGAGAATTAACATGGTCCAGTATACCATTTGCAGATCCACAAATTAATTGGACAGATCCTTTCGGGAAGATACCAGATGATATGATGTCTTTAAAAACGGCTTCTGTTAAAAAAGAAGTTACTGTGGCAGGTTTAACTATAGCAGGAACACCCGCTAATAAATTGACTGAAATTTTTTCCAACATTCCCCATATGGGAAAATTAAATGCGTTGATATGAATGGCAACACCTTCTTTTGGAACCATAATATGATGTCCAATAAAAGTATTTGATTTAGATAATGATGATGGATCACCGTCTACATAAAACGGTTGGTTTGGGAATTTTTTTCTTAAACTTGCATAAGCGAAAAGGGTACCAATTCCTCCATCGATGTCAACCCAACTATCAGCTTTAGTTGCACCTGTCATATAACTAATAGGATAATATAAAGATTTGCGCTCAGTCAAAAATAATGCTAAGGCCTTTAACATCCTACCTCTTTCATGAAAGGTTAATTTTCTTAAATTATTGCCTCCAACTTTTCGACCATACTGCAGCATTTTTTCAAAATCAATTCCGGAAGATGAGGCTATAGCAATGGGTTCGCCGTTAACTGAATCCATTAATATTTGACCATCACTATTTCCTTCAATCCATTGATCTTCAATATAATTTTTTAATTTTAACAACATATTTCAATTAATTTATAATGGTAATTCCAAATTGTTTACAATGATGTACAACATGTTTAAATAATAATGCTTCATTTAAACTAAAATCCAAATCTCCAAAAAATGGATTTCTTAATGTAGAATTTGGATTAACATCGTAGAAATGATACATTTCATTGATTTCAAATTGTAAATTTTTCAATGAAGCTGAATAGTCCGTATTTATTATCGGAGCAGGTGTATCAGGCATTAACGCATTTTTAGTATTTTCTTTAAAAGGTGTTTCAGAACGAATAAAAGATTGCATTTTTTCTATTTTTTCAAAAGGGGTAATAATTTCATTCACTATAATACTTCCATTTGCAACTTTAAAAGATTCAATTAAATGTTCTACCATTTGATGAACATTCATAAGTCCCCATTCCCCATTTGAATTTGGATCAAGAGGTTGCAATAAGTTTATAAATTTTGATGTTAAAAACAATTTTTTATTCATTATAAAAAAGTTATTTTGGAGGAAAATAAATATTCAGATAGACTAAACCCGTTGAATAATAACTGCATATCCTTGACCGACTCCAATACACATAGTACATAATGCAAATTCAACATTTTTTTCATGTAATTCGTGAGCTGCAGTTAGTATTAATCTTGAGCCAGACATTCCTAATGGGTGTCCTAAGGCAATGGCTCCACCGTTTGGATTAATTCGGGAGTCACGATCATCTATACCTAATTCACGGGTACAAGATAATACTTGTGAAGCAAAGGCCTCATTGATTTCAATAATTCCCATTTGTTCTAATTTAAGATTTGCTTTTTTTAAGGCCAATCTACTAGCCTCAACAGGCCCAATTCCCATAAATTTGGGTTCAGTGCCAATTACGGCTGAGGAAATAATTTTAGCTAGAGGTTTAAATTGATATTTATCAATAATAGTGGAAGATCCAATTAATAGTGCGGCTGAACCATCATTTAATCCAGATGAATTACCTGCTGTAACTGTTCCATTAATTCGAAAAGCTGGTCTTAAACTGCTTAATTTTTCTAAAGTCGAATCAGGTTTAGGAAACTCATCTTTCTCAAATTGCACAGAATTATTTTTTCCAAGTGGAATAGAAATTGGAGCTATTTCTTTCGAAAATCGATTTGCTAAAAAGGCATTTTTTGTTTTTTCCTGTGACCAAAGGGCGAAAGAATCTTGATCGAACCTTGAAATATTGTATTTATCAGCTAGATTCTCAGCCGTTTCACCCATGCTATCACAGCCATATTGTTGTTCTAAAGAAGGATTGATAAAGCGCCAACCAAAGGTACTATCATACATTTTAGCATCTCGACCGAAAGCAGAGCTTGTTTTAGAAATGATCCAGGGACTTCGAGTCATACCTTCAACGCCACCAGAAATAAATAAATGACCGTCGTTTGTTTGAATAGCTCGATGTGCATGAATAATAGCCGACATTCCCGATGCGCATAATCTATTTATGGTTTCGCCAGCAACTTTATAGTGTAGTCCAGCTAATAAAGAGGCCATTCTAGCAATGTTGCGATTATCTTCTCCAGATTGATTAGCACATCCTAATATAACATCGTCAATATCTAATGGATCAATAAAGGAATATTTATTCATTAATGATCGTATGCTGTGAGCAGCGAGGTCATCAGTTCTAACCAAAGCTAAAGCTCCACCTAATGAACCTATTGGAGTTCTTGTTCCATCAATTATAAATGTATCCATATATTTTAAATTACATTTTGACTAGTCCTGTAACAAACGCCTTTAAAAACTGCAACAATAATGTCTTCTTGATTTTTAACAATTACTTCGTAAGTACCAATTTTTTTTGATTGAGTAATCAATTTCGCTTCAGCAATTAAAATGTCGTTTTCACGGATCGCATTAGTATGGGTTATAGAAGTCTCTATAGAAAGACTTAGTTGATTATAACTATTACAGGCAAATGCAAAAGCACTGTCAGCAAGCGAATAAGAGATACCACCATGCGCCACCTTATGTCCATTCATCATATCTGATCTAACTTGCATTTTTAATATGCAATGCCCTTCATTAGTGAGTATTTTTTCTATATTTAACCATTGACTAAACATATCTGAGTTAAACATTTTATTAAACACCAATTCTGCAGTTTTCATTTATGAAACAAGTTATTGAAAAAAAGTAATATTTTTTGAAGCATATTCTCTTAATAGTACACAACATCGATATCTGGTATCATGATATTTGTTAAACAATTCATCTAATTGATTAACGCAATTTTGTATACCTATTTCATCAGCCCAAGTCAATAAGCCTTTTGGATAATTTACACCCTTTGTCATCGCAAGTTCTAAATCCTCCTTAGTTGCAACTTGTAAAAGTAAAGCTTCAGCAGCTTCATTAATGAGCATTACCAAAATTTGATTAACTATATTTTTGCCGAGTGTGAAATCTTTATTTGGAGTTGATTTAATTTCAGAATTATTGTATTGATAAAAACCACGACCAGATTTTCTACCTAAAAATCCTGCTTCCAATAATCTTTTTTGAGTAAATGAAGGTTTATATCTGCTATCATAATAAAAAGCATTAAAAATACTTTCAGTAACAGCATAATTAATATCATGACCAATGAAATCCATTAATGTGAACGGTCCCATTTTAAAACCTCCAATTTCGGTCATTGCCCAATCTATTGTTTCAATATCAGCGATTCCCTCTTCATACATTTTAATTGCTTCTCCATAAAATGGTCTGGCTAATCGATTTACTATAAATCCTGGAGTATCTATTGCTTGCACAATTACTTTTTTACTTTTCAATAAAATTTGTTTCACAGTATCAATAGTTTTTTGAGAAGTTTGGATAGCCGGAATTACTTCCACTAAAGGCATTATTGTTGCAGGATTAAAGAAATGCACTCCGATAAATCTGTCTGGAAAAAGAACGGTTGATGCTAGAGCAGTAATAGACAATGAAGAGGTATTGGTTGCAACTATACAAGTATCTGAAATAATTTTATTTAATTGACCAAAGAGTTCTTTTTTCAAAGAGAAATCTTCTTTTATTGCTTCAATAATAAGTTCACAAGAATAAAATTCATTTAGGTTAGATTTCCAATGAAATTTCGATTCAATAATTTTTGCTTCAGTTGTTGATAATTTTGATTTTTGAACTAATTGTTCTAATGATTTTTCAATGGAAAGTTTGGCTTTTTGAGTGGCGCCTTCAAAAGTATCATACAACATTATTTCATATCCAGCAGTTGCAAATACTTGAGCGATTCCTTGCCCCATTGTTCCTAATCCAATGATTCCAATTTCCATAAGTTTAATTAAAGTATAAATTATAATGGGAGTCTATAGCTTGAGATCGTTTAAAGAGTGATTTGAAATTTTTTAAAGTTACCATATAATATAGCGTGATTTTGTAAATAGTGACATTGGTATTTTTAAAAATCAATATTAGTAAATATTTTTGTAATTCTATTTTCTTTTCTTTGAAGGTCATTATTATATATTAAGGAATTATATTTAATATTAAAAATTGTGTATAGAATAATCCAATTCAGATTTAGTAAATTATTCATTTTTTGATTTTGAATTACTAATACAATTTGAATTGAATCATTTAATTTTTTGGTGAAGTACTTTATTTTTTGGATTATATTAATCTTATTAAATAATCTAAATTTTGGATTAAAAGAATCAAGGTCTATTAATTGAGTTTTAGAAATATATTTTATTACTAATTGATTCAATTGTTTGTGTTTATATGATCTTTAATTTGTTTAATATTGATATTAAAGTTGAGATTTTTACCATTCAAGACCTGGATACGCTCTTTGCATAAATTGCAAGTCAGATAAAATAAATCCTAAATGTTCCGAGTGAACTCCTGACTTTCCTCCATTTTGCATCCACACAGAATCAGGTTTTATTAGAGTGGCTTCTAAAAAGATGCGATCAATTGTTTCATTCCAAATTGTATGAATTAATTGTAAATCAGGACATATTCCTTGTTTTGTCATTTCTATTTCAGATTCAATAGGTTTGAATAATTCCTGGGTATATGTCCATAAATTATTAACTGCAGTCTGAACTTTGTTATGGCTTAATTCGGTTCCGTCACCAAGTCGAATAATCCACTCGCTGCACCACCTCAAGTGGTAGGTTGTCTCTTTTATAGATTTTTGTGCAATTTCTGATAAATTAACATTTTGAGAATTTATTAAGTGATTAAAGAAAGGGTGATTGAATGCTTCTAAAAAAAATTGTCTTACAATGGTGTATGCAAAATCTACATTCTCTTGTTCAACCAGCAGTACATTTTTAAAATCCATTACATCTCTTAAAAAAGCAAGATCGTCTTCAGTGCGATTGTTATTTTCAATTTTTGCTGCCAGTTGATATAATAATCTTGCCCTGCCAATATAATCTAAAGCAATATTAGTTAATGCGATATCTTGTTCTAGAACAGGACCGTGTCCACACCATTCTCCTAGTCTTTGACCAAGAATTAATGAGTTATCAGCATGGATCAAAATAAAATCAAAAATTGCTTTATCGAAATTATCCATTACATATGTTTTAGTTCATCCGGCAAGTTATAGAATGTAGGATGTCTATATATTTTATCTTGGGCAGGATCGAAAAGTGATTCATTTTCTGTAGGATCTGAAGATACTATTAGATTGGACTCTACAACCCAAATACTTACACCTTCTTGTCTTCTGGTGTAAACATCTCTTGCATTTTCAATGGCCATCTTTGCATCTGTTGCATGAAGACTACCAACATGTTTATGGTCTAAACCATTTTTACTTCTAATAAATACTTCAAAAAGTGGCCAAGTATTCAAAATAGATTATTTAAATTAGTTAATAAATATTGGCTAAGAAGCCATTTTTTTATATTTTTTTGAAGAATAAGCAGCAGCAGCATCTCTCACCCAAGAACCGTTTTCATGTGCTTTTTTTCGAGCATCTAAACGCTGTTTATTGCAAGGTCCATTACCATTTAAAACATTCCAAAATTCCTCCCAATTTATCTCACCCATATCGTAATGATTTCGTTCACTATTCCAAGACAATTTTTCATCTGGAATAGTTAAACCTAAAATGGTAGCTTGAGGAACTGTCATATCAACGAATTTTTGACGTAAATCATCGTTTGTAAATCGTTTTATTTTCCAGGTTATATTTTGACTTGAATTTGGAGATTCTGAATCTTTCGGGCCAAACATCATAAGTGATGGCCACCACCATCTATTAAGTGCATCCTGGGCCATTTTTTTTTGAAGTTCACTTCCATTACATAAGGTGAGCATGATTTCAAATCCCTGTCGTTGATGAAAACTTTCTTCTTTACATATTTTCACCATAGCCCTAGCATATGGTCCGTAAGAAGTTCTGCAAAGTGCAACTTGATTTAAAATAGCTGCACCATCAACTAACCAACCAATTGCACCCATATCTGCCCAGGTCAAAGCAGGATAATTGAAAATACTAGAATATTTTGATTTGCCAGAATTTAATTCGTCATATAAAGTTTCTCGATCAATCCCAAGTGTTTCGGCAGCACTATATAAATACAGACCGTGACCAGCTTCATCTTGAACTTTTGCTAAAAGTACAGCCTTTCGCTTAAGTGTTGGTGCCCTAGAGATCCAATTTCCTTCAGGCAGCATTCCAACTACTTCAGAATGAGCATGTTGAGCTATTTGACGAATGAGTGTTTTTCTATAACCATCTGGCATCCAATCCTTAGCTTCGATCTTTTCTTCTAGATCTATTTTATGTTGGAATTTATTATTTAATAATGATATATCCATTAATCTTTGTTTTAAGGCAAATTTTGACCCAATAGATCAAAAGTACTTTATAATATTTGTTACAATAACAGAAAACTTTAATTATTGATCAAAATCAATGTTAATTTCTGTAGTTTTTGGATAAGATTGGCAAGTTAAAATATATCCATTTGCTATTTCATCTGGCTCCAAACCATAGTTAACATTCATGCTTACCTCACCATCTATTAGTTTTGCCTTACAGGTACAACAAACACCGCCTTTGCATGCATAAGGTAAATTTGCATTTTTATTAAGGGCCGCATCAAGTATACTTTGAGTACCAAAGGGTAATACAAAACTTAAGGTTCTACCGTCAATTTTTAAGTTAATTTTTGAAACTTGACCAGTGGATTCTTGAGGTATTAATTTATTTAGGTTTAAAACAGGAGCACCAAAGAGCTCAAAATGAATTTTATGTTCATTAATACCACATGAAATCAATGCTTCTTTTACAGAAAGGATCATTTCTTCAGGGCCGCAAATAAAAACTTCGTCTAATTGATCAGGAAAGAAAATTTTGTTGTTAAATTTAATAATTTTATCAGCATTTATTCTACCGTTAAATAGTTCCTCATCTTGGTCTTCCTGACTCAAGATAAAATGTACTTGAAATTGGCGTAAGTATTTATTTTTTAAAGCTAAAAGTGTATTTTTAAAGATAATTGTATCACTTTTTTGATTTCCATATATAAGTGTTACTTGGCTATTTTTTTCAATTAATAATATGGATTTGATTAAAGATAAAATAGGAGTTATTCCACTACCAGAAGCAATAAACAGGTATGCTTTAGTATTCAATTCATTAATATTCGAAGTGAATTTGCCATCAGGAGGCATAATTTCAATTAAATCTCCAATTTTAAAATGATCATTAGCATAAGTAGAAAACACTCCTCCTTCAATCTTTTTAATGGCTACACGCCATTCATTTTCAAATGGGCTAGAGCATAGAGAATAAGATCTGTGAAAATCAATCCCATTTATATTCTTAATTATTGTAATATACTGACCAGGTTTATATTGAAAAAGGTCTTTAAGCTCATCATTAATATCAAATGATATGGAAATACAGCTTTCTGTCTCTTTTTGAACATCTTTGATTTTAACCGGAAAACTATGTTTCATATCTTGAATAAAAGCGCAAAGATATCATTTATTGGAATTGAAAGATTAAGAAATTTGTTGTCGATGAATGTAATTTAAATAAAAATACCTGATCAAAATGACCAGGTATAATTTAATATCTACAAAGGGATAAATTTTAATTTAAATCAAAATGCTGAACCTTTTTTTGTTCCAAACCTAAATGATATTCAACATCAGTTATTCGCTGTACATTTTCCAATATTTTATCTTCATAGCCAGTCATTGAAATTTTAACTTTAAATCCACCTTTTGGTGCACCGATCAGAAAAAAATAACCTTCAACATCGCTCATTGTGATAAACTCATTAGTTTGATTTTCTATTTTTATCATGGCGCCTTCAATTGGAAGGTTGGTAGATAAATCATAAATTACACCACGAAAATTTGCTGGATGCGTAATCTCCTTATACTGTGCATTAGAAAACGCGCTTAAAAATAATAACCCCCCTAATAGTAACTGTTTCATAATTCAAATATTTATTTATTAATAATTCTTAATTTATTTATAACAATGATTGTTTTATTCAAATAACGCTGCAAAGTTTCGCATTATTCTTAACATAAGACAAGAATGATCGACAAAAGGTTGCTTTTTTTCTACTAAAATATGTAATTTTAAAAACCATTAACATTTCATAAATCAATTATAATAATATGAATATGAGGGCTATTTTATATTATGTAATAATTTAATATGTTTTAAAACAAGGAGATTTTGAAATAGAAATTGGAACATGAAATTATACAAGTGGTTTTATTTTATAATTATTCATATCATCAAAATCTATTTTTAACGCAGCTCAATTTTTATCGAAGAAATTTTAAAATATTAGTAGACGATTCTAATTGCGTTCTATGATGTTAAAATAAAGTTAAGCCAAAAATATTTAATTGGGTGCATAAAACTCTTTTAATTTGATTAACAAAAAATAATGAAATCCAATTGTAAAAACGAATGATATGTTAATTTTTAGCACTTTAAAATAATTTGATAATAAAGTTAAGACCATGAATAAATATATATTCTGATATAAATTATTCTAAAATTTTAATTGATCAATTATAGGAAATTATAATTATCTTTGGTTTATGAATTTTATTTATTGGTTAACCTTACTTAATATTTACTTTTCAGAACCTTTATTACCCTCAAAAGGGATAGATTGTAAATCTATGCCGGCCACAGAATATGAAAATTTATATAAGGAACTCAAATTAACCAATATCATTGGATTTGAAGCTTTCAAGAAATCCATGGAGGGATATGCTAAATATAAGCCTTCAAAGCCAATTATTGCAATTTGTGATTTTACAAAACCATCAAATCTAGAAAGATTTTGCGTTATTGATTTGGAACATAAGTCATTGATAATCAATTCTCTTGTTGCACATGGAAAGAATTCAGGGGGTCTTATTCCAACGTCATTTTCAAATCAGCCTGAATCATTAAAAACTAGTTTGGGATTTTATAATATTGGAAAAATAATCCAGAGTCCAAAACATGGCGAAGCTATACTATTAAATGGATTAGAAAGGGGTGTTAATGAAAATGCAAGAGCAAGGGAAATTATAATACATGGAGCTCATTATGTTTGCAATAGTTTTATAGAAAAATACGGTAGATTAGGAAGAAGTTTTGGTTGCCCTGCATTACCTATTGACGTGATGATTAAAATTGCGCCCATTATTGCAAATGGTGGATTGTTAAATATATACGCAGAAAATAATTAATACAATCATAAGTAGGATTAATAATAGTATAAATGTGCTTTTCACCAAAGCCATTATAGTGTTATTGTTTTTAATTTATTTTTTAATGTTTAACTCTTGTAAGAAAATTAGAATTGAAAGAGTTATTAGCCAAGACAATCAGGTCTATAGGAATCTTGATTACAGTAGTCAAAAATTAGATAGTTGTTATGTAAATGATTTTTTAGAAAATGAGTCGTCTGTCTATAAATTTAAGGAAGACATTAGTTCTTTTTACAGAAGAAGAAATTTCCAGTTTGCTTGGTTTAGTAATAATATCTTTACTATAGGAGCGAATACATTTATAAATGCATTATATGAATACCAAGTAATTTTTCATGACACAACTTTAATAGATGAATCGTTACTAAACTTGATCAATCCTTTCTTATTAAATGATCAGGATTGCAAATTGAATGATGATCAAAAATTGTTAATTGAAATACACTTAACGGCTATTTTTTTTAAGTATGCCAATCGTATGTATTATGGAATTGATAAGAATATTAAAGATTTGGAGTGGTATATCCCACGAAAGAAAAAGAATTTCTATTATCTAATTGATACCTTAGTTAATGCTAAACCAGGTTATGAGATATATGAACCCGTAAATATTTTTTACAAAGCTTTAAAGAGGGAATTAAAAAGATATCGGATCCTAGAAAAAGAAGGCTTATGGTGTTTAATGGGATTACTACCTAGGAATTTGATTAAAGGAGATCGTTCGCCCATAGTTGAAATGGTTAAAAATAATTTGTTTTTAACTCAAGATTATTTGGAGCTTAATCATGATGATTTGTTTGATGAATGTATGGAGGAATCCGTTAAATTATTTCAAAAAAGAAATGGTCTTATTGAGAGTGGTATCATTGATGAATATACATTTTATGAACTAAACCAACCAATATCCTCTAAAATAAAGCAAATTATGATAAATTTGGAACGTTTACGCTGGATGCAGGATACAATTCCAAATAATTATTTATTAGTAAATATTCCGGATTTTAGCTTAAAAGTTTACGAAAATGCTAGTGAACATTGGAATTTAAAGGTTGTTGTTGGAAAACAGGCGACTGCAACTACAATATTCACAGGTATTTTATCCTTGGTGATATTTTGTCCGTACTGGAATATACCTTCAAGTATTATTATAAATGAATTGATACCTAAAATAAAAAGAAATGAGAAATATTTGTCTCAAAACAACATGGAAATATTAAAAAATGGGAAGCATGTTTCTGTATCGACGATTCAATGGAGTAATTATAAAAAATCATTTCCTTATACTATTCGTCAAAAGCCAGGCAAAAACAACGCCCTAGGTCAGGTTAAATTTGTATTTCCAAACAATTTTAATATATATCTTCACGATACTCCATCAAAGGAATTATTTAACCAAACTGCTAGAGCATTTAGTCATGGATGTATACGCTTAAGTGAACCACAAAAATTGGCTAAATATCTTTTAAGGTTTGATGAATTTTATACTGAAAATAAGATCAATGAACTCATGAATTCTGGAAAAGAAACCATTGTTCAGATTAAACCTCAAATTCCTGTAATTATAACATACTTAACTTCGTGGGTAGATGATTCGAATCGACTACAATTTCGGAAAGATATTTATGGACATGATAAGAGATTATATTCGGAAATTTTTGGCAATTGAATCAAGTGTCTAATTTAAATTAAAGGTTTTGAAATTATTAATGAATGCAAAAGTAACCTATTTCAAAAAAAGAAAAAGTAAATAATATTTTATTATTATTTAGTGTTAGATTCATTTTATTTTGAAATATAATGTTTATTAAGGTAGTCTATTATTCAATTTTTAATTCAAATAAGATGGGCCAAAATTTTCCTGTAATATAAAAGGTTTTGGATTCAGAATTGAATGCAATTCCATTTAAAACATCAATATTAGAATATTTTGTTTCAGCTTTATTTTTTAAATCAAATAGATTTAGAATTCCAACCACCTTACCGTCTTTAGGATTTATTTTATAAATATCATTTCTATTCCACTGATTTGCATAAATATAGCCATCAACATATTCCAATTCATTCAATTGACTTATCATTACATTTTTATTTTTTACATAAATCTTTTTTATTAATGCAAGATCATTTGGATTATAATAATATAAGGTATTTGTGCCATCACTAACCCATAAATTTTGTCCATCAGAACATATTCCCCAGCCCTCAGTTGCAATATTGAATGTTTTTATTAATTCTAAATTGGATTTACTATAAACGAATACTAAATGATTTTGCCAAGTTAATTGATAAATAAAGGAGTCTAATACACAAATTCCTTCTGCAAAAATATGGTCATCCATATGAATCGTATCATAGGCCTGTCCAGTAATCAAATCTACTTTTAATAATCTAGATTTATTTTCTAAACCAGTACTTTCATATAGAATATTATTTTCCCAGACCAGACCTTGAGTAAAGGATTGAGCATCGTGTGGATATTCTTGAATAATGGTGAATTTGAGTTTTTTAGGATTATTGTTATTATTGCAATTTAAACCAAGCATTACAATACACACAATTGCATAAATTTTAAAATTTTTCATAAAACAAAATTAATAACAAAATATGGCAATTGACTTTATTTATTGCTGGAAATTGACTCAAAAATGTATTTTTATCTTGGATTATTTAAAGATTAAGGTCTTATTCTTAAACGTCATATTCAGTGGTGATTATCAATTTGTTAAATATAATAAATCTTATTTATTAAAAATGTCTAAATTTGTAATTTGTTAAAATATTCATCAAGATTAGATAAATTAATTTATTAATAAATGGATAGACCAAGTATCCTATCATGGATCGTGTTACTTATACTAACAGTAATTTGGGGGTTTAGCTATTATTTTATTAAACATAGTCTGACTAGTTTTTCACCGATCCAAATATCAGTATTAAGAATGATAATCAGTGCTATAGTATTAAGTCCCTTTTTACCAAGGGCATTACAAAAAGTAAATAAAAAACAGTACTTAACCATAATTATTATAGCAATTATCGGTTCATTTCTACCAGCTTTTTTATATCCACTTGCACAACAAAAGATATCCAGTTCATTAGCAGGAATTATTAATGCTTTTACTCCTATTTGTACATTTGGTATTGGTGTTATCTTTTTTGGTATAAAGAATGAGTTATCAAAAATATTAGGTGCAATCATTGCCTTTATTGGTGCGTTAGTGTTAATATTATTTAAATCTAAAGTTGAGTTAAATGCTGAATTATATTTTCTGTTAATTGCATTTATAGTACCATTTTTATATGGAATAAATTCAAATGTAATTAAGAAAAATTTAAATATGATTTCCGGATTACATTTAACGGCTTTACTTTATTTTTCCTTATCAATAATTTGTATTCCAATTGCTATTTATACAGAATCGTTCGACCAAATAATAATTGCTCTAAGGGATGGCAATGCATTTTACCATTTATTAGCTCTAAGTATTTTAGGAAGTGCTGTAGCAATGGCTTTATTTAATATTCTAATCAAAAAAGTGAATATAATGTTCGCCGCAAGTGTTACATATCTGATGCCAATTGTTGCATTAATTATTGGATTTTTTGATGATGAAAAAATAGTTTGGAATGATATTGTAGGATTGATTTTAATTTTAATTGGAGTTCTTATAATGAATAATGTAATTTCTTTAAATACAATTAATAAAAGCAAAGACCAATTGAATATTAAAACAAATTAATGGATTATAATAATTCTTTTCTGAGATATTGGCCTGTGAATGATTTTTCTTCTTTGGCAACATGTTCAGGTGTGCCGAAGGATACTATATTACCACCTTGTTTTCCTCCTTCTGGACCCAAATCTAATACAAAATCTGCTACTTTAATTACATCCAAATTGTGTTCAATGACCATGACGGTGTTTCCTCTATCTACTAATTTTTGTAAGACGGCGAGTAGGTGTTTTATATCTTCAAAATGAAGTCCAGTCGTTGGTTCATCCAGAATATACAATGTTTTTCCCGTATCTTTTTTTGATAATTCTTCTGATAATTTAACACGTTGTGCTTCACCACCTGAAAGTGTAGTTGCTTGTTGACCCAATGTAATATAATCTAATCCCACATCACGCAATGTACTTAATTTTCTATAAATATTTGGGATATGTTCAAAAAAGGAAGTTGCTTCTTCAACAGTCATGAGCAAAATATCTCCTATTGATTTTCCTTTATACAGAATTTCTAAGGTTTCTTTATTATACCTTTTTCCTCGACATGATTCGCATAGTACATATACGTCAGGGAGGAAATTCATTTCAATTACACGCATTCCGCCACCTTCACACAACTCACACCTCCCACCCGCGACATTAAATGAGAATCTTCCCGGTTTATAACCTCTTATTCTTGATTCAGGATGTATGGAAAATAAGTTTCTAATTTCTGTAAATACACCTGTATATGTTGCAGGATTTGATCTTGGTGTTCTTCCAATAGGATTTTGATCAATTTCAATAACTTTATCTAGAAATTCTATTCCTTCAATTCTATCAAAAGCTAAGGGTCTTTGCAAACTATTATAAAAAAATTCTCTTAAATATGGGTATAAAGTGTCATTAATTAATGTGGATTTTCCACTTCCCGAAACTCCAGTAATTGCAATAAATGTACCTAGTGGAAACTTAATGCTTAAGTTTTTTAAATTATGACCAGAGGCTCCATATATAGTAATAAAATTGCCATTTCCTTTACGCCTTTTTTTAGGAATTTCAATTTTTAATTGACCATTTAAGTATTTTGCTGTTGAAGAATCAGAATTTTTTAAAAATTGTTGCGGTGTTCCTTCAGCTACTATTTGTCCTCCATGTTTGCCAGCTCCCGGACCAAGGTCAATAATATAGTCGGATGCCAACATAATATCCTTATCATGTTCCACTACAATTACAGTGTTTCCAATATCTGTTAATTCTCTTAATGATTTTATTAGTCTTTGATTATCTCTTTGATGCAAGCCAATGGAAGGTTCGTCCAAGACATAAGTAATTCCGGTGAGTTGTGAACCAATTTGAGTAGCTAATCTTGTCCGCTGTGATTCTCCACCAGATAAGGTCATTATAGGTCTGTTTAAATTAAGGTAGTCCAGTCCAACATATAATAAAAAATCAAGCCTGACTTTAATTTCTTTTAATACATCTTTACTAATTAATTTCTGACGGTCTGAAATTCTAGATTCTAGATCATTTAGCCATTTGGCCAAATCAGAAATGTCCATATTAGCTAATTCAGCAATATTCTTATTGTCTAATTTGAAAAAGAGAGATTCTTTTTTCAATCTAGTTCCTTTACATGAAGGACACGGAAGAATCGTCATAAAATCACCAGCAAACTGTCTTATTTTTTCGGAGGTAGAATCATTATACCATCTTCTAAGCATATTGGATAGGCCTTCATTAGCCAAATGATAATTTCCTTCAAACCAAGTACTTCCGGGAGGTGCAGGGAAACTATCATCTCCACCATTTAAAATTATATCTAATGCTTGCTTTGGAATTTTTTTTATAGGGGTGTCATAGTTAAATTTATGACGATCTGCAATTTGTTTTAATTGCTTAAAGGTTAAGGTATCTCTTACTTCTCCAAGTGGTACAATCCCTATTTCATTTATACTTTTGGTGTCATCTGGTATTATTTGATTGATATCAATTTCATGCACCTCTCCTATTCCTTTGCATATTGGGCAAGCACCATATGGAGAGTTAAAAGAAAAGGAATTTGGAGAGGGCTCATCATAAGATAAACCAGTTACAGGGTCCATTAATCTTTTACTTAAAGGGTGTAGCAATCCATTTTCAATGGTTTGAACAAATACAACCTCATTTCCTAAACGTAAAGCGGTTTGTAGACTATAAATTAATCTTTCTTCCCTTTCTTTAACAATTTGAATTCGATCTACAACAACTTCAATGTCATGAATTTTAAATCGATCCACCTGCATTCCGGGTGTAAGGTCAACAATATTGCCATCAAGTCTAATTTTGTTAAATCCCTGTTTTCTTATTTGATCAAAAAGTTCCCTATAATGACCTTTTCGTGATCTAATGACAGGAGCCAAAATTGTTATATGCTGTTGATTAAATTGTTCAAATATTAATTGTACCATTTGTTCTTCAGTATATCGCACCATTTTTTCTCCAGTAGCATGAGAATAGGCATCACCAGCCCGGGCATACAATAAACGAAATAAATCATAAATTTCAGTTATAGTGCCAACGGTTGATCTTGGATTCCAACCGGTCGTTTTTTGTTCAATTGAAATAACGGGGCTTAATCCGTCTATTTTCTCCAGATCAGGTCTTTCTATAGAACCAATAAATTGTCGGGCATAATGTGAAAAAGTTTCCATATATCGTCGTTGCCCTTCAGCATATATGGTATCAAAAGCTAAAGATGATTTTCCACTGCCCGAAATTCCTGTTAAAACGATTAATTTATTTCTAGGAATTCGGATAGAAATATTATCAAGATTATGTTCATTTGCACCAATGATATCGATGTAATCCAAATCTAGAACTTGATTTATTTTATCCATAATATTAAAAAGCAAAGATATTAAAATACCAACAAGGTGAACGCTTAATGTATAAAACGTGGAATAACATTTAGGTTTTGGTCATACAACTCATTTTAAATGAAATATAAACAAGCTAAATCTAATTAACTTTACATTTAAATGGCAAAAAAATGTTTCAGTGAATTTTAAAAATAGAAACCTATATGTCTATAATAAAGGTGAATGATTTGAATTTTAAATTGATTATAAATTCAGAACAAATTCAAGCCAAAGTTAAAGAAATAGCATTAAATCTCGAGAGAAAGCTATTTCAAAATAGTGATATTATTACATTAGTCATTATGGATGGTGCATTCATATTTGCTGCAGATCTATTCCGTTGCATTAACATAGAAATGCAACCAAAGTTTATCAAGATTAAATCTTATGTGGGGGAAACTCAATCTACAGAAATTCTTATTGATCATGTAAATATTGAAATATTTAAAAACAAAACGATCATTATCATTGAGGATATTATTGATTCAGGAAATAGTATGTTTGAGTTAATTACCAAATTGAAAGCTGCATCTGTAAAAGAAATATACTTAGTAGCAATGATTATAAAGTCAAGTCAAATAAGATCTGAAATTAATGTTGATTTATTTGGATATAACATAGGTCCTGAATTTATAATTGGTTATGGAATGGATTATCAAGGTTGTGGAAGAGGATTGCAAGGGATTTACCAAAAAATGATATGAAAGGTAAATTAGGTTTTTAGATTGATTTCTTTTCATTTTGAAATCCCATTTCTTTTTTTATATATTGACTCGTATATAATGAAACATTTTTTGAATGAGGATTAAATCAATTGATTTTAAGTTTATTGACTTCTAAAACACTTACATTCAGTACATTATATAAATCAAAATACAACAAATTATGAAATCATTATCGTGTAAATGTAATTTTTATACACAGAATGGAATTAATTTTGTATCATTGCAATGGTTTTAGTAATCTTATTTTTTGCTTTAACCAAGTCATAAGGGAGTTCTCGGATAGCACCACGTTTTTATTTAATTTATTAACTTAATTACGATGAAAAAACAACTCCGCTTTTTCTTAGGGCTATTTATTTTCCATTTTTTATTATTGTTCTTAATTACTGGAATCCAAGCTCAGTCTCAATACAAAGCTTTTTATTTATTAAAACCACCCGGTTCTTGTACAGAACCACCAATAATCACCTGTCCATCTGATTTTAATTCTTGCCCAGGAGCTTCTACCGATCCTTCAAATACAGGCAATGCAACAGCAAAGCCAGGAGGAATAACTTGTAATCAACCCATTATTAAATTTGTTGATTTAGTTGTTTCCCAAGGTCCATGTAATGGCAGTATTCATTTAAATCGCGTTTGGACGGCGTATGATCCACAAGATCCAAATTTAAACTCTTCTTGTTCTCAATCCATTAAATTGTTTGATGACCAAGCACCAATTATTTCAAATTGTCCTGTAGATATTACAGTAAATGTTAATAGTAATTGTAAAGCAAATGTGAGTTGGACCTCACCAAGTGTAACTGATAATTGCGGAAAACTATTTCTTACAGTTTCACATATAAGTGGAGATGTCTTTCCAATGGGTGTTACCAAAGTTACATATACTGCGGAAGATTTATGTAATAATAAGTCTACTTGTTCTTTTAACATTAACGTTGTAGGATTATGTTGTACCAAACCACCAATTATAAATTGCCCTGTTGACTTTATTGGATGTCCAAACGATACAATACTTCCGAAAAAAACCGGTACTGCTATAGTAATTCCTGGATCACCAGAATGTGGAACTCCAATTTTGACTTTTAGAGATTCAATAATATCCAATGGTCCTTGTCCAGGAGCTTTATCATTGATTCGTATTTGGACTGCAATAGATCCTTTTGATTCATTGTTAGCATCCAGTTGTATGCAATCCATTATTTTAAAGGATGATATTTCTCCAACAATTCTAAATTGTCCAACAAATATTACTGTAAGTCCTGGAATTGATTGCAAGGCACAAGTAAATTGGACATTACCATCTGTTTCAGATAATTGTAAAGTTGTCTCTTTTGTAAGTAATTTTGCCTCTGGGAGTTCTTTTGGTGAAGGCACAACTACTATAACATATGTAGCGACTGATATATGCGGACATGTTTCAAATTGTTCATTTACAATTACAGTGACTGGTTGCTGTCAAAACGCACCTAATATTATTTGCCCAAGTTTATTTAAAGCATGTCCTGGAACATCATCTGATCCAACGATAACTGGACAAGCCATTGCTACTAAATCCAATGTTAATTGTTCAGAACCACTTTTAAGTTATACAGATTCCATTATTCCAGGAATATGTGCAGGATCAATGAATATATTTAGAACATGGAAAGCTACAGATCAAAACAATTCAAATTTATTTTCAACTTGTATTCAAAAGATCGAATTAAAAGATGATATCGCACCTTCTTTTACTAGCTGTCCGGGAAATATTACAATAAATCCTGATCCGATTGATTGTAAGGCAATTGCCCAATGGACACCACCCAATGGAATTGATAATTGTTCTTCAAATATTGTCATTTCGTCAAGTCATACACCGGGTTCAAGTTTTAGTGTTGGTGTAACCACAGTTACTTATACAATAACTGACGCATGCGGAAATTCAGCACAACACGTTTTTACAGTTACTGTTCCTAATTCGTGTTGTAAGCAACCACCATTTATCCAGTGCCCATCCAATTATAAAGGATGTCCAATAATTAATTGCACACCATTAGTTTCGGGAAAAGCTACAGCTACTCCAGCTCATCCTACTTGTGGAACACCTATAATTACTTATAAAGATTCATTAATCAATCTATATTCCTCATGTCCAAACGGGAAAAAATTTCTAAGAATATGGAAGGCAGTAGATCCGAACGATAGTACACTTGCTACTTATTGCAGACAATTCATTGATCTCTATGATAATACACCACCTATATGGATATCATGTCCAGCTAACATTACTGTAAATGCTAATGGGGCTTGTGAAGCCATCGTAAATTGGACTGAGCCAACTGCAACTGATAATTGTGGCAGTTCGATTCAAATTACTTCAAATTATAAACCCGGTCAAGTTTTTCCTTCTGGAACTCATACTGTAATTTACACTGCAAAAGATGCATGTGGAAATTATGTTAATCATAGTTTTATGGTTACCGTAATTGGATCTGGTTTAAAAATTAAATGTCCATCTGACATTATTGTTAATAAGGATCCAAATGCTCCAGGTGCATATGTAAATTGGAGTCATCCGACAGTGAACGTTTGTAGTCCTTGTGTAGATGTGATTCCAGGTTTTATTTATATGGGAACATATGGAGGAAGTAAATATTTCTGCTCTAATAAAGCATTAACCTGGCAGGAAGCAAAAATAAATTGTCAAAATGTTGGTGGTAAATTATGTGTAATGAACACACAAGCCGAAAACAGTTGGGTGGCTAGTAAATTAATGGGTCAAACAGCATTTATCGGACTTCATGATTCTAATTTTGAAGGTAATTTTGAATGGATTGATAATAGTCCTTTAAATTTTACTAATTGGTATCCAGGACAACCCAATAATGCTAATGGTGATCAAGATTATGTTGAACTCCTTCCGGATGGAACTTGGAATGATCAATATTCAAACTGTGTTCGCGAATATATTTGTGAGGTACCTTGTTATGAGATTAAACAGATTGCAGGACCTGAATGTGGAAGTTTTTTTAAATGTGGAACAACTAAAGTTACCTATGTTGCCACACAAGGAAATTATAGAGATACATGTAGTTTTAATGTTACTGTAAAATGTAATAACAATAATTATTGTGAATCTCGAGGACAAAGTTGTAGCTATATGTGGATTCAATGTGTAAATTTTTGCACTGTTAATAATTGCTCCGGCAATAATGGAGGATACGCATATTTCCCAAATGTTTGTGGTCAACTTAATTGGGGGCAAACATATTCCTTATGCCTAACACCTGGTTTTTCCGGATCTTCTTATCAGGTTTATTGGAAAGTTTGGATCGATTATAATGAAGATGGTGATTTTGTTGATGCTGATGAATTTATTGCTTTTGGTACTGGAAGTTCAACACTGTGTGGAACTTTTACGGTTCCAAGTAATTGTCCTTGCCCAAGTAGGAATACTCGAATGAGGGTATCAATGGCTTATGGTGGATATCCAAGTAACCCATGTTGTAGTTTTGCATATGGAGAAGTAGAAGATTATTGCATAAATATTGCACCTAGTAATGTTACAGGTCCAATTATTAGTAGAAGTTCAAATTCACCGGTTACAGAACTATTTAGTAAAACGGATTTAAATCATAAAATAGAAATAAAAAATCAGAAAGTAGGAGGAGTTCAAAATGAACCAATTAATTCAAACTTTGACATATTCCCAAATCCAGGGAATCAATTGATCCAAATTAATTCTTCAGGATTTTTAAGCCATCAATTTAAAGTATTTGATTCATCTGGAAAACAGATGTACATTGGAAATCAATTGACCTCTAATAATCAAATTAATGTTAAGGATTGGCCAAATGGATTTTATTTGTTGTGTATTTATACTCCAAATGGGGAACGTACAATTAAAAAATTTGTAATTCAACATTAAATTGTAAAAAGTAAGTAGAGTAATTCTAATTACCTTGAAGACCAGCTTTCTTTATCAGAAAGCTGGTTTTTTTTATCCTAATGCAAGACAACACGACATAATGTCACAATTTGATAATTAAATTATGACATAATGTCATAATTTAATGTAATTTTATGTCATGATTTCCTAAAATTTGCATTGGTACGCAAATTGACTCAAGTATTTTATTAAAAAACATTTAAAAATTAAATCTTATGTGGACCAATTCAAATATTCTAAACCGTACTCAAACAAACAGAAATAGGATGAATCAATGTTATCCTCGACAAGTGACCCAAAATCAAAAGTTCAATTTCATTCCATTAAATGCTTATGAGTCAGAACAGTATTATACACTTGATTTTGCGCTTGCTGGATTCGTAAAATCTGAAATTTCTATTAAAATAGAAGATCAAGTTTTAAAAATTTTAGCAACACCGGCACAAACTTCAAATGAGCTTGATAACGAAGGAAGAACTTTAAAACTGAATTCCTTACAACGAAATGTAATGATACCTTCAGACGCTGTTACAGATTCAATTCAAGCTACATTAGAAAATGGCATTCTGAAAATTAAATTTTCTAAAAATCTAGAATTAAAAAAGGAAATCAATATTAAATAACTAAATAAAATTTAAATTATGAAACAACATTCAGTATATTCATTTTATCCAATCGCCCAACAAGTAGGTAGTGTCGTTGATGATTTATTAAGTAAAGGATTAAATGACTTTTTTGGAGGACAAATGATTCATAACACCATGCCTTCAACGAACATTAGTGAAGACGACAAATCAATTACTTTACAATTAGCGGCACCTGGACTTAACAAGCAAGATTTTAAAATTTTATTTGAAAAAGGAATTTTGACAGTAAGTGCATCG
Source organism: Saprospiraceae bacterium (assembly GCA_044228225.1). GTDB lineage: Bacteria > Bacteroidota > Bacteroidia > Chitinophagales > Saprospiraceae > Vicinibacter. The sequence continues at coordinate 32,607 of JBGAVH010000025.1, read as the reverse complement.
AAAGAAGAATCTAAGTCAGAAATAGTTGAAAACATAACTCGGAAAGAATTTAATTATTCGACATTTAAAAGATCATTTCAAATGCCTGATTATATCGATTCAGATCAATTTCAAGCTTCTTATGAAAATGGCATTTTAAAAATTTCAGTTCCAAAGAAAATTGAGATTAAACAAGAAAAACAAATTGAAATTTTGTAGTTTGATTTATATCAGGGATTTGTTAAAGAAGGGATCTTGATTTTTCAAGATCCCTTTTCATTTAATTCTTTAGATGATAATTTACTTAGTGAATTTAATATTTTTTTTATGAACCACGGACCTTCATAAATAAGTCCACTATATATTTGGACAAGATCTGCACCATGATTAAACTTAAATATTACATCTGAAACAGATACAACTCCGCCAACAGAAATTATAGTAAACTGTTTGTTTTTATTTAGTTCTATTAAAATTTTATTTGAAAGTTTTTGAACAGGTAAGCCACTTAATCCCCCTTGTTCCCCAAGGATATTAATTTCTTTGAGGTCTGATGGTCGCTGGATTGTTGTATTGGTAGCTACTATACCATTAATTTTTGTTTTAACCACCACATCGATTATCTCTGATAAAGCCTGATTATTTAAATCTGGAGCAATTTTTAAATAAATAGGTTTTGGAAATGGATAGGATTTATTAAGTAATTGGATTTGACTTAATAATTCAAACAAAGGTTCTTTATCCTGAAGATTTCTTAAGTTTGGTGTATTAGGGGAAGAAACGTTAATTACAAAATAATCAACATAATGAAATAATTTTTCAAAACAAAATAAATAATCATTTATAGCTTCTGTATTGGGGGTATTTTTATTTTTTCCAATATTTCCTCCAATTATTACTTTTTTGTTGGTATTGAACTTTTTTAATCTCGAGATTAGAGCATCAACGCCTTCATTATTAAAACCCATTCTATTAATAATTCCCAGATCTTTTATTAATCTGAATAGCCTTGGTTTGTTATTTCCAACCTGTGGCTTTGGTGTTACAGTTCCGACTTCAATAAAACCAAAACCTAAAGATGAAAGCAGGTGCAACCATTTTCCATCTTTATCAAAACCAGCAGCCAGACCAATTGGATTTTTATAAACAATTCCATCCACAGTCTTTTCTAAATGATTATTTCTGTGTGCAAATGATTTTTTAAGAAAATAAGATAATATGGGAATTTTGAGCGCAACAGAGAACAAATTCATAGATAAATAATGGGCGCGTTCAGGATTAAACAGAAAAAAAAACGATTTTAACAGCGACCAAAACATAACGAAAATATATTATATTATAAGAAAGGGTTGCACATTTTTTCTTGGCCAATAGTGGTAATTCCACCATGACCAGAATATACTTTAGTTGAATGGGGCAATATTAGTAATTTTTTTTGAATGGAAGAAATCAATGTCTTATGATCACCCCCAGGTAAATCAGTTCTACCAATGCTTCCTGCAAAAAGCACATCACCTGAGAATAACACCCCATGTTCTTTATTATAAAAACTTATACTTCCAGGACTGTGTCCTGGTGTAAATAATACTTCAAAATTGAAGTCAGCTAATGGATACTCTAGCTGTTCATCAATCCAGCCTGCTGGTTCGGGGTAGTTAAATACATTCATACCATACATTTGGGAAATTTGACCTCCTGAAAGGTATACGGGTTTTTCATATAAATTCATCCAGGGTTGAAGTCCAAATTCTTTAAAAATAAATTCAAGACCAAAAATATGATCAATATGAGCATGAGTTAAAACTACTTTTTCAAGTTGAAGTCCATTTTCAAGTATAAATTCTTTAAATGCATATTGTTCAGCCTGTGTATAGAAACCAGGATCAATCACTATCGCCTTTTTTGATTCAGACCATATTAAATAACTGTTTTCAGAAAAAGGATTGACTGTGAAACAATGAATTTCCATAATTCGTTATACTTTTATCTCATAAATAATATTTTCATTGAATCGTTCATTTTTATACCTTTTATTTATTGTTTTGTGGAGCCAGTCGAAAGTTACTGCTCAAAATGCACTGGAGATATTTGGAAAAAACAAAGTACAGTATAATGATGATTTACAGGATTGGTGGGTCTATGAAACCAACAGTGTAATTTATTATTGGTATGGCAAAAGTAGGCAATTGGCCCAATTTTATATTGAGATTGCGGAACAAGAAAATACAAAGATTCAGACTTTATTTGAATATCATTTAAAAGAAAAAATCGAGATAGTCCTTTATTCTGATCTTTCGGACTTATATCAAACCAATTTAGATCTGGATGCATCATATACTTCGGAAAATTGGTCACAAGAACCAAAAGTTACAGGTCAAAAAATATTGTTGTATTTTGATGGGAATCATGAACATGCCATTAAACTATTACAAAAGGGATTGATTCAGATCTATTTTAATGCATTATTTTCGGGAACCAATTTACAAGAAGTTGTACAAAAGGTAATTTCTTTAAAATTACCTTTATGGTTTGAAAAAGGATTAATAGAATATTTGGGTGATGGTTGGGAAGATAAAGACCTTGAAGCATTAGGAGATACTTGGAATCAAAAAATTTCATTTAGAAAATATTCAGCAAAATATCCTAACATTGCTGGCAAGTCCTTTTGGAGGTATTTAGTTTTAACCTATGGCGATCAAATTATATCTAATTGGCTTTATATGATTAGAATTCAAAAAGATATAAGTCAATCCACTAGACTCGTTTTTCAATTAACCCTTCAAAATTTACAAGAAGATTGGAAGGATTATTATATAAGAGAACTTCAAACTAATAATAGTAATCAATCAATTCCTAATATTAAAATCAAATTAAAGAAGGAGGAAAAAATAATCAAAGTAATTTTTAGTAAAATTGATAGTACTTTTTTATTAATAACCAATCAGAATGGGTGTAAAAGAATCAAAATATTAAATACTAGAAACGGTAAAACTAAAACTTTTTATAAGTATGGATATCGCAATAAAGTTACATTACCGGATTTTAATTATCCCATCTATTTTGAAAATCAAATTGATAAAAGTATAAATATTATTGATGAAAAGAGAAATAGACCATTTATTAAATCTTATAATAAAAATTTAAATAAAAGCAAAAAAATTTATTTTCCTGAAGATATTGAAAGAATATATGATGCCATTTCTATGAATCAAGAAAGTATTATACTTTCGGCTACTAATAATGGGTTTTCAGATATATTTGAATACCAATTGAAATCAAGAACATATAATAAATGGACAGACGATATTTATGATGATTTGGATTTGGATACAAAGGATAATATCCATTCAATAATTTTGTTTAAATCAAATAGAATGGATACCATTTCAAAAATAAATAAAATAGATAGTATTTTACCATTAGATCCATTTCAGTTATATAGCATTAATAATAAGTTGAATTCTAAAATAGGTAATGAATTAAGAGTATTAAAAGATGCCACCCTAGAATCTTATTCATTTATTGATACAAATTATTATGTTCTTAAAGTTAATGTAAAACCAAATAATATATTTTATTTATATAACAATGGGAAGAAAATTGAAATGAATGAAAAACAATTAGATTTAGTCGGATTCAACACAACTCAAAATGAAATATTAAAAATTTATAAAAATACAAAAAACAAATATCAGTTTTCATTAATTGAATTGAAAGAATTGGTACTTCAAAATAATCTAATTGAAGAGATTGACAGTCAAGATAGCCTCCAACAAAATAACTCTGATGTAGAATCGTATAAAACGGATAGTTTAGTAGAATCAACCAATATTCATTTTATTTCGAAATTTGGAGATCCTTTAAATGTTAAAAATATAGTTCAAGAATTTGAGAATAAAACAGTTAAACTCAAAAGGGATTTTCATAGAATTGATTCGAAGGCTAATATTTACTCAGGCAAATTAAATCAATTTAATTCAAATTTATCAATTGCTTATAGAAATAAATTTCAAATTGATGAAATATCATCTACGCTGAATAATGATATACTTTTTGGTGGTTTGACAACATATTCAACTTTAAGTCAAAATTATTCCCCACCTCCTTTAGGAATTTTATTAAAAGCCAGAGTTAAAGAATTATTTGAAAATTATTTTATTGAAGTTGGTGTTCGAATTCCAACAAACCTTGTTGGCTCAGAAAGTTATGTAAAATTTGATTTTTTCAAGAAAAGATGGGACCATACAATTGCTTTTTATAGAAAAGTAGATCGAGAAATAGTTCCATCTTTAGGTATTTTGGATTGGCAATTAACAACTAAAACACTGCTTGTTAATTACCAAGTTAAATATCCATGGGATATTTATAAGAGATTTTCTTTGAGTACAACTTTACGAAATGACCATGAATATTTAAAAGCCATTGATAAGGTAAGTTTAGATAGTGCAGGTCGGAATATACCTTTAATAGGTGCCAGATTGGAATATGTATTTGATAACTCATTAGATCTTTCTTTGAATTTAAAACAAGGAACTCAATTTAAAATATTTTTTGAAACTGCTAAACGATTTCTAAAATCTGATGAACAAGCTCGTAAATTTGTACCATTTGATGGTTTATTAATGGTTTTGGGTATTGATGCAAGATATCATATTCCAATTTTAAAACATTCTACCTTTTCTAATCGTATTTTTTTTAATTCATCTTTTGGTAAAGATCGAATTTTGAGTAATTTCGGTGGTACTGAAAACTGGTTGCTGCCTAAATATAATTATGAATTTCAATTTAATGCAAACTCAAATTATGCATATTCACAATTAGTTACAGAAGTTCGTGGTCATCCTTTAGGAGCAAGAAAGGGGAGTTCATGTCTGGTTTGGTCTTCCGAATTTAGATTTCCAATTATACAGTATCTTTTAACTCAAAATGTTAAAAAAAGCTTTCTAAGAAATTTAATAATCGTCGGTTTTTTTGATAGTGGTCTATCTTGGAATGGATTTATTCCTAATATAGCAGAGGCTCAAAAATTTGTTTATCATAATGAAAACCCCGCAGTTATAGTTGATGTAATTATTAATAGAAACCCAATCATTTCCGGAACAGGAATTGGTATAAGGTCATCTTTATTAGGATATTATTTTCGATTTGATTATGGGTGGCCAATAGATTTAAAGGGATTTCATAAACCGTTACCTCATTTTTCTCTTGGACTTGATTTTTGAAAAATTTTATTTGTCTTGTTTTGAGAATACCCGTTTGAGTAAATCTGATGTCCTTGAGGCAAGATTATGTCTAATATTTAATTCTTCTTCTGCTATTTTCTTAAATAAACCTTCAAGCGCTTTGTTAGTAATATGATCTGATATATCAGGATTCATTTGCTTGACCAGTGGAATTTTATTGTATTTAGAAACAGCGGAGGACCAATAATCTAAAGCTCCAAATTTATTCAACGATTCGACAATTACGGGTTTAAATTCATTGTACAAGGGTTGATTGGTATTTTTAATTAAATATTCAGTAGCTGCATTATCTTGTCCTTTAAGGATGTTCCATGCATCTTTGATGGTCATTTGTTTTATAGCTGATTGAAAAATTGGTTTTGCTTTTATTGCAGCATCTTCAGCAGCCGAATTAATTTTTTCTATTAGGGTAACTTCAACTTTCTCAAAACCAGGGATTATACTCAATTTATCCATGATCATTTTGGCATCAGGTGGCAGTAAAATTTTATAAACACTATTTAAGTAACCACCTTTTGCAGATAATTGATCTGATCCTGCTGAAGTTCCCTTATTTAAAGCTTCCTTAAGACCTAACGCTACTTCATCTGTACTTAATTCATCTAAGTCTACAGCTTTTTTTACATCCTTTAATATCTTTCCAAATTGACCTGAGCTACATGAGGTAGATAAAAATGTGATTAGACAAACCCAGATTAACGTTAAATTTTTCATTTTTTTCTTTTATAACTGTAAATGTATTAAATGGCGTTCAATTCATTAGTTAAAATTTTGTGAAGTTTTATTTGTTTAAGAGTTAGATAATACCAAATTTATTAATAAGTGACCAATCCATAATGCTTAATAGAGTGATAAATTAAATTTAAAATGGATGAATTTAAAATGAAATTTAATCAATTTATCATTTCATTTGTCCAAAGTCCTATTACATTTGGGTGTGATTACATACCGAACATTTAGGAAAAAGTTATTCAATTGGTCTGAAGAAAACCCAAGATTTATGCCATGGGTAAATGAACAGGATATATATAAAATATGGATTTCAGAAATTATTCTTCAGCAAACACGTACTGAGCAGGCTCAACCCTATTATGAAAAAATAATTAAACATTTCCCTGATGTCCAATCATTAGCTTCGGCAACTCAAAATGAACTTTTTAAAATTTGGGAAGGACTGGGATATTACAGAAGAGCAGTTAATTTGCATACAACAGCGCAATATATAGTTTCTAATTTAAATGGGAATTTTCCTAAATCTTATGATCAAATTTTAGGGTTAAAAGGTGTTGGCCCTTATACGGCTGCTGCAATAGCATCATTTGGATATAACTTACCATGTGCAGTCCTAGATGGAAATGTTATCCGTGTACTTTCTAGAATCTTTGGTATTGAACAAGATCCTAAAACGTCTAAGGGCAAAAGAGTTTTTCAAGAATATGCAGATAAATGTATAGATATATTGAATCCGAGACAGTATAATCAGGCAATTATGAATTTTGGGGCCATTTGCTGTACTCCAAAAAATCCAAAATGCGGCTTTTGTCCATTCAAAGAAACTTGTATTGCATTTCAAGAAAACTTAATCGCATTATTACCTTATAAAACTGAAAAAGCTAAGCTTAAAAAACGATTTTTTCATTACTTGATCCCTATATTTAATAATTCGGAAACTCTTATTAGACAAAGAAAAGAAAAGGATATTTGGAATGGATTATATGAATTTATCCTTACAGAGACAAAAAGTCCTAAAGCATTGTCAAAAGCTCGAATTATAAAGAATACTAACTTACAACAAATTCCAATAAGTACTATAAATGGAATTGAGATTTATGAATCAAATCAAAAATTAACGCATCAATCAATTCATGTTAAATTTTATTTATATAAAATTGATAAACGGTTAAAAATAAAAAAAACTGATCAATTTATAGTGTTAAATAGCGAAAACTTAATGAATTTTGCTTTTCCTCGAGTTATTCGGGTATTTTTAAACCAAATTGCTAATAAAATCATTCAAAATGCTTAATAGAGTTACTTTAATCGGGAATTTGGGCAAAGATCCAGAAATTCGGACTACAGAAAGTGGAGTGACTAGGGCAAATTTCACTTTAGCTACCAATGAAAATTATAAGGATAGAAATGGAAATTGGCAAAAAAGTACAGAATGGCATGATCTTGTAATGTGGCGAAGTATGGCGGACAGGGCAAAGGTTTTAAGAAAAGGTATGTTGGTTTATGTTGAAGGAAAGTTAACACATAGAAAATGGCAGGATAAAGATGGCAAAGATCATTATCTTGCGGAAGTAACTGTTGAAATGTTAAGAATTTTGGAAAAGAAAGAACATTGGAGTACAAATCTTCCAAATGGAACATCAGACCAACCTGCTGAATCCAAGAAAGAAGATACAACTCATCTTGATGATATCAACCTTGATGACCAAGTAACATTTTAACTGTATTAAAAATAACTAACTTTTGGAAGCTGATCCCAAACAATTTATAGTAAGTTCACTAATTTGCATATTTAATTTAATGTCACTCACTGATTTATTTAACCTGATTCTATTATTTGCTTTTCTGTTAGGGGCAGGTTTATTTTCTGGGGCTGAAGTAGCTATGTTTTCATTAAGTCCTGCCGATTTAGAAGATATCAAGGAAGAAAAAACAGAATCTTCAAAAATGCTTATTTATCATAAGAATCATCCTCGAAAGCTGCTTGCATTATTATTGATTTGTAACACATTCGTAAATATTGGAACTGCCCTGGTAGTAGAACAATTGTTGGAACATTTTTTACCCATGTCAACCTATACAAATATTGCTATGTGGTGTGTAGAAACATTTGGGTTAAATTCTATTTCTGTTGATCAGATGATTAATTTTTTTTATTTTTTAGTAGCTGTAGTTGGAGCTACATCACTTATTTTGCTTTTTGGTGAAGTAACTCCAAAAATATATGCTCAATTAAACAATAGAAAGTTGGCACTCTGGATGGCCATTCCGTTGCGTTTTGTTGATATCATCTTAAAGCCCTTGACGTATGTTCTTGTAGGAATGACTAATAAAGTTGAAAAAAGATTATTAGAAAGGAGAGTTGGAATGAATACTTCTTCAAAGGAAGAATTAGATACTGCAATTGATCTAGCGGTCAGTCAAGATATAGGATCTTTAAGACAAGTTGATATGTTGAAAGGAATTATTAAATTTAATGATGTTTCAACAACGCAAGTAATGACTTCAAGAACTGAAGTCTATGCTGCTGCATTTAATGATGATTATTTTCAAGTTCTTGAATTAGTTAAAGAATGTGGGTTTTCTAGATTACCTGTATATCATGATGATATTGATCATGTAACTGGAATTTTATATGCTAAGGATTTGATTGCACATTTGGATAAAGATAAAGATTTTGAGTGGCAGCAATTAATTCGAACAAATTTATTTTATGTTCCAGAATCAAGAAAGATCCATGATCTATTAAATGACTTTCAGGTTAAGAAAGTACATCTAGCTATAGTCGTTGATGAATATGGTGGAACCAGTGGGATAGTAACCTTAGAGGATATTATGGAAGAAATTGTTGGTGAAATTCAAGACGAATTTGACGATCAGCATGAATTGAATTTTACACGATTAGATAGTCACAATTTTCTATTCGATGGTAAAACTTTGATTAACGATATGTGCCGTGTTTTAGGTATTGATGTCTACGTTTTTGATGCTGTAAGAGGATCTGCAGATTCGATAGCGGGATTAGTATTAGAGCAAACGAATGAAATGCCAAAAGCGGACCAAGAGATAACTATTGTAAACTTTAAATTCAAGGTAATTAGCGTAAATAAAAGAAGGATAGAACAAATTAAAGTTACTATTTAAGTTATTTTTTTAACACACTAGATTAAATAAATCATAAGTTGAGTATTAGGCATTATAAAATTAATATAATTATTTGGATTGTTCTGATTGTTCTAAATATTAATTGTAAAGAACAAATCAATACGCCAAAACCTAGAATGTATCCCTTTATTGATTTTCCTGAAAAATCATACATTCCTTTCAGTCAAGAATCTTGCCCTTTTAACTTTAATTTTCCAAACTACTCCAGTATTGAGAAGGATACTACTTTTTTTGAAGAAAAGGCAAAAAGTGATTGTTGGTTTAATATAGTTTTTGAAAGATTTAATGGCAAAATTCATTGTTCGTATTTTACAATAGAGGATACCAAAGAATTAATAAAATATATTGATGACGCCTACAAATTAATGAAGGAACACCAGCACAAGGCAGACTTTATTGATGAATTACCCATTCATAAACCCAATCATGTTTCCGGAATGTTATTCAACATTGAAGGAGCTGCAGCCTCTCCGTTCCAATTCTATTTAACAGATTCTATACATCACTTCTTAAGAGGATCTTTATATTTTAATGCGCAGACTAAACCAGATTCTATGGCTCCTATATTTCAATTTGTAAAAAAAGATATCATTGAATTAATAAATACTTTCGAGTGGAAATAAAAATAGCGAGATATTGGTCATCTCGCTATAAAGTTATATTAATAGGATAAGAAAAACTTCAATTAGATTTACAAATAAAAATTCGTTATAATTTTATTCTAAATTTTATTAACTCTAAAAAATCGTTGTAAAATAAAATTTTAATAAATTAGATTAATTATTTTAAAACATTCATTTAGGAAATAAAAATAATTTTATACTAATCTTCTCCAACAGCAGTTTCCACTTTAATTAATTTACCTGAAGCAAGCTTTAATTTTATTTTTTCTTCAATTTCTTTCGCTACTTCTGGATTATCTAACATAAATTGTTTGGCAGCATCTCTTCCTTGAGCTACTTTGGTACTTTCATAAGCGTACCAACTACCACTTTTAGTTAATACATTAAGGTCAGCTCCTAAATCTACGATTTCACCTGCCTTACTGATCCCATGTCCATATTCTATATCAAATTCAGCTACTCGAAATGGTGGAGAAAGTTTATTTTTTACAACCTTAACTTTTACACGATTTCCTGTTACTTGACCATCTTTGTCTTTAATAGCTGAGCCACTTCGTCTAATATCTAAACGTATTGAGGCATAAAACTTGAGAGCATTTCCTCCTGTAGTAGTTTCAGGATTACCAAACATTACACCGATTTTTTCTCTAAGTTGATTAATAAAGATACAACAACAACCCGTCTTCCCAATTGTACCGGTCAGTTTACGTAAGGCCTGTGACATTAATCGAGCTTGTAAGCCCATTTTGGAATCACCCATTTCTCCTTCAATTTCACTTCTTGGAACCAAAGCTGCCACCGAATCTATAACAATAATATCGATTGCTCCTGATCTGATTAAGTTTTCAGTAATTTCTAATGCCTGCTCACCATTATCAGGTTGAGAAATGAGTAAGTTTTCAGTATCAACTCCTAAACCTTCAGCATAAGCTCGATCAAAAGCATGTTCTGCATCAATAAAAGCTGCAATACCGCCTTTTTTCTGACATTCAGCTATAGCATGAATAGCCAAAGTAGTTTTACCAGAGCTTTCTGGGCCATAAATTTCTACAACTCTTCCTTTTGGAAATCCACCGATTCCTAATGCCATGTCTAAACTTATAGACCCGGTTGAAATACTATCAACTTCGTCTAAAACAGGTTTATCACCAAGCTTCATAATGGAACCTTTACCATAGGTTTTCTCTAATCGATCAACGGTCAATTGGAGGGCTTTTAATTTTTCATCGCGTTCTTTTGACATATATGTTTTTTTTATATAAATGCAAATGTAATATGAAAATTTATTAAATTATTAAATGTTTCAACTGTCAATAAAAAATAATTGAAAAAATAAGAAAAACAGCTATAATTTAAGGATAAAAATCTTATTTACGATTCCAAAATTAGTAGAAAATCAAACAGATAACTTTAATTTTTAATAAAAGTTTATTTATGATAGGATTTTAGCTTAAGTCAATGGGTAATACAATTATATTTACACCATGAAATCTATTTATGTAATCGAAGACAAGGATTTAGGCTTTGAAGCTTTAATTCACATATGGCAAAATGAACCAAAGATTGCATTATCAAATGCATTAATAGAAAAAGTTACTTTAGGACGTAAACATTTAGAACAAATATTAGCTACAAATGAACAAGCAATATATGGAATTAATACTGGTTTCGGTTCTTTATGTAATACAGTAATTCCAGAAAAACAATTGGATTTATTGCAAATTAATCTTATAAGATCACATGCTTGTGGTAGTAGTAAGTTAAGATCTATTCATAGTTCCAGATTGATATTATTATTAAAAATAATTAGTTTATCAAAGGGTAATTCCTGTGTTAGAATCGAAATTGTACAGTTCCTAATTTGGTTGTATAATGAAAACATCATTCCATGTATTCCTGAGATGGGATCTCTTGGTGCTTCAGGAGATTTAGCGCCCTTAGCTCATATGAGTTTACCTATAATTGGTGAAGGAGAAGTTTGGTATCAAGGAGTTATAACGCCAACATTTGAATTGGTCCTTAATCATGTTATTACTTTACCAGGATTAAAGGCAAAGGAGGGATTGGCATTGCTTAATGGAACCCAATATTCATTAAGTCTATTGTTGGAATCTTGCTTTAAAGCTAAAATGATTTATGCACAATCAAATTTAATTGCTGCATTATCCATGGAAGCTTTTAATGCTTCAACAGATTTTTTAAATCCAGAATTAAATCAGATTAGAAGACAATTAGGTCAAATCGAAACAGCTAAAAGTATTTCGGAAATTTTGAAGGGAAGTGAATTATATACTAGAACAAGATCCACCGTACAAGATCCGTATAGTTTTAGATGTATTCCACAAGTACATGGTGCAAGTTTGGATGTCATACTATATTGTATCGATATTATAAATCGTGAAATAAATTCAGTAACTGATAATCCTGTGTTGATCGAAGATAAACTTATATTATCTGGCGGAAATTTTCATGCCCAACCATTGGGATATGCCTCAGATTTTTTAGGAATTGCATTAGCCGAATTGGGAAATATTTCTGAAAGAAGAATTTATCAATTGATATCAGGAAGTAGAGATTTACCTGAATTTTTGACAAATAACCCTGGATTAAATTCGGGTTATATGATTGTACAATATGCCGCAGCAGGATATGTTAGTATTAATAAGCAATTTGCATCACCATCTTCAGTTGATTCAATAGTAACAAGCAAAGGGCAAGAAGATCATGTAAGTATGGCAGCAAATGCCGGATTAAAATGTGAAATGATTGCAAAAAATGTACAATTTGTTATGGCAATGGAATGGATGACGGCAGTAAGAGCTTGGTCATTTAGAACGAATTGGAAATTAAATGCTTTGTTGAACGACAAGGTAGTTCAATATTTGGAACAAGTTCCTTTAATAGAAGATGATCATATTCCATCACTTCAATATGATACCACTATTGAATTTTTAGAAAATAAATGCAGTCAGGTTTGAGAATTTTATTTTTTATTTGGTTCTTACTTACAGCCATTTGTGTAAAAAGTCAAAACCATATTAAAACATATCAGGTAGCATTTCAAAGTGCTAAATTGATACACCATACTAAAAAATTTGCTTTTGAATCTAATGGTTATTCTCTTTTTCTTGATGCAAAAATATGTGCTCAAACAAATGGAAAAAAAGCATGGCAACAATATTATGGATACCCAAGATATGGCATTAATCTAGTGTTTCATGATTTAGGAAACCCTTCAATTTTATTAGGAAATGCAATTGGGATATATCCATTTTTTGATTTTGGATTTTTGCATAGGAGAAAAAGTTCTTGTCGTTTTGTAATTGGAAGTGGTGCAACATATGTCTTCAAACCATATAATATTAAAACAAACGTAGCGCAAAATGCTATAGGAACACATTGGAACAACTCTGCAACTTTTCAATTAAAGTATGAATATAATATTTATCGGAAAATAAATTTGTTTTTTGGAATTGGATTAAGTCACATTTCAAATGGCGGTTATGCTTATCCAAATTTAGGATTAAATTATTATAGCTTCATTGCTGGATTGGGTTATAATTCAAATTATGCAAGAATTAAAACATTATATAATAAGCATTCTCAATCAAAATGGTCTTTAAGTTTAATATATGGAATGGCATATCGTGAAATTAAAGTAGTGGGTGGCCCAAAATATCCTGTTAGAATTTTTAGTCTTGAACCAGCTTATCATTATAATAATTTTAAATCCATTCGAACTGGGATTGAAATTGAATATCATTTTGTTTCAGCATATTTTGCAGCTCATACTGAATTGGCCAATGATATTAATTCTGCTTTTAAAGCTGGATTAAGATTACAAGGATTTGTAGGTCATGAATGGTTGATTGGACCTGTTTCCATAGAATTACGAATTGGATATCAGTTTCTGAAGAGTTCCATTTATGCAGGATATCCACTATATAATAAATTTGTTATTCAATATCATTTACCAATTACATTGGCTAAATATTTTAGGGTTCAAACTGGAATTGCATTAAAAACACAATATGGCGTCGCGGAATACATAAGTATTAATTCAGGAATTAGATTAAAAAACTATAGATTAATAAAGACTTAACCACATTTAATAGTAGGGAACCCCATATTATTTTCAAATAAAACACTTTGTATTTTTTGTGATTGGTATCAGTTTGATAGTTATTATGTGACCTTTAATCATTAAGATTCCAATCATAGGACATATAATTTTTTTTAGTATCCTCATTAATTTTAATAAGTGAATATTTATTAATGAAAGCATTAACTCCACCCATTTTTTTGAAATCACCACTATACCATTTGAAAATCATTGAAATTTCAGATTCTTTTGGGTTGATGTTATTTCTTGAGGAATCTTTAAGAAAGTTGCGACACTGATCATCTAATTGCATTTCTATGTTTTGTTCTGTAAAAGCTTCATTTCTTAAAACTGGACAAGATCTCGAGGCACATACTAAAGCCATATGAATTCTTGGATCATCAAACTTTCTTCTTAAAATATGATGTTCAATATAATTTAAATCCTTGTTTTCTCCTTTGATTTTAATAAATTTAATGTCCCAGGTTGAATTCACAAAAGGAATTTTTCCTCCTATTTCTTTGATTCCTTTAATAGGATAATTCATTAGAATAAGTTTTACTGTATATGCATTGTATGCATTAATCCAATAAGCTAGCAGTCTATTTTTGGACCAATCTTTTTGCGGAGGGTTCTTTTCTAAATTAGAAAGATAATGATTTAATTTAGTGCTGTCATTCAGGAATGTCTTATAACTAACTTGTCCATTATTAGATACGTGTTTTTTTAATAATTCTGTCCATTCATTATGAGATATTTGACAATATGAAACGCTAGAAGTAAGTGTTAATATGATAAAAATTAGTAATTTATACATTTAATATTATTTGTTTTATTATATACGATATCTTGTATAATTTAGATTTAAATATGACCAATTTTAATAGATACAATATTAGTAATTAATTATTGCTAAAATAAAACGATTAAACATGATTTTAATTATTTATAGTATGGTATATTTTTTTTAGTTTAAATTAAATATAAGCATATAGTATTATATATTTCATATTTTTTTGAAGAAAATTTTTGTTTTATATAGAATGTGATAGTGTTAAAACAACTATATAGTGCTTTTAAAATGCTTCACCTAATGTGAGATAAAATCCATTGCTGTTTTTACCAAATCCATAATCTAATCTTAAATTGTATTTTTGTTTTTGGTCAAGAACGATTCTCAATCCCACACCAAAATTAGGATAAATGTATTTAAGTTTCAATTCATCATAATTGGGACTAATTTCTCCAATTCCCCAGAATGCAACCATTCCAAGATATTTGTTTAATTTTTGTCTAAGTTCAAATTGAAGTATTAATAACATTTTATCACGATATCGACCATCAATATATCCTCTAAGTTTTTTGGGTCCTCCGATGGTAGGTAATTGATGAAAAGGAACATCGCTAAAACTAATTTGATGTATAATATTAGTTGCAAATATTAAATTCTTTTTTAAATTCATATATTGAGAAAAGTCTAGGGATATTTTTGAAAATTGATAGTCGCTACCTAACCATTTATTCTCTACATATATATAGGATTCAAACAGAATACCTTTTGACGGATAAAGGGGAATATCACGTGAATCAAAGTTATAAATAATTCCAAGATTTGAACTGGTTCCAGAGATGGAGCCTAAAATTGATTGAGCTATAAGTTGCCCTGAAGTATCATATTTTAAATATTTGAATTGATCTCTTGAGAAACGCATACCAAGGTAATGGTTTTTCATCAATTTTATTAATGGTGCAATCCGAATTCTTGGAAATTGGACACTATATTTTTCTTCCAATATTATTGGTGAATTATTTCCTATTCCATAAAATGAATAAATATAATTGTAAAATCCAAGTTCACCATAAATCCATACTTTTCTATTTAATAAATATAATTGATACGGAATATAAACTGATAATTGTTTATTTTGTGTGTAGGCAAAACCAAAGCTTATATTTGAATATCGAGCATTTAGCGTATCTGTTTTAAAATTAAATGAAAAGACTCCTGCAGCTCCAAAACCCCATCTTGTGTCAGGAGTATAATAAACGACTGGTAATGCAATTAGTTTTTTTCTTTTTAATGTTGTATCAATGGTACTTGATGAATAGATATAATCAATACCAATTATATAAAATATTAATATAATTGGTATCCTATAGTAAGGACGGCGAACAAATTTCATTTATATTTGTCTTAATTATTATTTTTAAACAAATTGAATAGCATGAATACATATTATAATCCTGAAGATTTAAAAAAATTTGGTAAAATTGGCGAATTTCAGCCAAATCTTGCAAATAAGTTTTTTGATTATTATAATGAAGTTTTTAAAGAGGGAGCTTTAACGGTACGTGAAAAAAGTTTAATTGCCTTAGCTGTGGCACATGCTATACAATGTCCATATTGTATAGATGCTTATAGTGTAGATACTTTGGAGAAGGGTTGTGATGAAGCCCAAGTTATGGAGGCAGTACATGTAGCTGCGGCGATAAGAGGTGGAGCATCTTTGGTTCACAGTGTTCAGATGATGAATAAGGTTAAAGAACTTTCAATGTAATTATAAGTGCAAGAGAATACTAAATCTTTAAAAGGCAGGCACAGTACTTATTCAGATTCATTTCATCAATTAGATGTGTTGAGTCAGTCGATCAATGAGCAGGTTGGTCATATGTCATTTAGCCATAAACTTAGGGAAGTTAATTTATTCCCATTAAAGCCAACAAAAATTGAAATATTTCAAATAAATGTTGGTAAAATGTGTAATCAGGTTTGTAAACATTGCCACGTAGATGCGGGTCCTGACCGAAAGGAAATCATGACTCGCGAAACCATGGAATTGTGTTTAAGAGCAATTCGATTATCTGGAGCGCATACCGTAGATATAACAGGAGGAGCACCGGAAATGAACCCTGATTTTAGATGGTTTATTGAAGAAATTTATACATTGGGTGTACAAAAAATAATTGTAAGATGTAATTTAACTATTATATTGGCTAATAAAAAATATCATGACCTACCTGATTTTTTTAAAAAGCATAAAATTGTAGTAGTTTCATCGCTTCCATATTTTAGTGCTGGTCGAACTGATGCCCAACGTGGAGAAGGAGTATTTGAGAAATCCATTCAAGCATTACAAATGTTGAATAAGGTTGGATATGGAATATCAGATAGTGGTCTAGTACTTGATCTTGTATATAATCCATCCGGTGCATTTCTTCCAAGTTCACAAATGGTATTGGAACAAGAATTTAAAAAGAAATTAAAAGCAAATTATAATATTAGTTTTAATCAACTTTTTGCAATTACTAATTTACCCATTAGTCGATTTTTAGAATATCTTATAGAAACTAATAATTATAAGGGCTATATGGACAAATTGATAGAAGCCTTCAATCCAATCGCAGCAAGCGAAGTTATGTGTAGAAATACCATCTCAATTGGGTGGGATGGATTTATATATGATTGTGATTTTAACCAAATGTTGGATTTGATGGTTTCAAGTCCTTCAAAACATATTTCCGATTTTAACATAGATGAATTGCAATCTAGAAATATTGTAATAAATCAACATTGTTATGGATGTACAGCTGGAGCAGGCTCGAGTTGTGGCGGGAGTTTATCATAAAAAAGGAACATATCAGCTAAGAGAATATATATGAAATTAAGTATTATTATTCCAACTTTAAATGAGGAAGATAATATTGGTGGATTATTAAAATACCTTTTAGAAAATGCCCCACATGAAAACGTTGAAATAATCATTGTAGATGGAGGTAGTAAGGATAGGACTCAGCAAATTGTAGCTTCTTATCCTGTTAAATTTATAGAAGCTCCCAAGACCAGTCGTGCTAGTCAAATGAATTATGGCGCTTCTTTGTGTTCAGGAAATTATATATACTATGTGCATGCTGATGTTTTTCCACCTTCCAGTTTTTATTCGGATTTTCTAAAATTAGTATCAGAAGGTATCTTAATGGCGATGTATAGACAAAAGTTTAATAGTTCAAATCCCATATTTCTGATCAATTCCTATTTTACTCGATTTAATAAACTTTGGTGTCGCGGAGGAGATCAAACCATTTTTATTTGTAAAGAATTCTTTCATTCATTAAATGGATTTGATGAACATTGGATTATAATGGAAGAATATGATTTAATACAAAGAGCAATGTTATTAACATCTTTGCAAATTTTACCTAATTATGTTTTAGTTTCTGCAAGAAAATATAAAACGAATTCATGGATTAGAGTAATGCTTGCAAATAGGAAAGCATATCAATTATTTCTTAAAAAAGTATCACCATTAAAAATTAAGGAAACGTATCAGCGAATGTTGAATTCGTATTAATTTTCATTACTTAATTTGGTAACGAAATGTAAGGCGATTAATTAGAAATATACATCCAATTTGAATCCAATTTCACAATATACCGATTCGGAAAAATAGTAATAAATTTTGTATCAAAATCTAAATTATATATAAGATCATTTTTATTTTCTGCTAACCTATTATAAATAAGAATTCCTTTTGTGGAAAGTAAGTTTTTAATTTGTTTTATGAATTCAAGCGTTTCAAATTCAATCGGAATATGAGCATCTTCAAAAATATCCATACAAATGATATCATAAGATTTATTATGATTTTTCAAAAATGAAGTTGCATTGTCATTAATAATATCCAACTTTGATTTTAATGACTTCCTGATATATTTGTTAAATAACCTAATGATTTCTGGATCTATTTCAACACAAGTATATGAGGCATTAATATTAAATTTTTTTTCCAGCATGAAAGGTATACTACCCAAACCTAAACCTAACACTAAAATTGAACCAGGGGATATAGCATGTAAATTAACTGTTTCAAAGGCTTTATAATAATTATCATATAAGTCTGCATAAGAATAGATGGCATTTTGACTTACCAATTTAAATCTTCCATTTGATAAAAAGACGTTTAATTCAGGATTAAATGTAGATGTGGTCCTTTCTATGGGAATATCAATAATATAACTAAAAAGCAGTTTTAGTTTAAATATAATTTGCATTAATTAAAATAAAATTTACTTAACTGAAAAACCTAATGTCCAACCATTTTGTGGGGTAACGAATGAAAGTTGACCAAGTTCATTTTCTGCCATTAAAATCATACCTTTTGATTCTACTCCTCTAATCGTTCGTGGTGCAAGGTTTGCAAGAATTAATACTTCTTTACCAATAATTTCTTCAGGTGTAAAATGTTGGGCTATTCCGCTGGCAACAGTCCTTTGTTCAAAACCAAGATCTAATTTGAGTTTTAGTAATTTATCTGCTTTTGGTATTCGCTCTGCTTCGATAATTTTAGCTGTTCGAATATCCATTTTATCAAAATCTTCATAATTGATTTCAGATTTTAATGGTAAGTAGTTGAAGTTTTGTTGAATATCATTCACTTCATCTTGAATTAATTTCGTTTTTTCGAGTTTTGACATTTGATATTCAATTATTTCATCTTCAATTTTAACAAACAAGTAATCAGGTTTTTGAAGTTTATGACCTGGTTCAGCAATGATAATTCCTTCCGCAAGATCATTTAGTAGGTTTACTAATTCACCCTTACCCTCTATTAATGGCAGATTTAGCATTTCTCGAAGTTTGTCTGATGCTTTGGGTAGAAATGGATGCATTGCTACGCTTATTACAATTACATAGTGCAATGCCAAGTTCATAACTACTTCAACACTTTCTGGATCGCTTTTGTGGTTTTTCCAGGGCTCATTATTTTGTAATAATTGGTTTCCTGCAGTGCAAATTTCCATCAAATATTTCAATCCACCTCTAAAATCAAATTGTCTTAAACATTGATTTAATTCCTGAACTTGATCAAATAAGTAGATACATTCAGAATCATGATAACCACCAAAATCATCTTCAATTACACCATTAATAGAACAATTCGGATCAAAATCAGGAATAGAACCTTTATAATACTTATCCGTTAAAACCAAGACTCTATGAACAAAATTGGAGAGATTATTAACTAATTCATTATTGACTGCATCTTGAAATGTTTTCCAAGTAAATTCGCTGTCTTTTTGTTCAGGCATGTTTTTAATTAGATAATATCTCAATTCATCTACATGACCAGGTAATTCATTAATATATTCATGTACCCACACTGCCCAATTTCTAGAAGTAGATATTTTTTTACCTTCAAGGTTCATAAATTGGTTAGCAGGCACATTGACTGGTAAATTGAAATCTCCATGTGCTTTTAAAAGGACAGGAAAGATGATACAATGAAAAACAATATTATCCTTACCAATAAATTGAATAAGTTCGGATTCCGGATCTTGCCAATATTGTTTCCAATCTTTATTATTTTCTTCAGCCCATTTTTTTGTCGCGGAAATATATCCTATGGGTGCATCTAACCAAACATAAAGTTTTTTGCCAAGACTACCGGGAATTTCTTGAGGGACATCAACACCCCAATCTAAATCTCTTGTCATTGCGCGGGCTTGTAATCCACTATCGATCCATGATTTGCATTGGCCCAACACATGGTTTTTCCATGTTTCAGGATCATGGTGTTCAATGTGATTTATGGTTCCCAGTTCAAGCCACTCTTTAAGCCAATCTTCATATTGATCTAAAGGAAGATACCAATGTTTGGTTGTTTTAAGAATAGGTGTAGCACCAGTTAAAACAGATTTAGGGTTAATCAACTCTTGTGGACTAAGAGATGAACCACAATTTTCACATTGGTCACCATATGCATTATCATTTCCACATTTCGGACAGGTACCCACAATATAACGATCAGCTAAAAATTGGTTAGCTTCTTGATCAAAATATTGATCTGATTCTTTTTCAACAAAAGTTTCTTTAATATATAATGTTCTAAAGAAATCCTGTGACGTTTGGTGGTGCAAATCAGAAGAAGTTCTATGATAAAAGTCAAAACTTATTCCAGCACCTTTGAAGGTGTCAACAAACTGTTGATGGTAGATATCAATAATTTCTTGAGGTGTTTTTTGCTCTTTTAAAGCACGCATTGTTATAGCCGCACCATGTTCGTCGGAACCACAGATGAAAACAACTTCTTTATCCATAATTCTTAAAAACCGTGCATAAATATCAGCAGGCAAATAAGCACCGGCGAGATGGCCAATATGTAATGGACCATTTGCATATGGCAATGCTGCTGTAATTAAATGCCTTTTATATTCGACCATAGCAAAGGGTATATTATAAAACGTTGCGAAGATAGCTAATGGAAGGCGCCAATTTACCTTCAAATTAATATTTTTTTTATATAATAAATTTTATTACCTATATAGTTAGTTTTCAACATTTAATAAATAATAATATAAATGATTTATTAAACGATTTATAATATAAATTCTGTTGAATATTCAATAATTGCATATCTTGTTTGATTAATTTATACCTATGCCTTTACAAGAAGAATTCGAGCAACAAGGAAATTTTCTATTTAAACATCGAAGTTATATTCCAATTTTGATATTGTTAGCTAGTTTTATAATTTATACAAATAGTATTAGAGATGGTAAAGACCCATTTGGTACTGGAATTGTTTATTTATCGCTTGGCGTCTCAATAATTGGATTGTTGATCAGAATTTATACAGTAGGTCATTCGCCTGCGAATACATCTGGAAGAAATACTGCGGCTGGCCAAGTGGCTGATACATTAAACCAACAAGGAATTTATTCAATTGTTAGACACCCACTGTATCTTGGAAATTTTTTAATGTATTTGGGTTTTGCTTTATTGCCAATGAGTATTTTTTTTGTTATTATTTTTTGTTTATTGTTTTGGATATATTATGAGAGGATCATGTTTGCAGAAGAACAATTTTTAAGAGGAAAATTCAATACCATGTATTTAAATTGGGCATTGAAAACTCCAGCTTTTATTCCAAATTTTTCCCTGTTTAATAGTACAGAAATACATTTTAGTTGGAAGAAAATACTTAAGAAAGAAAAAAATGGATTGGCAGCAGTGTTTTTTATTTTTTGGATTTTTTATATACTTAGAAATTATTTAATGGGTAAGGTAATTTTGGATTATTCATTTTGGACTTTAGCCATGGTTATTTGTATACTTTTATATTTCATATTAAAAATCATAAAGCAAAATACAAATTGGTTGGATGAAGCAGAAAGATAAATGCATTGTATTTATCAAATCCTAATCTCAATATGAGCATTTAATTTTTTATAGGTTTCTAAATCTTATTTATTGCAATAAATTTGAGTCTTATATGAAAGAATATCATTTAATTGTAGTTATAGTAATATGGTTTTTTACTTGTAAAGAGACTACAAAAGTCAATAAACCAGAATACCTGGGAGTTAGTCCTCAAAGTATACAAGGCACATGGAAGAATACAATAAGTCAGTCTGCAGATTTTAAAATACTCAATGACAGTATGTATTTTTTGCAAGAAGTCAATCAACCAGGATTTCCTTATTCAATTAAGGGTGATTCCATAATTATATCGTTTCCAACTTTTAAATATAAATTCAGAGTCATTAGATTTGCTGGTGATTCCATGCATTTGTTGGATGAACAGAATTTAAATTCTTTTCATCGAATTTAAATTCTGTCCAATATTTTATCTTAATAGTTTAAACGAGTAGGTCAATTTAAGATTAATCAATCAGTTTAAATTTTAATGGAAGTGAGTACTTTACTGCAACTGTTTTATTTCTGTGTTGTCCAGGATTCCATTTAGGCATTTGAGAAATAACTCTAACTGCTTCTTCATCACATCCACCACCAATTTTTCTCATTGCTTCAACATTAAGTATTTCACCCATTTGAGAAACTATAAACCCAACTATAACTGTACCTTCAATTCGGTTTTCTCGAGCAATATTAGGGTAATTAATATTTTTTTGTAAATATTTATATAATTTTTCAGCACCACCAGGGAAACTGGGCATGACTTCAGCAAAGTCAACAAAAGTGGATTCAGATGATCCAGTTAATGTTCCAGTTTTAATATTATCACCTTGTTCGATACCATTTATATTTGTAAGAGTATCACCATCAGATGTTTCAGTTCCGATGGAAACCAATCTAATTTCATCGACAGTAGGAACTTTAATTTCTTTTATGTCCAAATTATCCTTTACAATTCTTGGTGTAATAACTTCTAAGGTTTTAAATTTTTTATTTTGATTAATATTAGGATTCTTAATTTCTGGAATTGGTGGTATATCAATTATTATTAATGAATCGGGAATGATAACGACTTCAGGTTTATTTATTTTTAATTTAGTTTTAGCTAAAATATTTGAAGAAACAATGAAGGTTATTATCATAATTATTGTTAAACACATTGCCTTGGCCATATGATCATTATAGGTTCTTCGAAGTTGATAAGCACCATAATTTTTGTTTCGATTTTCGAAGATGATATCATCGAATAAATTTTCTGAATTAATGTTAGTTTTCATAATTTTTTGTTTTAGATGAATCTTATTCATATAACGTAAGATTAATATAAAACGTTGCCGTAGTAATAATTTTCAATATAATATATTGAAATAACAAATATTTTAAAATTATTGAATAAAATGAGCTCATAGTTGTTGAATGATCAATATATTATTTTTGAATTTGAAATAAAAAAAAGGTCTTAGGATTAACCTAAGACCTTTTTTTTATCAATTATATATTTTTACTTTTTTGCGAGCAGATCTCTAATTTCTGTTAATAGTTGTTCTGAACTTGGACCAGCTGGTGCTGCTACTTCTGTTTTCTTTGTAGAATTTACAGCTTTGACTATTAAGAACATAACAAACGCAATGATAATGAAATTGATAATTGAGGAAATAAAAGTTCCATAATAAATTGCATTTTCAGGTGTGGCAATTTTTCCATCAGCCCCTAAAACAGCTTGATCTAAAACAATTTTTGCTTCTTTGAAGTCACCAAATTGGAATATTTTAGATACTAATGGCATAAACATACCATCCACAAAACTAGAAACAATAGTACCGAAGGCAGCTGCGAGTACCAAACCTACTGCGATGTCAATTAATCCACCGCGCATTGCAAAATCTTTAAATTCCTTGAACATGATGAGTTTGATTTAAGTAATAAAATGAAAAAATCTTTAATTGAAATGTGACTCATTTAATGAAAATTCACATTCGTAAAAATAATATTTATTTACTTAATATTTCAAGCTAATTCTTTCCTGATTTTGTTCAAAGCCGATCCTTCTCTTATCCATGAAATTTGTTGTTCATTATAAGTATGAAGTAATTCAATTCTGTCTGAAGAACCATCGGAATGTTTAGCAATTAGAATTAAAGATACTCCAGGCTTCATAGCATCGAATCCTTCAAGATCCAATAAATCATCCTGGCGGATTAACTCATAATCTGAAGGCTGTTTAAATGTTAAAGCGAGCATTCCTTGTTTTTTCAAATTGGTTTCGTGAATTCTGGCAAACGATTTTACGATAACCGCTTTAACACCTAAATACCGTGGTTCCATTGCGGCATGTTCTCTAGAAGACCCTTCCCCATAGTTTTCTTCACCGATTACGAAAGTACTGATATTGTTTGATTTGTAAGTTCTTGCAGAATCAGGAACGGTCATGTATTCATTCGTTACAAAATTCAAAACACGATTGGATTCACCATTATATGCATTCATTGCACCGATCAGACAGTTATTTGAAATGTTTTCCAAGTGGCCTCTAAATTCAAGCCATGGTCCAGCCATTGAGATATGATCCGTTGTACATTTTCCTTTGGCTTTTATTAAAACCCGAACATTTCTTAATTGATCAGATGTAATTTCTTTGAAGGGTTCTAATAATTGGATTCTTTTACTTGAAGGATTGACTGCGATTTTGATTTGTGATCCTTCACCAGCTGGTGCTTCATAACCAGCATCGTCTACATCAAATCCTTTTGGTGGTAGTTCAAATCCGGAAGGCGGATCCAGTTTGACCATTTCACCATTTTCGTTCATTAAAGAATCAACTAATGGGTTAAAACTCAATTTTCCGGCTACAGCAAGAGCAGTTACTATTTCAGGTG
Source organism: Saprospiraceae bacterium (assembly GCA_044228225.1). Classification (GTDB taxonomy): domain Bacteria; phylum Bacteroidota; class Bacteroidia; order Chitinophagales; family Saprospiraceae; genus Vicinibacter. The sequence continues at coordinate 7,693 of JBGAVH010000025.1, read as the reverse complement.
AAGCTACGAAGGCATGTGTGTTCGCATTTCCATCATTTCTTTTACTAAAATTTCGATTGAATGAAGTAATAATTGAATTTTTTCTAGTTGGATCGAGATTATGACGTTTCCATTGGCCTATACATGGACCACAAGCATTGGCCAAAACAACACCACCAATCTGTTCAAAGGCATTTAACAAACCATCCCTTTCTACGGTGTATCTAATTAATTCTGAACCCGGAGTCACAGTAAACTCTGATTTAACTTTTAGATTTTTAGTTATGGCTTGTTTTGCTACAGAAGCTGCTCTGGAAAGGTCTTCATAGGATGAATTGGTACAAGATCCAATCAGTCCAACATCAAGTGTTTCAGGATAATTATTTTCCTTTACAGCGGCAGCGAATTTAGATATAGGCCAAGCTAAATCAGGTGTATAAGGTCCATTCACATGAGGTTCTAACGTGTTAAGATCTATATGTATGACCTGATCAAAATATTGCTCAGGATTTAAATAACATTCTGGATCTCCATTTAGATCAGCTATAACACTGTCTGCTAATTCAGCAATACTTGTTCTATTAGTTGCTTTTAAATATTTGGCCATTGCAGCATCATATCCAAACGTAGACGTTGTAGCACCAATTTCAGCACCCATATTACAAATAGTACCTTTACCAGTGCAAGAAAGTGATTGTGCTCCTTCACCAAAATATTCAACAATGGCTCCGGTACCACCTTTTACGGTAAGTATTCCTGCAACTTTTAAAATGACATCTTTTGCCGAAGCCCAGCCACTTAAAGTACCAGTAAGTTGAACTCCAATGATCTTAGGCATTTTAAGTTCCCAGGGCATACCCGTCATAACATCCACCGCATCTGCTCCTCCTACACCAATAGCAAGCATTCCTAATCCTCCGGCATTTGGTGTATGTGAATCGGTACCAATCATCATTCCGCCAGGGAATGCATAATTTTCCAATACTATTTGATGAATAATACCAGCACCGGGTTTCCAAAAACCAATACCATATTTATTGGAAATTGATTTAAGAAAATCAAAGACTTCCGCATTTTCAATATTTGAGCTTTTTAAGTCAGCATCAGCACCGTCTTTTGCTAATATTAAGTGATCGCAGTGTACAGTTGAAGGCACAGACGTCTTGGATTTACCACAAGTCATAAATTGTAACAGTGCCATCTGAGCCGTTGCATCTTGCATAGCCACCCGGTCAGGTGAGAAAAAAACATAATCTTTGCCTCGGCTATATTCCTTAACAGGAGAGTCTGGATGTAAGTGGCTATATAGGATTTTATCAGTAAGAGTCAATGGTCGACCCAATATTTTTCGAGTATTTGATATTTTTAATGATAAAGAATGATAATGCTCTTTAAGCATATCAAAATCAAAAGGAGTTTCCATTTTTTATATATTAAATTATTATGTAATATGATTTCAAAATTCCCACAAATTTAATACCCAATTATTTTAAATCAAAGTATAATGGATCTTAAATTTAAATATGGAGTAGAATAAAGAAAAGCGTATCATTTTCACTAACAGAAATTCATAATCGTCACAAAAGTTCAAAAGTATTAGGTTAAATATCAATTTAATAAAAGGAATTATTAAATTATACCTGAATAATAAAAAGCTTCGTTATAGTAGATGATTAATCAAGGTATGAAAAAACTAGTATATGTTCTAATGATTGCAGTCTTGGGCTTGAGTTGCCATAAACAAGACAGTGGACAATTTGAATTGGAATATATTATGGATTTTGAAATTGAAGCTGGATTAAATCCCCTGCTTACACATTACTATACTTTTAATGTTAATACCAACTGGAACGAATTTTTAAATGCCCATCAATTAAATGAAGACCAAATAAGCAAAGTCCTTATTAAAGGAATTAGTATTTCACCTATTTTTAGTGGACCAATCAGTTATTCCTTTATAGAATCAGCAAAATTATTTATCTATTTACCAAATCAAAGCAGTTTTAAATTACCAATTGGAGAAGTATTTACTGAACCTAATGAGAAATCAAGAGATTTACAATTTTTACCAGGATTTCCTGATGTTCATACATATCTCAAAGAACCCGTTTTTATATCTGAGCTAAGATTAAATTACAGAGGAATAACTTCAACAAATTCTAACCACAGAATGACGGTAACATTTGATGTTTATATAAAATAATTGAAATAATTTTTGGAGTTTAAAATGAATAAATCAGATTATCCCTCAAATCCGTTACTTAAAGTATGTCGAGATTTGAGGAATAATCTGATAAGTCAAAACTATTTATTTAACGCCATGCATTCTCTTTTCCAGCCATCTATACATTGCAAATAATAAAATAGCAGCTATTCCACTTAAGGCAATGAACACACAGAAAAATGTAAATAAATTGGTTATTTCAATGCCCATAAAATTAGGGACTTGTGCACCTATTTCTGCTGGGCTTTCTCCAGCACCAGGAGGTATTAAAGCTGATAAAGTTCCTGCGAATTTATTGGCTACGGCATTAGCTAAAAACCAAGTACCCATCAATAAAGAGGCAAATCTTAGGGGAGCCAGTTTTGAAACCATGCTCAATCCAATAGGCGACAAACTCAATTCACCCATAGTATGAAGAATATATAGGGCAATAAGCCACCACATGCTAATCTTAGTTTGAGAATCAACACCATGAACACCATAGGCTATAACCATAAAGCCTATGGATACTAAAAGTAATCCAAAGGCCATTTTCATTGGAGAAGAGGGTTCGAGATTACGTTTATGGAGCATGTTCCAAAACATAGAAAACAAAGGTGCTAGAATAATGATACCCAATGGATTGATGGATTGAAACCAGGATGCGGGCATGGTCCATGAACCAATTTGCCTATCCGTTTGGGTATCGGCAAATAAGGTTAATGAAGCTCCAGCTTGTTCAAAACATGCCCAGAAAAATATGACAAAAAAGGCAAGAATAAAAATAACACTAATCCGCTGTTTTTCATCACTAACCAAGCTTTTATCACTAAAAATTACAATAGGCATAACTATAATGGCCGCATAAATAAGGTAGCCTATGATATCTACATCGACATTAAAAAGTGTCTTAAAGTTAAGTAGAAAGAAAATCAAGGCAGTACTTCCGATAATAATACCTGCTGTTTTAGCATCCATTTTCTGTTTTGGCATACCAACATGTTCACCATCGGGAGTTTTTAATAATTTATTTTTTAGTAATTCAAATGATATCACACTAATTATCATTCCTATACAGGCTGCAAGAAAACCCCATCTGAAATCATGGACATTTCCGGTATCTCCAATTCCTCCACAGATAAGTGGTGCAAAAAATGCACCCAAGTTTATACCCATATAAAAGATAGTAAAAGCACCATCAATTCTGTGGTCCCCTTTTGGATATAACTGACCAACCATGGTTGAAATATTGGGTTTGAAAAATCCATTACCAATAATTAGAAAAGTTAATCCTGCCCACATCATTGAAACTGATGATGCACTTTCCATCCCGTCAATTACGGTACTTCCACTTAGAAACATAAGGAATTGACCTAAAGCCATTAACAGACCACCTATTAATATACTTCTTCTATTCCCCCAAAAACGATCTGCAATATATCCTCCCAATAAAGGGGTGAGATACACTAATCCAGTAAAACTTCCATAAACATTTGACGCATCTGCACCTTTCATGAGAAGGGCTTTAGTCATAAATAGGATAAATATAGCGCGCATGCCATAGTAGCTAAAGCGCTCCCACATTTCAGTGAAAAAAAGTAAATAAAGTCCCTTTGGATGACCAGTATTAGTACTCATTGTTTTGTTTGTTTTGTTATAAAATAGCTTTCGTGACGCTAAAATAGTTTATAAATTAGAATTTGAGGATTCTATTTTAAACAAAGTACTATTTTAACAAAACCGACTAATCTTGTTCAAGTTGCTCTTTGGTAACAAGTCAACTAATTATATTAATTCAGGATATGAGAATAATGAAGACTTAAAAACATTCTAAATTAAGAAAGGACTCTAATAGGATAACTTATTTGTTTTGTTCTTTGGATTTTAACTTTTCTTGTTTTTTAAAAAAACCACGCAATAAGAAATTATGTTTTAGTGCTTCCAGATTTTGATTTAAGAGTATACTTGCTTCATTGATATTATACATTGTTGAATCAATTTTTTGAACGAGCATAGTATCATTCGACAAATAATCAAAAACACCATTACCATCTTTAAAATTAGAAACTGTAGAATTTAGATTGTTAACTACAGAATCAATTTCAAGGCTAGAGTTTTCTAAATTATTTATTATTGCTTTTACCTGATTTGCGACGGATGTATCCTTGAGTACTCCAATGATGTTATCTTTATTGTCCAATGAATGTATTAATTTATTTAGTGAGCTCATTGACGCTCCTGTTTTTTGACCAGTAATTTTGATATATTGTAATATTTCTTTTAGATCTTTAACTAAAAGTGAATCATAAGTAATGGATCCTAGTAGGCCATTACCACTAGTAATTTGATGAGTTATTTTTAGTAAGTCAGCACTTAGTAATGCTACATTTTCATTTGAAACATTTAGGGTGTTTAATGCATCATCGGTTTTTAAACGATTTGAAGAAATTAATATGTCTCCAGGTTCAATTGGAACATTAGAATTTTTTCCCGGACTAATATTAATGATCATATTTCCAACAAGGCCATCTGAATTAATTGATGCAATAGCGTCTTTTTTAATATGCTTTAAAAATTCATTATTAATGATCATGTCAACTTTAACCGTGGTATCATTATACATTTCTATTCCTTTTACAGTTCCAACGCTGACTCCTGAATATCTTACATTACACCCAATTTGAAGTCCGTTTGCATTGTTGAATATAGCATGTATATTAAATGTTTTACCAAACATATTTTGTTTGTTGCCGATATAATAAGTTGCAATAATGAACAAGGTCATTCCAATGATTACAAATAAACCTAATTTGAATTTATATGAATTATTTTTTTCCATTTTAAGATTGTTTAAAGAAAGCTTTAATTTTTGAATCATTAGAACGTGATAATTCTTCAAAAGTACCTTCAGCATAATTAATTCCATCAATAAGTAGAATCATTCTATTAGCAATAACTCTCGCACAATCTACATCATGAGTGATAATTATAGAGGAGGTATGATATTGTTTTTGAATGGACATCATAAGTAAAATGATTTCTTTTGAGGTAATCGGATCTAAACCTGTAGTAGGTTCATCATATAAAATAATTTTTGGTTGAAGTATGAGTGTTCTTGCAAGGGCAACTCTACGTTTCATACCTCCGGAAAGTTCGTCAGGCATTAGATCAATGGCATCAACAAGTCCAACACTGTTCAGGGCATCTTTTACGAGTGACGTTGCATCGATGATATCACCAAATTTTTTAGGATGTCTCCGTAACGGAAATTCTAAATTCTCTCTCACTGACATCGAATCATAAAGTGCACTTCCTTGGAAGAGAAAACCAACTTCAGTTCGCAATTCATTCCATTCAGTTTGATTTATTTTAGTGATATCTTTGCCCATTACTTCGATACAACCGCTATCGGGTTCTTCTAGTCCTATGATACATTTGATCATAACGGATTTCCCGGAACCAGATTTACCCATTATAACTAAATTTTCACCTTCATACAAAGTCATATCAAAGCCACTTAGGACTTTGTGAGGTCCATAATTTTTATTCAGATCTTTAATAATAATAATAGGCTTTGGTACCAACGTATAAGATTTATACTGTAAAAAAAATATTAGTAATAAATACTGCTATAAAATCAATAACAAATAATAACATAGAAGTATATACGACTGCCGAGTTCGCTGCTAAACCAACCCCAACTGTTCCTTTACTACAATAATATCCCTTATAACATCCTACCAAGCCAATAGCAAATCCAAAAAAATAGGTTTTAATGGTGGTAGGAATGATGTCTGTAAATGTAATCGTTTTTAGAACCAAATTAAAGTAGAGCAAGAAGGAAACATTCCCTTTAATGCTTTCAACTAAATAGGAACCAAAAATAGCAAAGGCATCTCCAAAAATGACTAAAATGGGTATCATAAAAGTGGTTGCTAAAATTCGAGTAACCACTAAATACTTAAATGGGTTAGTCCCTGAAACTTCCATAGCGTCAATTTGTTCGGTAACCCTCATAGAACCAAGTTCGGCACCAATTCCTGATCCAATTCTTCCTGCACAAATAAGGGCTGTTATGATAGGGCCTATTTCACGAACTATCGAAATACAAACCATAGCCGGAATCCAGGAGACAGCTCCAAATTCTGCAAGTGTAGGTCTGGATTGCAAAGTAAAGACTAAACCAATGATAAAACCAGTAACTCCAACTAAGAGGAGGGACTTATTACCTAAATAAAAACACTGTTTTAAAAATTCACGAAACTCAAATTGAGGTTTAAAAAGCTCCTTAAAAAAGCGAGCTGCAAAATCTGAAAGCTCACCTATTTCAATAAAAAAAGCTTTAAATAGGGATATTAAATTCATGATGTTTATTGAGATGCTATGATTTCATTTATAAAGAGTTAAACCAATTAAATAAGTGAAATATATTTAAAATTAAAAGTAAATAACATAATTGAATACATCAAAATTTTGAAAATATTACTTTAATTCGTCAAGATAACATTTTAATGACTTTGAAAAGATTCTATACAGTAACCCATTTTAAAATAAGATAGTTCATCTTAGTCATCAAACAGTTTATTTATAATTCCAGTAAACTTTAGGTGTAGAATATGAGAATTGCTATAATCTTGAAAATCGTAATGGAGTAATTCTTTTAGAGAGTTAAATATTATTTATTGTAATATATATTATAATTTTATACGATCACATAAATGATTAAATCCATTACATTTATTTCGATAAATAGTATACCCTACAAAGTAAACGGCATGTGAAATTCTAAAACCAGTTTGAAAAATTTCACCCATTTAATCAAGTCCTTGGAATGTTTCTTGAATTTGAATTTTAATCAATTAGATGTATAGATAAAATGATTGCAAAGCCTTTTCTACTATATAAAGTGATCAGAATAATCAAAAATAAATATTTTTGAATGAATTTCTACATTTAGAAGTGAACAAAGCTTATTTTTGCAGTCCGCTTTTGAAGAAAGGGGTAAAAATTATGGTTAAATAATTGATAGACAGTATATTATCAAGCAATTTTACCAAAAACGTTCATTGACAGGCTAGGGAGAGAAAGGAAAAAATAGGAAAGGAATAGGAAATAGATAAGGTATTGGAGGAATTGCGTAGAAGAGAAAGAAGAGAAGAAAAAGAAATAACAGAATAGTTAGGAAGATTCGAAATAGCTTTTGAAATATTTGGTTTAATAGTCTTTCGGGATTATTAGATGATAAATAAAGAAAAAGTACTATGGAGAGTTTGATCCTGGCTCAGGATGAACGCTAGCGGGAGGCTTAATACATGCAAGTCGAGCGGTAACTATGAGTAGCAATACGAGTAGCTAGAGCGGCGCACGGGTGAGTAACGCGTACATGACCTGCCCTTTACTGGGGGATAGCCTCGGGAAACTGAGATTAATACCCCATGGTATTATTATGCTGCATGGTGTGATAATTAAAGCTGAGGCGGTAAAGGATGGGTGTGCGTCTGATTAGCTAGT
>JBGAVH010000024.1:0-75721 GCA_044228225.1 Saprospiraceae bacterium | reverse complement strand
ATACCCTTATTTTGGTTGAGCAAACTGCGAGGCTTGGATCCAAACTGTAAGGTTGATTATTTTCAAGCATCCAATTCATATTGTCAATAAAGTATTCCGCTCTTTGATAACCATTATTTGCAGAATTACCTAATCCATCATTTCTTTCATTAAAATTGAATTTTCCATCTGTCGATAATAAGAATACCATATGAAGTCCCAAATATTTTGTTGGAATTTCATTTGTGCAACCACTTGGATTGCAACTAACAATTTCTGGAATAGCAGGATCAGGAGTAGAACAATCCATTTGCGCAATTATTTTACCCCAAGATAATGTAATTACAATTAAGATTAAATTTCTCATATTTAAAGATTTTAAAAAACGTCCTACTTTGTTTTTAGGTGTTTTCGGAACAAATTTTTCACCTGCTACCAATGATATTTAAAGAAGACTTAATCGAAGCATATCTTCCATATTTTGAGTCCAGAATTCAATGTATCTGGAAATCAATTTGTTAGATATTTTTCTTTTTCATATCTGATAACGTTTTGGCGCTTGGCGCAGTGGCGGATTTCGGAGCACAAAACTGTCAATAAACCACAAATGTTGATGCGAGGTAGTATGTTCAATTAACCACGTCACCCGCCATTGAGCCAAACGCCTGTTATGGGCTGCCTTTCCTTCTGTCATTCGGTCGCTCCTAATAAATATCCTGTCGTTAGTCCTTTATCTTTAAAAAATTTCTTTACTTCACTTTTATTGTCCGCAAGAACTCTGTCTATGTCAGAATTTACTGGCGTTTCCCATACACTCCAACCAACTAAGCGTCTAAAAACCTTTTTTATTTTTTCAAAATTCTCATCTGAAATTTCTCTGTAAAACAGTTGGGCTTTTTCGTCCTGGTCTGTTATGTCAAGTTTTGCAGAAACAGCGTCTCTTAGTAACTCCGACCAAGCCATTATTGACTTACTTCTAAACATTCTATTCAACTTGTTTTGAGTTAAATCATTTTCAGTTTTAGAAGCATCCCATTTATGTAAAATTTCTTCGTCAATTATGTTGCAGAGTTTAATTGCGTTTGCAATTTCTTTATCTCGTTTGTAATTCTCACTTGTCAAATCATCATCTGTTGGGTTTCGATAGAGAAAATTGGAAAAAAGAGATTTGCTTAACATATCAAGTGTAATCGGATACTCAGATGAACTTCTATTTCCTTTCGAAACTAATCTTACAATTTTGTTAGTTGATTCATCAAGTATCGAGTCATAAATAAAACTTGTAAACCGCTTATTTACTTCTGCGTTAGTTAATTGTTCACTCAGACGAACAAATTTCACAAACCCTGCTTCAGTTTTTTTATCATCATCTTCTATATTCTTATACTCTTCAAATTGCTTTCCGAATTGGCTACCTAGTTTGGCAACCATTACTGATGAGAAAAATCTTGTTTGTGCAAATTTGTCGTGAGCAGAAATATTTGTTTGATTCAAACTTTTGGGGTCTGGGTCGATATAAACTTTCAATTCAAAATACTTTCTTTCATTCCAAAGCAATGAAGCAATTTTGTGTTGGCCATCAAAGACTAAAATCTTATTTTGATAAAGTCGAGCAATTGACGGATTTAAAACTGTGTTTCGTTGAAAGTGTCGATATAAGTCAAAAACTTTATCTTTTATTAAATACCTTGGTTGAAGACCAATCTTTCCATCTTCATCATCATCACTATTAATAACGTTTACAGGCAATGTTGCATAAAAATACTTCCAATTTGTAGTTGGACAAGTGTAAAGCCTATATGATTCCTTTTGGTTCGAGAATTCAAGTTCAATATGATTGTCTGTCGTTTTATGATAAACTGTTTCACCAAAACTTGTTATAATTTTTTTGTCCTTAAAATATTCAAGTTCGTGCTTCAAAGTCAATGCTTGTCCTTGTTTGAAAAATTCATCTAACCGAAGTTTAATTCTAAAATCTTCAAGCGGTAGTCTTCCTTTTTGAAGGTTATGCGTTTGACACATTGGGGCTATGTTATCAATTTCAGATGCACCGTCATTTATAAACGCTTTTATGTGGTCAAAATGAATTTCATCTGTTTCCAAAATTTCGTGCCCTGTTGCATAACACTTTCTCCCAAATCTTGCTATAATTTGGTCTTTTTCGTTTTCAGTAATCTGTCTATTTAAAATTATTGCCATATTTTCTGTTTATGTTGTCTGTTCTTTAAGGTTGCCCATAACGGTCAAGCATTGACGCCGTACCGCCAACAACCTGAAGCCAAATATAAAAAATGTTTTTCAATCGAATGCCGAATATAAAGAATTTATGCTATTGGCGGTATGGAGTCAATGCGTTGTTAGGCACAGTAGTTTTCATTTTTCTGTTTTGATTACAACTGTTTTGTCCTTAATTTTTTTCACACTATTGTTTGGATACAGAACGAAAATATTACTCATAAAAATCTTGTCTCCTGGTTTTAAATGTCTTATTCTCTCTTGAAATTCTTTTGTTCCATATTCAGATTTTACTTTGAAAGTTTCGGTTTTGTTGCTTGAGGTAATTTGATATTCGTAACTCAGCAATTTGTATTCTAAATATTCGTCTTTATGTAAATCGTCCAAATAATAGCCGACAGTTGGAACAGCATCTCTATAATATGAAAAAACTATTGTATCCTTTATAGAGTTCCCGAAATATATGGTTGGTGTCGGTAATTCTATTACTTCAAAGATTTGATTTAGTAAAACATCATGTTCGTCTTTAGCTTTTGTTGAATAGACATTTAACCATCGGCTTGTCCAACCGCTTTTAGGCTTAACAATAAAATATGTTCCTTCTTTCCACACTTCGGCATCATCTACTGTCATATATATACTGTCCCTTGTCAAATTGCTTATAAAAATTTTGTTTTCATATTCTTCGTAAAGATAATTTCGTTCTAAATTCATAATAATTCCTTTGTCAGGTATTTCAAAATCTTTCGGTTGCTTAGAGCCTTTGCACTTAATTACCAGTTTGTGTAAGGCTGATTTTTGGGCAAAAGTCTTAATGTTATTCGGACTAATTTCTTTTGAAGTACCTCTAATCTTTTCGGTCAATTTATCGTAATCTTTAATTGTATTAATAAAATTACCAAGATTGTAACTTTCTAATTTTCCATAACTACTTTGGTATTTTATTGTGTCATTAAAAATTGGTAGTTCATATTCATCACCACCACCATATCCAATCAATTCGTAGTCGTCAATAACATAATTGCTTTTTCTAAAAAACACTATCTCCTTTTGTCCAACTTCATATTCAGCATATCGTTTAGCACAAGCCCAACTTTCAAATTTAACTATTGGCAATGTATCAGATTTGAGATTACTTAAAATGTATCTGTCAACTTTTAAATAAAAATAGTTTTTGTCAATTTTCACTATAGTTCCCAATGCACCATAATCTGCATTTTGAATCATTTCACAAAGGCTCAAATATCCATAGTCAGCTTTCGCTGTTAGTGAGTAAAAACAAAAAACTATCAGTGTTATGTAAAATTTCATTTTTAATGAAGGTTTCATACTATTGTGCCTAACATTTCGCTTCACGAAGGTTCATTTGTGAGTTTCGTGAATATCGCTTACATGTATAGGTGGTTAAATTATTCATTTTCAAATATTTAGATGATCAATCGGACTAATTATTTTTGCTTTGCTAACTTCAGTAATGTGGGTATAGATTTCTGTGGTTTTTACCGATCCATGACCTAATAAATGTTGTATTACTCTAAGATCAGTTCCCCGCTCTAATAAGTGCGTAGCAAAACTATGGCGAAGGGTATGAACCGTCGCATAGGGATTCACTTTTGAAAGATCCACTGCTTTTCTAAATATGAGTTGAACGCTCCTGGGACTGTATTTCCCACCATCCTGACCTTCGAATACCCAATACTTAGGTTTGTAAATATCGTTATATTCCATTATTCTGAGGATAATTTTTTCAGATAATAGGGTCATCCTGTCTTTTTTGCCTTTTCCGGCTTTCACATGTATCTTCCTTTGATCGATAAGCAGGTCAGCTTTTCGCAAATTGACAACCTCGCTTAGTCTTAATCCCGCTGCATAAATTAAGGAAAGTATGGCCTTGTGTTTAATGTTAGACGTACTATTAAGCAGTCTTTCTACTTCGCTTTCTGAAAGGATATCCGGTAAGGTTGATGACCTCTTTGGTCTTAGATCTTTAATAAAAAAACGTTCCCGTAATAATACTTTTTCATAATAGAATTTTATGCTATTGATTATTGTATTCTGTAGGCTTATTGATATGTGGTTTTGATTTATAAGATGCAGAAGGTAAACTTTAATATCTCCTTCATTTAACTGATCTGTAGGAGTTCCTTTGTAATAAGTCAAGAATGCCTTGAACGATGAACAATAGGTTTTAATGGTTTCGCTACTATACCGTCTGATCCTCAATTGGGCTTCTAGTGAAACTAAAGCTATTTGTTGTTCTTCATCCAGTGCAGGCTTTTCTTGTTTGGAATATTCTTTATAGCCGGAAGATGATTTGATATATTTTGGATGATCGATCTGGATGGGTTTGCCTTGATTTATTTGCAAGGTATATTGGACAAATAATTGTTTGAAATGGGTCCAATAGGCTTTGGTTTTTGGAAAATACCAACATTTGTATTTTGGGTTCCAGTATCTCTCTGGTAACTGTCTGATTAAATCTTGTTCTTGCGTAGTTTTTATAGGACTTACTGCAATATACTGTTGGCCATTTACGGTCGCAGGTGAAATGATTAATGTTGAATGCTGTTGGGTGAATGAGGTCATATTGTTTTTTTATGACAAACTTATTGGAAATTATTAAATGAAAGGGTGTTATTAAGTGTTAAATTTCAGCTGTTTATAATAATAATTGGACTGAATCGTTTCATAGCTGATATAAACGATTAATTCGAATCTTATGAATAAGTGCTTGCAATGCTCCAAAGAAATTATAGGCCGAACCGACAAAAAATTTTGTTCAGTTACCTGCAAAAATGAATACAATAATAAACTCCGAAAATTAACCATCAAGGAAACAGCACTCATCGATTCATATCTCCACCGCAATCGTGAAATCCTGATGACCATTATTGGATCAGCCAAACAAGTCCAATTAGATAAATTAGTTTTAATCAGAGCAAAATTTCGATTCGAGTATCATACTGGACATTACATGAATAAGGAAGGTAAGACCTATTGGCTGGTCTATGATTTCGCATGGATGGATTTCTCTGATCAGAAAATATTGATTGTTAGAAAAACCATCTAATTGGGTGGAATTAACTTCAATGAAATGTTTTGACTTTATGCCAAAGACCCAGGTTTATATTTCAATAAAAGTTTTCAGAACACTGGATCCATTATTTTAAGTTTAGGAACTTTGTATTTTAATCTCTTTTCTATTTAGGTATCTTAAATGTATTGCTTTCTCACTTTATATTAGAAAGCGAATCCAACACTTTGGACTAAGAAACCACATTCGGTTAAATATTCAAACAATCATTTAATGTATAAATCATTTCAAGGCCTGAGTGCAGCTAAAATGATTATAAAATAATATTAAAGTTCCTCGTGACTCGTTCACGAATCGTTCACGAATTATCCACGGCTTATCCACGGATCATTCAAGTCTCATCCAAGTCTTATTTTAGATTTTAATTGTAAGAACATTCCACACTTCTCCCAAGTTGGTCTTTATTCAATCCGCCGTTTCATGTCAAAAAAGTTTTACATGGATGAAATTAAGGATCAATATTTCGTGGGAGAAGTGAGAGGCACCAATAAAGATTTATCATTAATTATTTTCAGCTCGTCTTTGGAATAGCTGATGATTTCAAAATATTTTATATTACTACAGTTTGAGTTTTATCTGCAAAGTATTTTATCAGCATGTTTCTGTTATATTTTTTTTGGATGATGAGCATAAATGATTTCGGTTTAAGAATGAATTCATTGTGTAGGTCTAACTTTTAATTTATAATTGCAAAAACACCATATAAATAATTGCAATCTGGTAGTAGGGTGGGAGATCTCTGATTAAACCTATGGGGTATGATTTGATGAGATTACGGAGTTTATCGAATAATATTTATTTTTCGAATATAATTTTTTTGAGCACATTAGAGCGCCATCTACTAGAATTTATGTATTAAGCATTTAACTTAAGTGTTATTTTTTAAGGATAGATAGGGGTCCTGCTTTTTTTGTTGGCGTAAATGAACTAATTTTATTTTTTTAAAAGACACAGCAATGAAGAATTTTAAATACCCCAACCTTGTTTTTTTGTTACTGATGTGGCTTTTCATGGGACGTATACTAGCCCAAAGTCCACAGAATTTAATCGTAGATTGTCCACCTCAATTCAATCTAACAGAAGGTGAAGCCTATGATACTTCAGTGACCGGATCACCAGTAATATTAGCAAACGATGGTGGAGCTGTTACCATAACGTATATTGAGATTTTCAATAAAGGCACATGTCAAAATCATAATGATGTAGTCACTAGAATTTTTACAATTCGAAATGCTGCAGGTGAACAATCCAGATGCACTCAATTGATTTATCTGAAACATTTGACGACTTCACAAATCTATATTCCTGCAGATACCATGATTGAATATCCCAAAGATATTTCATTATCAGAAGCCTTGTTGGGTCATGGATTGAATTTAGCTGAAGTAAAAATTACATTTATTGATACAAAAATTTCCAGTGGTTGTACAATCCCTATGCGAATCAGACGACTGTGGAAAATTGATGATTTATGTTCAGGTACTTTGATCAGTTTAACATCTTTTATCACATTGCGCGCTTACCAAAATAGTTTTCTGCATAACAGCCAAGTAGTAACCAATCTATGCGATAACGAGGGCGCCATTAGTATTACCCCCAAAGGTGAATTTGGACCCTATTCATACCAATGGAATAATGGAGCTTCCTCAAGTACGCTTACCAATCTTATAGCTGGCGTCTATACAGTTATAGTTTCGGATCAATTTAAGTGCAATCAATTGCTCACCTTCGGATTGGATCCCATGTCGACTACCGCAGATATTGGTGGCAGAATTAGAACCGCTAATGATTATCGGGTTATTCCGGATTCAGTTTCTTTTAGTAATCCGACTAATGTTAAAAAATTTTGTTTTTCACAAAACGGCGGATTGCACTATGGTTTTTTAGTCAAGCAAAAAACAACTGGTTTAGTTAATTATAATTTTACCAAAAAGTCAGATCCATTAAATTCAGTATCCACTAAAGATATTTTGTTGATCCAAAAACATATCCTTGGTTTGAATCGATTGGATAGTTTGCGTTATTTAGCCGCTGATGTCAATAATAATTTCAATGTTACCGCATCGGATATTTCGGAATTGAGAAAATTGGTTTTAGGCGTCATCGGAAATTTTAATTTTGTTGATTCATGGTATTTTTTAAAGAACGATTGGAAATCATTTTATAAGAGCAATCAAACCATTCAGTCTTTATTATTCACCGGTGTAACTATAGTTAATTATCCCAGACAGAATGCCGATGTCATTGCTGTAAAAATGGGTGATATCGATCTGAGTTATAAGAATAATTTCGCTTCTGAATTACTTGAGTTGCGATCCAATACTTTGGATTGCAGTTTGAATATGACGAACACCATTGTGCAAGCCAATAAGGATATTGACATCCCTGTTTATTTTAATGCAGCGCAGTCCATGTATGGTTTACAGTTTCTATTAAAGGCTAAATCTAGTTTGTTAAGTATGGAAATGGTATCCAGCCAATTGGAACCGGAATTTTGGAATCTGAACAATCAGAATTTAAAAATAAGTTGGAGTACAGGAACGAAATTGGAATGGAATCCTAAGGAACCCTTATTTGTATTGAGGTTGAGAACGAGTGAATCCATAAGATTAGATGAATTATTGAGTTTGGATCCATCCTATCTGAATGAATATTATGACAACCAAGAATCCTCATGGAAATTGAATCTTAATATACAACATGCATTGTCTTCTGATATTCAATATTTGATTTACCCCAATCCGACGAATGAAGGTGTATTTGTTCAATCCAATTCGGACGAACCAAGTCAAATCACATTTTACAATGCCATGGGTAGGGAAGTTAGAAGCTTAACTTTTTCTAATAGTGTATATATTCCAACGCATGATTTTAATTCGGGTTCCTATTTTTATAAAATTACGAATCGGTATGCAACAGATCACAACGGTAAAATTATAGTTACTAAGTAGCATTGATCCTATATACTTTTTTGAAATCAAAAAGGACATAGCATGAATGAACTCATAAATCATTCTATATTTGAATGTGCTTCACTATACATGTAGATTAAAATGGTAAATGCTCCGCTGAATGTTTTGTAAATAAAAAATCCCCTTATTCGATTGAATAAAGGGATCTATGTTTTTGTGGTCCCACCTGGGCTCGAACCAGGGACCCTCTGATTATGAGTCAGATGCTCTAACCGGCTGAGCTATGGGACCATGATGGAATTTTTTCCAATCATGCCGCAAAGGTAAAACATAGAATTCGCAATCCAAAATGATAATAGACCTTTATTAAGGATTAATTTTCCAGTGTTTGGACTAAAACAAGCATGAGTTGGATCCATTTCATTATAAATTATAAATAAAAATATATGTTTAATAGATTTATAATGTCTTAATTATATATATTAAAAAATAGATATGTGACAATTTATGTGTAATATATTTTTTTAATTCCAATTTATTGTTTTACTTTTGGGCACCAATTGATTAATATTCACCCATTTGGGGGTTTTAACCAGAGAATGAAAAAAGGAGTCGCATGCCTGTTATTGGCATTCTTTAGTAATTTTAGCTATTCACAGACCTGTATCGATTCCAGGTCTCAAGATTCCACCACCCTCATTAAAATTTATCTAGATTTAGCATCCAAAGGAACCATAGACCACTGGAATTTTTCTAATCGTCTGGAACTCATAGATCCACTTAGAATCCAACTCAGTTCAGATGGTTGCCATATCCAATTTTTGAATTTCGCAGATACCGATATACATTTTGACCAAGACCGAATTCCTAACGACTTTTCTCGGTTTTCTGAATTGGCGGATTTGAATCTCAGCCAATGTAACATTACCGGAACCATTCCGAAATCTTTGTATCAGTTAAATAAGCTTAAGAATCTCAATCTTTCCTATAACCAACTAACAGGAAATTTAGATGCGGACCTTAAATACCTGAGCCAACTTGAAGTTCTGAGTTTATCAGAGAATAAATTGGAAGGTGAATTGATTCCCGAATTATTCACCTTAAAAAATCTCAAAGAAATTTCTTTGCGTCATAATCTGTTGAAAGGTATTTTGCCGGAATCCCTTGGTGACTTAACCAATCTTGAAATTCTGAGATTGGGACAAAATCAATTTTCTGGTTCATTGCCCGCTTCAATCACTAAATTGAGTAATCTGACCCAATTATCTATTCAGGAAAATCATTTTGAAGGTAAGGTTCCTGAAGGATTAAACCAGCTATCCTTACTCAATGTCATTTATTTGAATGATAATTTATTTGATGAAATTCCAAGCTTTAGTAACGTTTATTATAATTATTTGAACATATCAAATAATCACTTGACATTCGAGGACGTCATTAAAGTAAAAGATAATAAGATCAACGCTACCGGCAAGTTAATCTATTCACCTCAACTTGATATTGTTCTGGGTTTGCGGAAAGAACTCAATCCTGGAGAAAGTCATTTGATGGAAATTCCATTCGATAAAACCATATTAGGTAATAAGCATTTGTGGTTTTTAAATGATGTGATTGTAGTTTCTAAAGAACGTTCGAGATACATCCAATCGTTCAACAAAAAAGTCCATGGCGGAATTTATACGGTAGAAATTCGCAATGATGAAGTTCCGAATTTATCGCTTCATGTACTCAGTGATACATTGACTTGTGCTCCTCAAATAGCGAACTATCATTTGATCATGTGTGAGAATGAACACATTGATTTATTCGGCGTAAGATTTGATAAAAATCATCCTAAAGATAAATTGGTTCTATCTGATTATAGTGTTGGAGGCTGTGATTCCATCATTTATGTAGATATTCAATTCAATGCTACTTCTACCTCACATTTCTATGTGACTACATGCGAGGGCACACCATATGAATGGAACAATCAATTGTATTTTAATTCCGGAGTTTTTAAACAAGTTTTTAATAATGCAATAGCTTGCGATTCCACAGTGTATATGCATTTAGATATTCGCAACATGCAGGATAATGCTATTGTTAATTCCGGATCAAGTCATGAGCTGGGTTCTATAGAATTAAATGTTACCAATGGTTCACCACCTTACGCTTACAAGTGGAATTATAAAAATCTAACCACCCCGAAAATAGATCAACTTTCATCAGGCACCTATGTCGTTACCGTAACGGATGATAATCACTGTCAAAAGATTTTTTCCTATTATTTAAATGTTAGTTCAGTTGGAAATGAGGCAGACCATAATACATTTAAAATAGCTCCTAATCCCGTTTCTTCTCAAGGTCAATTGACCATAGAGCTTCCTAAAACATTCAATGAAATAGGGCTTCAAGTAGAATTAATTTCTGCCGCATCTCATGTTGTACCCTGCCAATGGATATTTGACAATAATGAACATACCTTAAGCACTTCGCTCAGTTGTAAGCCAGGAATATATTTCCTGAATATTAAATCAGTTCAACAACAATTGAATATCATACGCAAGGTAGTAGTCATCGATTAAATCGATCCTTGATCTTCCAGATAAATTAGTTTTATTAATATTTTACCTAACAGTTCCAGACTAAGCGGGTCTATAGCATTCATGTCGTCTTTGTGAGTATGCCAATGATTTACGAATCCGGTTTGACTGCCCGGAGGACAATTAATAATATCGATCATTGGAATTTTTGCTATCATATTTACGAATAAATGATCATCCACAAGGCCCGGACGTTTTTTAGCAATGAAGTTTTGTCCATATCCTTCATCGTGTGCTAACTTCCAAATTTTATCGATTACTTTTGGCGCAAATTGAAGCGAATATTCTTCCTGATAATAGTTGGGATTCGCTGCACCAACCATATCCAGAAGGATGCCATAATCAGCTTTATAATTTGCAGTATGCTTATTTCTTGACCAATACTGACTACCCAGGCACCAGGTCTCCACTTCTCCCTGAGCATCTCCATAATCTTCACAATCGAATAATATAAAATCGACACCTAGATCTTTGAGTTCATTTTGTTGTAAGAGTCTGGACATTTCTAAAATAATTCCAACCCCACTCGCACCGTCATCAGCACCCAAAACGGCTTGTCTAATGTAACTGGTATCAGGATCCTGATCACACATAGGTCTGCTATCCCAATGAGAAGCTATCAGGATTCGATGTTTTGCTTCCGGATGATAACTGGCTATAATATTGGTACCATTGAGTTTTTGTTTGTCATAGGCATTCGTTTCAAAGGTTTGTTCTATAACAACAGCTCCCTGAGACTTGAATAAATTGACCATCCATTCTTTGCAAGCCTCATGAGCCGCAGAATTGGGTACACGTGGACCGAATTGTGTTTGTTTCCTGACAAATGAATAAGCCTTGTCTTTATCGAAATGGGGTACGTTTAATGTTTTATTATTTTTGCAGGCAGCTGCAATCAGGCTTAATAAGAGTAAGCATTTGAAAAGCTTTAGATTCATAGCTGATGTATTAGAAAAGGAAATAGAACAAATAAAAAAGGCCGGAATGAACCAGCCTTCTTTGTTGACCCATAAGGATTCGAACCTTAAAAGGCAGAATCAAAATCTGCTGTGTTACCATTACACCATGGGTCAGTTTTTCCAAACGGAGTGCAAAATTACACCCTTTCCTATAATCTAACAAGAAATTGTTAAAAAAATGATCGAATTAATGCTTTTATAGGATTTAGTACCAGTAATCATGATCTCATACCACATAAAACAGCTTTCTAATCTTAAATTATGTTCTGTTATGATGTTAATTAAAGTGGTTCATCCCAATCATGGTCTGACCCTTCATCTGGAAACGAAGATTGAGGGCTCTAAAATCATCGAATTGACCTGTTTCTGAAACATGATAGTACGCCATTTCATGTAAAAAAACTCAGTGGTAAATCCCGCTAACTCATGGATTAAGCTTAGATTGTATATATTTAAAATATCCATGAATACACTGAATTTTTAAATATCATGGTTTTCACTGAGTTTTAAGATCCAGAGTCAATCTATCTTTGTTTTATCAAAGTTGAAATCAACAAGCCAACAATGTAGCTTGGATAAAAGAATAAAATCGAGTTAACTCCCCCCACAAAAAAGGCTCTCTCCGCAAGGAAGAGTCTTTTTTTATCTATGTTTGCAGCGAATTCTCTAATAATATGGTCTTGTATATAACCTTATCCTAACAGCATGTATAATTTTCGATTCGTTTCAATTTGGATGTTCGTCTGTATTTCTTGTTCAATGTTCGCTAACGGTATTTATGTGTCTCCGGAAGGTAATGATACACAATTGGGCAATTCCATAGCTCATGCATTGAGATCATTACAGAAAGCTGCCGATCTGGCCATGCCGGGCGACACAGTTTATGTTTTGCCAGGTATGTATTCAAGTCCTAAAACTAAAGTTGCCTTAACCATCCAACGATCTGGTCTTGAAAACAAATGGATCGTATTTAAGAATTTTAGCGATGTTAAACCTGTCATTTATATCACCGGTGAAGCCGCTATAGAACTTAAATCAGTAGCATACATTTCCATTGAAGGTTTCGAAATTACCATGGATTCACTATTTGAAAGAAATCATAATTTTCTAAATGAATCCAATGACTTCATTAGTAATGGCAATGGAATTTTTATCAATAGGATTACCGAAAAAAATAAAATGTGTCACCATATAAATATAAAAAATAATATAATACACCATTGTCCAGGAAGTGGTATATTAATCAATCATTCAGATTATTTGAATATAAGTTATAATCAAATCAATCATAATGGAGAATTTAGTCAGTTTAATAACAGCGCCATTAAGATTCAATATTTGTTGCCATTCGATGATAATAAAGGTTACCATAATATTTTAAATGCTAACATTATTTTTAATCAGCGCGTAATGGCCCGATTGGATCCCAATACTAAAAATTGTGAAGCCAATGCAGCTGCAAGTGGAATTTCGATTCGTAAAAACAGAAACAACACAACAGTTGCAGGAAATTTGGATTACCAGAATGCCTGGCTTATTTCCAATAACATTATTTACAAGAACGGAGGTGTAGGTATAGAAGTTTATGAAACCAATAACGTAGATATCGTCAATAATACAACATTTAAGAATAATCGAAATGATGCGGTTAAATGTGGAGAAATTGTTGTGCAGAGTGCTAAGAATGTTTCTGTTTATAATAATATTTTTTATGCCAATCATTTAAAGCCCGGAAGCCGATTAGACAATCCGGAAAATGTGCAGTTTAAAAATAATTTGTATTGGGATTTTAGTACTTTATCACCAGGTACTTTGGATATTCAAGCTGATCCATTATTTCAAAAAGCAAATGCTTTTGAAAATATTATGGATTTTTCATTGCGACCAAAAAGCCCGGCCATTAATGCGGGTATCAATGAAAAACTACCGGCTTATGATTTTTATGGAAACGTAAGAAAATTAGGTCCATCGGTAGATCTTGGCGCCATTGAATATGCAGGCCCTAAATTGAAACCAAAGAATACCTCACCGGTAAAAGTAGACGAAAAAACCATCAAATTATTTTGGCAATCTTCCTATTCCATTAAATCTGCACAATACATAGTTAATAACACGAGAGGAAGAATATTCTCTTGCAGAATGTATGATTGCAGAGGTAAACTGCTTAAAGAAATGATACAACAAGAAGATAGTATGCTGGGACTTGAATTTGATGTAAGCCCATATCCCAGCGGCATCTATTATTTTATTTCTTTTTCAGAAAAAGAACATTTATTTAGTAAGATACATGTCATGAATTAACACGCGTTTATTAGTACTTAATTTGAAAACCTTTAAGTCACCATTGAATTCAATAAGTAAGATGTAATATATTTTAAAATCTACTCAATAATTTCTCCCGCAAATTCAACACCCAATTCCCGATCATCAAGATTAGCAGAAATAATTTTTACATTAATTCGTTCACCAACTTTCCATACCTTATCAGACACTGATGATGCTGCAGATAATCTATTCCGATTAACGATAATATTATCAGGAACACTCGTAAAAGATAGTACAGCTTCACACTTTGAATCTATTAATTCTACATAGAATCCACGATCATTCATACCTGTTATACGTCCTACAAATTCTTTTCCGATTTGGTCATTCATGTACAGGACTTGAAAGTATTTGGTCGATTCACGTTCTGCCTCCATGGCTTTTCGTTCTTGTGCAGAAATATACAAGCATTGTGATTCAACAGCATCTAGTCTAAACCGTTTTTCATGGGTCAGGTTTTCAAACAATATGCGATGAACCATTAAATCAGCATACCTTCTTATGGGTGAAGTAAAATGGGTATAGTATTCAAAAGCCAATCCATAATGACCTATATTTTCAGGACTATAAGCAGCCTTTGCCATAGTGCGAATAGCGAGCGGTTGAAGTATTTTTAAATCCTCATTCTCCCGAATTAATTGTGCCAAATGATTCAGCGATTTGGAAATTAATTTGGGCGTAGTCAGATTAATTTTTACACCCATCTCTCTGGCGAACAACATGAACTCCTCGAGTTTATCCATATCAGGTACATCATGGATCCGATACACAAATGGAATCGGTAAGGCTTTATTTTTCATCGCCATAAACTGTGCCACATATTTGTTGGCGAGCAACATGAATTCTTCAATAAGCATGTGCGCTTCCAGCCGCTGTTTTAAAATTAGGGATTCCGGCATACCCAGTTCATTTAGTTTGAATCGGACTTCTTCGGATTCAAAATCTATTGCGCCATGTTGTAATCTTAATTTGCGTATGTGGTTTGCGATTTGATTTACCTTGATTAATTCTTGAGCAAAGTCACCTTCTTTGCGATCTAATATTTCTTGAACTTCTTCATAAGAGAATCTTCGATTAGAATGAATCATAGTTCTTCCGATCCAATGATGTACGATTTCAAATTGTTCGTCAAAAGTGAAAACAACAGAGAAGGTTAATTTATCTTCATTCGGTCTTAATGAACACAATTCATTGGAAAGACGTTCCGGTAGCATGGGTAATACACGATCCACCAAATACACAGAATTACCTCTTTTCAAAGCTTCTTTATCCAAAGCACTATCTGGTTTTACATAATAACTGACATCAGCAATATGCACCCCAATTTCCAATTGAACCTTGTCATTGATTTGATAAGAAATGGCATCATCAAAATCTTTTGCATCGATTGGATCTATAGTAAAAGTAGTTATATCTCTGAAATCTCGTCGTTGATCTAAGTCTGTGATTTGGTTTTGGATCGATTCGCTTTCTTGCACCACAGAAGCAGGAAACGCTAAAGAAAATCCTGCTTTAGCTATTATGGTTTCCATCTCCATGTCAATAGTCTTATTTTTACCAAGGTTCTTAATAACCTTACAAGACATGCGGTCATTAGGTTTTTCTTTCCACTTAGTGATTTCTATAACCAGCCGATCATAATCTTCTAAATTCTTGATATCTTCACGATATAATGGAATTTCAATAGACTGATTACCTAGAGTGATAATCACGACAGACTCATTCTTAAAGGCCCTATATAGACCTACAAATTGACTCTTGGAACGCTGTAATACTTTGACAACGATGCCTTCGGGTTTGCCCAAATACATTCGGGCTAATTTGACTTGCACAAAATCACCATCCTGTGCACTACCTAAATTCTTTTGGCTTACAAAAATATCTCTTGTCAGGCCTTTGCATAGTACATATCCAAATCCAGCACGTGCTACATCCACAACACCCTGATATAAATGTTCATTGGAAACAATA
This sequence comes from Saprospiraceae bacterium, assembly GCA_044228225.1. GTDB lineage: Bacteria > Bacteroidota > Bacteroidia > Chitinophagales > Saprospiraceae > Vicinibacter. Next base: position 59,661 of record JBGAVH010000024.1, on the reverse strand, counting down.
GAAGTAGCGTCAGTACCATTAAGTATCCATTTTCCTGCTGAAAATTTGCGGATTAACTTTTTCTCTTCCAGTCGTTCTAATGCTGCTTCCAGAGCACTTTGTTTCTTTAAATTTAAGCGCCTGAGTATGGCATTAATTCCAACCGCTTTACCGGAGTTTTCTTCAAAAAAACGCAGTATGAATTGGTCTTTAATCGGTTCAGAGGGGCTTTCGTGCTTTCTTTTCTTTTTCATATTGTAATACTAACGCAGTTTTGAGTCCAAAAGTTATTTTATTTTGAGACTTAGGGTTAGAATATAATAAGTCCCATTACAATTAAAACGAAAGCAAACGGTTAGCTTGTTGGGATGCCATCAAAATTTATGAAACAATTAAGGAAATTAGATTGATGTTGCCTTGGATAGGGCAATGATAAGATTAGTGCTAATGGATTATTAAATTAACTAAATAAAAAACACATAGAACAAAATGTTCTTTTAAAAAATTTGCAAATGTGGTGAATGAATAATTTCTAAGTAATTGAATATTATAAAATAGGTTCAAATACTTTTTACCCTCGCAATACATTCTTAAATCGTGGACGATGTGGCGCTACATTTCCCAATCGTTGTTTTTTGCTTTCTTCATAATCTGCAAAATTTCCTTCATAAAATACAACATTTGCATCATCTTCAAAAGCTAAAATGTGTGTTGCCAATCTGTCAATAAACCATCTATCATGCGATATAACTAATACACATCCGGCAAAGTTTTCAATGGCTTCTTCTAATGCGCGAAGTGTGTTAATATCAATATCATTGGTTGGTTCATCCAGTAATAAGACATTGCCACCTTCCTTAAGTGTCATGGCTAAATGTACTCTGTTTCGTTCACCACCAGATAATACACCAACCTTCTTGCTTTGATCCTGGCCCGAGAAATTAAATTTACTGATATATGCTCTGGAATTAAAAGTATAAGTCCCGACTTGTAAAAGATCATTACCACCTGATATAACTTCGAAGATCGTTTTATCAGGTAACAAGTCTTTGTGACTTTGATCCACATAAGCTATTTTCACAGTTTCACCTATTGTGATTTTACCACTATCCGGTTTTTCCAGACCCATGATCATTCTAAATAATGTAGATTTACCCACACCATTTGGACCAATAATACCTACAATAGCATTCTTTGGAATTTGAAGATTAAAATTTTCAAACAGTATTCTATTGCCAAAGGATTTGTTGACGTGTTCCATATTGATAACGACATCACCCAACCGATCACCTGGTGGTATGAATAATTCCAATTTGGTTTCTTTCTCCTTGGCTTCTTCTCCTGCTAATCGATCATATGCACTCAGCCGAGCTTTACTCTTGGCTTGACGACCTTTGGGATTGGTTCTAACCCATTCCAATTCGCGATCTAGCATTTTTTTCTTTTTACTTTCTTGCTTTTCTTCATTGGCTAAACGATTTGATTTTTGTTCCAGCCATGATGAATAGTTGCCTTGCCAAGGTATTCCTTCACCTCGATCTAGTTCAAGTATCCACCCTGCCACATTATCAAGAAAATATCGATCATGGGTAACGGCTATTACCGTTCCAGGAAAGGATTTGAGGAATTGTTCCAACCAAAGTACAGATTCTGCATCAAGGTGGTTGGTAGGTTCATCCAATAATAAAATATCAGGATTACTTAATAGTAAGCGGGCAAGTGCAACTCTTCTGCGTTCACCTCCTGATAAAACTTTAACAAGGGTATCACCTTCAGGACATCTGAGCGCATCCATGGCTACTTCCAATTTGTTATCTAATTCCCAGGCACCTAAATGTTCTAATTGTTCTCCAACTTCACCTTGTCGTTCGATTAATTGATTCATCTCATCATCAGACATGGGTTCGCTAAATTTTAAATTGATGTCTTCATATTCTTTAAGAAGATCCACCAATTTCTGAACACCTTGCTGTACTATTTCTTTAACGGTTTTTGTTTCGTCAAGTATAGGTTCTTGTTCCAGATAACCTATTTTGAAATTGCCATCAAATTCAATTTTTCCATTATAATTTTTATCAACTCCGGCGATGAGTTTAAGTAAAGTAGATTTTCCGGAGCCATTAAGACCAAGGACTCCAATTTTTGCACCGTAGAAAAAAGAGAGATAGATATCTTTAAGTATGGTTTTGGATGGTGCAATAATTTTACTGACACCAGTCATCGAAAATATAATTTTGTGGTCTGCCATATTATTTTTTTAGATCACAAATGTAATGATAAATTTCATCATTGGTAGTAATAATTATGATCCGGTAACAGCTGTGATTTCTTGATTAATTTATGTTATTAATCTGCCTGAACAGTAGCATAATTGCTTTCCTGTCGACTTGTAATAATCATAACATTGGTAAATTATCTTGTATCTTTATTGCATTCCGTGCACAAAAATAAATAACTTAATTTGCTGTACAAATCACTAATACAATGGCTTCAATAAATGATACGATTATGTATAAATGAAAAACATTTTTGCTAATACCAATGATCATGGATAATTTAATGCGCTAAAAAATTTCTTAAGATCCTGATTTTTTTAAAAAATAAATTAGGTTAATCTAATGACCCGTACCGTTTCGATTTTAGTGTCACTGACCAATTCAAATATAAATTGATATCCATCTAAAAACAGTTCAATACCCTGAGCCGGAATGATGCCAGCAGCGGTTACTAAGTAACCTGATAGGGTATGATATTCTCCTTCCGGCAAATTCAAGTGGTAGGTATTATTTAAATAATTGATTTCTAAGCGTCCGGAAAACAAGTATTCATTTTTTGAAATTTCTTGCTCAATGAAATCTTCCTTGTCATGTTCATCATCTATTTCGCCAAATATCTCTTCTAATATATCTTCGAAAGTAATGATTCCAGAAGTACCACCAAATTCATCAACCACACATGCTATTGATAAGCGCAATTTATTCATGCGCACCATCAGATCATATACATTAAGCGTTTCTGGAACATAAGGCATTTCCATAATCATTTCTCTAATGTTTTTGTTGTCCTTAAACATTTGTTGATGATGAATATATCCCAAGACATTATCTATATCTTCTTCTGTAACAATAATCCTGGATAAATTAGAATCTGCAAATAATCGAACTAAATCTTCTCTGGTGTCATTCACATCGATATGGACGATTTCATTTCGCGGAATCATACATTCTTTAGCTCTGACTTGTTTAAGATTGAGTGTATTTTTAAAAATATCAGCGTCAATTTCATCATTTGATAATTTCATTGACCCATCGATGTAATGCTCTAAATCCAAATTGGAAAATCGATATCTAACTTTATCCGGAGCACTACTTACAAATTTGCGAATTAAAAAATGTGAAATGATGGAAAATGTCTTCGCCGGAACATATAATATTTTATTAAAAAATAAGATTGGGTAAGCCATTATTAATATCAACTCATTGGCATATAATCTGAATAATACTTTGGGTAAAAATTCGCCAACAATTAAAATAATAATAGTAACAAAGATCGTACTTAAGATCACTTTAGTTCCAGCTTCTAAAGTCAAAAAATCTAAATACTGACTATAGAAATTAGCTAGCAGATAAGATAGGGTTACTAATGCAATATTATTTCCTACCTGTGTTACAGCAATAAAATCATCCGGTCGTTCAAAAAAATGGTGAATGATATTTGCTGAATTAGATCCCCGGCTTTTCTTTATTTCAATATTCAATTTATTTGCAGTAAAAAATGCAGTTTCAGTACCTGAGAAAAAAGCCGATAACATAAGAAAAAACACAATCCAAAAAATCAGCATAGACGAAATTTAGGACAAATATAATTCGATCTTAGCTCTTATCATTCAATTCGATTAAATTTAATGTACTGATTAACAAACGTTTTGCTTAAAGCAAGAGCATTTAATGATGACCTTTGGGCGTAATGATAAATTTGAATAGGGAACCCAATCTTAAGGAGTCCCAAGTTAATTTTGGATGATTGTAGGAATACTTTCTAAAGGTCCAATACATCCATTAATCCTTGAGAGTATATATGTCCCTGAGAATGTTAATATCAATACCATCCCTGACTAATCGGGCTCAATTTGGGTTAATAAGCATTAAGAATGAGTTATAAATTGAAGATCGATTAGGTGTTTTGGACGACGCAATAAAGCGAGCCAATAGTACAAGTGAAATACTAAAATTTGAAGTTAATATTACAGATTATTAATTACTTATATATGCTGTAAATTATTTATATCATATCAAAAACTAAGGTGTTTTCCTGAATTTTAACTTAAAGTCCTGTAACTCTATTATTACTTTGTAAGTCCATCCTTAATCATTAATTCAATTTAATAATGTATTTTTGTGTCTCTTCCCTTGAATTTCGTTCAAAATGATCCTTTTGGATTGGTTTTTGTTTTTAAACACTTGAATTTCAGTAATAATAATGAAACTTTTTAACCTTTTTATGCAGGAATTGGCTGTCGACTTAGGCACAGCTAATACATTAATAATGCAAGATGACAAAGTTGTCGTGGATGAACCTTCTATCGTAGCTATCAATAAGAAAACGGGTGAAATTATCGCCGTGGGTAACAAAGCCATGCAAATGCATGAAAAAACTCACAAAAACATTGATACCATTAGACCTTTGAAAGACGGTGTTATCGCCGATTTTCAAGCAGCCGAAAGCATGATTCAAGGGATGATTAACATGATTGGGAATAAACGAAGGTTTTTTACCCATCTTAGAATGGTGATTTGTATTCCTTCAGGTATTACCGAAGTAGAGAAAAGAGCAGTATTCGATTCAGCCGATCACGTTGATTCTAAGGAGACCTATTTGATCCATGAACCCATGGCAGCAGCATTAGGTATTGGATTGGATGTCGAAGAGCCTATCGGGAATATGGTTATTGATATCGGAGGCGGTACAACTGAAATCGCAGTTATCGCATTATCAGGAATTGTGTGTGATCAATCTATTCGTGTCGCCGGAGATGAATTCACCGAGGATATTATCGATTATATTAGAAGAGAACATAATATGTTGATTGGCGAAAGGACTGCTGAAAAAATAAAGTTAAATGTAGGTGCTGCCACCAAAAATTTAACCAATCCTCCGGAACCATACGCAGTCAATGGCCGTGATCTTATGACTGGAATTCCTCGACAGATAATCATACGATATGAAGAAACTGCTGAAGCATTAGATAAATCCATCATGAAAATCGAAGAAGCAGTCTTAAAAGCTCTTGAAATTACACCACCGGAGTTATCGGCTGACATTTATAGAACGGGCTTGTATTTAACAGGAGGAGGAGCTTTACTTAAGGGATTAGATAAGCGATTATCTATTAAGACGAAGTTGCCTGTGCTGGTTGCAGATGACCCACTTAGAGCAGTAGTTCGAGGTACAGGGATCGCATTAAAAAACACAGATCGTTTTTCTTTTTTAATTGATCGAAAAAGCTTGTAATAAACCCTGAACTCTATGAATAGAGTTGCAATGATAGTTGTACTCATCTCTAAATCCTAAATTGTTAGTTTGATCCTATGCTTAATGCACTTCGCATATTAATTAAAAATGGATCTGTGCTGTTGTTTATTCTATTGCAATTGTTATGTTTTTATTGGATCGTAAAATACAATCAGAATCAAAGTAAAATATATTTCTATTCTAAACAATTAATAGCTTCTAATATATTAGACCGATATAATAATTTTAAAACCTATATTCATCTTAAAGAATTATCTGATAGTTTAGCAGCTGAAAATGCCATTTTATTAACCAAGTCGTTCAATAAAATTCCGCTATATGCTAAAGATAGTTTGACCATAGATTCTAGCCAATCCAATTTGTTTTATTCTTCTTATAATGTAGTCCCGGCAAGGGTAATTAATAATTCAATCAGTAAAAGAAATAACACCATAACATTAGACAAAGGTGGTGCTGCAGGAATTTCTCCGGGCATGGGTGTGGTTACCAATAAAGGTATAGTGGGAATAGTAATTGATACCTCAGCTCATTTTTCTTTGGTTATGTCCATACTTCACAGTAACTCAAGAATTAGTTCTCGTTTAAGCAGATGTGGTTTTTTTGGATCACTGATTTGGACAAGCAGAGATCCATCAGTTTTAAACTTAGCAGATATCCAGAAGTATGCTGATGTCAAACTAGGAGATTCTATTGTAACTAGCGGATATAGTATCATTTTTCCTGAAAATTTATTAATAGGATTTGTGGATGCCTATAAAGTTGAAGCAGGATCTTTTACGTATACGATTAATGTTAAATTAAGTCAACCATTGTCATCTATTGATCGGGTATATATCATTGGTAATAAATTGAAGGGAGAAAAAGAATTTTTAGAAAGTCAATCAGAAAAATATGAATAGTATTTGGATTGTACACATCATTCGTTTTATTTTGCTACTTGCATTTCAAGTGCTTATTCTAAAAGGAATCAACCTTTCGGAATCACAAATTCAATATGTCACCATTATTGTTTATCCTGTTGCAGTTTTATTATTACCCATTGCGTTACCTCAGTTTTTCATTTTAGTTATAGCTTTCTGTTCTGGAATTTTTGTAGATTTATTTTATGGGACTATAGGTGTTCATGCGTCGGCATGTCTATGGATGGCTTCAGTTAGGCCCATCGTTTTAAAATATTTAGAACCCAAATCGGGATACTCCGTAGACCAAAATCCAAATTCTTACAATCTTGGAATCTTTTGGTTTTTACAATATGCATCCTTGTTAATGGGAGTATATATTTTAAGTTATTTCATTTTAGAGGTATTTACATTTGTGTATTTTGGTGAAATTTTACTAAAATCATTATTGAGTTTTGTGGTATCCATTTTTATTATTTTTATTATGCAAATTTTGATTAATTCAAAAAATTAGTGAATGAGTCAAGATGAAAAAAAAATCAGGTTTAATATCATCAGAGTCGTAGTGATTCTAATGGCGGTCATGCTTATTGGTACATTAGCCAAATTTCAATTGTTAGATCCATTTTATGCTAATAAAGCAAATGTCACTACCCTGAATCAAAATATTATTTTTCCGGCAAGGGGATTGTTTTATGACCGAAATGGAAAACTATTAGTTATAAATTATCCAGCCTACGATTTATATGTTACATATAAAAATATCAATAAAGATATTGATACAGCACATTTTTGTTCTTTATTAGGTATAACAAAGGAGATGTTCATAGAGAATCTTAATAAAGATTGGCATATGGGTAAATATTCGAAATCTATTCCATTTGTTTTTCTAAAAAATATTGATTCAAGAACATTCCTGGCATTTCAAGAGAATTTGTTTAGATTTTCTGGATTTTTTCCGGTATTGCGATCTGTGCGTGAATATCCGGAATCCAATGGTGCACATTATCTAGGCTACATCAGTGAAACCACACCCCAACAAATATCTAATTCAGAAGGTGCCTATAAATTAGGTGATTACATTGGTGCTTCAGGATTGGAAAAACGTTATGAAGATTACATACGCGGTGAAAAAGGTGTGAAATTTATTTTAAAGGATAATTTAGGTCGTGAAGTTGGTCCATATGATAATGGAAGATTGGATAAAGACGCTCGTTCTGGTTTAGATATGATGATTGGTATTGATCTCGAACTTCAGAAGTATGGTGAAAAATTAATGAAAAATAAAGTTGGAAGTATCGTAGCCATTGAGCCAAGTACTGGTGAAATTCTTGCTTTGGTTTCTTCTCCTAACTATGATCCGAATTTATTATCTTTTAATAGAAACAGAGGTAGAGATTACGCCATCCTATTACGGGATTCATTAAAGCCCCTGTTCGATAGATCCGCATCAGCTATTTACCCGCCTGGTTCTATTTTCAAACCAATTTTAGCGCTGATAGCCATGCAAGAAGGAACCATGAATGAAAATACTTCTCATGAATGTACAGGTGCATATTTTTATAAAACTGTTCGATATGGATGCCATAACCACCCAAAACCTTACAACATAAAAGTTGCACTTCAACATTCATGTAATTCGTATTTTATTGAAACATTTAGAGATTTAATTGAAATTCATGGATTCAATAAAGCCAAAAGTGGTTTGGACATTTTAGATCGATATTTAGATAAATTTGGTTTAGGTAAACCCCTGTATTCAGATGTGGCAACAGAGAAAGGTGGATTTATTCCTACCTCAGATTATTATTCCAGATTATATAAGACAGATCAGTGGAGATCTACTTATATTATTTCCGTTGGAATTGGTCAGGGCGAATTGCAATTGACCACAATTCAAATGGCTAATTTAGCAGCTATCATTGCGAATCGGGGATATTTTTATACACCTCATTTGATTCGAAAATTTAATTCAGAACAAGTAGATATTCCTGAGAAATTCAGAATTAAAAATGAAGTCCCCATTGATAAAAAATATTTTGAACCCGTTATTGATGGAATGGAATTAGCAGTTAATTCAGGTACTGCCACATTGGCCTTCAATCCTGAAATCCAGATTTGTGGAAAGACCGGTACTTCACAGAATCCTCATGGCGATGATCACTCTGTTTTTTTTGCTTTCGCCCCTAAAGTGAATCCAAAAATTGCGCTGGCAGTCTATGTCGAAAATGCAGGTTGGGGTGGACTTATTGCTGCTCCCATAGCCTCATTAATGATTGAGAAATACTTGCAGGATACCGTGAAGCGTAAGGACCTTGAAGAGAAAATGTTGAAAAAAGATTTAATACATAAACAAAAGTCATGATCATATCTGCAATTGTTGCAATGAATGCTGAAGGTATTATTGGATTGAATAATCAAATTCCATGGCACCTTTCTTCTGATCTGAAATTTTTTAAAAAAACAACAACGGGACATCATATTCTAATGGGAAGAAAATGTTATGAGAGTATTGGTATGCCTTTACCCAACAGAACGAATATTGTAATTACCCGTGATCCCTATTTTATTGTTTCCAATTGCCTAATAGCACACTCCATAGAAGAAGGAATTTCAATAGCAAAATCAAATCAGGAAACAGAATTATTCATTATTGGTGGTGGGGAAATATACAATCAGTCCATGTATTTATGTGATCAATTGTATGTTACCTTGGTAGATTATAACGGAATCGGTGATGTATATTTTCCAAAAATAGATCTCAATGAATGGAAATTAGTCCATGAAGAAAACCATCTTGCAAGCGACAAAAATCCATATCAACATAAATTTCAATTATATAATCGCAAATGATGAAGGAAGATTTTTTGCAATATATTTGGCGAACCAAAAGGTTGACGAGTCAGGTTTTATCAGCAACTAATGGTTCCCAAATTGAAGTGTTAAAACCCGGTCATTATAATACGGATCAAGGTCCTGATTATTTATTTGCTCAATTAAATATTGATGATGTCATTTGGGTTGGAAATATTGAAATTCATGTTAACTCATCTGATTGGAATAAGCATCAACATTCAGATGATCCAAATTACAAAAATATTATTTTACATATAGTCTGGAATCATGATGTAGATATATTAGTTAATGATCAACCATTATTGACTTTAGAGTTAAAGCATTATGTATTGAATACAGATTTGGAACGGTATCATTTATTGAAAGATAGTCAGTTTCATATTCCGTGTCATGCGTTTTTTAATCAAGTGCCGAACCATGTTAAGTTAAATCAATTGGATAAATTGGTAGTGGAACGATTGGAATCTAAAACTAATCGTATCAAAGATCTTTTGGCTACAAATGAACAGGATTGGGAAGCTGTATTTTATAATTATTTTTGTCAGTATTTAGTTACTCCGGTAAATACGGATGCCATGTCCAGACTCAATCAATTGGTGCCTTGGAATTTAGTCTATAAACTGAATGAATTGGAGTTGGAGGCCGCATTATTTGGTACAGCCGGTATGATTCCGGATATTCATCAATCAGATTATGTAACTCAGCTTTCTAATCAATTCGATCATTTAGTTACCAAATATAAACTCAAGAAAATGAACTCGAATAGCTGGCTTTTCTTGAGATTGCGTCCTGCTCATTTTCCCAGTTTGCGAATTGCACAGATAGCTCGTTTTTTCAGTTCGATCCAAAGGCCTTTCGCAAAGATTTTGGAGTTTAAATCTTTAAATCAGGTACGTGAATTTTTAAATACCACGCCTTCAACATATTGGCAGGAACATTATTTATTTGATAAAATATCTCCATCAAGTAATGGACATCGATTAGGAAAACAAACTAAAGATATTTTGATTATTAATGTCATCTGTCCATTGTTATATGTTTATGGGCAAACCGTTTTATCTAATGATTTATGCAGTAAAGCATTATCGTGGTTGGAACAGGTTGGCGCAGAGAAAAACAAATATACCAATGATTGGAAATTAATGGGTCTAAAGGCTGATAGCGCTGCTCAAAGTCAGGCCATGTTGCAGTTATCCAAGCATTATTGCGAACATACGAAATGCCTCGAATGCCAGATAGGTCATTACATTATGTCTAATCCTACAGCTGTAAAGTAGATTTAACATTATAAATTTTTCCAATGATTATCTATTGGGTAATAATAACTTTCTATCCTATTCTATCATTATGAATTATACTGATAGGTGCGGCACAAGTATGTAATTGTTGTATGTTTAATATTAATACGCAATGTTAACCAAATTTTATTTGGCTTTTGAGCTATTTTATTTTTCATTTTGGTATTAAATAAATTCTTCATATATTTGCATACTGTCTAGTTTAACCTTAAAAGCGATAATTATGAAAATCTACACTAATTTATTTTTTATTTGGAACTTAATTTTGATTTCAACTTTAGTCAATGGCCAACGCAAAGGTGTTTTTGTTGGAGTGAATTATGCTGTTAATAATGTACATATCTTAAATAAGAATGATCGTGATGAAGGCGGTTTGTTGGATTTTCAAACGACTTTTAAGTCTGCGTATGGTATTAATTTTGGTTACCAAATTTCTTCTGTATGGGGAGTACAATCTGGTATTTTATTTTCCGGACAAGGTCAGGAGTACAGTACAGCAGGAATTCAAATAGCAGATTATAATACTTCGCTTAAATATATCAAAATTCCACTTTTATTAAAATGGAATTCCAATCAGGAAAAATTAATTTCCCTAACAGCTCAATTTGGATTTCAGTCAAGTATTTTAACATCGGCAACTTCTTCAAGAGAGCGAGTTTTTTATTTTTTTAATGCAACAAGTACAGATGTAAAAAATTATTATGCTAAACATAATTTAGATTTAGTTGTTGGTCCAGGGTTGCAATTGAATTTAGGTCATCTAACCTTAATTGGCATTTTTAGAATGGATATTTCTATGACTGATATTGAGGCTAAATCTAAAAAACCCGGAGATCGCAATAATGCAGCTAATTTAAGTTTTGGATTGCCTCAATTGAGTTTAAATTATTCTTTTGGTCATTAAACCTATTAATATTATTTTTTAATTGAATAAAGTTACTGCATTTTTCTTAGCCTCTTTTTCATTCCTATACGGTATTGGTGTTAGTTTTTATCAAAGTCTTTTCCAATCCGGTTTATTAAAATCCATAAAATTTAATATTCCGGTCATTAGTATTGGAAATTTATCGGTTGGTGGCACTGGGAAGTCTCCCCATATTGAGTATCTCATTAGATTGCTTGAAGCTTATATGCCGGTAGGCGTGTTAAGCAGAGGATATAAAAGAAAAACAGTGGGACATATACTGCTTAACCTTTCACATACTGTAGAAGATGTCGGCGATGAACCAGTGCAGATTAAAAGAAAATTTCCACATGTTCCTTTCGCTGTAAATAAAAATAGATCTACCGGAATACCTAAATTATTGAGTCAACATCCTGAAATAAAAGTCATTTTGTTGGATGATGCATTTCAGCATTTAGAAGTTACTCCTTCTTTAAGTATTTTATTAACAGAATACGCACACCCTTATTCTGAAGATTATCTTTTACCTGGTGGACGACTTAGAGAATGGCGTTATGGCGCTCGGCGCGCAGATATAGTCATTGTGACCAAATGTCCTCATAGTCCAACTCCAGACGAAGAATTCATTTGGCGAAAAAAATTGCGATTACAAGAACGCCAACAACTTTTTTTTACAGGTATAAAATATTTGCAGCCATATAATATTTTTAACCGGGAACAGGTGTATTTGTTAAATCCTTCATTGCATATTTTTCTAATTAGCGCCATTGCCCAATCTGATTATTTAACTGATTTTATTAGACCACAAGTAGGAGCATTAACAGAATTTATTTATGAGGATCATCATTACTTTGATGAAGTGGAATTAAATGTAATTATTCAAAAGTATATAGCCATTTCACACTCTAATAAAATGATATTAACTACTGAGAAAGATGCTACCAGATTAATGCTTCATTCCAGTTTATTTGAAAAACATCAAATAGTTATTTATGCTATGCCAATAGAAATTGATTGTTTTGATAAGATTCGCTTTGATTCATGGATCAAAAACAATTTATTGGCCTTTAAAGTATAATGCATGAAGAAGTTGTGGGTTTTAGGTTTGCTTTTTTGTGGTCAATGGGTTAGAGCACAAGATAATCTTGTTCATATGAATGAGTACTACCACTCCATACTAATGAGTGAAGAAATATCGAATGGATATTTATGGAAACATCACACGAGTATCAGACCAATGTATCAGGATGTTCTCCTTAAAGACTTACTCAATGATTCAACAAGCCGATCGTATTTGCGCTCAAATCAGACTGGCATTAAGTATTTAATAAAAGAAAATGCAAATTACTTTGTGTATCACCCGGATTCAAACCATAACAATATAAATTACAGCAATAAAAGAACATCATTGCTTAAATATATTTATCCTTTACCCGCCTATTTTATAGCATATCATGGAAAGTCTGGATATTTTAATATTAATCCATTACTGGATTTGAAATGGGGGTTTGAAAAAAATCGGTCGGATCCTTTGTTGATGAATCGAAGAGGAATTAGAATACAGGGAGGAATAGATAATAAGGTTTTTTTTACTACTGAACTTATTGAATCTCAGTCTACCTTTTTATCTTATGTTAATGATTATGTAGAGGAACAAAGAACTCTGCCCGGAGTTGGATTTCTTAAACAATATAAAAGTAAATTATTTGGAATCCAACATGGATACGATTATTTAATTGCCGAGGCTGATATTCATTTTAAAGCATCTAAGCATATAGATATCAGTTTTGGTCATGGTCGCCAATTTATTGGTTCAGGTGAACGAAGCTTATTTTTATCTGATTTTTCTGCACCACACTTTTATCTTAAGTTGCTTACAACTATTGGTCGGGTCAATTATTTAAATTGTTTTAGTGAATTGACTTCGGAGAGTAAATATTTTGATGATGCAGATCGCCTTCTTAGTAAGAAATATTTAGCTGCACATTATTTGAGTTATAATGTGACCAAAAAGTGGAATGTAGGTTTATTTGAATCAATCGTATTTTCAAGAAAAAAGAATTTTGAATTTCAATATCTGAATCCCATTATTTTATATAGATCTGTCGAACAAGCTGTAGGGAGTCCGGATAATGTTATGATAGGTTTACATACTAATTTAGATCTTTTTAAATCTATTCGATTGTACGGACAAATCATTTTAGATGAATTCGTATTAAAGCAAGTGATCATTGATAATCAAGGTTGGTGGGCAAATAAATATGGTATACAATTAGGTTTTAAATATGTAAATGTAGCATCCATTAAAAATTTAAATCTTTTAACAGAATTAAATCTGGTGAGACCATATACTTATTCATTTAGAGATAGTACGGCTAATTATGCTCACAATCACCAGGCACTGGCACATCCACTGGGATCTAATTTTAAAGAATGGGTGATCAAGTTGGATTACCGACTTGGAAAAAAATGGTATTTGCAATCCAGAAATTTTATATCAACAAAAGGACTAGATACCTTAGAAAATAATTTTGGAGGTAATATTTTAAAACCAAATATCAGTCATAATGCTGATTTCAATAATGTAATAGGCCAGGGAGAAATGCGATTTTTAACCCATTTAGAGTTGAATATTTCTTATGCATTGTGGCATAACGTATGGTTGGATATAGATGGTGGTATACGCAATACTACACTGAATAAAGAATCTTCATTAACTTACTGGTTCCAGGGTGGCGTAAGAATGAATTTAGATCGTAAACGAATGGATTTTTAATTACTGACGCTCTATTCTTGCTCCGATGGCATTTAATCGTTCATCAATACGTTCATAGCCACGATCGATTTGGTGAATAGAGTTAATAATACTGGTACCGGTCGCTGAAAGAGCAGCAATGAGTAAAGCAACTCCTGCGCGAATATCTGGAGAAGTCATTTCGATACCGCGTAATGGATATTTGCGATTTAATCCATTTACTGCTGCGCGATGTGGATCGCAAAGTATAATTTGTGCACCCATATCTATCAACTTATCTACAAAAAACAATCGGGATTCAAACATTTTCTGATGAATAAGAACATTGCCTTTAGCCTGTATAGCTAATACTAAAATGACACTCATTAAATCAGGCGTAAACCCTGGCCATGGAGCATCATAGATGGTCATGATAGAACCATCCATGAAACTTTGAATTTCATATTCTTCTTGTGCAGGAATAATAATATCATCTTGTTCAAATATCAATTTCACACCCATTCGCTCAAAAACAAAAGGGATAATTCCGAGCTGATCGACACGGGCATTCTTAATCCTAAGATCAGATTGAGTCATGGCTGCTAAACTGATAAAACTTCCGATCTCAATCATATCAGGAAGTAGGGTATGTGTTGTCCCCGATAGTTTTTCGACACCTTCTATGTGAAGTAAATTAGAACCTATCCCTGATATTTTCGCACCCATGCGATTGAGCATGTTACACAACTGTTGTAGGTAGGGTTCACATGCTGCATTGTACAATTGTGTAGTTCCTTTAGCTAAAACTGCGGCCATTACTACATTTGCTGTTCCAGTTACAGAAATCTCATCCATGAGAATATACGCTCCGGTCAATTTATCAGCCTGAATATTAAATTGATTGGTATCATCATCATAATCAAAGGAGGCACCTAATTTTTGTAGTCCAAGAAAATGAGTATCTAATCGTCTACGACCTATTTTATCACCTCCTGGTTTTGGAAGTACAGCTTTTTTATATCTGGCTAACAATGGAGCTAATAACATAACTGAGCCTCTGATTTTTCTTGCATTGGATTGAAATTCGCGAGTTCCAAAATAATCCAAATCTACATCCTTCGCACAAAAAGTATAACTGTGACTTGAATGTTTGGTTACTTTAATACCGAGACCTTGGAGCAATTCAATCAAATGCCTGATATCAAGTATATCCGGTAAATTATGAATATGTACTTCCTCTTCTGTTAGTAGCGTAGCACATAATATTTGTAAGGCCTCATTTTTTGCACCTTGAGGTGTTAATTCGCCTTTTAATTGATTACCTCCTGTAACGATAAAACGATCTGATTGATTCATCTATAATTTTTAATTTTTTATTCGTTTATCAAATTTAAAAAATGTTAAAAACAATTCATTGAAGTTTTATGAATGGATCAAAAATTTAAATGGATCCAATTTTTCATCTAATTTATAACAACAAATCCATTTTTAAATTCAATGATATAAACTGCTGTTTTTTATTATAAACTTAAATATCTTTTTTTTCTAATCAAAGTCTAAAGTTTCCCCAGGTTTAAAGGTTTTTTTAGACTCTGTAGGTTTACTTACCATGGTTTTAGATTGATCTACAACTTTAATCAATGGTACATCTTCTATTTTATTGCCAATGGCTTTCCAACCTTTTACATCCACAAATTCTCGTAAGGTTAGTATTTCATCAAAACGTTCATTTTTACGTTTGTATGAGAATAACACTTCTGGATTGGCATGAGTGGATACAAAATATAATTTGGAGTCCTTATGTTCAGATATAAAATTGAATTTAGTTCCGATGGAAGTCGTTTCGATCTTAAAACGTTTAGCCATAGCCCATTTTTTTTCACCTTCAAAGTAAATGACAGAAAGTATGGTGTTGGGATTGAACTTTTCGATTAAGATCAAATCTTCATAAGCATATCGGTTGTTCAGATCGTATTCTGTAATTTCGTAAGTACCGTTTTTATAACAGCTGAGGATTTGGTCTCCTTTGTTCAATCCACCTATTAATTTACCGCGTTCTTCGGTATTAAGACGTCCTGTGTTTTCATCATACCATATGGATTGAGATCCCAGAGTAGAAAGTCCTTTTTCTTTTAATGTAATTTTGCGAACGGGATATTTAGTAATAATATTACCTAGTGAGCTTCTTCCTTTGATTTCAATGGATGCAAAATCAAAATCAAATTGTTTGATTTTAGCGGAACATCCCGTTGTCAATTGTATAGTAATTTTTTCAGCTTCACCATCTGGATTAACTGAAAAATAAAGTACCTTGGATTTAGGATGGCCTTTGGATAATTCATATTCTTTATCTCTGGTTATGGCCGTTACATTGAATCGTTTAGCCATAGCACGCCCGGTTTCTCCATCTAGGTAAACGACATTATAAGTTGTACGTTCATCATTTTTTTTCCATACATCTACATGAATAATATCCTTGCCCACAAATGTTTTCTCTGCAATTCTGCTCACTACAAATTTGGAATCATTTCTAAAAACGATGATGTCATCAATGTCGGAACATTCTTTGACAAATTCATCTTTCTTCAAACCATTACCTATAAATCCATCTACTCTATTCACATACAATTTTGAATTATTAGCAACCACCTGAGTGGCTTGTATGGATTCGAATTCCAGAATGCGCGTTTTTCGTTCGCGTCCTTTTCCATATTTTGTTAGCAGGCGTTCGAAATATGCAATTGCAAATTCAATGATATGATCTAAATCATGTTGAACTTGTTTAATATCAGATTCTAGATTTTTTAATTGTTCATCCGTTTGAAATTTATTATATTTTGAAATCCGTTTAATCCGAATTTCAGTTAGATGAGTGATGTCTTCTAATGTTATTTCACGATTTAATCGAGCTCTTTTATCAGCACCTTTTATATTCATAGAAGGCGTAATAATGTATTTTTTTAATCCGGAATCGATAGCGTTCACCACTTGTTCCCAATTGGTACATTCTTCTATGTCGCGATAGATTCTTTGTTCGATAAATATTTTTTCAAGTGAAGTTAGATGCCATTTTTCAAGAAGTTCGTCTTTTTTTATTTGAAGTTCTTGTTGTAATAAATCTTTGGTGTGTTCCGTTGAAATTCGTAATATTTCTTGTACATTTAGAAATAAGGGTTTGTCCTTTACAATGACGCACGCATTTGGAGATATAGACACCTCACAACTGGTAAAAGCATACAAGGCATCAATACTAACTTCCGGTGAAACTCCGGGCTGCAATTCTATCCTGATCTCAACGTCTTTAGCTGTATTATCAGATACCTGTTTAATTTTAATTTTTCCTTTTTCAGCTGCCTTGACTATAGAATCAATGAGTGTCGTTGTGGTAACTGAAAAAGGTAATTCGCGGATAACCAACCATTTTTTATCTTCTACTTCTATTTTAGCTCGGATTTTTACTTTCCCACCACGATGACCTTGTTGGTACTCTGATACATTTATGGATCCTCCCGTTTCAAAGTCTGGATAAATTTCAATTTTTTTACCCTTAAGTATTTGAATAGAAGCCTTTATGAGTTCAATAAAATTGTGTGGAAGAATTTTTGTAGAGAGACCCACTGCAATACCTTCTACACCTTGAGCCAGGAGTAATGGAAATTTCATGGGAAGAGCCTCAGGTTCTTTATTGCGGCCATCGTAGGATAATTGCCATTCCGTAGTTTGAGGGTTGAAGGCCACATCTAAGGCGAACTTCGTTAACCGAGCTTCTATATATCTGGGAGCCGCTGCAGAGTCACCTGTTCGGTAATCGCCCCAGTTTCCCTGACAATCTATCATGAGTTCTTTTTGACCCAGATTAACCATAGCTTCTCCAATGGCTGCATCGCCATGTGGATGGAATTGCATAGTGTGTCCAATCAGGTTGGCCACTTTATGATACCTGCCATCCTCTTTTTCGTACATGCTGTGTAAAATCCTTCTTTGTACGGGCTTTAGTCCATCTTCAATAGCTGGAACGGCACGTTCCAATATGACATAAGATGCATAATCTAAAAAATAGTCTTCATACATTCCATCGACAGTGACTATGTGTTCATCCTTGTCTTTAAAATCTATAGGGTTTGAGTTTTCGTCCATAATTCTAATATTGTGGGCAAAATTACCCATTTAATTTAACATATTATAAATTAATTATATATAATATCCAATGTTAAAAAAGGCTTAAATAGAAAATGGACCTTAATCTTTTTTAAATACCTGTAGTCCAATCAACAAATAAAAATATAAAATATGAAAAACAGGATTTTAAATGTATTAATGCTTTTAGTCGTAACATTAACTTATGTAAGCGCACAAGATGCTTTCCATAGAGGGCGCAGACCTCAAAATCAACAGCATGAGCGAATTAGAGATGGTTATAGACATGGGGATCTCACACCCAATGAATGCAGAGGATTACACCATCAGCAACGTGAATTTAGAATAGCAAAGCGCATGGCTGCTTGTGATGGAAAAATTTCAAAACGAGAACGTAAAGAACTTAGAAGATTAAAACATCGCAATGATCGTTCTATTTATAGAGAACGACATGATCGGGAATTTAGATAGTTTCGTAAAATGGGTTTTATTAAGTCATGCAATGCTGAATTGCATGACTTTTTTTTTAAAAAAAAGCTATAGCATTTAGTTATAATAGTTTTCTAATTGTATTGCAATCATCGGTGTATAGTTCTCAAAATATTACACTATATGGTTTGAATATATTTTAATTCGGAACTGTAGGATTAATAGGATACTTTACTCTCAGTTTGTTGACATTTCATTTCAAAATATAATTTGGAAATTATACTTAAAAAGACCTGTTTTAAAATTATAATTTTAGTATTGGTTTTTTTATAGTTTATTGTATTGAAATGCTGTGAATTACTTGTTTTTTGATAGATCAAATCAAAAAAACCTTAGGCTTTTTTTAACAAATCCCGTGAATCATTTATCTAATCTAAGACGTTTACCTTCTATATAAATGAGATATTTGGTTTTAGTTGGCTTCGTTTTGTAAAATCGGGATTGATTTTCCCACAGGGATTAGAAAGAACCATCAGTAGCAGTACTGGTGGTTTTTTTTTTTACAACAAAACAAGTCAAACGACACACTTTAATTAATTAGGAATCGATTTGCCCATTAAACGTCTAGATAAAGGGCACGATACAATCGCCAGAATCCATAAATAAGGAATAATATACCCAAAGCAAGGTCATAAGGCCATTCGTTGAATACTTTTTTGATTAATAGAAAGCAGCCCAGGCTTAAGTATGCAAGACTTAATAAGATTAAAAAGATCTTCCGGATAGAAAACATTCTAGCCTTCCAACTTAAATTTAATAGGCAAGGTAAAGTTTACAGGTACTGCTTTACCATTATGTTTTCCTGATTTCCAATTGGGCATAGATTTTACAACTCGGACAGCTTCCTCGTCACAGCCTCCTCCGATACCACGAACTACATTGACTTTAGTGATGTCGCCATCCTTAGCCACTACGAATTGTACTACGACAGTTCCTTGAATATCATTCTCTCTGGCAATAGCAGGATACTTCATATTCGACTGGATATATTTCATCATCGCTGCAGGACCATCCGGGAATTCAGGCATCTGCTCAACGAAGTTAAAGACTTCAGGTTCTTTTTTTTCTTCTTCAACCACTGGTGGAGGGGGTTCTACTAATGAAGCATCTACGCCGCCTTCTTCTCCTTTTTTAGTTTCAGTAGCTATATCTTTATCCTTAATCTCCTCAACGGTTGGTGGAGGTGGTTCTTCTTCCTTAACCTCTTCATCTTTCTTCACCTTTGGAGGTACAAATTTAATTTGATCTTTAATCGGTGGTGGATCTACTTTTGGAGGTGGCGGTGGAGGCGGTTGTTTAGGATCGATAGGTGGTGGCTCGGCCAAAGTGACTTCTTTTAATTCAAATTCATCTTTTTTATCCGGGAGCATTCCTTTCACTACACGAATGATCATAGGCATACACACCATAATCACAAAAAATAAACTACCCAATAACATGGCCTTAGTCATGTTTTTATCATAAAGCCTTCTCAGTAAAAAAGCACCGTAGGATTTATTGCGGTTCTCGAAAACAATATCATCCATGCCGTATTTTATCACATCATTATTTGCCATGGTTCATTGATTATTTGATTATAGAATAAAACTCTTAATGTTCTCATTTTATTTTCTGGATTGTCCGATAGTTAAAGCGACTAATGAATCAATAGGATCTGTCACAGGCAATATGGCATATCTGGTTACACCGTTAATGGTCATTTCATCAAGGATATCCACGGTATTTTTTAATTTACTACTTGGTAGTGGTTTGATCATTATGAATAAATCCTCTTTATTGCCCCATTGCTGTTGGACTTGATTTTGACGTAATTGGATGATTTTTCTAATCCCTGTAGGGCTATAATCCACACTATCTAAAGCTAATTGTGTTGTAGCATCAATTTCGTCCGGAGATACATACCAATAAACTTTATCATTATTTCCCAGCATAAAGCTGACCGTTTTTGACATTTTAATAGGTGGTTCTTCTACTTTTTTATCATCATCTTTTGCAGGCTTATTGATTTCCATAGTTTTTGGCTTATTAAATGTAGTAGCCAACATAAAGAAGGTTATCAATAAGAATCCCAAGTCCACCATTGCAGTAAGATCCACACGGGTAGACATTTTTTTCGATCTAGCTTTTTTGTGACCCTTTTTACCTCCCCCCTGGGGGACATTCATTTCAGCCATGATTTACTTTTTATTTATAATTAAATTGAATAGGTCCTAAAATTATTCTTTTGCTGCACGCGCCGACGTAATGATGTTGAACTTATTTACTTTTCGGTTTTGTAAAGCTTCAATCAATTTATCAAATGATTTGTATTCCGTTGTTTTATCACCTTTAATGGCAATTCGCAACAAATTATTTTCTTGCCTTGAAAACAATATTAAATCTTCAATTTGGGCGCCACCCGTAGTATCAATTTTTAGTCCGGGCTGCTGTATACTGGCCCGTTCATTGGGATCTTTGTCCAAAAAGGCAGGTAAGGCTCTGATATCCATTCCCCAAAGTTCCAAGGTACGGAAGGCATCTTTTTGTTTTGGGGTAAAGGTCAACTGATATTGAGTAGCCAATCGATCCAATAACTTCAATCGGGTGATTTGATCATCCAGACCAAAGAATATTCTCCCATCTGGAGCGATATTGAACATCATGATATCCTTATCCGGAATCGGGATTCGGGCAGTTGATGAAGGTATATCGATCTGAACAACTTCAGCAGCCCGAAATTTAGTGGTTAGGATAAAAAAAGTTAACAATAAGAAAGCCACATCACACATGGCAGTCATGTCTATTGCGGTACTTTTACGAGGTATTTTAACCTTTGGCATATCTAATAGATTAGATGATCAATGAAATAAATTAAGCGTGTTTAGCTGCAAAGTTTTGTGCAATACTAAATCCTGCTTCATCTATGCCATATGTAAGACCATCAATTTTAGTAGTAAAATAATTGTAAGCAATAATTGAAACTGCAGAAGAAGAAATACCTAATGCAGTATTAATTAAGGCTTCAGAAATACCATTCGATAATGCTACTGCATCCGGAGCTCCTGCAGTTGCTATAGCCGAGAATGCACGAATCATACCGAATACCGTTCCCAATAGACCTAAGAGTGTTGCTACTGAGGATATGGTTGCCAATATAACCAGGTTTTTTTCCAACATTGGTAATTCTAATGAAGTAGCTTCTTCTATTTCTTTTTGGATAGCAAGTACTTTTTGTTCTTTATCTAATCCTGACTTGGATCCCATTTCTTTATATTTATGTAATCCTTCACGAATAACATTAGCTACAGAACCCTTTTGTTTATCGCATTCAGTAATAGCAGCATCTACATTATTGCTGTCCAACAGTCCTTTTACTTTTCTTACAAAGTTTGGTATAGACCCTTTGCCACTAGCTACATTCAAGGTAATGAAACGCTCAATAATGACACAGATAACAATAATAAAGTTGGCCATAAGTATTGGCACGAGAATACCACCTTTATACATCATTCCTAATAAATTTCCCGGGTGTGGGTGTTTAGTTGGATCATTACCTTCAAAATTGCCTGGATTCCCCAATACAAAGGTGAATATTAAGTATCCTATAACTAAAGCCACAGGAATAAGAATGGAAGCGAATAAAGAACTAAACTTTCCACTAGAAGCTGCATTTACGTTTTGATTGCTCATAAAATTTTAGTTAACCGTTTTAAAAGATTAATATTTACAAAATTTAATTTTAAAAATGTCTAATTTATAGAATAAAAACTAATATTCATAGACAGACTCAAAAAACCTCTGTTTTCCGAATCAGACGTAATATTAAAACGATTTAGTTGAAAAATAGCGTCTTCAAAATGAATAAAATGTAAAATTTTACATGAAACATAGATATTATTCATTATACATTGTAATTATGTTGATTATGTATAAAATAATTATACAATATGTTAATTTAGCATAAAATAAATTGTAATTATTTGCGAATCATCCGACCATAAGACCGGTCTTGTTCAAGGATATGAATTAAACCTTAAACAAAATAATATTTTGATTTTTGTATGATTGCTTAAGTAATAGTTACTTTGAGTCCAATTCATTAAGCTGCTTATAGATACCCGGTAATTGCTCCGCTGAAATCTCAGCTTGTTCCGAACAAATTTTCATCAAAAGATCATCTTGCTTTCTACCTTTAACCATAGCATCATAATAACTCACATCGGGCCTGAAAGTAACCAATGCATATTTAGAGTAATATTGTGGAAACATTTTTTCTAAAGCTTGTTCCACTTTTCGCTTTTGTTGAAATACAGGATCTCCAACTTTATCTCTCATTTCAACAAAATTATCTTCAGCTAAATCGGAAATAGCATCTGTACTTTTTTTACGGAGTTTGGTAAAGGATGAAAATAATGCTTCACCACTTAATTGTTGATCTAATAATTGATCAAGGACAACCACATCTTCAAAGCCGCAATTCATGCCTTGACCATAGAATGGAATAATGGCATGAGCCGCATCACCTACCAGTAACAGTTTGTCTTCATAATACCAGGGTGAACATTTTACAGAATTTAAATGACCCGTCGGATTGTGAAAGAATTCGGTTTTTAATTCCGGAATTAGAGGTATTGCATCATTGAAGTGAGTTTCAAAGTATTGTTGAATGTCGGATTTGGTATTTAATTGCTGAAGACTATCAGGACCTTCATAGGGTAAAAATAAAGTTGCCGTAAAAGTAGCATCCGGATTAGGAAGTGCGATCATCATAAAATGACCACGTGGCCAAATGTGTAAGGCGTTTTTTTCAAGTTGGAAGGCACCATTGATACCTGGGGGTATAGTTAATTCTTTGTAACCATAATTCTGAAAAGTCTGACTATAATTAAATCGTATCTGAGTGCTCAATTGCATCAATCGCTTTCGCGCTTCAGAATTGGCTCCGTCCGTTGCTAATAATGTAGTATTGTTTTCAATGATTTGATGTCCATCTTCACTTTGGAATGTGGCATCCCCCGACACATGATCCCAATGAATCAGTTTGTGATTAAAATTAATTTTTGTGCGATTTGTTTTTTCAAAAGCATCCATTAGCATAACATTCAAAGTCCTTCGTGAAATCGAATTGATGCATTCATTCGGTCTTTCACTGTAAGGTTGAAATAGCAATTCATTCTGAATCGTATGAATCATTCGGCCGTGCATTTGGATGGCATGTGCCATAATTTCTTCCTCCAATCCTACAAGCGTTAATCCTGTAATTCCGCGATCTGATAGTGCAAGATTAATCGATCTTCCGGCTGAAATAGCCTCTTTGCGCATATCAGAACGTGATTCGTATAGATGAACTTCATATCCTCTCTGTGCAAGTCGCAATCCAAGTAAACTTCCTACCAATCCGGCTCCTGCTATTGTAATTTGATTAGATTTCATAGTTTTCTAAAATGGTTTTTAAACTTGAATACAAATAAAAGATATCAGCGTATGTATTATATAAAGGCACTGCAGCAACACGAATAACATCTGGTTCACGCCAATCTGCAATGATACCTTTTTGATCGAGTTGATGATAAATGTTTTTGTCCGGATGTTTCAATTGAATCGAAACCTGACAACCTCGCTCGTTTGGATCTACTGGACTTATGATTCGAAACCATTTTTGGTCCAGTGTATTTAATAATTGAATTAAATATTGAGACATATGTTGAGATTTCCTGTTTAAGCGATCCATTCCGGCTTCATGAAATATTTCTAATGATGCCAATAAACTCGCCATCGGTAGTATGGGTGGGTTGCTGAGTTGCCAACCTTCGGCACCGGACATTAATTTGAGTTCAGGAGACATTTTAAAACGATTCACTTTATCGTGGCCCCACCATCCTGCAAATCTTGGAATATCAAAGCTATTCGAATGCCGTTCATGAACAAAACACCCAGCTAATCCTCCTGGTCCTGAATTTAAATATTTATAACCACACCACACTGCAAAATCCGGTCCGTCATCGTGTAATTGCAAATGGAGATTTCCAGCACCATGCGCTAGATCAAACCCTACGAAAGAGCCGTGTTTATGTCCTAATTCAGTAATGTATGAGATAGGATAACTTTGTCCGGAATAATAATTTACGGATCCAATAAGTATCAATGCAATGGACTCTCCATGTTTCTCAATCGTTTGCCTGATATTATCTTTAGAGATATAGGATGAACCTTCCTGATCTGGTGTTAAAATAATTAAGCTCGATGCAGGATCGAATCCATGAAATTTAATTTGAGATTCCACTGCATATCGATCGGAAGGAAATGCACTGTATTCTATGAGAATCTTGTGACGCTTTGGAGTGGGTCGATAAAATGAGACCATCATTAAATGTAGGTTCACACTAAGGGTGTTCATGATCACCACTTCAAGGGGTTTAGCCCCTACGATTTCTGCCATATATTCGGTCAAAAATTCGTGATATTTAACCCATGGATGAGCGGCAAATTCATGACCCAATACACCAAACCTTGCCCAATCATCTAGTTCTTTATCGATTAGTTGTCTGGCCTGTATAGGTTGTAGACCTAAGGAATTGCCACAGAAGTACCTGTAATCATTACCTTCTTTTGTTTTAGGAATATGAAATTTCGATCTGAAATGTTTGAGTTCATCAGCTTGATCCAGGCTAATGGCATTACTTTCGGTTAATATTTTTGCATCCATCATCCTGCAAATTTAATCGAAATATATTCCTTTTTAAGGGCATTTTACATATTAATATTTTTAATAATATATTATATTTTAATTGTATATTTGCAGTATGGATTGGCAATCATTAATCAAAGGATTTAAACACTATTTAAAATTGGAACGATCCATGTCGGAACATTCTATTCAAGCCTATTGTCGGGATGCCAATAAATTAGCATCTTTTGCTGAATTAAAGCTAGATGGTAAAGGACCCCTTGAGCTAAGTCTAGAAGATTTAGAATCCTATATCCAATGGTTATTTGAGTTTCAGTTTGATGAACGATCCCAAGCTAGAATGATTAGTGGTATTAAAGCCTTTTACAAATTTCTATTGCTTGAAGATGTAATAACATATGATCCAACAGAATTATTAGAAGGCCCTAAATTAGGACTATATATTCCTGATGTTTTGGGGATTGAAGAAATCGAATTAATCCTGCAACATATTGACTTATCAGAACCTAAGGGTCATAGAGATCGTGCTATCATAGAAACCCTATATGCCTGCGGATTGAGAGTAAGTGAGTTAACTGAATTATTACTAAGCCATGTGTATCCAGAATTGGGAATTGTGAAAGTCATTGGTAAAGGGAATAAGGAACGATTGGTGCCAATTGGAGAACAAGCTTTACAACAAATTCACTTTTACAAAATCGGATTTCGGAATCGCCTTCCCATAGCTAAAGGACATGAAGATTATTTATTCTTAAATCGATTTGGAAAAAAACTTTCCAGAATTAGTGTTTTTACAACGGTAAAAGAATGTGTTGCTAAAGCAGGAATTCAAAAAGTTATTAGCCCCCATACTTTTAGACATTCATTTGCTACTCATTTGGTTGAAGGCGGTGCAAACCTAAGAGCAGTTCAAGAAATGCTCGGGCATGAATCCATTAACACTACTGAAATTTATACCCATCTTGATAATGATTATTTAAGAGAAACCATACTTAATTTTCATCCTGCAAATCGAAAGCAAGAACAGGTCGATCATGCTACATATGGTAGCGTTTCAATGAATTAGGATTTTTAGGTCATTATAAATTTAATTAAAAAAATGGCACTTTGTAGTGAATTGAATTAGATTTGCATAAAATAAATAAATAGTTATGGCCTTAAAACTTTTTAATACCAGCTCAAATCCCATTTTAAAAGATTCTTTATTGGAACATGTCCAAGGTGTGTCAGGTGTTACAATGACCAGTTCTGGAGCTGTTAACAAATCCATTATTCTGGGATTGATATTATTAGCGACTGCTATTGTATCGTGGATGTTTCCGAGTACTTATTTTTTATGGCCAGCAGCAATAATCGGATTTGTTTTAGTACTGATTGCAAGTTTCAAAAAAGAATGGTCTGGCATTATAGCACCAATTTATGCTGCAATTGAAGGTTTATTTGTTGGTACGATATCATTAGTTTATGCTTCTGCATTTAATGGAATCGTATTTCAAGCAACCACGCTTACTATAGCCATACTTTTTCTAATGTTATTTTTATATAAATCAGGACTGATAAAAGTCACCAATAAATTGCGTTCAGTTATTATGATTGGAACAGGAGCAATAGCATTGACTTATTTGGTTTCAATGATTTTAAGTTTTTTTAATATTCAAATTCCAATGATACATAGTACGGGTATGCTTGGTATTGGTTTTAGTCTTGTAGTCATAGTGATCGCTTCATTAAATCTTCTTTTGGATTTTGATTTTTTTGAGAAAGGTGAACAAGCAGGATTACCATCTTATATGGAATGGTTTGCTGCTATGGGATTGATCATAACTTTAGTATGGTTATATCTGGAATTATTGAGACTATTATCTAAGTTCGGTAGTAAGGATTAAGGAAAAAGGATTTACGTGCCTTCATTATGTTAGGGCAAAATATTTGCAATCACACGCTCTGGTAATTGTGATAAAATATTTGAAATAACTTTAAATATCAAAGTTATAAACAAAATTTTTTTTAAAAAAAAATACTAAAAAGTAAATTATTTTTTGATCTAGAAAGGTTTAGAGTTGTAAATAAAAAACAAACTACAATAAACTTTTCTTTGCAATTACATAATTGATTAAATTTAATAGAGGGCCCGTCATCATTGTAGTAAAAAGCGCCATGATAACCATTATGGTAAAAAGAGTAGGGCTGAGTATACCTAAATCATATCCAATATTTAATACGATAAGTTCCATTAGTCCACGCGTATTCATAAGAGCCCCGATAGATAGTGCAATTTTCCAAGGATGGCCGGTTATTTTAGAAATTAATGTACTGCCCCCAAATTTACCTATGACGGCAACTAATATGATCCATCCACAGGTGATCCATAAATGACCATCATTTAACAAATTGATTTGGGTTCGTAATCCGGTAAACGCAAAAAAAATGGGTAGGAGGACTAGTGTAGAAACATCTTCTAATTTTTCTAAATGTAATGTTTTAATATTTAAATGATGAGGCATGATTGTGCCAGCGACAAAAGCACCAAAGAATGCGTGAATACCAATTATTTCTGTGAAACTCGCTGAAAAAATTAAGATAATAAACACAACGATGACTGAATATTTGTTATGATTATGATCAGAATTTTTACGACTATTCATTTTTTTTATCCAGGGTCGTATAAGATAAAACATAATCATAAAAAATAATATGGAAACGGTAAATGTAAACAATGCACTTTCTAATCCACTTGATCTTACAATAGCAATAACAGCAGCAAGGATACACCATGCAGTCACATCATCGATGGCAGCGCATGTGATGGCTAAATCTCCAAGCGGAGTTTTTGTTAGTTTGCGTTCATGTAAAATTCTTGCAAGAATTGGGAAAGCAGTAATACTTATTGAAATACCCATAAATAGAGCAAACGAAGTAAAGTTTACATCCATAGGTGCAAATTCTTTGAATAGAATAAATGACATACAAATACCCAAAAGAAATGGAAAAAAAATACTGACATGACTGATTAATAAAGCATTTTTTGCTTTACTTTTTAGTTTCTCAAAATCTAATTCCATACCGATGATAAACATAAAAAACACCAATCCGACCTGGCTTAAAAATTGAAGATTGGAGAATGAATTTTTGGGAAAAAGAAAATTAAAGATATCAGGAAAATAATAACCAATTAATGAAGGACCCAGAAATATTCCGGCAATCATTTCTCCGATCACAGATGGTTGGCCCAACTTTTTGATAATGAATCCAAATAATTTTGATATGATCAGAATGGCTAAAATTTGTAATAACAGAATTACAAAAGGACTATTTAATTGACTAAGTAATTGATCTGCAATGATCTGGTATGGACTTAAGTCATTGATATGTTGCTGATTGAATGGGGCTTGATCTGAGGACTGATTTAAAAGGTTCGATTTGGTATCGTTATGCCAATCTTTTCCGATATGTAACGTTAATCCAATAAAACAAATAAGGGTGCCTACAATTATAGGGTAGAGCAATAAACTCTTTTTCATTTAAATATTCTTTTGGCTTCTATTTTAAATTAATCTTTTCAATGAGATCTAAAACACGGGTTCGATAGATTGATTGCCAAATATAATCATTAGTTGTACTTTCAATCAAAATAAGCTCAATTTATAACTACTGATTTTCAATTGAGTAACTATAAAAGGATTTATGGAATGAAGCAAAATATATGTAAACAATGTAATTTCTAAATTAAACGAAATCATAAAAAAAGGGACAACAAAGGTCCCTTTCTTAATTTTATATTATTTACAAAAACGAGGAAATGTTATTTGTTTCCGCCAAAAAGGCCGCCAAGCATACCGCCAATGCCACCTCCCAGGATATCATCTAACATATTTCCATCATTATTTTTGTCGAGAACACTCGTCAGGATACCCATTAATGGACTTCCTCCTGTCTGTCCACCTAATACAGACCCAATGATATTGGTTAGGCCCCCGGCATCAGCACCTGTTTGTTGTTTGGCTTTTCCTAATAAACCAAGAATAACTGGTGCCAGGGTAATCATCATTTTTAGAATTTTTCCACTGTCGATATTAGTATTTTGTGATAATGCATTAACAAGATTGCCTTGTTTGAAACCTAATATATGGCCTAATATTCCGGCTCCATTGAGCATATTACTATTTGACGCCTGAGTTTGACCAGACAGGAATCCAGATAGATTGTCCAAGATACTGCCATCATGATCCCTTTCCAAAGCGGTATTTAATGCATTGGCTCCGTCAGGAGTAGAAGCATTGGTCCCTATTGCTCCCATAAGGGTAGAAAAAATTGCATGAGCTGCAGTTTCTGTTTGTTGAGGATTTTCAATACCTGCAATATTTCCTAATTGATCCAAAAGTCCTCCTGAAAGTTGACTTTGAAAAAGTTCATTTAAATTCATTGTAAAATTCTGTATTTATGTGTTTAAAAAAAGAGAGAACATAAATATTAGGGAATTAGTTCCAAATCATTTTAAATATGGGCATATTGTTCTCCAAGTTCTAATTTATTAAATATAAGTCAATTAGAATTATCGTGATTTACCTCAAAATTGCCTTTAGTACTAATTTTGAATCTAAAATTCTTAAACCCTTCGCAAAATTAGTATCCAATAAATTAAACCAATAAGTTAGTGATAATTACCTTTGAAGGTTCTAAAATAACAATGATAAAAGTTTTTTAAAGAATATGAGTCATCAGAGTCACAATCAAAAATTAAGTTTAGCAGGTCTTTTAATTACCCTGGGTATCATTTTTGGAGATATTGGTACTTCTCCACTATATGTAATTAATGCTATCATAGGTACGAAAGTAATTTCTGAAGAATTAGTATTGGGAGGGGTTTCTTGTGTTTTTTGGACTTTATTAATCATTACGACCTTTAAATATGTTATTTTAGCTTTAAACGCAGACAATAAAGGAGAAGGGGGTATTTTCTCACTCTATGCTTTAGTTCGACGTTATAGATCTTCTTTTTTGATTTATCCTGCAATTATTGGTTGCGCTACATTAATTGCCGATGGGTTTATCACACCTGCTATTTCGATTTCTTCTGCTATAGAAGGATTAAAAATATTATATCCAAGTATTGAAACCATGCCCATAGTTATAGCTATACTCATTGGACTATTTGTTTTTCAGCAGGTTGGAACCGAGATTGTTGGAAAAACTTTTGGACCAGTAATGTTGGTGTGGTTCGGGATGATTGGTACTTTAGGATTTTTACAAATATTGGAACATCCTGAAATATTTAAAGCTATAAATCCTATATATGGTTTTAACTTATTAGTCAATTACCCTCAAGGGTTTTGGATTTTAGGAGCTGTATTTCTCTGTACTACAGGGGGTGAAGCGTTATATTCAGACCTAGGACATTGTGGTAAAAAGAATGTACGTGTGAGCTGGTCATTTGTATTAGTGGCTTTAGTGCTTAATTATTTTGGGCAATCAGCATGGTTGATTTCTAACAAGCTTGGAAGTGCATTGCCTACCGGAACAAGTGTGTTTTATTCTTTGATGCCAGATTGGTTTCTACCTATTGGAATTTGTATTGCAGCTTTTTCTACTATCATAGCTAGCCAGGCATTAATCTCAGGAGTATTTACCTTAGTCAATGAAGCCATGAAACTGAGATTGTGGTTTAGAATGAAAGTTAATTTTCCATCGACATTAAGAGGACAAATATATATTCCAGGAATAAACTGGTTTTTAATGGTTGGATGTATTGTAGTAGTGTTGATTTTTGAAAATGCTACTAACATGGAGGCAGCATATGGACTTGCCATTATTGTAAATATGATGATGACCACCCTTTTATTAGGTTTTTATTATCGGGTTAGGCTTCATAGTTTCTTTTGGCCTTTAGTTTTAACCATATCATTATTTATCATTGAATTTACATTCTTTATTTCTAATTTGGAAAAATTTCCGCATGGTGGTTGGTTTTCTTTTTTGATTGCCATTATTGGAAGTCTTATGGTTTTTGTGCTCTACCGTGCTCAAAAAATAAGGGATAAGCACACCAAATTTGTTGAATTAAAAGATTACATTAATGTGCTCAAAGATTTGCAAGATGATCAGACGATTCCTAAGGAAGCAAGTCATTTGGTTTACATGGCTTTAGCAAATGACCGGCGATTAATCGATTCGAATATTATGTATTCTATTTTAAGAAAACGTCCGAAACGTGCTGATGTATATTGGTTTGTGCATGTGGATATTACGGATGAACCTTATGGAAAAAGTTATCATGTAGATACCATTTTACCCAAGGAGATTTTTTTTATACATTTAAAATTCGGATTCAAAGTAGAACATCGTGTGAATACCATGTTTCATGAAATTGTTGATCAGCTGGTTGCATCAGGTGAGGTTAGTACTGAAAGTCCATATCCGTCACTTAAAAAACATCACATGCCTGCGGATTTCAAATTTATATTATTAATGACTCGTGTCTCCGCAGATACAGAGTTAAGTACCTTTGAACGATGGGTGGTTAGAGCCTACCGTATGATTAAACGATTTAGTCTTCCGGCGAATGAAGATTTTGGATTGGAAATGTCTAATGTCGAAGAAGAATTGGTACCTATTTTAGTTGGTCCAAAGACTGAAATGGATCTTAAGAGGGAACATTAATACCATTAGAAGCTACTTAATTAAAATCTTAGATGCTTAACAGTTTGTGCATTTGAAATAAGCTTTTGCAGAGAGTCAATGCCTATTTTTAAGTGATTGTTAGCGAATTTTTCAGTTACTATTTTATCGTTTGCTTCAGTTTTTACACCTTCTGGAGCCATTGGCATATCAGAAACTAAAAGTAAAGCTCCTGCAGG
This sequence comes from Saprospiraceae bacterium, assembly GCA_044228225.1. GTDB lineage: Bacteria > Bacteroidota > Bacteroidia > Chitinophagales > Saprospiraceae > Vicinibacter. The sequence goes on along the minus strand of JBGAVH010000024.1, from coordinate 27,312 downwards.
AATTTTATTTTTAAAAGCAGCAATAAATATCGTTGCTGTCTCCATATCAATGGCTGAAGCTCTTATTTCACTAAGGTATTTTTTGAATTCTATCCGATGTTCCCAAACTCGTCTATTGGTGGTGTAAACAGTTCCGGTCCAATAGTCTAATTCATGTTCCCGAATAGATGTTGATATGGCTTTTTGTAAAGCAAATGCGGGTAATGCGGGGACTTCCGGTGGTAAATAATCATTGGATGTTCCTTCACCTCTTATAGCCGCTATTGGTAAAATTAAGTCGCCTACATCATTCTTTGATTTAAGGCCACCACATTTACCCAAAAACAAAACAGCTTTAGGCATAATGGCTGTTAGCAGATCTATTATGGTTGCTGCATTTGGACTACCCATGCCAAAATTGATAATAGTAATACGATTGGCAGTAGCATGTTGCATCGGTCTATGTTGGCCTAATATTGGAACCTGGTGCCACTGTGAAAAGAGTTCGACATAATGACTGAAATTCACCAATATGATATAATCCCCAAATTGATCTAAAGATAGACCAGTATATCTGGGTAACCAATTCTCTACGATTTCTTGTTTTGTTTGCATTTCAGATGAACTTAATCAAAAGTATTAAAGCTATTGGACTTGGTCACCGCGTAATATTCGATATCTTTTTCTTGCTTCAACTGCCAGTGTACTTCCACTAAAATCTATGAATAGTTTTTCATAAAGTTCTTTTGCCTTTTCTTTTTGGTCTAATTGATATTCATAAATCCTGGCCATTTCAAATAAAGCATTATCGGCTCGAATTTCTTCTTTATGATTTTGAAGTATTAATTCATATTTTTTGATGGCGTCTTCTGTTCTTTTCTGGCGGTCAAAAATTTTCGCTTGTAGAAATAGCACGTCATCTAACAAACTATTTTTTGGAAATTGTGACAAGATCGTATCTAAAAGTATGAGTGCTTCAGTGTATTTATTTTGGAACACATTTAACTCAGCTTGGGAATAGATTGTTAAAGCTTCTCCAAGCGTATCTTGATTGATATTATCTAATATAAATACAGACATATCAATGGCATCATTACTAATCAATTTAGAAGTAGCTTGTTTAAGTATGTCAAATTGTTCTTGAGCCCATTGAAAATCTCCTGCGAAATAGGAAAGTCGTGCATTTTTAAATCTAGCTAATTCACCCAACTGATCTTCTTGAAAATCTTTATCAACTTGTGAATAAAGTAATGTAGCTTCCCAACGTTCACCTTGTATTAGATAATAATCTGCTAAATCTAATTTTGCCTGAGCTTTAATGTGTGGCTCTATGGCAGGATTTTTTACCAGTTCTTCAAGTAACGCTATCCCTTTATTTAATTGATTCAAATATCTACTCTCCAATTCGGCAAATTCAATAATAATTGGGGCAGCTAATCGACTACCGGAATATTCTTTTTTGAAATTTTCATAATCTGTTTCTAGTGCAATGAGGTCTTGTTGATTGTAATTATTTTTTTCGACAATTTGTTTTCTACGGCAAATTAATACTTGTCGATAAGCGTCAAGATAGGAAGAACCTATGGGGCCTTTATCTCTCACATAGGTAAATGCATCAATGGCTGTTTTATAATCCGTATCATTAGCAGCAATACTACCAATATTAAATACTCGATTTCCATTTTCACTGAGTCGTTTATCTAAAGCTTTAGCTTGTCTTAAAGCATTCAGATAATCTTTAGATTGGATAAAAGTCCAAAGCAGTAATTCAATGTATGCAACTTGGTCTGGTTTTTCACTCAATTTTTCGTAGAGCAGACTCTGAAAATCTTTATGTTTATCTTTAGGTAAATAGGCGTTTAAAATATTTTGTAGACTTAAGAGATTTACACTTCCATCATCCAGCCCGGCCAAATAATAATTGAGCATTTTATCCATCTCACCTTTACGTCTGTAGAGGTCGGCCAAATTATATGTAAAATGGGTTTGTCCCTTCATTATTTTTTCACCTTTCTCGTAGGTGTCAATGGCTAAATCAAATTTTGATAGGTCAATAAATCCATTGGCAACTTTATGAATCATGATTACATCGGGTTGCAATTTTTCAATGGCGAGTTTAAATTGTTTTTCTGCTTTTTCAAGTTCATTTTTTTTAATGAATTGATTTCCATATAAAATATACAAACTGGCTTCTTTGGGTCGATTTGCAATTTCTTTTTTAATTAAGTTTTCGCTTTCCTCTTGTTTACCCAAGGCCGTTAAACAATTCAGATAATAAGTAAAAAAAGATTCCTGTGATGGATTTTTTTGATATAAACTTTGAAATAATACGGCTGCTTTTTCATATTCACCATCAACAAAATATTGTTGAGCTAATCGAGGATCTTGTGCAACTAAGTTGAACGACCAACAAAATATATAAAACAATAGGAAACTTCTCATCATTTTAAAAACATAAAGTTAAATCTAAAATATTAATTAATTATAATAAAACTTTTTATTATTCTAACAAAGCTTACTTGGAAATAACGCTTTATCAGTTATTTTGTTATTCCTATGCTATTGCCTACCCTGAAAAACAATAGGTAAAGTATATTGAACTCTTACCGGATGATTGCTTTGAATACCTGGAGTCCATCTTTGGGTCATAGTATTCATAAGTTCAATAACACGCCTTGCTTCATATCCACATCCATCACCTATGTCTTGCAAAATTTTTATATTGCTGATGGTGCCGTCTTTTTCAACTACAAATTGAGCAAATACAGTTCCCTGGGTTCCTTTTTGAACAGCGAGATTTGGGTAACGTAAATTGTTTTTCAAAAATTCCTGAAGTTTGTATTCAGCACATTTCTTTTTTTGAAGGTATGGTATTGTTTCATCTTCACATCCAGGAAACATAGGCATTTGATGTATAAACGTGACGATCTCCTCAAGTCCATTTTCATTTGACGGTCCTTTTGCACCCTGATTATCATTATTCTTATTTGCAGTATCTAAAGGATTGACGATGGTTTTTATAATAGGTGTTTCAACTGTTTCTTCATCTTTTTTCACTTTAGGAATGGTCGATTTATTAACCGCAGTATAGGATTGCTTCTCTTGCATTTTCGCAGTTGCCGTAGCTAATGGAATCGTTGATTGTATATTTGAAGGTAAGGGTAAGACGACTTCGGTCATGATAAAGGGGTCTTCGACAGGGGATGACCAGGATTTTACCCAATCTAGAATTACGGGTAAAAAAATCAAAAAAACGAAGATGATGACACCCATTAGAATGCCAATAATCATGGATTTTTCATATCGTCGCCTTAAAAAATAAGCACCGTAGGATTTATTTCGACCCTCAAAGACGATATCATCCATTAGTTTAGTGTCACTTTTTAAGAATAACATTTTAAATCTTTGCCTGAATTATTTTTAATATAACGTTTCATGCTCATATTATTGCAATAAAAAGTTTAATTTCTGTTGGTCGAATCTGAAGTAGATGATGATCTATTGAATTTTAAATAAAACGTGAGACCTAAAGTAATTCCTATGGTGTTTGCTAATTGGTCTAAATAATCAAATGTTCTACCAGAAGCTAAAATGGCTTGAAGGATTTCGAGGCAAAAGCCAAGCATAAACAGACCTCCAAAAATGATAAAAGTGGTCGTTTTAGTTATTGTTTTTGAACCTTTAAAAAAGAAATAACAGGCTGACCCATAAAATATAGCATGACCCAACTTGTCTATGGATAATAGATCTAAATAATTCAACTTAGGCATCCTGTTTCCAGGTAATAAAGACAATATTAATATACAAAATACTATAGACCAGGCGATCAAAATTGACCGATTGATTCTAGATTGTATATTCAATCTGGACGTCTTATTTGCCGATTAGGTTTTTATATTCATCAGCATTCATCAAGCTGTCAACTTGCGACGGATCCGATATTTTTATTTTTACAATCCAGCCTTTTCCAAAAGGGTCTGTATTAATTAAAGTTGGATCGTTGGTACCTTTTTCATCTAATGCCGGATTGAACTCGATGACAGTTCCGGCAACAGGCATAAATAAATCTGAAGTGGTTTTAACCGCTTCTACGGTTCCAAATACATCTTCTTTATTTAAGTCTAGACCTACAGTGTCTACTTCGACATACACAATATCACCCAATTCGGATTGAGCAAAATCTGTAATTCCTATAGTGGCCGTATCTCCGTCAATGAGTAGCCATTCATGTTCACTAGTATAACGAAGGTTAGTTGGAAATTCCATAAAGATTTGGGTTAGTTTGTTGAATTTTTTATTAAAAGCTTAATTTCTTCTGTAGTTAATGATTTAGGTCGTTCAAGAGGTAGATTTAATGCCCTATCCCAACAAAGTTGTGCAAGAACTCCCAAAGTTCGCGAAATTCCAAATAAAACAGTATAAAAATTATGTTCTTTTATCCCAAAATGTTCCAATAATGCTCCGGAGTGAGCATCTACATTGGGCCAAGGGTTTTTTATTTTTCCAATGGTTCCGAGAATTGGAGGTACAACTTCAAATACATTCCATACAATATTCACCATAGGATCATTAGGGCAGTGTTTGGTTGCAAATTCTTTCTGTGCAATAAATCTAGGGTCCGGAGCTCTAAGTACAGCATGCCCATATCCAGGTACTACAATTCCTTTAGCCAATGTTTTTTTAACATAATCACCAATTTGTTCTTTGGACGGAACGTTGGTACCTAATTCCTTGATCATGTCATAAATCCAATCCATAACTTCTTGATTCGCAAGTCCATGTAATGGTCCTGCTAATGCTGTCATTCCTGCTGCAAGCGAATAATATGGATCGCTTAAAGTAGATCCTACTAAATGCACCGTATGGGCTGAAGCATTGCCTCCTTCATGATCAGCATGAATCGTCAAATACAATCTCATGAGGTCTTTAAATGCAGGTGAATCGTTACCCAACATATGAGCAAAATTTCCACTCCAGTCTAAAGTTCTATCTGGTAAGATGATATTCCCATTATGAAATGTTTTTCTATAAATATAGGCTGCCACAATTGGGAGTCGCGCAATTAAGTTCATACTATCCTCATACATCGCCTCCCAATAATCTGATTTTTTCATGCCATCCTCGTAACTTTTGGCAAAAACACTTTCAGATTGCATTGCAAGGATTGCAATACTTAATTGAGTCATTGGATGGGTTAGTGGAGTCAGGCTATTGATGACAATAATCACATAATCCGGAACCACACTTCGGCGCTGCCACTCTTCAGTTAACCACTGAACTTCTTCATCTGTTGGGACTTCTCCGGTCATCATGAGCCAGAATAAACCTTCAGGTTGAGGTTCGGTTGCTCCATCAAGTTTGGGTAATTGCTCTCTTAGCATAGGGATAGATAAACCCCTAAAACGAATTCCAACCTGAGCATCTAGTGAGGAAGTTTCCCAAATCATGCTTTGAATACCTCTCATTCCACCATAAACTTGGTCAATTTGGACATGATCAATAATTTGAGATCCATGATCCTTAATAATGCCTTTAATTTCATCAGAAGCTGATAAAACTTTTGCTTTGAATAACTCTTTTAGCTTGTCCATGGGACTATTTAAAATATAAACCTAATATTTAAAAACGCCCGCAAAACTATTATGTTTTGGAATATTTTGTTAATTTATTCAATCATTAACAAGACGTTATATTACATGCTTACTAACAAAGTAATTGCCAAAAAGACTAAAAAAGATTAAATTTATTTTGAAAAAATTTCAGTTTGCTAGAAATGTGTAATAAATCAATCCAAAATGCCTAATAAAATCACCAAAAAGCACTTAACTATATCAAAATCAAGGCTTAGCATTTAGGCAATAGTCTATCGGTACAGTGTTGATCGTATAATTTAATCAACCTCAACGTAGACTCCGGTTAGAATTTTGGTAAAGGATGGCCTTAAATTGTAAAATTAAGTGATTTTTAGGAACCAGTTCAAAAATGACCTTACCTTTGCCTATCCATTTATTCAAATCAAGTCTATAGCAGTTATAGATTCAATGTTATATGGGACTATACAGGATGGTTGAAGTTTGACTTAGTTTTTTTTAAAATTGAATTTCTTGAATCAATTTTAAGGGTAAAGCCATGCTTTCAAGCATAATATTGAATCATATTTGCTGCTTTTTTTGATATTTTTGGTGAATTTATTAATCCATTATTCTCTTAAATTATGAAAATTATTGGTAAACTTTCACAATCTAGGCCTTTATCAGCTTTTGGAATTTCTAATTCAAATTACATATATGCCAATTTATCACCTCAAGAACTTATAAACCAAAGTTTGGATAGAAGACTGGCAACATTAAGTGATACCGGAGCTTTAGTGATTAAAACAGGAGAATTTACGGGCAGGTCACCGGATGATAAATTTACAGTGGATAATGAAATTACGCATGATGCGGTTGATTGGAATAAATTCAATAAGCCTTTTCCACAGGACAAATTTGATGCTTTATTTCAAAAAGTAGCGCAATATTTATCATCCAAAGAATTATTTATACAAGATGATTTTGCTTGCGATAGCTTGGATTACCAGATCAGCGTTAGAGTATTTGCTGAATATCCTTGGAGTGCACAGTTTGCTTCAAATATGTTTATCAGACCTAGTGGAGACCAATTGGATCATTTTAATCCTGATTGGTGTATTTACTGCGCACCAGGGTTTAAAGCAGATCCAATGGTTGATGGAACGAGACAACATAATTTTAGCATCATTGACTTCAAATCAAAAAGGATACTTATCGGGGGATCAGCATATACTGGAGAAATTAAGAAATCGATTTTTACCATACTTAATTTTGTACTTCCCTATGAAAAGGGAGTTTTATCCATGCATTGTTCAGCAAACATAGGCAAGGATGGCGACACAAGCATATTTTTTGGATTGTCCGGTACCGGGAAAACAACATTATCTGCAGATCCGGAACGCCGCTTAATTGGCGATGATGAGCATGGTTGGAGTGATTCAGGAGTATTTAATTTTGAAGGTGGATGTTACGCTAAGTGTATAGACTTGACTGAAGAAAAAGAACCAGATATTTATAAAGCCATAAAGCCTGGTGCAATACTCGAAAATATCATGTTTAAGGAAAACACGAATATCCCTGATTATTGCAATAGTGCAATTACTGAAAATACAAGAGTTTCATATCCTATTTATCACATTGATAATTGTGTGCAGCCTGCTAAAGGTGGCCATCCAAAAAATATATTTTTTCTAACTTGTGATGCCTACGGAATTTTACCTCCTATTTCCAAATTAAATGTAGCACAGGCAATGTATCATTTTATTTCAGGTTATACGGCTAAAGTTGCCGGAACTGAAGCGGGTGTAACAGAACCTAAGGCTACTTTTTCGGCTTGTTTTGGTGCTCCGTTTTTACCTTTACATCCTACATTTTATGCAGAAATGCTGGGCAAGAAAATTAATCAATTCAATCCTAAGATTTGGTTAATCAATACCGGGTGGACTGCAGGTGCTTATGGTGTCGGAAGTCGAATTAAATTAAATTATACAAGAGCCATGATTAGTGCAGTTTTATCTGGCCAATTGAATGATGTTAAATATGCAACACATGAAGTTTTTGGATTGCAATTTCCAACAGTATGTCCAGGTGTGCCCGATGAAGTCTTGAATCCGCGAAATACATGGAGTGATTCAAACCTTTATGATCAAAAAGCCTTTGACCTTGCGAAACTATTTAATGCCAATTTTGAAAAATATCAATCTAAAGCTTCTCAAGAAATTATTAACGCCGGGCCTAAAAAAGTTCAAAACCAAGCCTAAATTTTTATTCATGAAATCAAAAGTGCTTTTTTATTTTACGCTGTTTTTTTACTTGTTTTCATGTAAAAACACAACTCAAAAAACAGTCATTAAAGTAAATTCAAACGCACTTTTTGTTTTAAGAGATTCTTCGACTACAAATATTAAATTCATTAACTCTATAGAGGATAATGATATTATAAATATGTTCAATTATGAATATTTTTATAATGGTGCTGGAGTGGCCATTGGAGATATAAATGATGATGGTTTACCAGATATTTATTTTGGATCCAATTTAGATTACAATAAATTGTATCTCAATTTAGGAAATTTTAAATTCAAAGATATTACAGCCCAGGCTAATGTTAATGGTGGTGATGGTATGAAAACGGGTGTGTCCATGATTGATATCAACGGTGATGGGAGGCTGGATTTATACGTTTGTAAAAGTGGATTATTTGATGTTCCTTATCGTAAAAATGTATTGTACATTAATAATGGGAATTTATCTTTTACAGAACGCTCCGCAGAATTTGGTTTAGATGACCCAAGTTATACAACACAAACCTATTTCTTTGATATGGATTTGGATAATGATTTGGACGTGTTAATGGTTAATCATCCAATTAACTGGAAAGATATTAATAATATTAATATTTATCAAGATGAGAAAGGCAATCGTTATATTCCTGAAGATACCAATCGTGTTGATATTAGCAATAGACTATTTTTAAATACGGGTAATAATCATTATGTGGATATAAGTGAAAAGGCAGGAATAGGAAATGTAGCATATGGATTAAGTGCCATTATCAATGATTTTAATCAAGATGGTTATCCGGATATGTATATATGCAATGATTATCTTCAACCTGATGTTTTATTTATCAATAATAAAAATAATACCTTTAAAAAATCCTTTAAAGATTATTTTTCGCATCAATCACATTCTTCAATGGGTTCAGAAATGTTGGATATTAATAATGATGGATATTTTGATATGATGACATTGGATATGAAACCCGAAGATAATCTCAGACAAAAAACATTGATGGATGATCAGAATTACGATCGGTTTCACAAAATGGTAACCTATGGATTGCAGCCACAAATTTCTAAGAATTGTGTTCAGTTAAATAATCAGAATAATACCTTCAGTGAAATTGCCACCATGTTAAATTTGGAATATACGGATTGGAGTTGGGCGCCAATTGCAGGAGATTATGATAATGATGGTTTTGAAGATTTATATATTACAAACGGATACAGAAGGTATGTAACCGATATGGATTATAAAAAATTTACTTTTGATTCATTGAAAAAAACCTCCAAAATTAATGGTGGAGTTTCATTTACAGAATGGAAAAAAATATGTCCTCAACAGAAAATTCGAAATTATTTTTATCAAAATAATGGAAATTTGAGTTTTACAAAAAAGAATGATGATTGGAATTCAGGACCAGAATCATATTCTAATGGAGCTTCTTATTCGGACCTTGATAATGATGGGGATTTAGACATAGTCACCAATAATATTAATGATGAAGCTTTTGTATTAGAAAATACCTCAAATCAAAAATCAAAAAACAATTTTGTAAAACTTAAATTAAAAGGTCCTGGGTTAAATACACAGGCTATTGGAGCTACAGTTACTTTGGTTCTTGGTAATGGCACAAAACAATATAGATTTATTAATCCAATTCGGGGATTTATGTCATCTGTAGATCCAACGGTACATTTTGGCCTTGGAACAGAAACGGTTATTGATCATATTGAGGTGCGTTGGCCAGATCGAAGTCTCAAGCGTTATGATCAAATTAATATGAATACTTTGAATTTGATAGATGCAGCTGCCGGTGTAGTAATTAAGCCTACAGTCAATCAAATAAAACCAATATTAACAAATGTAACTAAAGAAAGTAGCCTAAATTTTAAACACAGGGAAAATTATTACATAGATTTTAAAAGAGAACCTATACTTCATTTGGAGAATTCTTCTGAAGGACCTGCAATGGCTGTAGGAGATGTAAATGGAGATGGTTATGAAGATATTTATTTGGGCGGGGCATCAGGTCAGGAAGGCGAATTGTTTATACAAAAAAATGGATCATTTGTGATATCCAAACAAAATGCATTTTTAGTTGATAGTATCTATGAAGATGTTGATGCTGAATTTATCGATATTGATGCGGATAAAGATTTGGATTTATATGTGGTGAGTGGAGGATATCAATGGGATATTGGTTCTAAAAATTATCAAGATCGAATATATATTAATAATGGCAAAGGTACCTTTCAACAAGGAATTGGGATTGTTCCTGAAGAATTTGAGAATGGTAGTAATGTATTGAGCATAGATATCAATGGCGATCAACAAATGGATTTATTTGTTGGTGGTGGGGCATCACCAGGGAGGTATCCTTATGCTGATCAATCTAAAATATTTATAAATAGGAAGGGTCAATTAATTGATGAAACTAAGGAATGGTTCAAAACCATATCCTCATCATTTGGGATTGTTAAAGATGCCATTTCAATGGACGTTAACAAAGATGGAAAAAACGATTTGATCATTTGCGGTGAATGGATGCCCATTACTATTTTAATCAATGATGGAAAACAATTAACGAACCAAACAAATGAATATGGTCTGGATCGTTCTCAAGGTTGGTGGCAAAGTATATCCGCAGGTGATTTAGATGGAGATGGTGATGAAGATTTGGTAGTTGGTAATTTGGGCTTGAATTCAAAATTCAAAGCATCTGAACAGGAACCCGTTGAAGTATTTGCTGCTGACTTTGATGGTAGCAAGACCATAGATGCGATTTTGTGTTCCTATATTATGGGAGAGAGTTATCCAGTTGTCTCTAGAGATAGAATGTTGGAACAAATGACATCATTGAGAAAAAAATTCCTTCGTTATGCCACTTATGGTAAAGCAAAAATATCAGATATTTTTTCAAAAGAAATTTTAGATAAATCATATCATCTGAAATCAAATATCATGTCATCTGTTATTTTATGGAACAATAATAATTCTTTTTCCATTCAATTATTACCACAGGATGTTCAAAAATCTATGGTTAAAGGATCATGTATATATGATTTAAATCATGATGCAAAAATGGATATCATTTCTTGCGGCAATTTTTATGATACAGACATTGATGTTGGAATATATGATGCATCCATAGGCAATGTTCTATTAAATGATGGAAATAAGGCATTTACTTCATTGAATATAGCACAGTCTGGATTTTATGTTCCAGGTAACATCAGAACCATTAAAAAAATTAACCTAGGCAAAAAGCAAGGATTTGTAGTGGTTGAAAATAATGGTTATGTAAAATTATTTTCTTTAAATAATTAGCTAAATAATGAAATGTCATATGCGAAATCAATGGGTATTATTATTGGGATTCATTTTCATTTTTTCAAATTGTAAGCAAGATCAAGGGAATCTGGATGCGAGTTTTTTGCATCATTTTACAAATAAGATGCTTGAAATTTCAATGGAGGATATCTATTCACCTCCGGTTGCCAGTCGTGTATTTGTTTATCCCAATCTGGTATGTTATGAAGTCATGTTGAATGCTCAAGGTAAGTCAATCATGAATCAATTAGATAGTTCGTGGAATAAAGGATTGACATTGGACACCACAAATGTAAATTATTCCATTGCGGCATTACAAGCGTATTGTGTTGTTGCTAAAAAACTAGTTTTTAGTGAATACATGGTAGATTCAATGATGACAGAACTTAAAATAAAAATATCTAAATATCCAACAAAAGTTCAAAAAAAGTCCCTTGATTTTGGAGATGTTGTAGGTACAAAGATGATTGATTGGATCAAAAAAGATAATTATGCATTTGTCAAATCTGCTTCTCAATATACGATGCCTCAAACGGATAGTACTTGGATAATCACACCACCTAATTTTGACAAAGCCTTAGAACCTAACTGGAAATCCTTACGATTTATTTTGCTGGATTCACTACGGCAATTTTATCCACCGAGACCTCCGGTATTTAGTACAAGTAAAGAATCTGAGTTTTATAATGAAGCTTTAAAGCTTTATCAGGAAGGTATAAAACAAGACGAAGAACATCATTCTATAGCTAAATTTTGGGATTGTAATCCAAATGAATATTTTACTTCTGGGCATAATACGTATTTTACACATAGGTTAAGTCCAGCTGGACATTGGCTGAATATTACTAAAGAAAGATGCTTGGAAGGAAAACTTGATTTTTATAATTCGTCGAAAGTTTATGCTAGTGTAGGTATTGCAATTTTTGATGGTATCATCAGTTGTTGGAATGCAAAATTCACGGAACAACTGGTTCGACCTATAACTTATATTAACCGAAATATAGATTTGAAATGGACCCCATTTATACAGACTCCACCTTTTCCAGAATATACCAGTGGACATAGTGTTATTTCTGGAGCTTCATCTACTGTGCTCATTCATTATTTTGGAGATAAAGCATTTACAGATTCCACAGAAGTTCAATTTGGAATTGAACCGAGGACCTTTAATTCATTGACTGAAGCCGCGGACCAAGCTTCTATAAGTAGATTTTATGGTGGGATTCACTATTTATTTGGATTGTCTGAAGGACTCAAGCAAGGACGTAGTATAGGAAAACATTCTGTTGATAAACTTGAATTATTATCTAAGTAATTTAAAATATCGGTTCATTGAATTTGTAATAAAAGATTAAATTAGTTATGAATGTTTCTCATTAATTTGAAAAAAAAAAATGCCATATATCTAAAGTAAATCGTTGATTCAATTTTAATCATTCAATTATTTTATTCTATATGGTAAAAATATTTTCGTGATCGATTTTTTAATCCAATTATTTCAAATGTATTACCTGGTTTACAAACTTAATTTAACTATTTCCTAATTAATGAATAAAAATTCAATTGTGAAGTACACTATTATTTTTTTGATGTTCTATTTTGTTTGCTGTAAAACGGAGACTAATCATAATATATCAAATGATTCAATGAATGGTAATGAAAGAATGATTCACATATTAGATAGTGTCGTTAAGTCAGTTGTTCCCCCTAATGGTGCTTTTGACAATGCAGCAAATGTTAAATACTTTTATGATCGTGTGCAGAAAACCCCAACGGATTTCAACCTTCGATTAAAATATGCCAATGAATTGTTATTAGCTGGGGACACTGAAAAATCTATAGCAGAACTTGATCAACTATATCAATTTTTAAAAAGTTCTGGGAAGATGAAACCTGAATACAAAGAGCATATGCTCAAATTATTAGCAATAGCTAACTTACGTTTAGGAGAGCAAGAGAATTGTTTACAACATCATAGTGATCAATCTTGCTTGATTCCCATAAAGGGTTCTGGCATACATCAGTTAAAAAATGGCTCCGAGATCGGAACAAAATATCTTTTAGAGTTATTGCAAGATAATCCGAATGATTTAATTTCCGTATGGTTGTTAAATATTGCTGCAATGACATTAGGTACTTATCCGAAAAGTGTTCCTAAAGAATTTTTAATACCCCCAACAAAATTCCAAAACAAAATAGATTTTCCAAGGTTTCAGGATATTGCAATGAATAATAATACTGCCATCAATGAATCATCAGGTGGTGTAGCAGTGGAAGATTTTGACCATGATGGTTACCTAGACATTATAGCTACAGGTTGGGGATTGCATGAAAGCATCAGGTATTTACATAATGATGGTAATGGACTTTTTTCTGACTTATCAGGGAAAGCTCAATTAAAAGGTATCATTGGCGGATTGAATGTCATTCAGGGAGATTATAATAATGATGGATGGATGGATTTTATGGTACTTCGAGGAGCTTGGTTAACTAATTTAAATCTACCTAATTCATTGTTTCGTAATAATGGGGATGGCACTTTTTCCGATGTAACTATAGAAGCGGGTCTTTTAAGTTTTCATCCAACACAAGCTGGAGTTTTTTGCGATTTTAATAACGACGGATTTTTAGATCTTTTTATTGGAAATGAATCCACCAAAAATCCTCACCCAAATGAATTATATTTAAATGATACTAAAGGAAAATTTATTAATGTACTTGCTGGATCTGGTGTAGAAGATCTTGTTTTCTTTTGTAAAGGAATAATTGCTGGTGATATTAATAATGACGGATGGACTGATGTGTATATGACTCGAATGGGCGGGGATAATGTAATGTTATTAAATAGAAGCACAGCGACAAAGATTCAATTTGAGAATATTTCTAGTAAATCAGGAGCAGTTAATCCTCAAGGCAGTTTTTCAACTTGTATACTAGATTTTAACAACGATGGAAATCTAGATATTTTTGCAGGTTCATTTAATATCAATCGATACAATCATTTGCCTGAAGATATTGTGAATGATTATAGAGGAAAACCATTTCAAAATGAATTGTGTGGTTTATATATCAATCAAGGTAATTTGAATTTTAAGGATATCGCCAAAGATGCTGGATTGAATTCATCTTTGTATATCATGGCATCTAACAAAGGAGACCTAAATAATGATGGTTTTGAAGATTTTTATTTCGGAACTGGTGAACCAAATTATGAAGCGATCATACCCAATAGAATGTTTATTAACATGAATGGAGAAAGATTGGAGGATGTAAGTTATGTAGGTGGATTTGCACATCTTCAAAAGGGGCATGGTATTTCGTTTGCAGATTTTGATAACGATGGGGATCAGGATATCTATGCTGTTATGGGAGGTGCATATGAAGGAGATCGTTTTTTTAATGCATTTTTTAATAATCCGGGATTTGCTGCACATTCTATTAAAATCAGATTACGCGGTACCCAAACCAATTATTTTGGAGCCCATAGTAGAATCAAAGTTAATTTAATAACCGCAAAAGGTAAAAGAAGCATTTATCGTCAAATGGATTCTGGAGGTAGTTTTGGTTCTAATCCATATCTTGCTCACATTGGTTTAGGTAAGGATGCACAACGTATAGAATCTATTGAAGTTTATTGGCCTGTTTCAAAGTCAACAAAAATTTATACCAACATAGAAATGGATCATGGTTATACCTTATTTGAAGACCAGACGGATCCAAAACCATTTGAACTAAAAACTTTTAAATGGAATCTAAGTGTTACCCATTGTAACCTAAATTAATGCTTTACAATCAATTTCCATTGAAATGATTTGTAACGACTTACCTTAAACATTTGTTAAAATTCCGGTTCATTATATTTGAGAATATTATTAACCTTTGATTTATAATACTTTAAGTAATTAAACCATATGTTATTTTTTACTAAATTATAGGTTTTAATTTATTACTATAGTATTTTTGCACCAAAGCGAAATTTTATGAACAAACCGATTTGGTTGTTAAGTTTATTGCTACTTCTTGCATGTCATGGTAATCAAAATAGGACTATAGATAATTCCTTACCGGCTTTTGAACTCATGCCGGCAGAACAAACTGGAGTCCATTTTGCCAATCAGTTAGATATGAATGTCTTGCCGAGTCCTTTGCAATTTATCAATGTTTTTAACGGTGGAGGTGTTGCACTGGGTGATATTAATAACGATGGTTTGTCAGATATTTTACTCACGGGCAATCAAGTTTCAGACAAACTTTATCTCAATAAAGGGGATTTTAAATTTGAAGATATCACAGAAAAGTCAGGAATCGCTTCTGCTCCAGGATGGAGTACCGGAGCAGCTATGGCTGATATAAATAATGATGGATTTTTGGATATTTATATCTGTCGGTCCTTCTTTTTTGATGACAATCCTCAAAAAAGAGAAAATAAGTTCTACATCAATAATGGTAATAACACCTTTACTGAAAAGTCTAAAGAAATGGGCTTAAATGATAACGGATATTCCATGGTAGCTAATTTTTTAGATTTTGATAAAGATGGTGATTTGGATTTGTTTGTGGGAAATCATCCAGAAAAAAGGATGCTCAACGAAATGGAACAGCACCAGAATTTTCGAAATCCAAATCTAAAAGAATCCAATCATTTATATGAAAATAAGGGAAATCTTCACTTCGAAGATGTAACCATTAAATCTGGTGTTTTATCTTATTGCTGGACTTTATCCAGTGTAACTTCAGATTTAAATATGGATGGTTGGCCGGATATTTATATTGCTGTAGATCATGAGCAACCAGATATTTTTTTAATAAATAATCAAAATGGAACTTTTACTAATGGTATTTATAATCAATTTAAACATACCAGTTTGAGTAGTATGGGTTGTGATGCTGCAGATATTAACAATGATGGATTAACAGATCTTTTTGTATTAGATATGTTGTCGGAAGATAATTATAGAGAAAAGGTTAATATGGCAAGTATGGATATCGATCGTTTCTGGAGATATGTGAAGTACGGGTATCATTATGCCTATATGAGAAATATGCTTCAACTTAATAATGGAAACGGATCTTTTTCTGAAATTGGACAAATGAGTAATTTGCATCATACCGATTGGAGTTGGTCTTGTTTGCTTGAAGATTTTGATATGGATGGTTTTAGAGATATGTATATCTCAAATGGATATTATAAAGATTTTTTGGACAAAGATTTTATTAAAAGTACCTCTCATCAAGTTCAAGAAATGCAAAAGAATGGCGCCAGTCAGCAAGAAGTTGTAGATTTTTTAAAGGCGAAAAACAAGGATTTAAAATCTACTAAAATTGAAAATTATTTTTATTTAAATAATGGAGATTTGAGTTTTTCAGATAAATCGAAAGATTTTAATTTAAATTATAAAGGGTTTTCTTCAGGAGCTGCTTATGGTGATTTGGATAATGATGGTGATCCAGATCTGGTAGTTAATAATATAGATGAGAAGGCCCTCGTATATAAAAATAACGCATTAGAGAAATCGAATAATCATTATTTGAAAATCAAACTAGTTGCGGATAATTATGCCTTGAAGTTGAATACAAAAGTGACTATTAAATCTGAAACTAAAACTCAGTATGCAGAGTTATTAACTACCAGAGGATACCAATCAAGTGTAGATGATTATTTATATTTTGGTTTAGGAAATGATACAAAAATTGACCAGGTTACTATTGACTGGATAGATGGTAAAACTCAAGTAATTACTGATGTAAAAGTGGATCAGGAACTAAGCATATCATATAAAAATAGTAAGACTATAAATAAACTAAAGGAGAATAAAAGTCAACTTTTTACAGAGGTCACCAGAGCTGCAGCTAATGAATTTACACATAAAGAGAATGATTATGATGATTATCATAGAAGGCAAATTTTATTGCCCCACAAAATGTCACAGTTCGGTCCATCCATTGCAGTTGCAGATGTGAATGCTGATGGCGCAGATGATTATTATGTAGGTGGTGCTGCAGGTCAGGCTGGTGCTTTATATATTCAAAATCAAACCGGAACTTTTTTAAAATCAAATATTAAAGCATTTGAAGAGGATAGTAAATATGAAGATGTAGGAGCTTTATTTTTTGATGCCGATCAGGATGGGGATCTTGATTTATATGTTGTTAGCGGTGGAAATGAATTTGATGACCTCAGTTTGTATCAGGATAGATTGTATGAAAATGATGGGAATGGTCTTTTTATTAAAACGAATAAATTACCAAAAATTGTTGGTAGCGGCTCATGTGTTAAAGCTTCAGATTTTGATAAAGATGGCGATTTGGATTTATTTATTGGAGGGAGATTGGCTCCCGGTAAATATCCATTTCCCGGTAGATCTTATTTGCTTAAAAATGAGGGTAATAAATTCATAGATGCAAGTGAGCTATGGAGTAGTGACATATCCAATATTGGAATGGTTACTGATGCTGGATGGACCGATCTAAACAAAGATGGAAATGTGGATTTGGTTATTGTTGGTGAATGGATGCCTATTACTATAATGATCAATCAAAATGGTAAATTAATTAATCAAACAAAGGAATTTCAATTAGATAAAACTTCAGGCTGGTGGAATAGAATTGCAATGAATGATTTTGACAATGATGGGGATATGGATTTTGTAGTCGGTAATTTAGGTACAAATTATAAGTATAAAACTTCATTACTTAATCCATTTCAAGTTTATGCAGGTGATTTTGATAAGAATGGTAAATCAGATATAGTTTTGGGTCAATATAAAAAGGATGGAAATTTATTTCCCGTTCGTGGAAAACAATGCTCAAGTGAACAGCTTCCTTTGATATCTGAGAAGTTTAAAACGTATGATGAATATGGCTCTTCTACATTAGAACAAGTCTATGGTGATTTATTGAAAGATGCCTTACATTATGAAGCCAATAGCTTTGAAAGTGTTATATTAATAAACCAAGGCAATGGTCATTTTGAATCTAAAAAATTACCCAACAGAGCACAGATTTCACCTATTAATGGAATCATATGGCAAGATTTTGATAATGACAAAATTCCAGATCTGATTGTTGGTGGAAATTTATTTACCTCTGAGATTGAAACAGGTCGAGCAGATGCAAGCATTGGTATCTTGCTCAAGGGAAATAAAGATGGAAGTTTTGTAGATGTTTCACCTACTCAATCAGGAATTAATATGCCAGGAGACGTCAAAAATATTTTAGCAATTAATAAAACATTTGTTGGCAAACCAATGATCCTAGTAGCCAATAACAATTGGGTAACACAACTTTTTTTACAAAACTAATGAGTATATACGCAATGAAGAATTATTTATTATTATTTATATTAGGTGCTTTTTTGATAAGCAGTTGTAAATTACGAAATAGTACTTCAGATTCCGGGGTACCTGATCCTTCAAAAGTAGTGGAAGATACTACCGAATACCAAATTCCATCATTTGTTGATCCAACTTTACATAGATTGGATTTTGAAAAAATGATGATCTTAGGTTCTAATCCTCGGTTTACTTTTGATTTTCCAATAAAAGATAAAGATGGGAAATTATTAAGTAGAGAAGAGATTGCTAAAGTTACTTATCAGACTAAGAATTTAATGGATATGTATGCCAACGAAAATGGTAAAGTAATGTTAGGTGTTATTAGACCGGGATCACCTCGAGAATTTGCTATAATCAAAGCTGCCTCTTTAAGATATTTTGCTAAAATGGATTCTTTTAAACGCTTGGATAGCTTGAACGATAAGTGATACGTTTCATATTCAGAAATCAGTTGATTATTCAATAAAAAAATAATTTCATGCGAATACCATTTTCATTAGCTTCAATTAACCTAAAATTTTTATTTATAGGAATAGGCATTTTTTGTTTAGGAATAATATCATGTAATAATAATAAGACAAATACTTTTAACGGAAAACTTTTTACTTTGTTGGATTCTACTGTAACTGGCGTAGATTTTAATAATACTATAAAGGAGACAACTGAAGAAAATTTATTTACATTCAATTATATATACAACGGAGCAGGTGTCGGGATTATTGATGTAAACAATGATGGTTTACAAGATCTTTATTTTACAGGGAATCAGGTACCTGATAAATTGTATTTGAATAAAGGTAATTTTAAGTTTGAAGATATTTCAAGGTCAGCAGGAATAGATCAATTCGGTGGCTGGCACAATAGTGTTTCTACAGTTGATATCAATAATGATGGCTACATGGATTTATATGTTTGTAGAGGTGGATATAAAAACATTAATGGAAGTAATCGAAATTTACTTTTTATTAATAATAAAAATAACACGTTTACAGAACAAGCCAAATCCTATGGAATTGCTGATGAAGGATATTCTATTGCTTCAAGTTTTTTTGATTATGATAATGATAATGATTTAGATTTAATAGTTACTAATCGCCCAAACCATTGGCCCGTTAGTGCTGAAGAAATTTTAAAAGTAAAGAAGCGTGATAGTATTGATTTGACCACAACAACACGTTTGTATCGTAACAATGGAAATAACAGTTTTAATGATGTAAGCTTGGAGACTGGAATTTTACCAAATTATAGTTATGGGTTGTCCGTGACAACTGGTGATGTCAATAATGATGGAATGTGTGATATTTATGTATCTAATGATTTTGTTGAAAACGATTATTTCTACATTAATTCCGGCCCTGGAACGTTTCAGGAAATGATTAAAGATGTAACTAAGCATGTTCCATATTATGCCATGGGAACAGATTTTGGTGATATTGATAATGATGGTAATGAAGAAATTTATTCCGTAGAAATGCGACCTGATGATTACAAGAGAAGTAAAACGACAATGCCATTGATGCAACCTGCTTTTTTTAGGTCATTAAAAAGCGATGGTTTTCATGATCAATATATGCATAATGTTTTACAATATAATCAGGGTAATGGGTTCTTTAGTGATGTTGCACAAATGGCGGGAGTTGACAAAACAGATTGGTCCTGGGCTCCACTTATTTCGGATTTTGATAATGATGGATGGAAAGATATTTATGTGACGAATGGTTATTTACGTGACGTTTATGATCGGGACCAAAATATCCAGATTGATAAAATGTTGAAGGCTAGAAATAATATACTGGACTCCATTCAGCAAGCTTTGGGTAAATTGCCTTCAGTAAAATTAGTGAATTATATTTTTCAGAACAATAAGGATTTGAGTTTCAAAAAAATGATGAAAAATTGGGGTATAGAAGAACCTAGTTTTTCAAATGGTGCTGCAGTAGCTGATCTGGATAATGATGGAGATTTAGATTTAGTTATAAATAACATCAATGATCCGGCTTTCATATATAAAAATAATTTAGACCAACAGTCGAATTATTTGAGATTGAAGCTGAATGGACCTTACGGAAATACCTATGGCATGGGAGCAAAGGTGACCTTATATTCCGGAGATCAAAAACAATATGTCGAATTGAGAACTTCGAGAGGTTACCTTTCATCTTCAGAGCCCATCGTGCATTTTGGGTTAGGCACGAATACAAGAATTGATAGTGTAGTTATTTTATGGAATACATTAAAGGAAACTAAAATTATTGACCCAAAGGCTAATCAAGTTTTAACGGTCGATTTTAGTCAATCAATTGATCGTAAAGTTCAGGAAAAAAAACTTATTCCATATTTTGTTGAATATTCAGCGCCGCATATTCATCCACCATTCTATCATATTGAAAATGAATTTGATGATTATAAAAATCAACAATTATTACCTCAGAAAATGAGTGCATTGGGTCCCTTCATTTCAGTTGCTGATGTCAATAAGGATGGATTGGAGGATTTTTATGTTGGAGGTGCTCACCAACAAGCAGGTTCTCTTTACATGCAAAATGATTCCGGGACTTTTCATTTAAAAACCAACCCTATTTTTGTCAAGGATAATTTATATGAAGATATGGGTTCCTTATTCTTGGATGCTGATGGCGATGGAGATCAGGATTTATATGTAGTATCTGGAGGAACAGAAATTGTTGAAACCAATCCTATATATCAAGATCGATTATATGTGAATGATGGATTGGGGAATTTTTCAAAAGACTTATCAAATTTACCGGTGATTAGATCCTCAGGTTCTTGTATAATTGCTGCGGACATAGATGGAGATGGTGATATAGATTTATTCAGAGGCGGCAGAACGATTCCTGATAAATATCCGTTTCCTCCTAAATCTTATTTACTTGAAAACGATGGTCACGGTAAGTTTATTGACATTACCGACGACAAAGCCAAAGAATTGAGGAATATTGGTATGGTGACATCTGCTGTATGGGTTGATTTGGATGCGGACAAAGTTTTAGAATTGGTTTTAGTTGGTGAATGGATGCCAATAACTGTTTTTAAAAATAGCGCTGGAATATGGACCAAAGAAAGTTTAGAAAAGTATGGCCTTACAAACACAGAAGGATGGTGGAATAAAGTTATTGCGGATGACTTGGATAATGATGGGGACATGGATTTGGTATGCGGTAATTTGGGTGAAAATTATAAATTTCATGCCAGCCCCGATAAACCCTTCCAGGTATATTGTGATGATTATGATGGCAATGGCACTTTTGACATCGTATTAGCTAAGTATAATGGTGGTGATTTGGTCCCCGTTAGAGGAAGACAATGTTCTTCGGAACAAATGCCTTTCTTAGCTAAAAAATTTCCAACGTATAAAGACTTCGCCAATGCTAAACTCGAGGATATACTTGGAAGTGGATTGGATAGTGGCGCTCATTATCAGGCCAAAGAATTCAGAAGTATAATTCTAAATAATAACAAGGGTAAGTTTTCAATTCTACCATTGCCAAAACATGCACAATTTAGTCCCATTCAAGGAATAATCATAAAAGATCTTAATAATGATGGACATAAGGATATAATCATTGCCGGAAATCTATATGATGCAGAAATTGAAACCACCAGGGGAGATGCTTCAGTGGGTTTGCTCATGTTAGGTAAAGGAAATATGGAATTTAATCCTTTGTCTGTGCAAGAGTCCGGAATTTTTATGCCCTATAATGTGAAAGACTTAAAATGGGTAACTGTTTATGGAGTCCCAAATATACTAGTCGCCACAAATAATAACCCGGTATATTTTTTCAGAAATTCAAGTAAATAGTTGGTCCGATTACAAATCAATTGAAAAATGTGTAAACTTTTTTCAGGACAAGTCACCTTTTACTGATTTCCCGATTACCCTATTACCCGATCACCTGGTTATCGATCACCCGATCACCTGGTTATCGATCACCAATTACCATTCACCTGATTACCCAATCACCCGATCACCCGATTACCGATTACCGCTCACCATTCACCTGATTACCCGATGACCCTATTTTGTTATCTGACGACTGATGGCGCTTCTCCTATTGTATTTTTTCTTGACGAATTAGGATCACTGATTGACGAAACCATTGAATTAATAGATATAACCCTTCTTCATAATAGGAATATTACCCTCTTTTGGGTATATTAAACAATGTGACAATTTGTACTTTTGCCCTTGTCAAGTGCCCATAAGTGTGTACTTGTGTATTAAACCAAACTCATGACTTACTACCTAGCGGACGAAGCAATCCTTCAGAAAATAAGTCTAATTTATTAAAAATCAATAAGTTAGTTCACTAATCAGAACTGAACTTAGGGATTTTGATCGTTTGACAAATGATCATATAATATTTTATATATGTAATACCTACATATATGAGTCGTTTCATACCAAATTATTTACTGTATTTCACTCATCAACGAAGATTAAAAGGTACCTAAATGGGTATCTGTTTGATTTTTTTAGATGATAAAGACTGAATTAATTTTTATTTTATTTATAACCAAAACTAAATCTCATGAAAGACACGAATTATTTTCGTTTTTCCCGACCAATGTCACTGGTGAGCAAGGTAAGACTGGTAAGCATGATGTTGCTGACCGTTTTATTTATGTTTTCAAGTGATGCTTTCGCACAAACGGTGCGTTCTGGCAATTTAGCCAGTCCATACCCAAGCCTAAAAAGCGCACCAAATGCAAAAACTGCAGTAAAGGCTTACATGACAGTATTACAAGCACCTTACCTTGCTACTGGATTGTATGATGCAGTAAATGATCCTGACAAAATCTTAGATAAGGCAAAGATTTTGGAAAGTGTGTATGTTTCACTTGAAAAAGGTAATTCAGTTACTGACGCTTTAAATAATGCGTTTTTAACTAAGGTATATCCTGCTTTATCTGAACAAGAACGATTTGATAAATTGTATAACAAAGATTGGACCTTACAATTTATTGAAGTCGTAAATCTTGTAAAACTTTAATAAACCCATTTTAATCAAACTGAAATCAAGTTCTCATGAAAGAATGTTTTAACAAATTAAAAAGCAATATGTCTCTGGTGTACATGTTGTTTTTAACGTTGTCGGCCAGTAGTATACTGTCTGCACAATGTATCCCAAATCCAGTAAACCTTACAGGTTCGGTAACAGTGGGATTACTTCCAGGCTCATGCGCTGGGAATGTACCTAGACCGGCTACATTACCTTCCACCGGTGTTGCCCCTATTGGAAGAAAAATTGTTTCATTTCCAGGTCAAGTCTTCCTAGGAGGAGCACTTGGAGTTGGTGGTGGATTTACATTTTTAGGTACAGTAGCATCTCCGGCTTCACCTCCAGGTAATACTGGTGCTGGAGCTTCAATATCTGATGTGGTTTGTGGCCCTGTTACGATTACAACAAGACCGCCATTTTCAGATGGATTGTGTTTTGGTGGAATCTGGGATGTTAGATTTGCATCTAACCCTGGATGTACTTGGAGAATAGATTATCAAACAGGTTCACCAAATAGTACTGATATTTCTGCATGCTCTTATAACACAGAGGTGGCAGATAATGATTTTGACTTGGAATATGCACAAGTTGCAGGTGGAACTTTCGGAACATTCGGAGAGAACTTCGTATGGGAAGTTGCTATAGATTCATCTTGTCAAGTTGGTGGTGCTACCTATTCTGTTAATGGTGGGCCTAAAATGACTACTTTACCTTTGATTTTACCTGGTGGAGTTTATACAATAGTTTGGGAAACAGTTGATTCAAGAACTTGTGCTCCTACGCGTTTAACTTCTACTACAACGGTATTGGATTCAGAACCACCTACTTTCGTACCTGCGTGTCCTAAAGGAAACATCGTAAACCTTAATGCAGGTCCTGGAGAATGCGGTGCATTCTGGGATGCCCCGGCGTTTATGGCTATAGATAACTGCCCTTCAACCTTGATTTTTGGTCAGGTTGGATTTTCTGCAGGTTGTAACCAATATTCACAAAACTTTTGCGGTATTAACGCATGTGGTGATTCAGGTGGATATTTCTTCGATTTAAAAAACAATTCAACAAAACCAATGATGATCAACGGTTTTGTTTCAACATTTACTGGAGCCAATGCAGTTGCTGCTGGTGTCTTTGAAGTTTATCAAAGAAATACACCGGTATCTTGGAGAACAGGTTTAGGTAACATTCCAACTGGAAATGCATGTCCTAATCCGGGTTCTAAAAATTTATGGACTTTATTGAAAACTACAGGAGCTGCTGACTCAGTTCGTACTTCTGCATGGACTGCAGGAACAGGTGGATTAACTAAAGATACTTTATGGTTGGGTAAACCAGCTAACGTATTTGATACAGCTACCGCTTGTGATGGAACTCAAACATTCAGAAGAGGTGTTAATGCAAGCCCTATCGTATTACAACCAGGTGAAATCCGTGGTATAGGTATCTTAGGAGCACCAAATACTGGATTCAATATGAACTTACCAGGATTTGGAACTTGTGCTACAGGTAATTACGGAGATGGTCAGTTAGTGATCAATCCGGTTCACACCACTCCAGCAGGAGGTATAGGTGGTATCAGTACTAACTTAGCAGGTGCAAACTGGGGTATTATTTGTGTGCCTTTCGGTTTCCCAGGTGATGTATTCTATACATTCGTTGATGGTGGAATGGCAGGAATGGTACCAGTAAGTCAAACTTGCGGTAGACCATTTGGTCCTGGATGTTTCTTCCCAATAGGATGTACTAACTTATGTTACAGAGCCGTTGATGCTGCAGGTAACGTTGCATTATGCAACTTCCAGGTATGTGTTAACGAATGGGCTAACCAAACCTTAGCATTAGTATGTAATGATGAAGTACAAATATCATTAGATCAAAACTGTGAAGCTACTATTGGAGCTGACATGGTATTAGAAGGTGGTCCTTATGGTTGTTATGATGACTATGTAGTTGAAGTAAGATTATGGACAACTACCGGAAACGGTGGATTGATCGATCGTAATTTAACTAAACCGGGAGTACAGATCAACGGAAATGAAATTGGAAGAGAATTAAAAATCACAGTACGTGACCCACAAACAGGAAATTCATGTTGGGGACATGCTACAGTAGAAGATAAATTGCCACCGGTAATGACATGCCCAAGAGATACTTGTTTACCTTGTAATTCTCCTATTTTACCTTCATTCACAGGTCAACCTACGATTGTAGAAAACTGTGGAGGGGTTAGCGTTAGTTACACTGATAATTCAACTCAAGGTGGATGTGCAGCTAGATATTCAAAATTAATCAGACGAACATTTACAGCAGTAGATGCAAGTGGAAACAGAGCAGTATGCACACAAACAATAACTGTAGCATTAGGTGATTTGAATGTTGTTAGCGTTCCTCTGGATTATGACAATATTGATGCACCAATGTTATTATGTGATCAAAAAATAGATCGCAATAAGAATGTAGGTCCACACATGGCAGACTTCCCTGAGTGCGTAGATGGATACTTGTTAGATTCAGCTTATTGGTATGCTAACCCTAATCAACCAAATATCTATCCAAACAGAAGAATACCAAGAGTTTTGGGATGGAATTGTATAGATGATGTAAATGATCCAAACTACGGACATCCAGATCCAGATCCGATTTACTATCCTGCACACAGACAATGGTCACAAACCAATCCATTATGTTGGGGACCTGACACAAGAGTAATGTGGCATGGAACTGGAAAACCAGGAGGAACAGATTGTATCAATCTAGCGGTAACATACAAAGACATCATATTCAATTTAGCAACTAAAGGCTGCGATGCAGGACCTGTAGGATGTTATAAAGTATTACGTCAATGGACTGTATTAGATTGGTGTACTAAGTTAATTGGTGGACACAATCAAGTTATCAAAGTTGTTGATTCAGAAGGACCGAATGTATTATATCCAGATAGTACAAGAGTTAATATGGAAACATGGACATGTACAGGAAGATGGGATGTACCACCAGCCTGGATCGTGGACAACTGTTCAAATGAATTACACTATACAGTAGAAGTTGAAAGAGGTACTGTATTAGGAAATGAAGTATCAGGTTATGTAGTAGTTAATATGCCAGAAGGATTACAAAATGGTTATATCATAGCTACAGACTGTTGTGGAAATATAACTAAGAAATTGGTTAAATTAAATGTAATCGACAGAACACCACCACAAGCAGTATGTAGAACAGCTACAGTAGTGAGCTTGAATGGAAATCAAAGTCCTGGAACAAATTATGCATCAGTATTTGCAGAATCATTTGACGAAGGATCATTTGACAACTGTCAACCACACATCTGGTTTAAAGTTATCAGAATGGCTGAATTGTTGGGAACCAACAGTGGAAGTAATTCAAATAACGTAGTAGCATGTGCAGGCTTAAATGGAGATGACAACGCAGTATTGGCAGGAAATCAAGTATATTTTGATGATGTGACAAGATTCTGTTGTGCAGATGTAGGACAAAAGATCATGGTAGTGTTTAGAGTATTTGATGTGAATCCAGGCGCAGGCCCGATAGCACCAATCAACATGACCAATCCAAACAGTGCATTATTCGGAAGATTCAGCGATTGTATGGTAGAAGTAGAAGTACAAGATAAGAGTGTACCTACAGTAGTAGCACCACCAAATATGGTAGTAAGCTGCTGGTACTGGTTCGATATCACAAAAGCAAATGATCCAAACGACCGTCAATTCGGTAGAGTGGTAACGAGCTTATCAGATAGAGAAAAAGTAAAAACATCAGACATCGTATGTCACAAAT
>JBGAVH010000023.1:42053-77266 GCA_044228225.1 Saprospiraceae bacterium | reverse complement strand
GGTCTAAGAAATATTATTTATTCAAATCAGTTTCATTTATTAACTACGTTTGCCTTGACATAATCAGCAGACCCTAATTACATATCTTAAATGATAGGTTGAAATCTATTGATGTAATAGCCATTCTTTGTATTCAGAATAGTATTAATATCTGTGATGTATTCATAAAGTCTCAACTTATTTAGGTATGGCTTCTATAAGTTTTTGTGTATATGTTGTTTTAGGTTTATTGATAACTTCGTATGATTTTCCTTCCTCGATAATTAATCCATCTTTCATTACCAAGATTCTATCAGCCATAAAATTTACAACAGAGAAATCATGACTAATAAATAAATAGCTTAGTTTAAATCTTTCTTTTAAATCTTGAAATAAATTAAGAATTTGTGCCTGAATAGAAACATCAAGAGCAGATACAGATTCATCACAAACAATAAATTTCGGTGATAAGGTTAATGCTCTGGCTATACAAATTCTTTGTTTTTGTCCTCCTGAAAACTGATGCGGATATCTTTCATAATGATCTGCCTTCAAGCCTACTATTTCAAGAATTTCAATTGCTTTTTCTTTTCTTGTTTTCGAGTTATTATGTATTTTATGGACTTGCATGGGTTCGATAATAGCCGATCCAATTTTTTTTCTCGGGTTTAAAGCAGAGTAGGGGTCTTGGAAAATGATTTGTAAATCTTTCCTTAAAGGGCGCCAATCAGATGGGCTCAAGGTTAAGAGGTTTTTTTCTTTAAATGTTACGGATCCTTCATGTGTTTCTAATAAGCCTAATATACTTTTACCTAGACTAGATTTTCCACTACCAGACTCCCCAACAAGACCCAGTACTTCCCCGGGATAGATTTCAAATTGAGCTTTTTTAACGGCCTCAAACCATGTTTTTGGTTTTCCTAACCAGGTTCTTGATTTTACAAATCGTGTGCTTAATTGATGTACAGTAAGCAATGGTGCTTGAGTATGTAATTCAACCATATGCCTATCTTGATCGACTGAATGGATCAACTTGGTTTGGTCATACCAAAATTCTTTAGTTTTGCCATCCAAAAAATCTTGTACCGTTGGTAATCTCTTTAATTTAAGATTTAAGGGTGGTCTGCAATTGATTAATCCTTGAGTATATGGTTGTTGAGGATTTGAAAATATTTGGGCACTTGAATTTTGTTCAACTATTTTTCCATTTTGCATTACAATAACCCGGTCACAAATACTTTTTACAACACCAAGGTCATGTGAAATAAAAAGTAAGGTTAAGTTCAATTCGTCCTTTAACTTTTTTAATAAGTCTAGGATCAATTTTTGAATACTGACGTCTAAAGCGGTAGTTGGCTCATCAGCGATTACAAGTTTTGGATGACAGCATAAGGCTATTGCAATTAAAACTCTTTGCAATTGACCACCCGAAAGTTGATGAGGGTATGAATGATATATCCTTGTAGGGTCTTGCAGGCCCACTTTAGAAAACCATGATTCTGCAATAGATTGAATTTCTCCTTTTTTACATTTGTTATGAGCTAACAACGCTTCACCAAGTTGATACCCACAAGTCAATACTGGGTTAAGGGCGGACATCGGTTCCTGGAATATAATGGATACTTCTGCGCCACGGTATGGCCTAATTTCCGGCTCACTCATTAGTATAAAATCTTTATCCTCTCCCTGCCATAATATTTGTCCGGAAAGGTATTGGGCATTAGGGGATAAAAGCTTCATTATACTCATGGCAGTAACTGTTTTGCCTGAGCCTGATTCTCCAACCAATCCTATAGTTTCACCCTTGAGGATTTCAAAATTTACATGCCGTACAGCGTCTATGCGATTTCCTTCTTGTAAGAATGATATACTTAAATCTTTTACCTGTAGTAGATTCATCGCCGAAAATTAAACCAATTTGTTGAAATTTGACTTTATATAGTTAAGAAGATCAATATTTTACTTTTATTTTCGTTTAAAAATCAAATTTCGAAACATGACATTTAACCTAAAAACCGGCCTAAAGTTACTTGGAGGACTATTATTAATTCTTTTAATCCTTGGCTTTCTGGTCCCTGTCTTGTTTAAAAAGGAAATAAGTTCTAAAATTAAAACTGCTATTAATCAGAACCTAAATGGTTCATTTGATTTTGAAGACGCATCTTTATCTATTTTTACCCATTTCCCTAGATTAACCCTAAGTCTTAAAAAACCAAGTGTTGTGTCTTATGCTACCGGGGATACGTTAAACGTGTTTAAAGCAAGTGAATTAAGTCTTTCTTTCGACTTTTGGAATATTATATCTAAGTCTGAATCCCTAGTTGTTAAATCGTTTTATTTGTATGGTGCTGATATTCAGGGTTATATTGATGCAAACGGAGTAGCTAATTATGATATTTTAAAAAACAAACAACCTGCTTCCAATAATTCAGATACAAAACCGGTCAATTTTAAACTGGATCGATATGAAGTTAAAAATTCAAGGATCATTTATATTGATAAGCAAACGGATATGTCTTTGAAAATTGTTGGCCTCAATAATGAAGGAAAATGTTCAATATTGAATGACATCTTTGATATCAAGGCTAAAACAACTATAGATAGTTTAGATTTCGTTTCAACAGGAATTTCATTTTTAAATCATGTTAATTTGAATTCTAACTTGAATTTAATATATGATGCTTCAAAGAATCGGATTGATCTGAAAGAAAATGAGTTGGCTTTGAATGCGCTCAAATTATCATTACTAGGATATATTCAAGTTAAGGAGGAGCAAAGTATTGAAATGGATTTAAAACTTAATAGTCCTGGAACTCAATTTAAAGACCTTTTCTCATTAATACCTAAAGCATTTATAAAAAATTATCAAGATGTTAAGTCAGAGGGTAGTTTCTTGATCAATGCCAATATAAATGGAATATTAAACCAGAATTCAAATATTTATCCTTCTTGGGATTTTGTTTGCAGTGTGACCAACGGCGGAATTCAATACCCTGGTATGCCAGTTAGGCTTTCTGCATTTAACTTAAATATGAGTTCTAAAAATATTGGTCCGGATCTTTCTAAATTAACTGTTGATTTGAATCCATTTAGTCTATTGCTTAATGATAAACCTGTAAATGGAACTCTGCATTTTGAAGATATTGTCGACAATGCTCATGTGATTGGCAATATTAAAGCGAATTTAGATTTAAATGATTATAAACAATTTATGCCTTTGGATAAAGGTATTGATTTGTCTGGTTTGATTCATACTGATCTTTCATTTGATTTTAGAAAAAAACAAGTTGAATTAGGAGATTTTGAAAATATCGCTCTAAAGGGTGATTTTGTTATTTCAAATTTGATTTACAAAGATTTAACTATGCCAAGAGTGGCGATTCCAAAGATGAATCTTGAATTTAATCCAAAACTATGCAATATCAGCAATGCACAAATTGAATTAGGTAGATCAGATATTAATTTGAAGGGATATATCGAAAATCCCTTGACTTTGTTGATGGATGAAGGGGAAATTAAAAGTAATGTTCAATTAAAAGGAAATGTTTTTGATGCAAATGAATGGTTAGAACCTGAGGCTTCAAGTGCATCTAATACAGAACCTATTGATAGTTCTTTTTTTGTGCTTAATTTATGCAAAAGATTAAATGTTAGTGCATTGGGTTCTTACCAAAAAATAATTTATGATACTTACTTAATGGATAATTCTACTGTTCAGCTTGATTATATAAAAGATAAGTTGAATTTAAAACAGTTGAATATGACCATCAACCAAAATGTAATACAAGGCAATGGAATAATTGATGGACCAATGGCTTGGGTATATCAAAACAAAACCTTAAAAGGGGATATACGAATTACAGGTGAGCAATTTAATCTGACTAAATTTATGGAATCTGGTTCTTCCATTGTTGATTCAAAAAACCAAACAGCAGTTGTTGATACTGCGCCATTTAAAGTTCCGGATGCAATGGATTTTGGAATCAATTTTTCTTTTGGAACATTAAGTTATGACAAGTTAGTACTCAATAATTTCAAAGGGAATCTGCAAATTGTTCAAGATGAAATTCAATTTAGAGATCTAACATCTAGTGCTTTAGGTGGGCAGATGAATCTGGCAGGTATATTTAATACGGAGGATTCCAACAAACCAAAATTTGACTTAAAATATGATTTGAAAAAGATTCAATTTGGTAAAGCATTTGAATCTATAGTCAGTGTTCAAAAACTGGCTCCGATTATAAAATTTATTGAAGGCTTTTTCAATTCTTCTTTTGTTTGTTCAGGATCTTTGAATAAGGATTTAAGCCCGAATTTAGACCAGCTTAATCTATCTGGAATTATTGAAACTTTAGAAGGTGCAATAAAGAATTACAAACCAATTGAACTCATAGCACAAAAATTAAAATTAGATGATCTTAAAAGTTTAAATTTAAAAAATACTAAAAATTGGTTCTCCATTGAAAATGGTGTCGTTAGTTTGAAAGAGATGAGTAAAACATGGAATGACATAGATATG
Source organism: Saprospiraceae bacterium (assembly GCA_044228225.1). Taxonomy (GTDB): domain Bacteria; phylum Bacteroidota; class Bacteroidia; order Chitinophagales; family Saprospiraceae; genus Vicinibacter. Next base: position 72,768 of record JBGAVH010000023.1, on the reverse strand, counting down.
AAAGTCCTGGGTACTTCAAAACTTTCTGGGCCTATGGATTTCGATTTTAAATTTCGGATACCTCGAAATAAAATTAATAATAATGCAATTGGTGCTTCTGCAGAAACAGGATTATCCTATTTAAAGAGTCTGGCCAATAAGGCAGGTGTTAATATAGAAACGGGATCTCATATAAATGTTTTGGTGAACCTGAGTGGCTTATACACTGATCCCAAATTTAGTTTTAAATTATTGAATGCTGATGGGCAAAGTATTGAAAATAGTGGTTCGGAACTGGTTAACCAGGCAGTTGATAAAGCAAAAGATTCAATTATAAAACGAGCAGATCAAGAATTGGATAAGGCTAAACAAAAAGCCATGGAAGAAGCAAAAAAACTAGAAGATAGTTTGCGCAATATGGCCATTCGAAAAGCTGATGAGGAAAAACAAAAAGCCTTAGACAAATTGGGAACGGAAGCAGCAAAACATATAGATTCAAATTTGGTGAACAAAGGCAAAGAAGTTTTAAATGATAAGTTAGGCAAAAATGCTGATAAGATCTTAAAAGACGGTGGAAAGAAAGAAGCAGATCAAATTAAAGAAAAAGTAAAAGATTGGAACCCTTTTAAAAAGAAATAAATAGCTTGTTATTTAAAGTTGACTATTCTATTTTAGAAAACCTTCCATCAACCAGTCGGCAAGAATTTGCCGATTTTGTGGAAGTATGATACGCTCTCTATCCTTTTGATTTCTAATGTTAGCTAATTCAACATAAATCGGTTCCGGATCAGAAGCTCGCATAACAAATAGTGGCCTTGAACTAACAGAGCCATTATAATCACGGCCTTGATATTTTTCGTATTTCTCAGAAAAAACTTCTTGGAGTTTTTTAGCCTTTTTTTTGCTTTTTTTACTTTCGGATTGATAATAGAAAAATACGTCTTGACGCGACTCTTCTGGTTGAGAATCTATATGAATAGATATCATCCATTGATTTTGAATGCCTTCTAATTTGTGTTTGAGATATAATTGGTTAACATATTGCATGCCTTGACGTAATCTCTTTTTTTGACTAATTGGCATTTCATAAGTGCCCATAGCTTTTTCATCAGTATCACACTCTAAATATTTATCGTCTCTGATTCCATCATTTTTATCCTGAACAATGACATAAACTGTAGCGCCTTCAGAGATTAAATTTCTCGCTAGGCGTAGACTAACATCATATGCATATTCATCTTCACAAATATCATGATCTCCAAATACATCCTTTGCTATTGCACCCGGGTCCGGTCCTCCATGTCCGGGGACTATGTAGAATATTTGATTGTGTAGTTTATTTGATTCGATTGGAACATTCCTTTTATTAGGACCAAATAGCGCAACATCAACTGACTTATTGGATACTTTTTTTGCAAATTGATCATAATCAGTCATCTTAATATCAGAATCCGCCTTATCTTTTATTTTAGTGTCTGAGACTAATTTGTCTTCAGTAAATTTTTTACTTTTTACGGCAATATTTGCAATGGTATCTGTTTGTGATGTAGTCTTATTCGAAGAAAATTCAGATTTCAGCTGAGTTGGTTTTTGATTAACCAAATTATTTGTGTTTGGCTGATCCAAATAAAACTGAGGTACCCATAATTCAAAATCTTGTTTATAGCTTTTCTTTTTAAGCCCCGATTTAACTAAATCTTCATTATAACTTTCGATTTCTTTAGCAAGGTCATAATCTTTTATTTTAGTACTTGATCTTATACTTTTTTTATCAAACACAATTGGGACCAATGGTAAATAATATTTTTTACCCTTTGTTAATGGTGTATTTTTTTGAAGACCATTTATTTCATAGAATAAATCAATATTTGAGCTTTGACCTAATAGCTGGTAAGACCGAAGCAATGCAAAAACGCCTTGTCCTTTTTGAGCTTCTACTTCGATATAATTGATTTTTTGCTTTTGAGCCGTAAGGGAAATATACCATAGACTAAAAGTTAAAGCTAAACACACTTTGATCACATGCATTTGTATTCATTTTAGTGCAAATATAACATTATTTCGTAATATGTAATATCAAGTTAAACATAATTTTATAAATTAAAATTTTATTTAATGTATTTAATTGATTTTCAATGTTTAACTTTGCGGCAATACATGAAAATATTAATTGCACTTATCCGCAAAGATGTTCTTTTTGAATGGCGCAGCCTGTATCAGATATCCGGGTTAATGGCATTTTTATTAGGGGTGGCCTATCTAATCTATTTTTTTGTGGGTAGTCCTATATTAGAGACTTGGAATTTGTTATTTTGGCTTGTATTACTTTTTTTAAGCTTTTTTATCGGATCTCGTTTATTTGAAGAAGATGCCATTAGGTATAAGTCCTATTTACATCAAATGGTAAGCCCCGTTCAGCTATTTTTGGCCAAAGTAATTTTTTGTTTTTTTCTCCTTACAGTCCTATCTGTATTGCTTTTTAGTATTTTCTTAATACTAATCCCTGTTACTATACATTCCTGGTTTAACTGGATGGTTCTGTTTATCATATTAAATTTTGGATTGGCTGTAATTATGACTTTTGGTGCTTTTTTAGCAGCTTTGGGGCAAAATAGAACTATTTTATTGACCATATTAACTTTGCCTTTGTCATTTCCCTCATTTGGCCTTTCTTATAGTATTGGACTTAAATTTTTAGACGGTAATTCAATAAAGGATTGTATTTCAAATTTTCAACCCATGCTAGCAATTGATTTGATCTCATTAGCATTGGTCATTATATTATTACCTTACACTTGGAAAAATTAAAGATTCATGACTGTTTATCATAATTGGTGGAAAATATTAGGTGTCGTATTAATCATTTACGTTTTATTTAGAGGGATATTAACTCCGTTAAAGCCAGGTATTTTTGAGATTTCACCGGCTCGATTTGAATCGGGTAATGAAATTGATATTCATGTAGAAGGTTATAACACGTTTTACACCAAGGGTAATCTTACAGCTTATATTAAACACTCAGACCAATTCTTAATCCAAAGCTCAAAAATTAATGTGACTTCCGATAATAGTTTAAATGCGGTTTTTAATTTGCCTAAGTACTTTCCTGATTCGAATAAATTGGCCCAATTTACTTTTATATTAAGTTCAGACTTTGATGGGTCGACAGTTTTGCCATCAAGGATTATTATACATCAAGATAGTATTGACTACCAGTCGGGAGTAGTATCATGGACACTGGCACAAAAACCTGTCTTCAGCAACGTCCACAAATATTGGTTTCCATATCGAAACATACTTCACGAAACAATAAGAAATACCTTTTTTCATGTTTCTTTATGGTTTACTATGTTTTGGTTATTATTTATGAGCGTTTATTTTTCATTTAAATATCTGAAATCCAATGTAAAAGACTATGATTTAAAAGCATTTGCATTGGTCCGTACTGCCATTTTTTTTGGAGTTCTTGGCTGTTTAACTGGTGCATTGTGGGCGAAATATACCTGGGGCACATGGTGGACAAAGGATATAAAATTAAATATGGCTGCTATTAGTCTTTTAATTTATTTTGCCTATTTAATACTTCGGGCTTCCATTGAAGATGAAGATAGAAAGGCCAGAATATCTGGGGCTTATAATATTTTCGCGCTCGTAGCAGTAGTTCCTTTGATTTTTGTATTGCCAAGATTGACAGATAGTCTTCATCCCGGTAATGGCGGTAATCCTGCATTTGGAGCTGAAGATATGGATAATGCTCTTAGACTTGTTTTTTATCCTTCAGTCATTGGGTTTATATGCCTTGGCTGTTGGATGGCCAGTTTGTTGTATAGATTGGATCGAATTCAATTAAAATTCGATGAAAAAGATAATAATTCTTAAAATATTTCTGAATTCTAAAATTTCAATTCAACTTTACACCTCGAATATATGATGTCAAAACAAATTTTATTTTATCTACTTATTTTAGTGTTCACGCCCTTTATCGTTAATGCTGAAAATCTTGACTTTATGCGAAATTCGGGTAAGATCAATGTGGTTTTTGGGGTCATTATGGTCGTTTTTATTGGTATTGTACTATTTTTGATATTTCTTCAACGAAAAATAATTAACTTAGAAAATAAAATTAATAATGAGTAAAGAATCAGAAGGCTCTTTTTTAGATAGCGTAAATAGAAATTTTGATAAAGCAGCTGCTTGTACTACTATCCCTAAAGGTATTTTAGCACAAATAAAGGCATGTAATGCTGTTTATGAAATTCGTTTTCCAGTCAGAATTGATAATGAAATTCATGTAATAGAAGCTTATAGGGCGCAGCATAGCCATCATCGTCTTCCAACTAAAGGCGGTATAAGATACAGTCAGCATGTCAATAGGGAAGAAGTTGAAGCGCTAGCGGCATTAATGACTTATAAATGTGCTATTGTTGATGTTCCTTTTGGAGGCGCTAAGGGAGGTGTAAAAATCAATCCTTGGGAGTATAAGGAAGACCAATTGGAGCGAATTACTAGAAGATATACCACTGAATTAATCCGCAAAAATTTTATTGGTCCTGGTATAGATGTACCTGCACCGGACTATGGAACAGGTCCTAGAGAAATGGCTTGGATATTAGATACTTATGTGACTTTTAAGGGTGGGGAAATTGATGCTGCGGGTTGTGTTACAGGTAAACCAGTTAACCAAAATGGGATCCAGGGACGCAATGAAGCAACTGGTAGAGGTGTGTTTTATGGACTTAGAGAGCTTTGTGATACAAAAGCTGCAATGGATAAACTGGGATTATCCGTTGGCTTGGCAGGTAAAAAGGTAGTCATCCAAGGTCTTGGAAATGTTGGTTCTTTTACCGGAACGATAATGCAAAAAGAAGGTGGCATTATCATAGTTGGTGTTGCAGAATTTGAAGGATCCATATATAAAGCGGATGGTATAGATATGGAGCAACTTTTAGCATTCAGAAAGGAAACGGGCTCAATTCTTAACTTTCCTGGGTCAACTACACTTGACACTAGGGATGCAGCCCTCTATTTAGATTGTGATATCCTTATCCCTGCTGCTTTAGAAAATCAAATTACGGTCGATAATGCTTCAAAAATTAAAGCCAAAATAATTGGGGAAGCAGCAAATGGACCAGTATCTGCTGGTGCTGAAGAAATTTTATTAAAGAATGGAGTAATGGTTGTCCCTGATATGTACTTAAATGCTGGTGGGGTAACAGTTTCTTATTTTGAATGGTTGAAAAATCTTTCACATATGCGTTTTGGACGTATGGAGAAGCGTTTTGATTCAAACATGTATGCTAAATTGGTAGGCACAATAGAGCAATTAACAGGCAAGACAATAGGGGATAGAGAGAAAGAAATATTGACACAAGGTGCAGATGAAATTGATTTAGTTCGATCTGGTTTAGAAGAAACAATGGTTATGTCGTTTAAAGAAATCTGGCATACCTATAGCCAACGTGAGAATATCGGCAGCTTGCGAAACGCTGCTTTCGTAGTTGCCTTAGAAAAAATATCCAATGATTATGCAAGTTTAGGAATATTTCCTTAGGCGATTCTACTATATATTTGTAAAAATAAAAAACCGAATTCATTTGATTATGGATTCGGTTTTTTGTTTGAAGTTTAAAGGAAGATATAATTATACGTTAAACAAGAAGTGCATAACATCCCCATCTTGGACGATGTATTCTTTGCCTTCTGTATTCATTTTGCCTGCTGATTTTACGGCAGACTCGGATTTATAGTGTATGTAATCATCATAATGAATAACTTCCGCACGAATAAAACCTTTTTCAAAATCAGTATGTATCACTCCAGCTGCTTGAGGGGCTTTCATACCTTTTTTAATCGTCCAAGCACGAACTTCTTTCACGCCGGCAGTGAAATAAGTTATGAGCTCCAACAAGTTATAGGCCGCACGGCTAATTTTAAAAGTGCCCGGTTCTGTAAGTCCTAGATCGCTAAAAAAACCTCCCCTATCTTCTTCTGGTAACTCTGTAATTTCTGCTTCTATTCCTGCTGAAATTAATAATACCTGGGCGTTCTCTGGTTTAACAAATTCAATGAATTTATGAGTATGATGATTACCGGTATGAATAGAAGCTTCATCAACATTACATACATAGAGTACTGGTTTTCCAGTTAAGATTAGGCTGTTTTTGATATATAATGCCGTTTCTTCATCTCGAATAAATGAACGAGCAGTTTTTCCAGATTCTAAATGCTTCAACAATTGATCACCAAACTCTAATTCTCTCAAAATTTCTTTGTCGCCGGTCTTAGATTGTTTTCTTAATCGATCAAGTCTTTTTTCTACGGTTTCAATGTCTTTTAATATTAATTCAGTATCCACAATTTCTTTATCTCTGACTGGATCTATTGAACCATCTACATGGACAACATTATCATCATCAAAAGCTCTCACTACGTGAATGATGGCATCGACTTCTCGAATATTAGCTAAAAATTGGTTTCCTAGTCCTTCGCCTTTTGAAGCTCCCTTAATCAAGCCGGCTATATCTACAATATCAACCGTTGTGGGCTGAACCCTCTGAGGGTTTACGATGGCTGCCAACGCGTCTAATCGGCTATCTGGTACGGTGATTACTCCTATATTGGGATCTTTCGTAGCAAATGGGTAATTAGCTGCTAAGGCCCCTGCAGAGGTTAGTGCATTAAATAAAGTTGATTTACCTACATTTGGTAAACCTACAATTCCACATTGAAGTCCCATATTCATATTTTTTCGAGGCGCAAAGGTATACATTCTCACGAAATTGCTCTCAATTGCTTTGATTTGTGTTATTTTGTGTTATGAATTTTTTGGCCCATTTTGTATTGTCTTATCCGAATAGAGAGTTAATGGTGGGCAATTATATTTTAGATTTAATCAGTAAAAAAGAAGAAAAGTTATTGCACGAAACTTTTACAGATGGCGTCAAAATGCATTTGTGGATTGATAAATCTACAGATGAACATCCACATGTAAAAAAAATAGTTTCGATGTTAAGACCTGCGGTTCATAAATATGCTCCTGTTGCTGCTGATATCTTAATAGATCATTTGCTTTTTAAAAATTGGAATAGATATGTAGATAAAGATTATGACGAATTTGCAGATCACATTTATCAATTACTACTTTCTCAATTGAATTTTTTTCCTGATAAAGCAAAATTTATTACAGAACGAATGGTCAATGCATTGTGGCTGAATCAATATAAATCGATTGAAGGAATTCAAGATGTCATGACAAGAATGAATCGAAAGGCAACATTCGAAGTTGATTTTACCCAATCAGTTCAAGTGTTTACAGAACAATTTGAAACCTTTGAACATCATTTTCTAAGTTTTTTTGATGAAATGGTTATAGCGGCGCAACAATGGACTAGCCTTCGAAATGAAAGGAAATAGTCCATGTTTTAGAATATAATTTATCGATTATGGTTGACTCAATCAGCTTGCCGTCATATATGAGCAAATTGTTCAATCCATGTGAAAACTTAATCTCTGGAGTAAAGATGAAAAAAGGAAGAAAGAATTGTAATCCAGCACCAATTTCAAATTGAAAATCATGCGGAGATATGCGTACGATATCAAATCTGGATTTATCAGAACGACTGTTTGAAGCAAAATCGTAAGCATATTTTACCCCACCCAAAATAAACATTTTTTTATCTCTGTACGGTGCAGAAGTATAACGAATCAACATTGGGATTTCACCAAATACGGATTCTAATAAATCTTCTTGTAGCGAGCCACCATTTGTTGGCGTATAGGTTAATTTTCGATAACCTAGCGAGATAGATGGCAATAATCTGTAATCAAAGTATTCCCCAAGTTTAAAATTAGTAATTACACTTAATGTTAGTCCTGGATTTCCAATGCCTTCGTTTATTTTATAAGTTGAATTATCTATTAACCTTTTGGAATGCTCGATTTTAAAACTTGAGTAGTTATATCCTAATGTTAATCCAAAATAGTGATTTTTTTTCTTGAGTCCATCATAATTGATATTATTCATTCTTCCTTGACCGTATAGCGAAAGAATACTCAAAGTGAAGAAAATATTAAAAATTATTTTTCTGCGGTGTATATACAACATATTCCAAAAGTCAAAACTTGAAAGTTACAATTTTTAAAACCAGCCTCTTGTAGTTTGGCAGTAAAACGTTCATAATCCGGAAACTGTTGTACCGATTCAAATAAATACTTATAAGCATCTGGATCTTTAGAAAAATATTTACCTATTACGGGTAAAATATATTTGAAGTAAAGTTGAAATAAAGGTTTAAAAATTAAGCCTCTTGGTTTTGTAAATTCCAAAATGATCAATTTGCCTTTTGACTTTAAAATTCGGTGTATTTCCTGTAAGCCCAATTCTAAATGCTCAAAATTTCGAACCCCAAAAGCTGCTGTTACGACATCGAAAAAATCGTTTGAAAAAGGTATTTGTTCTGCATCTCCCACCAGGAATTCAATGTTTTTACTCAAGCCCTCCTTAATTATTCTAGCCTGACCAAGGGCTAACATACCTTCAGAAATATCAATGCCCTTGATAATGTAATTTGGATATTGGTTGCTAATTTGTATTGCTAAAGCACCGGTTCCGGTGGCAACGTCAAGAAGATTCAGTGATTCTTGGGATCTTGGTATTTCGAGAATCGTTTTCTTACGCCAACTGGCATCAATACCTAAAGATAGAAATCGGTTCATAAAATCATAAACCGGAGCAATCTTATTGAACATCTTAGTCACCTGTAATTTTTTGGACTCAGGTGTATTGTTATAGGGTTTTACTTGATTCAAAATTTAAATTTAAATGCAAAGATAATTGGCTCAATTTGATTTAAAATGAATAAGTTATAATTATTAAAAATATATATGTATAAAGACATGATTATCATCATTTAATATAATATTTATATTTAGATTTTTTTTATTTTTTACGATATAATTTGTTTACTTTTGCAGGCTTAATTTGACTTATAGAAACTATGGAAGAGCTAGATAAAATTATCCCAATTAATATTGAACAACAATTACAGACTGCTTATATAGATTATTCTATGTCTGTTATTGTTGCGAGAGCTTTACCTGATGTGAGGGATGGATTGAAACCCGTTCATAGAAGAGTAATGTTTGGGATGCATGAGTTGGGAATGCGCTATAACAAGGCTTACAAAAAGTCTGCAAGAATAGTAGGGGAGGTATTGGGTAAGTATCACCCGCATGGTGATAGTTCTGTATATGATGCAATGGTTCGTATGGCTCAGGATTGGTCTATGCGGTACCCGCTAGTTGATGGACAGGGAAACTTTGGTTCCATGGACGGAGACAGTCCAGCGGCTATGCGATACACAGAGGTGCGTTTAGCAAGAATTTCTGACGAAATGTTGGAGGATATTGATAAGGACACCGTCGATTTTAGATTGAATTTCGATGATTCACTTGAAGAACCAGTTGTTTTACCTGCAAGATTGCCGAATTTGTTATTAAACGGCTCATCAGGGATTGCTGTTGGGATGGCCACCAATATGTTGCCTCATAACTTAAGGGAAGTTGTTGACGCTACCGTTGCAATGGTTAATAATTCAGAAATTTCCTTGGATGAATTGATGACCCATTTACCAGCTCCAGATATGCCAACAGGTGGAATTATTTACGGTGTAGCTGGCATTAGGGAAGCTTATGAAACAGGAAGAGGAAAAGTTGTTGTTAGAGGCAGGGCAGAAATAGAAATTATTGATAATAGGGAGGCTATTATTATTACAGAAATACCATATCAAGTAAATAAAGCCTACTTAATTGAGAAAATTGCTGAATTAGTTAATGAAGAACGCATTACGGGAATTCATGATGTACGTGATGAATCGGATAGAACTGGTTTGCGGATTGTCATTGAAATAAAAAAGGACGCAATTTCCAATGTTGTGTTAAGCAATTTATACAAATATACCTTACTCCAGAATTCATATGGAATTAATAATATAGCCTTAGTAAGAGGAAGGCCTATGACTTTGGGTCTTAAGGATATATTGCGTGAATTTATCAAATTCAGACTTGAAGTAATTGTAAGAAAAACACAATATCTTCTCAAACAAGCGAGAGAAAAGGCGCATGTACTAGAAGGTTTGTTGATTGCGCTGGATCACTTAGATGAAGTTATAGCTTTAATTAGAGCTTCACGTACAGTTGAAGATGCAAAACAAGGATTAATGTCTACTTTTCAGTTAAGCGAAATTCAATCCAAGGCTATTTTGGATATGCGTCTCCAAAAATTAACTGGACTGGAAAGAGATAAAATCAAAGAGGAATATGATGAATTGATGCTTGAAATCAAACGATTAGATGCCATATTAGGTGATGAGTTATTGCAAAGAGAAATCATAGTCAGTGAACTTACAGATATTAAACAAAGATTTGGGGATGACCGTCGCACAGAAATTACTGTAGCTGAGGGGGAGATTAATATGGAAGATATGATTGCTAATGATGAAGTGGTTGTGACCATTTCTCATCAAGGCTATATTAAACGAACTAAAACATCTGAATACAGAACACAAACAAGAGGAGGTCGTGGATCTATTGGTAGCAAAACAAAGGATGAAGACTTTATCGAACACATGTTTATTGCTAGTAACCATAATTACTTATTGCTATTTACAGAATTGGGTAAATGTTTTTGGTTAAGAGTTTATGAAATTCCAGAAGCCAATAAAACATCATTGGGAAGAGCCATCCAAAATATTATCATGCTTCCTAAAGAAGATAAAGTTAGGGCATATATTAATATTGAAAATTTATCAGATGAAGAATATCAGAACAATAACTTCATCGTCTTGTGTACCAAAAAAGGAACCATTAAGAAAAGTAGCGTTAAGGATTTTAGCCGGCCAAGAACCAATGGTATTATTGCTATAAGTATTAATGAAAATGATCAACTCATGGAGGCAAGATTGACCAATGGGAAGAATGAAATAATTATTGCCAACAGAACAGGAAGAGCTATCCGTTTTCCAGAATCTACGGTTCGTGCCATGGGTAGAAATGCAGCTGGTGTTAGGGGAATAACCTTAGATGCCTCAGGTAATGATTATGTAGTAGGTATGGTTTGTGTAGATCCAAATGATCAGGATGCTAATATTTTAGTTGTTTCCGAGAAGGGTAATGGAAAGCGTTCAGAAATCAATGACTATCGAGTAACAAACAGGGGTGGAAAAGGTGTTAAAACGATCCAAGTAACTGATAAAACGGGTCAATTGATAGCTATTAAATTAGTTCACGATTCTGATGATTTAATGATTACTACAAATAATGGTGTAACCATTCGTATGCATGTTGATAGTCTCAGAATTATGGGCCGAGCAACGCAAGGAGTAAGACTCATTAGATTAGATGAAAATGATCAAATTGGAGATGTAGCCATTGTAAAGAAAGAGGAAGAAGCCGAAGTTATCGAGCCGATCATTGATGAAAATCTATTAGATTCAGATATTACTGATAATGGAGAAGGATTGCATGAAGAGGAATAATTTTAAGGTATACTTAACGTTATGAATCAATCATGATGGAATTATTTATGAAATTTTAAAGTTTAGTTCAATAAATTCATAAAAAATGAAAAACATAATTTGTAGTTTTATTTTAGGCGTAATGGCATTGTCGATGATCAATGCTCAAGATCCAGCGAAGGATGTAAAAAAGGCGGACCGCTTATTAGGTTTATACCTACTCGATACAAAATCAAATAAAGAGAAATTAATTGAAGCAAGAAAATTAATAGATGCTGTTGCAGAAGACACATCAGTATCGCATCTATTTAAAACGCATTATACTAAAGGAAATATTTATAACGAATTGGCTTCAATAGATAATATAAAGTTAGTGCTTAGTGCTAAAGCAAAACTTGAAAATCCTGATGCAGCTTTAATTGCATTTGAATCATTGTCCAAAGCCAAATCTTTGGCCGTTAAATCATATGAAATAAAGGACGTACTTAATAGCTTACGAGAAACATCCCAATACCTCAACAATTTTGCCTCAGGAGCTTATAATAATCAGGAATTTTATTCAGCATTTAAACAATTTGCTGCTGTTTTAAAAATTAATACATTGTTGAAAGAAGCAAATGAGAAACCAATTTTCGAATCACAGGATGATATTAATAAGCAAAAATATATTATTGCTGTTTGTGCCCTTACCGATAAAAAATATGATGAAGCCAAACCTTATCTTGTTGATTTGGAAAAGGCAAATTATACTGATTCTTCCGGAGCTGGTCCGGTAATTTATGAAAGTCTCTATAAGATCTTTTCCACTTCAGATACGGTAAAAGCTGAATCTTATTTGCAAAAGGGTAGAACATTATATCCAGATGATTCCAATTTGCTATTTGCTGAAATCAATAGTTTCTTAAAGAAGGGTAAACTGAATGAACTCATTGATAAACTTAAGTTGGCTGTAGCTAAAGAGCCTAATAACATGTCCATTAAAACGACCTTGGGAAATGTTTATGATAATATGTGTCAAAAGGAGTGGGAAAAAGGTGACATGGTTAAAGCTCAGGAATATTTTAATGAAAGTTTAAAGTATTATCAGGAAGCTTTGGATAAGGAACCTTCGAATGTTGTAGCTCTTTATAGTATAGGAGCGCTTTATTATAATTATGCTGCCATTGTTTCCAAAGAAGCAAATAAATTATCAAATGATTATTCTAGTGCGGGCACCAAGAAATACAAGGAAAAACAAGCTGAAATGGAGGCTTATTTTGATAAAGCCTTGCCTTATTTTGAACAAGCCGATAAATTCGACAATAAGGATGTGAACACCTTAATTGCACTTAAAGAGATTTATGCTAAAAAGGGAAAGTTCGATAAATCTAATGAAATAAAAGCAAGGTTAGAATCTTTAAAAAAGTAGGCTTTTATTAAGGATATATAAGACCTTTTGCTCCAAGCGGAACGGAAATACTACTTTCCTTTGAATTGTTTATGATTTTAGTGACTTGACACCAATATAACAACAAGTTTTACAAAAACTCGTTATTTCACCGTATCTTTGCACTTCAAAATGAATAATTTACTAAAGTTCCTCCTTGTTTTAGCTTTATTTGGCCAAAGTTGTAAGTCGTCTTATGACAAAATTCGGACTAGTGGCGATGCACCTTTGGTATTAAAGGCTGCTAATCAATATTATGCTAAGAAAAACTATTTAAAGGCTCAAACCTTATATGAATTGATTATAAGCTCTTTTAAAGGTCAAAAAGAATCTGAAGACATTTATTTTAACTTTGCTTATTGCCATTATTATCTTTCTGAGTTTGAGCTATCGTCACATTTATTTAAAAATTTCTCCAATACTTTTGTTAATAGTCCAAAGAGGGAAGAGGCACTTTTTATGTCTAATTATGCCATATATAAGACATCTCCAAATTATAAACTGGATCAGAGTGGTACGGAAAAAGCTATTGAAGGTTTCCAGAGTTTTGTTAATGAATTTCCCGAATCCTCTCGGGTTAAGGATTGTAATGAGAAGATTGACGAATTGCGCAGTAAGCTTGAGACCAAAGCATTTGAGCAAGGCAAATTGTATTATAATGTAAAAAGTTATCAGGCCTGTTTGACTACTTTAGATAATTTAATGGTCGATTTTCCTGAGACTAAAAATCATAGAGAAATCCGATTTTTAAAGGCAAAAGCTAATTATGAATGGGCTGTAAACAGTATTTTTGAAAAACAAAAAGAGCGATTTTTAAGTACTGTTGAGCTTACCAATCAATTTATAAAAAAATATCCATCTGGTAAATTTGTACAAGAAATTAAAGAAATAAGAAAACAAGCATTATCAAAATCTAATAATCCATTATATGACAGATATCAAAACGCAAGTTCAGGGAATTAATCCGAATGTTCAGGCAAGAGATGTAAAAGCTTTGGCCGAAATGACGCATAACATTTACGAAACGATCAATGTGATTGCTAAACGGGCTAATCAACTGTCTAATGACTTGAAAGTTGAACTTCATGACAAACTAGAAGAATTTGCCTCTCATTCTGATACAATTGAAGAGGTTCATGAGAATAAAGAGCAAATAGAAATTTCAAAATTCTATGAAAAGCTTCCAAATCCAGTTCTTATTGCCATAGATGAATTTCTTAATGGTCAAATTGAACATACTATCATTGATCCTGAACAAGAAGATGCCGAATAATAAGTAATTTTAAAAGTCGTGCCTCTGATTATGGATACACTGCAAGGGCGGAAAATATTATTAGGGGTAACTGGAAGTATTGCAGCTTATAAATCCTTATTACTTTTACGATTATTAACAAAGGCTGGTGCTGAGGTTCAAGTTATTCTTACTAAAAACGCACATGATTTTGTTGGTGAGTTGAGTTTCTCAACTTTATCTAATAAACCAGTCTATACAGATTTAAAGAATGATCATGAATGGCAAAACCATGTTGAATTAGGTCTTTGGGCAGATCTTATATTAATCGTTCCCGCAAGCGCCCATACCATCGCCAAATTTAGATGTGGTATGGTAGATAACTTATTAACAGCCGTTTATTTATCTGCCAGATGCCCTGTCATGATTTCTCCAGCAATGGATTTAGACATGTGGCAACATCCAGCAACTCAAGATAATTTACAAGTTTTAGTGAATCGCGGTCATTTTATCATTCCAGTAGAAAATGGCCCATTAGCCTCTGGTTTATCTGGACCAGGACGACTGGCTGAACCTGATCAGATACTCTCTCATGTTAACTCTTTTTTTTATCAAACTAGTGAATTATCAGGCCAAAAAATTTTAATTACTGCTGGACCAACTCATGAAGCAATAGATCCTGTTCGATTTATTGCGAATGCATCTTCCGGAAAAATGGGGATTCGCCTTGCTGAAGAAGCTGTTAAAAGAGGCGCCGAAGTTTGGTTAATTTTAGGGCCAAGTGTAGAACCTGTTTCACCTTCAGTTAAACTTCATATCCAAAGAATCATATCAGCAGACGATATGTTGCTCGAGGTCGAAAAATTATATAAATCCATGGATTATTTTATTCTAGCGGCTGCAGTTGCTGACTTTAAACCAGAATTCATTGCTGATGAAAAAATTAAAAAATCCAGCTTCAATAATCAGTTAAAATTGGTCCCAACCCCTGATATTGCTTCTTTTCTAGGTTCCAATAAAAAGAGCGACCAAAAATTGATTGGGTTTGCTCTAGAAACAGCGCATATTATCGAAAATGCTCAGATCAAATTGGATAAGAAAAATATGGATATGATCGTTATTAATTCACCCAAAGATACAGGGGCAGCTTTTGGCCATAACACAAACAAAATTTCTATTTTAAAAAAAGCTGGAGAATTAATATCTTTCGAGCTGAAATCAAAAAGAGATGCGGCTAAAGATATATTGAATGAAATGCTTAAATTAAAACATTAACATGAGAATAAACCTAAGAGTACTCTTTATTTTTATTTCTAGTTTGATTAGTTACAAAAATCAAGCACAAGAATTAAATGCCATAGTAAAAGTCCAAGCACCCAATCTTACTACAAGTGACAAATCTGTGGTTCAAAAATTAGAAAATGCGGTTAAAGAGTTCCTAAATAACACAAAATGGACCAACGATCGCTTCGAATTTAACGAAAGGATCAAATGTAATTTTCAAATAACAATTAGGGAAGACAAAGGAGGGAATGTTTTTTCATGTGATTTTTCTGTACAAGCAACCAGGCCTGTATTTCAATCAGCTTATGAAACCCAGTTATTTGTACTTGTTGAAAAAGATGTGCCCATCACTTTTGATCCCTTTAAACCTCTAGAGAATAGTAAAGAAAATTATTTTGATAATTTGTCTAGCATATTAACTTTTTACGCTTATTTTATCTTGGCTTTGGACTATGATAGTTTTGCCCTGGAGGGAGGGGACCCATATATTAGCATTCTTAGAAATATGATTGACAAAATGCCCCAAAATGTGAAATCTTATGATAAAAGTTGGACCCTCCAATCTAAGAAAAAAAATAATCGATATTCTTTAATGGATAATCTAACAAACCCGACCTTAAAACCATTCAGAAGAGCATATTATGAATATCATAGATTGTGTTTGGACAAATTTTCAAAAGATGTACTGGTCCAACGTCCAAAAATGATTGAGTTATTGGAAACGATTGTTGAAGTGGAGCGCCAACTTCCAAATTCTTATTTAGTTCAATTATTTATTAATGCAAAATCAGGTGAAATTAGAGATATATTTGTGCCAAGTCCATCTAATGAAAAATCGCGGGTATATATCGCAATGACTAATTTGGATCCGGCAAATTCAAGTTCATATAATGTTTTAAAATAATTCAATCATTTAGATACCAATTGATGTTATGAAGAAAAAGAAAATTGCCATTTTTGCCTCAGGTAATGGCACCAATGCAGCTCAGTTAATTAAATATTTTAAAAATAATGAGCATATTCAAATCGCACTTATAATAACTAATTCTTCAAAGGCAAACGTAATTAGTTTGGCGGAAGAAAATGACATTCCATTTTCTGTAGTGAATAAGTCCCTACTTGCGAATAATAGCTACATGACTTCATTGATGAATTTATACGATATTGATTTTATCGTTTTAGCTGGATTTTTATTATTAATGCCGCCTTTTTTGGTGAAGCTTTATGATTATAAAATGATCAATATTCATCCTGCATTACTTCCTAAGTTTGGCGGAAAGGGAATGTACGGTCTTCAAGTTCATCAGGCCGTTTTATCCGCCGGGGAAAGTGAATCAGGTATTACAATTCATTACGTAAATGAAATGTATGATAAAGGCAAGATCATTTTTCAAGCTAAATGCAATGTTGAAAAAAAGGACACTGCCGAAAAATTAGCTAAAAAAGTCCAGGATTTGGAACATCAATATTTGCCGGAATGGACAGAAAAATTAATTATGCAAATGCGTTATATGTAATTTTATTTTTTTGGATGTTTTGGTAGTTTTGTTTACCATTATTTAAATCGTACTTAACTTGTTTTGAAATGATCAACTCTTTACTTGTCAATGATTTTCAAGTTCCTAAGGCCCGATTGGATGAAATAATAAAAAGTTTACATGAATTAACTATTGAAATCAAACATGAAGGATTAGATCAAATTGTAAGCGATTTAAGATTACGAGTACAAGAACCTTTTATGTTTGTGGTAGTGGGTGAAGTTAAAGTGGGTAAAAGCAGTTTTATTAATGCCCTATTAAATTCAAAGACAGATATTTGTAAAGTGGCGCCTTCGCCCATGACAGATACCATCCAGCAAATTATTTACGGATCTGAACATTCCGAAGTTGCTCTTAGTCCTGTTTTAAAGCGGATTACATACAATGAAGAAATCCTGAAGGAGATCGCAATTGTGGATACGCCAGGGACCAACACCATAATTGGTCATCACCAAGAAATTACTGAAAAATTCATTCCTGTTTCAGACTTAATTGTTTTTGTATTTGAAGCCAAAAATCCCTACCGACAATCAGCCTGGGATTTATTTAAGTTTATTAATGAAGAATGGCGGAAAAAAATAATTTTTGTTCTGCAACAAAAAGATTTAATGGATGAAAATGATTTGACGATTAACGTAAAAGGATTAAGGGATTTTGCAAAATCCCAAGGTTTAGATGATGCTTTAATATTTTGTGTTTCTGCAAAGCTTGAACAAGAAGGATTACTGAATGAAAGTGGTTTCGCGCCATTACGAGAATATATAAGAAATCATATTACCGGCGGTAAAGCAGCATTACTGAAATTATTAAATAATATTGATACTTGTCATCAAATTATTGAGAAATTATCCAAAGGAATTTTAATAAGAAAAGATCAATATGAATATGATGTTGAGTTTCGAAAAGATATTCAAAAAACATTAGATGAGCATGAGCGTATTTCAAAGAATAATATAAATGTGCTTATTGAAAATACTATTGGCGCATATGATAAAGCAACTGGGTTAAAACGTTTAGAATTAGACAAAGGACTTGCATTTTTATCTGTTTTGAAAAGAGGAATAAGCGGATTATTTAATAAATCTCTTTCTTTACAAAAATGGCTTCAAGAATTTAATCAACACTTTGAAATTTCCTTAAATCAAGCTCTTGAATCTAAGTTACAGCATACGGTAAAGGATATTTCAGATTCAATACAGCAAATGGGACAAATCGTTTCATTAAAGATTAGGAATAGTAAAACCATACTTAAAAATGATCTTGAAATTTTTACCGATATAGCCGATCGCAGAGCTGATGTAATGCGAGATCTCCAAGAAACTTTTCAGTCCTTCTTGAATAATTCTGAAAATTATTATAGTAAAGGCTTAATCAAAGAAAGTTCGAGCCTTGGTCCCAATGTTACAACTGGTACAGGTATTGCCATCGTTGGTACGATGATTACAGCGTTGACGCATGGTGCAATATTTGATATTACAGGTGGTGTTTTAACCACTATTGGTTTTTTATTTGCTGGGGTAACTCTCGGATTTAATAAAAGAAAAATCATGAATCAGTTCGATCGGGAAATTGATTCAGCTAGAATTAAATTGGAACATGAAATTCGGTCTAAGTTAGAAGCTTATGTAATGAATATTAAACAAAAAATAGATCTAAATTTTAGTGCCTTTGATCAACTTTTAATAAAAGAACATGAAGAAATATTACGCATAGAAAGTACTAAAGATCAAATTTTAATAAACTTAGAAATGTTAAAGAATAATCTGAATAATAACACCCATCAATAAGGATCAACATCTATAATGATCCTCAATGCACTCCATCCGGTTTCATTTTTCAATTCTTGACTGTATTTTTTGATAAGATGTTTAGCATTTTCTACCATTTTTTGTTTCCGTTCCAATTTAACATATAGTTCTCTGGCATAAGCACCTTTTATTCGTGATACAATGGGTTCTGCAGGACCAAGAATTCTTTTACCAAGATTAGTTCTCAATTTGTTGCATAATTTCTCTGCAGCCTGTTCCACAATGATTATTTTAGCATGTCTAATTTCTATTCTTATGAATCGGACAATAGGAGGGTAGAAGAAATGCTTACGCTCTTCTATTTCTCTTGAATAAAAACGTTCGTAATCATGATTCACAACGTCTTGTATGACCTCATGATGTAAAGAATATCCTTGAATTAAGACCTTTCCGATTTCGTCTCTTCTCCCTGATCTTCCACTAACCTGAGTTAGTAATTGAAATGTTCTTTCCTGAGCCCTAAAATTTGGATAGAATATCATTTGATCAGCTTGAAGTATACCCACTAGCCCAACATGATCAAAATCAAAACCTTTTGTTATCATTTGAGTTCCTATCAGAATATGTATTTCTTTATCTTGGAACGCTTCAATAATTTCTCTTTGAAGGTTTTTTGATCTCGCAGTGTCTGCATCAAATCTTTTTACAATATGATCCGGAAAAAGTTCTTTAATTTCTTCTTCAATTTTTTCTGTTCCAAAACCCATGGATTGGATGGTGTATTGATCACATTGTGGACATTTAGTTGGAATTGGTTTTTTTATTCCACAAACATGACATTTTAATCTGTTTTGGTATTTATGTAAGGTAAGATGAATATCACACTGATCACACATGGCCTCCCATTGACAATTGGTGCATTTGATTAATGGACTATAACCTCTTCTGTTTCTAAAAATAATGATTTGTTTGCCATGATCAAGTTGAGATTTCATTTCTACAATCATTTCTTCTGAGAAATTTTCTTTCATTCTTCCATATTGGCTTGCTTCTTTTAGTGAAATTAATTTGATCAGGGGAAGTTGACTATCTCCAAATCTTTGGTTTAATTGTACCAATCCATATTTACCTTGCAGCGCATTGTAATATGATTCTACTGATGGTGTTGCTGAACCTAGAATGATTTTAGCATTGTGATCTTGAGCCAAAATCAACGCGGCATCTCTCGCATTGTAACGCGGATTAGGGTCATTCTGCTTAAATGAGGAATCATGCTCTTCATCAATAACTATAAGTCCAAGTTGTTTAAATGGTAAGAAGATAGCACTTCTAGCTCCTATAATTATGGGATGACCTTTTTGAGTTGCATCCCAAATGGCCAGTCGATTTTTAGGACTGAGTCCGGAATGATATTCTACTAATTGATCTCCTAAAAATTGTCTAAGTCGCATTACCAATTGCGTAGTTAAAGCAATTTCAGGAACCAAATAAAGTACTTGTTTTCCTGAAGCAATGGTTTCTTTTATAAGTTGTAAATAGATTTGTGTTTTGCCACTGCCAGTAATACCTTTCAACAATACGATATTCTTTTCATTCCATTGATTTTTTATTTCACTGATGGTTTCTTTTTGAATATCTGATAATAAAAGTGTGTCTTCAATAGATTCTAATTCTGGGTATTGATATTTTTCCAAGACTTTTTCTTCGAAAATATTCTTAACAACTAAAGATGTGAAAACCTGGGATGCACAACCACTAATTTGTTGGAGTTCTTTTTGCTTGATCCAGGTACGATTTTTTCTTTCTTTTATATAAGTTAACAACGCTCTTGATTGCTGGACGTTTTTTTGAACTTGTAATAAAACTTCATTTAATTTATTTGGGTCAGTGTTTAAGGTGTCATGAAGTTTAATCCATTTGATCATTGGAATTTCAGCTTGTACTTGCAATTGTTCATGTAAGACAAGAAGACCTCTGTCTAACATTTTTTTGACAATTTTTAGGATCGTTTTTTTTTGAAGTATGTTCCGAATATCTTGTATGGTTAGTTCATGTCTGATCTCAAGCGCTTCTAAAATTAAATATTCTTCATCTGATAATTCGTGTTCTGAATAATTTAATTCTGAAATTCCTATGATTTTTGTTTCACTGGCGAGTTTTAAACTTGATGGAAGTGCAGCTGCCATGACATCTCCTAAACTACATAAGTAATAGGAACTGATCCAATCCCAGAAAGCAAATTGTTTTGATGAAATAATGATGTCCTGGTCGAGTATATCTAGGATGGGCTTTGTTTTTTCCCAGGTTGTTGTATCAGATAATTTTTTTACAATAGCACTGTAATGTTTGCTTTTACCAAATTCAACTTCCACGCGCATTCCAGGTTTGATTTTCCCTTTGAAATGCTCAGGAATCGAATAGCTGAAAGTGCCTTCAGTAAACAAAGGAATAATGACTTCTGCAAATTGTGAAATAGGCAATTCCAATGGGTTATTTTTTAAATGCAAAATATACAGCAAATACCAAGCAAATAAAACTTAAGACATGATTTAGTTTAAATTGTTCTGTTTTAAAAAAAATAAGGGTGAATACAGTAAAAGTAATTAATGTTATGACTTCTTGAATGATTTTTAATTGAAACAAGTTGAAAGAACCACCATTTTCTACATAACCATATTTATTAGCTGGAACTTGAGCTAAATATTCAAAAAAGGCAAGACCCCAGGATAAAATAATGATGGAAAAAAGTCCTAAAGAAGAAAACCAACCCAATGATTTTATTTTCAAATGTCCATACCAAGCTAAAGTCATAAATAGATTGGATACTACCAGCAAGCCAATTGTATATATAGGTTTCATAATATATAAATAATTGTTTAGTAATTATATATGTAATTATAATTTTTATAATATGTATATAATTATGCAAAATAGAACTTTATCGGCATTATTTTCCTATATTCACCATAATTTAGTCAAAACAAATTTATACTTCAGTGCTTTTTTTCTATACCTGTTTCTTGAGTGTATTAATGTCATTGACAAATCCAAGTTGTTATAATGCTCCTGAAATCTGTGATAACGCTTTGGATGATGATGGCGATGGATTGATAGATTTAAATGACCCCGATTGTAAATGTAAGGGAATTAAAGATACTTTACTGATCCCTTCATCATTAATCCCAAATCCTTCCTTTGAAGAATATGTTTGTTGTCCGACTGGTTTGGCACAATTGAATTGTTCCAAGAATTGGATTCAAGCTTCTGTTGCTACCTCCGATTATTACAATACTTGTGGCTATAAAGATGATGCGCAAAGGGGTAAACCTCCGCAACCTTTACCAGCTGGAAATGGATACGTTGGTTTTTTAGATATTAGAGATTATCCTGGTTTTGGGATCTATAAAGAATACATTGGAGCTTGTTTTAATTCGCCCTTGTTACCGGGCGTTGATTATACGCTGACCTTTTGGGTGGGATTTGGAACACGAGGCAACACTTGGGGGCCCCGTAGAACTTTGAACATGGCAATTTTTGGTACTTCAAATTGCACAAGTCTACCTTTCGGAGGTATGAATGGACGTCAGTGTCCTACCCAATACCCAGGGTGGTTTGAAATGACTAGAATAAGTGTTTCCGGCACCAATAAATGGATTAAAACGGTTGTTAAATTAAGACCTAATGTAAAAGTTGAGGCCATTGCATTAGGACCCGCTTGTGCAGTTACCGATGGAAATTATTATTATTGGTTGGATGAATTGATACTTGAAGAGTCCTCAAAATTTGATGCTCTAACTATAGACATAAAAGGAAATCCTTGCAAAGATACGGTTCAATTGGTAACACCTGCATCTGCAGTGAAACGAATAACCTATCAATGGTACAAAGATGGTATCGCAATCATTGGTGCAACTAATCTAAATTACCAAATTCCAAAAGGTCAGGAGGGTGAATATCTGGTACGAGCTTTTGATGGTAAAGATTGTGAACTTAGTAATCGTTATAATTATCGGGTTGATACTACCATGATGCATATAGATAGTATCGTTTGTGAAGGGAGCTCTGTTGCCATTGGAAATCAGCAATTCAATACATCGGGTGTTTATTTGATCCCTTTCAAAAATGAAGAAGGATGTGATTCATTAGTGGAATTGAATTTGCAAGTTTTGACGCCAAAATTTGGATTTCTTGATACATCAATTTGCGAAGGTCAATCTTTGGATATATTAGGTCAAAGTATAACTCAATCCGGTATGTATCGGATGAATCTTGTTTCGACAGAAGGTTGTGACAGTATTTACGAAATCAAATTATCGGTAATTAAAAATGTAATTCAACAACTCGATACAAGTATTTGTGAAGGACAACAATTAATCATCGGTTCACAAGTATTTGACCAACCTGGTCGCTTTTCAATTTACAATAAATCATTCAAAGGCTGCGATAGTATATTGAATATTCATTTAATCGTAAATCAAGCGGTTCAACAGGATATGAATATCGGTATCTGTCAAAGTGATTCGCTCTGGATTCAAGGAAATGCATACTTTAAAGATGGAAATTATCAAATCACTCTTGCTAAATCAGATGGCTGTGATAGTATCATTAATTTGTCTTTATACCACTATCCTGATTATTTTACCTACATAGATACTTCACTCTGTATTGGAAGTACTTTTAATATCGGAAATGAAACTTTTAATACTAGTGGCAGTTATGTAGTTAATTTAACAACAATAAATGGCTGTGATAGTGTTTATTTTTTAAACATTAAATTTTATAATGCATCAACTACAATAATTGACACTTCGATTTGTGAAGGTGAAATGTTTCAAGTAGAAAAACAAACCTTTTCTCAAACAGGAAAGTATCAGGTTTTACTGACCAATCATCATCGGTGTGATAGTCTGGTCTTACTGAATCTTACCGTTTTACCTAAAACAACAAATCAATTAATTCAACAAATTTGTGAAGGTGATGCCTATTTTTTTAATGGAAATAGTTACACCAGTTCTGGAACTTATATCGCGAATTTATTGAATAAGAATGGATGTGATAGTCTGGTGCAATTGGATTTGACGGTTAATAAAACATCGAATACTGCATTGGATACGGTCTTGTGTCCTGGAGGAATTTTAATGGTAAATGGTAATCAGTTCAATCAAGCAGGAAATTATCAGTTGCAATTAAAAAACAAGTATAATTGTGATTCAACAGTTCAAATCAAGTTAGATTTTTTTAAATCATTACAAGTTCAAGATAGTATACAAGGAATTTTATGTGAAGGAGATAGCACAGGCAAAATCAATCTAGTTATTAATGGGGGAACTGCGCCATATCGGTATCATTGGAATACTGGATCTATAAATTCTGAATTGAATCAATTGAAAAGCGGGCAATATTCTGTTACCATAACAGATGCACATTCATGTGTTATAACTAAACAGTTTAGTCTTGGTTCACCTGAATGTTTTTGTTTTAATATTTTAACTGAAGACGGCATTTGTTCGCGTGGAACACCGAATATGATCCAAATAAATAAGCTTAGTGGAGGAAAAGATCCTTTAAATTTCTTTTTAAATGGTGTATCAACTCCTTTTGTATTAAGTAAATCCACTGCACTGTCTTCAGGAAAATATTTGTTGGAAATATTTGATGCCAATCATTGTAAATATTCAAAAGAATTTAATCTAAATAATGTTAATGATGGAGAAATAATTTATCCATCTGATACCATTTACGCCACTGTCGGTGATTCTATTTTGTTGCACTTTGACCAGTTGTCCATTGATACTTCTTCTCAATTTCAATGGACTCCAGTTTCGGATAATTCATGTAATATATGTCCTAGTACTAAAATTGTAGCCCAATCAGGAACAACTGAATACATAGCTCAACTTGTTACAAAAGAAGGATGTATTTATCAATATGCTGTCGTTGTCATTGCCAAACAACATTTCAATGTACCCAATGTTTTTTCACCGAATGGAGATCAAATCAATGATTATTTTAATTTAATCAGCGATTCCAGTGTTCGGGTTATTGATGTACTGCAAATTTATGATCGTTGGGGCGGCAGGATTTTTGAGAGTACTCACGGAGAGCCGAATTCTCAGAATGGTGCCTGGAATGGGTATTCCAAAAACCAGCCGGTTAATCCTGGCGTTTATGTTTATCTCATTAAATTTAAAGACTTATCCGGAAAGGCTTTTGTTTTATCTGGTGACGTTACTGTGATGAGATAATTATAAATGTATGACTTCTCCATATGCTGCTGCGGCTGCTTCCATAATAGCTTCTGACATAGTAGGGTGGGGATGAATGGATTTAATGATCTCATGCCCTGTGGTTTCTAATTTTCGAGCCACCACTACTTCTGCAATCATTTCAGTAACATTCATGCCTATCATATGCGCACCAAGAAATGCACCATATTTTTTGTCAAAGATTACTTTTACAAAACCATCTTTTGCTCCTGCGGCGCTGGCTTTTCCTGATGCAGAAAATGGAAATTTTCCTATTTTTAATTCATATCCTGCGGCTAATGCAGCGGCTTCTGTATAACCTACAGAAGCTATTTCAGGAGAGCAATAAGTACAACCAGGGATGTTGTCATAATCAATAGGTTCAGGGTTGTGATTGCATATTGCTTCAACACAAGTTATTCCTTCAGCACTAGCGACATGCGCTAGAGCAGGCCCGGGAACAATATCACCAATTGCATAAATACCAGCAACGTTGGTTTTATAATATGGATCTACTTTAACAAGCCCTTTTTCTAATTGTATTCCCAATTCTTCAAGACCTAAATTTTCAAGATTTGGTGCAACGCCTGCAGCGGATAAGACCACATCACATTCAATCAGAACTTCCTTACCATCTTTGCGATCTTTTGCAAAAACCTGAATTCCTGTTTTAGTTTTTTCTATTTTCTCTACGGCTGTGTTGCCATAAACGGCAATGCCTTTCTTTTTAAATATTTTTGTTAATTCTTTACTGATATCTGCATCTTCTCTTGGTACCAACCCTTGTTCCATGAATTCTATTAATGTTACTTCTGTGCCCAGGCTTTTATAAAAATAGGCAAACTCAACACCAATAGCGCCCGCACCAACTACAACCATGCGCTTAGGTAAGTGATCCATACTCATAGCTTTACGATATTCTATGACCTGGACCCCATCTATAGGTAAATTAGGTAATTGTTTAGCTCTGCCACCAGTGGCCAGGATGATATGATCAGCTGTGTAGTTGGTGACTTTTCCTTCTGCATCCGTCACATCAACAGATTTGTTTTTTGTTAATTTTGCTGATCCCATGATGACCTGAATCTTATTCTTTTTCATTAAGAATTGTATGCCTTTGCTCATGCCATCGGCAACACCTCTACTGCGTTTTATGATCTGACCAAAATCAGCTTTAGCATCACCAACTGTGATACCATAATCCCCAGCATGATTGATATATTCAAAAACCTGAGCTGATTTTAATAGTGCCTTGGTAGGAATACAACCCCAATTTAAACAGATGCCACCTAAGGATTCCCTTTCGATGATTCCAACAGTTTTACCTAATTGAGCTGCTCGAATGGCCGCAACATAACCTCCTGGACCTGAGCCGATTACCAAGATATCAAATTTCATATGTACAGATTTTGTGCAAAGATAATCAACCGCTTGTTGATTTGAAATATTTTAAAATGTTATGGTCTTTTTTAGGGTTTAAATGGATGAAGTGAATGTGGCATAATGCAAGGGAAAGCCTAAGGCATTTAATACATGGAAGCCTGAATCAAACAAAACTGAATCAACTTCAAGATACTTAAGTTGTTATTTTGTCGTTTATTAGGCATGAAATTCTTCTTGTTTTTGTTAATTGGTCTTTGGAGTAGTTTTGAGTGGTATATTATTGAAGATAAGACTGCACATTTTACAGTGGCCATTCCCAATAAGCCTGTGTTCAAGTTTGACAGTGCCATGACGGATATCGGTCAAATAAAAATAAAATCTTATACCTATAGTCAAGGGGAAGGAGCGCAATCACAAATTTTTATTGTAAATCACACAGAATACCCATCTGAATTTAATTTCGATGATTCAGCTGATTCAAGTGCATTGTATATTAGCCAAACCATTCAGGATCAGATCTTATCCCAATTGCAAGGAACACTCATGTATAGTTCTGAGACTTCATTCTCAAACATTTCTGCAAAACTTTTTTTACTGAGGTATGGCGAAGATAGTTCTATCGTTAAAATGGCGGTGAT
This sequence comes from Saprospiraceae bacterium, assembly GCA_044228225.1. GTDB lineage: Bacteria > Bacteroidota > Bacteroidia > Chitinophagales > Saprospiraceae > Vicinibacter. The sequence goes on along the minus strand of JBGAVH010000023.1, from coordinate 45,783 downwards.
TCCATTTCGAAATCATTTGGTTACACTGCAATATTTTTCTTCTTATCAAGATCGGTTAAGCCAGGATGCCGATAAATATTTTAAGTCTTTTCGATCTCAATAGTTTTTTTATTACGCAAAGAAAGAGATCGTTTCGCAAAATCGGTTTCCTCAATTTCTAAATGTATATCTTTCAATTGTTCCATCATTTTAGCATCATGAGGACTTACTTTTTTTAGTTTTAGGTCAATGTGCAAAAACGTGGTCCACATGAGTGCTTTAAGTTGTTCCATGTTGTCATCCCACATCTGATATTCATTGATAATCGATTTTTCATCATAGTACACCATGGCCGATTTGATTCTTACATATTCATTACGTTTGGCTTCCTTGTAATAAGCTATCTGATGTGCAGCAACGACCCAAGCACGTCCATGCTGAATGGCATAATCTTCAAGATTTAAGCTGTAGTATTCCATAATATGATCCTCTCGAGCTTCCAACATATACTCCAGGAATCGGGTATTATATAAATGTCCCAATGGGTCACAGTCTTTAAAACGCACTCTAATTCTGCTTTCTGGATGGTTGTGTATCATAATACAAGTTTAAATATTACAGAGTATTTACTCTAAAGACAGTTAAAAATTCAAATTGTTTTATTTTGGAAATTTGAGTTAGTATTTTGGTATCGATTACAGCAAATTTTTTTACTAACTTTTATGGACTTAATTTTTAACTTTTTCAGGTTTAGCTATTGCAATTAATTCATCCACTTTTTCCAATAACCAATTTTTTCCATAGGATGAATCAGCTTTAATATCTTCTTTAAGTTTTATCAATTTAGATTTAGAATACTGTGATGACTCTACTAATTTTTTAGTGTATTTAATTAAGTTTAGGTACCGTATTTTATTCGATTGGGAAACATTTTTGTTTCTAGTTAAATAGTTTTTAAAACTTTCAAAAAAAGAACCTAAGACCATAAATTCATCTAGTTCATAATATGTTGATAACGTTAACACTTTAGCACTCAAACTAAAATAAATTTCATCATATTCTACCTTATTTAACAATGATATAGTTTTTCCAAATTCTTTTTTTGAAAAATAAACAATTGCTAATCCAAAATTTACTGCGTTTTGCTGATATAATTTATTTATTTTATCTCCATACTGAATAATGAAATCTTCAGTCCATTCAAATTCTTTTTGCCGCAATGCAAGTGATACAATGTTTTTGAAAGTCCAAGGAGTGATCTCTTCATTTACGTACAACAATTCCTTGTCTAGTGATTTTTTATATAAATCTAAATTTTCTTTTAGATAAACCTCATTTCCATCTTTTCCTCTTTGAATGGTATAATTAATGGCATTGTCCATGATGTTTTTAGCTTCATCAACAGGAAAAAGATCGATGTATTTTTCAATTAAATATTTTAGTTCGAAATAATGATTTTCATTTTCGAAATCGACCAAAGTATCATGAATTTTAAGATAAATGGCAATTGGGGGAATATCTATAAATTCATCCGAACGAGCTATTTGTATAATTTCTTGGATAAAAAGCAAATTTTTATCCAGGGCAATGATTTTGTTCCAACTGAGTAAGGAGCAATAATATTTTAATTTTTCAGAAATGTAAAAGTAATCCAGATTGGATACGATTTTCTCCAGATTAATTTTTTCAATGTTTTTTTTACTCGCTCGGTTTAACTCAACATTTTCTAATTTATACAGATTTTTTTCGATCTCATAGAGGTAGTAATAATATGAAGCCGGTTTAAAAAATTGTTTTTTGGCTAAATTTCTGGCTGTATTGGTGGCACTGGTGAACATCCGTTCAATCTGTTTGTGATGTACAGCTTGAAGCAGATAATTAGCTTGATGTAAGGGATTGTTATCGTAGATCTGTTGGGCTAAAAATGCTTCACAAAGATCCATCAGTTCAGAACATAGTTTTCGAAAGCGGTCACCATGGTAGGGTGTTTGAGGATAGATCTGATTCCAAATAGTAGTTGTTTCCAACTCAGCGGAAGAATTGTTTCTAAAATGCTGTTCCAATTGGTAATAGATAGTCAATAGGATTTCATTTCGGTTAAAATATGGAGATTCCAAATATTTAGAAAGCCGATTGAGCTCTGTTTTAGTTAAGCCGCTGAGAAAATGATATACTTTGGTATCTTTCATTTGATGTCATTGCAACCTACAAATGTAGGAAGTTAGGATCAAATGCGTGTTGAAATGTTGTTTCATTCCTTTTAACTATCAAAAAAGTGTTGATTTATATGGATTTTAAATGATATTTTTGATTCATAATCATAGTTATTAAAGCCAGATTAAGTGTCTATTTGCTATTGGTCAAACAAAAACTCAGGGTTTACCCCCATTTTTGATAATATTATGAATAAATGTAATGTATATACTATTTATTATAAATATGTTACATAACATATTGAAAATAGTTGTTATATTAAATAAAAAAATATGAATATATATTTCTCAAATACGTTTTGTTGTTCTAAATTTGCACATGTTAAACAATGGAATTTTGAGAATATTGTCTTTCCTCGTTTGCTGTTTATGTATTGCTTTGGGCTATAATGTTCAAGGGCAGGGGATTTACGAAAGTGTCAAAATTCTGAAGGACGCCACAGTAACTAAAAGGGTAGATCCTTGCTATTTTCCTACAGTTATCGATTCTGCTTTACATGGAACCTTAACATTCACAAAAGTAGGATCCTCCAAATACGATATTTTATATACTCCTGATAATGGATTTCTTGGAAATGACACGGTAGTTGTGGAATACAAGACGGCCTCTGATGTTTCCGGATTGATTAAATACAAGTCGTATGTGTACACCATGGCCAATTCCTACCTTGAGCCGGTGAACGATTTTATAAGTATTTATAAGGATCAAACGAATCAGACCATTAATCCATTGTTAAACGATTATACTTCAGTTACCGGTCTTAATCCGATTCATCTAAGTGGAGAGTGTGCTTTAGTGAATTCCTTAATCAATGTATCAAAGTTAAATGATTCCATTATACAGTTTAGTGCTAAACCAGGTTATCATGGACCGGCTAGTATTCAATACAAAGTATGTGATAGTTTTGGATTGTGTCAGACCGCAAGTATAAAAGTGTATATTGTTGATACAACGAATATTCCCAATTCAGATACCATTAATATAGGGACACCTGAGGATGTATCTGTTCAGATTACACTCCCGTATTCAGGATTCACTATCTCCAATACTGCAGATCATGGATATGTAGAAGTTGAAGCAGCTTCTGTTGTCTATAAGCCTTTCAGCAATTATAACGGAAAAGATACGTTTCTCTTGAGCTTGAATGGAATGACCCGATTGGTATGTATGAGTGTTTATGCTCAAGCAGAACCCAATTCTATTATAGTTCCGGATGTATTTTTTACACCGGTCAATAAAGAGATCACTTTCAATGTGTCCTTGAATGATGTTCAAAGTATCGTGGAGAAGTATAATATTTTACTTGATTTAGGACCTAATAAGGGTACTTTGGTGAAGTTGGATAATCATGGTTTGTTTAAATATACACCTGAAAATAATTATTCCGGCGAGCAGTCTTTTACCTATAAGGTATGTCCGCAAGGTATTTGTGAAAAAGCAAAAGTGACCCTTTTTATTGGTGATCAACAACCGAGGGATTTGGACTATAAATTTGCCACCCCAAAAAATACCCCTTTAGTTTTAAGTTATGCCGTGC
>JBGAVH010000023.1:0-41957 GCA_044228225.1 Saprospiraceae bacterium | reverse complement strand
TAAAGTATAATAACTCTTGTACGCAAGATGTTATAGGCTTTAATCAATTGATATTTTATCCCAAATATAACACAACTTATTTAGATACGTTCGAAGTCAACTACTGTATTGCCGGGAGCAATAGATGTTTTACTTTGAAATGTGAAGTAGATGTGTTTTATGAGACTAAAAATTGCGATAAACAGTGTGTAGGCGATTGTGTTTGGCCGGGAGACGTGGACTATGATGGCATCGTCGATATGAAAGATATGCTACATATAGCTTACCAAATTGGTAAAACCGGACCATCAAGAACCTACCAGAATAGTGATTTCCGTTCCCACAAAGCCAATAACTGGTCTGAACAATTAACTGGCAGATCCGTGAATCTTAAAAATGCAGATACCAATGGAGATAGCACCATCAGTTCCGCTGATACTTTAGCGATATCTGAAAATTATCATCAGACTCATTCATTAGTACCTCAAGGAGTCTATTCGAGAGGAGATTTTCCTTTTAATTTAGAAGTGTTAACCCCTGAAGCAGAATCGGGTGATATCGCTATGATTGAAGTTCAATTGGGTGACGACCAATATCCTGTCATCAACTTAAGTGGATATACCTACAATCTGGATTATAACACGGATGCAGTAGTTGAAGGTACGCTGGGTATAGATTTTTACGAACGTGGATGGTTTGCCAATAATGCAGCTACTTTGAATATGTATAAAATTCCTTGGGTAGGACGTCTGGAATCAGGCTTTGCCCGGGCCAATGCTCTTAAAGCTAGTGGACAAGGCGGTACTGAAGTAATTGTGTTTGTAATAGAAGATGATGTTGACATTTTCAGAGATGATGATGGAATCTATGAAGTACCATTCTACTTTAAGAATATAGTCATTCAGAATGGTGCAGGAGAGATGCAGCAACTTGAAGACAAGACGGCTATCATTAAGTTGAAGAGAACTCATAAGAATCAAAAGCCGGTGCTCGATGCATCAAAATTATTGGTGTATCCGAATCCAACTTCAGATATGATCAATTTACACCTTAATGGTAAGAATTCTCTCGTGAGTTACAGTATTCTGTCTATGGACGGCAGATTAATCCAATCGAATAAAAATATCGATCCTAAGCATAATATGATTTCTCTGGAAGGTTTGAATAACGGACTTTATCTCATTAAGGCCGAAACCGTACTAGGACCTATTACGAAGAAGATCGAAATCATGAAATAATCCCTGTTTTTTATATATAACCAGTTTTATTCTGATTATTGTTAGATAAATGAGCCGCCACAAAGCGGCTTATTTATTTTCGTCTTGTCCTAAAAAGCTATACAGCTTAAATTTCTTCTAGCTATAGCGTTCCATTACTCAATGAACAGTCGTTCATTACTTTGATAAATAATCAAAGTTGTTTCAGGCATACAGTTTTGAGTTTTTCATTCAATTTTCATAGCATCTTCCTACCTGCCCAATTAATTAGCTTCAAAGACTTGGTTAATTATTTAGGTTTACTTAACCAAATGATCTCTTCGGTAATCCGAGATTATCAGGTTCGTTCACCTCAAATTTAATTAGCGAGCTAAGTTGTTAGATGAACCTTTTTAATCAATAGGCAAGGAGTTCTGAAATTAGTGTCTTGCAATTTGGGTCTAACTTTCATTTTTGAGTGTTAGATTCATTATAAGTAACCTGATATTTAAAGGTCAATTCATCTTGTCTGGGACGAGACAAATTCCACAACTTATCACGTGATGGATGAGGCTAATTCCACGACTTCGCCACGACTTTTCCACGGATTATCCACGACTACTCCATGATTTTGTCTTGTCCTAAAATAGCTATACAGGTTAATAAATAAATCCTAAAATAACTATACAGCTTAAATTTCTTCCAGGTTTAGCATTCTATTAATTAATGAACTGGTGTTCATTTCTTTGGGAAATGGTCAGCGTTTGTTCAAATAATCCAGGATTGAATTTGTAAAGGTGTAAATGCAGCTTTTTCGAAGTCTAATTAATTAGCAATTGCGTGATCTAATTTTCTTGAATAAGTAAAGTGTTCTAAATTTAGTGGAAAACCCTTATAAATTAAAATATGGCCATATCAGTGTAAACCATTATAAAAGTAAGGGTAAACACCCAATTTTAGTATTTAATTAAAAATATATATCAATTTGTGCAATTTTAATAATTGATTTTTGTTCTTTTGTATATGGAATTAATCATTTTGAAAAACCTACTAAAATGATTTTTTTACTTTTAAAATTGTTTATATGTACAAATTATTTTTTTTATTCGTGTTGTTCCTTGGATTTGGAATGACTACAGTTGACGCTTCCTATAGCACCATTGATCAACCCACTGAAGTGGCGAAGGTATTGGGATTTGGAGAATCTATCCGCTCAGGATTAGCTGCCCATTATAATGTGATGAGTGCCAACATTACGGTGGTTAAGATAGCTGACCGATCCTATACTTTTAGTGTATCTGGTGGAGACAGCGGGTCAATAGCTGTGGTGTTAGAAGGAATGATTAATAAGGCCTATGTCACCAGTACATCTGGTACCTTTGTTATGGTCATTGAAGATAATGTAGATCCTTTTTAATCTTCGGTTTCTGATTAACTAATGAGTAAAAAGATTTGAGTTGACTAAACTCAAATCTTTTTTTTATGAATTTAAAATTCCAATAACATCAATATTGCCCTGTACTTTTTGTTCCAAACTTACATTGATGTTGGTGCCTAATGGAAGATATATATCCACTCTAGATCCAAATTTTATAAAGCCCATGTCATCTCCTTGTGTGGCCGTATCTCCAGCTTTTGAATAACAACAGATACGTTTAGCCAGCGCTCCTGCAATTTGACGCATTAGGACTTCTGTACCATCTTTTCGCTTGATAACAACTGTGGTGCGTTCATTTTCTGTTGAAGCTTTAGGATGCCAAGCTACCAAGTATTTGCCTTTGTGATATTGTGAATAGGAAACTACTCCGGATATAGGATAGCGATTCACATGAACATTAAGTGGATTCATAAAAATAGAAACCTGAATACGTTCATCTTTGAAATATTCGGGTTCAAATGTTTTTTCAATGACAACGACTTTGCCATCGGCAGGAGCAATGATTTTTTGATCATTAATTTCAAGTAATTTACGATTTGGATTTCGAAAAAAATTCACAATAATCAGAAACAAAATACCAAGTATAATACTTATTGGCCAAACTAACCAGGTGCCAGTATAATTTAATCCAATTACAATAACGATATAGGCAATCAGAGAAATCAGTATCCAGGAATATCCTTCTTTGTGTATCATAAATAATAGGTTTCAAAAATATATAAAAGTAAAACACCAACAGGTATAATAAAATAAAAACTATCAAATCTGTCTAGAAAACCACCATGGCCGGGTAATATCGAACCACTATCTTTAATATCAATACTCCGTTTCAATGCTGATTCAAATAAGTCACCCAAAGATCCAACAATACTAATCATTACAGCGAGTAAAACCAATAAACTTAGAGGTAGGGGATTGGCCACAAAATAAGTGTTCATAATCCATGCACCTAAAAGACAACCGAATACCCCTCCGATAGTTCCTTCTACTGTTTTTTTCGGTGATATTTTAGGAGCCAAAGGTGTTTTTCCTAAGGGACGACCAATCAAATAAGCCATGGTGTCATTACCCCAATTCATAAATATTAATGCAAATATCCACCATCGATGAAGCTCAAATTGATTTACAAGAAATAAAGCTGCTATGACTATCGGTAATAATAAATAGGCGTATCCAAAAATGCTATTGCAAAATGATAAAGGAGATTTGTTTTTAATAAATATTTGGTAACAAACGTACAGAATAATTGCACTTGCCACATGACTTAATATTCCATAAATGGGATGAATTGGAAAGAATGGGTTACTGTATACTATTATACCAAGAACAGCACACAATAAAATGATCGTAATAAAAAAGTAGGGACCTTTTAGTTTAGGAGCTGAAAAGTTAAAATGACGATTCCATTCTACAACACTAAAAATTAAAATAACACTTAATAACAATAATGCAGTTGTTATTGAAGTCAAAAGTGCATAGATCATAACAGCGGCCATGCTTAATCCTGTAATGGTTCTTTTAAGCATTTACTATGGCTTTTTGTGCATGCATTTTATATCCAAGGTATAATGAAATGAATAACGAAATTAATCCGGATATCCATAACAAAGGAGAATTTGGAACATGGTCTAGTTGATCTAATGTCTCCGGGCCATTGATATATACCATCAAAACATTTGCACCATTAAATAAGAAATGTAGAAACATGGAATAAAATAAATGACCCGTTATATAGTAAACATAACCAAGGCCCAAACCTAAAAAGAATCGCGGTAAAAAACCTTCAAACTGCATATGAAAAGAAGAAAATATTATCGCAGTTAAAACGATCCCATAAATTTTACTGGGACTAATGTTTAGTGCCATTTTTTGTATGATTCCTCGGAAAATCCATTCCTCACTAATGGCAGGGATGATGGCAATGGTAATGAGCGCAAGAATAAAATCACCTATAGAATTCATGGCCAACATGTCTTTAATTAAATCAGTTAGTTGGGATTCTGTCTTCGTCATCCATTCTGGTAAGGGTATCATTTGATTGAGTTGAGCCGACCATGAAACCAATGGAAGCAGACAAATAAAAAATATTACTGTTTGCCATATAGTTTGAGTTCGCAGAGTGCCCGTTGTCAATTGATTTCCAATATCAGGAACGAACCTTGTCATTAGAAATGCAGGAATTATTAATGAAAAAACGTGACTTAATAATTGGATGACCAGGAGTTGTTGCCCTTTAAAAGATTTTATAATAATGTCTGGGTGTGACATCAATTGTTCGAATGAATACCCATGAAGTAGAGCCACAACAAAAAGTAACAAATTAAAAGCAACCAAACCTGTTAAAAAGAATAGCAAGAGCAGGATTAATTGATAAAGTGTACTTTTGTTCATTATTTGTAAAATGACCAGATTAAGCGTAAATATTAATAAAATTGCATTGATCCGAAATTCCCGAGGGGCGAATTTACCTGATTTATTGCAAGTAGCCAAAGATTGTGAAGCATTTGGTGCTCAAGGCATAACTGTACATCCCAGACCAGATGAAAGGCATGTAAAATTCGCGGATATTCCACTTTTAAAAAAAGTAGTAACTACTGAATTTAATATTGAAGGGTATCCATCAGTTGAATTCATTCGATTGGTATTGGATAATCATCCGGATCAATGTACTTTGGTACCAGATCCTCCAGGTGTATTAACATCTAATACCGGATGGAACACGAAATTAGAAACTCGATTTTTACAAGGTATAGTTCAGCAACTTAAAAGTGAAGGTATTAGAGTATCCCTTTTTCTCAATCCCGATCCAGGTATGGTTGAATCTGCTGCAGAAACAGGAACGGATCGAATAGAACTATATACAGGTAGCTTTGCCCATGATTTTTACCTTGATCCAGTTGGAGCGATACAATATCACATTGAAACGGCCACACTGGCCGATCAATACAAATTGGGAGTTAATGCAGGTCACGATCTCAACTTAGACAATTTAAAATTTTATAAGAATGGCATATCGAACTTATTGGAAGTTTCTATAGGACATGCCATAATCTGCGATGCACTTTATTATGGATTGGAGAATGTCATACCGATGTATTTGAAACAACTGCAGTGAGTTTTTTAAGCAAAACGATCTATTTTGGGCTATTTAATTGGTTTTTTTAAATATAAATTAAATCTAGATGAGCTAATATCATATTATTACTTATCTTTGCGGCTCAAAATTTTAAATATTATATGCTAATAATTGATGTAAGAGATTCAGAATCAATAGATAGAGCACTTAAAAAGTACAAGAAGAAATTCGAACAAACTGGTACTTTAAAAGAGTTACGTCGTAGAAAACATTTTACTAAGCCATCGATCGAACGACGTTCTGAAGTTCTTAAAGCACAATACCGCGAGTTATATGTTGCTAAAAACGAATTATAATAATTTATAATATATAATTTGTTTGTTCGTTGTATCTTAGCACCAATCTTGTGCTATGTTAGCGATACAATCGTTTTTACGTTATATTTCAAGTGAAAAAAGATACTCACCTCATACGGTTAGTTCTTATGCATTAGACTTAGGTCAATTCCAACAATTCTTATTGAATACTTATGATCTAAAAGATCTTGCAAAAATATCTCATTTGCATATTAGATCTTGGCTAGCCTCATTATCAGAAAGCCAATTATCAACAAAAACTATTTGTCGAAAGATTGCGACCCTAAAGTCCTTTTTCAAGTTTAGTCAAAAAACAAACGCGGGACTTCCCAATCCAATGCGCAAGATCATTTCTCCTAAAATTAAAAAGCGCTTACCGGTAATCATTCAAGAGAAAGAAATAAATGCTCTTTCATTTGAATCCATAGATCAAGACCAGTCATTTGAATTAGTACGAGATCAATTGGTTGTTTTCCTACTGTATCAGACAGGAATGAGAAGGGCAGAATTGCTCGAACTAAGCTATAATAGGATCAATCTTGCCAATCAACAAATTAAGGTCATCGGAAAAGGTAAAAAAGAACGAATAATTCCAATAGGAAAAGAACTACAATTGCTAATTGTGCGTTATTTAGATATGTGTAAAGGCCTAGGGGTAAACGACAAGGATCAACTTATTTTAACTAAAGAAGGCAAGCCCGCATACCCAAGATTGATTCATAGGATCGTGCACAAATATCTATCAACTGTAAGTGTTTCAATAAAGAAAAGCCCCCACGTTTTAAGGCACAGTTTTGCAACTCATATGATGGATCATGGCGCAGACATATTTGCCATCAAATCCCTTTTAGGTCATTCAACATTAACCGCTACCCAAATTTATACTCATAATGCTATAGAACAGCTTCGAGATATATACATCAAAGCACATCCTAAATCCATCCAATCATGATTTTATTAATAGTAACTAAAAACTTCAACATATGGTGACTAGAATTCAATCCGTACATTTTGACGCTGATTTAAAGTTAATTCAGTTTATTGAAGAAAAATTAAGCACACTTGATCATTTTTTGGCTAAAAGCACTATTGAGGCCAAGGTTGTGCTCACCTTAGAAAAAGTCGGTAAGATCCAGGATAAGATCGTTGAAATCCTAATAAACCTGCCCGGACGAGCTGTTGTTGCAAAAAGCAGAAACAAAAGTTTTGAAAGAGCATTATTTGAAACATTACAAAGTATTAAAAGACAGATACTTAAGTATAAAAGTAAAATTCAGGAAAAGCAATAATTTGTTATTTTTAATTTTTTTTATCTTAGAATAAAAATTAATTATATCTTTGCAGCTCGTTTTAAAAGGGGTAGAGAAGTGTGCCTAGTTTTTAAGAGAGCCAAAAGCCAGTGTAGCTCAGTTGGTAGAGCAGCTGACTTGTAATCAGCCGGTCGGGGGTTCGAGTCCGTCCACTGGCTCTTAAAAGAGTAATTTCTTTTTTGTGAGGGGGTACGCCGGAGTGGGAGAGCCGGGCCAGACTGTAAATCTGGTGTCTTTGACTGAATGGGTTCGAATCCAATTACCCCCACAGCGGGAGTTTTCGAATCTTAGTTTCGAAGATCCAAAGCCTTGCAATTTAGATTGAAGGAACATTTAGAAAGTAAAGTAATTTCAAAACGTTGAAATTGAAAAGATATAAATTCTGCCAAAGGATGATATTGCAATTTTGGTTGTCAAATACAATTATTGTAGTGATATCGATCAGCATAATATGAAATATGCGGGAGTAGCTCAGTTGGTAGAGCATCAGCCTTCCAAGCTGAGGGTCGCGGGTTCGAGTCTCGTCTCCCGCTCTAAATTTTAGAGCATAGAATGTTTTATATCTTTAAGAATTACAAATAGAACGATTAAACGTAATCTTTCTAACATAAAATGAAGGGAACAAAAATTGGTACATTCCAATTTGCCTAGCTCATAAGCCGATGTAGCTCAGGGGTAGAGCACTTCCATGGTAAGGAAGGGGTCAAGGGTTCAATTCCCTTCATTGGCTCAACACAGATTTTTTTTATTCAATAACTAATAAACAAATTTTTAAACATAGTTACCTATGGCAAAGGAAACATACAACCGGGCAAAACCCCACGTCAACATTGGTACAATCGGCCACGTTGACCATGGTAAAACAACTTTAACTTCAGCTATCACTTCTGTTCTTGCAGATCAGGGATTGGCTAAGAAGAAAGATTATGATTCAATTGATAACGCTCCCGAAGAAAAAGAGAGAGGTATCACGATTAACACGGCTCACGTAGAGTATGAAACACAAAAAAGACATTATGCGCACGTAGACTGTCCAGGTCACGCTGACTATGTTAAAAACATGGTTACGGGAGCTGCACAAATGGATGGTGCCATTCTTGTGGTTGCTGCTACTGATGGACCTATGCCACAAACTAGAGAGCATATCCTTTTAGCTCGTCAGGTTGGTGTGCCTAAGGTAGTCGTTTTTATGAATAAAGTGGATTTAGTTGATGATCCGGAAATGCTAGAACTTGTAGAAATGGAAGTTCGTGAATTATTGGATAAATATCAATTCGATGGCAATAATGCTGCTGTAATTAGAGGTTCTGCCTTAAAAGCACTTGAAGGAGATGCTACAGGAAAAGCTTCAATTCAGGCTTTAATGGATGCCGTAGACGAACAAATTCCTGAACCAGTAAGGTTGATTGACAAACCTTTCTTAATGCCGGTTGAAGACGTATTCTCGATTACAGGTCGTGGTACAGTAGCAACAGGTAGAATTGAAAGAGGTGTTATCAAAGTAGGGGAAAGTGTTGAACTTGTTGGTATGATGAAACCAGGAGAAAAACCATTGACTTCGACTTGTACTGGAGTTGAGATGTTCCGTAAATTATTGGATCGTGGAGAAGCAGGTGATAACGCCGGTATCTTATTAAGAGGTCTTGAAAAAGATGATATTAAGAGAGGTATGGTTATCTGTGCACCAAACTCCGTTAAACCTCACATGAAATTCAAATGCGAAGTTTACGTACTTTCTAAAGATGAAGGTGGACGTCACACACCTTTCTTTAAAGGTTACCGACCACAATTTTATTTCCGTACAACTGACGTAACTGGAGAGTGTCAATTACCTGATGGCGTTGAGATGATCATGCCTGGTGATAATACATCACTAACAGTATCTTTATTGAATCCAATAGCAATGGAGAAAGGTCTTCGTTTCGCGATTCGTGAAGGTGGTCGTACAGTAGGTGCGGGACAAGTAACAGAAATAATTGAATAATTAAAAATCTTGTTTATCACGCAGTTGGTTAATACTAACTGCGTGATTTACGGGCATAGCTCAACTGGCAGAGCGACGGTCTCCAAAACCGTAGGCTGAGGGTTCAAGTCCTTCTGCCCGTGCAAATGATTAACTATGGATAAATTCTTATTATATTTAAAAGAGAGTTACAGTGAACTTCTCGAAAAAGTAACCTGGCCTACTTGGCCTAATTTACTTGATAGCGCGAGAGTGGTAATTATTGCATCTGTAATTATAGCTTTGGTGATATTAGCAATGGATTTGATTGCCAATACTGCTTTGGGATTCATTTATAATCTATAATAAATATCCATTTGAATTATGGCAGATGAAACAAGATGGTACTCATTAAGAGTAATTAGCGGAAAGGAAAAGAAAATTCGTGAACGACTAATTGCGGACATCTTGAGATCTGGATGGGCTGATATAGTTCCACAAATAATTGTACCTTCAGAAAAGGTTTACAAAATCAGGAACAGCAAAAAAGTAATCATGGAGCGAAATATTCTCCCTGGTTATTTGTTAGTTGAAGCATATCCATCTAAATTTAGTGGTGAAATCGTTCAGCACTTAAGTAATATGCCGGATGTCATCCATTTTTTGGGAAAAAACAATCCTATCCCAATGACCCAGGTTGAAGCAAATAGAATGCTTGGAAAAGTAGATGATTCTCAGGATGCCGGAGAGACCATGATTGAACCATTTATAGCTGGAGAAACAGTAAAAATAATTGATGGTCCTTTCAATGACTTTATAGGTGATGTGAAAGAAGTTAATGAAGAAAAGAAAAAATTAAAAGTAATTGTAAAAATATTTGGACGTGGAACTGAAGTTGAATTGAACTTCATGCAAGTCGAAAAAAATAATTAAATATTAGGATATGGCTAAGGAAATCGAAACGTTTATCAAATTACAAGTGAAGGGTGGTGCAGCAAATCCAGCTCCTCCTGTTGGTCCAGCACTTGGTTCCAAAGGTGTTAACATCATGGAGTTTTGTAAACGATTTAATGCTAAAACACAAGATACTCCTGGAAAATTGCTTCCAGTAGTTATTACTGTTTATAAAGATAAATCTTTTGAATTCGTTGTTAAAACGCCCCCTGCTGCGATACAATTATTGGAATTGTCAAAAGTAGCAAAAGGCTCACCAGAACCAAATAGAAAAAAAGTTGGATCTGTGAGCTGGTCTCAAATAGAAGAAATTGCAAAAATTAAAATGGTAGATTTAAATGCATTTACATTGGAATCTGCAATGAAAATGGTTGCCGGTACTGCAAGAAGTATGGGATTAACCGTTTCTGGTACAGCCCCTTGGGCATAATTATTATTTCATACAGGGAGCCAAAAAAAACAATTGGCGTTAGAACCTAAAATTTTTTTATATGTCAAAAGTATCTAAAAAAAGAAAAAAAGCAAATGAATTGGTCACATCGACCAAATATTATTTGTTGGAAGAAGCTTGTTCAGTTGTAAAAGAAGCCAATACAACTAAATTTGACGCTTCAGTTGATTTACATGTTCGACTTGGGGTAGACCCAAGAAAACCTGATCAAGCTATCAGAGGAACAGTGACCTTGCCAAACGGTACAGGAAAAACAAAGCGAGTACTTGTTCTTTGTACTCCTGAAAAAGAAGCAGAAGCAAAAAATGTTGGTGCAGATTATGTAGGTCTCGATGAATATATCCAAAAGATAGAAGGAGGATGGACTGATATAGATGTTATAATAGCTATGCCTACTGTTATGGCTAAACTAGGGAAAATTGGTCGTATATTAGGACCAAGAGGACTCATGCCTAACCCTAAAACTGGTACTGTAACTATGGATATAGCCTCTGCAGTAAATGAAGTTAAAGGTGGTAAAATTGCATTCAGGGTTGATAAATTTGGTATAATCCATGCTTCAGTTGGTCGTGTTTCATTTTCTGCAATCAAATTAAAAGAGAACGCTGAAGAATTTTTACATGCTATCAATAAGTTAAAGCCTTCATCTGCTAAAGGTGCTTATTTTAAATCTATTTCTATGGCATCAACTATGAGTCCTGGAATTAAGATTGATCCTAAAGTAGTTCGTTAATTTTTAAAAATTATTAAGATGACTCGCGAAGAAAAAACAGTACAAATACAAACATTAAAAGATAAATTTTCAAGTTCTCAGTTTTTTTACATTACAGATTCTTCTACATTAAGTGTTGAGAAAATCAATCAATTTAGAAGACTTTGTTTTGAAAAAGGAATCGAAATGCATGTGGTAAAAAATACCCTTGCAAAAAAAGCCTTACAAGGATTAGAAAATGATAGTGTCTATGCGCCTATTTATAAATCATTAGTTGGTCCAACTTCTATATTATTCACTGACAATGCAAAAGCTCCGGCGAATTTGTTAGAAGAATTTAGAAAAACCAATGAAAGACCAATATTAAAGGCCGCTTATATAGATTCAGATGTATTTTTTGGTGATGACCAAATTAAGATATTGGTTAAACTAAAATCAAAAGAGGAGTTACTTGGAGAGGTTATTATGATATTACAGTCTCCAGCAACTCGAGTAATTGGTGCATTGAAATCCGGTGGATCCACGATCGCAGGATTGGTTAAAACCCTTCAGGAAAGAGGGGAAGCACAAGCATAAATATGGCTTCCAAGCTTTACGCAATAAATATTATTTAATCACAACGACAAAAAAAAATTTAAAATCATGGTTGATGTAAATGCTTTAGCTGAACAACTAGTAAACTTAACAATCAAAGAGGTTAACGAACTAGCTTCAGTTTTAAAAGATCAATACGGAATTGAACCAGCTGCTGCTGCTGTAGCTGTTGCTGCTGCCCCTTCAAATGATGGTGGTGGAGCTGCTGCTGCTGAAAAAACTGAGTTTGATGTATTCTTAAAGTCAGGAGGCGCTAATAAGCTAAATGTCATTAAAGAAGTTAAAAACATTCTTAATTTAGGTTTGAAAGAAGCTAAAGACTTAGTTGATGGTGCACCAGCTGTATTAAAACAAGGTGTTTCAAAAGAGGAAGCAAATTCGTTAAAAGATGCATTAACTGCTGCTGGAGCAGAAATAGAAATCAAATAACGAATATCCGAATTTTGAATATGCCTTTCGATAAAGAAAGAAATCATATTCTTTGGCTTAGGTCATATATCAAGATATATGATCTAAGCCTTTTAGTGTTTTAGGTGAAATTTGAATTTTACAACGAGCATATGCTCTGTTTAAATTTATAAATACATGGCTTCTAGTATAATAAACAAAAAGACAATTACTCGACACAGTTTTGCTAAAGCTCCTCTCAAAACTGATTACCCAGATTTTTTGGAGATTCAACTTAAGTCATTCATTGAATTTTTTCAGCTTGAAACTACACCTGATAAAAGAGCAAATGAAGGTTTATTTAAAGTATTTAAGGAAAATTTTCCAATATCTGATGCCAGAAGCATTTTTGTTTTGGAATTTTTGGATTATTATGTTGACCCACCACGTTATGATATAAGTGAATGTGTTCAACGTGGGTTAACTTATAGTGTTCCATTAAAAGCTCGTTTAAGATTATCATGTAATGATGTAGAACACGTAGACTTTAAAACTATAGAGCAAGATGTATTCTTAGGGAATATACCTTATATGACCACAAAAGGTACCTTCGTAATCAATGGAGCTGAACGTGTTGTGGTTTCTCAATTACATAGATCTCCGGGTGTATTTTTTAGTCAATCATATCACCCCAATGGTACCAAGATTTTTTCAGCCCGGGTAATACCTTTCAAAGGAGCCTGGATGGAATTTGCTACAGACATTAATATGGTCATGTATGCATATATTGACAGAAAAAAGAAATTTCCGGTTACAACTTTATTAAGAGCGATTGGCTTTGATACAGATAAAGAAATTCTAAACTTATTTAACTTATCTGAAGAAATCAAAGCTACTGCTAAAGAATTAAAGAAAGCCATTGGACGTAAACTTGCAGCTCGAGTATTACGCAGATGGACTGAAGATTTTGTTGATGAAGATACTGGTGAATTGGTAACTCTTGAGCGTAATGAAATCATCCTTGAGCGGGATACCATGCTAGATGAGGAAAATATTCAGCACGTTCAAAGTTCAGGAGTAGATACCATAATTTTACAAAAAGAAGACATAGAGGAGGATTACTCCATCATATATAATACTTTACAAAAAGATCCTTCAAGTTCAGAAATTGAAGCGGTTACACATATTTATCGACAATTAAGAGGTAGTGATCCTCCAGATGAAGAAACAGCCAGAGGGATCATTGATAAATTATTTTTCTCGGACAAGAGATATAATTTAGGAAATGTTGGTCGATATAAGATCAATAAGAAATTGAATCAAGGCACGCCAGATTCTGTTTTGGTCTTAACCAAAGAAGACATCATTGCAATAGTTAAGTATTTGGTTTCTTTGATCAATCAAAAAGCGGAGTTAGATGATATAGATCATTTATCTAATAGACGTGTTAAAACTGTTGGAGAACAGTTGTTTGCACAATTTGGTGTTGGTCTTGCTAGAATGGCGCGAACCATTCGTGAAAGAATGAACGTTCGTGATAACGAAGTTTTTACGCCTATTGATTTAATTAATGCAAGAACTCTTTCTTCTGTTATTAATTCGTTTTTTGGTACCAGCCAACTTTCACAATTCTTAGATCAAACGAATCCATTATCAGAAATTACACATAAGCGAAGAATTTCAGCGCTAGGGCCAGGTGGTTTATCTAGAGAGCGTGCAGGATTTGAGGTAAGGGACGTACATTATTCACATTATGGAAGGCTTTGTACTATTGAAACACCGGAAGGACCTAATATTGGATTGATTTCAACATTGTGCGTACATGCTAGAGTAAATGGAATGGGTTTCCTAGAAACTCCATATTGGAAAGTTGATAGTGGTAAAGTAAATATCAATGCAGGTATTAGATTTTTGTCTGCAGAAGAAGAAGATTACGCAAAAATTGCACAAGCAAATGTTCCTTTAAATACAAAAGGTGAATTCCAAAGTGATAAATTAAAAGGAAGAGAACATGGTGAATTTCCGGTTCTTGAACCTAATGAACTTGAGTTCATGGATGTTGCACCTAACCAAATTGTAGGAGTTTCTGCTTCATTAATTCCATTCTTGGAAAATGATGATGCCAACCGTGCTTTGATGGGATCTAACATGCAGCGTCAAGCTGTTCCTTTAATTAGACCTCAATCACCAATTGTCGGAACTGGGTTGGAAGGCAAAGTGGCATTAGATTCTCGGATGTTAATTAACGCCGAGGGAGATGGTGTAGTTGAATATGTTGATGCTAAAAAAATAGTTATTAGATATGATAGAACTGAAGAAGATCAACTCGTATCTTTTGAAGATAATATCAAAGAATATCCGTTAACTAAGTTTGCACGTACCAACCAGGCAACCTGTATTAATTTGAAACCAATAGTCATGAAAGGCGATCGAGTTTCATTAGGTACTATATTGAGTGAAGGTTATGCAACTGAATCAGGTGAATTGGCACTAGGTACCAATTTGCAAGTTGCATTCATGCCTTGGAAAGGGTATAACTTTGAAGATGCGATTGTTTTGTCAGAACGTGTATTGCAAGAAGATGTTTTTACATCTATACATATTGAGAGCTTTGAATTAGAAGTCAGAGATACTAAACTTGGTGAAGAAGAATTAACCAATGATATACCTAACGTAAGTGAAGAAGCTACAAAAGATTTAGATGAAAATGGTATTATCCGTATTGGTGCTAATGTTGCAGAAGGAGATATTCTTATTGGTAAAATTACTCCTAAGGGTGAAACTGATCCTACTCCTGAAGAAAAATTATTACGTGCCATATTTGGAGATAAAGCAGGTGATGTAAAAGATGCTTCACTTAAAGTTCCACCATCTATTGAAGGTGTTGTAATTGATAAACAACTTTATGCTCGTGCGAAAAAAGATAAATTCCAAAAAGTTCAAGAAAAGGATTTATTACAACGACTAGATGATAAGCATAATGTATCACTCAATGAGTTGAGAATTATTTTGATTGATAAATTATTGAAAATAATTAAAGATCAAGTAAGTGCTGGAGTTAAGAGTATCTATGGTGAAGAACTCATCGGAAAAGGTACAAAATATACTAATGCTTCATTGAAGAAAGTCGATTTTGTAAAAGTTGATTATGCGAATTGGACTAAAGATGAAGAAAAGAATAAATTAATTGCGTTGCTACTTCATAACTATAATATTAAAGTAAGTGAAGAAGTAGGTAAGTTCAAGCGTGAAAAATTCAACATTAGTATTGGTGATGAATTACCATCTGGTGTATTGAAATTAGCAAAAGTGTATATTGCTAAGAAGAGAAAACTTAAAGTTGGAGATAAGCTTGCAGGTCGTCATGGTAATAAAGGAATAGTTTCCAGAATTGTTAGGGTAGAAGACATGCCTTTCTTAGAGGATGGAACTCCGGTAGATATTGTATTGAATCCATTGGGTGTACCTTCTCGGATGAACTTAGGGCAAATATTCGAAACTGTATTAGGATGGGCAGGTAAAAAATTGGGGATGAAATTTGCTACTCCAATTTTTGATGGGGCTACTATTCAGGATATCGATGCTTATGTTAAGCAAGCAGAGTTGCCAGCATTTGGGCAATCTTATTTGGTTGATGGTGAGAGTGGAGATCGTTTTCATCAACAAGCGACTGTAGGTGTTATTTACATGTTGAAATTATCACACATGGTAGATGATAAAATGCACGCTAGGTCAATAGGACCATATTCATTAATCACCCAACAACCACTCGGAGGTAAAGCTCAATTTGGAGGTCAGCGTTTTGGTGAGATGGAAGTTTGGGCACTAGAAGCATTTGGTGCTGCGAATATTTTACGTGAATTATTAACATTGAAATCAGATGATATTATTGGTCGTGCTAAGACGTACGAAGCCATCGTGAAAGGCGATAATTTACCTGAACCAAATATTCCTGAATCATTTAATGTATTAATACACGAACTTAGAGGATTAGTATTAGATGTTAAATTTGAATCTTAACTAAAAAAAGAAAGCCCATGTCATTCAAAAATAAAATATTTAAACAAGATCAAGAATTTGAAAGAATCACTATAAGTTTATCATCTCCGGATGAAATTCTTGAACGTTCTTTTGGTGAAATATTAAAACCTGAAACTATAAACTATCGTTCTTATAAACCTGAAAGAGACGGTTTATTTTGCGAAAGAATATTTGGTCCAGTAAAAGATTATGAATGTTATTGTGGAAAATATAAACGTATCCGATACAAGGGAATCGTTTGTGACAGATGTGGTGTTGAAGTAACAGAGAAGAAAGTTCGTAGAGAGCGAATGGGACACATTAAATTAGTTGTTCCTGTAGTTCATATTTGGTTTTTTAAATCCTTGCCTAACAAAATAGGATATTTATTAGGCTTGTCATCCAAAAAACTTGAATCGATCATATACTATGAGCGTTTTGTTGTCATACAACCCGGATTGGCTCAAGGAAGAAATGTTTTGGATTTATTAACTGAGGAAGAGTATTTTGAAGTATTAGAAACGCTTCCTAAGGAAAATCAAATGTTGGATGATAAAGATCCAAATAAATTTGTTGCGAAGATGGGTGCAGAATCCATTTTTGATTTATTGCAACGTATACAGTTAGATGATTTGTCATTTGAATTACGACATCAAGCATCTAATGAATCTTCTCAACAAAGAAAATCAGAAGCATTAAAACGTCTTCGTGTTGTTGAAGCATTCAGAGATGGGGTTTCAAATAAAAATTCGAAACCTGAATGGATGATTATTCAATATCTTCCAGTGATTCCTCCTGAATTAAGACCATTAGTGCCTTTAGATGGTGGTCGATTTGCAAGCTCGGATTTGAATGATTTATATCGTAGAGTAATTATTAGAAATAATAGATTAAAGCGATTATTAGAAATTAAAGCACCTGAAGTAATCCTTAGAAATGAAAAGAGGATGCTTCAAGAAGCTGTTGATTCATTGTTTGATAATTCCAGAAAATCAAATGCTGTTAAAGCAGAAGGTGGACGAGCATTAAAGTCTTTAAGTGATATTTTAAAAGGAAAGCAAGGACGTTTCAGACAAAACCTATTGGGTAAACGTGTCGATTATAGCGGACGTTCGGTTATTGTGGTTGGGCCTACATTGAAATTGCATGAGTGTGGATTGCCAAAAGGAATGGCCGCGGAATTGTTCAAACCTTTCATCATTCGTAAATTAATTGAAAGAGGTGTTGTCAAAACTGTAAAATCAGCTAAAAAACTTGTTGACAGAAAAGATCCTATCATTTGGGATATCTTAGAAAATATATTAAAAGGACATCCGGTTCTTCTTAACCGAGCCCCAACATTACACAGGTTATCAATTCAAGCTTTCCAACCGACTCTTGTAGAAGGTAAAGCAATACAATTGCATCCACTTGTTTGTGGTGCATTTAATGCGGATTTCGACGGTGACCAAATGGCAGTGCATGTACCATTGTCCAATGCTTCCATATTGGAGGCTCAACTTCTAATGTTAGCTCCACATAACATGTTGAATCCTCAAGATGGATCACCAGTTACGCTACCATCACAAGACATGGTTTTGGGATTGTATTATTTAACCAAAGAAAGAATCACTGAGAAAGAAGTCAAATTAGCTACTTTTTATAGTGCTGAAGAAGTTATTATTGCTTTTAATGAAGGTAAAATTGGATTACATGATCCATTAAAAGTAAAAGCAAGAGTAGAGAATGAAGCCGGAGATCTAGAGCAAAAGATTATAAAAACAACAGTTGGTCGAGTGCTATTTAATGAAGCGGTGCCAGTCAGTGTACCATTCGTTAATGAATTAATGACCAAGAAAAACCTTAAGCAATTTATTGCTGAAACTATTCTACGTACCAATTTTGCGGTAACTGCTAAATTTTTGGATGACATTAAGGATATGGGTTTTTATTATGCATTTAAGGCAGGTTTATCATTCAATTTGGGAGATCTAATTACACCTTCAATCAAACAAAAAACCCTAGTTGATGCCCAAAAAGAAGTTGATGAGATTTGGGATAATTACAACATGGGTTTAATTACAAACAATGAACGTTATAATCAGATCATTGACCGTTGGACATATGCCGATAATCGTATTACAGATAATTTAATGAAAGAATTGGCTGCCCATAAAGGAGGCTTTAATTCAGTTTATATGATGCTTCACTCTGGAGCACGGGGTTCAAAACAACAAATTAAACAGTTGTGTGGACTTCGGGGCTTGATGGCGAAACCAAGGAAATCAGGAGATACTGGAAGTGCAATTATTGAAAACCCAATCTTGTCAAATTTCCAGGATGGACTATCAGTATTGGAATATTTCATATCTACGCACGGTGCGCGTAAAGGTCTAGCCGATACTGCCTTAAAAACTGCCGATGCAGGTTACTTAACAAGAAGATTGGTTGACGTATCTCAGGATGTAGTTATATCTGAATTAGATTGTAATACATTAAGAGGTATTGATACTACAGCATTGGTTGATAATGATAAGGTAATTGAAAATCTGGCTTCCAGAATCCAAAGTCGTTTTACATTACACAATGTATTGGATCCAAACACGGATGAAATTATCATTGCAGCTGGTGAATATATCGATGATAGAATTGCAAATTATATTGAAAAAGCAGGTGTTGAAGCGGTAACAATCCGTTCAGTACTTACCTGTGAATCACGCAAAGGTGTATGCACTAAATGTTATGGTAAGAATTTAGCAACAGGGCGTATTGCTGAGACGGGTGATGCTGTTGGAATCATTTCTGCTCAAAGTATCGGGGAACCAGGAACTCAATTAACCTTACGTACTTTCCACGTGGGTGGGGTTGCCGCAGTATCTAAAGCCGAATCAGAGGTGAATGCTAAATTTGATGGAATTATTGAATTTGATGGTGTTAAATATGCTGAATCTAATGAGGGTGGTGTTAAATCATTTATAGTTTTATCACGATCTGGTGAAATTAGAGTTTTAGATTCAGACACTAAAAAATTACTTACAAGTGCGCACGTTCCTTATGGTTCCACACTATTAGTTAAGGAAGGACAGAAAGTAACCAAAGGAGAAATTTTCTGTACTTGGGATCCATTTAATGCATTGATTATTTCTGAATTTTCAGGTATCGTTAAGTTTGATTCGATCGAAGAAGGTGTTACCTATCGAGTAGAAAGGGATGATCAAACAGGTTATTCTGAAAAGATTATCATTGAAAGTAAGAATAAGAAAAAAATGCCAACAATGTCCATTTTGAGTGCTTCAGGTGAAGAGCTTAAAAATTATGCATTGCCGGTAGGAGCGTACATAAGTATTGAAGACAATAGCGAGATATCTGCAGGTCAGAAAATTGGGAAAATACCTAGAAATGTAAGTAAAGTTTCGGATATCACAGGTGGTTTGCCGCGTGTTACAGAATTATTCGAAGCACGTAATCCTTCTAATCCAGCTGTTGTTTCTGAAATAGATGGTATCGTTATCTATGGTAAAATCAAACGTGGAAACCGTGAAATTTTTGTTGAAGATGAAAAAACAGGCCAACGTAGAAAATATCTAATTGGTTTGTCTAAACATATTTTAGTTCAAGAAGGGGATTTTGTAAGAGCTGGTATTCCTCTATCAGATGGTACCATTGCACCACGGGATATACTCCAAATTAAAGGTTTGTTTGCAGTACAGTCTTACTTGGTAAATGGAGTTCAAGAAGTGTATCGATCTCAAGGTATCAATATTAATGATAAACACATTGAAGTAATCGTTAGACAAATGATGCGATGGGTTCAAATAGAAGATCCAGGTGATACAACTTTACTTGAAGGAGAGCCAGTTGATAAATGGACTTTTGTATTAGAGAATGATCAAATTTTTGATAAGAAAGTGGTTACAGAAGCTGGAGATTCAGTTAAACTGAAACGAGGTCAGGTTGTAACAGTACGTCAACTCAAAGAAGAAAACTCATTCTTAAAGAGAAATGATAAAAAGTTAGTTGAATTTAGAGATGCAATTGCAGCAACCTCAAGTTCATTGCTACTAGGTATTACAAGAGCTTCATTAGGAACCAGCAGTTGGATTTCAGCTGCATCATTCCAGGAAACAACTAAAGTATTAAGTTCAGCTGCTATTGCTGCTAAATCTGATGATTTATCAGGTCTTAAAGAGAATGTTATTATCGGTAAGAAAATACCTGCTGGTACGGGACAAAAAATTTATAAAGAAATGCTCGTCAAATCCGTACCAAAAAAGAATGAAGTAGTTGAAATTTAAACTTTCAATTTCATTAAAACATAAAAATGGAGTTACTAATTGGTAACTCCATTTTTTTTTAACTGTATTACAACATCACAAATCTTTTCCAAGATCTTTTTTATGTTAATGGGATTAGAAAACATGATTTAGCCAATTATCTCATAGAATAATCTTGTTGTGTTTTCTCTAAGAGATTAATTTTTACGCTCTGAATATAGAATATGTCTTGCTTTGGAAAAGGTCTTGTATTTTAAACAAACTGGTTTTAATTATTTGGTTTTTCTATATTAAGTTTAAATGGCTTCATATTGGGTTAGTTACTTATTTTCTTAGTCTTAAACTGATGTTGGATTCAATTTTCATTCTGATTAATTTCTCAGAAATAATAGCAAAAGAGAAATATCGATCCTAGGTTTTTATTTATCCTACAAAACTTCTTTGCTAAAACAAATCAAGATTAGCGAACAAATTAAATTAGGAAATTGAACGATTACATAGTAAAAATTCTTAATGTATATTAAAATATTTGACTTATCTTTGTAACAATTAATTTATAAGTAGCAGTATATGAAACATTTAATAATAATTTTGAGCTTGCTTTTTGTTTTTCAACTGCGCACAGATGCACAAGTAACATTATTGAAACAAGGTGTGTTTGCAAGAAAAACATTTATTGACTATAATACTTTTAGAGAAAGGGATTTTGCAGCTTTCAAAGGTTATAGGGATGGATTTGAAATTGGATATCTTAGAAACTTTGGAACCAAACTATCTTTATTGACACCAATTGGATTAAGTGTTTATCAGGATAGCACCATTAACGCTTTAAAATTTCCACTATTTTCATTTGGCGGGCAAGTACAATATCACCTGTTTAAAGGCCCCAAATGGATTAATCCGTATGTTATTGGAGGAATTCAGGTTTTGCTTCCAAAAGACAAGGAAATTGCATTGCAAGTTCCAATGGGGCTTGGGGTTAATTTTATGGTACATCCACAAGTCTATTTGAATTGGCAGTCCGATTATAGGTTACCAGTTATTAATTGGGAAAATCATTTTCAACATAGTGTAGGTTTTATTTATATGTTTGGAAATATAAAGAGCCAAGCACCAAAAATCGAAAAAGAAAAAATGGATTCGGATGGGGATGGTATTACTGATGATTTAGATTTATGTCCTAGTATTGCAGGATTGGCAAAATTTTCCGGTTGTCCTGATACTGACAAGGATGGAATTTCGGATCTTGATGATGAATGTCCTGAAATTTTCGGCTTGAAGTTATTTAATGGGTGTCCGGACACTGACGAAGATAATGTACCCGATAATAAAGATGAATGTCCCAATTTAAAAGGCTTAGTTTCCAATAAAGGTTGTCCGGAAGCTGATAAGGATGGAGACGGTATACCAGACAAAGATGATCATTGTCCTGATAAAGCTGGATTAACCAATTTAAATGGATGTCCTGATAGCGATGGAGATGGGGTGTCTGATAAAGACGACAGATGTCCCGATGTTCCAGGTCTAAAAGCTAAAGGCGGCTGTCCAGAAACTAAGAAAGATGCTGATAATGATGGAATCATTGATGAACAAGATGAGTGTCCATTTACAGCTGGTTTATTACAATTTAAAGGTTGTCCTGATACAGATGGGGATGGCGTTCAAGATAAACTCGATGATTGTCCAAATGCGGCGGGACCTAAGTCGAATAAAGGCTGTCCAGTCATTGAAAAAAAGGATAAAGAAGTATTAGATTTTGCAATGAGAGCCGTTCAATTTGACTTAGGAAGATCAACATTGAAGGAGGAATCTTTTAAAATTTTAGACAAGATTACAATTATATTAAAGAAATATCCTGACTACAATTTAGCCATTGGAGGTCATACGGATAATACTGGAAGTGCTCCATTTAACCTTGAATTATCTGAAAAAAGGGCAAAGGTATGTTATGAATATATTATATCTAAAGGCATGCTGGCGAATAGATTAAGTTATACTGGTTATGGTGCTACTCAACCGATTGCAGATAACAAAACTGAAAATGGCCGTTTTCTAAATCGAAGAACAGAGTTTAATTTAATACCACGATAAATAATGGGGAATAGATAAAAAGGAATCCAATACCAATTGGATTCCTTTTTTTTTGGGTGTTAGTTTCTATATTTGCACTAAATTTTAGAAAACAGGAAATAAAAGAGAATGGCAAATACTTCAGATATTAGAAATGGAATGTGTATGGATTATAATAATGATATTTTTGTCATTGTTGAATTTCAACATGTTAAACCTGGAAAGGGTAATGCTTTTGTTAGAACTAGGTTGAAAAGTATGACGTCAGGCAAGGTAATTGAAAATACTTTTGTTGCCGGACATACCATAAATGAAGTTCGAGTGGAAAGACGAAAAGTTCAGTATCTTTACAAAGATGATGCTGGTTATAACTTTATGAATACAGAAAATTTCGAGCAAGAATCCATTAATGAAAGCCTTATTGAAAATCCAGAATTTTTAAAAGAAGGGATGGAAATTGAAGTCTTATATCATGCAGCAAAAAATTTACCTTTAATGGCTGAATTGCCACAACATATGGTAGTTGAGGTGACCTATACAGAGCCGGGTGCTAAAGGAAATACAGCAACAAATGCATTAAAATTAGCCACAATTGAAACAGGTGCAGAAATTAAAGTACCTTTATTTATTGAACAGGGTGAATTAATCAAAGTTGATACAAGAACAAGAGAGTATATTGAACGAGTAAAAAAATAGGCCAATGAATTTTAAAGAGATCCAAGAACTCATTCGGATGATCAGTAAATCTGATCTTGCATCATTCAAAATAAAGAATGGAGATTTCGAATTAAATATTAAAACAGGCAAAGCGGTGCAGCATGTTGAGATGAAGGCTCCCAATTACGGACATCCGTTGCCACCACCTCCTATACAAGCACCAGTTGTTCAAAAAAATCAATCTTTAGAAGAGCCACAAGCAGCTGTAGTTTCGGTAGATAATACAAAAAAACTATTGGAAATTAGATCACCGATGGTTGGAACATTCTACAGATCTTCAGGTCCAGATAAAGGGCCATATGTTAAAATTGGAGATCAGGTTTCTTCTGGAAATCCAGTATGTATTATAGAAGCCATGAAATTATTTAATGAGATTGAAAGTGAAATTTCTGGCACTATCGTTAAAATAATGGTTGAAGATGCTTCACCTGTGGAATATGACCAAGTATTATTTTTAGTTGAGCCATAGTCTAATCAATAAAATACCAATTTCGAATGTTCCAAAAAATATTGATTGCCAATCGAGGTGAAATTGCATTACGCATAATTCGTACCTGCAAGGAAATGGGAATAAAAACTGTAGCTATATATTCTACAGCTGATAGAGAGAGCTTACATGTTAGATTTGCTGATGAGGCGGTTTGTATAGGACCTCCAGCATCTTCATTATCCTATTTGAGTATTCCAAGAATTATGGCAGCATTAGAAATAACTAATGCTGATGCTGTGCATCCAGGTTATGGGTTTTTAGCGGAAAATGCAGAATTTGCTGAAATTTGTACTCAATATGGTATAAAATTTATTGGTCCAACCCCAGATCAAATTCGTAGAATGGGTGATAAGGTTACCGCTAAGGAGACTATGATCAAAGCGGGTGTACCTGTAGTTCCAGGTTCTGATGGTTTATTAAAAGATATAAAACAAGGTAAGAAAATAGCGTCTGAAATAGGATATCCAGTAATACTTAAAGCAACCGCAGGCGGTGGAGGAAAAGGAATGAGAATTGTCTCCAAAGCAGAAGATTTCGAAGATATGTGGAATAATGCTCGTCAGGAAGCAAAAGCTGCTTTTGGGAATGATGGGATGTATATGGAAAAATATATTGAAGAGCCTAGGCATATTGAATTTCAATTAGTGGGTGACCAGTTTGGTAAAGTTGCCCATTTATCTGAAAGAGATTGTTCAATTCAAAGAAGACATCAAAAACTTGTAGAAGAGAGTCCATCACCATTCATGACCCCTGAATTAAGAGAAAAAATGGGAGCAGCAGCAATTAAAGCTGGGACTTCAATCAATTATGAAGGGGTGGGGACAGTAGAATTTTTAGTGGATAAATATCGTAATTTTTATTTCATGGAAATGAATACAAGAATACAGGTAGAACATCCGGTAACAGAAGAAGTAATAGATCACGATTTAATAAAGGAACAAATTAAAGTTGCAGCAGGAATTCCAATTTCAGGAAAAAATTATGTGCCAACTATGCATGCCATTGAGGTGAGGATTAATGCAGAAGACCCATTTAATGATTTTAGACCAAGTCCAGGTAAAATAACTACATTGCATACCTCTAAGGGTCATGGAGTTCGTGTTGATACCCATGTTTATTCAGGATACACAGTTCCACCTTATTATGATTCAATGATTGCTAAATTAATTTGTAAAGCTCAGACACGTGAGGAATGTATTACTAAAATGGAACGTGCATTAGATGAATTTATCATTGAAGGAATAAAAACTACCCTGCCATTTCATAAACAATTAATGCGCAATGAAGCTTTTAGAAGGGGCGATTTTCACACTGGATTTTTGAATACTTTTAAACTAGAACCAGAAAGTTAATTCTGGGAACGTGAATTGAAATCATTAATTTTAGGTAACACAAATTGTATATGAATTAATTTATGAGGCAATTTCTGTTATACGTAACTCAACTAAAGCAATATAGAACAAATGTAATCTTACATTTTGTTTGTTATATTTTTACAGCACTTTTTACCATTATTTCTATTCCTGCGATTATTCCATTGTTTGAAATGCTATTTCAACAAGAATACAAAGTCGTCGAAAAGCCTTTGAATGTTAATGGTATAAGTGGTATGATAGACGAACTGAAATATCATTTTAGTTCATGGATAGCAGGTCAAGATAAATCTACTGCTGTTATGTGGATTTGTGTGGGAATTGCTGCTGTATTTTTTTTTAAAAATGTCTTCAGGTATTTTGCGATTTACTTTATGACTCCTGTCAGAGCTTCATTAGTTCGTGATACGAGAAGCAAGTTATTTGCAAAAATGATTGATCTTCCAATGTCATATTTTTCAGATGAACGTAAAGGAGATTTAATTGCAAGAATGACTGCAGATGTACATGAAGTAGAATGGACCTTGTTATCTACTTTAGAGTCGTGGGTAAAAGATCCTTTGATCATCATAGGTAGCATTAGTTTTATGCTATACACGAGTCCATCTTTGACTTTATTTGTTGTGTTATTATTAATTGGGACTTCATTTGTAATAGGTGGAATTTCCAGAACTTTAAAAAAGAAATCATTAAATGCCCAAGAAGAATTTGGTGATCTAATATCATTGCAAGAAGAAAGTCTTGGTGGACTAAGAGTGGTAAAAGTTTTTGGTGCAGAATCCTATATCAAAGATCGATTTAACGCAATACTTGATAAATATAGAAAATTATTGATAGATATCAACCGGCGACGGGAATTGGCTCCACCGATGTCAGAATTTTTAGGAATTGTGATCGTTTGCATACTTTTAGCATATGGTGCCAGTTTGGTGTTTTCATCACAGATTCAAGCTTCAACATTTCTTGCATTCCTTTATGCTTTTTTCAATGTTATCGAACCTTCTAAAGGAATTTCAGCCTCCTATTTCAATGTTCAAAAAGGTGTTGCTGCACTTGATCGGATCAATGAAGTATTGAACATGAAAGTCAATATTTATGACAAACCAAATGCAATAAGTAAGGTCAGTTTTGATCATCAAATTGAGTTTAAGGGTGTTTCATTTCAATATGCTAATTCAAATGTCAAGGTATTAGATGATATTCATTTTAGTTTGAAGAAAGGTGAAAAAATTGCTATTGTAGGTTCGTCAGGTTCAGGTAAATCAACTCTTGTAGATTTGTTAGCTCGATTTTATGATGTTTCTAAAGGATCAATTACAATTGATGGAGTCGATATAAAAGATATAAAAATCAGTGATCTTAGATCGTTGATGGGTATGGTTACCCAAGAGCCCATATTGTTTAATGACAGTATTAGAAGAAATATTGAATTCGGGTCTAAAACTTATTCAGACGAAATGATTTGGACCATATTAGATACAGCTTATGCCTCTGATTTTGTACGTGAAGGGAACAGGGGATTGGATTATAATATTGGCGATAGAGGTTCCAAATTGAGTGGTGGACAAAGACAACGATTAACCTTGGCTCGTGCCATTTTAAGAAATCCGGCCATATTGATTTTGGATGAAGCAACTTCTGCACTTGATTCTGCTTCTGAAATGATAGTTCAAGAAGCGATGGAACATGTTTTAGAAAACCGTACAGCTATTATTATTGCTCACAGATTATCTACTATTAAAAAAGTAGATAAAATTATAGTTATTCAGGATGGAAGAATTGTTGAACAAGGAACTCATGATGAATTAATTAATAAACAAGGAGAATACTTTAACTTTGTATCTTTACAATCTATTAATCATTAAAATGTAATTTTATTTATGAATAAAATCTACCTATTTTTTATTTTATTTTCTTTTTCAGTTCAAGCCCAAAATACAGTTACCAATAGGGTATTACCTGTAGTGGGTGATTCATTTGCTTATGCGATTGACACATTCATTGAGAATACCAGCATGAGTCCCGGCGGTGTAAATCAAACATGGGATTTCACAAATGTGCAATCTAATGGACGAAGATCGGAAGTGTACAGAGATGTCAACACTAGTACGGGTGCGTCTGACTTTCCAACTGCAAACGCCTATATTCGTCAAGGTCAACGCGAAGTTTTTTTAAAGATTTCGTCTGATAAAGTAGAAGAATTAGGCTATAATCTAAAATTAGGTGGACCTTTTCCGGTTGGAGGAACCTCAGCGTATCCTAAGCCAGCAGTTATATTAAAAACTCCTTTAAATTTTTTAGACGCGTCAAGTTACAAAACAGAAGCTGTAATAACATTGCCTGCTGACTTTATTCCTGATTCATTATTGATGGGTTTAAAAGTAGATTCTATAAGGATCAAAACGACTACCACAGTAAATGTTTTAGTGGATGGATCTGGAACATTGAATCTGCCAGCTAAATCTTGGAATGTATTACGTGAAAAGTTGACAACATCAACAAAAACTACCATTGAAGCAAAGATTTTTGTTTGGATTGATGTAACTCAATTAATTGGAGGTCAATTGGGTGATTTTGTGCAAAATACAAATACCATTTCTTATGGATTCAGAAGTAATGATGCCAAGGGATATATGGCATTAGTTGCAGTGGACTCGACTGATAAGATTACCCAAATCCAATATAAGCCAAATGACCTGGGTGTAAAGACTAAAGACATTAATGATGTCAATCATCCAATTCAAATTCTAACTAATCCGGTAAATAATATTTTGAATTTAAAAACAAATGAAATAAGGAAAGGAAGCTATTCTTTATTTCTATATAATGAGGCAGGACAATTAGTTAAGTCAACCATAAAAGAGCTAAATAGTAACCAATCCATTCAATTTCCAGTACATGAATTGAGTGAAGGGATTTATAATATCATTATTGTTGATCCAAGCAAAAGGATAATAACTAACGAAAGGTTTATTAAGAATTAGTTGATTAAGTTCTCAACTTGAAAAGTGCGCAGTATTTATATTTCGCACTTTTTTTATAAAAATTAATATTATAAATATCTATATATATAATAATATGTATATCTTTACATATTAATAAATAGAATATACGATTATATGAATAGCGTTGTAACACAAAGATTTATGCAATGCTTTGCTAGTTTAATTGAAAGTAAGAGAGTTAGATCGGCAAGGCAATTTGCTAATTCACTGGATTACTTGGCCCAATCTTTTAATCAAATTGTTCAACAAAAAAGAGAAGTAGGAGTAGACCTCATACAAAAAGCCATAGCAGAATATCATATTAATCCTGGTTTTTTATTTACCGGAAATGGTCCAATGTTTTTAATACAAAATCAAATGGATGATTCCAAGATATTGACTATAGTTGCCGATGTCGATCAGGTGGAACAGATAGTTCATGTGCCAGTTTCTGCACAAGCTGGCTATTGCTCTGGTTTTAGTGATCCTGTTTTTGTAAGCCAGTTGCCATATTATTCCTTGCCTAACCTTAAGTTTAAAACGGATGGAACCATGCGGTCATTCGATATATCAGGTGAGAGTATGATGCCAGTGATCAATCCTAACGATATGGTCATCTGTAGTTATTTACATCAATGCTTATGGGAATCTCATCTGAAAGAAAATAACATATATGTAATCGTTACAACACATGACGTTGTAGTTAAACGAATCAGCAATAAATTGAGAACAGAAAGAATGTTATTATTACATTCAGATAATGTAGAGTTTTTGTCTTATGCGGTAAGGGTTTCGGATATAAAAGAGATTTGGCAAGTTAGAGCCAAGGTATCTACCGCTTTAGAGCCGATTAATCATAAATCAAATAATTTGCCAGATGAGTTCGAACAATTAAAAGAGATAGTCAATAAACAATCCGTTTTACTTGAGGAATTCCTTGAAAAAGTCAAGCATAATTAAGACTTCACATTTTTTGAATTTTATTAAATTTAATAAATCTTAAACTAAATTACGCTAAGCGTTGTAGCTTAGGTATTTTTGCACCTTAAACAGGAAAAGAATACATGCAAAATATAAGGAACTTTTGTGTAATAGCACATATTGATCATGGTAAAAGCACCTTGTCTGATCGATTATTGGAATTTACAAAAACCATAGCTGAAAGAGATATGCAAAGTCAAGCTTTAGATGATATGGATTTGGAGCGGGAAAGAGGTATTACTATAAAGGCTCATGCTATTCAACTACGTTATAATGCTCCTGATGGCCAAAAATACATTTTTAATTTGATTGATACTCCCGGGCATGTTGATTTTTCCTATGAAGTTAGCCGTTCTATTGCAGCTTGTGAGGGTGCTCTTTTACTTGTTGATGCCACTCAAGGGATTCAAGCTCAGACCATTTCTAATTTGTATTTGGCTATAGATCACAATTTGGAAATCATACCTATTTTAAATAAAATAGATATGGATAATGCGATGATCGATGAAGTTTCTGATCAAATTATTGATTTAATAGGATGTGACAGACAAGATATTATATTGGCTAGTGGCAAAACCGGGCAAGGTGTACAAAATATTATGGATGCCATTGTAAGTAAAATCCCGCCACCTAAAGGTGATCCTGATGCTCCCTTGCAGGCCTTAGTATTTGATTCAGTGTTTAATTCATTCAGAGGTATAATTGTTTATTTTAGAATATTAAATGGTAAACTCAAGAAAGGTGACAAAATTAGATTCTATAATACGGGTAAAGAATATACTGCAGAAGAGGTTGGGTATTTACAAATGACATTAATTCCTCAGCCATTGGCCCAATGTGGTGATGTTGGATATCTGATAACTGGGATTAAAGATGCTAAGGAAGTTAAAGTAGGAGATACCGTTACGCTTGCATCAGCTCCATGTGCAGAAGCTATACATGGTTTTGAAGATGTGAAACCGATGGTGTTCGCTGGAATATATCCGATTGAAAATGAGCATTTTGAAGACCTAAGAGATAGTTTAGAGAAATTGCAATTAAACGACTCTTCCTTGGTTTATGAACCAGAGACATCTATAGCATTGGGTTTTGGATTTAGATGTGGATTTTTGGGAATGTTGCATTTAGAAATCATTCAAGAGCGATTGTCAAGAGAGTTCAATCAAGAAGTGATTACCACGATTCCAAACGTGTCTTATATAGCTAAAACCACTGCTGGAGTAGTTTTAAAAATCAATACCCCAAACGATTTACCTGAACCAAATCTTTTGGAATATGTCGAAGAACCTTACATCAAGGCTCAAATTATTACAAAGCCTGATTATATTGGAACGATAATCAAGTTGTGCATGGATAAACGAGGGGTATTAACAAAACAACATTATCTAACAACTGAACGTGTTGAGTTAAGTTTTGAAATGCCACTTGCTGAAATCGTATTTGATTTTTATGATCGATTAAAATCATCAACAAAAGGATATGCATCTTTTGATTATCATCCGATTGATTATCGCAAATCTGATTTAATAAAATTAGATGTTAAATTGAATGGAGATAATGTGGACGCTCTAACATCCTTGGTGCATCGCTCTAAGGCGGATACGGTAGGGCGCAAAATGTGCAAGAAATTAAAAGAACTATTACCTCCACATCAATTTGTAATAGCTATTCAAGCAGCTATTGGAGCCAAAATTATTTCACGCGAAACTATTTCTGCACTTAGAAAAGATGTAACTGCTAAATGTTATGGTGGAGATATTTCTAGAAAGCGAAAGTTATTGGAGAAGCAGAAGGAAGGCAAGAAGAAAATGCGACAAATTGGTTCTGTTGAGGTGCCCCAAAAAGCGTTTTTGGAGGTACTTAAATTGGATGATTAAAAAAGTGAACTTCATTAAATCCGATTTATTTTTTAAATTAAATCATGTTACATACAAATCATATATCTAAGTTAATTGCACAAATAGTTAATGAACATTTTTCTATTGAACTTCAGGTTCATGAGATTCATTTAACGCCATGCAAAAAAGAATTTGAAGGGGATTTTACATTTGTCATCTTTCCATTAATTAAAAAAACAGGATCAAAACCTGAAGTTTTAGGTGAAATCATTGGAGCTGGCTTGATGCAAAAAAAGGTTATATCATCATATAATATCATTAAGGGCTTTTTTAATTTTTCTCTTCCCAATGAATTTTGGATCGAAGTTATGTCCAATTTAGGAAAACAAACGATCTCTTATCAAATTAAAGTAAAGGAAACAGAAAAATACTTAATTGAATATTGTTCTCCGAACACAAATAAGCCGTTGCATTTAGGTCACATTAGGAACATCTTATTGGGGTGGTCAGTTTATAAAATATTGAATGCAATAGGTCATCATGTAAATACTACGCAAATTGTAAATGATCGGGGAATTGCCATCTGTAAAAGCATGTTGGCCTGGTCAACATTTGCTAATGGGGCAACACCAGAATCAACACATATTAAAAGCGATCACTTTGTTGGGGATTATTATGTTTTATTCGAGACCAAATTTAAAGAGGAATATCAAATTTGGCAAGCAACAGATACGGCAATTACTATTTATGAAAACAAAAAGAAAGTAGATGAGTCTAAAGTAGATTTTTTTGTTAGATATAAAAACGAATATTTTAATACTTATAGTTCTTTGGGAAGTGCGGCCAAAAAATTATTAATTGGTTGGGAAGCCAATGATCATGAAGTCATTCAATTATGGAATAAAATGAACCAATGGGTTTATAAGGGATTTGAAGAGACTTTTAAAAAATTAAATATTTCATTTGATAGTTATTATTATGAATCACAAACCTACCTATTAGGGAAAGATATCTTGCAATTAGGATTAAGCAAAAATGTTTTTTATAAAGAAAGTGATCAATCAATTTGGGTAGATCTTACAGATCGGGGTCTTGACAAAAAACTATTATTAAGGGCTGATGGAACTTCTGTTTATATTACTCAAGACCTTGGTACCGCTGCGTTAAGGCATGAGGCATATCATGCTGATCACTATCTGCATGTAGTTGCTGATGAGCAGGATTATCATTTTAAAGCACTTTTTGAAACCTTAAAAAAACTTGAAGTTCCATATGCTAAAGGTATGTATCATTTGTCTTATGGAATGGTGGATTTGCCAACAGGTAAAATGAAATCCCGCGAAGGAACTGTAGTTGATGCTGATGATCTCATTGATGAGGTTATACTTGAAGCAAGCCAATCTGCGGAAGAAAGGGGAGAGCTTGTAGATTTATCAAAGGAGGAATTAAGTCAATTGATTTCTAAAATTGGAATGGCAGCACTCAAATATTTTATTCTTAAAGTGCATCCTAAGAAGAGAATGATTTTTGACCCAAAAGAATCCGTAGATATGCAAGGTCATACGGGGCCTTATATTGTTAATGCATTTGTTAGGATTAAATCCATATTAAGAAAGTCCGGGGCAGTTCCTGTACTTCAGATACCTGATGAAATTAATACTTCCGAGAAGGATTTGTTGATTTTATGTATGAGTTATCCGGATATACTACAAGAGTCAGCCAAGCAATTTGATCCTTCACATTTAGCAAATTTTCTTTATACTTTAGCAAAAGATTTTCACCGATATTATCATGATTATCGCATACTAAAAGCAGAAAGCCAAAATTTAATAGTTTGGCGTTTAGCATTATGTGAATTAATAAGTAAATATTTAGAACATGGTATGTTGTGTTTAGGAATAGATATGCCTGAACGTATGTAAACTTTAAATTATTCCAATGTCAGAAGAAGCAATTAAACATTTAAATTTCATCGAAGAAATCGTTGAGGAAGATATTAAAAACGGTAAACACGGCGGTAGAATTTTAACTAGATTTCCGCCAGAGCCAAATGGGTACTTGCATATAGGACATGCAAAATCCATATGTTTGAATTTTGGTTTAGCTCAAAAATACAATGGTAAGACCAATTTGCGTTTTGATGATACCAATCCAGTAACTGAAGAAATTGAATACATTGATTCTATTAAATATGATATTAAATGGTTAGGATTTGATTGGGAATCAAGAGAGTACTATGCCTCAGATTATTTTCCTCAACTCTATGATTTTGCGATTCAATTGATAAAAGCAGGAAAAGCTTATGTTGATGATTCAAGTGCTGATGTGATCAGTCAAATGAAAGGCACACCAACCGAACCAGGAACTCTAAGTCCATTCCGTAGTCGTTCTGTAAGTGAAAATTTAGAATTGTTTGAGGGAATGAGAGATGGAAAATTTAAAGAAGGAGAAAAAGTGTTGAGAGCTAAAATTGATATGGCGTCTCCAAATATGCACATGAGAGATCCAATACTTTATCGAATATTGTATACACCACATCACAGAACTGGGAATACATGGTGTATTTATCCAATGTATGATTTTGCTCATGGTCAAAGTGATGCTATTGAAGGAATAACACATTCTATTTGTACATTGGAATTTGAAAATCACCGACCATTGTATAATTGGTTTATCGAGTCGCTTTCTATTTTTCCTTCCCAACAAATTGAGTTTGCAAGATTAAATTTGGAGTATACTGTGATGAGTAAGCGTAAACTTATGCAGCTTGTAAATGAGGGATTTGTAACAGCCTGGGATGATCCTCGCATGTCAACCATTAGTGGAATGAGGAGGAGAGGATATACAGCTGAAGCTATAAGAAATTTTGCAATCGATGTAGGTGTTGCAAGAAGAGAACACGTTATTGAATTTTCAAGATTGGAAAATGTAATTCGAGATGATTTGAATAAAAAATCTAATCGAGTAATGGCTGTATTAGAGCCAATAAAAATTGTAATATCAAATTACCCTTCAAATGAAATTGAATGGTTGGAATTAGAAATAAATCCGGAAAAACCTGAATTGGGTACTCGAAAGATCCCTTTCGGAGCTGAAATATACATTGAATCTGAGGATTTTATGGAGGTGCCCATTCCAAAATATTTTAGATTGAGTCCAGGATCTTTGGTTAGATTGAAGTCAGCATATATTATTCGGTGTGATGAAATCATCAAAAACTCCTCAGGTGAAATTGATTATTTAAAATGCACCTATTTTCCGGAGAGCAAAAGTGGACATGATCAATCCGGTTTAAAAGTTAAAACAACAATACACTGGGTTGAAGTTAGTCATTCAATTACAGCGAAAGTCAATCTTTATGATCGATTATTCACGGTACCCAATCCATTAAGTGAAGAAGGTGATTTTAAGGATTATATAAATCCAAATTCGTTAATTGTATTAGATCAAGTACGAATGGAACCGGATTTGAAATTTGCACAACAAGAAGATCGCTTTCAATTTATGAGAAAGGGATATTTTTGTTTGGACACCTTGTCCACTCCAGAACAACTCATATTTAATCGTACCATTTCATTAAAAGATAGTTGGAGTAAAATTCAAGATAAAGCTTAATTTAGCTTTTAAAATTTTAATCCAAATCTAATGCGTCGAATTGATCAATTATTAAATCAATATGGCGAAAGCCATCAGAATCATACCAATAAATGGATACATTGGTTTTGTGTGCCCATCATATTTTTTACATTATTAGGAATAGTCGGATTGATACCATTTCCATTCTCATTCCAGTTATTTGATAACTGGTCATATATAGTTATGATATTAGCCATAAGCTATTATTTTAGGCTTTCTATACCATTGGCCTTCGGATTTATTGTTGTTGCTGCTGTGATGATCTATGGAAATAAGATTTTAATTCAATATTGTGAATTTAAAGGATGGAATTCCTTATATATTTATATAATGGTTTTTACGCTTGCCTGGATTGGGCAGTTTATTGGGCATCACATTGAAGGAAAAAAACCATCTTTTTTAAAGGATATTCAATTCTTGTTAATTGGTCCGGCCTGGTTATTGCATTTTATATATAAAAAATTAGGTATTTTGTATTGAATAATAATTTACAAATTGGAACATTGTGACATGAGTAAAATTGTGTGAGTAGTTAAATAAGCTTGTAATTGGTTTATTACAAACAGAATTTAGCATTCTATATTTTAATCCACTTTTGTGTAATCGTTTGTTGGGGCATTTTGATTTTAATTAAATAGGTGCCAGATGCTAATGATGAAACATCAATCTTATTTTGATTCAATATTTTTAATTTAAAATTTCCTAGCAAGTCAAAAATTTCGATTTCATTTTTACTATCAACTTGGTTTAGAATATTGATTTCTGTATGAGCAGGATTTGGAAAAATACTAATTGAATTGTTTAGATTTTCATTTTTAGTATGTGTTGTATTACACATTACAGCATTTAATTTTTGCCATATTTGGTTGCAGAATATGGTAGGTACTTCGCCCAGTGTGCTCGGAGTATTTCCCATTCGGATAAGTACAATGCCTAGAGATGGTGAAATGCATACCAACTGTCCATTTTTACCTATACCAGCATACATATCAGATGGGGCATTTGGTGCATAAGAGCCCTTGAATTTGGTTTGTAAAGTTGGAACCATGTAGGATGCTTTACCATTGAGCCACCAAAGATATCCATAAGAGAGATTGATGTTCTGGGATGTGTTAATCATTTGATTCAAATAATCCTTATTATATAGCAAAGTGTCATTATTCCAAATGCATTTGTTCTGGATTAAAAGACCAAATCTTGCCATACTTCTAACTTTACTAAAAAACACATTATCAAAATCAACCGTGACCCATAGACCAGTCATTCCTGTTCTCGTCAATAGTCTAGATTGGGTATAGGTATTAATATTTTGTTTGGTTGCATTGACTAGAACTTTTTCTAATAAAGTATATGGTGCATTATGATATGCCCATCTGGTGCCTGCATCTGATAAACATTGTAAACATGTATCAGCTAAACAATGGTTGTCCGGTATGCCATCATTTAATCCTGAAGTCATCGTTAATTGATTTCTGATCTTAATTTTAGCCTCTTGTTCCTGGCTGCAATCAGTCCAACCTATTCCTTGAAATTTTGATGAGGGATCTTCTATGGATAAAAAATTTTCTTCTTGGGCTTTACCTACTAGAAATGAAGTAATAGTTTTTCCTGCTGATGCCCAATACCAAATGCTATCTTTATTAAATGTTCCAAAATACTTTTCTAAAACAATTTTTCCATCTTTTAAGACCATGAATCCTTTTGTGTTTTCTTGTGATAAGAAATTATATAAGGGTTCAATTTCGTTCACACACCAACCAAGAGAGATAGGGGATATGGTGTCCCAAAAGGCATTGTTGTTTAAGGGTGGGAAATAAGTTTTTTGTGCATTAACAAATGATAAAGATGAAATGATAATATATAGTAAAGTTAAATATTTTTTCATTTAAGTTTGTTTTACGATTTAGACTATGATTTTGAATAATAGTTTAAAGATTTATTTATAGATTAAATCGTAATAATTAAAATTGAAATCTACTCTGTTTTCTTTTCAGTAGCATCAGTCGATTTTTTATTAAATAGATGAATTAATTTTTCACCAACAAGTTCTATTAACCATTTGACTACGCTACTAAGGCTGTATTTAAGTAGATTTTTCAGAAAAAGATCCGATTTTTGATCTTTTTCTATTTTTTCTTTCATCATGGATTCAATGGAATCCATAATAAGGTTTTTTGGGCGCAAACTTTCTTTTAGATCATTCCAATTTGTAGCAATGAGCTTTTCCAATTCCTTTTGCTGTTGGTTTATTCTTGTTTTTTCAATTAGCAACTCAGATAAATTATTAATCTGCCTCTTCATTTTTGTAAAATTGTTTTATTAAACCATTCATTAAAGGAAATTTGATTAATTTGTCTTTTAGCAAAAGGGTAATTATGCCAATGAGCATGTATCCACAGGAAACTATTAAAAAGCCTAGCCATGTTTTTTCAAGCCACTCGCCTAAGCCAAATGCTAATGCTATACTTGCGAATATTATAAAAAGCAAGAATCCGATAAAAACAACTGAATTAACAATTAAATTAGTAAGAATTTCAGCAGTTTTCTCAGCAATCTCCAATTTCAAGCCATCTATTCTTAGATTGATATAAGATTTAATATTTGTAATGAGCTCTTCTGCTTTTTCGTATGTTTTTTCCATTTTCCGTATTTTATAACCCTAATATGTATTAATTAACACTTAACAAAACTGTAATTTCTAAAGAAATTCTAGCCATTAACTATGTGAGATTCTTCTGGGATTCTTTTTAATACTTCAAGTAAATAATTCCAAAATTTTTGAACTGAACTAATTTGAACTTTTTCATCAGGCGAATGAGCTCCACGAATATTTGGTCCGAAAGATATCATTTCCATGTTATGATAATTGGTCCCCAAAATTCCGCATTCTAAACCCGCATGACAAGCACTAACCAGTGCATCTTCAGCGTTTATCTCTTTGTATAATTTACTCATTAATTGAACGATTGAAGCTTCTGGTTTAGGTGTCCAACCTGGATAGGATCCACTAAAATCAATTTTAGCATCCATTAGCTCAAAAGTACATTTTAAAGCCATAGCTAAGTCCATTTTTTCTGTATCTACTGAACTGCGTGTTAAACACTGTATGGAAAATAGCCCATCTTTAACCAAAACTCTGGCTAGGTTATTTGAGGATTGTACAAGATGAAGTATTTCAGGGCTCATTCGATATACACCATTAGGACAGGCATAAAGACTCTTAAGCATTTTAGATTGGAAATCTGACTTGATAACTAATGATAAATCAGATGTATTTTCAATTTGGATACAAAATTTTGGATCAGTTGTTTGGTGTTCAGCCTTTATTTCTTTTTCTATTCCTTGTATAAATTTTCTAAACTCGGTTTCGTTATTTTTTGGTATCACGATTCCTGCCATTGATTCTCGAGGTATTGCGTTTCTTAAACTGCCACCATCGACAAAGCTAATTTGAACACCGAATTGATCTGAAGCTGATGATAAAATACGATTCATTAATTTATTTGCATTTCCTCTGCCTTTGTAGATATCCATTCCTGAATGGCCACCTGTCAAACCCTTGATATGAAGTATCAAAGAGATACCATTTGGACTTGGAGGTATTTGTTCATAATTGCCAGAAGCAGTAACATCGATTCCCCCTGCACAACCTATCGTTAATTCATTGTCATCCTCAGTGTCTAGATTTAACAAGATACTTCCTTTTAATAAACCGCCCTTCAAATTTAAAGCTCCTGTCATTCCGGTTTCTTCATCAATAGTAAATAAAGCTTCAATAGCTGGATGAGGAATTTTTTCCGATTCAAGTAGGCTCATTATTGTTGCCACACCAATTCCATTGTCTGCGCCTAGAGTTGTTCCTTTAGCTTTCACCCAATCGCCATCCACGATCATTTCAATTCCCTGGGTATTAAAATCGAAAATAGTATTAGCATTTTTTTGATGTACCATGTCTAAATGACTCTGCAACACTATCGTTTTCTTATGCTCCAGGCCTTTAGTGGCAGGTTTTTTGATGATGACATTGCCTATTTCATCCTTTAGGGTTTCAAGGTTCAATTTTTTGCCAAATTGAATCATAAATTCAATAACCCTTTCTTCTTTTTTTGATGGTCGGGGAACAGCATTTAGATCGGCAAAATGATTCCATAGTTCTTTTGGTTCTAGTTCGCGAAGAGAAGTGGACATATTATTGAAATTTTAGAATTATTGAATAAACGACAACCAAATATAGTATAAATTGATAGATTAGTTTTATTTAAAAAATTACAAGTTTAAGCAGGCAAGGACAATTAATATCAAGCCAAAGTTAATTTGGTTTTTTGAAAAAAGAAGGAAAGTTTGATAAACTGATAAATAGGTATACAAATATGCTCTAAAATTGAAATAGCGGTTCAGTCATCTGTTTCCTTTTATAGTTGAGGAAAATGATCAAATTTATTATACCATTTGCATCATTTAGCGAATGTCAATTAACTGAAATAAATTACAATAAACTGTATTCAATTAAAATATGAAAGAAAATTGATAAAAGATAAATATTACACCGAACATACTTCAAGATAATATTTAAATTAGCAATCCTTATTGAATTTTAAAATGCAAAAAGGAGAATCGTTTTCTAAAAAAAACATTTACTTTTTCTTATTTGTAAATCAATATTCGTTTCATATTAAATCCATTGAGTGTATTGATTTTAAGTAGATACACTCCATTTGGAAACTTTTCAGTAGAAATTAGATACTCATTATTCAAAAAATTATCCTTTAACAAAGACAAGCCTGAAATATTAAAGATTTCATAACCAAATAATTTATGGTCTGATTTAATACGGAGCAATTCTCTGATTGGGTTTGGATAGACTTGAATATTGCTTTGAATATTATTGTTATTTGACACAATACAGTTTACTGAAAATGGGCCAAATTCAAAAGTACAAGCTGTGGTATCGCCCTCTGGTTTGTCTGATGCTATGAAAAAGTAATCACCAACTTTAAATTGGTTGTTCGTTTGATTTGATAATTTATTTTTTGCAGCATCATACCAATTTCCAGTTACCAGATTCCCTTTGAATTCTAATTCAATTTTTCCATCATTTGCATTGCATGATGTAGCATTTGTGATGTTCGCTTTAAGTAGGCTTATAACTGAGTCTGGATACTCAAAACGTATTATTTGTTCAGCTTTGCATCTAAATGCATCTTGAATGAATAGTATACTATCTGATGGTTGGAAATTATCAAAATGTAACAATGTGGTTGTATCATAAACGCCTTGCCAAATGTTATTTAGGAACAAAGAAAAAGTATCTCGGAGTTTAGATTTAAGTATTAAATTAAAATTTGCATTTCTGCCCGTACAATAATCAAATTGTATACTATCATTAGATAAACTAAGTGGGTTTTCTATGATTACAGTATATGACTTAGTGCTGGAATTATTGCTTAAATCCTTTGCATTAAAGACGGATTCGCTTTTGCCATTTGGAAAATATTCATCTTTAGTTGGCCCTGCAATTTGTTTTAATTCTGCAAATCCACAATTGTCAGTAGCGATAACTTGTGGTACAATAATATTGCAACGATAACTGAATGAATCAGGCCAAGTAATAATTATTGGTGCTATCGTATCTACGATATTTACCTTTAATTGTCCTG
Organism: Saprospiraceae bacterium; assembly: GCA_044228225.1. Lineage (GTDB taxonomy): Bacteria > Bacteroidota > Bacteroidia > Chitinophagales > Saprospiraceae > Vicinibacter. The sequence continues at coordinate 1,543 of JBGAVH010000023.1, read as the reverse complement.
TTGTTTTATTTCCAAATAAATCAGTCACTTGAGTACTAATCAGTTGAGTTCCTAAATGTGAACAAGTGAAACTATCCTGAGAAGTATTGATTACTAAGCCTGTATCGCAATTATCAAATACTCTTAATTTTATTTTAGATAGTGTTAAAACTGTTTTTCCAGTTGTACTTAAGTATAAAGTCAATGGGGTAGTGTCAATAGTTGGATATATACTGTCTTTGACTAATAATTTAGTTGTGTTGTTTATTTTGCATCCTAAATTATCAGTAATTGTACAAGTATAGTTTGCTGCCTTTTTATTATTTATTTGGACTGTAGTTTCTCCGGATGACCATAAATAGGTGTAAGGTGCTGTTGCACCGGTAGCCTCTAATTTAATTGATCCAGTGTTGTCTAAAATACAAGCAGGTGATTTTAAAATATTGCTAAAAATGACAAAATCAAAAGGTTCTGTAATGGTGAATGATTGAGTTTGTGTGCACATAGCCATATCGGTAATGGTTACAACATAGTCCCCAGCTCTTAAATTGGATATTGTTTTAGTTGTGTTTCCGTTAAACCATTTGTAGGTGTAAGGTGCTGTTCCTCCGGTAACACTAACAGTAATATTACCATCACTTCCTTTAGGGCAGGTCGTTAAAAATTTACCGTTTCCGGTTATTTCTATTATTTTAGGTTCAGTCAATGTGCCACTTACTACCATCATCGTCAGATTGGCATCTGAAACGGTTACAGTATGTACACCGGCTCCCAAATTGGTTGCCATAGCTGTTGTCTGGCCATTAGCCCATGCATAAGTATATGGAGGAGTGCCATTAGAGGCTGTTACTGTCATTGTGCCATTAGTAAAACCATAACAAGTAGGATTTTTCATTTGAGTGATGGTGGCTGTTACGTTAGGTGCCTGAGGAAGGGTTCCAGAAGCTTGACTTGTCAACAATAAGTCATTGTCATTTGTGTTACCATTTTTATCGGCCATTATAGATGCGGCATACATGGTAACGGTTTGTCCAGTCGCACCCGGCGACCTCCAAACAACTGTATATGTTATACTTGAATTCCCATTAAATAAAACTGCTGGATTATGCTCCCAGTAATCTCGACCCCCTGAAGGTGTTATAGTAGAGCTACTTCCTGGGGTTTTTAAAGTGCCAACTTTTGTATTATTTTGATCTAGGACTACTAATTGGAATCCTCCACGTTCTGCGTCTGTAAGTGGGGAAGTAGTATTGTTAATCCTTAATGTAATTGAATAATCCGTGTTTGGTGTAATCGTTGAGGGTAGGCCTATTATATCAACGCTACCGCTTAAATTACCACTTGAACCTTGGGTATGACAATTGGAGCATAAACCATCACCGGGAGCTCCGGTATATCCATTTGGTGGATTGGATGAGTTATTTAAGAAAAGAACTCCGAAAAACAATATACTAAAAAAATAGTAAATTTTACCCATATTAAAATTGTGGGATAATAGACATTTGTGGTGTTAAAATGTGTGAAAATGCCTGATGGCATTAGCTTTAGGTCATTTGAAAGGTCA
>JBGAVH010000022.1:0-81034 GCA_044228225.1 Saprospiraceae bacterium | reverse complement strand
ATGACCTTTCAAATGACCTAAAGCTAATGCCATCAGGCATTTTCACACATTTTAACACCACAAATGTCTATTATCCCAAGATTGATAATAAACAGTAAAGCTTTTTCCAAAATTCTAATGGCTTGTCAAGTCAAAATAACCCATTAAAGCTTTTGGAAACTTGGATTGAAAATTTCAAAAAATGTGTTTACAAACTAGAGTAAGCTACTATGTAACTAGATTAGATAATTAAACTGAAATTATGTATTAGATGATTAAGTTGCTAACACATAATTTCAGTTTACGATGAAACATTTATAGTAAGTTATATTGGTTTTGGAGTTGAATTTTTGATTTAAATTTTTAAAAACTTTACTATGATAGTTTGGCCCAAGCCCATTATTTATTTCATTTTTATAAATCTGTTCTTTTTCGTAAAATGCTATGTTTCTTGCTGTATCCAAAATAAATAACAAAACCAATAGCTAGCCATACGAACAATCTCAACCATGTATCCAAAGGCAAGAAAACCATCATGAATAAACATGTAAGGATACCTAAAATAGGAACCAATGGTACCCATGGAGTTCTAAAGGCCCTTGGAGCATCGGGTTGAGTTTTACGCATAACTAAAACACCCACACAAACTAAAATAAAGGCAAACAAGGTGCCTATACTCGTCATTTCACCTACAACTCGTGCTGGAATAAATGCTGCAAAAAGACTTACAAAAATCATAAACAAGAAATTGTTTTTTGATGGTGTTCTAAACACCGGATGCACATATGAAAAAATCTTAGGTATTAGTCCATCTTGTGACATACTAAAAAATACTCTGGATTGCCCCATCAACATGACTAATATCACAGAAGCATAACCTCCTAGAATAGCAATAATGATGGCACGATTAAGCCATGGATAATCAGGAATCAAACTTCCATCAGCACCGACAGTACCCATATGATCAATAGCAACGGCAACTGGTGCTATTCCATCTTTACCCGCAAAAGATGAATAATGAGTAACGCCCGTCATAACATGTGCAAAAAGTATATATAATATGGTACAAATAATTAAAGATCCCAATATCCCTATAGGCATATCTTTACCCGGATTCTTAGCTTCTTGTGCTGCAGTACTCACCGCATCAAAACCTATGTAAGCAAAGAACACTATTGCTGCTGCACGGATAATTCCACTGAAACCAAACTCTCCAAAATGGCCTGTGTTATCAGGGATATAAGGGATATAATTAGAGTAATTAATATATCCCCAACCAAGTAGTATGAAAATTAAAACCACAGTTACTTTTACGACTACAATAAAGGTATTGAATCTAGCAGATTCATGAGTCCCCTTGATTAATAACAAACTGGTCAAAATTACAATAAACACAGCAGGCAAATTAATCATACCACCATCCCATGGGCCAACCATATATTTTTCAGGAAGATGGATATCAAATCCTTCAAGGAATTTACCAAAATACCTACTCCAACTAATACTCACCGTAGCAGCTCCAACAGCATATTCCAATACCAAGTCCCATCCAATAATCCATGCGATAAATTCTCCCATAGTAGCATAAGAATAGGTGTAAGCACTACCAGCTACCGGAATCATAGAAGCGAATTCAGCATAACACAATCCTGCAAATGCACAGCCAAGCCCGGCAATAATAAATGAAATCGTAATGGAAGGACCAGCATTAGCGGCAGCAGCACCACCTGTTATAGAAAATAATCCAGCTCCAATTATGGCACCAATACCAAGAAATATAAGATTTCTGGGACCTAGGGTCCTTTTCAATGAAACCCCATCATCTGCGGCTTGTTTCATTAATTCATGAAGCGGTTTTTTGATAAATAATGACATATTGTTTTGTTTTTGTTTTGCTTGAAAGGTACAAGGTAGAAAATATGTTTGAATCTAAGGTAAGACCTTATAAAAAATGTATCCTCGTCTAAATATTCTGAAACTTGAATAAAATTCATACCTTTCGATTCAATAAAAACGAAGAATGACAAAGAAACTATCATTAACCGATGGAATCATGCTGGTCGCAGGTTCCATGATCGGCTCAGGAATATTTATTGTAAGTGCTGATATTGCTCGAAATGTAGGGAGTGGCGGTTATTTATTGCTGACCTGGGTACTAGCCGGATTTATGACTATTATGGCTGCCTTGAGTTATGGCGAACTTTCCGGTATGTTTCCAAAAGCCGGCGGACAATATATCTATTTAAGAGAAGCCTACAATCCACTGATTGGATTCCTCTATGGCTGGACCTTATTTACGGTGATACAAACCGGAACCATTGCCGCTGTAGGTGTAGCGTTTGCAAAATTTACCGGAGTTTTTATACCATTTTTTAGTGAAAAAAATTACTTACTAGATTTCGGTTATATTAAAATTACTGGAGCCCAATTGTTGGCCATATCAAGTATCGTATTATTAACATGGTTTAATAGTCGGGGCATTCAGCAAGGGAGTTTACTCCAACGCATATTTACGACCACAAAACTCATAGCTTTATTTGGACTTATCATTATTGGTTTTGCATTCTTTAAATCTGATGTGTGGTCTTTAAACTGGAATAGTTTTTTTGCATCTGCAAAAACAGCAATGAATGCAGATGGTCAATGGTCGGTCACAAGTCTGAGTGGTATGACATTAATTAGTGCTATTGGCATATCGATGGTAGGAACCTTATTCTCCAGCGATGCATGGAATAACGTAACATTTGTTTCCGGTGAAATGGAAAACCCAGCAAAAAATGTTGCCAAAAGCATGGTCATTGGTACTTTAATCGTTACCCTAATTTATCTTTTGGCCAATATCGTTTACTTAGGTTTACTTCCTGTGGTTGGGTCACCAGATGGAGCTAATGTATTAGATCGCGGATTACAGTTTGCATTAAATGATCGGGTGGGAACAGCTGCTTCGTATCAAATATTTGGATCGGTTGCTGTATTCTTAATGGCCGGATTAATTATGATCTCTACTTTCGGTTGTAACAACGGTCTCATATTATCCGGGGCTAGAGTATTCCAAGAAATGGCTAAAGATGGATTGTTTTTTAAAAAAGCTGCCGAATTAAATAATCAAAGTGTACCAGGAAAAGCCTTATGGTTTCAATGTCTATGGACCTGCGCATTATGCTTATCAGGAACTTATGGAGATCTATTAGATTATGTCGTTTTTGCGGTTTTGATTTTTTATATTCTGACTGTTGGAGGTGTTATTTTATTGCGAATCAACAAACCCAATATGGAAAGACCTTATAAAACATTTGGGTATCCATTTGTACCCATAATTTATATCGTACTGGCGTTAACGGTATGCATCATTTTACTCATTTACAAACCTAGTTTTACCTGGCCAGGATTGATGATCGTACTTGCAGGAATACCAGTCTACTATTTAATTCACAATGCCAATAAATCAAAGACAGTTTGATAAAAAAATCTCTAATATTAAATAAAAAAATTTGGTAACTATTCAGGCAACAAATAATAAGGGTTTGTTTTTGTCATCATTTTTGCAAAAATCAGGCAAAATGCCGCCAAAAACATTAAATATTTAATATAGACGACGGATTTTATCCGTCGCAAAAAATAGTTCGACCCTACAGGGCTAAGACTTGGATAGTTACCAAAATTGTTACATTATTTTATCAATGAAAAGGGTAAAAAAAATACTTAAATCAATTATACTTTTATTTTCAAAAATTGAATTGTTTAAATTTATTTTTGGCATTGAACATGTAGTTAGACGATTGCGAACTTGCAGACCATTTCTCATTGCTCCAATACTAAAAAACAATGGCGCTCACATTGGTAATGACATAAACTTTAAAGGACATTATACCTTTGACAATGTTTATGGAGACGAATCGTCCAAAGGTGATTTTTCAAATTTAACTATAGGCAATAAATGCGTTATCGGCAAAAATGTATTTTTTGATTTGACAGACCAAATTATTTTAGGAGATGATGTAGGTATTGGTGCGCAATCCATGCTTATGACGCACATAGACATTGGACGTATGCCTATGTCGGAATATTATCCACGACAAAAGGCCCCTATAAAAATTGGATCAGGAACTTTTCTAGGTGCACACGTCATTATACTTCATGGTGTTGAATTGGGAACATGTTGTGTTGTTGCAGCCGGAACGGTTATTACTAAAAGTTTTCCGGATTATAGTTTGATAGCTGGAGTGCCTGGTAGATTGGTAAGGAAAATTAATAAAAACAACATTAATCAATCCTAGTTTATTTTAAACTCTTGGTTGTTTAAGACAACTTGTTTATGCACATTTTAAAAATATAAATGGTTCTATTAACTATATACTTTTTAAAAATATATCAATAATGACTGAAAACATACTAACTTTAACAAAGATCAACTACACCAAACGAATATTTAATGGGATGTCTTTAGTAATAATATTTTGTATTTTAATTCTTGTTTATGGCCATATTATTAGCCAATATATTAATACATTGTTCCTTTGTAGTATAATTATTATTAAGGCTCTTTTATTTAATTCAATTCGAAACAAAGTATACATTTATCAAATTGATAAATTACAAAATAAAATACTTATTGGGTATTTATATAAGAATGAGGAAAAATTTGTTGAAATAAACATCGACTTATTTGGTATTGAATATGATTATTTATGGTATTCATATCCTATAGTTAATTTTATTAGGTTTAAACAGAATGGAATTGAATATCTCAGACAATATCACTGCGGTGAATGGACTATGAATCTAGCCAAAGAAGTATTAAAGAAATTTAAAAGTAAACCTTAATTGGTTGAATCTATTTTATTAAATTGACAGATACTTGATTTATCCTTACTTAGAGATATATTTTATCAAATACTTTTCAATAAATATTTTTATTTGAAACTAAATCATCAAATCTTGATTTTCTACAATTGTTCTTACCGTCCACCCTTCTTAATATAATCTATAATTAATAATCTGATATCTCTTCTGATATCAGTTAAATCATCAGATTTGGGTCGAGTTATATTTTGCAATTCCTGATTTTTAGCAGAAAAAAATTCTAAACCGGATTCATTTCCGGTCAATAAAAAATCATTAACCGCCACGTGATACATTCGCTTGGGTTCAATTTCTTTACCATTAACCAACCAAATGTATTTAGGAGTTCTTTCAATGTTCCCCCATTGTAAAAAACCTCCTTTGGATTTATTGTTCCATCCTGCTTCTAAAACCTTGGATAACAGACTTCCCGGCATATCCAATTCAACTATACCACCACCGTACGGCAGTGCTCTTAATATATCATATTGAGATAATTGTTTTTCGATCATATCATCCATGCGTATGCTTCCAGAATTAAAAAAAGCACATTCGCTTTTTGGTGCTGCCCGCAACATAGCTCTCGCAATCATTTGACAAAAATAGGTGGGTTTATTTCTTGTAGATGTCTCTTTTACATCTATTGGCGTCGGTAATGTCATTAATAATTGTTCTGGATCAAATCCCATCTCACGCATGACTTTATTCTCAATGCCTTTCCATTCCTGAACGATTTGATCCACCTCCCCATCTAATGCAACGGAAGCATCCAATGCAATTAATTCTGATTCGATCTGTACTTGTTTGGTTTTGGTATTATATTTAAAACGATGTGCATAAGCTGTTCTAGCGTTAGCATCTGCCTTGGTAATTCTGCAAGTAGGCAACTCAATATTCATATGATCGTGTTCATGTCCACCCATGATTAATTTGATGTCCGGATATTGCTTGGCTAATTGAGTGTCTTCTTCTTTGGATAAATGACTTAGTGCAAGGATGATGTCAACCTTATTCTGTTTTAAGTCATAATATGAAGGTGCAATTGAAACAAACTTATTTATATCAATATAATCAGGTTTATTAGAATCAATGCAAGGTGCTACAATTCCTACACGAACTTCTTTTCCCTGTGCGTTCTTAAAAGTTAAAATTTTATATTTAGGGATATTAATTTTTTGACCATTAACTGTCTTATAAAATGGAATTAATTTATTGTCTTCTTTAAGCATAACATTAGATGAAACCCAATCAAAATTTGATTCATTGATTCTCGCTTTTAAGGTCTTCGCATCAAAGTCAAATTCATGATTTCCAAAAGTGACCAAGTCGATACCTATTTTGTTAAATACCTGAATGATTTGTTTTCCTTTGATGGATTCACCATTCCACTTTAAGGTACCCAATAAAGAAGGACTGATAAAGTCTCCAGCCAGAACCGTATATAATTGGGGATCTTCTGCAAGTAGCTTTTTTCGAATCGTTGCCATTTTTGCAGCCCCACCTATCGTACCATTTTCGAGAGGTGCTATATCATAGAAATCGTTAAATTGTAAAAAAGTAAATGATATTTCATTTTTGTTTTTTGATGACGTACTGTCAGATTTCTTATGTAAACTTCCACATTGGATGAAAGTAAATAATCCTAAGAGTATAAATAAATGAGTAATTAATTTCATATAATTATTTTCATTTTAATTAACCAAAATTAGTACGGCTAGTTTTTGTCATCATTTTTGCAAAAATCAAGCAAAAATGTACCGTTGTTACAAACGGCACAAGCCGCCAAAAACTTTATAAATTTTCTTTATACGACGGATTTTATCCATCGCAGCAACATTGATCGTCCTCTCAGGACTCAGAATTAAATTGTTACCAAATATAAATCATTTCATCTAGAATAATAAAAAATAAATTATCCATAAAACTCTTTTAAATCAATAATTCATTTAAATCATATAACTAAACCAGCAATAGCAGCCGTTAAAAAACAGGCTACAGAACCACCAATTAATGCTTTTATTCCCAATTGGGCAAGTGCAGATCTTTGATTCGGTGCCAAAGCTCCAATTCCACCTATTTGGATACCAATGGAAGCAAAATTAGAAAATCCACAAAGCGCATAAGTACAGATGATTAATCCTCGTTCAGACATCAGACCATTAATTTTCAATCCGCCCATAGTAGCATAAGCATAGAATTCATTCAAAATTGTTTTTTCACCCAACAATTGACCAGCATACATCATATCGACATAAGGCACTCCCAAAAGCCAGGCTAAAGGAGCACAAATACTTCCTAAAATAAATTGCAATGAAAAACTGGTATACTTTCCAGCAGTCAAAGTGTTAACATAATCATTTAAGCCAAACCAACTTCCTAAGGAATGCTGCAGTGTGTAATTCACCATATATATAAGTGCCGTAAATACGATCAACATGGCTCCAACATTTACTGCTAATTTTAACCCATCAGAAGTACCATTTGCTATAGCTTCTAGCATATTAGCTCCAATCTTTTCTTTGGAAACCTCAATATCATGATTGATATGTTCAGGATGCACCTCAGGTAGAATCATTTTAGTAGCCACTATAGCGGCAGGCGCAGACATGATGGAGGCTGATAATAAATGTGTGGCATAAAGTTGTTGTTGAACGGGATCGGTTCCACCCAGAAAGCCAACATATGCGGCAAGAACCCCACCTGCAATAGTCGCCATCCCGCCCACCATAACACACAATATTTCAGAACGGGTCATTTTAGCTAAATAAGGCTTAATTAATAAAGGCGATTCTGTTTGTCCCAAAAAAATATTTCCCGCTGTAGATAGACTTTCAGCACCGCTTAATCTCATCGTCCGATTCATCACCCATGCTATACCATATACTATTTTCTGAAGTATTCCCAAATAATACATCAATGAAGTAAATGCAGAAAAAAACAAAACCGTAGGCAAAACCTGAAACGCAAAAATATATCCATGGGTAGGAATATTATCTATCATTTCTTTTCCGAAGAGGAATCGACTACCCTCTTTTGTGAAATCCAAAAACACAACAAATATGCTTGCAATGCCTTCAAACATACTCTTAACCATAGGAACTTTTAGGACAAGTAATGCAAAAATAAACTGCAGCAGAAGACCGGTACCAACCAATTTCCAATCTATTCTCTTTCTATGTTCACTAACTGCATAACAAATGATCAGTAATACTAATACACCCAGCAAGCCTCTTAAACTATCCAATACCATGATTATTTTTTAAAATGAGCATGAAAAGTAGAATATTTTGCTGACTTTTACGAAATTTTTTAAAACTAAAGATTTTATTCATGTTCATTGGGGTATCAGGAGGTAGCGGATCAGGCAAAACGGCTTTTATAAAAGCACTTAGAGCTTTATTTAATGAATCAGAATTGGGCTTGATCTCTGAAGACAACTATTACAAAGCCAAAGAATTACAAAAATTAGATGCTGCGGGAGTCATCAACTTTGATATTCCGGAAGCTATAGATCATGAACGATTTATTAAGGATCTCAACAGTCTGAACAATCATCAGGAAGTTCGATTTTTGGAATATGCCTTTAACAATGCTCATTCGCAAGAACAATGGATTACCATAGTTCCTGCAGAAGTTTATATCGTTGAGGGTTTATTCATTTTTCATAATCAGGATGTCAACAAAATGCTCGACCTCAAAATTCTCATCCATGCTAATGAAGCCATAAAAATCAAAAGAAGAATCAATCGGGATAAAAACGAACGCAATTATGATCTCGAAGATGTGCTCTATCGCTATGAGCACCACGTAGCTCCGTCCTATGCGAAATATATAGAACCGTATATAGAAGGTATCGATATAATCATTAATAACAATACTTCATTTGCGAAAGGAGTTGATCTCTTAAGTGCTTATATCCGATCAAAACTGGATGCAAAAAAATCGAAATCATGACCCTACTTCAAACGATCATCATTGCAATTATAGAAGGCATAACGGAATTTCTACCGATTTCATCCACAGGACATATGATACTTGCTGATTCTCTCATGAATATCAATGATCCTGCATTCGTCAAAACATTTGAAATAGCTATTCAACTAGGTGCAATCAGTGCCATTGTCATTCAGTATGCAGATAAATTATTCAAAAGTTTTGATATATATATTAAACTATTTATCGCTTTTATTCCAACAGCAATCATAGGTTTTCTTGCTTACAAGATTATTAAATTATATTTATTTAATCCAATAGTAGTCGCAATAGCATTAATTTTAGGTGGTATAGTTATTATAGTTATCGATCGCAAGATGATAGAAAAAAAATCAAGCTACACAAATTTAGAAAACATAAGTTATACTAATGCATTCTTTGTTGGATTGATCCAATGTTTATCCATGATTCCGGGTGTATCACGTGCAGCAGCGACAATCATCGGAGGTGTTTATAATGGATTTGATAAAAGACAAGCCACTGAATTTTCATTTCTACTTGCCATTCCTACTATGCTTGCTGCTACTGGTTATGAATTATTAAAGACTCCCGTTGTATTCACACAAGATCATGTCTTTAAATTAGGCATTGGAGCTATAGTTGCTTTTATTACTGCCTGGATAGCTGTCAAACTTTTTTTAAAAATTATTGATCAGTATGGTTTTAAGTATTTTGGATATTATAGGATATTATTGGGGGTGATTTTTTTATTGATTGTGGTATTATAAATTTAATTTACATATTGTATAGTTCGTAGGTCAGTCTAATAAACATGATAATATTTAAGAAAATAAATATCAATATTTAAGAATTTAATGATTGATTTTATTTTGTCACTTTATTCCAAGTTAATAAGCAATATCTTAAAGAAAATAAAATTATAATCGTTAAATTAAATAAAATGTTGACTTGTCAAAAAGACTTATTCCAATTACCCGAAGATATTCATTACATGAACAATGCGTTCATGTCACCATTCATGAGACAAGTGGAAGAAGCGGGAATCGAGGCTATTCGAAAAAGAAGAAATCCCAGTGTGCTAAAATCATCTGATTACTTCACGATTACAGAGCCCTTGCGACAATATTTTGGCAACTTCATACATTCGGATCCCAAACAGATTGCTGTCATCCCTTCTGCTGTCTATGGATTACAAAATGCAGTCTCTAATCTTCCAATCGATAATGGTGATCATGCAATTTCTGTTACGGGTGAATTTCCAAGTGATTTGTACACTGTTCAAAAATGGTGCAATAAACATTCTAAAAAACTAAACATCATCTCCCCTCCCCAAGAATTTGTAGATCGCGGAAAAAAATGGAATGAACGTATCATTGAATCCATCAATGATGATACTGCAGTAGTTATCATGTCCTCCATTCATTGGCAAGATGGTACGAAATTCGATTTAAAAGCCATTGGGCAAAAATGCAAAGAACATCAAGCCATATTTATCGTCGACGGAACACAATCCGTGGGCGTACTTCCCATTGATGTTCATGAATGTCAAATCGATGCATTAATTTGTGCCGGATACAAATGGTTGCTCGGTCCTTATTCTTTAGGCTTGGCTTATTATGGTGATTTTTTTGATACCGGAATTCCCATGGAAGAATCCTGGATGAACAAAATTCATGCTCAGAATTTCGCACAACTAACTGCTGATGATGAGTATGCTGTTGGTGCACAAAGATACAACATGGGTGAATCGAGTCAGTTTATTCAAGCCCCCATGTTAACTCAATCCTTGCGACAAATTGTTGAGTGGAATCCAATGGATATACAAGTCTATTGTCGCCAACTCATACAACCATTAATACCTGTCATAAAATCTAAAGGTCTTTGGATAGAAGATGAGTCTTACAGAACCAACCATCTATTCGGTATATTGGATCCAGAACAAAATAATTCAGAACAAATTTTTGAAGCCTTTCAAAAAAATAAAATATTCACTTCACTTCGAGGTCGTGTGGTAAGAATATCTTGTTATCTATACAACACAGAACAAGATATAGAAGTCCTTTGTAAAACCATTTCGAATTTATAATGGCGGAATCATCGTGAGAAACTCAAAAAATGTTTTTATTTTTTTTCTATTATTTTTAAATAATTTATGATGCTAGTATACAATGTAACGGTCAAAGTGGATCATCAAATAGCTGATGAATGGTTGGAATGGATGCGTACCATTCATATTCCCAAACTACTGGCTACCGGAGCTTTCAACAAATGCAGACTATCCAAACTGGATATGAAAGAGGATGATGGCGTCACGTATGTATTCCAATATGACTGTTTTTCAGAAGATGATTTGAATCGTTATATGATTCACGATGCCCCGGCTTTACAAAAAGAGGTGATTGATAAATACGCTACGCGTTTTGTTGCATTTCGAACCATACTCAATGTTGTGGAAGAAATCTATCGGCATGATCAGCAATCGTAACAAAAAATTAAAGATTCATTTAGCCCCATTTTGAATTTTTAATTTAATACAATTCATTTTCAAAATATCACGCTTCTACTTTCCTAAATAATACATACTTTAGCGACTCAAATTAAAAAAATGAATCGCAGACAATTTATTAAAAACACATCTTTGACCGGAGTTGGCTTAGGTGTTACATCACAAATAAAAGCATTGGCTCCTGCACATAAAAGTACTGTAAACCTGGGAATGATTGCAGTAGGTTTCAGGGGACAATCGCATCTGGAAGAATTCCTTCAGCGTGATGATGTGAATATAGTAGCCATAGCAGATCCAAGTGAACGAATGATCAATGATGCCTTATCCTTGTTTCGAAAATTCAATAAAAAAGAACCTGCCGTTTATAAAAATGGAAACTATGATTATCAACAATTATTGAAGCGAGATGATATTGATGCCGTCATGATTTCCTCACCCTGGGAATGGCATATCACCCAAGGTGTGAATGCATTAAAGGCTGGAAAAATAGTTGGTATGGAAGTGTGTGGTGGGATGTCTATCAAGGATTGTTGGAACATAGTAGATACTTCTGAATCAACTAAACTTCCGGTCATGATGATGGAAAATGTGTGTTACCGTCGGGATGTCATGGCGATACTGAATATGGTACGAAAAGGAATGTTCGGTGAATTAATTCATGGACAGGGAGGTTATGAACACGATCTGCGAGGTGTTTTATTCAATGATGGAAAGACTGCATACAATAGTGGTGTGGAATTTGGTGATAAAGGATACAGTGAAGCCCAATGGCGGACCAATCATTATATAAAACGAAATGGTGAATTGTATCCTACACATGGATTAGGTCCTGTAGCGGTCATGATGGATATCAACAGAGGAAATCGCATGACCAAATTATCTTCCATCGCAAGTAAGGCGCGAGGATTGCATAAATATATAGTCGAACATAAAAAAGGAGGACCCGATCATCCCAATGCAAATGTTGAATTTAAACAAGGCGATATCGTTAATACACAAATTCAATGTGCGAATGGCGAGACTATATTATTAACGCATGATACCTCATTAGCGCGTCCCTACAATCTGGGTTTTAGAATTCAAGGCACAAGAGGCTTATGGCAAGATTTCGGATGGGGCGATCCCAATCAAGGACATATATACTTGGAACAAGAAATGAAGCATTCCCATCGATGGGATAATTCCGAACAATGGATTAAAGATTATGATCATCCATTATGGAAAAGATATGAATCAAAAGCTGAAGGTTCGGGACATGGTGGTATGGACTTTTTTGTAGATCATGCTTTCATTGAATGTATCAAACGCGGCGTTGATTTTCCTCTTGACGTATATGATTTGGCATCGTGGTATGCTATTACACCACTTAGTGAACAATCGATCAAAGAAGGTGGTGCAGTCATGAAAATTCCGGATTTCACTAGAGGGCAATTTAAGAAAAGAAAATCTGTGTTTGGATTTGGGGATGAATTTTAGATTACTCTTCATTTATATTAAAAAAAAGGAGCTATTCATACAAACAGCTCCTCTAACAAAACCTTCAATTACGATATTCAAATTACCGCTTCCATGGAAGTTGCATCACTTTTCGGGCGCATAGAATTCCGCAGAAATTACCACCATCATAATCCATACGGTAATGAACTCCTAATGGCAATCTACTGAAAGCGTTCTCATTGGCTAGATCTCTTAAGCTATTAAAGCTTCGTGGTGCACCTAAAAAATCAGTGCGTTGTTGGTGACAAAAATCAGTGAATGGATAGGCTCCACCAACAAATGATTCCAATATTCCCACTCCGGCGAAAGCAAATGTGGAGTGGCCTGAAGGATAGGCAGGAAATGGAGGTGTAAATCCAAGCCATGGAATAGTAAATTTGGGGTCAATATTTCTTTGAATATAAGTAATGGGTCTTTCAATATTAAACTTGTATTTATTATACCAAGCGTTAACAGCTGCATCGTTTTCTGCCATACCTAATTGTGCATAAAGTACACAGGTCTTCTCAAGATCAAAATTTTCTTTTTCTACAATTTGGTCGGCTATAGCGATCATCCTTCCCGGAGGGCTGAATGTCCATCCTACGCGATCATCACTCCAGAATTCTGCCTGATGTTCAAGATCACCTTTTGGTGCTTTTCGAGCTTCATTGGCCAAGACATATGTTTCATATGCTTGTGCATAGATCTGAGAATTCACATCAGCACTACAATCAAAAGGTGTTGCAAGAGCATCAAGATCAGTTTGTGTCAAAGCAAATCTTCGCACTTTACCCCATTGTGAATACAATCCTCTTGTAGCTACACCCGGATCGGTTGGTACCCATTCACAACCAACAGCATTAACTGGTACTGGGAACGGATTCAAATGTCCGTTATGTCCAACTGGATCTGAGGTGGAATAACTCCAAATAGCAGCTGCGACTTCCCTACCATGGGATTCAGAGTTATTAACCATAGGTTCAACAATGGTTTTCTGAAATTCAACCTTCAATTCCAATTCTTTTTCAGAAATAATGTTCATAAAAGATTCATTGCTTATGACATTCCCTGATTTGTCCTTAAAAGTAACCGTTTCAAAAAATTTCCTCATTAAATATGCATAAGAAGCATTAATTACTTCCGGCCAATACAAATTATTCTTAACAGCTGGCATACCTTTAATTCCAAGACGGTATTGAAGGGATTGGTAATCTGGCATACCTCCCAAACAAGCTTCGTATGCGCTAAGACCCATATAAGCCAATGCTCTTGGGGCAGGTCCTGGTCTATAAAAGGAGGCATATCGATCCAATTCTAAAAAAACATTTACCCATTCATGGTAAATAGTATTTGGTTGAGATGACATCAAGGCAGTTTGCTCAACAAATGATTCTGATTTATTACAAGACATCGTTATACCGAATATGAAAACGATGGCTAAAAACAATAATCGCATTGACAATTTCATAAAATAATGTTTTAGTTTGATAATATTATATTTAAAGACCTTTTTATCTTTATAAGGCAAATCTATAACCTACATTTTGAATTTGAAAGCATTTTAATTTAATTTTTAAAAAATTAAATTATTTTTTTAAATCAAATTGATTTTAGAAATAATCACTATTATATGATCCATTTTGAGTCACAACATATCTTAAAAAGAAACGGGTTTTAACCTAGTAAGTTAATTTCTTAACACAACCTGTACAAGATCCGACTTTAGATCTTGGACAAGTACTCTTCTATAATCATTACCCACATCACCAAGGGTCTCACAATGATTTAAAAAATGTTGTATATAATAAATACCCTTGTATTTTTTATTTCCCAAATAATGAATCATTTCATTTAATTCCTCCAACGCTAATAAATTAGAATGAAAAGTAGTTCTAACCTCAAAAGAACATGAAGACGAAATAAGTATATTCAATGATTTGTCAAACTTAGTGAATAGATCAGATTGGGTTACATGATAAAAATTCTTAGCCAATGACTTGAAATCCAATGCAATATAATCGATTAGATTAGCAGACAATAATTTTTCAAGTACTTTTGGATTGGATCCGTTGGTATCGACTTTAACCAACATGTTTCGCTTTTTGATCTCATTAATAAAAGGAATTAAACCTGCATGCATGGTACATTCACCACCACTTAAGACCACACCATCTAATAGATTTTTTCGCGAATCAATAAAAGGTAAAACTTCCTCAAAACTAAAATGTCCCTTCCCTTTTACAATATCTATATTGTAACAATATTTACATCGCATATTACACCCAGCAAACCAAATAATGCAGGCCGTCTTATCCTGATAATCCAATAACGTAAAAGGTGTTATATGATAAATAGGCTTAGTCACACCCTTTTTTTTCGACAAACGAAATACGCTCCTTATGCTCACCTTTTTTACCCGTGTTAAAACTTTCTATAGGTCTGTGGTATCCCATCACTCTAGTAAATACCAGACATTTAGTGCGTTTTTCTTCATGTAAGTCTAAAAGTTTTTGTTGTTGATTACTATCCATTTTTTTGAGTTTTTAAATCGGTTAAAAGACTATTTAATAATATTTCATCACAAGCAGGACAATATAGATGTTCACCAGAAAGATAACCATGCGTTTGGCAAACACTAAATACTGGTGTCACGGTTATGTATGGCAATCTAAAATTTGAAATAACTTTGCGAACAAGATTACGACAAGCCTCTGGGGAACTTACTTTTTCTCTCATGTATAGATGTAACACCGTACCTCCTGTATACTTGCACTGCATTTCATCCTGGAGCATTAATGCTTCAAATGGATCATCTGTATGATTGACTGGAATCTGGGAACTATTGGTGTAATAAACATTTTCATTGTGGCCTGCTTGCAAAATATCTGGGTATCTCTTTTTATCTTCTTTAGCAAATCGATAAGTTGTCCCTTCTGCAGGTGTAGCTTCTAAATTATACAAATTTCCAGTTTCTTCCTGAAAGGCCATAATACGTTTTCTAATATGATCAAGTACTTGAATTGAAAACTCATAACCTTCATGATGAATGATATTATACTTATCATTGGAAAAATTGCGAATCATTTCATTGATACCATTAACCCCTATTGTTGAAAAATGATTTCTTAAATGTGGCAAGTAGCGCTTAGTGTAAGGATATAATCCACGATCAAAAAGTTCCTGAATAAACAATCTCTTTTTTTCTAAACTCGATTTGGCAAATTCAAGAAGTTGATCTAATCGATTTATTAATCCGTCTTTATCATCTTTATAAAAATATCCCAATCTTGCCATATTTATGGTAACAACGCCAATACTTCCAGTCATCTCTGCACTGCCAAATAGACCATTTCCACGTTTTAATAATTCACGAAGGTCTAATTGCAATCTACAACACATACTTCTAATGGCATTAGGTTTATATGCATTCGAATTCTCTACTTTATTGCCATCTTGATCATAAGTGTATTGACTGCCAATAAAATTTTGAAAATAAGAGGAACCAACCTTAGCCGTGTTTTCAAACAATAAATCCGTATTCTCGCCATACCAATCAAAATCTTCCGTTATATTAACAGTAGGAATTGGAAATGTAAACGGTTGACCATTCGAATCGCCTTCAGTCATTACGGTATAGTATGCCTTGTTAATGATATTCATTTCCTTTTGAAAATGTTTATATGACAAATCAGTTAAATGATCTACACCTATTGCTTTGGCTTTGATCAATAAATCGTTTGATTTAATATTTTCAAAAAGATGACGATTATTTTTAGTTGGAATTTGTTCTTTTAAATCTTCAGGAACAACCCAATCTAATGTAATATTCGTAAAGGGTGATTGACCCCATCTCGCTGGCACATTTAAATTGTAAACAAAACTTCTGACAGCTTTTAGAACTTCATCAAAGGAAAGATTATCCTTGAAAACATAAGGCGCCAAATACGTATCAAATGAACTGAAGGCTTGAGCTCCTGCCCATTCACTTTGTAATATTCCTAAAAAATTAGCCATTTGTCCTAATGCCTCTCTAAAATGTGAAGGAGGTTTGCTTTCAACACGACCTCTAACACCATTAAATCCGTCATTCAACAATATTCTCAAACTCCATCCTGCACAATAGCCAGTAAGGCAATCGAGATCGTGTATATGCAAATCTGCATTGCGATGAGCGAATCCCTCTTCCTTTGAATAAACTTTATCCAACCAATAATTAGCAATCACTTTTCCAGCTACATTATTTATTAATCCTGCACTCGAATAGGAAGTATTTGCATTTGCGTTAATCCTCCAGTCTTTTTGAAAAACATACTCTTCAATCGTTTGAGAACAATCAATATAGGTGGTATCTTGATTTAAACCACCTACGTGTTCACGTTGCATTTTTCGCGTATGTCGATGCAACATGAACGCGCGCATGGTTTCAAAGTGATGTTTATCAAACAACTCCTTTTCTATTATATCTTGAATATCTTCTACAGCCCAAATAGACTTTTCTTCTAACTTTTTAAACACTGCATTTAATACATGAATGTCTGTCTTTTGCTTTTGTCCTTGAAAAGCTTTTTGTATCACATCCTCAATTTTAAAAGATAAGTAAGGATGATATGATCCATTCCTTTTAATTACCAATTTTGTCATTCAAATATGGTTTTAATTCTCATGAACATAAATCATTAGTATCCATACAATTACTCAATAAATACAATGCATTTCAATGTACGCTCACTACTTCTTCCTGCGTTACCTTTTCACCAAATTGTAGTTTGATTTCTTCATCCATCATATTAATATCATATGTTTTGGCCTTTAGTGAATTTATTCGAGACACAATAAACCAGGTTAACGGGATGACTCCGCCGAAGAAAAACACAGAAGCTCCAATTCCTCTCAACCAGGTCAATGATTTAAATACACCAAAATCCATAAATTTTGAAGATCTTCCGTACCAAAGACCTTGTTCTACTACAGCTTTAAACTGTATCGATCCTGCAGGAAAAAGATCCAAAACAACCATTAACATAAGACCTACATTTATAGACCAAAAGGAAAAATTAACTACTTTATCATTCCATCGATCATCTTTAATTATTAACCTGGATGCAAATAGTAAAGCTGCTAATGAAATATTTCCATAGACGCCCATCAATGCTGCATGAGCATGGTTTACAGTAAGATAAGTACCATGTTCAAAATAATTCATAATAGGTAGATTAATAATAATACCGAGTACCCCTGCACCAAAAAAATTCCAAAAATTCACAGCAATTAAAAATTTGAATACTGCTGGAAATCCAAAACCCTGTAACTGATTATGTGCAACATCTCCAACTGCCATAGTAGGCATATTTTTAAAACGCCACGCTTCGACGGTCAATAAAATTAATGGTACAAACTGAAGTGTAGAAAAAACACTTCCAAGTGCCATAGTTGCAACTGGTTTTGCGTTCCAATAAAAATTATGTGAAATACCCAATAATCCCGTTCCTAAAAACAATATGGTTGCAAAATATACAACTCGTATTGCTGCTTGCCTACTTACTAAGCCCATCAAGACCATTAAATAACTTACAATAACTGTAATAAATACTTCAAAAAATGCCTCTACCCACATGTGTACAACCATCCATCGCCAAAAATCAGCTATCACAAAATTCGTTTCAGGTTTTGCGACAAAACCTGATATAAAAAGAAGCGGAATTCCAATGACGGAATACATAATCCAATTGGGCAGATTCCAAGGTTCTCCTCGAACAAATGCAGGTTTAATGCCCTTGTAAACTATAATTCCCCATAGTACAAAAACACCCATCAATAAAACTTGGTATGCTTTACCAAAATCAACAAATTCCCAACCTTGGTGACCTAACCAATAATTCATTTTTCCCATCAAACCTAACGGCCCGAGAACCATTCCAGTCAAAGAACCTCCAACTAAAATGAATAATAAAACAAATAAAGTATTAATTAATTTAAGTTGACCCGGAAATTCTTTTTTGGAGAGAATCGGTAAAATAAAAATAGAAGAAGCAATCCAACAAGTAGAAATCCAATATAAGGAAAGCATTAAATGCCAACTTCGGGAAATCGTAATAGGCATATCATTTGTTATATGAACACCTATATAACTCAACCAATTTATAAAATCATTGATGGTTATAAGACCACTTGAAACTTGTATAAAGAATAATAAAATAGCCACAAAAAAGAATTTGAATGTAGCTCTTTGAGAAGGTGTAGGTTTAAAGGCTCTTACTCTTTCTATGGTAAATAAATCTCTTTTCGGTGGCTTGAAAAATTTATTGGGTAATTGATTGTATTGACCAATAAAATATAATACAATCCCACACATTAAAACAAAAGCAAGCAATCCTAAAACACTCCATAATATTACTGGTGAAGTCGGCGTATTTCCTGCTATTGGATCGTAAGGCCAATTGTGTGTATAACTAAAATTAGAACCAGGTCTTTCTGTAACACAAACCCAGGCACCCCAGAAAAAAAACGAACCTAAGTCTGCTGTTTCTTGTCTACTTTTAATATAATCTTTAGGGGGAAAACCTATACCAGAATTTTGGTCTAAGAACATATTGGTATAATATTTCTTTACCTCTTCAAGAGCATACAACTGTGCAGCCGATAAGGTAACCATATTGTCCGAGGAATTAACGTGATTTTGTTTTAATTCCAATTTAACCTGTTCCTTGATTTGACTGATATCATTTGCTGTTGGTTCATTACCAGTTTTTGTCTTAAATTCGGTTATATAATAACGACTCATCGCTAAAGTCATTTCATGTAAAGCTTCGGCAGTAAAATCAGGTCCTCGCTGGGCTCCATCACCAAACAAACTACCATATTCCATTAGTGCATAATTATGAAATACTTCTTGACCTCGTTCTATAGCTTTTTGGTCCATAACAATTTGGCCATTTTGATTTTTAAAACCCGCCATAGGCGGTGCATCAACATAGGTTTGATAACCTATCATACCGACACCTAATATACTAATAATCAAAATAAATATAAGTGGTCCTCGCCAATTTTTGGTGTTCATAATATAGCTCATGTTCTTAGTAGAGGTAGTTCCACTTTGTTCATGTTGTCCATTTTGTCCATTTGATTCCATAACAATTGATTTTTCTTGTAACAATAAATTTTATTTTTTATTTAAGACTTTTTTATCTTAAATATGGTTAAAAAAAAGGGTTCAAATTTATAATCTCATTTTTCCTTTTTGAATGTTTTCAGCCAAAAAGGCCAATGAAGTTTTCCTAAACTCAATCTCTAAAGATCCCTTTACCTCTTTCCAAAAATTGTGTACCGGACAAGGTTCCTTCGAACCACAACCGGGAAGTCCTAATAAACATTTTGAAAAAAAATCCTGTCCCTCCAAAATATGTACTAAATCGATTAAAAATATTTGATCCATTGGCTTCTTCAATAAAACCCCTCCGTGTGGTCCCCTATGTGATTCCAAAATTCCATTCTGAGTCAAAACCTGAAACGTTTTCGTCAGAAAATGAAAAGAAATATCCAACTCCGTGGAAATCTCTCCAATATTCACATAACGATCCCCGTCACTCTTGGTAGCTATATAAATCAAAGCCCTTAAACCATAAATTGTTGCCTTGGATAATACTTTCAAATTCGATAATATTTAAGACTATTTTGACCCAAATATAAAAACAATTTTCATTTTCCAAACATTTTTTAAAATATTTTTACAAATGAATACTTTAAACTCTTCCTAAAATGAAGTAAAAAAGCTATAAATTTAATGATCATCTATTAATATCCTATTGACAATCTATTAGTTAAACAATCATTAAACTTGAAACTATGTATCTAATTCAACATGCTATTTTTTATTCACCATACTAAAAAATTCTTTATTTTAAAGTCATAAATTCATAATAATTGGAAACCAAATTCAAAAATAAGTTCATATTTATAATCCGAATATGTTCAAAACTCAATAATCAAAAATATCAGATTCTCTATTATATAAGGTTTGCTTTCCAACAATAATTCAAATACTACATATTATATGTTGATCTGCATCAAGTATGATATAAAAATAAATTCATACCATTTTAAGACGCTTTACTCTTATAATATGATTCCAATCATAATTCAGGTCGTTATATCACTATACCTTTGCATTACAACAAAATATTCATCCTATATAAAATACAGATAAAAATGAAAATAGAAGAAACATTAACCATTGCAGATATCGTATCTAAAAATATAAAATCAGCCCATGTATTTAAAAAATTTGGTATAGATTTTTGTTGCGGTGGTGGCATTTCCATTGAAAAGGCATGTGAAAATAAAAACATAAACATCAATGAACTTTTACAAGAATTAAAAAACATAGATGACTTTTTAGTTCCTTCACAAAATTTCAATCTCTGGGAATTGGATTTTCTCATTGATTACATTATTAATAATCATCACACCTATGTCAAAAATTCCTTGACATTAATCGATGAATATGCCTCAAAAGTATCTAAGGTTCACGGAACATCCTATCCTGAGGTAGTACAAATTGAAAATATATTCAAGCATGTCGCTGAAGAACTGAAATCGCATATGGCTAAAGAAGAGATGGTCCTCTTTCCATATATTAAAAATTGCGTTGTCGCAGATAAGAATCATTCTCAAAAACCCATTCCTCCATTTGGACCAATACTGAATCCAATTCATATGATGCAACAAGAACATGAACAAGTAGGAAACATGCTAAAAGAAATAGATCAATTAAGTAACCATTACAATCCACCCATTGGTGCTTGCAACACTTTTAAAGCATTATATGCCAAACTTGATGAATTCGAACAAGACTTACATATTCATGTTCACCTTGAAAATAATATACTTTTTCCGAAAGCAACTTTACTCGAAATTTCATTGACTCAAAAATTTTAAAATACAGTTATAACCTATTTAGTTTATTCATATAAATAAACTTTTAAATATTATTTGATTAACACAAATAATAGCTTCAATCAAATATGCAAATAAAACAATCATAAATAAAATAATAACTTATTTTAAATTGAAATCAATGGCATAGGATGTACCTTTGACCATAATATATGACTCAATAATAGCTAATAAAAACTTTTTATTCGACCTATTTGATTGTAGTTTTTAATATGTTTTAATAATTATTTATCCCATATCATTTATGAAAACCATCATAGAACCCTTCAAAATCAAATCCGTAGAACCCATTTTTTTCAATACTGAAAAACAACGAAAAGAGATTTTAGAACAAGCCTTTTATAATCCATTTCTAATCCATTCTACTGATGTCATCATTGATCTATTAACAGATAGCGGTACTAGCGCAATGAGCAGTAATCAATGGGCTGGTATTATGCAAGGCGATGAATCTTATGCTGGCAGTCCGAGTTTTTTCAGATTTGAAGAAACAGTACAAAAAATCACCGGAATGCCTTTGGTCATCCCTACACATCAGGGCCGAGCTGCCGAAAAAATTCTTTTTAGTATACTTGGGGGTCCAGGAAAATATTTTGTTAGTAATACTTTGTTTGATACCACAAGAGCCAACATTGAATATTCGGGCGCCATCGGTGTAGACTTATTATGTGAAGAGGGAAAACATCCATCAATTCCTGCCCCATTCAAAGGCAACATGGATGTAGTTGCACTAAAAAAATTCATCGAAGAGAAAGGTGCTTCGAATATTCCGCTCGTGATGATAACCGTCACGAACAATTCTGGTGGTGGACAGCCTGTTTGCATGCAAAATATTAAAGATGTAAAAGCAATATGCACCAGCTATAATATTCCGCTTTATATTGATGCTTGTCGGTTCGCTGAAAACTCCTATTTTATTAAATTAAGAGAAGCTGAATACGCTCATAAATCCATTCCAGAAATTGCACATGAATTGTTCTCTTATGCAGATGGATGCACCATGAGCGCCAAAAAAGATGCGTTTGCAAATATTGGAGGCTTTCTTGCCATGCATAACAAAGACCTTGCCATGCAATGCAGAAACCTCTTAGTGATTACAGAAGGCTTCCCTACATACGGCGGATTAGCCGGTAGAGATCTGGAAGCTATTGCCATTGGACTAAATGAAGTCATAGATGAAAACTATCTGCAATACCGAATTAGAAGTATAGAATACCTGACTCAAAAATTAATCGCCGCTGATGTTCCAGTCATGCAACCAGCAGGAGGACATGCTGTATATTTAGATGCGAAAGCCATGTTACCACATATTCCAGTAGATCAATATCCAGGTCAAGCTCTAGTAGGAGCATTATATTTAGAAGGTGGCGTAAGAGGTGTAGAAATTGGTTCTCTGATGTTCGGAAAATACGATTCCTTACATAAACTAATTCCAGCACCCTTAGAACTCGTTCGATTAGCCATTCCAAGAAGAGTCTATACTCAAAGTCATATTGATTATGTATCTGAAGTCATCATTGAAGTATTTAAAAAGCGCGATACCATTCATGGACTTCAAATTACGGAAGAGGCTCCATTACTCCGACATTTTACTGCCAAGTTAAAGCCAATTTAAAAAAAAATAAATATCATGAAACATATCAAACATAGTTGGGCTGAACCCTACAAAATCAAAATGGTTGAATTGCTCAAGATGACTACTCCATCTCAGAGAAAAAAAGCAATGAAAGAAGCCGGATATAATACTTTTTTATTAAAGTCCGAAGATGTATACATAGATTTACTAACGGATAGTGGGACCTCAGCAATGAGTGATCGACAATGGGCTGGAATGATGATGGGAGATGAAGCGTATGCCGGTAGTCGAAATTTTTATCACCTAGAAGAAGTGGTCAAAGAAGTATATGGTTATAAATATTTAATTCCTACTCATCAGGGTCGTGGTGCTGAAAATATTCTCTCAAAAATCCTAATTAAAAAAGGTGACATTATTCCTGGGAACATGTATTTTACCACAACTCGTTTGCACCAGGAATTAGCAGGCGGCACATTCCAAGATATCATTATCGATGAAGCCCATGATTCAGAAAATGAATTTCCCTTCAAAGGCAATGTGGATCTTAATAAACTTGAAGCATTAATAAAAAAACATGGCGCAAAAAAAATTCCATATGTTAGTATGGCCACAAGTGTAAATATGGCTGGTGGTCAACCCATCAGTATGAAAAACTTAAAAGAACTACGAGCGCTGACTAAAAAACACAAGATCCGCATCATACATGACATGACCAGAGTCGCTGAAAATGCTTATTTCATTCAGCAAAAAGAAAAAGGATATGAACATAAAACAATAAAAGAAATAGTAAAGGAAATATGTTCCTATACTGATGGGGCTACGATGAGTGCTAAGAAAGATGCACTGGTCAATATTGGTGGTTTCCTTGCAGTAAACGAATGGGATATTTTTGAAGAAGCACGCAACATGGTAGTTGTTTATGAGGGCCTTCATACCTATGGTGGACTTGCTGGAAGAGATATGGAAGCAATGGCCATTGGCATTGGTGAAAGTGTAAGTGATGAACACATAAAAGCTAGAGTCGGCCAAGTCATTTATCTAGGCGAGAAAATGTTACAATATGACATTCCTATTGTAAAACCCATAGGAGGCCATGGCATATTTGTAGATGCAAAAAAATTCTTACCTCATATCAAACATGAACAATTTCCTGCTCAAACATTAGCAGCTGAAATTTATTTAGATTCAGGCGTTAGAACTATGGAAAGAGGTATTGTTTCTGCAGGTCGAAAGGCAAATGGCGATAACTATTTTCCAAAATTAGAGTTGGTAAGATTTACCATTCCACGTCGAGTATACACTCAAGCTCACATGGATGTCATCGCAGAATCTGCAGCAAGGGTTTATGAAAAAAGACAAAAACTTAATGGTATGAAAATGGTTTATGAACCTAAGTATCTAAGATTCTTTCAAGCTAAATTTGAAAAAATATAAACTTTGGCATGATATAAATCACATTAGAGTGTAACTGGTTAGATAATTCCGACAAATGTGGTTAAACTATAAAATCCACTAAATACTCATTTCGTATTTAGAATATAAAACACTTAATTCAAATTCAATGTCAATAAGCGCGTTTACAAATTCAATACGTTTCAATTCAAATTTATCAGAAAGTTGATGATAATAGGCAATGCCATTTTTTAAATTTTGATAAAAATTTGTAAGGTATTTACTTCTTTTAGCGCGCAAATCTGGTAAGATTTCTTCTTCCAATTGTTCTTTTAAGTAAGCCTTATATAAATTTAATTCATTGATAAACATATTAGCTCTCTTAGCATTAGTAATAATATTTTGTCTACCATAAATATGATCAACCATGGTTTGCAAAGAAACCACTTTCGAAAAATATACAATATTTGGACCGGGACATATGGTTACAGCATTTAGTTTTTTAACGAATGTATGTTTGTACTTTATTGCAGCAGAATTACATAAACCAATACACAAACATTCTTTATCAGTCACATCCTTGACTTGTTTATTATATTCAATGGTTGGTAATTGTAAGGATTGGATTTGTTTGAGTTTTAACTTTTGATATTTATGAGAAGCTACGCAAATAGGTTCAGTAGAAAATTCTGTATTAAAAGCTAAATGCTTTTCAGTACAAGGACTTCCAGGTTTTCCTTTATTTATTCGCATTAACTTTTCTCTTTCTGAAGTAGTTCCTTTTAAATTATAAAAACGAACACCTAATGGTGAATTATTACTTAAAACCAAATCCTGTTCCATTGAAGAACTCAATAAATCAAGGGTAGATTCATCAACAGTTGTTGCTTCAGGAACCAATAAAAATGGAGTCCCCCAACCAGTACTCTCTATATGATAATACTGATGTAAAAAAGCATCTTCTCCAGAAGTGCCTATCCCACCTTGTGCTGAGAAAATGATAGGAGGTGGGTTAGTCAATTTTATACCAGATTTACTTTCTTGTACTGGATTATATAATTCAAATAGTGATAAAATAAGTTCTTGTTTTTTTTGTTTGAATTCCTCTAATATAGGCCCCATAAGATAACCATCAGTAGCAAAAGCATGACCACCACAATTCAACCCAGACTCAATCCTAAATTCACTTATCCAAATACCCTTCTTAGCCAAATATTTGCCTTGTATTAATGCCGATCGATAATCACTAACTTTAACTATTATTTTCTTCGTAAAACTTCTATTCTCATTAATATCAAACGCTCTGCAAGTTTCAAGAAAATTATACAATCTGGGATTCATGCCCGCTGAAAACACCACAGAAGAATTGGAAAGATCACTAACCGCATACGCCTTCAAAGCTGAAACCGCATCCGATCCATCTTCTATTAAAACACCTAAGGCATTATATTGTTCTCTGTCGACTTTTGTCATGATATTTACATCAATACTTCCCGGTTGAATTTGAGTTCGCAAATAGTCTTCAAGAGTACTTTTTTCTTGTAAATTTGTGGTATTTAACATTTGCAAGTATATTTTTTTCACCATACTGTCATCAGGAAGCATTTCAAAATATTTTACAATTTCGGAACCCGATTCAAAAGTAGCATTTCTAAGCTTTGTCACTTGATCCAGTACTATTCTATTAACTAGGTTCAAATAATCTGTAATACGTTTACTGCGATAATTACATTCGTGTCTTGGAATTGGGATATATTTTAATCCTATCATTGGATAATAATGAGCTCGCATCATTTCAATCAATTGATCTTCGATAATTGACATTACAGAAGATATACCATACCGGGCTACCTTAATAGGCGTATCGATACTATAAGCCAACCCTAAAACAGGTATATGAAATTTATGCAATGGAATCTTATTCATAAGTGCATTAGTTTAAAAAAATATATGAGTAAAATCTCTCTAGGAATTAGAAAGTTAATTTAAATAATTTTGCAAATATATAATTAATTTAAGACTTTTTTGTCTTTTATAATTATCTAATAAAATTAATCCACTAAAATGACTTAATATTTCCATTTAACGGATCCAAATTAAAACTATTGATAATATGAATGATAAATTTCCAAATTCAACATGCAACAATTTAAATACCTAATAGACCTATTTTAGAATCATTAATATTTAATAACTATCACTGCTTAAACTATTAAAATTTTAAACCTTTTAATCATGATACAGGATTATAACTTATTAATATTAGATCAAACTTTATATTACCTTTGCCGTCATCTTTGAAAGGTTTATTTAAAACGATGTCAGAAAAACGGTCTATAGAATTAATGTCTCCGGCAGGGTCTTTCGAATCTTTAATGGCTGCCATAAAAGCTGGTTGTAATTCAGTATATTTTGGTGTAGAACAACTGAATATGCGTGCTCGATCAAGTATTAATTTCACTTTGGAAGACTTAAAAAAAATCGCAGAAATAGGAAAGGAACACCATGTGAAAACCTATTTGACACTCAATACAATCCTATATGATCACGATATCAATCTAATGAAAAGCATAGTAGATGCAGCAAAATCAAGTGGCATTTCTGCCATCATAGCATCCGACCATGCCGTTATGAATTATGCTAAAAAAATTGGAATGGAAATTCATATTTCTACTCAAGCCAATGTTTCAAATATTGATACCGTAGAATTTTATGCTCAATTTGCAGATGTTATCGTATTAGCACGTGAATTAAGTCTGATGCAAGTAGCAGATATTAGTCGCGAAATAAAAAGAAGAAATATTACTGGACCCAAAGGAAATTTAATTGAATTAGAAATTTTCGCTCATGGTGCCTTATGCATGGCGGTTTCCGGTAAATGCTACCTAAGTCTACATTCACATTACGCATCCGCGAATCGAGGAGCTTGCATTCAAAATTGCAGAAGAAGCTATATTGTAACAGACAAAGAAGAAGGCATTGAATTTGAAATAGACAATGAAATGATTATGTCGGCAAAAGATTTATGCACCATAGATTTTATAGATCAAATTATTGATGCAGGAGTTCGTGTTTTAAAACTTGAAGGAAGAGGCCGAGCTGTTGATTATGTATATACCGTAACAAAATGCTATAATGAAGCCATTAATTCCCATTTAAATGGAAGTTTCAGCAAAGAAAAAATAGAAGCCTGGAAAAAAGAATTAGCTACAGTTTATAATCGGGGTTTTTGGGACGGGTATTATCTCGGTAAAAAAATGGGTGAATGGAGCAATGAGAATGGTTCCAAAGCAACTAAAAAGAAAATATATGTAGCTAAAGCTGTCAAATACTTTGACAAAATAGGTGTCGGGGAATTCGTTTGTGAATCGCATAGTTTACGTATAGGCGATGAAGTGATCATTACCGGACCTACCACAGGATATATTCAATCTAAAATAGAAGACATTAGAGTGAATAAAATATCCGTAGCCAAATCACAAAAAGGGGATTCCTTTTCTATAAAAATAAACGAAAAAATTAGACCATCTGACAAGCTTTACAAACTTGTAAGTGAAACCATATGATTCGAATAACACAACAAAGAGAAAAATGTATAGGATGCAACGCATGTGTTGAAGCATCTCGAAATCGATGGCGTATTTCAAAAAAAGATGGAAAATGTACATTAATTGGAGCCATAAACAAAAAAGGATTTTATTCAGTGTTAGTTACTGAAGATGAACTCAAAGAAAACATCATAGCCGCTCAAAACTGTCCTGTTAATATTATCAAAATTATCCCTATACAAAACTAAAAATAATGCCTCATAAAAAAATTAGAATTACTAAAAAGTTTTCCTTTGATATGGCCCATGCACTGTATGGTTATGATGGACCTTGTAAAAATATTCATGGACATACCTATCATTTAAGTATTACTTTGATTGGAAATCCCATAGAAGATATTAAAAAAACCAAATTGGGTATGGTGATTGATTTTGGAGATCTGAAAGAAATTGTAAACAAACATATTATACATGTTTTTGATCACGCACTTGTACTCAATCAAGAAGCACCCTATTCGAAATCTGAAGTCATATCCAACGAATTTGAAAAAGTTATTTTAGTACCTTTTCAGCCAACTTGTGAGAACTTATTATTGCATTTTGTTGATATATTGAAAGACAAATTTAGTATTTCTACTCCGTTAGCAAATATCAGACTTGAAGAAACTCTTTCATCGTATGCTGAATGGTTTATTGAAGATAATCAATAGTTATATAGCATGACCTATTTGTAATACATTAGGATTTATTAAAAATATCGGATTTCAAATGCTTTTTCAATAGTTAATGATACAAGGAAAAACAAATAACCTTAAATATCTATAAAAAGAAAAACATCATGTATAAGTAAATTCCTTTAACATGTGACGAACTATTTATGATACATTAGATGTCTCTTTTTCTTCCCTTTAGCAATTCTTTCTTTTCGTAATAATGCAGCATCAAATTGTATTTTATCTTCCTTGGTTACTGGATTAACAGAAATAATTGGTGTGGCTTTTCCCAAATCGTCGAGTGCAACAAAAGTGAAATAGGCTTTACTTACCAAGTATTTCTTTTCTGAGGTCACCTTCCTTGCAAAAGCGTGAACATAAATTTCCATAGACGTATTAAATGCTCTGGTTATTCTTGCCAAAATCGTAATGATATCACCAATTTTGGCGGCTGAATAAAAATCAACATGATTAATCGAAGCCGTTACACAAATTTTTCCGCAATGGGTTTGTGCACAAACTGCAGCACCTATATCCATCCATTCTACCAACCTTCCTCCTTGCAAAATATCCATTGGATTAGCATCATTTGGACAAACTACTTCGGTTTTGATCGTAAATGAACTAGATGGTGATTTAAAATCTTTTATCTTTCCCATTTCAATATATTCTCTAAAATATAAATCTAAAGAGCTATGATTTATACTTTTTTAGAAACCAAAACCTAAATGAAGACCCCCTAATTGTGTATAACCAGAATTTTTAGCTGGTCCGAATCTTCCTGGAGCAACCAATTCAACAAAAAAAACAGAACCTTCATTAATTCTAAATGCTTTATTGATCAAGGGTGTAAAGCCAAATTGTTTTTCCCCACTTTCAAATGCCAATCTGAATCCCAATGTCCATCCCTGTTTTAGTGGATAAAGTATTCCTGGATGATATAATAAATGAACATTATAAGGTGTTTCCGTGGTCAGATAAGGCTTAATTACTGGCACAAACTCGAGATCAATAATGGCTTTTCCAGGAGTCTTCAAACTAATGCCAAATGGAAAACCAATCGTGTAAAAATCATATTTGTCTAAATAAATAACATCACCTTTATTAATGGCAAAAGCTATTTGAACCACCCCAAAGTGATACCCCAATACTTTAGGCGAAGAAATTTTTTCCGCAACACTAGTGTCTTGCGAATGAATCTGATTTAAAAAAAATACGAATAATCCTAAAATGAATAGTTGTACTTTTAACATAATTTCAAATTTTTTAGATGAATATTGAATATAACTTTATTTAAGACAAAATTATCTTAATTATGTTTACGAAGTATCTTTTTTTTTAAAAATATTTTCTAAAATAATAAAATAAAAAAGTCGGGATACGACAAAAGTGTACCCCGACTCAATGAATCAAACACCTTTACTTGTTTATGGTATGGAATGGCGTAGGATATAAATGAAGTTTTATCACCTCAATATTTAACCATTATCCCAGCTTCAAAATAGTCTACATGCGTTAATGTCCCACATGCCGCTGCTCCATAAGCACTAAAGACCAAATTACTTACTTCTAAAGAACTTAATGTTAAGTTCACTCCAACAAAAGAAATAACAATTCCTTTTTTTGGACCTTCAATCGTTTTGAATTCAATATTTATCAAAATTAATATACCCCAATACCCACTCAATGGTTCCGCTGGTAGTTTTATACTCTCCAGTATTGTCATCTAACACTGTGGATGTATAATCCATATAACCTTTTATGGTAATAGATCCAACGCATTTAGAATTTTCATATGTTCCATTGCCACTGGAAAGACCTGCAGGTGGGTTAAAATTATAGGTAGACCAACTCAATCTTGGCGAACCTGAAAAGGTAATAATCTCCATGGGATTAAGATTGTTTGTAATTTGTAATGGGGTGATGGAAAATGAACTCGAAAAACTAATTTTGAAGGAATCAATACTTGCAAATCCTATACTAACAATCTTATTGTTTCCATTACCAAAAATTTGCTCCACTTTATTGCCATTTTTTCCTTCTACTATTCCGGATAATTTAAAATTTATATCATAGTACCAATTTCTGGTTACTCTTCTTTGAAGCCAATCAAAATTAAAACTCTGTCCGGAACTTACTTCAATTTTGGCAATTCCAGAAGCAGTAGCTAATTCTTTGCCATTCTTATTGTCATATAACTTTACATTTACTTTAAAATCACCTACTTTACTAAATTTATGTTTAACTGTGTTGTCATTATATCTGATCATTTCAGAAGTGCCATCACCAAAATTCCAAACATACTTAAGTTCACTTGAAGTTATACCTTTAGATTCTACACTAAGAGAAATTTCTTTTTATGGTTCTCCAATAATAGGATTTGGATTGATACTTATCCAAACATCCTGAAGATGTATCTTAAACCAATCAAATCCAAGCCATTTTTCATACTGTTGACCAATAGGAATGGCTTTAATATAAATACCGATCAAAGTGTCGCTAGTAATCATTTTAACAGAAGTAGCCGGATTTTTTCTCTCAGGTCCAAGACCAGGTAAGTAAATGATCGATTCTAAGCCAGAAGAAACAACTGGATCTGACAATTCCAATTCAAACTCAAATTCATCGAATGGAATTGAATTCTTAAGGCCATTATCATCAGCCACTAATTCAATTTTTTCGAACATATGATCTTTAGGAACTGCATAAATCTTGTAAGAAGGAAACAAATTTTTCCCTACCGAATTATTCTGAACTTTATTCCATAATAAATCCATCTGTTCATTAGATATTGCAGATGATAAAGGAAATAAAGCTATTTCATTAAAATTATAGACATCTCCATCTTCAAGGGCCTTAGCATTTGAGGCTGATGCATATGGTACAAATGTTTTACTGACTAAATTAAATTTAATTTCATTCTCCAATCTAGGATAATTTGGATCATAGACTTTAATTTTGGCTTCGTTAGCATTTACTTCATAAGCAAATCCGATAATCATGTGAGCAACCGCAGAGTCTGTGGCATGAACATATATTAATTGTGGTTGATTATTAATTAACATATTATAAATTATACTCCAAAATCTATCATCTTCAGAAGCAACTAAGATTGGATCAAAAACATTATTTTGACTATTTGACGAATATGTTTTGTGAATAGCCGTTGCAAAACTTAAACCTTTAGCATCATCCTCCCAAAAAGCAGGTGTCGTAAACCATAATTTATCATTATCAAAAAAAGTACCTAAATTAATAGAGGCATTAAAATTCTTAAAATAATAAGCGGCGCCAATACTCATTCCTGCACAGATACCCCCAGGTTCTGCATAAGTTCCATAATTGGGAAAACTCCACCCATTAGTTGCAGGTTCAAAAAAAGCATGAAATCCAGTTCCTTGGATTAGAATATTTTTTTGTATTTCTGTTACAACAATAAAAGAAAAATGTCTCAAGCCAATAGTAATAGAACTATCCTCTGATTTAATAATTGGAATCCCTTCTAATTCACCCGTCTTCTTATCATAATAAAGAGCCATCCTATAATATCCAGGATGTGGACTTACTGGAATTTTCAGCTGCATAAATTTAGCAGCATAAAATCCACCGTTATCAATTTCAATTAAAGGACTTACTGGATTGAAATAACTACCCAATTCATGTGAGGTTATGTTAGCATAAGATATAGTAAATTCTTTTGAATCTGAATATGCATCGCGAGGAATCATTATACTTAAACCTTCTAGAGGGGTTTGAGTTCCTATAACATTTAGTTGTCCACCTGACGCTGGAATTGATTTCTTTGTGACAAAAACTGAATGATCTGTTTTTATTTTGCCGGACTCAGAAATTGGATTGTTATCATCCTTGTTACATCCTACAAGTAAAAGAATTAGGATGATTGATAGAAACCCATTTAAGCTATTTTTTATCATTTTAAATACTACTTAATTGATGAGATAAATTAAAATTAATCTTACTATAAGAAACCCACATTATCAATTAACACTTTCTTATAAAAGTCAATATTAAAATCATAAAAGTGAGCCACTTATACAATTCTACATTAATTATTGTGTATCAAGTATTACTACAAGCATTATTGAGTACAAGAATCGTCAATAAATGAAGAAGCTTCAGAATATTCGCAATGAAAATAAGAAATGTCAAGTGCTAAACTAACGATTAACTTACCTATAAAAACCGCATTTGGACCACCATCAGCAAATAATTTACCATTAATATCACCATTAAATTTTACACTTTGCAATACTTGGTTAGGATCAAAAAGTCGAGTAAGTAAACCGTTCAAATTAGCAATTTCCTTCGCCCTTAAATTAATATTTATTGGACTTGGTGAGCCAAGAAATTTGGTCACTTCATAAGAGCTAAGGTTTAAAAAGTTACTATATGATTGTCCCTCAGGTACAAACACATTCATAGAATATTCTACAAATGGTGCATTTATTTGATTAGCATCTGGTTCAATTTTTAATTTTATGGATTTCAACGTTACTTTAACTTTCTGTGCATAGAAAGGAATGTTCAATGCCTTCTGTACATCAGTTCGCGAAATAATGCTTTCCCAATTTTTCTGATCAAGTGTATTTATAGTCAAACTCAAAGGAATAATTCTTGTCTCAGATTCGTAAACTTTAATATAATCTGCACAACCAAAGAATGTAGTAATAATAATAAATGATAGAAGTAAATTGGTAAAATAATTTAATGTTTTCATTTTTATTGTTTTTTTGTTTATGATTAGAATTTTAATATGATACCTGATTCAGCCATTGGAAATTTTGCATAACTGATTCCTAAATTAAACCGAAAGACCTTACCTAATTTTACACCACCTCCTAAACCAAAAAATAGTGGAAAATCATTTTTGTTTTTAAACTCAATTTTATTCCCCCCTTCTTCAGCATCAGGTGTAAATGTCACATCCATATTTCCTAACTGATATGCAATACGACCAAAATAATAAAAGTGCTTAAAATCTCTTCCTGCATCCAGACTAATCAAATGGTTGGTTAAATTGACCCTACTTCCCAATTTTATACTTTGGAAGGAATATCCAGCATTTACATTATAATTAATAAGATTAAAATAGTGCCCTATATCATGTCTTAATGCCGCACCTATTATTTGGAGTTTACCAAAATCTTCTCCAAAATTAATGGCTAAAAACCTTAAATTAAGCTCCGAATTCAATACGCCACCTATCGTAATTTGAGGTAAAGCAAACGGAACCCACTTGGCATTAATCCCTGCCGGAAAGGTATAAGTTAATCCATTACTATCTGTGACAGCGGTGACTTCCGCTGGACCCAAAATGGTGGAAACCTTGGTCTTCTGTTCCGGTGAAAAAGGATCTTCCGTCGTAGCTGAAAAGGTCTTTAAATTATCTGTGACCCATGCTGCAGATCCAACTATACCAATTTTGACATAAAAATGGCTGTCGATCTTTGTTTCTGTGATTAATCCTGAATTGAACATTCCCGTCAAAATATCAGAAACGGGTTGGACATATCCATCCTTGTTCTTGCCCAAATAATTGTCTAGATAGTCATCAATGTTTTGAGCAGAAAGAAACATTTGAGACATTGTCAAAAAAAACACGATCAAAAATCTATTTTTCATAATCAAATTTTCTCCAAACTTAATTTTCAAATAGAACATATAAAATGACTAAAAACATGATTTAAAATGATTTATATCAGGAGATAACCAAAGATTTAGTTCTAAATTATAGGGCCTGTTTTTTAATGAGTTGAAATAAAGATTTTTATTCATTCTATAACTAATAAACGATCTAAATACTTCTTAAGAAATATTCAGAATATGAATCAGTTCCATTAAATGTCTAATACCTTAACCTAGGTAAACATTACCAAGATTACCTAAAATAAAATCTTCAATGCTAAACTTAATGCATTCATTAATTTATTACCTCAATTAGTATAATGACGGTAAAAAATGTATCACATTTTGTTACAATTCACAAGAAAACAATAAAATTATTTAAGGTACTCATTTTAAATTACCAGCAAACCGCTTTAAAGTATTCTGCCAACAATTGAATAGCACCTAACCATTAAACTTATAGCATGAATCTTCTTATAAAAAATTACATTTCACTGAAACAAATGAAGCTTAACTAAGCCATAAAACATTACAATGCATTTTTCAGTTTATTACAATTTAAATCCTCTTATCCTAAAAACCTCTTTTGTACTTTGACATTGTATGAAATACAAACCTCCTTTCAAATTAAATAATTCTGGTAAGGCAATGGAATAATAGCCTTCCTCAACCATAATATTTTTGATCATAACCCTCCGTCCTTCATTAGAATAAACAGTCACTTGAACTTTGGAATCATAAGATGAAAAAATATTCAATTGGGTAATTTGAATAAAGGGATTTGGAGACAAGCTCAAAACCATGTTGTTTTCTCCATCTGGATCAAAATTCGAGACCACCTTGTCTTCACTAACTCTTATTTGAGATGTACATTTGGTTTTATTACCAGCATAATCACGAACCCATATGTCAACATCTATTATTTTGCCGGTATCCTGAATATCAAATTGAAGTGAATTGATAGTTGCAATAGAATCAAAACTTATTGATCTTATACCACAATTGTCAGTCGATCCATCATCAAATTGATTCGCATTAATCTTAATGGTTTGATTTGAATCCAATTTAAATTCCACAATTTCGGATTTGCATTTTGCAGTTGGCGGTTCCAAATCCTTGATGCATTGAATATATATTCTCTGATTAAATGTATAAATACGTCCGTTATCCCAATTAATAAAAGTCCATATTCGTCCTACAATTTTTGTCGATAAACATAGGGTATCTATCACACTTACCAATGAATCCACATAGTTATAGGCAAAAAATGTACAATCGTTGTCATATAGTTTTTTGGGTAAAACATATTTTGCCGTAGGATTTCCATTTCTATCCTTCTCCCAATGATCACCACAATCAAAAATTGGATTTTCAACTCCATCAAAATTTGGAAAATAAACCGTACTATCTAATACGGGTCTCTTATATAAAATGGTATTACTAAAATTAAATGAAATATTATCGGTTCTGGTAATTCTAAATCGAAGGTTTTCAATATGTTCATAAATATTATCTTTTGGCAGTTTCGTACTTTTTATATCAGTTATTTTAATTTTAACGATTCCACATCTGGACCATCCACTTACTAAGTACTCACCATTTACGTAATTAATTTTTACGCTATCGGGTAATTCAAAACCTTGCAATTTAAATGTTCCATAACGCGCACATTCACTTATGAATAAAGTATCCAATTGTTTTGGGACTAAATCTTCTATACAATCCACAAAATTGAGTTGTAAATCACCAAAACAAAAATGCTGATTACTTAAATCTGCAACATGGAAT
The DNA here is from genome assembly GCA_044228225.1 of Saprospiraceae bacterium. Lineage (GTDB taxonomy): Bacteria > Bacteroidota > Bacteroidia > Chitinophagales > Saprospiraceae > Vicinibacter. The sequence goes on along the minus strand of JBGAVH010000022.1, from coordinate 44,660 downwards.
CTTAAATACCTTGGAAGCTGATCTGACAAACTATCTAGTGGTGTCAATACCCCATTTAGCACCCAAGAAACCTGATATTGGCGATCTTCACAATATCCAATATCTAATAAGTCTTTAGCTGTAATCTTTAGTTTAATCCCACGCTCAATAGTAATGTATACATTCGATTTTGCAACCAATATATCGCAAGCTAATAATGATTTACTTTCCATAAAAGTAACCAAACAAAATAGGATCAACCTTAAGCTTGTTTTGAAAATAGGAAAATTCAAAAAATAATTAACAAATGCAGAATCAACAATCTTGGATTTCATAAAATAAAAATTAAATGTAGGGCAATAAATTACAGATGCAAAGAGTCCAAATAATCCAATCTTATTGAATTACATTAGATCCCCTATTCCTAAATTTTAACAAATGTTGATTTATCCGAGATTCAAATTGAACACATCATTTATCTACTAACAACATGTCTGCTACAAAACTAAGAATATAACTTTATATAAACAGCATTTCATAAAGGATTTTTATGCATTATATCCATTTGCATGTGAAATTTTAAATATTAATTAAAGAAACAGCTATTTCAGATCAATAAAACAGCCTAATTTCTTAATAAATTTTACAATCGTTATACCAAAAGATTTTTAGCTTTGACCAAAATTTATTAAAATGAATATGCTATTCCATTATTTTTCTCTTATTTCAATTACTCTGTTTCTAATGTCCAATCACCCTTCAGATGCACAGGTGAATGCTGGTCTATTTCGTTTTCCGGATGTTTCCTCCACCCAAATCGTTTTTAGTTATGCCAATGATCTATGGCTAGTCCCAAAACAAGGTGGAAATGCCCTAAAAATAAGCTCACCTGTAGGTATGGAAGTGTTTCCTAAGTTTTCACCCGATGGACAAAAAATTGCTTTTTCAGCAAATTATGATGGCAATGCAGATGTCTATTTGCAATCCATAATGGGTGGTGTACCAACTCGGCTCACCCAGCATGGTAAAAGTGATCGGATGGTGGATTGGCATCCTAATGGTCAACACATTTTATTTGCGTCCAATCGAGAAAGTGAAAAAGATCGATTCAACCAATTATTTACCATTTCAATTCAGGGTGGTTTTCCAGCTAAATTACCCTTTGCTTATGGTGAATTCGGAAGTTATTCATCTGATGGACAGCAAATGGCTATGGTTATCAAATCAGAAATATTTAGAACCTGGAAGCGGTATCGCGGTGGTGATGTAGCAGATATATATCTATTTAATTTAAAAGATAGTTCGTCTCAAAATATTTCAACTTCAATTGATGCAAGCGAAGAACTTCCAATGTGGCACGAAAACAATATTTATTTTTTGTCAGACAATGGACCTGAAAAAAGAATGAACTTGTGGAAATACGATCTGAAATTGAAATCCCGCACACAACTAACTATGTTTAAAGATGATGACATTCATTTTCCTTCCCAAGGACCTGAAGATATTGTTTTTGAAGCATCCGGCAAACTATACCTTTATTCACTTAAATCCAATCAATTATCTGAAGTTAAAGTCAATATCATATCAGATAAAATTAGACTAAAACCATCCTTAGAAAATGTAGATAAATTAATTGAATTTGCTGCAATAAGTCCTGATGGCAATCGCACCTTGATTGAAGCTCGGGGAGAGATCTTTTCATTGCCTGCAGAAAATGGTTCTGTAATTAATTTAACTCAATCATCGGGATCTGCACAACGCTTCCCTAAATGGTCTCCAGATGGTAAAACAATCGCTTATTGGAGTGACCAATCTGGTGAATATGAATTATGGACTATGAATGCTACAGACCCAAGCTCAAAGAAAAAAATGACGAATTACGGTCCCGGATATCGATACCAATTGTTTTGGTCACCTGATAGTAAAAAATTGGCCTTCATAGATCAGACTATGCAAATTAAAATTTTCGATATTACTACAGGAGCGAGCATCAATGTCGACAGAGGACTTCGAATGACTCATGGAAGTTTAATGGGCTTTAACCCCAGTTGGTCACCGGACAGCAGATGGTTGACTTACAACAGAGATCTTGAAAATTATCACAATGCTGTATTTGTTTTTGATGTGAATCAACAAAAACTTCACCAAATAACAAGCGGATATTATGAATGTAGTTCTCCTGTATTTGATAGCGAAGGAAAATATATTTACTTGTTTACGAATCAACTTTTTCAACCATCATATAGTGATATAGATAATACCTTTATTTATACCAATTCAACTCAAATAGCTGCCATAAGTCTCCTTAAAAAAACACCTTCACTCTTGAGTCCAAAGAATGATACCGTTGCTATTAAATCTGAACTTGAAACTATTGCAAAAGCTATAGAAACCAAGAATAAGAAAGCAAAAGAAAATAAAGAAAAGAAAGACAGCACTACACAAAAAATAACGCCGGTAGAAATAGATTTTGATCTGATTGAATCACGTATGGTTGTGCTTCCAATCCCTAATGGGAATTTTGGTAATATAGCTTCAAGCACCGGAAAAATAATTTACTTAAAAGTTCCAAACACTGGATCACCCAATACTGCAAAAATGTCAATTGCTTATTATGATATCGAAAAGAGAGAAGAAAAAAATATTTTAGATGATGCAAATGGTTTTATCTTAAGCGCAGATGGTAAAAAATTACTTGCTTTCAAAGGTGAAGCCATGGCCATAATTAAACCAGAAGAGAATCAAAAATGGGAAAAACCATTACGCATTGCTGAAATGTCTATGATGGTTGATCCTGCTCAAGAGTGGAAACAAATTTTAACAGATGTATGGCGCTTGGAGCGAGATTTTTTCTATGATGGACAAATGCATGGTGTTAATTGGAATCTCATAAAAGAACGTTATTTAAAAATGTTAGAAGTAGCAACCACAAGAGAAGATGTGAATTTTATTATTGGTGAAATGATAGCTGAACTTAATGCTTCACATACTTATCGTGGTGGTGGACCAGAAGAACGTGCTGCACAAAAAAATGTCGGCTATTTAGGTATCAATTGGGAAGCTGAAGGTCCATTTTATAAAATTAAGCATATTATTAAACCCGGATCTTGGGATGCTGAAATCAAATCTCCTTTAGCAGCACCTGGTTTGGTAATTAAAGAAGGCGATTACATTCTTGCAGTTAATGGCATTCCTTTATCAACGCAATTAGAACCCACAGCAAGTTTTCAAGGATTAGGAAATAAAACGGTAGAACTCACATACAATACAAGCCCAAGTTGGACTAATGCAAAAAAAATCATGGTTCAAACCATAGATAATGAAGCAAGATTACGCCATTTAGCCTGGATAGAATCTAAGCGAAAACGCGTTGAAGAAGCATCCAATGGAACTGTAGGTTATATCTATGTTCCAAGCACCGGCACCGACGGACAAAGCGAACTCATTAGACAATTCTCTGCACAATGGGATAAAAAAGCTTTAATCATTGATGAACGATTTAATAATGGTGGACAAATTCCAGATCGTTTTGTGGAAATCCTAAATCGCGAACCACTTGCATTTTTTGCGACCAGAGATGGTCAACCATGGCCTTGGCCTCCCTATGCTCACTTCGGACCAAAAGTAATGCTCATCAATGGATGGAGTGGTTCAGGTGGTGACGCATTTCCGGATTATTTTAGAAAAAAACATCTGGGACCATTGATTGGAACTCGAACCTGGGGAGGATTGATAGGTATTAGTGGCGTGCCTAGTTTGATCGATGGTGGTTCAATTACCGCACCGTCTTTCAGGATGTATAATTCGGATGGCACATGGTTCAAAGAAGGTCACGGTGTCGATCCGGATATCGAAGTCATGGAAGATCTTACAGCGTTAAGTAAAGGCATAGATAATCAATTGGAACGTGCCATATTAGAAACCAAAGAACTCATTAAGAAAAAAGAATTTGTAAGACCACAAAGACCGCCTGCAGAAGTTAGGTAAGTGTAATTATAATCTTAATCGATTTATACGAACCTTTGAGTGGATGTGCAGACAAAGAAATGAGTCGTGCCTCGGGCACTCAAGAACTTTACTGTTTAATAACAACGGATTGAAATCCGTTGTTATTAAAAATGGATCGAGGCTACGCCTCTCATTTACACCAAAAAAAATTAGTCATGCATAAGGTACTAATGAAATTACTTCGTGACATACAAAACTAATTAAAATCCGTTGTTATTAAAATAGAACGAGGCTACGCCTCTAAATTTTAATGTAAATCCTAAAACCTTGGACGTGACACATTATGTATTTACGAATTATCTTACTCACCAGAGCCGTAGGCTCGACAAATTTTCTACTAACGGATTTTAAGTAGTGCCGTAGGCACGGTTCATTTTGTAGTGCCGTAGGCACGGTTCATTTTGTAGTGCCGTAGGCACGGTTCATTTTGTAGTGCCGTTGGCACGGTTCATTTTGTAGTGCCGTAGGCACGACACATTTTTTATATCAAGTCCTCAAAAAGATATTGCTCATCATACTCAACTTGGTATTCCTTTAATAATTCCAGGTATTCCTCCTTAAATTTTTTGGATCTATGATGCTCTTCTTGATTCTGTATATATTTAAACACTCTTTCAATATCTATTTGGCTGTAAGAAAACACACCAAATCCTGTCTGCCATTCAAATCGCTCACGGGTAAGGGAATGATCATTAATGTATTTTGATGATTTCGCCTTCACAATTTTCATTAATTCTGAAACAGAAATTGCAGGTTTCAAACCTACAAAACAATGCACATGATCTTCTACTCCATTTACTATTATTGTTTTGCTATTGGCTTCGTTAATTAAATTTCCCATAACTCCAAAAACCTGACTTCTCCAAGCCTTATCAAGAAGTGCTTTTCGATATTTTACTGCAAAAACGATTTGGAGGTAAATTTGTGAATATGTGTTAGCCATATAATTAGATTAATTCATTATAAATGCACCGTGCCTATGGCACTCAAGAACTTTATTAGTTAATAACAACGGTTTAAAATCCGTTGTTATTATGATGAAACGAGGCTATGCCTCTCATTTACACCAAAAAAAATTAGTCATGCCTAAGGTACTAATGAAATTACTTCGCGACATACAAAACTAATTAAAATCCGTTGTTATTAAAATAGAACGAGGCTATGTCTCTTTTTCGTTTATCACCTTTCAAAGGCTCTAGGGACATTATATATTTTCTAATTTAATTAGATAAAAATCCTTTGTAAAAAATATAGAACGAGGCTATACCTCCATATCGTACTTTAAATCATGAGAAACCAAAGTTGAACACATTTTTTTCTAACACTTTACATGCCAATTCCCTACTCCTAAGAGCCGTAGGCTCGACACATTTTTTACTCTCGGATTTTAATCCGAGAGTAATCCTAAATCCAAATAACAGAGTGCCATTGGCACGGCACATATCTCACTCCCCGGAGCCGTAGGCTCGACTCATTTTCTACTAACGTATTTCAATCCGTTAGTCACCCTACTCCACCTTCACCCTCGAAGCCTCGCTTTCCGAAGCTGCCTTGCGATTACCACCATTCTTAACTTTGGAATTTCCAAATTGGTAACTAAAACTCAATCTCATATTTCTGTTAAGTTCCCGTTGGAAAAAATTGACATTTACATCATTGAAATTAATATTCGCACGAGTGTTTTGAGAATCCAAAATATCATTGAAACTAAAACTCAATTTTCCTCTTTTATTCCAAAATGTTTTGGATGCTCCAAAATCTAAACTACCAATATGATCAATGACCAAAAATTCTTCAAGAAATTTGGTAAAATAAAAACCGCCCACTTCAAGTTTAAAATCCTTAGGCAATTGGAAATTAAGTTCCCAATAGGCCAACCAACTCCATTGATTCGCTTCATACTTCAAACCTTGATATGTTGCATCATAACTGTTATAAATGGCTTGATTACCGCCATATCCATCTAACCATTTTCCAAGTTTAATTGGAAAATTCAATTGAATTTCCAATCTCCTTTGATTAGCCAAATTCTCTGCAGTCGTATAGGTTTTTGTACCTTCTATCTGAGGTGCATTTTCAATAATCACGTCATTCGTTACCGCATAACTAATGCCCGCTACAGGTTGACCGTCATAGGTGAAATTCAATTGTGCGGTGTTACTTATTTCAGGTAATAATTTTGGATTTCCGCGGGTGTAAGTTAAGGAGTCAATAAAATTAATAAATGGATTTTGTTGTTGGAATCCAGGACGATTTAGTCTTCTGGAAAAAGAAGTTTGTATGCCCATATTTTTATTGATATGATACAGGGCACTTGCGCTAGGAAACCATTGCAGATAATTTCTATCCAAAACTAAAGAATCCAAAGTTGTTCCTGACACATTGGTATTCTCCATTCGAACACCCGCATTAAAATCAAACTTTTTCAAACTCTTACTTAAATTTATATATGCGCCAAAAATATTTTCCTTATATAAAAAATCATTAGACTCAGTACTGGATTTAATTCCATTTCGAAAAAAATTCAACCGATTATCGACACTAGCAAAACTTGATTTAATTCCGGTTTCAAATTTAAACGTAGAATCAAAAGGATGTATATAATCACTTTTTACAACCCAGATATCCACAGGCTGTTTGACAACTTGTTCTGATAGTGATCTATTAGATATTTGCTCTGTTGGATAAATCGTTAGATCATTGGATGTGTTTGTATTGAATTGATTATAATCTAAATCCAGGGTAATATTACGTCCTGTTTTAGGATTAAATTCATGTTTACCATTAAGGTTTGTATAAAAACCACTCCTTTTATTATCACTTACATTTTCAGTAATAAAAGCATCTATTAAATGGTCTGAAAGATCAAAAACGTTGGTTCTGTTATAACTATTTCCATCGCCGTTACGACCCCATGCCCGTGCAATAAAACCAATAGTTGTTTTTTTAGTTGCATAATAGTCTGCACCTATTCTAATATTTCGAAATTGATAATCCTTGTTATCTAAACTTTTACTCTTATACACATCACTACCTATAAACCGATCTACAATAAATACTTCGAATGTTTTTCCTTGATTGAAACTAGCATTTCCAAAAAGATTGTATTTTCCTTTTCGATAGGCTACATTGACAGAAGGATTTATGCGATAGTAATTTTGTATTCCTTGATCCACATCACCTTGATCTACTTGATATCCACCAACGGCCAATGCTGCTGTTGCCTTAAATCCCAGATCCGCATTTCTTTTCAAAATAACATTCAATATTGGTCCTCCCGCTGCATCAAACTGGGCACCAGGTTGCGTAATCAACTCTATGCGATCTATTTGATCTCCGGGCATGTCTCTTAGGACAGCATTCATATCAGTGTATGGTGAAGGTTTACCATCAATCCACACTTGGACATTTTGGCTACCACCCAATGTCACTTTATCTTGGATGATGATGACACCAGGAACTTTTTTAAGTATTTCCATAGCAGTGCCACCGGCTGCAATGGCACTATTCGAAACATTGACGATTAAACGGTCTGCCTTCTGTTCCAGAAAAGGGCGTTTGGCAATAAAAACTGCTTCATCTAATACAATAGATTTCTCCTGGAGCATAATATCGACTGTTGCCGTCTTACTCTCAGATTTAATGTCAATGATGGTACTATAAACGGGTTCATATCCCAAATAAGACGCCAAAATCATGTATTTACCAGGGTCTACATTTTCAATCATGTATTCACCTTGATCATTGGTCAGATTTCCTTTTATTAAAGCTGAATCTTTTTCATGAAGTAAGGTTATAGAACAGAAAGAAATGCTATTGCCGGATTTGTCCTTAACTTGGCCTCTTATGGTTACTTGTGCATAATTTTCGTTTAAGCATAAAATGGACAAAATGAAACTTAATAAATACTTCATTGAAAATAATTTAGTGGATTTATATAAAAAACAGGGATTGGTAAAAAAAATTATAAATGATTCAAAATCATATCAAAGTGAAAAGTCTGAAAAGAATTTATAAAAAAAAGTTCCTAAGTCAGGTATATCCATGGTTAAAAATCAAAGACATATTTATAAAATTGAGGTCATTCATGATCAAAATGATTAAGTCATTCAACGCTATTAAGGATCTCATTATTATATCCTATTAAACTATTTATTCGAATCCAATTCATTGGATTCACAATGTGAAATATTACTATCCCTTCACCTAATTGGGACTCCATCAGTTCTTATCCTATAATTTTACTATGGATTTAAAAGAAAATTAGGTCCAATGTAAAAACTTTGATAATCCTTAAAAAGATAATAAAATACATTATATTTGATGGAGCATTTAACCAACTAGATTCTAATTAACCCTAATGGCAAACATAAAATTATCAAGTATACCGCTCTTATTTCTGAGCATCTTGTGTCCAGCGCAGACCATACAATTTCCCGATGCACAATTTGAGAATGCTTTACTAAACACCTTATGTGTTGATACTGATTTTGATGGCGTTGGGGATAAAAACGCTGATTTAAATGATGATGGTGAGATTGAAATCAATGAGGCCCAACAAATAATTAATTTAAAGATCAAATCCCAAAACATTGAATCACTTGAAGGCATCGAACATTTTATCAATTTAGAAAATCTTAATTGCTCCTCCAATTCATTGAATAAATTAAATCTTTATAAATTAGTTAAGCTGGAAGAATTGAATTGTTCTGACAATTTGATAAAAAAGTTAAATATTAATGGTCTTATTGCACTTGAAAAATTAACTTGTGATAAGAATAAATTACGAAAATTAAATATACAAGGCTTAACACATTTACGTGAATTTGATTGTTCAAATAATCAAATACAAAAACTTAATTTAAACGGTTTAAATAATTTACAAATCTTCGAATGCAATTTCAATAGACTCTCAAAATTAGTTATTTCCAACTTACCCAATTTAAAACAAATTCACCTCATTTATAATCAATTAAAAAGCTTGGAAGTAAATAATTTACCAAATTTATTCAGTTTAGGGTGTGGTGGAAATGAACTATCTGAATTAAAAATTGAAAACTTTCCCAAATTATTTATATTGACTTGCAGCAACAATAAAATTAAAAATTTATCATTAGCTGATATTGGTAGTTTAGAAGTATTGTTATGCAATAATAATGAAATTGAAAATATTAATTTGCAATATTTTCCAAAATTATATTATTTAGACTGTCATTATAATAATATTAAATTTCTTGATTTACAAAAAAGTCCCAAATTGCAAGAACTAAATTGCTATGGAAATGAATTAGAAAACATTGATTTAGAACATGTAACTCAATTAACTACATTGAATTGTAGCTATAATTATATTAAATTTCTGAATTTACAGAATAATTTACGTTTGAACAACTTGAATTGTTCAAATAATGAAATCAATAAACTTGATCTAAAAAATTTATCGACACTACTTAGTTTAAATTGTTCGAGTAATAGAATAGAAAATCTTGAACTGCAATTTGTTCCACTTTTGGAAAAATTATCTTGCTCTTTTAACAAAATGACTGAACTTGATTTACAATATATTCCAAATTTAGATAGCTTGGATTGTTCTATCAATCAAATTAAAAATCTTTATTTACATCAAACGAATAATTTATTCAATTTAAATTGTTCTCATAATAATATTCAAAATCTTGATTTGCGTTACACTCCAAAATTGGCTCAAATAAATTGTTCCTACAATGATCTTAAAAGTATTGATTTAACATATGTTTCAAAGTTAGAAATATTGAAATGCTCTTATAATCAAATTACAGATCTAAATTTGCAATCTATGAAGGAATTATTTATACTTGATTGTTCAAATAATCAATTGACCAACTTAAATCTTTCAAAGCTAAATAAATACGCAAGAATTAATTTCACAGGCAATCCCTTAAAAAATCCCCCAATCAGGTAATAATTTTTTATGAAAATCGTTTTTGAATTAGATACTTTCTTATTCCGTAGTTCCCACAAATATCGCCTTCGGAGGCTCTGGTACATTCTGTTCCATTCTTCTCCTCCTAAGTTCCAATGCCAAACTTTCTTCGCCCTTGCGCATAGCCCAGTGATGATTTGCAGAGAATATAGGTCTTAATAACCAACTCAAATACCGGATCAATTTTTTATCAGCACGAATATTCCAATCATATTTCACATTACAATAACCCTTCTCATTCACTTCACCAATCGTCCAAATGCCCTTTCCCACAAAATCTCCCATAGCTTCGATACTAAATCCAGTAGGAAAATGGGATTCGATAACTCTGAATTTCCACTTCAGCAAATAAGGCAACCAACCTTTAGTAAGTAATTCTACTTCCTTTCCTACCCCACCAGCTGCACCAGGCTTAGTAACTGTAACCTTTAAATATACACTAGGCCACCACTCACAAAGTCGTTCTACATCCTCCAGTATTCGATAGATTTCTTCAGGTCGTCCTTTTAAGCTCCAATTCGTTATAAAATGATAATTACTCATGATCTCTTTTCTTTTTAGGAATAAATACGAAACAACTTACATTTTGGATGAGAAGTCAAGAAACATTTTCTCTATATTTGAGCTCGAAATATTGTTGTATTATACTAAATGACTTGATCATGTTTTCAGAAGAGGCCTTTATAAAAAGCCTGCAGGATGGAAAACCAGATGCCTATGCCGAACTCTATGACAGGTATGGCGCTACCTTGTTTCAGGTCATTCTAAAAATAGTCAAATCAAATGAGGATGCTGAAAATCTCCTTCAGGACACCTTCGTAAAAATATGGAGAAATATAAGCACTTATGATGCCTCCAAAGGTAGGCTTTTTACCTGGTTTGTGACCATTGCAAGACACTTAGCCATTGATTTTTGCAGAAGTAAATATTTTACCAAGAAAAATATGATCCAAAATGAGGATAATCTCGTAGATAATCAAAGCCTCAGTGTGGAAATGTTTGAACTGGATTATTTAGGAATAAATGATAAAGTCAATAGCCTGGAAGATAAATTGAAACAGATTATTGATCTTCAATTTTATTACGGATACACACAGACCCAAATATCAGAAGAGTTTAATATTCCATTGGGTACCGTTAAAAGTAGAACCCGCACTGCACTATTGCAATTAAGAACCAAATTAAGCGACTAATTATGGATAAAAATAATATAATAAATTCAGGACAATTGGAAGCTTATTGTTTGGGACAATTATCCATTGAGGATGCACAAATAATATCTGATTTGGCAGAACATGATTCTGATATCAAAAATGAATTAGATCAGATCATGAACACTTTGGAATCCTACCCTGATAAACTTACACCTAATCCGCAATTAAAAACCAAAGTCCTTGATTTTCTCGGTCAACATTTACATCACGAAGAAATTGACCTTTCTAATCCACCGCTACTAAATAAATACAGCGATGCAACTTCCTGGTCAAAAGCAGTCCAAAATTTTAGCAATCACGATGATGATTCAAATCTTCAAGTAGAAAATATTTTTCTTTCTAAAAATAAAGAACTTAACTTAATTTGGTTACACCAAGAAATCGTAGAAGATGCCCATGAAGATGATCAATTCAAAGAAAGTTTCCTTATCCTTGAAGGCGCCTGTGAATGTGATTTTGAAGGCATCGTAGTACGTTTTAAAGCAGGCGACTATTTTGAGGTTCCACCGAATACCAAACACAGCATCAGAAATATCTCAGGGCACGGACTTTGTGTCAAAGGGTTGGTACAGCGGATTTCCGCTTAACAAAATAATTCATTCTAATTTAAACATACTAGAATGTTGGTTTTTAGTTGAAATAGACTATCAAAACCATAATTTGGAATTCAATTTACTACAATACTTTTCGGTTCATTAAAAACATTAATTCATCCTTTTTCTTTGGAGAAATGGCAATGGATGTATCATCATTCATTATCGCATATCCACCATCAGATTTAATGATTTTCTTAACCTCACTTAGATTGATTAAATGGGAATTATGAACTCTATAAAAACCATGATCTGCTAACATCAATTCATATTCTTTCAAATTTTTACTAATCATAAGTGTAGGACGATCCTTAAAATAAAAATGAGTGTATGGTCCATTGGCTTCCATATGAATAATACTTTTGATGGGTACAAATTCAATACCATCTAGTGTGGAAAGACTGATAGAAAAATCCTCTTGTTTGTTTTGGTTCAAATTTCTCATCAATAGATCCAATTTTGTATCATTTCCAATTTCAGTAGAAGAAATTAGTTTAGATACTGCATCCTTCAATTCAAGAACATCAATGGGTTTTAATAAATAATCTACCGCTGAAAATTTAATAGCTTTCAGTGCATAATGATCATAAGCTGTAGTAAAAATAACTTTAAAGGTTCGATGCTTAAGTCCGTGCAAAACATCAAATCCACTTCCTGTCTGCATTTCAATATCCAAAAAAACAATATCAGGTGTCTCCTGAAGAATCAATCCAATGGCAGAACTCACATCATGGGCAGTTCCGACGATACGGACTTCAGGACAATGATCTTGAATCATACCTTCCAACAATTCAGCACTTAACAATTCATCTTCAACTATTACAGCTCGTATAATCATATCCTATATTTGTAGAAATCTTCATAATAACGTGCTAATTTCAGCCGGAATTTGGAATTTTCAGCAGATATTTTCTCTGGACTTATTAAAAAGGTCTTTTGGCTTAACAAAAAGTCAATTTCAGTTAATCAAATACAAACATCTATCCATCAATGTGCCTTACCTTTGGTCAAATGAGTTTTAAGGTAAAAGTCTTACTTTTCTATTGCCTTTTATGTACAAGTAACCTGGTTCAATCGCAAGAAAACTACCAGTGTGCTCAGATTGGGTTAGCAGAAGGCCTATCAGATTTGAGAATTCAAGATATAGTTCAAGATCCTTACGGTTATTTGTGGTTCGCTACTTTGGATGGCTTAAATCGGTATGATGGTTATACGATTACAAACTACTATCGAGATACTAATTCTAATAGTTTGCCCAATAACGCTATTCATTGCTTGTTTACAGATTCGCAAGGAGAATTATGGATAGGGACTGGAAATGGGTTGGTAAAATTTAATTATAACAATCAGAATTTTATAAGATCGGATTCAAGTTCAAAATTGTCTCATTCTCTTATCCGAATTATTAAAGAAGACCCTGAAGGTAATCTATATGTTGGAGGAAGCGCAGGACTTTATCGCTTAGATCGGAAAAAAAATCAATGGATATCCATTACCAATTATTTACAAAGGATTCAGGATTTAATATTTATTAGAGATGTTCAATTTCTTAATTCTGATCACTACTTTGTCACGACTGAAAAAAAAGGTTTCTATGAAATTGAATTAAGTAAACATAGTTGCAAACTCATTATCTATGATGATGAAAAAGGATTGTGCCTGGAAGATATTATGATGTATGAAATGGAATCATTAAACTCTGAGGAATTACTCATTTCATTTCTAACTCCAGGCATTAATAAATTTAATATTAAAACAGGCAAATTCACAAGTGTAGCTGGTCCTTTGAGCGAATCAAAAGAAGTTTTTTGGAATACGGTTCCTAGAATTTACAAAGATCACCATAACAGGATCTGGATTGCTTCTATTCATTTTGGATTATGTGAGTATCTATATACAAAAGATAGTATTATAAGTTATTCAAATTCCAATCTAAATCCATATGGAATACATACTGGTCCCTTGGTCTGTATTTTTCAAGACAAACAAAATAATATTTGGCTCGGCACTAGAGAGCAGGGTATCCTTCGATTTAATCCGGAAAGGCAATGTGCATTCTTTTATGATCAGGATGATTACCAGAAAACCAAATTACAAAATTCATCCATAAATGCTTTATATCAAACTGATGATCAATCAGCACTTATTGGATCACAGGAAGGTTTTAGCCTCTTCAATTACAATAACAAAACCTTTACAAATTTTAAAGGAGAGGCTAAAAACAAGGGTAACAATTATCTCAAAGGGGTAACCACATTTGATGAAGATCATCAAGGAAATTATTGGCTAGGAACCAGTGGTCTTGGTATCATGAAATGGAATCCGAAAACTTATCAAATTCAAGGTTATAATAGATCCTCAAGCCAAACTATGCTATTTCCAGAAGACTTCATTTTTCAGTCAATTCATTTTTCTGATGGAAAAATACTCACTTTGGGATTAGGTCGTTTAAGTCTTATTGATATTTATAAATTAAAAACTACAACTTTTCGAAATTCTAAGAAACCGTATATCAATCTAAAAGATATTGAATTAATTTATGAACTTGGACAGGATAAATGCTATTTTCTCAAAGCGAATGGCACTACTTATTTATATGATTACACACAAGATACCTTAATTAATAAGGGTAATCTTTTATCAACAATTTATCCGCGAATTTCTATATCAAAAATGGTTATTGAACAAACGGGTACTACATGGTTTGCAAGTAATTTGGGTTTAATAAAAATGGACAAAGACAGTTGTTTGAGCAGTTTTATTTTAGAATCGAAAGGTGCAAATGTTACCATTCATGGTTTCCAAAAAATTGACAATACCATATGGATGGCCAATAACCATAAGTTAGGAAAATTGGATTTAGAAACGGGCAAAATTCATTTACTAACGGAAGCAGATGGGTTTTATCAAAAACAACTCAATGGTCAGAGTTTGGTTCAACTGAATAATGGACTGCTTTACGTTGGTTGTAAAGATGGCTTATATGAAATACAACCTGCAAAATTTATTAAGCCTAAAATTAATTACCAGGCAAGATTGATTTCATTCCATATTCTTAATAAAAGCGCTATACAGTATTGTCTTACCGATAGATGCCATTACCAACTAAAATACCAAGAAAATTACTTTTCATTTCAACTCAGCGCCTTTCAATATGATGAAAGTAAAGAACTACAATATGAATACAAACTTGTAGGATATGATCAAGATTGGAATCAAATGGGAAAAGACCGAATGGGATCCTACACAAAAGTAAACCCTGGTTCATATACACTCCAGTTTCGTGTAAAATCTGTTTCAGGGGATTGGATTATAAGTGATCAGACTGTTGATTTAGTAGTGCTTCCACCATTCTGGCAAACTAAAATATTTCTATTTGGCATATTTATATTTGTAGGTTTAATTATATATTGGTTTATTCAATTCAAATTACAAACAGTCCAACGTGAAGAACGCTTAAGATCTGAATTTGAAATTAAACTTCATGAATTGGAAAATAGTGCATTGCGAACACAAATGAATCCTCACTTTATTTTTAATTGCTTAAATACAATAAATGCTTTTGTTCAAAAAAATGATCGGACAAATGCTGGACTGATGATTAGTAAATTTTCAAAGCTCATTCGCATGATTTTAAATCATTCTAAAGAGAAACGCATTTCACTCAAAGAAGAATTAGATGCTTTAGAATTATATATTCAAGTTGAAAGTACTAGATTCGAATCGAAATTTGAATACCAAATTCAAATTGCTCCAGGCATTTATACTGACGGTATTGAATTTCCTTCTTTGATATTTCAACCCTTTGTAGAAAATGCTATACTTCATGGATTGTTACCATTGAATAAAAAAGGTTTATTATCTATTTCAATTATAAAAGGAGAAACACATTTATTATGCATCATAGAAGATAATGGCATTGGAAGGGATGCAGCTAAAAAATTAAGACCTTTCCAAAGTCATCAAAAATCTTACGGTCTAGAAATAACTTTAAAAAGGATTGAATTATTTAATCTAGAACACAAATTTCCTGGGATAGTAAATATTATAGATCTCAAACATCCCGATGGAAGTGCTGCCGGTACCCGAATTGAATTACCCATTGCATTGAGTTTTGCATTTTAGAAAAAGGATATAAAATCCTAATTTAATAGTATCCAGCTTGAAGTTATTGATGGCCCCACCAATAATTTGAAATAATCAGCCAAAGATATCATAAACTAAAACTATTGTTCTATTAATTCAAAGTATGGTTTTGTTAAATGACCAATTCACATTCCAATAGGCAGATCTACATTTGTTTCATTAATTTAAAACAAAAAAAATTATGAAAAATAAATTGATCTTCTTACTCTTCACCAGTTGTTTTTCCCTCATTCATGCTCAGGTAAAAATAGGAGGTGCTGCTACAAATCCACACACCTCGTCCATTTTAGAATTAGATGGTGGTTCAACTAGAGGATTGTTATTACCAAGAATGACAACCGCCAATATGAATGCTATTGCAAGTCCGGCTGAAGGTCTAATGATATATAATACAACCGAGAAATCAACTTACTTTCGAACCAACAATGAATGGATAAAAAGTGGAAGTGGTTCAGGCTTTAGTCTTCCGTATGCAGGAGATGCTAATATTGGAATTGCAGCTTTTAGCGTAACCAATAGCGGACTTTCTGGTACCGGAATTTATGGAAGAGCAAATGCAGGCTTTGGTGGTGGTGCAGGTGTTCATGGTGATGCCAATGTCGCAGGTTCCTATGGTATTAAAGGAACTGGGTCACAAGCTACGGGAGGCTATTTCAATTCAACAAATAAATATTCGTTGGTTACGGACAAAGGAAGTGTTGGCTTTGGTACTTTATCACCAACCAATGCATTCGTCGAAGTCGATGGATCGAATTCAAACTTGACAACGATGTTATTATATGATGCAAATCCAGTTGTTCAATTTAGTAATCAAACAGGTAATAGTGGACCCATATATAAAGGCTTTGTTCAATTAGCTAATAATGATTTAAAAATTGGGACCAATTTCGAAAATCAACTGGGCCAGTTTGTCATTCGCACCGGCGGACTTGATCGGGTGTTTGTATGGAGTAATGGTTATATCCGCATCCCTGGTAATGCAGGTATTTTAAGTCGTCTAGGTGTTGGAACAGATTCTGCTACTGCAAAAATTGAAATCAATGCTTTAAATACTTCAGATCCTGCAATGATCATTAATGACGAATCACCAACTATATTCCTGAGAAACGATGGTGTAGACAAAGGCTTTATACAGGTAGCAGGAAATGATTTAAAAATCGGTAACCCATTCTCTAATACTGCAGGAAAAGTAATCGTAAGAACAGGAGGACTGGATCGTGTTTTTGTTGATAATAATGGTAACATGTCTATAGGAAGTTCACAGGTGGCAGATGGTTATAAATTAAGTGTCGATGGAAAAGTAATTGCTGAAGAATTGCGAATTCAAAATAGCACATCTTGGCCTGACTATGTTTTTAATTCTGATTATAAATTATTGTCTCTTGAAGAAACAAAATTGTTTATTGCACAAAACAATAGATTGCCTGGAATACCATCAGCATGTGAAATTGAAAAAGAAGGAATTCCTGTTGGAAAAATGCAAACATTGATGATGGAAAAAATTGAAGAACTCACTTTGCACTTAATCAAGTCACAAGAGCAAATCATTCAATTACAAAATCAAGTTAAAAAATTATCTTCTGGTAAATAAGGGTTCCTTAAAATATATATAAAATGAAAAAAATATTATTCTTAATGGTTTTCTTGTATACTTCTTGGTTGCACGCACAACCAGGCAGTGTTCCTGCAAGCTTGACCCAGGAATTGAAAAGTAAAAAAACCCTTCAAAGTGTCATGCAAACGGTTTACAATCATTATGGATTACAACTTGGACAAGAATTAGATAGTACTAGTCAATCAAAGATTGATAAAAAAGTAGTGCGTTCTCTTAAACATTGGAATCGTTGGGCTTATTTTATGTCAAGCAGAACAGGACCCAAAGGTGAATTGGTTGATGTCAATTCATTATGGACTCAAAATAGCATTCGCACTCAAGAATCTTCTAATAACTTTCAACAATCAGAACCCAATACAGGAAATTGGACTTTAGTTGGCCCTACTAATATACATTATGGTCACGATCGCATTATAGGAATTGGAAGAATTGATCGCATTACTTTTCACCCAACTGATCCAGATATTTATTTTGTCAGCAGCGGTGAAGGTGGCGTGTGGAAAACTTCAGATGGTGGAAACTCATATACCTGCCTTACAGATGACCTACCTATAGTAGGATGCAGTGGTATCGTTGTAGATTATAATAATCCCTCTACGCTTTATATGCTTAGTGGTAATGGAGATAGTGGGGGTCTCATTTCCGGCATGGGTTATAGACATAGTTGTTTAGGTGTGTATAAATCTACCAATGGTGGTGCAAATTGGAGCCTAACAGGACCCTTATTTACACCAGGTAGTTATTTAGGGTATCAATTGGTTCAAAATCCAACTGATCCTCAAACCCTATTAGCCGCAACTAATGATGGTATCTATCGTACGACCAATGGAGGAACCAGTTGGATACGTACGACAGCAAAAGGAACTTTTCATGATGTAAAATATAAACCAGGAAGTGGCACCATTGCATATTGCATAGGAATTGTAAGTGGCACCATGAATTTCTATTATTCAACCAATGGTGGTTTAAATTGGTTACCTGCCAAATTTGATAAAACAATCTCGAATGCTAATAGAGGAAGTATAGGTGTGTCCCCTGCAGCCAATAAAAATGTGTATTTAATTTTGGGCCCAGGTAGTTTACCTGGAGGAACCTATACAGGTACATTTGTAAGTAATGATGAAGGAAAAAATTTTACTAGAAGACACAATGCAACAGACATATTTTTAAATGATGAAGGAAGAGGAAGTGATCAATCAGGATATGATAATTGCATTACCGTAAAACCGTCCAATGCGAATATAATCGTTACTGGTGGACTTGTAATCTATAGATCAACTAATGGTGGAACCAATTATAGTCAAATGACTACTTATTTGGATGGCGTTTCTCAAGAAAGAGATGATTATATTCATCCGGATGTCCATGCAGTTGCTTATAACCCATTAAATAATAAATTGTATGCTTGTTCCGATGGAGGGGTCTTTGTTAGTACGAATGATGGAGCTAATTGGAGCCGTAAATATAACTCCTTAGCTGTATCCCAAATTTATCATCTTTCAAAATTAGATGGAAACAATACTCAGTTTATGATGGGAAATCAAGATAACGGAATTCATACGCGTTATAGTGACAATTCTGATTTTATGCAGTCAGTACAGGGAGATGGATTTGATATGGATTTTTTTGATAATACGAACAACAGATTTTTTGGAGTAGTTAATACAACAGTATACAAGTTCTTTACTGAAGGCCTTACAAAAAAAGAACTGATGGATTTCAATCCAAATTTTTTTCCATCTATGGCCAAACATTTGACAGATGATGATTTGGTATTTATTGGTAATCCGGGAAAAGCTCAAATTCATTTTTATGATTTAGATGGAATTGATGATATAACAACCTATAATATTCCATCAAGTTGGTATATATGTCAAGCCCCAACTAATACGAGTCGATTGTATGTTGCCGGAGAAAAAACAGCATTCAATGCTGACAGCGGCCAAATCAATCGTTATGATGGAGATGGAAGCTGGACGCGTATCGATAATAAACCAGGATTTCCGGATTTAAAAACCATGTCATTAAGAGTCACTTGTATTGCGGTTCATCCTGACGATCATGATAAAGTTTGGGTTAGTTTAGGTGGATTTTTTGCTGGACAAAAAGTGTTTTATAGTTCCAATGGTGGAAATTCATGGACCAACTTAACCGGTTCATTACCTAATCTACCGATCCTGAGTTTGGTGGTTGATGTTAATGGAAATTTATATGCCGGAGGCGATGACGGTATTTTCTTTCGAGGTGCGGGATGGGCAGATTGGAAACCCTTTTATAACGGGATACCTCGAGTACCGGTTACTGATTTAATTCTTACTTCCAATAATTATATTTTTGCCTCTACGTTCGGTCGTGGTGTTTGGCGAAGTGAACAATACAGTGATTGTCCTACGACGCTTGATATTTCAGGAACGCAAAATGGTCAGAAATTTTTTGAAGCTTCAGGAACCGTTAATACTACAGGTAAAAGTACTGCAGGTTTAGGTACTCAAGTTTTCTATCGAGCCGGAGATAAAGTAGATTTAAAAGATGGATTTCGAGCGAGTAATGAAAGTGAAGTGAAAGTTTATAATGGTCCATGCAGTAGTGGCATTCCAAGTTTATTCAGAAAAAATAATGAGGAAAACACAACACTAGCCAATTACAGAAAGGCAGCATTACCTATGGAAAACAGTATGGAATTTCCTTATGCCCACATTGGAAATTGGACGAGAAAAGGAAACACGATTCAATTTAAAATTGACATTTTACAAGAAGGCGAAACAAGTCTCATTTTGTCCAATAGAGAAGGAACTAACATCAGAACATTATGGAATAGTACTACAATTGGTAAAAACAAACCTATTTTAAGTATACCAGAATTAAATGATCAGCAATGCACGGTCCTCCTATTTCATAACAATGTTCTTGTGCATTGGCAAGATTTGAATTCAAAGGTATTAGAACAAACCAAATAAAATTTAACATGAAAAAAATAATTATATTTTCTATATTTCTCTGGGTTCATTATGGATTAAATGCACAACAAAATGTTTTCATTCAAACTGGAACAAACGTTACTTCTACAGTTAATGCTAACTTAGTATTCCAAAACTGTAATTTGCAAAACAACAGTATCAATGCCAATTTTTCAAATTGCCTATTAACTGAAAGTGGATCTACCAATACAACTATTGGAGGCACAGGCGTTCTTAGTTTTAAAGAAATAACCATCAATAAACCTGCAGCTACTTTACTCATGAACAGTGATTTAACCATTCAAAGCAAGCTCAATTTCCAATCCGGAAATGTTGATCTGAATGGGCACGTTATTTATTTAGCACCTTTAGCGCTATTGGTTGGAGAAAAAAGTAGTAGTCGTCTTATAGGCGATAATGGCGGATATGCAAGTATTGATGTTATCATGAATAATCCGAACTTTCAAAATCCAGGCAATCTAGGACTTAGTGTCAAATCCTCAGCAAATATGGGTTCAGTAAATATAACTCGCGGACATAAAATTCAATCACAAAATGGATTCCCATTTAGCACGAAAAGACATTATAGCATAAGCTCGAGCAATGGACCAAATTTTCAGGGTACACTTCGCTTTGCATACTTTGATGAAGAAATGGGAACGAATAATGAATCCTTTATTCAGATATGGAGTAGCAACAATGGAACCAGCTGGTTGAATAGAGCCTTCACTAATAAAAATGTAGTTCAGAATTATATTGAATCCTCCAGTTTATCAGTTTTGGAAAAATTTACTATGGCTGACCCAGCACCAGGTATCGTTGCAGGTCCAACATTAGAATTACGAAACCATGTAATAAACCAAGGCTCAAAACCCTATCACTTAGACGCATATTTATATCCAAATCCTCTACATGAGGATCAATCCCTTTGGCTCGAACTTACATCAAATGTAGAAACGAAAGGAGTCATACAAATGATCAATCCATTAGGTCAAATCATAAATCGAATCCCGTTCCAAACCAACATTGGTAGCCAAAAAATAGCATTAAATATAAATGATTCAGGCAAAGGACTTTATGTGGTACAAATAACCTCTGATGATTGTCCCGATAAAAATCTGAAATTTATTATTCAATAAAGTTAATTAGGTTATATTCTATATGTTAGGAAGGTAATCATTGTATAGAAATCAATTTCAATCATTACTTTACATCAATAATTGTTGACAATATTTTTTTATAAATAAGATATTGTCAACATTATTACCTTTGCCTTTTCTATACCTATTTAATCCTTGTTAGCAATTCATAAATATTTTCAAAAAATCGTTCCAATAATCTTCTTGATTTAGTAATAATTTTTACATTTGCTTGCATTCGTTGGCGCCATTCAATATTTTTATTGTAATCAGTTATTAATTTTTGTCCAATTAATATTTCAACCAAATAATTATTTTGATCATCTTTATCTTTAATTGACATTTTAGAAATTTTAGAAACAGTTCCAATAATTCGTCCATATTCGCTTACTGGATAATCATCAATCTCAACAATAACTTTCTGCCCCTTCGCTATTTTACCATATGCGAGTCCAGCAAGTTTACACCTTACAATGATTGGATTAGGATCTTGAATCGGAATGACACTACATATTTTGTCTCCCGTTAATACTTGTTGATTTGGAAAGACAGGATTTTCAAAATGCAAGATACCTGACATACCTGCTGATATTTCATACATGGATCGCCATTCTTTAAGTTTTGTCACCAAATTGACCACAGCTCCCTTAAAAGCGATAATGCGATCATGAATTCCAGTTTTTTTATCAAAAACCAATTCATATTTTTGCTTTTCTAAATTGATTAATTGACTCTGCATTCGAAGTATATTGGCATTCATTCCTTCCTTGCTTCGCTCACTTTGTAAAGTCCTTTGGGAATCTTGCTCCATTTCACTTTTACTGATAACTCCTTGAGATTCTAACCATACTTGTCTTTGAGACTGACGAACCACTAAATCCAGTTCTTTTCGAAATAGAATTAACTCACGACTTTGAGAAGCAATTAATTTCTTTAAATATAAAATATCATTCTCTAGAGATTTTAATTTAACGGTACTTAAATCCTCCGAAATAAAATATTTTAGATCTTCTAATAATTTGGTGCAATTCTCATAAGAATCTTGAAGTGTCCCTAAATTTAGTCCCACAGGAAAATATTTATCCAAATATAGGGTATCATCATTGATTCCAATCATAGGTTTTATGATATCTATCAATTGATCGATATCTTTATAATCAGCATTAGATTCCATTAAAAACAATCGTTCACCAAAGGTTAATGTATCACCATCAAGTTTAAAAATTGTAGAAATTCTTGAACTAAATTTGGGATAATGGTCCAATGGAGGAACCATAGTTGTAATTTCCCCTCTTGCTCTAATGACATCAGGATATTTAATAATATAAGATACCAATAAGCCCAAAATCAAACAGAATGTAATTACACTTATTCCACTATATAATAGCCATCCTTTAGGAGCAGGAATCAAACTATCATTAGACTCACTTCGAAGTTGCTGACGATCGATTTCTATATTTTCTTCGTGAATGAATTTTTCTTCAGGCATGCAGTCTAATTTCCGAGTTCTAACTGATTTTTAATTAAATTATAATAGGCTCCTTTTTTTTGAACCAAGTCTATATGATTTCCTGTTTCAATAACTTTCCCTTTATCGAGCACGATGATCTGATCTGCATCTTTGACTGTACTAAGTCTATGTGCAACGATGACTACTGTTTTTCCAACATAAAATTCTTTTAGATTTTTCACAATTACTGATTCATTCACTGCATCAAGTAAATTCGTAGCTTCATCAAAAAATAAATAATCTGGATTTTTATAAACTGCCCTTGCTATTAAAACACGTTGTTTCTGGCCTTGACTTAATCCATTTCCCTTCGCACCAATCATCGTATTGTATCTAAGTGGAAGTCCATCAATAAATTCCTTAATATTTGCCATATTTACTGCATATTCCAGTCGATTCAAATCAGGACTGTCATCACTTTCTGCTATATTATTAGCTATCGTATCAGAGAATATATAACCATCTTGCAGAACAGCTCCACATCGGGATCGCCAACTTTTCTTGTGCAATATTGAAAATGGAATCGCGCCAATAAATATTTGTCCTGAACTAGCTTCATAGAAAGCCAATATTAATTTGACCAGACTAGTCTTTCCACTTCCACTCGAACCCACAATCGCAGTAACCTTCCCCTTAGGAATAGTCACATTAACATCCATAAGTACTTCTTCTGAAATAGGGGTGTAACGGAACCCTAATCCCTCAATAAGTATATCATCATAAGGAATAATATTCACTTGAGTGTTGTCTGCCTTCTCTTCATTATCCTTCCCATGTACCTCTCCCAATCGTTCTAGACTGATCTTCGCATCCTGTGCAGCTCTTATAAAACCAATCATTTGTTGTAATGGAACATTGAGTTGACCTATAATATATTGTACTGAAAGCATCATTCCTAAAGTCATTTTCCCTTCGATAACAGCTTGCGCAGACACTACAGTTATTAAGATATCTTTGAGTTGATTAATAGCTATACCACCAGCATCCTGATATTGTGATAATGCTAATGACCTCATTCTTATATGAAACAGTGAAGCTTGTGTCTGGGCCCATCGCCATCTTCTTTTGGACTGTGATCCTTGGAGCTTGATTTCAGCCATTCCATTAATAATCTCATATAGATTATCTTGATTATCTGAAGATCTATGAAACAATTGATAATCTATTTCTCTGCGGTACTTTAGAAAAATAAAAATATAACTAAAATAAAGAACTGCTGCAATAAAAAAAATAAGGAACAAAGTTGTATTATATATCGCAAGCAGAATTCCAAACACAATCAAGTTGAACACAGAAAATATAATGGATAATAATGATTGAGTAAGAAATGATTCAATACGATAATGATCTCCTATACGCTGCATGAGATCACCGGTGTGTTTCGCATCGAAAAATCCCAGTGGTAATTTCATTAATTTACTCAGAAAATCACCAATGAGATTTACATTAATTCGGGTGCTAATATGCAGTAATATCCATCCTTGAATGAACCGAACCACGGCTTGGCCAATAAAAATAGCTAACTGACCTAATAAAACCAGATATATAAATTTGAGATCTCTTGTATCTATTCCAATGTCAACTATAGACTGTGTTAATATTGGAAACACCATCTGCAATAAAGATCCCACTAACATTCCGAGTATCAATTGGAATATCAGCCTTTTGAATGGGCTTAAGTAATGTATTAGAAATGAAAATCCAATTGATTTTGGTCGCTCGTGCCCCCCTGAAAAAGATTCATTAAATGCCCTACTCTTTTCTAATAATAACAAGATACCTAAATCCCCATCACTGCACCATGAACGCTCAAAGTCCTTGCGCCTTATCTTGTGTCTTCCAGATGCTGGATCAGCGATGTGAACATACTTCCTGTTCGCTTTATAGATCACAATAAAGTGATTCTGATTCCAATGAGCTATTGCAGGAAGTGGAGCTCCTAATAAACAGGGAGAACTTTCAGATTGTCCATAATTAACCTTAACTGCCATGGTCTGAAAGCCAATCACTTCCGCTGCTTCGGCAATACCTTTTAGACTAACTCCTTCTCGATCGATATAGCATTTATCTCTAAGATACTGTAATGTCAATAACTTACCATAATATGCTGCTACCATACGCAAGCAAGCTGGACCACAATCCATAGAATCATGTTGAGGATAATATGGAAATTTAAAGTGCAATAGATGACAAATTTGAGCGTAAGTTAGAAAAAAATGTTAAATATTTTAGTCACTTTTCTTATCTACTATTACATTCTTACGCTTATTAACCAATTCTTCCATTCCATAAAACTCAATTGCTTTATCTTTCAGAGGATTGGTACTCCATTCGCTCCACTCACCAGTATAAGGATTGTATCCACACTTAAGAGGCTTTGACAATATATCTTTTGGATTTTCTACATAAGCTCTACAATCTGTACACACATGTCTAAACTCACAGTCCTTGCATACATGAATTTTGTCTTTATTGATATCCCATAATTTTCTAAATTCTGGCAATTCCATTACCTCCATCAAAGTGATATCTTTTATATTACCAAAGGATTCTTCCATCGATGGGCAATTTTTTATGTTGCCTTCTGAGTCCATTGAGATCTTTCTATTAAGGCATGAATTGTATTTAATTGATTCCGTAAATGTTTTAATATTTATTGTAAAAAAAGCCATTTCTATCTGCCCACAACATTTTGCTGAACTAATTTCACTTGTAGTAAAGAAAACATTACCAAACTTAGTATTAGTTAGATTTATGGCTTTGATCCATGGTGATTGATAAAATGTGATCATGGCTACATGAGGATGATTCTTAAAATATTTCTTTAATGTATTAAGTTTATAATGTTTAGAATATTTAATAAGTATTTCTATTGAGTTTATTCTTCCATTATTTAAAGTACTAAATAATGGTTCAATCTTAGACAAGGCTATATCTGAAAAAACTCTTATCTGTAAAGCTTGACAACCAATAGATTCAATCTCTTGAATGAATTTAACAGCATAGTCAATTTCTTCTAAAATATCTATTATTACATTAGTAATCACAAATGGCTCATCCCAATCCATAGGCATTGGACTGAAAAGTCTAGGATTAGAGGAATAAAATATTACTTCAGCATCTAACATTTGATCTATATAACTATCTATTTCATAATGTATTTTAACACTAAATGAGTTTTTAATATTTTTAATAGTTTTACCGTTAAATTTAGTTAAGACTTCATAAATGAAGTTGGGTATTTGGTAAATTTCATTTCTTTGTAGATCGCAAATTAAACTACGTGTATATCCTTTAACTGGTCTACAATTTTCAAATAGTAAAATTTTGTTACATTTTATCGACATTCCAAATTTTTGAAATACATTTATAAAAAATGTCAGGTGAAAAGTGAATTGTTTGATAAAATTCTATAGGAACAAAATTAATATTTGGTTTTCTAATTCTATTTTTTTTTATCACTTCTAAATTCTGATAAAATACTGGTAAAGCATTATTTATTTTCATTCTCTCTGTTTTTGTTCAATTAATAATTCAGCAATTTTTTTTTCCAAATAATAATTACAATTTTGTGACACCCATCCGAATTGCCCTGCGGGATTCACTTCTAAAAAAACAAATCTATTATCAGGTGTATAAATCAAATCCATTGATCCCGTATCAAGTTTACTCTTTTGAATAAATTTTAATATTTTATGTTCAACACTTATTGGAAATTTAAATGGTACATTCCTGTTAGGCTTTTCAATGTTATAATTTCTATAGTCAAATCTTGTCTTTATATCATTTTGTGAAAAAATGGCCATTGGGAACAAGTTATTCAATATGAAAAATACTCTGATCTCAAATTGTTTATTTTCATATTGTTGAAACAGAGAAAGACAAAACCTATCCTGTAATTTTGAAATTATTTTATCATCAATGAAAACAATACCTTTACTTTCATATGAATTTATTTTATCGGTATAATTAATATGACCATTATGAATTGGTTTAGTAATAATACTTGAATACTTGTTGTAAAAATCAATTAATTTACTTTTCTCTGTGGTTATCAAAGTTTCAGGGATATCAAAATTGCAATCTACCGCAATTTTTAAATCTCTAATTTTATTAGATTCTATCTCAGATGTATTATTTCCCAACTTTGATAAATGATAATGTAAAAATGTTTTAGTAATATCCCATTCTTTTAATAGATATTTTTTTATTTTTTTATTCGAATTAAAATCACTTTTGGATAAAGGTAGAATATTTGAAAAATCCCCTCGTCTATACCACATATCACAACCGTTCTCTGAATAAAAATGGTTGTTTCCAAATTTTAACTCAGTAAAAATATTTTTCGTTTCCTTGTTATAATTAATTGTGATATCATTTAATAGATCTTCTTCATGAAGTCTCATAAATTTTCCACCTAAATAGGCTATATATTCTAACACATTATCTGTAGTCTTTTCATTTTTATCTGTACTTATTAATATTGTAGAATTCTTCATTTTCTTGATTATTAATCCTTTCAGATTCTACCCCTCAAATGCCATACAATATAATTATATTGAATCGAATCAATTTTCTTCAAATTAATTTTGTCAATTACTGCATAAACAGTATCACATAATACTGTTGGTGTATGTACAAAAACAATGAAGCTTTCCCTGCCACATTTAAAAGGAATCATATCTATGTTTGAATATCCTACACTGGTTATTATATTAATTAAATTTAAAACATTTTTAAAATCTAAATCACTTTGCAAATTCCAAATTGAATCCAATATAGATTTATCTGGTTTTGGTCGATTAGAAATTAAAAGATTAGCCTGATTTTTTATACTGTCAAGTAAGTTAGAATTAACAGAAGGCATATGATCAATGCCGCCTTTAAATCCATTAACCTTTATTAATGAATCCAATAAGTAGAAATAAGGTGATAATAAATTCCAATGCTTTTTTCTATAATATTGATCACTTTTCAATAGATTATCTACAATATCACATGAAAATTCTAATACTTTGGTAGATTGCTTAACTTTACATTCAACTATGTTTAGACACAATATTAAAATAACAATATATATTAATAGTTTACTTATATTAAATTCCATTTAATAAATTTTACGTTAGGAATATTTCTATTTTTTTGAAGTAGATTGAATAAATATTTTTCAACATATAATATGTTATGAACAAAAAATTTAAAAATTTAAAGCTAATTAAAATTTTTAACATGCCAAATAGCAACATGAAAAGATAATTATAATATCACTTAATTGAGTACCTACATACAAAATATGCTGTTCTAATTTTAATTCAAATAAAGGACGTAAATTTGTTCAATTTACGACCTTTAAATGTAATTTACGATTGACAATAATTGTTAATTAATTTGAATCTTGACTGGAAGTTCCATTTCTAAATTCTGTCCATCCACAACTAAAATAATTGTCCTCATAGTATCCATTAACGCATGTTGGTATTGACCCACCATTTATAGACCTTAATTGATTATTAATTAAAGACATTTGTTCAAATTTGAACGCTTCTATTTTTTTTATTGTTTTCATATAAGGATTTTTAAAAATAAATATTAAATAATTTTAACAATTTCTACTATCGCAGTGGCCGCTTCCACCATCAGAATATGAAGTCCAACCACAATTAGCAATTGAATCACTTCTACCATCTATAGAGCCATCTACAATACAAGTATCAATTGCACCTCCGCTAATTGATCTAAGTGAATTATTTGAAAACTCTTTACTGGAAAAAAATTTAAATTTTTTTGATTTTGACATATTACACAAATTTATACATAATCTCCTCTCTTTTTATTGTCGCCTACCAGGACTGCTGGGTAAGGAGAATTCCCATTTTAAGAAAATAAAATTTTTCCTATCTTTTTAGTTGCTACTGAGATTTCAGTCAGCCGGGTAAGGATTAATATCCCGTTTAATAATTAACTTCTCTTAGGTTTTGTTTTCTGATGCAGGTGCCCCATAGTCAGCGGACTAGAAAAGTATTAAAGAGAAGTATAAAACACGATCCTAGACTGGTGAAATGTACATTTACTATGCAAGACTAAGAAACGAGACTGCAGAATTTTTGCATTTGAGAAATAAATTTATTAAAACTTTTATTAATAATGCATATATTATTGTTATTCAATAAATTACAATTAATTTTTTTTGAATAAAATATTGTTGAATAATTGAAAGGATAAAAATATTTATTGTTTCAAGATGCATATACCTTGTGAAAATATTTCTGAATTAGAATAATTTAATGGTGACGAACCGCCTCTTATTGATTCTCCATTATCAAGTTTAATCTTTATTTGAAGTCCTGTACCATTTGGATAATGATAACTATGCCTGTTATGACAATATTCAATCTCAGCACCTAACTCACGTAGGTGATCCAGAAGATTGTATGCAGTCCGTTCAGAAACTTCAAGTTTATCAGCTAACGACTTAATGTCACCTGTTGCTTTAGTTCTTATAAGCCGGTCAAGTCGTTGCAATCGTTGTAAGGCATCTAGGAATTTCATAATGTGGGTGGTTAGTTAGAAAAGGCATTAGAATGTTGTATATAGTATGTTAACGCAAGATAATTAGAAATGTGATATCAAAGTTGTAAAATTTAAAAAAAATTTATAATGACTAGTTTGCATTTCCTCTTATCATAAGAAGAACATCATGTTTTATTTCCATTTTATAACCTGAGACTTCATGGTGTAAGCTAACTAAACGATTTTTGATTATTAATCAAAGTAATGAACGACAGTTCAACATGAGAAGAATTTATCAGAACATGATTTCAAAGATGTATGACCAATTCATTTGGACGGACCGATCTGTTCTTCTCAGTGGACCTGTCAGAGCATTTCATCTGGGCAGACGATCATACTTGTGCCTATGTAGAATAATATGACCCGTCCTAAAAAAACTATACACAAAAAAACTGTTTATGGTA
Organism: Saprospiraceae bacterium; assembly: GCA_044228225.1. GTDB lineage: Bacteria > Bacteroidota > Bacteroidia > Chitinophagales > Saprospiraceae > Vicinibacter. Next base: position 14,563 of record JBGAVH010000022.1, on the reverse strand, counting down.
CAAAAGAATCAGGAATTTAATGCCCAAACCAGGCAAAAACAAGGTCGATATGACAAGCGTTTAATCTTAAAGATCGTTAGCGATGTTGAATCCGGACACCCACGGAAGGAATTGCAGGACCTATATGGATTAGGAAAGAATTCTATTGATAGATGGATGAAAGATTATGGATCAATTCACTACAAGGACAATACCAAGCGGAAAAACTATTCGAAGCTCCAAAAACGTACTATTGTAAGCGCCATTGAGCAAGGCAGAATGAGCATCCAAGAAGTTCAAGATGCATATGGGATTAAAAACAGTAAATTAATTAGACATTGGATTATTCAATTTAAAAATGAAAATGACCAACTTTGTGAGTTAAATGGACAAGTGATGTCTAAAAATCTAACTAAAAATATAGGCTCCAACGAACTAGCTTTGGAAAAGGCTTTAGAAGAAGCTGAGCTTAAAATCAAGGCTCTTAATACACTTATTGATCTTGCAGAAGAACAACTCAACATTGATATTAGAAAAAAGTCTGGTGCCAAGCAGTCCTTAAAACAAAACAAGACAATCCTAAAATAGGGATCGGAAGGCTTTGCAAACTGTTTGGCAAAACTAGACATGCTTTTTATGACCATTTGTGGACTAAGCAAAAAATCAGTATCCGTGATGATATAATTCTTCAAGAAGTTATTTCCATTAGAAAACAACTTCCCAGACTTGGCACAAGAAAATTATTTCATTTACTAAAACCAACTCTTCAATCTCACAATATAAAAATTGGTAGAGATTATCTTTTTGATTTACTTTCAGAATATAAATTAATGATAAGACAACGAAAAAGAAAAGCCATTACTACGGATTCAAAACACTGGATGAAAAAATACTGCAATCTCATTAAAGACATTACTATAACTAAACCCGAACAAGTTTGGGTAAGTGATATTACCTATATTAGATTAACTAACTATTGGGGCTATCTCAGTTTGATTACAGATGCTTTTTCCAGAAAAATTATTGGTTACTGTTTTCGTAATGACTTACAGGCAGAAGGGTGTGTTGAGGCCTTACGAATGGCCTTAAATAATAGAATTTATGACCATCCCATTATTCATCATTCGGATAGAGGTTCTCAATATTGTTCACATCAATATGTCCATTTACTTAATCAACATAATATTAAAATTAGTATGACTGACAATGGAGATCCTTATGAAAATGCATTAGCAGAAAGAGTAAATGGTATTATCAAAACTGAATTTAATCTTCATCAAACTCATTTGGGATTTGATCAAACTTATAATCTTGTTAAACATTCCATTAAAGCCTACAATGAATTAAGGCCTCATGGAAGTTGTGATTATTTGACACCAGATCAAGCCCATCTGCAATTTGAAACATTACCCAAAAGGTGGAAAAACTATAATAAATACTATTTTTAAACCTTGTATACCTTACTTAGGATTAAAAATTATATTTGCATAGTCATTTTAGGATTTATTTATTAACCTGTATAGCTATTTTAGGACAAGACAATGCATTGAAATATGAGAGGATAATCCGTGGAATAGTCGTGGAATAGTCGTGGAATATGCCTGAGGGAGCATAGGAAACAATCAGGAGCGATTATACTCTATTATTTAAGTAGTTTGATCCCATATTAAGAAATGGGTTAATACATTTATAAATAGCCTCTTGGATAATTTTTTTAATACACCATTTCAATTATTGGCTCAATTCTGTTTACCAATTCTTCGATTGCCAAACTATCAATTCTTCCTCCTGAAAAAGCTTCTATAATTATAGCATTAGTATCAACAATAAATGTTGTAGGAAAGCCCCATTCCATTTTAAATACATTCTTTACTATATCAGCTCCGTTTGCTATTTGCTCAAACCTCCATTTATGTTCTTGTAAAAATGTTTCAATATCCTGAACTTGATCTAAACAAATACCTAAATAATTGATTTTTTCCTTTCCATATTTTTCGACAATTTTATTAAATCCAGGAATCTCAGCAATACATGGTGCACATCCACTAAACCAAAAATTTAATATTGTAATTTTTCCTTTAAAATAATTAATATCGATTGACTTACCAAAAATAGTTTGAGCTTGAAATTCTGGCATTTGATATCCAACTAAACATAAAGGTTTACCATAAAATCGAATTAAACTTTTGTCTCCTTTGTTTATTAATTCATTAATCATAGTACATTTCGCTATACCTGTTGAATAATCATTTGTTGATTTATCGTTACAAGATATAAAAAATATAATTATTAAAATTATTGCAAAAGGAATTTTATATTTTATCATCAATTTAATTCAGAATGATAAATAATTTTAAATAAAATTTGATTATCCAGTCTCAATATAAACTCATCATCAAAATTATCAACTTTAGAAAAATGTTAAATTCTATTCAACAATAACATGACCAATTTGAACACCATTCCGACCACCTTCTATCCTCAATAAATAAATCCCTCTTAAAGCATCATCTATCTTAATAATACATTGTTCCGCTCCCATAATGATTTGCGCATTTACCTCTCTTCCAAAAACATCATAGACACTAAGTTTTGCATTATTCATACCATTTAAATCAACTTTAAATATGCCGTTATTCGGATTGGGATATATCAATATTTGTTGCTTCTCTGATTTGGGATTAAAGTTATTTGTTGGCACTGAAGAGCATGCATTGATCGCCGCATTCAAAGCATTAATATCACATCCGATATCTTTCCCATCTGTTCCTGCATTTTTATAAATACTGTTGGAAGCAAGACGATAATCTCCATTAGCATAATTCACAAAATTAATATTTGTAATAGCAGCAGGAAAATAATTACTTGCAGAAAAACCTGCAGCCTTACCTCCAACAAAAACATTTTTCTCCCATCCTCCAAAAGTAGTTCCTTGAAATCCATCGAACCATTGAGAAATATTGTTGGTCATAATAATATTACTGACCGTTCCATAGGCAAATAATATATTGTTAGAAGTGTGCAACATCGTATTATGATTAAAACATAAATCATCCAATGCAGTAGCTTGAAACAATCTTCCGGTTTTATCTGTAGCACCCCACTTGCCACCAATGTCTTCAAATACATTATTTTCAAATTTGATCCTGTGTTCTCCCTTGCCTTCACTACCATAAAATGAAACCCCACAATTGGTATGTCGGATGATGTTGTTTCTAAACGTAATATCCTGAATGGTTGCCCAAGGCATAGCACCGTTCTCATCACGAGTAGTTAACAAAATCGCGCATCCAAATTGAGGACCTCCAGCTACATTTGGATCTGATGGCCAACAGTTTTCAATAATATTTCCTTCCAACAACATTCGTTGTCCACTTTTTATTTCAAATACATTTTTTACTCCCCAGGTCTTACCTCCGAAACTCGGATCTGCTGGATTCCAAGACACACGCTTGGTCATGGTATTACATTTAATTTCTACATCTGATGGTACCAAATTAGAAATGGAACTCACAGCTCCACCAAATAATATATTGATATGCGATGCTTCCAAATAATTGTTGGCTATTTTTAATGGTCCAGCTCCATTAAAACAAGCGATCGTTTTTGATTCAAAAGTAGATGCACCTGACTCTGCATGAATATTATCAATACGCGAATCTATGATAGCACCATTTGTACAATTAAGTGCCACACCAACTTTCAAATTGCCGGTATTGTTTCCATGTATATAACATCGATCAATAATCAGGTTATTGGGTAAATCAGATAATTTAGTTTCCGATCCACTTCCAAAACTGACCAAAGTAAATTGATCATTGACACTTGTCGGCAATCCAATTTCTAAACCAATTAATCTATAATTATATGCACCTGCTACTGTTGCAAATGCTGACACTTGGCCTGCAGAAAGCACTTTGGCCATATTTACAGCATCTATAGGCGTAATACGCGTTCCCGGTGCTGGCAAGGCACTTTCCTTGGATGATCTAATATAAATCCACCCTGAGCCTGTTTTCTTTCTTAAAATAAAATTACCTGTAAATGTTGCTCCTGCTTGCAATTCAATAATATCTCCAAGATTCGCCTGATCTATAGCAGCTTGAAGATTGCCGCCGGAATTGACTGTTATCGTCTTTCCAGATGGAAGGGCGTATGTCGTATTTACAAATGCTTGAGGTAATGTAGGTTTACATGTTTGGGCGATTACATCATTTGAAAATACAAAATACAAAAGAGTAACGATGCATACTTGTAGTAGATGTTTCATTATTAATTATTAATTGTTAATTGTTAATTGATCCAAAATATAAATTATCAAGCACTAGGTATTAAATAAATAAGTGTCGATCACATTGTATTCAAAAATATAAACCAAAGCCAGTCCTGTTTTTTATCTAAAAAGACTTTCATTGACTAATAATAATCTTAGCTATCTCATCACGCATCTCCTTAAAAACTGGTCTCAACGGCGTATCTCCATCAGTGCCATAATTAACAATTAATGACATCGTCGCATGATGCTCTGGAAAATAAAAAAGATCCGCACTGTAACTTAAATCCCTGCCCCGATGACCCCATGCATAATCTTTCAGTGGATCTCCGATATCAATAAAATCTTTAAAACAAGCGACACCTAATAATTTTCTAGTTGAAACCAATGGATGAAAAACCAACATCTCATCCAATGATTTTTGAGTTAGTAAAGTCTTTTTTACAAATAATGCATCTATAAATAAATACATATCCCACACGGTACTATACATGCCTCCATAACCATTACCACTTCCAGTATTCCATTGGGTTAGATTAATCAAATTCCCATCATTGTAAAGATTGTAGTAGCCTTGTGCGACTTTCTGACTCGGCAAGGGATCATGCCAAAAATAATAGGTATCTTTCAATCCCAATACATCAATAAATTCTTCATGCATGATTTGTGCATGAGGCTCGTGCGTTGCAGCTTCTATAATCATACTCAACAAAGTATAATTGCTATTGCTGTAACCCGAATTTTCTGCCGGATTAAATTTGAATGCAGCGTCTTTATGGTATAGAAACTTTAACAAATCATCTGCATTCCATTTCTTAGTTGGATGATTCAGGACCTGAAGATAAAACCCTGGATCATCTATGATATCATAAATGCCACTCGTGTGATTCAATAAATTTCTTATGGTCAGCGGTTCATTGCCGTTAGATATTTTATCTAATATATCTTTAGAAATGTATTTACTAATGGGATCATCCAAGGACAAAATACCCTTCTCTTGAAGTCGCATCATCGCTACGCCCAACTCAAATTTTGTTACACTTGCAATTTTCGAAATATGACATGGCTGCATTTTGATACCTTCTTTGATATCCGCCATTCCAGCAGTACCAACATAAAATCCACTATCATTTTTTACTAATAATATGACACCTGGCAATCCAAGTTTCACATATTTATCAATAATGGATTGATAGATTGTACTTTTGGGATTGGTCTTGTAAATGATTTCTTTCTCTAATGTACAATCCAGAGTTGCCGGTCTGTCAATATCCGTTTTACTGCAAGAAAAACATGTAATGATGATCAACATCATCGAAGCAAATTGAACATTTAGGTTATGACGTTTCATAGCGAGTAATATTTTTATTGAATATTAAATTGAATTCCCAAGGACAAAGCTCCATTCGGCAATATAGGAACATAACTTTTTACAAAAGGCATTAGCAATCTGAAATCATAATTTAAAAATATCCGACGCATTCGATTTTCTTTACCTAAATCATATCCTACTCCAATTCCAGCTCCGGCAATAAATTGTGGCTTGCCAATTCCTTTCATTGCTTTATAAGTTCCATCAGATTGAAAAACAACACGGTCCGTTAAGTAAAAAGCATGCATATAACCAGCTTGCAATAATCCTTCCACAGAAAAATGTTTGATCTTCCTTCTATATCCTGCTTGAGTGTTTAAAACAAGAGCAGAATAAAGAAACCGATGATAGAAAAATCCTAATCCAGCATTTTGAAACCACTTGGATTTTGGTCGTTCCTTCCATCCCAATTCATAGCCAAGCATGAGCCCCGGATGTATGGGTTGATTGAACGTAGCAGTAATTGAGGCAGGAGGCAATAAAGTGGCATTATTAAATACACTTATTGAAAATGGTTTAGCCTTCCAAGCTTGGCCAACCAACAAGAATGGGACCAACAATAAAAATATAATTCCAAGATGCTTCATATTCAAAATCCAAATTTAAATTGGTCAAATATAATCATCAATATGGAAATACTAAGCTAATAAATGCTAATAAGCTTAATAATATATCAATTCTTGCTAGGCTTATTGTTCCAGATCAGCAGAAGTTCCATAGGTAGCTGGTAACGGGACATTCAATAATCTTAAATAAACCGTCAATTGTCCTCTGTGGTGATACAAATGATTCATACACCATGAACGTACTACATCAGATTTAGGCATGGTAAAATAGATCATTTCACCATTGCGCATAGTCCATGGTTTTTCAAATTCTGACTCCGGCGTTTCATTCAATATTTTTTCCGCCTGTTCAACCATTCTATCGTGAAGATCCAATAATTCTTCTGTAGAGTTCAAGGTTTTTGGTGTAAAATCACCTTTCGAAAAATCGAGCTCATCTAAAATTAAACATTCTTTCCACCAACCACTAATTTCTGCTACGTGTCTAGCCAATCGGCCTAAAGACATGGATTTCTCATGTGGTTTAAAATCAGATTTTTCAAAAGGAACAAGGGCCAATAGATTTCTTGTGCTGGCAGCTTCTTGTTTAAGTTCTGCTAATATGGTTTGATTTAAGTTCATATATTTTTATTTAATAGGGTGCAAATAAAAGAAAATTAAACCATATAATAATATAAAAATCCTAAGAAAACATTTCATTTCCTTAGGATTTATTCGAATTTGATGCACGAATGTGCTTTACACTTATAGAATTTTTCTAACTGTTTTTAATCATTTACTATTTCAACTCGTTTAACCATTGTGCTTCCATCTGATAGAAATATCCTTACGAAATAAATACCATTAGTTAACCTTGAAGCATGAACTGGTATGCTTTGTTTGCCGTTTACCAATTGAACAGCTGTACTATAATTTATTTTTCCCATCAAGTCAATTATTTGTACTGTAGCCATAGTATTTTGACGACTTTGCATTGCTATAGTAAATGCTCCTGAATTCGGATTGGGATTGATCTCAAATGATATTGGACTTATTGTAGGGTCATTTGATGATGATAATTTTTCAATTGTATTTAATGTTGTATTTGTTGAAATAGGCGTATTAAAATCAAAATAAATATCTGCACTATTTCTAATTTTTGTTAATTCAGCTAAATTGCGATTTGTATTCACTGTAAATGTAAAAAAACCATTACTTAAAGCTTCACTAAATGATTTTGGGTATAGGTTAATATTATCGAATGTAAATAATATTTTTCCTTTTTCATTAATCGAAACTTGAACTGGATGAGAGTTATATACTGGTTTCAAACTTCTCCAATTTAAATTTGGATCTAGCTTGACTTCTACCTCAACTTTTCTGGCATAATAAGTTCCTTCATTTTGAAAATGAACCATGTATTCTAATATGGTATCATTCTTTGAAATAAATCCTTCTGAGCCCTTTCCTTGAGGTAATACTTCCATGAAATTTGGGTCAAAAGAACCTACAACGATATCCTTAAATAGGTTTTTATTGTTCCAAGGTGAATAGTCATTGAGCCAATTACTAATGGGTGCTTCATACGCGCATTCTGCGTCAAACCATAATTCTGTATTTAATGGAATATTAGCAGGCACTTGATAAGATATCTGAAAAAGTTTTGCATTGCCCTCTTGGACAGGTCCCAGATTAGTAACTTTATATACCCCTGCTTTAACATCTGGGATAAAATGTCCGCTTGGACTAAATTGAGCATCGCCCAATTGATAATCGTTTCCATAATTTGCTATCACATCATTCTCAGGTATTGTTCCATCATTTGATATAATCATATTCTGTGAATAGTCAAATCCAGGTATGGGGCATTTGGCTGGCCAAGTACTGATATGTATATCCCTCAAAGGATTGCTTTCGTTAGCAAAATCATAGTTGAGTGTACAGACACTTGATGCTGTTGTATTAATGATTAAATTATTGTTTTGACATGAAGCCAAAGGATATTGGTATTGAATCCTTTCACTTAATGTGTATGATCCCGATGGCACTCTAAATGCGTAATCCCCATTGGCATCTGTATAGGTGTATCCAAATTGCGAAAGATGCATTTGAATATTTGATATCCCGGATTCTCCCGGATCTTTGATGCAATTATTATTTACATCGTGAAATACATTTCCTTGAATGGTGCAATAACAAAAATCCGTTCCTGCATTATAATTTACATAAACATATGAATAAGCAGTGCATCCTAAAGCATCTGTTACAAATAAATAATAATAGCCTTGGGTTAAATTATTGTTATTAGCTGTGGTTACGCCATTGGACCAATTAAATTTGTACGGTGGAGTTCCACCAGTAACATTGGTAATGATCGATCCATCATTCGCAAAAATACATGAAGATGGAGTTGTAGCGTGAGAAATTTGAATTGGCGATTCTGAATTCACAGAAAGATACTTTGTAACTTGACATCCATTGGCATCTGTTATAATAACATTGTAGGATCCAGGTAAAAGTTGATTGATGGTTGATGTATTGGCCAGATTGCTCCATTGATACTTATATGGTGCAGAGCCACCAATAACGTTTGTTGATATGGATCCATTTGCCTCAAGACATGTTGCGTGATTGATATTAAAAATAGGTGTGATTTGATACTGTGGTAATATGCGAACAGTTCCTTTTCTTTTACAGAAGTTTGCATCTGTCACAATAAATCCATAATCACCCGGTGGAACATTTTGTAATTGTACACCGGTTTGTTTTGGGAAAGTATTCCAAACTATATCATATGGTGGCAGTCCACCTTTAATACCCAAAGTAGCAGAGCCGCTTGAAGAAGTACAAGAACTAACGGTTTGATTTAATATGGTTACTTGCACTGGAGAAAAATTTTCTATTCTACCATATCCTATCCCAGAGCAACCGTCAGCATCAATAACATTGACATAATAGAATCCCTCTGACATATTTTTTATTTCTTGGGTTAATTGACCATTATTCCAAGCATATGAATAGGGTGGTTTTCCACCTGAACCAAATGCAATGAGACTTCCATCATTATTACTGCACGTTGTATTGGTAGGCACTGTGTTGGCATTTATAATTTTCGATTGACGGATATAAAAGCTTTGTCGATTGTTGCATCCTTGTGCATCAGTTACCGTAACTTTATAATTGCCAGCTATCATCGATTGTACTGAGTTTGCAGTGGATTGATTAAACCATTTGTAAGTGAATGGTGCCAATCCTCCTGATAAATTACTTATTGTAGCTGTGCCATTTGTACAATTTGCTTCTGTTGTTAGAACCATATAAGTAAATCCAGGATCATTATACACATAAACAGAAGATGAATCATCTAATTGACTCCATACGCAACCATTTGCATCTGTAATTTCTGCAGTATAAGAACCACTTTGCAACCCAATCGGATTCGCGCTTCCAACAACCATGTCGCTTTCATCTTTCCATATATAAGTGTATGGAGCCACACCACCAATAACAGTCGCAGTAACAATGCTCAACTCAGGACATTTTTTACGAATCACATTAAAGTCTACCTTAAAGGGTAAATCGCTTTGAAAAAATCCAGAACCATTGTAATTGTTGTTGTTATCATATGTAATTGCATTAATACTTCCACCTTTGTAGAAAAAAAAGGTATCTGTTGTATTTGTAACCTTATGAATTTCTGGTGTTGAGTAATAGCCCCATTGAATCGTAGTTTGTATGAGAGGATTCAAGCCATGAGCAACAACAATGCCATCCGCATTGCATGGAGCTTTAAACAAGCTAATCGAAAAGTTGCCTTGAGCTACTAAGTCGAAGCATAAAAAAATGCTGAGTAATGTTAACAATTTTGTTTTCATGATTTCTAATATTTACAGAATGAATAATAAATTGAACTTATCATTAAGTTCATTTAACTACCATATCCATAAAAATTATCTCGTGTTGCAGAAAAAATGAAAAAATGTTTTGAAGCTTGGATTTAATGCTTAAATAGTCAAATTTTAATGCATATATAGGTATGTCCCATTCCTTGGTATTTTAAATTCTAAAAATGTTAAGCACAATCAAGGGTACAAGTGATATCAGTGTATTCTTGTGTGTATGACTGGCAAAAAAATCAATACTTTTATGATGCAAGACATCAATCTTAAAGGCCACTAAAGCAGCAATTAAAGTCCACAAACATGCTGGAAGAAAAGTTAATTGAGCAATTATGGTTCTTTTTGTAAATTTTAGGGAATATGGGTTAGTTATGCAACTATTAAAAGGTAACGCTATGAATACTGCTACTATGTAAAACAGAAATATTCCTTCCCAATTAATTTGATCTGCACTTTAAATAAATGTTTGTTCATGAATTACAAATATTAATTTGGGTTTGTGGTAATTTAAAACACAATATAAATCTTATATAATTCACAAATATAAATGATCCCTGACTACTACTAAAAAATTATTCTTATTGGAATTACCTAATAATTTTCATTTTTCCAATTATCCAATAAAGTAAACCATTCCAATTTGAATTCTTACATTAACTAAAAAAAGATTTTTTTTAAAAAATGATTTATATTTGAGACCATAAAATGGATCAAATTGAAAAAATCAATCTACCTTCTTGCATTTATAGTTTTTTGCAACATACTATCCGGGCAGGTTTACACCTCAAGTATAGCAGGATCAATCTCTGATGATGGCACAAGTATAACAGAATTTCCAATAGAAATAAAAGATTTAAGTCCTGATCAAATCGATTCAAGCTTTGGATTAATCAAAATTTGCATCAACTTAAATCATCCATCTATGGATCAATTGGAATTATGGCTTACATCTCCAGGAGGTCAGAAAGTATTATTAACCACAGGACTAGGGGGATCCGATTTTCAAGGATGCTTAGACATGAAATCTAACAATTTTATCGCTAATAATTGGGGACCATATACAGATACTTACAGGCCAATTAGAAATTTTGGTCATTTAAATTCTAAAGTCTCTGGAAATGGCATCTGGCGATTATTAATAAAAGATCGTTATCCGGGACAATCTGGAATACTTAATTCGTGGTCATTAAGTTTTGGAATGACGCCTCCTAAACCTTCTAAACCCTACCTACAAAGTAAACTTCCCATCATTAGAATCAATACTTCAGCTAAGAATATATTAGACGATCCTAAAAGAATTGTCGATTTTGAATTGATAGATAATCCCCTTCAAGGCTATAATGGATTTCATGATTCCGCAATTCTAAAAGCAAAAATCGGTATTGAATTAAGAGGATCAAGCAGTCAATGGTTTCCTAAAAAGTCCTACGGTTTTGAATTTGTTGATTCGTTGGGAATTGAAACCAAAATAGGATTATTAGGAATGCCGGAAGAAAGTGATTGGATATTAAGCGCAAATTTCACGGATAAGAGCTTTATGAATAATGTATTGGCGTATGATCTCTATCGGGATTTGGGTCGATACGCAAGTCGGGTCCGATATGTAGATTTAGTCATTAATGATGAACATCAAGGTCTTTACGTTTTAATGGAAAAAATAAAACAAGATAAAAATCGAGTAGACATTTCTAAACTTACACTTGAAGATACTTCAGGTGTACAACTCACAGGAGGTTATATATTTAAGATCGATAAAGGAACAGGAGGCAATGGTGCCGGTTGGACTTCCAATTTTCCACCTAACATTCATCCCTTCAATCAAATTATTTATTATCAATATCATTATCCAACAGATGATAAAATGAATGATCAACAAAAAAAATACATTACTCAATTTGTCGATACTTTTGAACAAACCTTATATTACGATACACTTATCCAAAAAGATAAAGGTTGGAGACAATATGCAGATGAAGCATCTTTCATACACTATTTCTTATTGAATGAATTAAGTAGAAACACAGATGGTTACAGACTCAGTACCTATTTGTATAAAACCAGGGATGATAAAGGTGGAAAACTAACCATTGGACCACCTTGGGATTATGATATTGCATTTGGAAATATCAATTATTGTGCTGGTGAACAAACTTCAGGTTGGGCTATAGATTTTGGAAATGTCTGTCCGGGAGATAATTGGCAGTTACCGTTTTGGTGGGATAAATTATTAAGTGATTCGCTTTTTATTAATAATTTACAATGTGAATATTCAAAACTCCGCGCTACAAGTTGGAGTAATAAATCCTTAGAAAATCGAATCAACAATTATGAACTTGAAATCCAAGATGCTGCCGAAAAAAACTTTGATCTGTGGTCCATTCTTGGTTTATATATTTGGCCTAATCCATATCCCTTCCCTCCGACTTTTCATAATAATGTTACCACTTTAAAAAGGTGGCTGATTAAAAGATTGGAGTGGATGGATGCCAATATGCCGGGGCTTTGCATACTTACCAATATAAATGACAAGAACAATAAAATAATCGAGGAAAATTACACCATTAACCCAAATCCTTCTCATGATGAAATCAATATTAAAATTTCCAATGTTAAATCCTCTGCAAAAAAAATAAACATTTATAATATGCAGGGAATTCTTGCTGCATCTGTGAATGTTTATGGTGGGGATAATTTTTATATATCTTCGAAAAACTTGCCTTCAGGTATTTATTTATCTAAGATCATTTGTGAAAATGGTTCTTCTATTCAAAAAACATTTTCCATATTACATTAATATAATAAACCATTTTCTGAATAAAAAATTTTCTAAAGTTTGTGATGAGTCTCTAATTTAAAATTCAAGTGAATTTTATATGCTAGCATTTAGAATTTACAATGACTATATAAATAAGTCATTATTCCTTAACCAAGACGTGAGTTAATATCGTGGAAGCAGTACCACCAATACTCTGTATTAAACCAATATGAACGTCCTTCTTTAATTGATTATCGCCAGCAAGACCTGTCAATTGCAGATAAGCTTCGACTGCTTGATAAACACCTGAAGCTCCAATTGGATGTCCTCGTGCTTTAAGTCCACCAAATGTTGCTATAGGTATACTTCCGTTTGGTTTAATCTCTTCCTCTACTGCCAATTTCCAACCCTCACCTTTTTTTGCAAAACCCAAGGCTTCAAGTGTCAACGTTGCAATGATAGAATAGGCATCATGCAATTCGAAAAAATCAATATCACCTAAACTTACTCCTGCAACATCCAATGCCTTTAAACCTGAACGTTTTATACCAGCAGCTTCCAATGGATCTACTCTATTAGCAATACCCACAAAATCTGTAGCAGAAGTGGAAGCTGTTATTTTGACCTGTGGTCTGTTGTTGTGATTCAATGGTGGATACTTAGACAAAATAACTGCAGCACTCCCATCACAAATGGGTGAAGCATCATAAATTCTCAAAGACTCACTTATAAATTTTGCATTGATATAATCTTCAATAGTAATTTCCTTGTGAAGTAACGCGTTCGGATTCTTACAAGCATTGTGATGTGCATTCACCCCAAACATTGCGAAGAGATCGGGCGAAATTTTATAAGTGTCCAAATAACTTTGCATGAGTCCTGCATTTAATGTTAGAAATGAAGCTCCTTGTCCACCTTCAATTTCCCAATCCGAAGCCGTAGCTATCGAATCAGTTATAAATGCTTTATCATGATGACTCATCTTTTCTAATCCGCAAACTACCACAGTATCGCACATCCCACTCATAATGGCCATATAACCATTGCGGAGAGCTGCACCACCCGATCCACACGCTGCTTCAAGTGTCACTGCTTCAGTTCCATTCAATCCTGCAGCTCCCGCTACAATAGAACCTAATTGCTGCTGGTGTGAAATTAATCCTGAGAGCATATTTCCGATATAAATTGCATCCACTTGTTCAATTCCAGCATCATTCATAGCATCACGTATAGCTTTAGCCCCCATTTCACGAATGCTGAGTGCAGCTTGCTTCTCAACCCTAAGTTGAGCAGCGCCAATGATGTAAACTCCTGGTTTCTGAAAATTTTTCACTGTAAACTTCTTAACTGTTTATGCAAATATAATCATTATAAAATCTTCATCTATGTTTTCAACAAATATTTATCACATTCCATTTACCTCACAAATTTGGAGTCAAAGACAAGCACCTTTGATCCTTTCAAAATAACATTTTGATCAAACTTTAAAGTAAACGTTACAAAATTTAATGAGATTCTTATGTTCCAATTTGAATGTGTAGATTAAATCACAAAATCTATAATTCAAAAAATGCTTATAAAATTATATAATGAATAATATTGTTAATATCATTCACACATTAATTTGCAATTAAAAAATAAACTTGCATTAAATTTATTATTATAGACCTCCTCAAAAAAGTGGACATAAAGATAAGTTAGAAATAATATTATATTCACATATTAAAAGCTTATTAGATG
>JBGAVH010000021.1:0-83686 GCA_044228225.1 Saprospiraceae bacterium | reverse complement strand
TTTACCTACTTATGGTCAACGACTGCGACGACACAAAGTATTAATGTAAGTACAGCAGGAACCTATAGTGTAACGGTTACGGATGCGAATGGATGTACAGGAACTGCAAGTCGAACATTAACGGTAGATCCAAATCCAGTAGTAACGATAACTGGAGACAACAAAATATGCGCAGGAACGAGCAGTACATTTACAGCGAATGCAAGTGTAGGAACAGCACCGTTTACCTATTTATGGTCAACGACAGCGACGACACAAAGTATCAATGTAAGTACAGCAGGAACATATAGTGTAACGGTAACGGATGCAAACGGATGTACAGGAACTGCAAGCCGAACATTAACGGTAGATCCAAATCCATTAGTTACAATTACTGGTGGCAACAAAATATGTGCAGGAACAAGCAGTACATTTACAGCGAATGCAAGTGTAGGAACAGCACCGTTTACCTACTTATGGTCAACGACTGCGACGACACAAAGTATTAATGTAAGTACAGCAGGAACCTATAGTGTAACGGTAACGGATGCGAATGGATGTACAGGAACTGCATCAAGGACATTAATTATAGATCAAAATCCTAATGCAGAAATCACAGGAAACAACGTAATTTGTAATGGACAATGTACAGATTTAACGGCAAGTGGAGGTGGAACTTATTTATGGAGTACAGGGGCTACAACAGCATTAATCAATGTATGTCCTACTACAACAACAACATACAGTGTCACAGTAACTAGTGGTGCTGGATGTACAGCAGTTGCAAGTAGAACAGTTACAGTAAATACATTACCGAATGCTCAGATCACAGGAAACAACGTAATTTGTAATGGACAATGTACAGATTTAACGGCAAGTGGAGGTGGAACTTATTTATGGAGTACCGGAGCTACAACAGCATTAATAAACGTATGTCCTACTACAACAACAACGTACAGTGTTACTGTAACTAGTGGTGCTGGATGTACAGCAGTTGCAAGTAGAACTGTTACAGTAAATACATTACCGAATGCTCAGATTACAGGAAACAACGTAATTTGTAGTGGACAGTGTACAGATTTAATGGCAAGTGGAGGTGGAACTTATTTATGGAGTACCGGAGCTACAACAGCATTAATCAATGTATGTCCTACTACAACAACAACGTACAGTGTCACAGTAACGAGTGGTGCTGGATGTACAGCAGTTGCAAGTAGAACAGTAACTGTAAATACATTACCTAATACTCAAATCACAGGAAACAACGTAATTTGTAATGGACAGTGTACAGATTTAACGGCAAGTGGAGGTGGAACTTATTTATGGAGTACAGGGGCTACAACAGCATTAATCAATGTATGTCCTACTACTACAACAACGTACAGTGTTACTGTAACTAGTGGTGCTGGATGTACAGCAGTTGCAAGTAGAACTGTTACAGTAAATACATTACCGAATGCTCAGATTACAGGAAACAACGTAATTTGTAATGGACAGTGTACAGATTTAACGGCAAGTGGAGGTGGAACTTATTTATGGAGTACAGGGGCTACAACAGCATTAATCAATGTATGTCCTACAACAACAACAACGTACAGTGTCACAGTAACTAGTGGTGCTGGATGTACAGCAGTTGCAAGTAGAACATTAACTGTAAATACATTACCTAATGCTCAGATCACAGGAAACAACGTAATTTGTAATGGACAATGTACAGATTTAACGGCGAGTGGAGGTGGAACTTATTTATGGAGTACAGGGGCTACAACAGCATTAATCAATGTATGTCCTACTACAACAACAACATACAGTGTCACAGTAACTAGTGGTGCTGGATGTACAGCAACTGCTAGTAGGACAGTAACTGTAGAACCTAAAGTCAAAATTGGTGACTTTGTGTGGTTGGATTCCAATGGAGATGGATGTCAAGATTTTGGTGAACAAGGAATTAATGGGGTTACGGTTAAGCTTTTCAATGCTTCAAATGTATTGATAGATACAAAAGTTACTGCAAATAATACTTTTGGTGTTCCTGGGTATTATGAATTTGAAGCTTGTGCCGGAACTTATTACGTAAACTTTACTAAGCCAAGTGTGAATCATGTATTTACAAAACGTAAATCATGTGGTAACAACGTAACTGACTCTGATCCTAATACAACAACTGGAAATACTGATTTGATAACATTAACTCCTGGTCAACAAGATTTCAATTTGGATGCAGGATTTTATTTACCAGCCCGACTAGGAGATTATGTTTGGATAGACGCAAATGGAAATGGAATTCAAGACGGTACAGAAGTTGGTTTAAATGGAGTAAATGTGATATTAAAAGATGCATTTGGGGTTCCGATAAGCAGTACTATTACAGCGACGGGCGGACCAAATAATTTGCCAGGATATTATCAATTTACAAACTTAGCTCCAGGTTCTTATATTGTAATGTTTGTGAGACCGAGTGGTTACGATTTAACTAAGAAAGATGCATCTGGAAGTAATGATACGAATGATAGTGATGCAGATCCAACAACTGGAAATGCACCCGTTGTAACTTTGGTATCCGGTGAAAGCAATCAAACCATTGATGCAGGTCTTTACAGAACTTCAAGTTTAGGTGATTTCGTTTGGCATGATTTAGATAAAGATGGTCGTCAGGATGCAAATGAACCAGGTTTGAATGGTTTTACAGTGACTTTATTCGATATTAACGGAGTTCAAAGAGGCCAGAAATTAACTGCCAATAATCCAAATACAGGTTTGCCTGGATGGTATGAGTTTATCAATTTAGTACCGGATACTTATTACATCAGTGTTACGCCAATAGCTAATCAGGGATGGACCAGTACAATTCCTAATGTGGGTAATGAAATTGCTGATTCTGATATTAGTGGATTACATGGTGCAAATACTTCAGATAATGTTCCACTGGCATCAGGTCAAAATTATCCTGATCTTGATGCCGGATATTATTTGAATAATTCATTGGGAGATTATGTTTGGGAAGATTCAGATCGGAACGGAGCCCAAGATGCAAATGAACAAGGGATCAATGGTATTAATGTGATGTTATTTAATTCAATTACTAATGTAATGGTTAGCCAAAAAAACACAACCACTAATCCATCAACGGGATTGCCGGGTTGGTACCTATTTGATAACTTAGCAACAGGAACTTACTATGTGAAATTTACGGTGCCTGTTGGTTACCTAGTTACTTCACCGAATCAAGTTGGAGATGCAATAGACTCTGACTTAGACAATACCAATGGACTTGGAACTACTGGTAATTACACCATCAATGCAAATACAAATAATTTAACTGTTGATGCAGGCTTATTTAAAGCTGTTAAGATTGGAAACTTTGTATGGAAAGATACCGGCTTAGGCAATGATGGAAAAGGACCTGAAGCCTTTAATGGGGTTCAGGATCCGGGAGAAAGGCCTGTGCCAGGAGCTATTGTAAATTTGAAAAATGTATCTGGTGTAACTTTACAAACCACTACAACCGATAATTTAGGTGAATATTATTTCTATGTTGCACCTAATAGTGGAAGTTATACACTTCAGTTCTTGGTAGCAGATACATTTAATTTCACAACTCCAAATTACAATGCTAATCTGGATGACATATTTGATAGTGATGTTACAGCTCAGGTTAAGGTTTCTCCATACATGTCTGGAACAACTCAAGTGTTTGTTGTGGGTGCAGTTGATAATCTTACATATGATGCTGGTATATATCCACAGAGTATTCTTCCACTTACATTAATATCATTTAATGGATATTTGGAGAAAGATCATACAGCCTTGAATTGGATTACAGCTGTGGAAGAAAATACGGATCGATTTATCATCGAAAGAAAGCATGCAAGTCAATCTAGTTTCAAATCTATTGGAACAGTAAAAGCTCAAGGGAATTCTACCGTTGCTAAATCATATGATTTCTTAGATTATGATATCAAACTTTCCGGTGTGTATTACTACAGATTGAAAATGTTAGATAAGGATGGATCTTTCACCTACAGCAATGTGGTTTCTGTAGTTGTAAACTCGAAGTCAGCTAATACTTCAATGACGGTATATCCAAATCCAACAAGAGAAGTTATTAATATTAACTTGAACGGGTTGGATAAAGGAGATGTACAGTTTAGCATTGTGGATTTAGATGGTAAGATCGTTTCAAATCACGAACATACTTTTAAATCCACTGATCTTAATCATGATTTACAAATAGATATAAGGAATATACCTACGGGAATTTACTTACTGAAAATGAAAATTAAGGATAATATCTTGACAGAAAAAATCATGATTACTCGTTAAGCATTTGGTGATAAAAATGATAAAAGCCCTCTTGTAAAAACAAGGGGGTTTTTTATTATTTCTAATATATTTATTAAAATAATTTGACAATTTAAAGGCCACCTAAAAAAGATTAGCTCATTTATAAAATGTAAAATAAAATTATATAAGCATCTTCATTCGCGTGAGGGATAGTAGAGGAAAGACTTCTGAAGTTTAGGTATAAGCTTAGGCAGAAGTCTTGCAACGAATAGCCCGACCTCGAGTACCCGAGAGGGCACGCCCAAATTATTGATTCATAGAATCGTTTATTGCGCTTCTGCTACGACCTCGGTAACTTCAGGGACCATTCGTTTAAGAAGACCTTCGATACCGGCTTTTAAGGTAACAGTGGATGATGGGCAGCCACTACAAGAGCCTTGCATCATTACGGTAACAACCCCGTTTTGGTAAGATTTGAATTCAATATTGCCACCGTCCATTTCAACTGCAGGTCGGACGTAATGAATAATGATTTCTTTGATGCGTTTTACCAATTCTGCATCGGAATCTGAATAGGTGATATCTGAGGATGCTTCACGTTTTTGTTCTACAAAAGCTTCGTAGGTATCTTTTACAATTTCACGGTCGGTTTCAAGATATTTTTTAATAAAATCCTTAGTTTGTACCATGATTTCTTGCCAGTCAAAATCTGGTTTTTTGGTAATGGTGACAAAATTATTGGAGATATATATGCCTTGTACAAATTCTAAATGGAACAATTCTGTAGCTAACAATGACCAGTTTTCTGCCTCCCCTACATTCTTAAATTCTGCGATCCCACGGTAGAGCATTCTATTAGAAACAAATTTCAAAGTCTCCGGATTAGGAGTTTGTTCAGTATAGAGCAAAACGTGAGGTTTAGATTCCGTAGTCGATTCCATGGTTAAATATTTTATTGGTAGACAATTTTAATTTCATTTTGTTCATGTTTCCATGAAAATATAAATGGAACAAACAATCCTAAATTATTTGTTTTCAATGGATTGTATCACTTGTTGGTGGATGTCTGCGAGTAAAGTTTTGGCTCTTAGCAGGGATTTAATATTTTCTTTGATCAATATTAAATTGTTAGTGGATTGTTTTAAAACGAATGGAAATTCTGTTTTATCAGCGGCAATGACCTTTAAGAGATGTTGAAAATATGGGGATTCAAAATAGGGTGAATTAGGAATGGATATAAAAAAGGCCTGAAGTTTTTTCTTCTTAATGACGACCCGTTCGAAGCCCATTTCTTTGGCGATCCACCGCACTCGCAATCCTTCAAAGAGTTCGAATACAGAACTAGGAATAGGTCCGAACCGATCTAATAATTCGGCAGAAAATTTTTCAATTCCCGATTCCTGATCTATTTTATCCAATTGTTGATACAGATTCAATCGTTCCTGAATATTGCTCACATAAGAATCAGGAATATACATATCTGCATCTGAGTCAATGGTGACATCTCTGACAAAAACTTTGACTTTCTTTTTATCTTCATCAAATAGTTCCGCAAAATCAGTTTCTTTTAATTCCTGAATGGTGTCTTCAAGTATTCGCTGGTAGGTTTCGTAACCTATGTCTGTTATGAATCCGCTTTGTTCGCCTCCCAATAAATTACCAGCACCGCGAATATCCAGATCACGCATAGAAATATTAAACCCACTTCCCAGGTCAGTAAATTCTTCCAGGGTTTTTAATCTTTTACGAGCTTCAACAGTTAAGGTGGATGATGGTGGTGCGAATAAGTAACAATATGCTTTTCTATTTGATCTGCCGACACGACCTCTTAACTGGTGTAGATCACTAAGTCCGAAATTCTGGGCATTATTGATGATGATGGTATTAGCGTTTGGAATATCCAATCCTGTCTCAATAATATTCGTACATACGAGAACATCAAACTTGTGTTCAATAAATCCCATGAGCACTTGTTCTAAATTATTGGCTTCCATCTGGCCATGTGCTGATGCCACTTCTACATCAGGACAAAGTCTTCGGATCATTTCCGTTATTTCGCCCAAGTTTTTGACTCTATTGTGTACAAAAAATACCTGGCCACCTCTATATACTTCATTTAATATGGCGTCCTTAATTAATTCATCATTGAATACTCTTCGTTCGGTATGTATGGGTTGACGATTCGGTGGTGGTGTGTTGATAACACTTAGATCGCGTGCAGCCATTAATGAAAACTGAAGTGTTCTTGGAATTGGCGTGGCAGTGAGTGTTAGTGTATCCACGGTTACTTTAAATTGTCGCAATCGTTCTTTGGAAGCGACCCCAAATTTTTGTTCTTCATCAATGATTAATAATCCAAGATCTTTAAAAGCCGTTTTTTTATTTAATAAGGAATGTGTGCCAATGATAATTTCCAGAGAACCAGCTTCAAGTTTTTTAAGAATTTGTGTTTTTTCTTTTGCTGTTCTGAATCTTGAGACATAATCGATATCGATTGGAAATTCTTTAAGCCTGTCTGATAAAGTGCGATAGTGTTGCATTGCCAAAATGGTAGTAGGTACTAGTATTGCAACCTGTTTTCCGTCCTGAACACATTTGAATGCAGCGCGAATGGCTACCTCAGTTTTTCCAAAACCTACATCACCACAGATGAGACGATCCATGGGATATTCTTTTTCCATATCCGCTTTGACATCTTGTGTAGCCTTATATTGATCGGGGGTGTCTTCATAAATAAAGGATGCCTCGAGTTCAGCTTGAAGATAATTATCCGGCGAAAAAGCAAAACCTTTAGAAGCTTTTCTTGCTGCATAAAGTTTGATTAATTCTTTGGCTATATCTTTTACTTTTTGTTTGGTTCTAGCCTTGAGAACTTTCCAGGTGTCGGAACCTAATTTATGCACTGCGGGTTCAGTTCCTTCTTGACCTACGTATTTAGAAATTTTGTGTAAAGAGTGAATGCTTACATATAAAATATCATCATTTCTATAAATGAGTCGGACAGCTTCTTGCAGCTGATCATTAACATTTATTTTTTCCAATCCTGCAAATCGACCTATGCCATGATCCAAGTGTGTAACATAATCTCCGGGTTGTAATTCGCGCAATATTTTTAGGGACACGGCTTGGTTGGAATTCAAACCTTGTTTGATTTTGTATCCATGAAATCGGGCAAATATCTGGTGGTCTGTAAAGCAAGCTAGTTTTAAATCTTCATCGATAAATCCTTCTCTCAAAGACACAATTGCGGATTGAAAATGAACATCAGCTTTTAGATCTTCAAAAATATTATAAAACCGTTCTATTTGTTTTGAATTGCTCGTACAAATGTAGTTTGTAAAACCCTTGGTGTCAAAATCATTTAACGATTCAATGAGCAAGTTAAAATTTTTATTAATGCTGGGTTGTGGTTTGCTGTTGACTTGAAGGTGATGAAGTGGTTCTTGTATCGTTGGTTTTGTTCCGAAATAAACCTGGGAAAATTTTTTTAATTCACTAATAATAGTTTGAGGATATACGAAAGCCCGATCACGTATCATGCTCACGAGGCGGTCTTCTTCATAATGCAACATTTTTTCGCCAAACTTTTCCGCAGATTCGAAACTTATTTGAAGTCTATCCAATAGATTTAGATCATCTTTGATCCAGATGACGGTATCTTCAGCAAGCAATTCAAACAAACTTAGTTTTTCGTTATTTTCGTAATCTGAATTGACATTAGGTATTATCGTGAATTTACCGATTTTTTGTATTGATAATTGAGATTGTGTGTCAAACGTTCGGATGGTTTCTACCACGATGTCATCTAATTCAATGCGATAGGGCAAATCACTGGCGAATGAAAAAAGATCTACTATGCCACCTCGTAGTGAAAATTGTCCAGGTTCATAAACAAAATCTACGCGTTCAAATCCATATTGAACGAGTTTGTCTATGGTGTGATCCATGTCGATGACTTCACCCGTGACGAATTCTATTCGGGCAATATCAAGTTCCTTGTTGGAAACCATTTTTTCAAATAAAGCTTCGGGATAGCTTACGACGATATGTTTGGTTTCAGAAAACAACTTATCTATTGATTCAATTCTTTGCTGGACTTGAAACGGATCTATTTCTTCAAAAAACAGTGGACGTTTAAAAGAATCCGGAAAAAAACTGATATTGGATTTGGGTAAAAACTGCTCTAAATCATTTAAAAAGTAAGCTGCATCTTCTTTGTCATTAGCAATGATTAATATTTTTTGGGGAAGTTGAGCCAAACACCCCATAGCTAAAAAAGCGTCTCGTGAACCTGATAATCCCTGAATCCAAATTCGATTCTTGTTTAATTCATGAACCATACGATTCAATTCACGGGCTTGTGAATCTTTTAAGAAGAAGGAATCTAGAGGTAATATGTCGTTCACGGGACTGCAAAATTAAAGTAAGCAAGGCAATAAATGGTTATAATTTTTAGGATAGGTGAATACTTTGAGGTGTAAATTGGAATAAAAGGATAAAATTTAATGTTTGGACTTTAAACATCAAACGGTTCAATCATTTTGATTTGTCTTCCATCATGGAATGATCATCAAGTCTAGTATAATTTTTGAAAATAGAATTGAACGGGTTACAAGGATTAACCATAACCCAATTAGATTAAAATAAGGCCTTTAAACACAGCTTTATATATATGTAATGGACTTTAAGTTATGACTAGGAATGAAGAACTTATAGCCTCAGCTTATACCTATTCAGAATGCCCAACAGACGTGGATCTTGGATCATTTCAATAAATGCCTATAAATATTTTTTTAATACGTAAATATGTTCATCTTTACGTGAAATTTTGGATATGAAAGAATTCATACTAACCGCTGATTTAAACTGGGAGCACGTCGGCTATTTCGAACATTTGGAATTGAGAAAAGCTAAGGAGACTGGTGGCTTGGGTTTATTTGCAAGCATAGATTTTAAACCCAATGAAAAGATCTGTTCTTTTTCAGCAAGAGAAGTGGTTCAAACTCCAAATTATTTAACTGTTCAATTGGATGATCAGAGTCATATTCTTCTGTTTCCTGAACATCTGCAATACATAAATCACAGTTGTGCACCTACTGTTTTTTTTGATACGGAGCATATGGAGTTAATCAGCCTTGATCATTTAGTGGCTGGAACCGAATTAACTTTCTTTTATCCATCTACAGAATGGGACATGAATCAAAGTTTTGTTTGCAACTGTGGTGCAGAGAAGTGTCAAAAATTTATTTCCGGAGCAGCTGGTTTAGATAGAAATATTTTAAAAGAGTATAAGTTGAATCCATTTATTAAAAATAAATTAGGTGAATTATAATATAAAATTTGATTCATATAAAATTTGGGTTATTGCACCAGGATTAGAGACAGAAGATGAAAACTTAGCCTATTATTATGATTTTAGTCAAAGTATAGCAGAATATACCAAAGTATTTAATGATTTGAATCTGGAATGGGAGTGGATTACTGTTTATCATAACACAATCATTGCTACGATTCAGCGAATCGTTCAGTCCGATTCAAATAAAATTCCCTTGGTCATTAATTTATGTGATGGTGATGATACCAATGAAGTTCCGGGAATTGATGTTATTTATGAATTAGAAAAGTATGGATTAATTTATACAGGAGCCCAAGATTATTTTTACAAAATCACGACTTCTAAAATACCAATGAAACATCAATTTGACTTAGCTCAAATTCCAAATGCTGCATGGGAGGTCATAGATTCTGATGGAAAAAATATTCCTAGAATATTTGATCGATTGGGTAGACCTTTAATTATTAAACCTGCAGTATCAGGAGGCAGTATGGGATTGGGTATTAAAAATGTGGTTGATAATGAGGATGATTGTAGGGAGCAATTATTGCGTATTCAAAATGGATATCGAGGGTGGAAACTCGATAGTGGAGGAGTATTTGCAGAAAAATTTATAATAGGTCAGGAGTTCACCACATTTTTAGTTGGATCTTATCTTAAACCTGAAGAAATTATTTTTTATACACCAATAGAAAGAGTATTTAATCAGGAAATACCTGTTACAGAACAGTTTCTTTCATTTGATCGATTGTGGGAAACCTATGAAGAGGAAATGCCTCTCGAACAAGACGCGTTCTTATTTAATTATGTCAAACCTGAAGAGCAGCTTATTCCTATCTTAAAGAAATTAAGTATTGATGCATTCATAGCACTAAAAGGAACAGGATATACCCGGATTGATTTTCGAAGAGAAACAGCAAGTGGGCGTTTTTTTGTATTAGAAGCAAATGCTCAATGTGGGATAAGTGAAGATGAAAACTTTACCTCTATAGGAGCTATCTTGCGTGTATCGAATATAAGTTTTACAGCATTAGTTTGTGATATTATGGAAGAAGCAATACGACGAAATCAATGATGAAAATTTGTGTGTTACAGGCAGATTATGGGAGCTCAAAAGTGGATTACCAATATTTTGACCCAAAAAGAGATTTGTCAGGATTAATTCCTGATGCTCATTTTGATCATGTTTTTTTAAATAAGTTAACTTGCTACAAACAACTTAAAGAATTGTCATATCAACAGTACGACATCTTTGTCAACCTGTGTGAAGGATATTTGGAGTGGGATATTCCATCCATTGACGTCATCTACAGCTTAGAATTATTAGATTTGCCATTTACAGGACCTACTACCAAACTATATGATCCACCCAAAGATCTTATGAAATATGTAGCTTATTGTGAAGGAATAAAAACGCCCGCCTATTTGAAAATAAATCGTCAGGCAGATATTCAAAAAATAGTTGACACTTTAAGGTTTCCAATGTTTGTCAAACCTTTGAAAGCAGGTGATAGTCTTGGGATAGACGATCATTCTAAAGTAAATGATGTGACTGCATTAAAAAATAAAATTAATGCATTACTATTAGAATATGATGATATACTTATTGAAGAGTATATTGACGGGAGAGAATTTACAGTCTTGGTAGCCGGTAATTCAGATCATGAAAAAGAATGTATTTGTTACCAACCTGTGGAGTATATATTTCCCGAACATTTTGAATTTAAAACCTATGCATTGAAGACTTCAGAATTACATCCTGAGTCTAATAAAGTATGTGAAGATTCCTATTTAAATGAAGCATTGAAGAATGCAGCCTCCCGAATATTTAAAGCTTTTAATGGAGTTGGTTATGGGCGATTGGATTTCAGGGTTACGCCACAGGGAGAAATTTATTTTTTGGAAATTAATTTTACCTGTTCTGTTTTTTATTCAGATGGGTATGAAGGGTCGGCTGATTATATTTTGAAATTCGATGGTATAGGCCAGTCCGGTTTTCTCAGACACATTATTGAAGAAGGAATGGCGCGACATAAGCGTAAATCAAAAAGGTATGAAATGCAAGGCAATGCCATTTCAGGGTTTGGAATTTATGCTAAGTCTGCCTATACCAATGGTGAAATTATTTTTAGAGGTGAAGAGCGTGCGCAAAGAATTGTTACCAAAAGATATGTGAATCAACATTGGAATGAAAGTGACCAAAGGTATTTTAGACAATATGCTTATCCTTTAAGTGATGAGGTGTATTGTCTATGGGATGAAGAGCCTACAGAATGGGCTCCCCAGAATCATAGTTGTGAACCCAACACCAGATATGATGGCTTAAATGTTATTGCGATTCGGGATATAGCACCCCATGAAGAGTTGACTTTGGATTATTCCGATTTTTTGGATGATCAGGCTGAAGCTTTTAATTGTCGTTGTAATAGCGTACATTGTAAAGGAATGATTCGAGGTGTTAAGAACAATTCAGTAACCAGTCGCGAGCAAAAAGCAAATACTCACAATACATAAAATTATGATTTGAGATATTAGGTGTGAATGATTCTAGGTGAATGTGTTTAAAATCAATTTCACACTGAGTGCTTAGTTGTATACTAGACCATTTAGAAGCAAAATAAATATACTAAAAATAGTTAATTATGAAAATAAATATTACTCCTGTTTTAGTTTTACTTACTCTATTTTATTTTGGTTGTCAAACATCTAAGCCCGAAGTTAAAATAAATAATGACGAAGTATTTACATCTTTCGAGACCAATTTTTTAGATGCCTATTGGAAGGAATATCCTACGATGTCTATATATAATGGATATGGTAAATACTATGATCACTTAGTTATTCCAGACAGTACTTTTTTTATCAATAATGTAATATTTTCAAAATTATGGTTGGATTCATTACACACCATTGATATGAACACCTTGAATGACAATAACAAAATCAGTTTCAATATGATCAAGAATCAATTGGAAAGTGATATTTGGTATCGTACAGTATTTAAACAGCATGAATGGGATGCATCTATATATAATGTCAGTGGAGAATGTGATTATATATTGAATCAACCATATGCTCCGTTGGATGATCGACTCAAACTGATGAGTCAACATTTGGCAAATACAGATGATTATTATAGAACAGCTTTGAATAATCTTAAAAAACCTACTAAAGAACATTTAGAATTAGCTATTTTACAGAACCAAGGCGGAATTTCCTTTTTTGAAACAACTTTGAAAGATTCCATCAAAGTTTCTAATTTGGTAGATGGTGACAGAGAAGCATTAAATAGTCATATCACCAAAACCATCCAAGCCATTAATAGCTATATTGTAGGATTAAAAGCAATACTCCAAAATAAAGATTCAGAATTTAGAGATTACAGAATTGGCAAAGATTTGTTTGCACAAAAGTTCAAATTTGATCTGGTTACCGATTTTACTCCGGAACAAATTTATGATAAGGCCTTGGAAGATAAAGGCAAATATCATCAAAAGATGTTTGATAATGCCAATCAATTATGGTCGAAATATTACGGTAAACAAGTCATGCCTAAGGACAGTATACAATTGATCCAACTTGTGCTTGATAAAATCCAACAGCAGCATGCTCAACCTAAAGACTTTTTTGATTCATTGACGAGTCAGGTTTATCAATTGAAAAGATTCATTATAGAGAAAGATCTATTTGATTTTGACACTGTAAATCCTCCTGTGATTGTCAGATATATGCCAGAATATGCCCGTGGTGTAACAGTAGCCAGTGCTGAATTTGCTCCACCTTATCAAGATAAAGGATCAACCTATTATAATATAGATGACCTAAGTAAATATTCTGTAGATCGGGCAGAAGGTGTATTAAAAGAGTATAATAACTATGCGTCCCAATTATTGTCCATCCATGAAGCAATACCCGGACATTGTCTGCAGGGAATATATAATAAAAAGAATTCAAAAGATGTGTTGAGAGCAGTGTTTCAGAATGGAGCCATGATAGAAGGCTGGGCAGTTTATACTGAAGGTATGATGCTTGAAGAGGGATGGGGTAATCACAGTTCGGAAATGGAATTGGTACATGATAAACTCAAGTTGAGAGAATTAGCTAATGTACTTATAGATTATGATATTCAGTGCCTTGGAAAAGACAAGGAATATATTTTGAATTTACTCACAAAAGAATGTTTTCAGACTAGAGCACAAGCAGAGGAAAAATATCATAGAGCTACTGTTTCTCAAGTTCAATTGTGCTCTTATTATTGTGGTTCTACAGCCATTCAAGCGCTAAGAGCGGAATATAAAAAGAAATTGGGATCGGCATATAGTTTGAAAAATTTCCATGAGACCTTTTTAAGTTTTGGTAGTTCACCTGTTAAATATATACGGGAGCGAATGTTGAATTAACATTTAATTGCACGGATTGAATGAAGCCCAATTAAAAGGAGTTTATAATAATCCAAGTGGTATATTTATGTAAAAATATTATCTTAGCATATTGATAATGCTTACAGCATGATACAGGCTTTTATTTTAGATGATGAATTTGGTGCGATCAAAAATTTGCAATTAATTCTTCAGGATATGGCACCCAATATTGAAGTGATTGGTTATGCAACATCTACTAAGGATGCTGAGTTAAAAATCAGAATGTTAAAACCTGATGTTTTATTTTTAGATATAGAAATGCCTAATGAATCTGGTATAGAGTTCTTAAAAAGACTGCATTATTATGATTTCGAAGTCGTTTTTGTAACCGCCTATAATGAGTTTGCGATTCAAGCCTTTAAACTCAATGCCATCGATTATTTGTTGAAGCCTATAGATCAACAGGAAATGAAACATTGTTTGGAACGGATTAACGATCTATATGTATTAAAAAGTAATTATAGAATGACCCTAACCAAAGAGAAATTGGATCACTTTTGTGATAGCTTCGAAGGAAATGACCATTCTAAAATAGTGTTAAAAAATAAAGATGCCATTGAATTTGTTTCTTTTGAGCATATCATATATTTAAGAGGTGATGGATCTTATACTGATTTCACTTTTGAACTTAAAGGCAAAATAACCAAAATATTAATGAGTTATCCATTGTCACATTATGAATCCATACTCCCAAAAAAAACATTTTTACGTGTACATAAATCGTTTATCATAAATACAAAATTCATAAAGCAAATTCAGAAATCCCCTGGATACACTATATTGCTTCATTCCGGCGAGACCATTCCCATTTCTAAGCGAAGGGTTGCAGATATAATCACTCAATTGCAGAAATAAGTTTGATGAAACGATATGTTTTTTTATTTTACTTTTTATCACATTTTATTAATGCACAAGACATACAAGTTCCATATCGATCTTATTCTGTAAAAAATGGATTTATTACAGACAACATCTATAGTGTATTTAGGGATAGTAAAGGAATGATGTGGTATGGTACCGATAATGGTATATTGCAATTTGACGGAACTACATTTAAGACATTTACGACCCAAGACGGATTGCCGGATAATGAGATCTTTAATTTTTATGAAGATTTAGGTGGAAGAATTTGGTTTGCCTCATTTAATGGGAATTTAGGCTATTACTTTCAGGGAAAATGTTATAATCAATCCAATACGTCAACATTAAACAACGACAATCATTTATCCTTTATTTCCATCATAGAAACTCAAAGGGATTCTTCATTGCTGTTTTTATATTTTGATAGTAAATCTATTATTGAGATCAAGGATAATCATTTAAGTCGGAAGACATTTAATTACAATAATCAATTGTTAGGAAATTTAGTTTACGTTTCCAAAACCAGTCCAACGGATTATATCGGTTACACCCCAAGGGCTAAACTTTTTTTTACAGATACAAATCTTACACATATAGATCAGGAGCAATTTATATCGCGATTGTATTATTCACGCAAAGTTTACACCAAGCAAGGGGATAGTTTGTTTGTTATTACAAACGGGGAACTCAAGTTTGTCAGAAGAATCATGAAGCACCAGTTGAATACGAATAATTATTTTTTGGATGATAATGGTTATTTATTTGAAGGTACCCAAGTAGGTATATTTATTTACAATGCTACTTCTGAAGTCCCCATTATTCAATTGTTTAAAGATTGTATTGTTTCCAGTATTAACAAGGATATAGAAGGAAATTACTGGATCAGCACACTTAACAAAGGTGTATTTTATCTTCCCAAAGGTTTTCTAAACATTAAATACACGGCATTCCCGCAATTGAATAAAATTAATACCATTAGTGTTCATGGAGATCAAACCATCTTATTTACAGAAGACAACAAGTTATGGCGGACAGATCAATCAGGTGAAATCACTCAAATATCAGGATATAGTACTTTAGAAGATTACAAAATACGTCCGGTAAAAAGGCCCATTTATATTGATTCTACCACAATAATGTTAGGAGGTAATAATATAGTTTATTTTAATGCAACGGAATTAAATCCGAAACTTAAGTTGGTAATTCCTCGAAATCTAAAACATGTTTATGCAAAAAGTTTGGTATTTTTATCCGATACCCTTTATTTCAGTAATAACAAACAATTAAATAAAGTTATTCGGTTTAAAGAAGAAGCGTACCATACCAGTTTTGAACCGAGTGATCAGCAACGGATTTTTGCCATAGCATTAAATGGAAATCAAATTTATATATCTACATTAAAAACAGTTTATAAATTGGAGCAAGACACATTGATTCCTGTTGAATCTTTTGTCAATACGCCCTTCAGGAAATTCCAGTTTTTTCAAGGCGTGTTGGTAGGTATTACGCATGATTACCAATTGATCGTGGGATTTCCAACATCAAAAGAAAATCAATTTAGAATACAAACTATACTTGAAGATTGTTCGTGGATGGATATGAATTATATTTTTCATAGCAATGTATTAATGCGAAGTGATAAGGGTTATTACATACTCAATATTTCAAAAGACACGGCCACATTAACACCATCTGAAAATGTATTATTGCCGAGTTTTCCACAGGAGATTGTGTGTGACAGTCCTTATGTTTATTTTTTATCTGTGGATAATACCATTACCCGAATACACAATGCTGAAGTATTGTCCATTCCTTATCCTCCAAAAATAATTGTTAGATCATTCATGGTTGATGGTAATTTCTTTAATTTTAATTTGCCTATTAAATTAAAAAAGAATGTTGCGAGCAATATAGTTATTGAATTTACAGGTGTAGGTTTTGATAGAAAAAAAATTGCCTATCAATATTCAATCAATGAGGGTCCATGGATTGATGTTGAAGAAAATAGAATTTTATTTGTTGATCCGAGGCCTGGAACATACAAAGTGAATATCCGTTGTAGGAGTGATAGTAGTGCTTTTAGTGATCCGGCTGTTATTGATTTTGTAATAGCACCACCATGGTACAATCATGTTTTGTTTTATTTGGCTATGGTATTTTTGTTGATTGTATTAATCTTTCTGGTTGGTAAATATTTACTAAAGCGAAATGCTCGATTAAAGGAATTAAAACATCAGGAGGAACTTAGATTTTTAACCTCAGAATTTAAGTCATTGAACGCACTCATGAATCCACATTTTATTTTTAATAGTTTAAATAATATTCAATATCTGATCAATGATGACAACAAAGTTTTAGCCAATCAATATTTATCTGTGTTTTCTAAATTAATTCGACAGAACATGGAGAATATTAATAATGATTTGATCAGTTTAGACAAGGAGATGAATTTGGTGGAAAATTATTTGCAATTGGAGAAACTTCGATTTAAAGAAAGGCTAAATTTTAGTATAGAATTATCTGATGATGTTGATATTAGCTCCATTCTTGTTCCCCCCTTATTGATACAGCCACTGGTGGAGAATGCTATTAAACATGGTATTTTGCCTAATGATAATAAACCAGGTAACATAAAGATAGATATTTCTGAACACGGTGAATTCATTAAAATAAGTATTTTAGATAATGGTGTCGGATTAGACAAGTCATCCACACATAAAGGCCTACAACAGAGTATTAGTAATATTAAATCTCGATTGAAACAGTTGGAGCTCATACATGGAAAGGTGTTTCGCTTGGAATTAAAATCCATGATTAACGCTTCAGGAATGATAGAAGGAGCGGAATCGACAATTACTATTTTGCAATAGGCTTGTTTCGTTCGTATAAGAATACTGCCGTTGGTGAAAGTATTTTTTTTCATTTATAGGATTTTCAGTGTTTTAATTAAGTAGATCCATTATATAAATGGACACTGTATATTTTTGCTGGTATTAACTCACAAATAAAAAATTAATTATGAAAAAGTTATTGACAATTGTCATGTTTATGGCTATTACCATACAAGTATTTGCTGATGCATATTATGTAAAAAGGAAAAGATGTGTTGGCAACTTACAATGGAAGTATATTTCATACGCCTGCGTTAATTTAAATTTTGGGGCTCCTGCCTATGGAGAAGGATCAGGTACACAAAAAGCTTGTACAATTAATACACAAGTAGATAAGTATGGAAAAACCTGTCCTTGTATTGGATTTACGCCAATTCCAGTTGCAACGAGAGCAGAAGCACACGCCGGTGTTGGTCCATCATTAAATGGTTATGCTTGGACTTATACACAACCAGGGTATACCTCTCAATTTAGCACAGGATTGGACAAGAAAAAAATCTATGAATCTTTTGCAGTAATTCCAATGTATAGGAATGAAAATTTATCAAATCCAGATTTACTTGGAACTAGAGCTAAAATTAGTGATAACAATGTAGTTTTTGATACAAGGAACCACCAAATTATTATCAATGGTATAAATGCTGAACTTTTAGTTGATGACCCTGATATGGCAAATACTTATGCATCATTTAAAATTTTCATTTTAGATACCAGAGGATCAGATGATGACTTAAAGGGGGCTAAAGTTATCAAATCAATGGAAGCATTTATTTATAATGGAGAATTATTATTGATTGGCGATCTTACAACCAAAGATTTTACAAAAATCAGTAATAAGGCACAATATTTATTTAGTAATATTAATAAAACCATATCAATAGATCCATCCATTGATATGGATTATCTTGCGGTTAAATTTGGTACTGATATTGGAAATTTAGAAAATGGAATAAATACTGATTTTCAATTTGATTTGCGAAGTTCCACATACAAGCATATTGAAGATAATATTATTGTAAATTCCAAATTTAATTTAAAAATCTTACAAAATCCAGCAATTGATATACTCAATTTTGAGGTTTCAAATAGAATAAATAAGTACAATAGCATCACCATTAACTTGGCTGCAATAGATGGAAGAATATTAAAGACTATTTATAGTGGAGATATGATATTCAATAATAAAATTTTTGTTGAGAATATTTCTCAATTTGACAGGGGTATTTATTTATTGACAATTATAACTGATAATGGTGACACATTTTCTCGTAAATTTATAAAAGAGTAAATTTTGCTAAGTTAGTTTGATAATGTTATAAGTTACTTCAACATATTGATCAAATAGGTCTTCGGTATAAAATAATTAAAAATTATTTTATATAATCTATTAAATTAAATAATGACCACATCATACGATCATTATGGTGTGGTTTTTTTATTTTATAAAATCACATGTCGATAATTTTATGAGGAGGTTGTTTTCCATTTGTATTAAAATTTGTCCGTTGGTTTAATATGAAGACACCGTTTATATCTAATTATGTTTATTTGAAAAGTTTGGATTTTTAATAATGCATTTAAACTTATCATTGTGCATTGTTAATTTATTATATAAAACTTATTATTATGAAAAATTTACTAATCTTTCTATTCATGTTTTCGTTAAGCGTTACGAAAATATTTTCTCAAGAACCAAATGGTTCTCCCAATCCTCATGGATTAGCATTACAGTATTGTTATGGTGGAATTAAAAAAGTTTACAACACTTCTGCGGGTCCGCATTATTTGAATGTCGTCAAAGGTATGGAACATCTGGTCTATTGGAATCATTCATTGGGTGTTTGGGCTTATAATAATGTTGATGTTAAAATATTTGAAGAAACATCACCAGGTAATTGGACTTTGGTATTGAGTCAATTCAATGTACCTTATCTTCCAATGTCCGGTTATACTTTTCCGGTTAAATTTACTTTCAATTCATCCAACTTATTTAAAGTTGAATTTTACGGACCGGGCTTATTAACCCCATTGGATATCAATAGCGGTACTCAAGTTTACATCAAGCCTTACGATATGGAGATTATTGCCATTCAACCATACAATACATGTCCACTACCTAAATACACTACGGGTCATGCGATTAATTATTCGTTGTGGCCACTTTCCGATCAAAGTATAGGATGTTATCGGATTACTGATCCTGCCCATTATGGTTATAATAATATCGTGGATGGTACGTGGGATTTTGGAAAAGGATTGGTATCTCAATTGCTGCAGGAATACAACTGTTTGGATTATGGATCCATTGAAGAGCCATTCAAGGATTGGAATAGTTACGTTTATTTACAAGATGGAATTAATGATCCTTGTTTTGAAGGTGCTGTGATAGGAGAATGTTATAGTTGGACAGGTGGTGCGCCGTGGGATATATGCAGAACCTATAAAATAAAAGTGGCTTTATGGGCTTATTCAGCTTCAATTTTAAATCCTGCAATGGATGAATACAATCCTTGCAATCAAATAAATTTAAAACAAGATGAATCTAAAAAACTTCCCAATTTTGCTTGTGGTACTTGTATTTCAAAAGATATAGTTATTTGTAAATTTTGCAAACCTGCAACCTTGCCTGGTGATCTAATTGATGTTCAGGTTTATCCCAATCCAATAAAATTTGGTGGAATTATTAATGTGGTAATGGATCATCAAATCGATCAAAATTATATTACAGATCTACAAATCGTGGATATCATTACTGGTGATCGAATACTTGGAATAGAAAACATCCCTTATACTGGACCGCGAAGTCTTCAACAAATTGATTTGGAAGAAACACAGAATGGGGTATATCAATTGGTTGCGACATCATCCATTGGTACAAGGATCGTTGTTGATTTCATCATTAACTAAAGAGAGCGTTTTACTTTATTAATAATATTTTAAACTCATTCCTTAAGATTTTATCTTTGGGGATGAGTTTTTTTTTAAAAAAGAAGAATTATTTTTTCAAAAAATAGCTTAATTTTTAATCTTTATTAGTTTTCTGCATATTTTGGTAAATTCTATCGTTGTTCTTCTCTGTGTTATTATTTTGATCGTTTTAATTGACAATTTATAAATTAATTTTTGGGGTTTTGGAACTTTTTTTAAATGAGCAATTTTTATTTACATTTGACTATTTGTTATGAAATATAGAATGCAATGTAAAATATTTAATATTATTAAATGATTTTAGTTGTACTAAGTTTATTGAGATCAATATTATTTCGAGCTGGCAAATAATTTCTTTTTTTTTTTTTTAAAAACTATTAGTTTAATTTAAATATATTGGTAATATTGTTTTATATTAATATTATTTTGCAAGAATCTAAAATAAATTAGTAAATTTATCTCTGAAATTAAAAGAAACTAATAAATTTTTAGCATTATGAAATCCAATATTACCTTAACCTTATTTGTATTGCACTTTTTGCTTAACTACCCATTTATATTAAATTCTCAGTGCTGGAAAGACATTTCTGCATCTAGTACTCACAGTTTAGCCATTAAAATAAAAGGTACCCTTTGGGCATGGGGTGATAATAATTCCGGCCAATTGGGAGATGGAACTAAAACTAGAAGAAATTACCCCGTCCAAGTAGGAACGGATACAAATTGGTTCAAAATAAGTGCAGGAAGTTTGCATTCTATCGCTATTAAGACTGATGGAAGTCTTTGGACATGGGGAAGTAACAAATTTGGACAGTTAGGTGATTCTAGTTTTACTGATAAAGTTAAGCCAGTTCAAATTGGCAATAATCATAAATGGAAAGAAATTTCTGGAGGTGGTTACCATACATTGGCTATCAGTGAAGATGGCACGCTTTGGGCCTGGGGAAGTAATATGGAAAATGGAAATTTTTACGGGCAAGTTGGAAATGGAATTATTGGCGACTTCAATTTTCCTATTCTTATTGATTCCAATAGTAATTGGAAAAGCATTTCAGCAGGATGGCACTATAGTCAAGCACTAAAATCAGATGGCTCAAGATGGGGTTGGGGCGCAGGATCTTATCTTGGCAACAATAGTAACCTAAATTATCCCAAGCCAACATTCATGAATGATGGTAAAATTTGGGAATATATAATTTCAGGATACTCTCATATTTTTTGTATAGATACTGATAATAACTTATGGGGAGCAGGATTAAATAATAATGCAAAACTTGGGAATGGAAATACAAATCATCAATCATCATTAATTCCAATCGGAAATGAAAAAGATTGGAAATTTATTCAACCTTGTGTATATCATAGCATTTCTTTAAAAATGGATGGATCTTTATGGGCATGGGGTTCAAATGATTTTGGTCAATTGGGTAATGGCACTACTTCCCCTCTTTATGTTCCTACAAAAATTGGGACTGATACCAATTGGATTTTTATAGAAGCAGGTCATATTCATACTTTGGCATTAAAAAGAGATTTAACACTATGGGCATGGGGCTACAATTTAGAAGGATCCGTAGGAAATAATACTTACATAAACGTATCTAGACCTACTAAAATAAATTGTCTTCCAGATGATCTTGTACAAACAAATCAGCCAAATTACAAATATGGGATAAATTTATACCCTCAACCGGTTAATGCTGAACTATATTTAGAATTTCCTGATGATACTGATTGTGCGTTCTTCTCCATTTATTCTCAGGATATGAAGTTAGTAAGTAAAGGTAATTGTCAATCCAAGAAAATCAATACAGAAATGCTGCAAAATGGGATTTACTTTTTAAAGTTAGAGCTTGCTAATACTAAAAGCACCTATCTTAAGTTTGTCAAATTATAAAACAAAAGTGTTATTAAAATCGAAATTATTCAAATTTAGAATAATTTAGCCATAATAAGTTCAATTGTAAAATATGTTGGTAAGAGACTATTAATACCGAAATGAAAAACAAATTAGTCCAAAGTTAATAGATAAATTATTTTTCATTTGGCATTACACCTAAATATATTGAACTAAATTATAAATCTCAATGGTATAATTTTATATCAAAGCTAATCCGAAATTTCTTTAAATCAATTAAAAACATAAAAAATTTACCCACCTGTTTTAGTTAGATGTCAAAAATTGAATATCCTTGTAGTGGAAATAGACAAATCTTTAATTTTTATTTTTGAATAATCAATTTAAAATAATATTGATTATTTCTTTCATCAATTACCTTAGCTATAAATGTGTTATTGGCACCTGGAATTATAGTTATTTCAGTAAAATTATTATTTATTTTTATATTTGCTTCAATTTTAACGCCATATAAATTGTATAACTCAACGTTCTTTATTTTTTGTGTTGGGTGTTCAATTTTTAAAATTCCATTATTAGGATTTGGATAAATAATAAATTTATTTTTATTAATTTCTAGATCACTGTTGACTATTTCCTTGATTAATTTACTTACAACCGTATTTGTCAAAACAGGAATATTCTGATCAAAATATATTGAACTACTGTTTAATACCTCACTTCCTTCCAATATTCCATTTATGTGATTAATTGCGAAAGTAACAAAACCCTGACTTTCTATCTTACTTGTATTGCTATCAGGCAATATAATGTCTTTAAAATAAAATGTAACAATATTTCCTTTTAATGAAACCGAAACCTGGTGACTAGAATTGATAATCCGAAAAGTAGAAACATCTAAATATTGACTTAATGTGTCAAGAATTGCAACCTCTCGAGCAAAATCGTTTCCTGTATTTTGGAATCGAATTGTATATTCTAATAATGAGCCAATTTTAGTAAGATTTTTTTCTGTATTTCCAACTGGATTCACAACTTTATCGTTGGGATCATATGCACATCGGATAATAGTTTCCAATTTGTGAACTGCACTTATAGGGTTACTTGAACTTAACTTATTATTTATTGTAGATACCAAGCTTTTAGGAGTTGTCACAGAATTCTGACCTGGCATTAGGAATTTTATTTTAATTTTGGAGTAGTCTTGAGCCAAAATTCCATTATAATTATAATAAATTTCCTGAAATACTTCATCTATTTTAACAGGTAAAGGATAACTTTCAATATATTTAAATGATGGGTCATATTTTATTTTTATTTCTCCTGATTCCTCATATGTACCCTCATTTTTATATATTATTTCAAAGGTTCCTAATTCATTACAACGGTTTCTCTCACCTAGAGCTTGAATACTTAATTTATGAAAATCGGAATTAGGATAAAGCCCAAATTTAAATATTGTATCACTACTATTTGCAGATATAAATTGAAAATTATATTCTTGATTAGACGTACTTAATTTCCAAGTCAACTGATCCTGTTGTAGTTTAATTTTATAAAACCTATCTTCCTCGCAAATTATTTCTATGTTGCCGTCTAAGTTTGAAAGATAGTTAGCGGGGTCGCCTTCGACACTTAAAAGAACGTTTGAAATACCTTTTTCTCCGAAGTCTTGTACTTGATTTCTATTTTCATCTAAAAATACTTCAATATAAGTTGTTTTTTTCTTGCAGTCTATATCACTTACAGATTTGCAATTAGGACCATTGTTTATAATATTTAAACTTATCATGGGGTGCCTTAATGTTCTGCAAATAAAATTTGTATTGCAGATATTAAGTTTTTTGTTACCAGAAATATATACTTTCCTAGTGTCATTTTGTAATGGAATATTATCAAGACTTGTTATATTACTTAGATTATCATTAGAATTTAAGTCTAAATTATTAAAATACTTCAAACCCTCGAGGCCTTGAAGACTATAAAGATTTTTACTATATGCTGCAGAAAAATTTAAGATTGTATCAATTTTTTCTAGCCCTTGAAACGAATTAAGAAAGACATTTAAAAAATTTATACGTTCAATAAAATTAAGATTATCCATACCCTTTAAATGTAACAGAGATTTGTTATCAATAAATGTAACGTTCTTAAGCCTATTAATGCTTTTTAACCCGAATAGTGACGTAAGTTTTTCATTTGAAGAAATACTCAGGTTTCCTCCAATAAATTCTAAATTGTCTAAACCAACTAGATCCAAACATGACGTCCCGCTTATGTTTAAATTACCTCCAATACTTTTAATAGTTTTTAATCCGTATAAATTTGTAATATTCTGTTGTATCGATATATCCTTTTCTACATAATCGCAATTATAATATTTTCGATCAAAGTTGTCAATTTCAGATTGTGAAAAAATGTTTAAGTTCAATGGGCATTCAATTGTATCACAATCTGTCTTTAAATCATCCACAGAATTACATCGTCCATTATTATTTGATATATAAATATTTTTCTCTATTGAATGAATTATGTTGCATAAATTTTCCAGATCGCAATTATTAAGTTTAGGATTGTCAGATATGTTTAAATCTTTTTCACCTAAAATTCTAGATTTTATTGATTTGGGTTCTATCATATGTAGGCCCTCTAGACTTGTTAAATTACTATTAGCAATAATCTCTAAAGATCCATTTATTTTATCCAAATAATTAAATCCTACGAAATTGAGAATTCCACTACAACCAGATATATGTAGTTTTCCATTGACTTGACTTAATGAACTGAAGTTTTGCGAAAAGTTATGAGCATAATTCTTAATAATTAAGTCACCTCCAATATATTTTAGAAAGGAAAATCCATTTTGACTCCCATTTGCAATTTGATCAATTTCAAATTTTCCATGAATTGAATCAACTTTTAGATAAATCCATGGAGCTATTGGATTATTTGAAAACTTAAAATCAACACCAATATAATTGATTGGGGTAATATTATAGTTTATTCCTGATAATTTTAAATTATTTTCAAAAATTACAGAACCCAAAACTTTAACTGGCTTTAAGAAGCTTGGACTGGCAACAAGATTATTATTATTTGCAATTATAAAATCTCCATTTATATATTCTAATTTTTCAAAGTCTTTCCAGTTAATTGTACCGGATACGCCATCAATTACGAAATCTCCTCCAATACCAATTTGGTTTTTAAAAGTTGTCGGCCAACCCAAAATGGAACTGTTTTTTATTACAAAACTTCCTCCAATACCACTAAAGAAATTATCGAAACTCAGATTTTGATTATCCTCACTTTTAAAATTTCCATTGACTACTCGTAATCCTCCTAAATCAGCAAGATTAAGATTTGAGATATTCTTTATTGTTATACTACCAATTATTGTATCAAGATTATTAAGTCCTTTTAGATTAAGAATTTTACCTTTTACATAATCTGAATCACAAGCACCAATGCAAATGTCTCCATATAAATATTCACAAAATTTATTTTGAGTTACAAAGCTATCAATTTGCGATTGGGTTTTAAAATTTAAGGATGAGTATTTGCATTTGTGCAAGTTACAATTAACCCATGCTTGCCTATTTGTTGCGCAACCTAGAGCATTAAATTCTATCAATTTTTCAGATTCAGGCAACGATATTAGATCACAATTTTGTGTGCAATCAGACAATTTTGAATTATTTCTAAGAATAAATTTTAATCCAGATGAATTAGCCTGTAAGTTATTCTTACTTATATTTTCAAGCCCATCTAAACTTGTAATCAAAGGAAGTCCTATGATTTCTATAATTCCGTTAACTTGTTTCAAATTTTTTAAATCGCTTAAATCTTTTAATTTATTAATATTGGCGATCCTTAAATTTCCGCAACTTCTAATTTCTTTTAATCCTGTTATGTTTTCAATTAAAGGGAGTCTTTCTAAAGTCATATTTTCGCTAACAATTTGAATTGATGAAATCGAATTTAAATTCTCGAAGTTATCACAATCAGTAATTGTTAATGATTTCATACGTTTTGTTGAACTTTCTAAGTTAATGAGCGTCTTCAATTTTGGACAATAATTTATAAATACACTAGAAGTATCTGATATTTTCAATGATATGATTTTACTTAATTCAACAACATTATTTAATGAATACAGCTCCAATCCCTCTACAGATAGAAGTTCGTTAAAACCGCTTATAATCGATAATTTAGACATTGAATGAATGCTAAATTTCCCTTCAATTGTAACAAGTTTATTAAACCCAGATATTTCATTTAATGCAAGATTGTCATTAATTGAATATTTCCCTTTTATTAATTTTAATTGGTTAAAATCAGAAATACTTGATAAGGTATTGTTACCCTCTATTTTAAATTCACCACCAACTTCCACTAAATTATTTAAACCTGCCAAATTTGTTAAATAATAATTTGCTCGGATAATAAGATCTCCATTGATTTTAATGATATTCTTTAACCCATTTAGATTATTTACCGTTGATCCTGCTTGGTAAGGATGGCCGATTGTGACATCCCCATCAATAATTGTACAATTAGGATTTGAATTTAAAAAATTGTCTATTTTTTCTTGTGAATCAAATATTGTGTTTCCTGGTAAACAAATTTGAGATCCTAATTTACTAAAACTACTTATGAATAAAAGAACCAACAGCAATTTAAAATGTGCCCATATTGTTTTCATCATTAATCGATTTATTGTTTTACTAAATTGAATATATAAATAGAACTCTTAGATTAAATAACTATTTAAAATTATATCTAAATTCTCCATTCTGTTGAGTTTGGATATACTATAATTTTCATTTATTGGAATAGTTTATTGCAAAAATACACAAATATTTTTGAATGCTATTATTTTAAAGATTAATTTTTGGAAACCAAATATTCATTATGCATGTGGCTCTTGTGAGAAATAGTTTGAATGTCTTAAATTAATCATATTAATTTAGTAATTTATTATCAAATTTAGTTAGTGATTTGAGTCAATCAAGTTAATTGAATCTTTATTCTGATTTGCAGAGTTTGTATTATTATTTAAATATCATATGAAAATTAGGAATAGAAGTTCCAAATAGATATTTTATTTACTATTAAAGAATTGGAATATATGGTATATTTATTTATACTTACTTAATTTATCCAATCGATAAGGAATCAATATGATATTATATTTAGATATGACTTTTTGTTTTAAAAAATATAATTTGTGAGTTTTATATGTAGATATATTGACTACTAATTCTTTTTGATATTTAATTCTATTTTCTATACATTTGGGTTTTTATTTATATAAAAATTCTTTTACTAATCGTCAAATACTGAATCCATGGATATTTCTTTAGTACAACTTAACACCTTCATGTATGCGTGGATCGGATTGGCAATAGTCATAATACCCATCCAATTTTTTATAACGGCACCTTATGGCAGGCATTACAATACTGCCTGGGGTAAGAGCATGTCTAATCGTTGGGGATGGGTTATCATGGAGGCGGTTTCCATTATTGGATTGAGTATTTTGTTTCTTGGTGCTCCGGGAGAGAAATCAATTTTTGCATGGGTTGCCTATGGATTGTGGGCATTACATTATGTTTATAGAAGTTTTATTTTCCCATTTAGGACCCGAACTAAAGATAAATTAATTCCCATTGGAATAGTTGCTTCTGCTATATTTTTTAATGTTATTAATGCCGGGACCAATGGATATTATTTAGGATATTTGGAGACTTATACGAATGATTGGTTTTTTGATTTGAGATTTATTATTGGCATTATATTATTCATCACGGGTATGCTAATTAATTTTTTTGCAGATAATTATTTAATACATCTTCGAAATGGCAATCCCAATGTATATCTAATTCCAAGAGGTGGGCTCTTCGAATATATATCATGTCCCAATCTTTTTGGTGAAATAATGGAATGGTTAGGTTTTGCCATTATGTGTTGGAATTTACCTGCATTGGGATTCGCTGTATGGACTGTTGCTAATTTAGTTCCAAGGGCTTGGAGTCATCACAAATGGTATAGAAAAACTTTTAGTGATTATCCTAAAAAGCGTAAGGCAATATTTCCAGGATTGTTGTGATTTTAATTTATTATGATTTTTTTAGTATAATTTTTTTTTCCAAATGCATATTACAGTAACAGGAGCGACAGGACATATTGGAAATAATATGATCAGACATTTGGTGCAGGATGGTTTTGAAATTCGCGCCGTATATAGAAATAGTGATAAATCATGGATCTTTGATTCATTAAGTTTGGAGCACTGCACAGGAGATATCCTTGATGCGGAATTTGTAAAAGAAGCATTCCATAATACAGATGCAGTCATCCAGCTGGCCGGTATAATATCCATAGAGGGTGATCCGGATGGAATGGTTCATAAGACTAATACCATTGGAGTGATGAATGTGGTAAATGCATGTCAATTTCAAAAAGTTAAAAAACTCATCCACTTTAGCTCCATTCATGCATTCAAGTTGGATATTCAAGTTGGAGGCATAATAGATGAAAGTATGCCGTCAGCTGATAATACCTGTATGGCTTATGATCATTCTAAAGCATCGGGAGAAGCGTTCGTTATTGAAGCCATAAGGAATGGTTTGGATGCATACATCTTACATCCTACAGGGGTCATTGGCCCGCATGATTATTTTAATGCGCTAAGTGGAATTTTTCTAAAAAAATTATTTTCTGGAACATTGCCTGCATTATTAAGTGGTGGATTTGATTGGGTAGATGTCAGAGATGTGTGTATAGCTACTGGCCATATCCTTAAGCTAGATGAAAATAACACTGCGAACATTATAAGTCGGAGGTATATTTTATCCGGACATTTTGCAACATTAAAGGACATCGCTACACGATGTAGTTCTATTTCTATTAAGAGAAAACCAAGAATGGTATTTTCTAAATCATTGGCTAAATTTGGATTGCCATTTATAAAAATGTGGGCTAAAATTTCTGGTTCTGCGCCTATTTATACCTTGGAATCTATTAATACTTTAATGGATCATGAAGTTCATTTTTCGCATCATAAAGCTTTATTGGAGCTGGATTATCATCCGCGAACATTAGATGAGACTTTGCAAGATTGTTATCAGTGGTATAAGGAAAATGGAATGATATAATATATCTGCAAAAGGTCTTGCGCTGGGGGAACTATAAAGCTATGCAAATTGCTAAAATATTTTTTTAATTATCATGGCCGAGTCTAATAACCATAACAACTTATTCCTTATTCTGGGAATTTAATTTGTTATAAAAAAAGTTTGAATCGGTAGAAATCATTCTTTTGAACTTTTAATTTTATCTACCATGCTATACAACCATCCTTTTTCGATTAAATGATTATTGCCTTTTATGGACTGTAGCCAGGCTTCTTTATCTAAGGTAGTTAATTTTTTTGTTAGATAAAGACGATGAGCTGCATTCAGGAAGTTATTGTAATACTCTTTATGATAACCTAGTTTTTTGGATCGTTTGATTAAATTTTGGGTGGCAATAATCTGATTATGCATTAATCGCTCTTCCTTGATTTCAAAGTATATTTTAATCATTTCAACACGGGCATTAAGCTCTATGAGGGGATCTTTGAATACACTGGTATTTAATAAA
Source organism: Saprospiraceae bacterium (assembly GCA_044228225.1). Classification (GTDB taxonomy): domain Bacteria; phylum Bacteroidota; class Bacteroidia; order Chitinophagales; family Saprospiraceae; genus Vicinibacter. Next base: position 53,482 of record JBGAVH010000021.1, on the reverse strand, counting down.
TAAAGGGCCTGGTTGAAGTTACCTTGTTCCTTATAAATTTTGGCGAGATTGAAATTGTAAATGGTTGTTCTGCCGATTGGGTTTACGAGATTTTTATATTCATTTAATAATTTGATAGCCAATTCCAGGTCTTTCATTCTGATGCACAGTGCAATGATATTTTTATAGGTTAACGAACTCATGACACCATAGTCTAGAAGCCAACCAGTTCGAACACAATGTTGAAATAAGTCCATCGTTTGTTTAAAAAACTGGGTATTGTTTTTATTTATTTTTCGAATACAATAGTTGAGCGCGGTCAAAAATATTTCGCGGCCGCGTTCGAAATCAAAATCATTTTCATATTTTCGAATGAGCAGTAAATACTCATTGAAATGTGATTCTTCATCAGGTTCTCTGTACATTTTCAGAGCTAATAAATAAATATGGACTTCTGGATATTTAGACCAGTTTTTGCTTTCTGCATAATCGACCCAAGGCTGAATAAAGGGATATTCCATACTTGTGGCACCAATAGATTCGTGGGATAATTGTTCTAAATATATTCGGAGACGTTTGAGCATGGATGATACTTCAATGGTCTCTGAACTTTCAGCGAAATCATAATAACTAAAACGGTTTTTAGTAGATTCGTAAGATAGTAATTCCAAATCCACCTGATATCTCAATTCGAAATGATCTGGATTCCAATTATTTTTTTTGCTTAATATTTCTTTGCGAAAAGCGTTGGCTTGTTTTTCAAATAAATTAATTTTTTGGCCTTTTCTTAAGAATCGAATAAATGACAGTTCTCTGTCCTGATCTTGGTTTTGTTTTTCTTCAATGTAGATATAATTCTTTAGGTGTTTGAGTAATTCTGAGAACAAGAGTCGCAGTTTAACATCTTTATAGGATTCATTGGGATAAAGGTACTTAAACAAGCGTGATTTCAATTGATCAACACCTAAATCCAAAAATTGGTCAATTTTTTCCTGATAAATCACTAATTTGGAGTTGGTATTGAATAGCGGAGAGGCTAAATAATTTCTAAAATCCTTCCTTTGGCGTTGATTTAATATTAAATATAGGTCAATAAACTGAGAATTTTTCATAATGTGTCCTACAAAAAATTTGATAATTATCAGATAATCAATATATTAACAAAAATAATTTTAATTTTAATGCTACAATTTACAATATTTATCACACTTGAGAAAAATAACTTGCAATATCTTTGCCATAGAAATAAAGCACAAACAATGATAAATCAAAATTTAATATTAGGAATTCTGGTGAATTTAGTCACTATTTTTGGAGTTTCTGCTCAAGGTTTGGATGCTACATTGAATCAGATATGGGTTAGCGATCAGGCTAAAAATTCCAATCAATTGAAAGTATTGAATGTTGATGCAGATGATTATAAAGGGGCAAGTCTTCAATTAAAGGCTAAGTGTAATGATGGAATAGCAACATTTCGGATAAGCAATATTGGCGAGGAAGATATGTCAGTTCCCACTCAAGTAGGAATCATTGAGGACGATATTCTTCCAGGGTATAATCGTGAGGTATTTTTACAAAGTGGAAAACATATTGACATAGAGTTAGATGGAAATAGTAAGGTAACATTGATACTACGTCAAATTAAAGGCCATCCCGGCGATTCAATCCTAACCGCAACGTTAGAAGGATGTGGTACTTTAAATGCAATAACACCTAATTCTGGAGCAAAAGTTAAAAACCTAGATCCGGATCAACACCAGATTGCGAATGGAAGTAATGATAGGGATAAGTCGGTTTCATCGATGGATGCTGTATTATTATCACAACATTTAGATCAAACAAATGCAATTGGGGGAAATAACAATTTCAAAGTTTTTCCAAATCCGGCTCGTGATGTATTGAACATTGACCTACCCAATTTGAATTCCAAAACTTCCCTTTACCTGTATGATGTTTTGGGTCATGTCATTTGGTCTAATACATTAGATAAGGGTCAACATTTCACATCCATTCACCTCAATACTGTGAATGTTACTTATTCTGGTATCTATTTCCTAATAGCTCAATCAGATCAAGGAAGCTTGACTCAAAGAATAAATTTAATTAAACTTTAAATCAGACATTAAACCAATAAATTTAAATTATGAAAAATCAGTTAATCCAACATCAATCATTTTTAAATTCAAACAACATGATAGACAACAAAGATATTTTAGACGAAATTCTATAAGTAAAGCCATGCTTATTATTGACTTTGAAGGCACTCAATAATAAATAATGGTTCAATTAAATAATACAGCATTATTTATTGATTCAAGGGTAATACAAGAATGGTATACCTCGAATTAGATAGAAACAAGAGAATGATTATTCATGTGATGGTTACTTTGCTTGATAAATGGTATTTGAGCAAGGTATAACGATCACGAGACAGTCAGGAACAGAAATAAAAAAGCCCACAGCACCCGTCGAAACGAGCTAGTAGGCCTCCTAACCGCAAAATTAGGCTGTAAAAATAAGTTTTTTTATTCTCTTCTGAAGCTGTTTTTTGAATTATTTTATAAAGTTCAAAAACTGTAAAGCTTTGATTGCGAAATGTTTTAGCAATTTATCCCATGAATTCAGTCATTTATACTTAAATAGTATAATGATATATGTATTTAATTTGGTTGTTTTTGATATTCAAAATCAAAATGATTTTTTTCAATTAATTAGAAAATTCTTAGAAAAATATTTTGATTGGAGTCTAAGATCAGTACAAGCCAATGAATCTGAAAGCCTTATCCACGGATATCTATTGCAGACTAATCAGAAAAGTTGCTTGATTAAACAACCACTTTATAAGAAATATGGGCTAAGTGATATAATAAGTTCTCGACTAACTACGAAATATATGAAAACTATCGAACGTATTATTTTTTTTATCGGACTAGGATTTTTGAGTTGTTCGCAGGTTTACAGCCAAAATGACACTACGGGTATCGGCGACCGTGTATGGTTGGATATGGATGGAAATGGAATTCAGGATCCTATGGAAATTGGTCTCAATGGAATCAGTATTAACTTATTTTCAGACAAAGACCAGAATGGTATTCCTGATGGGGTCGTCATACAGAGTACTGTAAGTTCTTTACATAATTCTACCAGTGGGTACTATCATTTTGAAAATTTAACAACAGGATATTATGTATTGCAATTTGTTTTTTCAAAACAATATTTTCCTACCCAATTTAGAGCTGGAAGTGACGCTACGGTTGATTCCGACGTGCAATCTCTTGGTTATACTTCAACGATATTTTATAAATCCCAAACCAATGATTTATCGATTGATCTTGGATTAGTTCCAAAAGGGACTATTGGAGATTTTGTATGGAATGATCAGGACCTGGATGGAATTCAGGATAAGAATGAACCCGGAATTAATGGATTTACTGTTCAATTGTTGAATAAAAATAATGTTGTTGTTGATCAGGTAATAAGTTCAAATAATTTGAATACCGGAGAAGCTGGTTGGTATGAATTTCAATCCGTATCACCCGGAGAATATTATATAAAAATATTTCCGATTTCAAACAAAGGTTATAAACACTCCAATCCTTATGCTGGCAAAAATGATCAATTGGATTCTGATATTACGGATCAAAATGGAAGTAATACAACGGCATTTTTTACCCTGGGAATTGGAGCTTATTTGAGTTCGATCGATGCTGGTTATTTTCTTAATAATGCAATTGGTAATTATGTTTGGCGTGATATTAACCTGAATGGAATGCAGGATCCAAATGAAACTGGAGTTAATGGAGTCGTCATTTCTTTATTCGATGCAGTGTCTCGCAATAAAATTGCAGAGACAGTATCTAAGATAAATCCATACGATGGAACCAATGGATTCTATTATTTTAATAATTTGGTTGCGGGATCTTATTATATTCAAGTGGCTAGACCATTGCTTTTCTATTTTACTATACCTGGAGTAGGTAGTGAAGATGTGGATTCAGATATTGATGGATCCAATGGTCGATGGACGAGTGCTACCATATACATATCACCTAACACAAATTATTTATTATGCGATGTTGGTTTAAGAAATTATTCAGATGAGGGTTTCAATGCAATGGCTTCAGATGAATTAATCGGAGATGATGCAAATGCATTATTAATGCCATCCATTACTAAAAGTAATCCTCAATACAACATCTCAAAATCAGAGACCAGAAGTAACAAGGTCATTGATTTTAATATCGTGAACAAACAAATACAAATTGTAAATAGGCCACCTTTAAACGCAGAATTTGAATTGTATGACCTTACAGGGCGTTTGATATTGCGCCAAAGTATGCCATTTGATGAGAACATCCCTAATTTTTTTGATTTACCATTATTGAGTCCAGAAATTTATATTATGGTTGGTCGTGTTGGAAATGAAAAATGTAGTAAAACATTTTATTATGGAAATAATTGATAGACACTTTGCTAACGAATGATTCCTATTCATAAAAGTTGTAAATAGGAATGTTTAAGTATAAAAAAAAAGAATCAAAGTATAAGTTTATAAATTTATTTTATTCGGCAATAATAAATTTATGATTTTAAAATTTATTAAAATATGAAAATACGATATTAAAAATTATTATTTATGTAAATCATCTAAAACCTTCTTGCTATGAAAAAGTTATATTTAATTCAGACATTAAGAATATTTCCTTTTCTAATTATGTCATCACTGTTTGGGCAAGTTCATGTTGTTGAAGACATGAAGTTAGCTGAACCAACACACGTGACCTGTGAATATGATCGTTATAAGCAGCCACTAGATGCATATTATTCAAGCATGGAGAAGAAGAATCAAAATCGATTTCAAACTCGTTCTAACAATGGCAACTTGGAAATACATATATATGTGGATACCAGTTACGAACGCCGCCGAACTGGTGGATATAATAATAATGACAGTGTAAGAAATTATTTGAATGGCGTGTTTACAGACGCACAAATCTTATTTAACAATGCATCTGCAAGTTGGGATGTCGTCACTGAAGCAGAAATTGTATTCTTTGATGGTGCAACCCCATTTTCGTATGGTGCAGATATCGCTGCATCATTGATTAATTTTTATGATTGGGTGGATGCCCAAGGGTACCCGGGGAATGATGATAACTATATTTTTTATACCGGAAATTATACCAATCGTGGTGTTTCCTTTTTAGGAACAATGTGTCTTCCGGGTGGTTCGTTAGTTGGTTTTGTCAACAGTAAAAATCCCAATGTAGATTTATCCAGTCATGAATGGATTGGCCATAGTGCCAGCTCCAATCATTATAACACGGAAGTTAATATTATGAATTCCAATACCAGCAGACCATGGAACAATCCTAGCATAGTTGTGATTCAGGACTTTCTCGATAATCAAACGTGTGTAGCGAATTTCCAACCACCCATGGCTTTTGGTTTTATCCATTTTGATGCACATCTCAATAATACAACCGTTGATTTAAATTGGAGTCTCAATGCCCAATTGGATGTTAAAAAAATGATCATAGAGAGAAGTTCAACTTCTACAGATTGGGTTCAATTGAATACCATCGAAAACAAGCAAGCAACATCGACCCATTTTTTCCAAGATCAATTATCACAACAAGGAAAATATTACTACAGAATCAAAGCTATCTGTAAAGATCAAACCATTGTTGAAAGCCCCATCCAGACTATTGCATACAAGAATCAACGAACTTTTGCGATTCATGATTTAAGTATTTTTAATCCGGAACACGCCATGTTTTTTATCTACGATTTATTTGGCAGACTCATTCATAAATCCAACGTACCAGAATACAATCTGAATGACTTGTCGTATTCAGGACAAGTGTTCGTGCAATCAGGTGAAGAGACGTTTCATTTGTATACAGGAAATTAAAACGAAAGTAGAATTACGAATTGTCAATTACGAATTATTGAAACAATTACGAATTATTGAAACAATTAAGAATTTATAATTGCGAATTACGAGATGTGAATTTCAATTACGTATTGTCAATTGCGAATTTCAAAAATTTGCGTCTTTATTGTATCTATAAAATAATTGAAAGTATTAAAAAATAAGTTTGAAAATAATTAGGATATCTAATTTATTATTGTATATTTGAAAGTAATTGCAATTTACATTTTAACACCTGTTTCATAGTTTGGAACATGTTTTTTTTAACCGTAAAATTTTAATTTATGAATGCTTCACCGTTTTCAGATTACCGATCACCGATTCTCCGTTCTCCATTCTCCGTTCTCCGTTCTCCGTTCTCCGTTCTCCGTTCTCCGTTCTCCGTTCTCCGTTCTCCGTTCAGGTTTTTCCAGTTTTATTGTGTAATTTTTTTATTTATTTTTGTATCTTGTAATGATAAGGAAAGTGTGATATTGAATAGGAATATTCAATCATTATCTTTTACTGATCCATCTGGACAAACTTCGCCCTATGCTAATTGCAATGATACTTTGCAACCACCTTATAATCCTTCTCCATCTTGTTATGAACCCACTTGTGTAACTGGACCTCCATATGGTCCTTGTACAAGACAAGATTTAGATCCATGCGATTATTCTAATATGGGAGATTATGGCAGGGCAGTTGTCTGTGAATTGAATCGTGTGATTATGAATTGTCGTCTTATTACTTTTCCGGAATATCCATGTACTGTTATTGAACGATGTGTTAAAGACCTAGATACTCCACCTGGTTTACTTAGTTGTGCAGATCCATGGAAATATTGTGCACAAGCAACTTCATGTGAACCATATTATTGTCCAGGACATTTTGGATGCACAAATCTTATTCACCATATTTACTTATCAGTAGCTGATCAGGATATTTTAATTAATTATGCAAGAACAGTTGCTGATTTATATAAACGAAATTTATGTGGTGAAAATTATGATGGTGAACCATTTGGTATTTTTTTTAAAATTTGTTATAATTCTAATGCAGTAACAAGTTGTGAAGAAAATTCATCTTCATTTTGCACTAACATGGACATCCGATTACATATATATTATAAATGCTGTGGTGAAGTATTGAACCCTCCAATTCAGAATAATGATGACACGAAATAATTTGATTGTAAAGCCCATATTATGGGCTTTACTTTTGTTAAATAATGGTGTAATTCAGCTCATGGCACAAGAAAAGTGGGTCAGATTAGATAATATCCACAAAATAAAAATTGAAGATTTAGTTATGTCGAAATCTGGTGCTATTTATGCAGCGGTTTATGGTCGGAACATATTATTGGAATCTGTGGATTATGGGCAATCATGGAATTCCATTATACTGGACACTTTTAAATATTATGCATCTAATATGCATAAACGACTATTAATAGATCACCAAGATAGTTTAATTGAATTCTTTTTTTGGAGTGGGATTCCAGGTGCTCGAAAGGTGAATGGTCAAAGCTATAATTACATAAATCCTACAGAATCTGTTCAGATAGGTACATCAGAAACGGACATTAAATATGATGATTCAGGAATTTATTATTATTACTATACCAACGAATTATATCAATATACTAAAATTTTTTCACAAAAGGAATTAATATTTAAAACACCAGATTATATAGCTAATTATTTTATGTATACTGATAGCCTTAATTATATAATCACAAACAATGGATCAAATTCGAAATATAGTATCTATAAGTTAAATACAAAAACTAGGGAATTTATTCAATTGGATACTTTGCAAGTTGCCAATAGCGCTTATTCTATTATCATTACGAGAAAGGGTACTATATTATGTCCTACTAGAACTGGATTATATATTTCAGATGATGATGCTTCAAGTTTTAAGAGGGTAGTTTATGATATATTAAAAGTTCCATATGCTAACATTAGAAAATTATATTTAACCCAACAAGGTAACTTAGTAATGCAAGCAGATGAATCATTTTATTTTTCTAATGATGATGGGAATAAATGGATCCAGATTCGTGCCTTTGGGAATCATTTTCCAATAGATAATAGAATAAAAAATATTACCATTTCAGATACTACGTTTGCAACTATGCAAGTAATTGATTCTTGCGAAAACATGTTTATTTATATTTTAACACCTCAATCCTTGCAATGGGAGGAATTAGATATTCAATTTTCTAATTTGGATTATGGTCAAGTAACAAAGTCAAATTTAAGTCGATTATTTGCAAAGGAAAATACTTGTAATAGTGCTTTTATTTATTCAGATGACGATTCTAAGTCTTGGCAGCCGTATTTAATTAATAATAGTCCAACTGATGCCATTATTAAATCAAAGACAGGTGTATTTTTTTGTTTAGATAAATCACATAACAAATTATTTCGCTCATTAGATCATACTGAAACATGGAAGGAATTTGATGCGATGCATTTTGATTCAAAAGCCAAGTCATTCACTGAGTTATACAATTTTAATGTAGATTCATGGGGTGTAAAAACTGATCGGTCATTATTTTTTACAAAAGATAATGGCGATACATGGCAAAATATTCCAAATAAGAATTTTCCAATTATTAGAAATCTAATCAATGATCAAAATGGAAAATTGCTTAGTTATAATTTTTTCTTAAATAAAGTATATTCAAGTTCAGATTATGGTCAATCATGGGATGTTGATGATCGATTTAAAGATTTTAACAATGTGATTCATATAATTCCAAATAAATTTGGTGGCTTTTTAATAAGTGGCATTTATAAAGGAGTTAATAATGTTTATTTAAGTTATGATTTAATCAATTTTATTCCAGTGAATGGTAATCAATTTAAACCCCAATACACTACTTTATTTGACCTAAATGAGAAAATGGTAGCAGGTTTTGTATATGGCGAAGGTATTTTTTTGTCAAGAGATGGTGGTATGAATTGGGAAGATTTTACTGACGGCTTGGATATTTTTAGAACTGATATTTGTTATTTGAATTCACTTTTTTCAGATTCAGAAAATCATGTCTATGCATCAATACAGTATGATGGCTTATATAAGACAGTAAAACCTTTAGTGTCAGATAATGTATCAGTGTTCTCAAATGAAATTAGTATCTTTCCAAATCCATTCAATGAGTATCTAATAGTGAAAAGCAATCTTGATCATCGTAGCAGTATTGAACTATTTGATGCTCAAGGAAGATTAATTGTTAAAGAAGATCTAATGCAAGAGTATCATACAATCAGACTTGATGAAGATTTACCACAAGGTATTTATATTTATAAATTGATTTCAGATAATAAATCTTTATCGGTAGGTAAATTGTTTAAGGGATAGGTAGACTCAATTATGATTTGTCAATTATGAAATAAAGAAAAGGAAATCAATTGCGAATTTTCAATAACGAAATTACTGGAAAAGAAATCAGAGACATTGTAAATTATTTTACCATTATAGGCGTTGTAATTTTTTAAATCTTTATAGATATTGTTATCATTTTCAAAATGAAATGACAACGAGTATCCATTTTTTAGTTTCTCATTCGATACATTAATATCTTCAACTTTGTTTATGAAATGGAAATGATTCACATTAAATCTATACGTAGCAAAAATTAATTGGTTTAGAACATTCCGATTAATTCTATTTAAATGCTATAAAACAAAAAATTTTTCATGCTGTATTTTTTAGAATTAAGCTAAACTTATTCTCACATTCACCTTCCTAACTGCACCTCCAAATAGCACTTAAAAGGTTCAAATCACTCAGAGGATTATTTATTTTATTAAATTACGAAAATAAATATATTCCAATTTCTTAATATTTAGATAACAATATCATAATGTTCGAATGGACTAGAATTGATATAATTCGACGCACTTTTGCATAAAGTTTAAGCTTTATAAATGAGAGTTATAATATTACTGGCCCTATTATTAATGAATTGTTTTATGGTAAAATCACAAGATCAAGCTTGTTGTTTTTTCAACAATATCAAAAGAGCTAAATAAAACCATCTTAATATTGTAGAAAGCCAATTGAAAAAATATTGCAGCTTATTATAATTTAAACTTTATAGCCTCATTTATATTTTACAATTTTTCGTAAGTGCTATAATGATATCGTAGAGTTTTTCACATTTAACACAAACAACATATTGGCTTAACAATTTGGTAATATTGAAGTAAGACTTTTGTGCTAAGTTTGAAAATCAACATATATATATTCACAAACCTGAAATCTATGAGAAAGTATACCCTATTAATATTTAGTCTTCTTTTTACCTTCCAAATTTCGGTTCAAGCCCAATCCGGCAAAGGTAAATTAGTAGGAAAAATTGTAGATAAAACTACAGCATCAGTAGGTGAATTAATAGGTGCAATAATCGTCGTAGATGGCACTTCTTTTGGAACAACGACTGATGTAGAAGGGAATTATAAATTAGATCTACCAGTAGGGAATTATAATGTATCAATAAAATATACAGGTTATAAAACAGAACAAGCTCCAGTAACGATTCAAGCTAATGAAATTACGCACCTTGATATGGCGATTGGTGAAGAAAAGGTGGATTTGAATGAGGTAGTAATAACTTCCAAAGTTGAAAAATCATCATCACTTTCACTCATTCAAGCCAAAAGAAATGCTGCCGTAATTTCTGATGGAATTTCATCTGATATCATTCGCAAAACTCCGGATAGAAATGTTTCCGATGTATTAAAACGAGTGACGGGAGCATCAATTCAAGAAGGAAAATTTGCTATAATTAGAGGAATGAATGATCGATATAATGCCGGATATTTGGATAATACTTTATTGCCATCCACAGAAGCTGATCGAAAAGCTTTCTCATTTGATGTTGTTCCCGCAGCTTTAATTGATAATGTTCAGATAATCAAAGCTGGTTCTCCTGAATTGTCAGGTGATTTTGGTGGCGGTATTATCAGAATAAATACTAAGGCAGTTCCTGAATCTTATACTCAAAGTATTTCTATTGGAGCGCATTATACATCTACAGGATCATTCAAAAATTTCAAAGAATTTTCTTCATATGCTGGAGAACAATTTCATATTTTGAATTCTAAAAGATCTTTACCAAAATTGGAAGAAGGACAATTAAAAACGACAACCAGTTTTCCTTCATTACTTGAAAAACAAAGATTAGGAGAAACATCGAAGTTATTCAATCATGATTGGGAGAATAAAGAAATTAATTCACCGCTCAATCCAAGATTTTCGTATGTGTTGGGTTTTCCAATTGCTCTGAAAAATAATAATAAACTAGGGTTTTTGTTAGCTTTAAATTATTCCGACACGAGAAAAGTACAATCTGGAGAAATTAGCTCATATGATGGCAGTGGTCAAGTGTCCGACTTTAATGATCAATTGTATCAGAGAAATTCAAGTGAGGGAGCTATTTTTAATATTAATTTTGTTGGTGCAAAGAGTCAACTGAGTTTTAGAAATTTGTTCAATTCAAATTTAGATCGAAATACTATTGTACGTACAGGTAAAGCTAATATAACAGATGGTATTGATGTAAACAACCTAGCCAATTTTGTTAATTTTAATCGCCTTACGAATAGCATACTTTCTTTTAAACAAATATTCGGGACTTCAGCTACAGCCTTGAATCTAAATGCAAGTGTAAATTATTCCAATATTTGTCGTAAGACACCGGATTATAGAATTGCATCTTATACCAAATCACAAGATGATTCCCAATTTAATTTATCTACAGGTGATTTTTTTAATTCTAGTACTGGTCGGTATTATTCTGAATTGTTAGAAGATGTTATAGGATCGTCACTTGAACTTTCAAAAGGTTTTAATGATAGATTTAAATCTAATATTAAACTTGGAGGATTTTATCAATATAGAAATCGTGATTTCAATGGCAGAAGTTTTGTATATGGTGGTGTATTGAATGATGAAATTACATTAAATCCTGCAATTGATCTAGCTGGTAAACATATAGGAGCTGATCAATTATATTTAGTGGAGAAAACTTCTGATGATATAGCCTATTATCATGGTCAATCCAATGTTTCTGCTGCTTTCCTATCCGTTGATCAACGATGGATGAGTAAATTAAGATCTTCTTATGGTTTCAGATATGAAATGGTTGATATACAAGTTGATAACCAAAAATTTAATGCAGAAATTGCACAAATACTAAAATCTTCATTATTGCCATCCATCAATTTAACTTATAATTTAAATGAACGAATTAATTTGAGAGCTGCATATTTTGCATCGGTCAATAGACCAGAGTTTAGAGAATTGGCACCGTTTGCATTTTATGTGTTTGACAAGAATGCTGATATTAAAGGAAACAAAAATTTAAAAATTGCAACACTTCATAATATAGATTTAAGATGGGAGTTTTATCCTTCCGGAGTACAACTCATTTCTTTGGGTGTGTTTCAAAAGTATATCCAAAATCCAGTCGAATTTAGTATTGATATTGCGCAACCATTTACAACGTTTACCTATCAAAATGAAAAGGCAGCAAAAATTTCGGGATTGGAATTTGAAATGAGAAAGAATTTGAATTTTTTAGGAAGACATAAGGTGTTTAATCAATTTGCCGTATTGTGTAATTTTACCTTAGTCAAATCTTCGCTACAATTTAATGAAGGTTCCAAAGCTTTAGCAAATAGGTCTTTACAAGGACAATCTCCTTATATTGTCAATGTAGGATTACAATATGAAAGTGAAGATAAAAAATGGTCTGCAAATGTTATGATGAACAGGACTGGAAGAAGAATTGCATATGTTGGAGTGGACCCTAAATATGGTCAAACCAGACAAGATATTTTTGAAGCTCCAAGATCTGTATTAGATCTTCAGGTGGCCAGGTCCTTCAAGAAATTTAGTCTTAAAATTACTTGTTCAGATCTTTTTCATGAACAACAATTGTATTACCAGGATACAAATAATAATAAGCACTTTGATGAAGTTGGTGGTGATCGTACCCTATTTAAATATAGTACAGCCTGGCAATCTACCTTATCACTGTCATATAATTTTTAATGAATAATATTTATTAAGTATAAAAAATAGTTTAATTATGAAAAAAGTATTTACATGTTTTGTTTTATTGTTCACCCTTTTGATGACTTCCGTTTCCTATGCTCAAACAGGCTTTAAATTGAAGGCTACTTCATATGTTGGAGCATTGTCAAGTGATTCTGCTACTGACTGGACACAAAATTGGACTAATTGGGATCCAAAAAATACAGCTTATCCTGCCGCTACTGATACCACCACTTTAAATGGTATGGTAGCAGGACTACCCATTCTTGGAGAAAAGGAAATATTAGGATCAGTTACTCTGGATGCTAATGTTGTTTACCTTTTAAAAGGTATCATCGTAGTGCGAAATAGTGGCGAATTAACTATTCCTGCTGGAACTATAATTAGAGCACAATCTGACATTAGTTCAACACCTAAAAATTATTCTTGTATCGTTGTAGAGCGTGGTGGTAAAATTAATATTTTAGGTACAGAAAAACTACCGGTTGTATTTACTTCTAATAAAGGAATTGGATTAAGAGATCGAGGAGATTGGGGAGGAATTTTACTTGCTGGTAAAGCCTATCATAATTTATTAGATGGTACCACGAATAATAATATTCAGATGGAAGGATTTAATAATGTATCCTTTGATCCAACCTTAGCAAGATTTGGAGGAACGGATAATAATGATAATTCAGGTGAAATCAGTTATTTAAGAATTGAATTTGGCGGATTAGCATTCGAGACCAATAAGGAAATTAATGGATTAACTTTAGGTGCTGTTGGATCAGCTACTAAATTAGGCTATGTTCAAGTCTCTTATTCTGGTGATGATTCTTTTGAATGGTTTGGTGGTAGTGTCAATGGACATCATTTAATTGCATACAAAGGAACAGATGATGATTTTGATACCGATAATGGTTATTCTGGCATCAACCAATTTGGCCTTGGGGTAAGAGATTCTGCTTATTATGATTTAACTTATGGTGCTACATCTGGAGGGTCTACTTCTGAAGGTTTTGAAAGTGATAATGAAGCTACTGGTACTGCTGCGGTTCGACCAGTGACATCTGCAATCTTTTCTAATTTTACTATGGTTGGCCCGGTTCCTATTGGATCAACTTATTCTCAAATGAATACAGTAACTAAAGCAGCTTTCAGACGTGGTGCTAGAATACGTAGAAATTCTAGTATTAGAATTGTAAATAGTATTTTCATGGGATATAGAAATTTTCTGTTGATGGATGGAGATAGTTGTATAAGGAAAACTAATTTCCCTGCTGCATTGAATTTAGTTAATCCAAATACTCCGGTAGATGTTAAAGAACAAATCTTTTTTACCAACAATTTAATTTGTAATACAGCAAGTGCATATACCTCTTCTACGGATACTACAGCAAACGGATTAGTAGAAGTAGCCAGAGCTTCTAATTCAAAAAACAAATTAGAAGCTGTTAATGCTTGGGTGAGACAAACTGGATCTTTGGCTAATAATATCAATCCAGTAGACTTTACAGCTGGTACTTTATTGGTTAATCCTGTTGCAGCATCCACTACACCGGATTTCAAACCTGTTGCAAATTCACCGGCATTGTCTGGTGCCAATTTTTTAGATAATCCGATATTGGTAAATTTAACTACTTCTACCAAAGAGATTGAAAATACCTTAAATCGTAATTTCATTTATCCAAATCCAATATCTAATGGTCAATTAACTTTTGGACATAAAGTAAATTCTTTTGGGATATTTGATATTAAAGGAAATCTATTGTTGCATGGCGTAGATACTGATCATGTAAGTTTGGATCATTTAATATCTGGAATATATATTATTAAGTTGGATGGCATTGCTCAGAAACTGATTGTAGAATAGTACATTGTTTTTTTCATTTGTGGTGAAAGCATATCAGATCATTCCTGATATGCTTTCTTTTTTAGATTTCAGGTCATTTTGTTTAGTACAATTATGCTATTATAATATATTTAATATTTATTTAATATATAAGTAAAATTTAGTTATTCTTAATCTAGTAATTTTGAAAAAAATTCCATTGAAAAGAAATTTAGATTGCGTAGTTATATCCGATGTTCATTTAGGTACATATGGATGTCATGCAAAGGAGCTGAATGATTATTTGCACTCCATCCACACCGATGTACTTATCGTCAATGGTGATTTTATTGATATGTGGCAATTTAGAAAATCCTATTTTCCCCAGGAGCATATTAAAGTGATTCAATATATTTTGAAGTTATCCAGAAAGGGTACCAAAGTTTATTACTTGACTGGAAATCACGATGATCATCTAAGAAAATATACTAATTTCAGAACAGGAAATATTTTTTTAAGAGATAAACTCATTATTAAATTAGGTGGAAAGCTATATTGGTTTTTTCATGGGGATGTCTTTGATGCAAGCGTACTCATTTCCCCCTGGATAGCTAAATTAGGTGGAAAGAGCTATGATATGCTCATTCGATTGAATAGGGTCATTGATCGAATCTTAGTCAAAATGGGAAGACAAAAAATGTCCATATCAGCAATTGTTAAATCTAAAGTCAAACGCGCTGTGAAGTTTATTGGGGACTTTGAACTAATGGCTATTGACCATGCATTCAATGAACAATTTGATTTTGTGGTATGCGGGCATATTCACCAGCCTAAAATTGAAACGATCGTCCGTGATGATAAGCAAGTTACTTACATGAATAGTGGTGATTGGGTGGAGAATCTATCTGCACTAGAATATGATGAAGGAAATTGGCGTATCTATTATCATGAAAAAGATTTTATTATGCCGGTTAAACTTAACATCAACAATAATAAAATTCAAGAGGTAGCATGAGTAAACTTAAATTCATTTGAACATGTTTTAAAGTTCTAAGGTGTGATGCGAAATTTTATATCTTGAATTAAAATTTATTAAATATTTTTCTGTATTATTTATTTTCAGAGTCAACATTTTTTTATGAAATTAATGGAAAAAATTAACCTGGTAAACCATCATAAGGAATATAATAAGGATAGAAGCTTTTTAAAATATTTCCATTTGTTGGAAAAAAATTTGGAAAAGAAGAAACTATTAAATGAAAAGTATATCCAAACTCAGAATATCCGGGAAAGCAGTGTATATAAGGCTTTGAATGAACATCAACAATTTGATCTCGATTATCATATTGCTAAAAATGCTTTGAAATATAAGCTCCAATTATTGGAAATCAAACGAATAAAATTTATATTGAATAGTTGGATCAGAACCAATGTTCCAAAAGATTTTTTTGAAAAAAGAAAGTAGTAAAACTGCTTGAAAATCTTATTAGTTATTAAATATACTTTATCTTCCTAATACATTAAATAAAAATGATGGATGTATTTTAATTTGATAATGATAATTCTTTCATCGAATGACTGTGTTTTTGGTCTTTCGCTAAAGCAAAGAGTTTTTCAAGGGTTTTCTCAATATTGTTGGCTTTAATCTTAGGTAGTTCGTGTGTTTGATTTAACCAATTGATTATTTCCAAATCAAAATATTTACCTGGCTCTGTTAATACATGTACTTTTAATTTACTTAAAGCTGCAGCATTGCATTGTTGTTCATAGTGTTTAGATATAGGAATGGACATTAATTTTTTATTTAGATACAAGGCTTCTGCAGGTGTTTCGAATCCGCCTCCGGTAATTAATCCATGACAGCTTATAAGACTTTTATTAAATGACTGATTATCTATTGGAAAGTAGTGAATATTGTTTTCTCGATAGGGTTCTTTGATTTCCGGTAAAAACCATTGAAATTCAAGGTGTTTTAATTTTTTAAAAAAATGAACCAAACAAAATTTTTGGTATGCAGGTAAATAGACCGTGATATGTCCCTTGTCAACGACTTCAGCATCTTGAATTTCCTGCTTGATAACAGGTGGAAAAATGAAATCATCATAGGCATCAAAATGAAGTCCAATATAATGTGCTGATTTGGCGTAATATTTTAAGATCATTTCTCCAAGGATATTTTTGCTTGTTGGTCTTGGTGTCAATGATGATTGAAAGCTGGCTTGATGACCAAATTGAATGGAAGGTACATTTTTAATTCTGCAAGCTTGTGCGGTTATAGATTCAAAGTCGTTGATAATGACATCATATTGTTCTACGGGAAGTTGTCTTGCCAATTTCATAGCATTTAGGAGCTTCATGTCCTTCCAGGTTTTTTGGATATCCAATCCGCCACATTCTGAATAGTTCAAACTAATTCCAGAACTTCGGTATTTTATGGGGAGCGGAACGTTTAAGTTAGAATTAGATCCCGATAGAAATACATCCACTTCACCATATTGTTCTAGATAGGGCATAAGTTGATAGGCTCGGCTAATATGGCCATTACCAGTAGCTTGAACGGCATAAAATATTTTCATGTTGAATATTTTTAATTATTGATTCCATAAAATGTAAAATAAGTCCAAAGACCAAAATACGCTTTATGAAGTCTGAGTTCTTGATTAGGGAATTTATGTACCAGAAATGGTGTAAGCTTTCCATCCATAGTTACATGATTATTTTTCATGTGTTTCTTGAAAAGATTTACTGGACTATGGTTAAAATCGACAATGGCTATAATACCACCTGGTTTGAGTTGTTGTTTGGCTTCTTGTATTAATGCCTTATAATGAGTATCTGTCATGCTTAACATATAAGAAAAGACCAATACATCCATTTTTATATCAATTAAGGAAGCGTGATATGATCCTTCAATAATCATAGTGTGGCTATCATGAATCACTTTATTTTTAGCTATTTGAGCCATGTCAGTTGAAAGCTCTACAGCGAATATTTTGGAAGATGGAAATTTTTTTCTTAGGTGAAGTAAATTATATCCTGTTCCGCATCCTATTTCCATAATGTTAAGTGCTTTATCTTCAAAGCAAGGACAGTTGTCGATCAATCGTTTTCTTCCAAACAGGAAAGCCCAACGCGTGGCATCATATATTTTTGATTGGAATTGGTAATATTTTTTTAAATGATGATTAATGGGTTGATGATCAACAAAATCCATTTTTATAATTTTAATGTATAGTGGCTAACAAGGTAGAAGCATAGGTTCCTACTCGATCTTTTCTTTGAATTTGATGGATGAAGTATGGATCTATATTCATTTTTTCTTTGGCGAATTCAGGTATAAAATCAATATTGGAAGCTGCAGAACGCATCAATATTTTGGATCCCGGTTGACTATGATCCAGAATTAATTTCCATTCTCTGTTTAGGGCTTCACGATCATATTTGAGTAACCAGTCTTGGTGATCCAGCAGTACAAAATGTGAATATGTACTTTGGCTTTTTTCGAGAAATCCATTCAGATGGTTATTGAATGTGTTGATCTTGTACGTATTGTTGATTAATGTGGGTTGAAACTCAGCTTTCAAATAATTTGGACTACATGTTTCAGTATAATGTCCAAACAAATACACATGCCAAAAGTAATTATCCTTGATGTCAATTTGTGTAAAGACATGATCCAACATGGATTCCAGATAATTCCATATACTCTTGTTTTCATTTTTAAGAACTACATGATATTGTTCTGTTGGAACCCCTGCAAGGGAAAGTACAGCCTGAGATTGAAACAAGTTATGTGAAAGTATACTGAGTAGTTTCGGCTTGATGTGATTCCAAATATTATTTTGTTCTTCAAGAGATTGAGATTTCCAGAGTTCTTGCAATGCAGTTTTTATAGATGATTGATGTCCTAAAATATGTTTAAGTACCCATGCTAAAATTCCAGTAGCACCTCTGAAATAGAAACTTTTGCGAATGCCCTTTCCATTGAAATACTGAATATGAGAATCCCAATATTCGCTAGCATAATAAGGCAATTTAGATCTGATCTGAGTCCAATAATATCTTTCCGCATGAACATATTGGCCTTTCATAAAAAATGAATTGAACACATCATAGTGATTGTTTTCAATCATTTTAAGTTTCAATTGTAAGAGCGCATTTTGTCTTGGATTGATATCAACACAATGTATTTTTTTGGGATCATCCAACAAATAATCCAAAGCATTACACCCGGCACTAGTTATCATGAGAATCTCACTATTCGAATCAATATTTAAGAGTGCTTTGTCACATCGCGGATCTTCCCAACACTGATTATAGACTAATTTATTTTTGTGAACTAGGTTGAATAGGTGATTTTTCATGTATCCAATTGTAGTACAAAGTTACGAGATGATCAATCACGTCATGATGAAGAAATCATGATCAAATTGTTAAGGGAATATTACGGAAAATCAATTACGAATTTAAATTACGAATTACGGGAACGGGAAAATTAATTACGAATGTTCAATTACGATAAACCATTAACCAATAACCATTAACCATTAACCATTAACCATTAACCATTAATCATTAACCATTAATCATTAACCATTACTGGGTAATTTGCGAATTCTACTAATTTTTAGATAAGCGAGTTAAATGCTATTTGATTGTATCTTTTAGTTAAAATTTGCTCAAACTCAATTATTTCAACATAAAAAGGGAGAAATTCTCGAAAAAGTTTAAATTTGCTAACACAAAATAACAACTTATGAAAATGCTTAATTACTTCTTGTCAGTTACTATGTTAATTGGCCTCTTTACATTTCCTTTGTTTAGCCAGAACTTTATTCAAATTCCTAAGGATTATCCTACTATTCAGCAAGGTTTGAATGCAGCTAAATCAAATTCAACAATTTTAGTTTCGCCTGGAATTTATTATGAAAATCTCATATGGCCATCTAAGATAGATGGCATTAAACTCATTGGAATTAAAGGTAGCAAGGAAACCATTATTGATGGGAATGAAAAAGGGAGGGTAATTCAAATGGAATCTGAATTTGGTTCAAGTACAACCGATGAGATTACTGTGGCAACATTAATTCAAGGTTTTACGATTCAGCATGGTAAAATTTTTGACCTCAATGGTGCAGGATTAAGCTGTGAATATGCTAGTCCTACTCTTAAAGATCTTCACTTTATACAAAACATTTGTGAAGGTAATTCAAGTTCAGGTGGAGGAGCATCCTTATATGTTTTTTCCGGTGTTATTGATAATTGCCAATTTAATGACAACATGCTGAAAACTGATTCAAGATCATATGGGGCAGGTTTAAATATAGGTAGTTCGACAAGTTTGACTATCAGAAATTGTACTTTTGAAAATAATCATGGAATAACTCATGATTGGTGTTATGGAGGTGGGCTCTATTTTGAATATTATAATTTTAGTTTTGGGATGGATGATTCTATAGTTCTTTCAGTAATCAACTGCAAATTTTTGAATAATTCAACCCAAACAGATAGTTGGTCTTACGGGGGTGGATTGTATATTCCAGAAGTTTTTAATAAGAGGAATGTTTTAGCATTAATTGATTCTTGTCTATTTTATGGAAATAGTACGGATGTATCTACTTGGAGCAATGGCGGTGGTATTTACATTGAATTTCCAAATATTCTCATTAAAAATTCTAAATTTATCCAGAACTCTTCTGAAGGAGGAGGTGGATTGAATTTGTATTCGAGTTCTTTTAATGGCACTAAAACTAAAGCTAGGATTGAAAATTCATTTTTTAGCAAAAATATAATTTTGGGTGGTGGTACTTACAGCGGTAGTGCTATAGATGTAAGTTATGATCCAATTGATTTATCGATGGTGAATACAATAATTGATAACAATAAATCTGTTCCAATTTATATTTCAGATGATCAAAGTAACATTGAATTGATCCATTGTACGTTTTATAATAATGATAAGAATCTAAGCGCAATTTCTTCAAATATTGATGCGCAGAATTCAATCTTCTGGAACAAACCTGCCAAAGAATTCATATCTCAATCTAACTTTAAATTAAACAATTGCATAGTTAAAGGCGGTTATCCAGGAACGAGTAATCTGGATGCAGACCCATTGATGATAAGTGATCAACTACCTGTTCCTGGTAGTAATTCGCCATGTCTTAATCATGGAATTATGATCCCAAATATAGATAAAGACATTACAGGTAATCCAAGACCTATGCCTGTAAATAGTTTACCTGATATTGGTGCTTATGAAATGGATCAATATTTTGCTCACGTACTGGTAAAATATTATTATGATAAGAATCAGAATGGTAAGAAAGAGAGTGACGAAAGGTATTTAAGTTTTGGAAGTGTCGTTGATCATAATAAACAAATCCATTTAAATATATCAGAAAATGGGAACTATATCATTTTAAATCAAGGCTTCGCATCTATACAATTCGTTGATGGATTTGATTCAAAGTGGAAATTGTCTGGTATAGGTTTTTTTCAATTTGATGTAAACACACCTCAATTTGCAGAAAAAGTAGATATAGGTTTGACCCCTGTAAATATTTATGCTCAAGTATCTACTACAGTTGTTGGTAATAATTTTAGGTGTGGCGAGGATGTGGAGTTCACACTGACATTAACGAATTATGGGACTTCAATCGAGTCTGGTATTTTTTGGTTAGATATAGACCCTAGATTAGACAAATTTAGATTTATAGATAATCCAGATATAACACTATCAGCCAGTAGATTTGAATGGCGATATAGTGATTTATACCCTGGCGAAAGTGTACTGATTAAATTCATAGTAACTGCTCCTCAAATTACTAAACCAGAACAGGTAGGTGAAATATATACATTTTGTCATGGAATTTCTGCAATACCATTTCGAGAAAATGATTGTTATAAAGCTGAGCTAAGATGTTCGTTTGATCCAAATGACAAGTTTTCGATTCCACAAAGAGCTGATCACTACGCACTAATTGATCAGCCTTTAACGTATACCATTCGATTTCAAAACACGGGTAATGATTATGCCAGAAATGTAATTATTAGAGATACCATTGATCCAGCATTCGACTTGAGTACATTAAAAGTGCTGCATTCCAGTCATCCAAATGAATTGACCGTAACTTATAGTGATTCCAGGGAAGTAATCTTTTCATTTAAAAATATATTTTTACCTGACAGTACAACAAATAGATCAGGAAGCAATGGAAATGTTACTTATTCATTAGCCTATAATAAAGGATTTAAGCCACAAACCAAAGTAAAAAATACTGCAAATATTTATTTTGATTTTAATCCTGCTATTGTAACGAATACAATAGAAAATATTGTTGTAGTAAGTTTTCCATCAAGCGTTCGAAATCCAATTAAAAACACTATAGTAGTTTACCCAAATCCTGCATCTAACATGATATATTTCAGCAAATATGTAGAAAGATGTATATTATTAGATTTATTAGGTCAAAGGATTAAAGAAACAACTAATACAGATCACATGACATTAGATGTTTCCTCTGGAACATATCTTTTGAAATTGGAAAAGGATGGAATATCATCGTACCATAAAATTGTAATTAGTGATTATTCAAAGTAATGCAATGTCTTAAATATTAATTCCAATATTTTAAATTTTTATAAATTGTATAAACTACACATTTTTTATATTTTTATAACGAGTTTCGGTCCAATCTTTGGACAGGGACAAGCTTGTATCCAAAAGGATACAAGCTTATGTTATATTAATGAAAAATATCCTACTTCCACATTTGCCATTGAGAAAAAATATGAAAACAAAGATACCATTTATGTATCACAAGTTCCATTATTGGCAGATATGGATGGAGACGGTATTTCAGAATTCATTATTCATGGTGGTAGTCAAAATATTCTGATTATCGATACAAAGACCGGGTTACCTAAATGGAATATTGCTACCCCTATTTTCAATCGTTTTAATAGTGCTATAGCTATTGCGGATATCGATGATGATGGTATTGCAGAAATTTTTGTGGATGTTGCAGCAGATTTTCAGAACCCATTTAATTTAGATGGAAGATTGATTTGTTACAAAGTGGATGGTAGTATATTGTGGATTTCTGACGAAAAGGTTGATCTTAATTCTATAAATGCCATGGGCGGCACCCCAGCTTTAGCTGATTTTAATCAAGATGGCATTCCCGAGATTTATTTAAGTAATAAAATATTTAATGCTCGAACAGGAGTTAAATTGGCAGATGGAGGTGCAAATGGCATTGGCACTCAACTTAAACCAGGATATAGAGCAAAACCATTAACCATTGCTGCCCAGTTGGATGATGATTCGAATGATTTAGAGTTAGCTGCAGGATTTTCCATATATAAAGTGAAATTATTGAACAATAATGGGACGGTTGGTAACAGTATGACTGTGCACAATATTCAAGTAGATAATGCATATAGAGATGGATTTACAACTGTTGGTGATATCAATTCTGATGGAATATTAGATGTAATTGTAACTTCTCCAGGAAAAACCAATGAAGCTTTACTCTATGCCTATACATTGTCAAACGCTTTACCTTTACTAATAGCAAAAGCCTATCCGCCAAGTATTGAAGATTATATTGGACCGCCATTTATTGTTGATATCATAGGCTTAGGTAAACCAACTATTGTATTAACAAGGGCTTCAATGTTGCTAGCCTATTCATATAATGGAACTAAATTGTTCCAGCAAGACTGGTCATTTATTACAACAGATTCGTCTGATGCTATAGGTTTGACTATGTTTGACTTTAATAATGATGGTGCAAAGGAAATTGTATATCGTGATGAGACTTTTCTAAAAATTTTAAATGTCACGTGCGTATCACCAATAGAAGTAGCAAGGATCAATTGTTATTCCTGGACTGGGTCTGAATATCCTATTGTCGGTGATTTTAATAATAATGGTCATTCAAAAATCTGTATAACTTGTTCAACAAAACCAGATATAATTAATGCAAAACTCACAGTCTTTGGTTCAACTGACAGCCACTTTGGCTGGGCTCCAGCACGTGGTATCTGGAATCAATATAACTATCATGTATTAAATATTAATGACGATCTTACAGTGCCTCGAGTGCAAAAAAACAATGCGACTTATAAAAATGGAAAATATAATAATTTTTATGTGCAAGAATCCTTGCTCGATAATAATGGAATGTTTCAAAAACCCGCAGCAAGCCTAACCGGCAAAATCAAATCCGTAAATTATAATTCAAATAATGATGTATACACAGTAACATTTGATATTTACAATCGTGCTGATGCATCTGCTAAAGCAGATTCTAATCTAGCTGTTTCATTTTACAACGGAGATCCTGCAACTACTGGGGCATTGATTGGAATATATCATACTTTGAAAAAAATATATGCGGGTGATAGTTTATTGAATTTACAATACACATTTTCAGCATCGAATCTAAGCGATCTATTTATGGTGATCAATACTACCCGGAATAAATTAGGCGCATTTGATCCAGTAGATTTTATAATTTCAGAATGCGATTATACGGATAATATTTTTCGTACGCTTGTATTGCCGAAGGATGAGAGTGTGAATCCTTGTAATTATATTGATACTCATTTGTGTTATATCAAGGAAAAATTTCTACCATCAAAAATTATTCTTGAGAAAAAAATTGAAAGTAAGGAAGATGTATATACTATTGAACAGTCTTTATTAGCTGATATGGATAATGATTGTATTCCTGAATTGATAATTCCAGCCAGTGATTATGAAAGTATACTCATTATTGATTCTAAAACAGGTTTAACGAAATGGGAAATTAATGCACCATATTTAAGTAATTCATCTAACAGCATTGCAGTTGCTGATTTGGATGATGATGGTTTGCCGGAAATATTCTGTAAATCTAGAGTAGGTTCTCAAATTCCTGTCAATATGCAATCAAAACTGTTTTGTTATAATTTGAATGGTTCCCTTAGGTGGATTTCTGATGAAAGTTTTGAATCAGAAATACAAAACCAATTAGGAGGAAGCATTGCTTTAGCTGATTTTAATCAAGATGGAATTCCAGAAATTTACATTAGTAATAAAATATTTAATGCAAAGACGGGAATTAAACTCGCGGATGGGGGATTAAATGGAATTGGAGGTGGGTCGGATAAAAATGGTTATACATTGCCACCGATTGCTATTGCTGCTCAACTTGATAATGATACAACAGATTTAGAGCTTGCTGCAGGATACACAGTCTATAAAGTGATTATTAGAAATCCGGATGGTATGATAGGGAACAATATGATCGCAAATAATATTAAAATTAATAATGAATTTAGGGATGGGTACACGACTGTTTCGGATATTGATGCTGACGGAAAACTAGAAATTATAGTTGGTGGCATAGCTATAAAAAATAATATTTTACTATACGCTTATAAAATGTCAAATGGGATTCCACAACTTTTGGCACAAGTATCTTTTTTAGCTGGCATACAAGCAACATGCTCACCTCCTTCTATTGGAGATATTAAAGGAAATGGACGACCATCAGTACTTTTCGCTAGAACTTCCATTTTGAATTCTTATTCTTATAATGGAACAACAACTTTCAAGTTAGATTGGTCAATGAACGTAACTGATCTTGAAAGTCCAGCAATTTCAACAATGTTTGACTTCAATAATGACGGAATTCAGGAAATAGTATATCGTGATGATACATTTCTCAGAATCTTCAATGGTTCTGTCATTCCTCCTGTGGAAATTACAAAGTATAACTGTTCTTCAAATACGAGTTTAGAATATCCGATAATTGGAGATTTAGATCATACAGGTCATGCGAAAATTTGTGTGCCATGTGGTTCCAATCTTGATGTTACCCGAGGCAAACTTACAATTTTCGGTCCTCCGGACAGCCTTACAGGATGGACTCCTGCCCGGGGTGTATGGAATCAATACAATTATCATGTCCTGAATATTAATGACGATCTTACAGTACCACGTATACAAAAAAACAATGCAACATTTAAGAATGGTAAATACAATAATTTTTTTGTACAAGAATCATTGCTCGATAGTAATGGAATGTTAAAAAAACCTGCAGCTAGTCTTACTTGCAACATTAAATGTATCAATTTCGATCCACTAACCAATGAATACATAGTAGTATTTGACCTATACAACCGTAAGGACGCTACTATTGTGGCAGACTCTAACTTAGCGGTAAGTTTCTACAATGGAGATCCTACGAGCTCAGGAACATTGATAGGGATCTATTATACTTTGAAAACAATCCTTGCAGGTGATAGTCTACTGAATTTGGAATACCGATTCTCGACTTCTAATCTTAAGGATCTGTTTATGGTAGTGAATACGAATAGAAATGGATCCGGGGCATTCGAAGATAAAGATTTTACACAGGTTGAATGTGATTATACAGATAATATCTCTCGTACCTTGGAATTGCCAAAACTGGATAGTATTCAAGCTAAGATTTGCAAAGGAGCATCATTTCATTTCTTCGATACTATCATTCAAGATCCTGGCATCTATTATCGTAAACAAAGTAATATAAATGGTTGTGATAGTTTAATATATTTCTTAAATCTAAGTACAGTAGATACTATTTATACCAAACAATCAATACAAGCCTGTGATGATTATCAATGGAATAATAAATTACTTACCCAAAGTGGGATCTACGAATTTGATACCTTAAATCAATTCGGCTGCGACAGTATAATAAGTTTAAATCTGATCATCAATAGATCCAATTCTTTAAAAATCCAAGATACGGCATGTTATTCTTATTACTGGAATGGACAGACCTATTATAATTCAGGATCGTATGCATTTCATACAAAAAATAATTCAGGTTGTGATAGTACCATAACTTTAGACCTTTTCATCTATAAGATTGATACAACGGACTTAATAGTTGAATCCTGTAATGATTATTATTGGGGTAGATTTTATTATAATATGAGTGGATATTGGAAGTTTGATACGTTAAATCGATTTGGATGTGATAGTATGATTAACTTATGGTTGACTATTATTAAAGAGATTAAAATTACCCAATTACAGACTGCTTGCGACTCCTTGAGATGGAATGGAGTAACCTACACTCAATCAGGAATCTATACTGATACAACACAAAGTGTTAAAGGTTGTGATAGTATAACGACACTACAACTTACGATCTCTAAATCAAATCAAGCAATTACAAAACAAACCAGTTGTGACAGTTATTTTTGGAATGGTAATACTTACACACAAAGTGGAATCTATAAATTCACTATTCGGAATGTTAATGGTTGTGACAGTATCGAAACACTGCAACTAACCATCAAAAAATCAACGAATTCAACGACAAATAGGACTACATGTGACAGTCTAATGTGGAATAATATAGTTTATAAAAAAAGTGGTACATATCAATACACAACATTGAATGCATCCGGTTGTGATAGTATTGCTATATTGAATTTAATCGTTAATCCATCGAATCAAATTCGTATCCAACAAACTGCATGTAATTCTTATACCTGGAATGGTAAAACCTACACCCAATCAGGATTATATAATTATCAAACGATAAATAGTACTGGATGTGATAGTATGGTAACCCTGGAATTAAACATTATTCCATCAAGTCTAAAAGATACATCCATCACCATTTGTGATAGCATCACTTTCCTAAATAAAACATTGAATACAAACGGAAATTATACATTCACATTACAAAACACTCAAGGCTGTGATTCTGTGATTAATCTGAATCTGAATGTCAATTCGCAACACTTTAAATCTAATGTATCATCATGCGGATCTTATCAATGGAATGTCAATGGTACCGCGTATGATAGTTCTGGAATTTATATCGCAAAATATACCAACCGTTCATCTTGTGATTCCATCTATCAATTGGATTTAACCATTTATAAGAATTATGAAATCAAAGAAAAAGAAGAAGTTTGCAATGAATATTTGTGGCCAGTCAATAAAGTATTATATACCCAATCCGGAGATTATATTTATCCACTAAAAACTAATCATGGTTGCGATTCTATCATCAAATTAAATCTTCTCGTTAACCCTGAATTCAAACATACAGACACAGTATCTACCACTGATGCTTACACTTGGCCAGTCAACCAAAAAACATATCCCTCATCAGGAACCTACCAAGAAGTTTATCAAACCCAAAATGGTTGCGATTCCATACACTTATTGCTCCTGTCCATCAACAAAGATGTTTCTATATATTATCCAAATATCATTCATCCTGGAGGTCTGAATTCCTATTTTACAATTTACGTATACGGCGCATCTGCAACGATCAAAACCCTATCCATCTACGACCGATGGGGTGAACGTATATGGCAAAAACAGAATTTCCCGCCCAATGAATTGCAGCAAGGATGGGATGGTAAATACAAAGACCAAGATGTAATGCCTGGCGTCTATGTTTGGCATGCGGAGTTACTACTACGCGATGGAAGTGTTATAATGGAGAAGGGTGATGTGACGGTGATGAGGTAAACAATTACGAATTGTCAATTACGAATTACGGGAACGGATATATCAATTCCGAATGATCAATTACGAATTACAGGAATGGGAAAATAAATTACGAATTGTCAATTACGAATTTCGGAAAGCGAATATCAATTACGATTAACCACTAACCATTAATCATTAATCATTAACCATTATTCATTAACCATGAATTGTGAAGTCTTTTAATTTTTAAATGGAATCTGCTTTCCTTGCTCATCTTTAATTTCTAAATTCCAACCAGAATGTATGGCTAGTTGTTGGAGCATACCAAGCATTTCATTCATTCGTTTTGAAGTGCGTTGAAGTAAATCGGAGGTTAAGGCTTTTTGAAGTATTTGCTCTTTGGCTTTTTCTTGCAGTTCAGTCATTTCATTAGGTGAGAAATAATTAAAAGTGCCCTGTTGCAGATCGTAATAATCTAATTTATGATCAATGGCTAGGATTTGGGGTGTGAGATTAATTGTTAATTTAATGGTTTTGGTTTTTTCGTCGATAATCATTTTGCTGGTATCGGCATTAATCCCTGCAAGAACATTGGCTTGAATTCGAATGATGGCCGTTTTTCTAAATGGGCTCACATCAAACCAAGTATAATCCTTGTGACTGTATAATTCATTGAATTGAGCTTCAATATTGACTATTTTAAATACATCTTTAATTCGCTCAAGCATTACAGAAGATGTAGTATTGGTATGATTGGTTTTCTTTTCATAACCGGATCCTGCATAGAATCCGATCCCAAAACAAACAAGACAAGCCATTAATATAGAAAGTAAACGCATGTTAAATCATTGGTAGTTGAAATATGAAATGATCATTTAGTATTAAATATTTTGGTTTTTGATTCAGGTTTTATTTGTGTTTTGAATTCAATGGAAATTTTAAATTTTCGTAACTCATTAATAATGCCTTAACCGAGCCTACCGTTAATGGTGATTCTATGATGAGGGGAAGTTTGTTTTCATCATAGCCAATATTGATTTTCATTTTAGCACCATCCTTGAATACACTTCCTGATATCACTTCCGCATTACATAATAATGCATTGTATTTTCCATTTTCTTTAACTGAACATTTGGGTTCTTCTTTAAGATAACTCATGCCTAAATTATAAATTTCATTGTCGAGTATCATATTGAAATTTACAGTTTTATTTATTTTTAAAATGTCTAAATTGGTTTGGCGCAAGAAGTACATCGAAGAGACCAGATCATAAACATCTGTTGTCAGTGGTATTTCTTTGGTTGTAGTTTGTGACATGGATTTACCTATGGATGATATCATTTTATTGTTGGGATAATCGAAGACCACTTTTTCATAATGTACATAGGATCCTTGATGAATATCACGGATATAAAGTTTAGGCAATAGCGTTTTTTTGTCAATATAGGAATGGTATTTATCCCGAACCTTATAAAACCATTCGTAGGAAGAGTATGTTTTTCCGGTAACCTCAATATGGTAAACATCCCCTTCATCTTTAACTTCAAAGGCTACTTCTCCGGCTGATAACCACACAAAATTCCAGTTGTAATACAATTTGTAAGTTATTTTTTCTCCACTATTAAATGGCGCTTCTTTAGCGTTAGTATGTTCTTGATATAAGAAAATAAAAATGCAGAAATAGAATATTCTTTTATTAATTGACTTCATAATGTAGCTTATTTTATTTTTTGATACCATTCAACCCTATTTAAATCTGTTCGCGTTTTATCATTTGATTCAATAAACAATATTACGATCCCAAAAATTGCAGGTAAACCAATATTTATCCAAAAAAGTGTCCATGATATTCCTAAGGCCAAATTTGAACTCATCCATTGATTGAGTACAAAAACTGCCAATCCACCTCGAATCAATCCGTTTAAGGATACAGGGAGTATGATTAAACTTTGGATCAGGTAAATCAGGCTTACAGCTGAGATAATTTCACTCCAGTTGACATCGGTATGAATCCTGATTAACAGGGCAAACTGAATAATAAAAACACCATATCGTAATATCGAGTACACAGAAATAGATACGATGTCTTGAGTAGAAATAATGGTGGTATGAATATCCGGAAAATAAGATCCGACTATGGTTTTAAACTTAGATTCTTTTTTGGATAGGAAATAGATGATCCCCAATAAGGTAATAACACTAAAGAATACTGTAAGATAAATAGATGTAGTATTGTTTTGAAGTAGATTTGAATAGAGTAAAGAATAGATGGGATACCCCATTAGAATTCCAAAACTCACATTCGTAATGGTTTGAATCAATGATCCCATCAAGCTCAATGGAATTAAACGTAAGGCATTTGTTTCCGTTTGTTGACCCAATCTACCTAAATATTGACCAAGGCCAAGAGGTGTAAAGAAGGATAAGGCAACACCTTTTAGTACCGTCTTATAACAATCCACAAAATTTAAATCCAATTTCGCCCTATTATAGATTTTTAGCGTTTCTAAACCCCAATTAATGGGCATTAAAACTAAAATTAAAACCAGGGTCCATCCATTTTGAGCATCATTAAAGTTTAGTTCTGAAAGAAACTGGAACGCATTTGAACCCATCCAAAGCAGACAAATAGCACTTGCTAGTGCCAACAATTTGAATTTTCTGTCCAGGATCCAATTTAACATATTACTTAAACTCATTTTATTTTAAAAAGTAAATCCATCCATCCAACATATGCCCTTATTGTTTTGTTAAAGTCTAATGAATTTACGCAAAGATCGAATACTTGGTATAGATCCGGGTACAAATATTTTGGGTTTCGGAATCTTAGAATTTCATAACAACCAATCTAAAGTACTGGATTGTAATGTAATACATCTTAATAGCCATGAGGATCACCAAACCAAACTGAAAGAAATCTTTTTGCAAATTCAGGAAATCATAGAAACTTACCATACAGGAATTATGTCCATAGAGATGCCGTTTTATGGTAAAAATGCTCAATCCATGTTGAAATTGGGTCGGGCACAAGGGGTAGCAATGGCTGCCGGTATGATCATGGGGGTAGAAATTCATGAGTTCTCAGCTAAAAAGATAAAAAAAGCCGTTACAGGCAATGGGAATTCATCGAAAGAGCAAGTTGCTGATATGTTGATGCGAATTTTAAATTATAAAATAGATTCTAAATATCTGGATGCTTCTGACGCCTTGGGAGCAGCGTTTTGCTATACCACACAGAATAAACTGCCCACAAAAGGGGCAAAAGGTGATCCTAAATCTTGGTCCGGATTCATGGCGGCTCATCCGGATCGGATCGTTAAACTTTAACATATAATTTGAACTATTTATGTCTATTTATTGAACGATGGGGTAATTGAAAGGGTTTTTATAGCGTTGAGTGTAAACGAATGCTTTAATTTGGTTAAAGTCGAATTAAACCCTTTATTTGCTGAAAGGTCTATTAAAAAAAACAAAAAAAATATTATGAAAAAATTAGTTGTATTTATCTTTTTCACTTTAGGAATCGGTTCTCTATTTGCTCAGGAAAAATATTTTTCAAAGACGGCAACGGTTAAGTTTCATTCTGATTCTAAAATGGAAAAAATAGAAGGTACCAATTCAAAATCATCCACAGTTATCGATGCTTCGTCCGGTAAATTAGAATTCGCAGTATTGATTAATGCATTCCAATTTGATAAGTCTTTAATGCAAGAACACTTTAATGAGAATTATATGGAGTCCACTAAATATCCAAAAGCTACGTTCAAAGGTTCTATAGAAAATAATGATGCTGTTAAATACAACACCAATGGGACCTATAAAATAAATGTAAAAGGAGATATGACGGTACATGGAGTTACCAAGCAAGTAAGCTTTCCTGCAGAATTAAAAATTGATGAAAAAGGAATTCATGCCGTCTCAAAATTCTCAATACTCTGTTCAGATTACAATATCACAATACCTGCATTAGTTAAAGACAAACTTTCTAACAAAATTGACATCACTATAAATTCGGATTACCAAAAAATGAAGTAATTCGCTTACTTTCAATTCATAATCTATTAGATTTCACAGTAAGCCTATTTTTTGATGACTCAAAAAATAGGTTTATTATTTTACAACCAAAAAACGCCTTGTAAATCGTTCTATTTGGTTTTTGAAATGCAGATAATAGGTTCCTGTTGAGAAAGAAGTTAGATCAAAATTAATGTGGTTTAATTCTTTTGAGTTTGTTGAAATGACGGTTTGTCCCAGATTGTTTTTTATCTCGAATGTTCCCACTAAATCATAGCCAACTTTGGCTACTATTTTCAATAATTGATGTGCAGGATTTGGTGATATTTCAAAAGGGATGTCAGTATTTAATGTTACATCTTTTGTATTTACTATAGGGTTCAATTCATAGCTCATAACATCATTCATATACGTTTTTAATTCTCCTGTAATAAAATAAACTTTGTTTCCTATAACAAATGAACCCGGAGCCCATCTGCCTTGTCCAGGATGGGATGTAAGTTGTTTCCAATCATTGGTCAATGGATTGAATTCCCAGAATTCACCCTCGCCTAAGTAATCATGATCTTCACCTTGACCACTTAATATATAACCTTTGTTTTGATAGCTAAATTGGGTTCCTGCCACACGGCCTTGTGCTGGTAGATTATTCATTTGAGTCCATTTGTTGGACTTGGGGTCATATTCATATAGATCTTTAAAAATGCCCTCTCCATGACCAAATCCAACGTATGCTTTTTCGTTCACTTCAAAATAATAGGGATGGTGTCTTTTGACTCCGGGAAAACTATCTCTTTGTTGCCACTGATTAGTTTTAATATCATACTCCCACCAATCTTTTAAATTTCCTAATCTGGAAGATCCAAGGCCAACAAATATTTTATCATCTGCTGCTAAAAATGCAGGATGGCCCCTTCCTTCACAAGGGCAACTGGCTAATTCCGTCCAGGTTTCAGTGCTTGGATCAAAGCGCCAAAGATCTTTTAAATAGGCAGTAGTTGATATTCCAAACCCGGCATACCCGTACCCCTTATAATTAAAACCATAAGAATATCCACGAGGACCTCCAGGAAAACTATCCAGTTCAGTCCATTGATCAGTCAATGGATCATATTTATAAAAATCACTTTTCAAGCCGTCTATCGTACTGCCTGCGCCCATGAAACCATTACCATTTAATGCAAAAGTAAATGGATGATCTCTACCCAAAATCGAATCTGGGAGGTCATTTAACTTGGTCCACGATTGGGCAAAAGAAAATGATATCGTCAGGAAGAAACAGAGTGTAAAATATTTAATCATTGGTTAGGCAATTCATTTGGAAAAGAAAACTATGAGATCTAATAAATATTCATGCTAATGGTTCAACGATCCTTAAACTTTAACAATTAAGTTCTGCTTGGAATGTTTTGATGAAGCTATTAGAGCTATATGTTTCAAAAGTTATAGCTGTATTTTTCAATGTTCTTGTTTTAATTCTGATATTTTTTTTTCAATGCCAAGGAGTATTTCTAATTGTTTAGCTTGGCTATCAAACAGTATTTTGATTTGTTCTTCGAGCAGTAGATCAATTTTTTTATGTAAGCTTCTTACTTCGAGTTCTGATTTAAGATTAATCAAATAATCGTTTTCACTTCTTTTGCGATCTTTTTCTTCTTGTCTGTTTTGACTCATCATGATAATGGGTGCTTGAAGTGCTGCGATGGTAGATGAAATTAAATTCAAAAGGATAAATGGATAAGGGTCGAACCGCTGATTAATCAGTGCGATGGAATTGAATGTGATCCATACTAATAAGATAAATCCAAAAGTAATAATGAATTTCCAACTGCCACCAAATGTAGCTACTTTGTCAGAAATGGATTGGCCTCTGGTTAAAATTTCCTGAGGTTGATTCAGAAGATTATTGATAATCAAACTTTCTTCGGCAATCGTTTTTTTTACAATTTCTTGTAATTTTTTGAGTTGAACGGCTTCTGCATCGAGAAGTAATTCTATGTCTTTATCCATAAGTATATATTTTAAATCTACTGATTAGGCAACTAAGTTAATACAAAGTTTGGAAAAAAAACGAGTAGTGTTTTAATTGAGTATGAATAAGGAATAATCCTTATTTGGTACTAGTTTATTTAAGATTAAAATAATCTGATATTATCAAGTATGGTTATAAGTTAAAGAGTAATTTTAAATCCATTTTAGAAACATTTAGACAAAAACAAACTTAATTTTGAGATTTAGTTTTTGAATATAAATATTGTTTGATGAATAATTTTTCATTGGGATTATTTATTTTTGCCTGACTAAACATTTCAGGTAGAATACTATCCCATTGAGTTATTGAATATTCTGAAGGATGATGAAGAGCGTGGCATCCGGAACACTTTTCTATATAAAGCTTATATCCAGTTTTTAGATCTTGAATTTTAATGTCTGGATGATGATGTTGTACGTTCACTAAGTCAGTGTCAAGAGGTTGCCATTTTTGTAAGCTCGAACATGCTAGAATGCATAATAATGCGGAAAGTAATATGCGATAATGTGAAGTTAATGGCATGGATAGTATTTATAAATTAACGCCAAACACTAAACGCACATTATGATTTTCTTTTCTATCTAATACTTTATTAAAAGGAGCACTTGCAGTCTTATGTAAGTTGCTCCACTGTGGCAAATAATTGATAATAGCAAACCATTTACCTTGTCTGAAATTCAACGTTGGTCCTCCAGAGACTAACGAATATTCCCAGATATTATCATTTGTAATGGCATTTTCATTTTGAATCTCAAAGCCTAATCCGAAAGTTGGTTTTATTAAATATTGATAGGCGACAATAAATTCAGTAGTCTGGTTGCCTAGTTCACTTTCTATTTGATTATTTTTCCATTCAAATTCTTTTTCGTATTCATATACAGCATTGAATACATAAATATGTTTATCAAATATTTTGTCAAAAATGAGCTTGGCTTCTAATTCTAATTCATCACCCCCTTTTATTCCCCACTCACCATATAATGCAAACCCAACTTTATTAACTGTTGGATCAAAGAGCTTCCATTTCCATTCATTGCTGAATCCGAGTTCTGATTTCGTTATGGTCTCATCTTTTGATTCACTAAAGCGAACATGATTGTTATTTAGATATAAGGAAGTTTGAATATTATGACCTAATCCTGCTTCAAACTCTATTCTTTGATCTTGGGCGAAATAAAATTGATCTTTGCGTTCAAATCTGGAAGTATGCCAGAATTCGAGGTCAATAGTACCTTTAGGAAGGACATTGGATGTGTATGCTCTAGCGAAATATCGATCTTGAGCTGCAGTCATTAAACTTGTCAATAGGAATAGGAAAAAGATAAGATTAAATTTCATATATAAATTATTTATTATTTCGCAAAGTTGATTATATTTAAGCATATGTTATTTGGATTTTAAAGAATTTTTAATTGGTGAGGCAGAAAATTATGGTTTCAATTCACTTAATAATATTGGATATTTCTGAAAAGTCGAGCTAAGGCGATATGTTTTACAGAATCCAAGAAATTTTGTATTAAATTCCAGTTTTTTGAGATAATGATTTTTATAAGAAAAATCTTTGAAGCAATAATAATTTTTTCAGTGACGTAGCCTATAGATTTGACCCTAAGTTGATATTTAAACCATTTAATCATTTCACTTTAGCCTTTGTCCTTAGTTCTTGATTTAAATACACTTTGTGTGTACAATTACCAATATATATTAAACTTAATTATCGGGTTCACGCGCAAAGCATATATCATACCTCATTTTTTGGTCCATTTTAGAGATATTGGCTTAAAGCGTAGAGGATAAATGATTCTTTATTGGATTCAACATATAAGGCGATAACTTCATTTCAATGACTATTGTGAGATCAGATGATATACTTGGTGAGGATCAAATAAATAGTAGTTTAGACTCTATTGCATTGTTTAATTTAGTCTTTTTATATCATTGAAGTGAAGTTAAAGCAATAATATTTAGGTGTTCAGTTTATTCAATCAATTGTGACCTATTATTTAATCAAATTTTTTTATTCTGGTAAAATTCTAGGAATATTACATTGTCTTATTATATTGCGACCTAGATAAATAGGGAACTTTTCTGAAATCTATCTCCTTTTTATGAAAGTAAAAATTAAAGATTTTGAAAACAATCAGTAAAAAATCAGTTTTAGATGCTTGTAAAATAATGGTACAAGTTCGGATGGACAATGCCCAAGAAGCCATGAACAGTGCTCATGAATCCACCTTGAATGAGGAAAAGAGCAGCGCCGGCGATAAATTTGAAACGGGTAGAGCCATGGGGCATCTAAACAGAGATATGTTTGCTAAACAATGGGAGCAAGCCAATAAAGATATGGAAATCCTAAATGGAATTCAAGCTTTTAAGCATCATTCTGAAGTTGAGTTGGGAACACTCATCTATACTAAAGATAGAACATTTTTTATTGCTCTTGGATTGGGAAAGATTATGGTGGAAGGTCATGAGGTCTGGGTGATTTCTGAACATTCACCTTTGGCTGTAGCCATGTTGGCTAAAAAGATTAAGGACTCTTTTGAGTTCAATGCTATAAAGTATAAAATAATCAATTTGGAATAAGGTAAATCTTAAATGGATTATTGCATAAGATTTAAGGTTAAATATAGACAGTTAATTGAACTTGTATAATAAGCCACTAAAATTAATAGGCTCAGTTCATCGATGCTGTAAGAACTGTAATAAAGTTAACTTCAAACCAAAGAATTCTTAAAAAAATGGAAGTCTGATATTTACAATTTACCCCATTACGACTTACCATAGATAATGATTACCGATTACCAGATTTCCTTTATTACTCTTTCGACTGACAACTGACGACTTTTATTCTGTAGACTAATTACTATAATACTGTCAACTAAATTATTTTTAAAAAATAAATACCTATAAACATACCAGCAATTTAAATATTTCTATCTTTAGCGTTAGGAGTTCATTAAGATTTTGTTGTTGACCAAATAACTTTTTTAATATTCTCCAATACTTAGACATTGCAATAATATATTAATAAGCAAATCAATTAATAATGCATTTATGAATTAATTAATATGAGTAATAATAGTTTTTATCAACTTCTCATTTTCAACCCTACCCTATTTCACAAGGTCATTCGGACCAGAGATCCATATTGTTCCTAACATGAAAAGCAAAGCCAACTAACCCCCAAATCTTAACCCCCACATGAAACTAACCGCAAAGCTGTTTCTCGATACAGAATTCACCGGATTACGTCAGGATACGACGCTGATTTCACTGGCATTGGTTGGAATGAATGGAGAGGAATTCTATGCTGAATTTACGGATTATGATGTTAAGCAATTAACGCCTTGGTTAGAAGAACATGTTATTGCTAATTTATGCCTTAATGATGCAAATCAAAATTGGGAAGATCTTAGAAAAATGCATATTAAAGGTGGCAAGAAAGAAATTGCTACAGCTTTAAAGATATGGTTTGGTCAATTTGAATTGAAAAGAGATCAGCATGGCCATATTATTCCAAATATCCAGATCTGGGGTGATGTACCTCATTGGGACTGGGTGTTATTCTGTGAATTGTTCGGAGGGGCTTTTGAGATTCCAAAAAATATACATTATATGTGTTTGGATCTAGCTACATTCATTCAATTCAAAGGGTATTCTGTAGAAATACCTAGAATTAAAAATGAAGAAGGTTACGGATTAATCGATTATATAGATAAAGATGGTTTGAAATTGCATAATGCATTGTTTGATGCCAGGATGGAATTAGTATGTTTTAAAGAATTAAATAAAATGTAATGGATATTAACTTTCATTCACAACATCTATTCATATTTCCATTTTCATGGCAAATCAATAGTAACAATGATAATCGATTTAATCTAGAACAAATCTCCGAATTTATCCAAGAAAAAAATATATGGGAACAATTCCAATTTAAAAATAAAGTTGATGACAATATTAATACATACAATATATACAGTTATTTTTATGAATATGCAAGAGATGTATTAAACTTGAATAATGATCCAAATAATGACATTAATGCAAGACAATACCAGTGTAAATTTAATTATTCAGATCCTACGTATGAAATTGACATAATAGGTGAAGAAACCATTAAATTAAAGATCCAAGACATTATGTTAGGATTTTATGAAAATGGAGTTGGTATTATGGCATTTCATTTATTAAACTATCAAACTAAAGACTTCAAATTAATATTAAAAATAAATGAATATGGAAGGCGTATTTATCCGCAATATTTAGGAGTTGAACAAAATGAATATACAAAGCCTATAAAAGAATACGGTTTTTTAGCTGATAAAATAACACTCAAAAACATATTTCCTGGTGATGTTGAAGAAGGTTTTAAGTCCTTTGATACCAATTTAGATGCCGCAATTCAACCAAAGCATATTTTTGGATTATTAGGAAGCCACTTTGGTGGCAATACTTCAGATTATAATAAATGTGTTGTCAAACCAATTTTAGACGATAGAATGTTTGTAATATCACATATACTCGATAATGAGTTAGCCAAAGAGTTCACATGTTATTGTGCAGCAGAGTCAACTTACGCGCTATTCTGTAATAAAGAAACCATTAATAAATGGTATCGATATATATTTATTGATGATTCAAAACCTGGATGCTCCAATTTTATAATGCGGAAAGAAATGGTTGATAAACATACCTATAAAAGATGGATTAATCATGAAGACCCAGAAGGTTCACAAATATATGGATTGAGTAGATATTCATTTGTCATGTTAAGTGGTCAAGAGTATTTTCCAAAAAACATTGTTTCAACTCACATGGCAAATCAATATTTTGACTTGGTGTTATTATGCTTATTGCAAAGAGCCTATTTACTACTGTACAGTAAAGAAGTAGCTAGAATTTCTAAATCCATAAATGCAAGTTCAAAATTCTCTCAAAAAAATGACATATCAACATTGTATCTAAACTATATAAAATTCAAAAATAGAATATATTTTAGAGAAGTTACAGCTCAAGAACAAGGTATAGAACTATACGATATGCTTCAAGAAAAAATGAGAATACAGCTAGATGTAGATAGCCTAGGTAAAGAAATTGAAGAACTCAATGAATATATGGAGACCCAAGAACAGAGCAATTTGTCGAAAGTTGCTAATGATTTCTTACCACTGACTTTGATCGCTTCTTTAATTGGAATGAATACTTGCAATCCGACTCATACACCAAATGAACTAACTAGCATTCCTAATAATGATAATTGGTGGAATACATTTAGTATTTTTGATTGGGTTACTTATTCAGGAAGTATAATTTTAGTATTATATTCAATAGTAAAAATATATAAACAATTTCAAAAAAATAAAATATGGAACAGGTAATTAAAGACTTTCTTCCTTGGTTTGTTGGTGGCGTAATTCTTGTATACTTTATATATTCTTCCACAAAAGTAATTTTACATTGCTCAAAAGAAGCTTATAAATTAAAAATGTTAAATTGCCAACATGAACTTGAAGAAAAACAATTTAAATTACAAAAAGAAAAAGATCTCCATTCTAACAATATTACACCACTCAAAAATAAAATTGAAATTGATAAAAAATTTAATGAAAAACTCATTTCGTTGATCAATTCTTACAATGAAGACGATATTAATTATATAAAAAATCTAATTAAATAAATGATATGTATCAACTACAATATTCATTAAAACAGCATACCCCAATCATTCATTTCCAATATTTTTTGACAGATGCATCATTGAGATGTACAGAACTGAAAGCAGCATTAGATAAATTTATTATAGGAGACAAAAGCAATTGTTTTAGTAGCGATAAAGCAGAAAGGTTGAATGCAGCAACATCTAACTATGAATTAAAAAACTGGCTCAAACATTCAACAAAACCAACAAATCCAAGCTTTGATTATGAGGTAGAAATTTTCCTCAACAGTACTAATGCAAAAATATATGACAAAAGTCAAACAGAAAAACTTGGCTTTTTCGGAAATATGATGAACGAAGAATCATTTAATGATAAAACAAAGTATAAAAAGGCAATAATTGTAAATGATTTAATTACACTTAAAATAAAGTCGGTATATACAGATTTATTAATATACATAGATAGTGTAATTGCTAATTTCTTTTTACTTAAGAATTTTGGAACTAGACAAAGTAAAGGATTTGGTTCTTATTATCCAATTGAAAAGTATGACTATTTAATAAGGCAAGATATATTACCATATTATTTTGATGTTGATGAAAATAAATTAAAATATGAAAAAAATCAAAAAGAGCTTTTCTATACTGTTTTTGAAGTAATTAATTTTTTTTACAAAACACTAAGAAGTGGACATAATGTAAAAGACAATCAAGGAAATGATATTTTTTATTTTAAATCACTAATGTGGGCTTTTGCGAAAAGCAAAAAAGAACACTGGGATAAAAAGAGTATAAAAAATAAATACAAGAACAAACTAAAAATAATTGATAGACAAGGAAATATTATAAAAAGATTTGATGATGCAGCGGTTAAGACTATGCGACCAAACTCTAATAATAGTAATTTCCCATTAGGGTACGAAGATAGATTACCAGATTACTTAGAAAGGCATTTATGGAGAGATTTATTGGGATTGTCATCAACAGAATCAGCAAGCTATTGGAAAATTAATAAAAGTATTGATCTTAAAGATTCTAAAATAAATCGCTTTAAATCGCCCCTAATATTTAAGCCTATTAAAATAGCGGAAAAACAATATCGGGTGTTTTTTGGAGTACCACCATATATTCAATATCAATTTGAAAATGGGGCAACAATAAATGGGGAAT
This sequence comes from Saprospiraceae bacterium, assembly GCA_044228225.1. GTDB lineage: Bacteria > Bacteroidota > Bacteroidia > Chitinophagales > Saprospiraceae > Vicinibacter. The sequence goes on along the minus strand of JBGAVH010000021.1, from coordinate 12,323 downwards.
CAGAAATTTTAGATAAAATATTCAAAGTAGATTTCAAAGGCACTAGTGGATTAAAATTAAAATACCCTGTTAAATTTAATTATTCTGAATTTTTACAATATGCTATAAGTACTTACAATTCAAATTGGGTGGAGGACATTAATGGTTTTCGAACTACAAATGAATACAAAATTATCAATAATATTTATGAACAATTGAAACCACAGGTAAAATGAAATACATTGGTATAACTTTAGGTCCGATAAATGACACACTAAAAAAAGCACAGAAAACAAGAGAGATTTGGGGTGCCAGCTATATGTTTGCATATATTTGTAAGGAAATTTTAAAAATGATTGATACTAATAAGTATATCGTTTTACTACCAGATACAAAATATATAAATGCAACCACACCAGGCGTAGGGCTATTTCCAGATAGAATCTTACTGGCTTTGAAAGAAAATGGGAATTTCGTCGAAATCAATACAATCATTAAGGAAGTTAAAGAAAACATTGCTAAACAATTATGGAATGAGTTGAATAAAAATTTCACCTTTGGAGAATATACGGAACAAATTAAAGTTCTTAAAAAGGATGAGCATGGATTAAAATCTTTTTTTTATGACTACTTTAAGGCATATGCAATAGAAGCAGATTCAAAGGATTTATGTTTCGTCAATGACGAAAATGAACTTATAGGACCTGTAAAATCATTGAACTTATACTTAGACAATGCCGAATTAATGCCCTCATTGGCTCATTATGATCCAGATCCATTTTATGTTTTGTTACATTTTATTAACCATAGTTTTCTTGTAAAAGATGCCTTTGGTACAGTCAATAAAAATGGATTTCCGAGTCTGACTGAAATTGCAACTAATGAGCTTCAATTTATAAAAAAAGAAGATGACAAATACCTAGCACAAGATAAAATAAGAAATAAAATTAGAAGTGATTTAGCAAAATTAAAAATTGTAGAACCAGAAAACATGGATGATGAAAATACTGGAGAAATTAAACTCAAAGAAGACACAAGTTCATTGGAATATATATTTAAAGAAATTCCAGAATTGAATAACCACCTAAGAACTTACCATAAATATATTGCCATAGTACATGCTGATGGAGATAATATGGGTAAATTAATTGGCACTTTAAACGATGATATTGAAATTCAAAAATTTTCAGCAGATCTAGTAAATTTTTCATATGAAGCAAATCGAATTTTAGCTGGAGAAAGGTTTACCAATGGCAGCAAAACAAAGTGGGGATATGGCGCTGCGCCTATTTATATTGGAGGGGATGAATTAGTTTTCTTTGCGCCTGTTGCCTCAATCAACGAGAAGAATGAATTTAAAACAGTATTTGATTTAGTAGCTGATTTAGATAACTGTTTTGAAGAAATATTTAATAAGAAGAAACCGGACAATACATTTGAAAAATATGAACAAATAGTAGGAAATAGACCCTGCATGACTTATGGTATTTCCATCACTTATTACAAATTTCCACTTAGAGAAGCATTTGAACAAAGCAAAGAACTGATGTATGCCGTCAAAAATGATAATAATTACAAAAGCAGAAACAGGTTGCATTTTGTTTTGCAAAAACATAGCAAACAAAATTATTATGGTATCATTGACAAAAATTTTTATGATGTTTTCAAAAAATATTTAAGCCTTTTAAATTGTAACAATACTAAAAATTTAACTGGAGAAAAATCAGATAAATTTCTAAACTCAATTCATAAAAAAATAATAGAAAACTATGGGCAATATTTAGATATTAATGTAACAAATTTGGAGGATTTGTTCGAAATAAGTTTTAACGAAAAAATACATAAAGAATTTTTGACATATTTAAAAGAAGTCAGAGAATGGATAGAAGCAATTTTAAAAAATCAAGGGTACGATTCAATTACTTTAAACACTATTGTTTCTATGCTAAAATTTATTCATTTTATTAGAGATAACGAATTTAGACATTAAGCATTATGGCAATTTATCAATTTATTTTAACTCCACTAGACAAGTTCTATTTTGGAAAAGAAAAACATCCCATCAGACCTTCCTACTTTATGGAAAGCAATCCATTTCCACAGCAAACTGGTATACTAGGTTTAATTCGGCATTATTTACTTTTAGCTACTGGTAAAATAGATATAAAAGACGACTGGGATAATCTAATAGGTATTAAAAGTTTTGACGGTTCCAAAAATCAAATATTTGGAAAAATAAATAAAGTATATCCACTTTTTATTTATAAAGAAGATGAACAAAAAGTTCTATTACCTTTTAAAGATTTGAGCAATCTTGTGAATACAAACATTTCAGATATTAATGTTAGTTTTAACAACATAGATGTTTCACAATTAAATACAATAAGTTCAGTAATAAATTCTGTGAAATTATCAGAACAATTAAATATGAAGGAACATTTTTTTAATGATTGTTTTATTCCATCAAACTATTCTAAGCCGGTAGCAATGATTTGCAAGAAGGAAATTTTTTCAACAGCCAATTTTTTTGATCAAAAAACTAAAAAATTAAATATTAATAATGGTATTTTTATTAAACATTTACAACCTGGTATTTTAAAAAACTATAATGCCAGTTCTCAAGATGACGCGTACTTCAAAACTCAATATTATAAATTAAACCGAAATTATCACTTTTCATTTTTAGCTGATATTGACGAATTATTAGATGATTCGAAAAACATTTTCATTACTTTTGGAGGAGAAGCTTCTTCTTATAAAGTAAGTATAAAAAAAGAAAACATACCAGATGTAAATCTATTTACTTCACAAATTGAAGGTGGTAATATAGTTCATTTTATCAGTGACACTATACTAAGCCATTCTGCATACAGAAATATTGCTCAATTCGTCGGTACTACTCAACATTTCCGTTCTATGAAAACTGATGCAAAAAATAATTTAAATGACCTGTTCAATTTAAAGAAAGGTAATGCTGATATTTTTTCTGATAGCAAATTATTAATTAAAAAAGGAAGTATTGCATTTATAAATCCTGTTAAATTACTTGAATTCATAAATACAATAAATGAAGATCAAATAAATAAAACATATAAAAAAATAGGATACAATTATTTCAAACAATTAAACACGTTAAAAAATGAGCAATAATGTAGAGTTTTACAGGTTAGAAACCATTACAGATACACATGTAGGCACAGGAGAATCAGGGTTTGGATTTATTGACCAACTCATTCAAAGAGATTCTGCAACCGGGTACCCTTGCTTTAATAGCACAAGTATGAAAGGAGCTATTAAACAACACGTTGACAATTATTCATCTGCGGACAACAAAAATGAATTGATGACTTTGATTTTTGGTAGCGATGCCAGTGCAAACAAAGGCGGCATTCCTACAATTACTCAACAAGGAGAAAGTGTTTTCTTTACAGCTCACTTGTTGGCAATGCCAGTAAGGACAAATAAAGTGTCGTATTTATTAACGACCTCCCCAGAATTGATAAACTCCTTTGAGTATATGAGCAAATTGTTGGGAAAACCCATTTCAAAGTCAATATATGAAGAAGTTAAAACACTGGTTTCAGACAGCACTCCAGAATCAGGAATATGTTTTAATAATAATTACTCAGGAGCTGAATTGGATATTGTTGGCACTACTTTACAATATAATTCTGCTAACAATGAATTAGCAGAATTACTTAATACACTATTTGATACAATTAATTCAAGAATAGCATTAGTATCAGATAGAACAATGGCAGAACTTTGTTCCGATTTATATTTACCTGTAATTTCAAGGAATGCTCTGGACGATGGCGAAAGCCAGAACCTTTGGTACGAACAGGTTTTACCAAGATTTAGTCTAATGTATTTTGCAAATATTTGGAAGAATATGGAACAACAAAAATTTGTGGAAGAAACCCTTTGTGGCGATAATAAAAGACCACTTCAGGTAGGTGGAAACGCCTCAGTCTCTTATGGATTTACATCAATTTCTAAATTCTAAGTTTATGATAACAATAAATAAATTCAGGGTCAATAGTCTAATCCCAAAAGCAGTTGAAATAATAAAACTTCATGAGTTTAAGAAAAAAGACTCCACATTATATCCAGATACTGAAAAACCAAAAACTTATAACGGTTATATATCATCTTTTAATGCTAATTGTATTATTATGACGCCATTGTCTACAAGCATAATGTATAATAGTAGCAAAGGTAGCAGTGAAGATAAAAGTATTGTAACTCTATGGATCTTAAATCTATTACTAAAAGAGAATTCTAGCTTAACTACAAAAGAAAATTTAAGCGACTACATTGAAGAAAATACCTCAAATGGTATGTTAAATACAAGAGCATTAATTAATTTGCTAACTGCTGGCAATGCATTGAAATTGGCAATCAGAAAATTTAAATTGGTTTAGTATGGAAACAAATTTAGGGTTAGAGTTCAATAAAAGGGTCTACAGAAACTTACATAACAATGAAGCGCTAAATCTGCAATACAGAATTGATAACATGGAATTATATAAGTTACTTATTGAAACCAAATTAGCAGATTTGAATCCTGAACAATTAAATCTTAAAAGTAGATTTGGTGATGAGTATTCTTCATTTACATTAATAACATCAGGACAAGGATTATTAATTGGAACAGGTAATGAACATGGAACAGGCGCAAAAGTTAAAATTGAAAAACAAATATATGGGGAAAATATTCACATTAAAATTGAATCTCATGAACTTAAAATGGGGTTTTATTTTGACCATAGTACTGGAATTCCATGCATTACAGGCCATAATTTAAAAGGAAGATTACGAAGTTTTTTTCCTATTGCTTACAAAAAAGATAAAGAGAAGGCAGTTTTAAATAGAATAATTGATGATTTTAATAACTGCTTTGCAAATGAAGAAGAGTTTAAAAATAAAACTTGGACTAAAAGTGATATTGAGAGTCTTCAAAATATTTTATTTGAAGGAATTAAGACTGATAAAACCAAGATTAACCCTTTAAAACAAGATACCTTTTTAGGGGCTTATCCTTCAAGAGGCACAACTAAAAATATTGTTTTTACTGTATCTGATCGCATAGCAAACACTACAAATTATAATGGTGAAAGAGATATTTCAATCTCATTGGGTACATTTCTTTTTGATGATACTCTTGCTTATCACCCACATCCCTTATTTGACCCTATGCCTCTCCGATTTTTAAAAATTTTGCCTGATGTGGAAATTAATTTTCAATTTATTCTCAATAATGAAGGAATAAAGAAAGAACACAAAGTAAAACTTATTAAGTATTTATTGCAAAAATATGGTATAGGTGCAAAAACCTCTTCGGGCTATGGACAGTTTAAAAAAGATATTATTAATAATGCTCGAAATCCATTCTTGGAAATTAAAAATTTTAATCCTATTACGATTGATGATATTGAGCAGCATGATGAAAATAGCATACCCAAAGGACTAACCACATTAATTTTGAATGTAAATACAAAAGAATTTGAATCTTCAAAAGAAACAATGCTAAATTCAACGATAGACGCTACTATAATAAATGTAGGTTCTGGAAACATAAAGGTGAAACCTCACTATAAGGATAGTGCAGAAATATCTATACAGGGTAAATGTGTAAAAAAAGTCGGTGATATAATAAAAATAAAATTGACTCAGAAAGAAGGTAGCGAAAAAAAAGGTAACCTTTTCTTTACAAGTGCAATTTTACAATGAAGTATATCATTTTATAATGAGTTCAGAATATTTTAAACATAAATTTAAGAATACTATATTTTTATCAAAAAAATACAATTTCAGTTTTCAAGAATATTATTTAATGAACCACAAGATAAACAACATATAAATAGGTCTAAGATAATTAAAAAAGGTAAAACTTTAAAAATTGAATTTAAAATAATAAATATCTCTATTAAAGAAAATAGTAATTATTATAAAACCCATTTAATCCAATAAAATTTGAATGTAATAATTTAAATAGTATTATGCAGAAATCATTGACCTTCCCTTTACTTATAACTGAAATATTAACATCCGCTCCATATAGCTTAAAAGATATATATATATGGCAAAAAGATGTGGCAAATTATTTTGATGTTAGAGATCCATTATATCATAGTCATGATCTTATAACAGGGGAATCTGAAAATCTCTATCCTCTGATACAATTTCGTTCCTATCTGGGATGTGCTGGAATTTTCGGAATACAACAAGGTGCTGATCAACTGAATATGGATTTTGTGGGCGGGATTCATGAATTTAAAGATAGGGTCACACACGATGTTACGGAAATGAGAAAATACCAATATTCATTTGTGATGTCATTGACAGAAAAGCCAAATAAATATTTTATTCAAGCCTATTCACCATTCGATCCTGATAGTCATAAATCATGGCTTGCCTTGTCTTATCAAGAACAAGTTTTAGATCTAGAGAAGCGAATTAGGGGTTCATTGTTGATGCAATTGTGTAAAGGAATAGGGTGGCATGTTCCTGGAATTATTAATGTTAAAGTTTTGCATTTTGTTTTTTATAAATTAATTAGACCGGATAAAAGTCTTAGGTTCTTAGTATTCGATATCCTATACACGGTTAATTTAGTTTTGCCACCACGAATTGCCATTGGCAAGAATGTACGTCTTGGTTATGGCGTGCAAGTTCTTTGTTAGATGAATACAAGAATACATTACACGGTAAAGTTCTTTGAAAGGCTGAATATATTTTTTATAATAAATTATCATGGCGCATAATTTTACACTATCAGTAATGAAGTCGTTGAAACATCAGTTTCTAAGTATTAGGACAGTGCATGCATTATGTGAATTATTGAATATACCTGAACAAACATTACCTCAGATTATTCAATCCATCACATATCGAAATTTTAAACAAAAAAAGAAATCAGGAGGCTACAGAACCATTGAAGATCCATATAATGAACTAAAAGAAATACAAGACACATTAAATGATTATCTCCAATGTGTTTATTTTTTTTGTTTGCCCAAGGGGGCTCATGGTTTTGTAGCTACACCGGATAATGATATTAAACAAAAAAGAAATATTCTATCGAATGCCAAAGTACATTTGGGCTCTAATTATTTATTGAATATTGATCTATTGGATTTTTTCCATCATGTGACGGATGATAAGATTCATTTGATATTTGAACAAGCACCATTTCATATGGAACAGCCATTAATCGAATTACTGATTCAATTGGTGAGTTATAATGGTCGATTACCTATGGGAGCTCCTACTTCACCAGTACTCTCCAATTTTGCATTGATTCACCTTGACAAAGTCTTGCATGATTTAGCGGGAAGTAAAAAGTGGTATTACTCAAGATTTGTCGATGATATGTCATTCAGTAGTGCGCTTCCAATAACTCAACATGATGTGCATGAATTAGATGCTGTTATCATACATCATGGTTTTAAAATGAATAAATCAAAGATCAAGTTCTATGGTCTAGAAGATATTAAAGTCATCACAGGAATTTCGCTTATTAATGATCAATTAAGTCTCAGTGATTCGTATCTTAATGAATTGAGGAAGGAATTGCAAAACTTAAAACACATGAATCTCGTGAATGGATATTACCGAACCGAACCACCATCATACATGGATAAATATAAAAAATCTCTCCAAGGGAGATTGCAATTCGTAAAAATGGTATTGGGTGCGAATCAATCAGCATATAAAGAATTAAACCACATATGGATTCATGCTAATCAAATCAAGCAAGAAGAATATGGAGCTATGAGTTGGTTAGATTTTGATTATTAGGGGTTAGGCTATAGGGGGTTAGGCTGTAGGTGGTTAGGCTGTAGGGTGTTAGGCTATAGGGAGTTAGGGTGAAGGCTATAGGGAGTTGGAGTGATGGATATTGAGTTTAGAAAGTTAGGAAGATCGAAGTACTATAGTTGAAATATTAAAAGTTAAGTTTAAAAAATATCTCAATAAATTTTACAAAAATTACATATCACATTAATATGAGAGATCACAAACAACTAAGAGCATTTGTATTGGCTGATGAATTAACCATTGAAATTTATGCAATTTCGAAATATTTTCCAAAAGAAGCGATTTTTGGATTGACATCACAGATTCGGAGAGCAGTAGTTTCAGTGCCTTCCAATATTGTGGAAGGATGCGCCAGAGAAAGTCAAAATGAATATCATAGATTTTTGGAAATTGCATTTGGATCATTGAGAGAAATGCACTATCAATTTGATCTTGCATTTAGGCTAGGTTTTGTTAGTGAACAAGATTTCAGTGTAATGGTCAATAAATTTCTAGAAACTGAAAAAGTCTTGGGTTCCTTAGTTCGAAGTATGCGTAATTCCAAAAGCCTATAGCCTACTCCCCACAGCCTATAGCCTAAAAACCTACAGCCCATAGCCTATAAACCTAAAACCTAATAAATATGCAATTAATTATTGACACCCAAGGTACCTATCTCAAGAAAAGGAATCATTGCTTTCAAATAAAAAACGACAGTACTGCACGACTTATAGCACCTACACGAATCAGTAGTATAGCTATAACGAATCAATGCATGATCTCCAGTGCAGCAGTGGAATTAGCTATTGCGAATAAGATACCCATATTTTTTGTAGATAGAACTGGAGATATTATCGGCAGATTATGGAGTTCTGAATTATCGCATTATAATCAATTAAGAAGACTTCAAGTATTGGCATTGGAATCTGATGATTTTAGAATCGCAGAGATGAAATTAATTTTTGGAGAAAAAACAAACAACCAAATTTCTATACTAAAACAATTATCAAAACAATATGGATCCAAAAAAGAAAATCAACAGACTACAAAAGATATTGAATTACATTTAGAAGAAATACTTACACCCAGTGAACTAGCTTTTGAAGAAGAACGAAGTAGATTAATGGGATATGAAGGAACTGTGGCTAAAATATATTGGAGACAACTCAATGATTTCTTGGACCCGGAATGGCAATTTGAAGAACGTAGTCGGAGACCAGCAAAAGATCCATTTAATGCCTTACTCAATTATTGTTATGGGATGTTATACCATGTTGTGGAGCAAGCCATTTTTGCTAGTGGCATGGATCCTACATTTGGGTTTATGCATAGGGATCAGATCGATGAACCTACCTTATCTTTTGATCTCATAGAACCATTCAGACCCTGGTTCGATTATTGCTTAGTAGAACATATTAGAAATCAAGAAATATTGATTGAATCTTGTGAACCTGATCCAGAGCGAGGCTGGATCATAGAAAAACAAGCCAGGCGCAAGCTCATTCAGATGGTCAATACAGAATTATTGCGCGAAAGGGAAATGGATGATCGTGTCATGGGAATAAGAAGTCATATATTTCGTTATTCTGATCTTTATGCGGAAAGAATTAGGGCTTTTATGGAACAAAATAAATAGCAACAATGTATCACATCATCATGTACGATATCCAAGAGGATAAGATGCGACTCAAACTGGCAAAACTACTGGAACAAAGAGGTTTAATTCGCATTCAAATGAGTGTATTCATCGGACAAATCGAGGGCAAAAATCTCAGGATGCTAGAATTGGAGATAGACAAAAAAGTAAGAGAACATTGCCAAATAGCAGATAAAATACTAATTTTGCAAATAACTCAGGAACATTTGGAACAAGCTAGATGGATAGGTGACAAACACATAGCAATAGATGAATTAATGGGAAAAGTAAACGAACTGTTTTTTTAGATGGAATGCATAAAAAGGGCTTTTGGACGGGATGAATATGATATTCAATTAATTGAATATCAGACATATACAGTAAAATGGGGGATTATTTGATAGCGTAGAAATGACGCACTGAAACTCCGAGTAGAACCGCTGCCTGTGATCGTTACAAGATTATTTGATAGCGTAGAAATGACGCACTGAAACCTTTTGTCATTTTAGGCATAACAAATTGTTCAAAAGATTATTTGATAGCGTAGAAATGACGCACTGAAACATTTTTAGAAATAAGGTTGTTTTGGTGTTTCAGAGGATTATTTGATAGCGTAGAAATGACGCACTGAAACAAATAAGTATACGGAGGACTTGATGGTAGACGTAAGATTATTTGATAGCGTAGAAATGACGCACTGAAACATTTTTTAAATTCATTTTTATTTTTTTAAAAAGATTATTTGATAGCGTAGAAATGACGCACTGAAACAATTTTTTCTAAGCTAGTTTCCATATTCTTTAAGGATTATTTGATAGCGTAGAAATGACGCACTGAAACATTGGAACTACCATAAGATTAAATTTATTTTTGATTATTTGATAGCGTAGAAATGACGCACTGAAACATATGTTCCACCAATCACCCTTACTCTTACCAACGATTATTTGATAGCGTAGAAATGACGCACTGAAACATACCATAAAACTTTCCATACTATTTGATTTTTGGATTATTTGATAGCGTAGAAATGACGCACTGAAACATGCAACGTGGTGCTTATTTTTACTCATTTTATAGATTATTTGATAGCGTAGAAATGACGCACTGAAACAAAAAATATGATTTCATATTTTGGATTTTAAAGTGATTATTTGATAGCGTAGAAATGACGCACTGAAACCTCCTTCATCGGAATAATCATCATCTCTATTCATGATTATTTGATAGCGTAGAAATGACGCACTGAAACAAAAGAAAGATTTTTCTCATATCTCTTGTTTTTTGGATTATTTGATAGCGTAGAAATGACGCACTGAAACGCTTAACTAAAGTAGGTTTATTTTCCATATTTTAGGATTATTTGATAGCGTAGAAATGACGCACTGAAACTTACGAAAGTCACCCAAAGGGCAATTTTAGAATTGATTATTTGATAGCGTAGAAATGACGCACTGAAACATACTAATAATTTGATTAGATTTTTCATGTTTGGATTATTTGATAGCGTAGAAATGACGCACTGAAACAGAAAATAAGATACTTAAATTTTTCATTGTAAAAGGATTATTTGATAGCGTAGAAATGACGCACTGAAACATTAATTATCATTTTTTTATTTTAAAAAGTTAATGATTATTTGATAGCGTAGAAATGACGCACTGAAACTTCCATGTTTATGTAGATTAATTATGAATTGTTTGATTATTTGATAGCGTAGAAATGACGCACTGAAACATTACAGTTTCCTTTCCCATGATATTTTTTTTTAAGATTATTTGATAGCGTAGAAATGACGCACTGAAACCTTTAGACTCATAGTCTTTGAAAAACCAAACTTGGGATTATTTGATAGCGTAGAAATGACGCACTGAAACTTACGCCAACAGTTCCTGCGGTTCGTTTTTTCAGATTATTTGATAGCGTAGAAATGACGCACTGAAACTTAAATTGATCTGGCATGAAATAAATCTCCCCTTGATTATTTGATAGCGTAGAAATGACGCACTGAAACTTTAAATTTCATCTTAAAAAGATTTAATGATTAAGATTATTTGATAGCGTAGAAATGACGCACTGAAACTGTAAAACTTCATTAAACGAGTCATTAGGCATTTGATTATTTGATAGCGTAGAAATGACGCACTGAAACTTTCAGCAGTAGCTACATCTTGCTTTTCTTGTGATTATTTGATAGCGTAGAAATGACGCACTGAAACAATATTTATACGTTTCATGTTTTGTTTTTTAGGATTATTTGATAGCGTAGAAATGACGCACTGAAACAATTTGGTTTCACCACCTTCAGTGACCATCTCTTTGTGGATTATTTGATAGCGTAGAAATGACGCACTGAAACAAAGAAAGATTAATTCTTTGCGCCGTCAATCGATTATTTGATAGCGTAGAAATGACGCACTGAAACGTTTTAGTCTTTTTTAAGCTTGTTTCTCTCTCAGGATTATTTGATAGCGTAGAAATGACGCACTGAAACTTCTATAGGTTCTTGATTAAAAAGAAAATTAAATATGATTATTTGATAGCGTAGAAATGACGCACTGAAACGAAACTTTTGCAGGATACCAATCCTTACTTTTGCAGATTATTTGATAGCGTAGAAATGACGCACTGAAACACTAATGCGATCAAAAACTGCCCATGCCTGAGGGTGATTATTTGATAGCGTAGAAATGACGCACTGAAACTGTTTCGAGAACAACTTTAGTATTAGCAAGAGATTATTTGATAGCGTAGAAATGACGCACTGAAACTATCTGTAGGTGTGGGTGCTGCGGGAGCTGTCCGATTATTTGATAGCGTAGAAATGACGTACTGAAACTTTTAGCAAGGATGTCCCTGAGTTATCATACTGGGATTATTTGATAGCGTAGAAATGACGCACTGAAAC
>JBGAVH010000020.1:0-85544 GCA_044228225.1 Saprospiraceae bacterium | reverse complement strand
ATTTTGGTAATCTGAGATCCCCACAATGACAGCCCACGTATTGCCAACTGTCGTTGTCGGTTTGCCACCTTCAGGAGCTACACCTCTCGTATTCTGAGCTAAAATGGATACACTGGTTACATATAAGATACAGCAAACTAAAAAATATTTCATTTTATAATTTTCTTTGAGCATTTTTAATATTTAGGGCATCACAGCAGCATCGGCCATCTCATAAATGTCACCTCGATACCAAAAAGCAGCATGCATCATTTTAACCAATTGATTGTTGGGTTCCTTATTTTTTAGGGTCTTATAAATCAAAGCAGCCTCATAATACCATTCATCATTTTCAAGGATTATAGCTTTCATTAATAATTGAGTTGTTACATCTGCCTGATTATAAATTTTTGATTTACTTAATTTGGTTTCAGGTGAACTTGATGGTTCCATCTTTTCTATAACAATTGAATTTGTTGAGGAACTAATTGTAGGTGTTTGAACAGAGCTAACTACCCATTGATATTCCTCATCATATTTCAATTTGATTTTTTTGAGATCAACATCAACAAAAGTATCATTTACTTGAATAGAATGAATATTCTTGCCACTTGAATTTTTTATTACCAATTGATAAGAAGTCGTATTAGCTGGTCTTGACCATGAAAATTCAGTAGACTTTAATTCTAATTTTCCGGCCGGGAGAATCAAATGAATGTGTTTGCCAACTCCACCCCAACCATCTTTAGCTCCTTTGTCACCAAAGCCATCTTTAGCTCCTTTATCTCCAAACCCGTCTTTAGCTCCTTTGTCTCCGAAACCATCCTTGGCTCCTTTGTCACCAAAACCATCCTTTGCTCCTTTATCTCCAAAGCCATCTTTAGCTCCTTTGTCTCCAAATCCATCTTTCGCTCCCTTGTCTCCAAAGCCATCTTTAGCTCCCTTTTCTCCAAAGCCATCTTTAGCGCCTTTATCTCCAAACCCATCTTTAGCTCCTTTGTCGCCGAAGCCATCTTTAGCGCCCTTGTCTCCAAAGCCATCTTTAGCTCCTTTGTCCCCAAATCCATCTTTAGCGCCTTTGTCCCCAAATCCATCCTTTGCACCCTTTTCTCCAAAGCCACTCTTTTTAAAATTATTAATATTTGTCCAATTAGCATCTCTATTACCAGCTAAATTAGCTAAATCAATGGCATCTTGCAATCGCTCACCAATTTTACCATCTATGTTGAAATTTCTCCTTCCCTCTTGAACATTGCAAACATCTTTAAGGATATTAACTCCACTTTTTAATGAAATAAATTCAGCATTGTAGTAAATCATGGCTTTTGCGTCATTCGCTAATGTTACCTTACCATCTAAAGTCAAAACGACGCCCGGTGTAACTTGATTTATATTAATAACATCTGATAAATAACTAACAGATCCACTTACCGAAACAACTATAATTGCTTTTTCTTGAGCCAACACATTGGCAAAGAATTGAATTAAGAAAATAAATAATAAAACTAATTTTTTCATTTTATTTGATTTAATATTTTTCGATTATATTTTTACTTATTAAAATTATATTCTATATCCTTTAAGCCTTTTCATAAATATACCATTGCTCTACTTGATTTTTCTTTCCCAGAATAAATATAATATTATGATAGGTTAAAATTTGACCCGTTGAAGATTCATAAGTACTTTTTGGATCCCCATAAACTTTTAAAACTGATTCCACATTCGAACCAATGGAAATACCTCTGAATGTTTTTCCTTTATATTTAGGTTTAGTACCAAGAAAATATATTTTATCATAAGATTTCACTTGTTCTATTATGTACAATGTGTAATAATTACTTTTCTTGGTAGAAGTAGACAATTGAGTTTTATCTCCAATATTGATGGTTTTCATGTTTGGCAAAATACTTTTAGTGATTAAATTTCTCAAATTTAGAGAATCAATTTGTTCATCATCACCGTAATCTTTAGCCGGAGTATATTCAATGTGATTCATCAATGTTGCACCTCCCGATCCTTTAGAATTGTCATCTTCTACAGGTTCATTGATGATAATTTTAGGTTCCTTTATGTCTTCATTAAAGAAATCTTTAGGTCCTTGAACCAGCACTTTTAAATTTAATTTTGCAATTGAACTACCCTTTTCTGCAGCAGTTTGAAAAATAGTTTTAGCAATCGAATCATTACCCGAATTTGCTTCCAAAACACCTAATAAAACGTCTATATCTAAAGTTGTCTTTTCATAATTTTGTTTAGCTCTTAATCTACATTCAACATTGGCATAGAACGCAGCTCGAGTACTATCACCTAATAAAGCATACGCACAAGCTTTGTTTAAATATGCTGGTGCAAAATTTGGATCTAAACTTATTGCGGCATCAAAATTAAGTAAGGCTTGATATACTAATTTCTGGAATGGATTATATGCAATCAATTTTGGTTTTGAACTTCCCCATCCACCAGTCGTTTGATTGTTTTGAGGGGGTTCAATGATTGGCCATCTTTCTTGAAGCTCAATCTCTATGGGATATTTATATTTTAGTCTTTTTTTAGCATATTGCGGAAAATCAATTATTGCTTGTAACAATATACTTACGCCCAAATTATTATAAATTTCCCTGCTTTGATAATCTTGCAAAACAAATTTTGAAAATTCATGGGACATCTCAAAATGTTCTGTTAAAGTTAACAGATTAGCCATATTGAAAATCTGAATAAGGTCTTGCAACTTATCAAAGGTTCTTGTGCACAATTTTTTTCTATCAGCCAAAGAAGGATATTTTGCAAGTTTATTTGGTAATTTATATGCCTTATAAATGGAATCAACTAAAGCCCCAGCGTTTTCGAAATATCCAAAGCCAGCAGTATAACATAAGAAACCACCCAAATAATCAGCTTGTGTTTCATTAACTACATCATCTTGAATGCTATCTAACTTCATTCCAATATCTAAATTTTTGAAATTGGTAACAAACCCTCTTCGCCAGGCGTGTTTTTCATAATGATGGGTTAGTTCATGACCCAAAATAAAAGCAAGGGCAGCATTCACTTTAACAGAATCACGAAACTTGGCACACACATCATATGCCTTCTCCTCTAAATTAATTTCCATTTTCTCATAGTCCATGTAGGCCCCGTAATCTTCTTTTTTATTCATTACAAGTGTAGGAACAGGAGATCTAAAATCTCCTCTGGCCTCAACTAATCTATCAAAAATTTCAGTGGCGTGCTGAAGTTTAAGCTCATCCACATTTGAATTATTAGTTGTATTTTTTTTCAACTTAACAGTTGGACTTTGTATCATAGATAGGGTGCCAAAACTTCTATTTTGACTAATTCCCTGATACAAAGTTCCAATAAGAAATAAAATACAAAATAATTTATTCATGATATTCCAAATCCTGATTTTATAAATTAAATAGTTGTCACACGAACATTGGAATCATTCATTTCGTCCCTTTCAATAGCTCTATTCTTTTTCATAAATTAACCATCGATCTACCTTCCCTTGGTTTCCCAAAATAAAAATTATGGACTTATAAACCAATATTTGACCGACAGGTGTCTCAATAGTAGTTTTGGGATTACCATAAGCATCTGTGACTGCTTTGAGATCACTTCCTATTTTAATTTTTCTTCCTGATTCACCACTATAATTCGGATTGGTTCCATGAAAGAAAACCCGTTTATCGGTCTTTTCATTTTCGCCAACAAACAAAAATGAATTTGGACCTTGCTCATTGACTTTAGAAAAAGTAATCTTATTCCCTATAACCAATGATTTAACATTGCTAAATTCATTTTCAAGTACTAGGCTCTTCAAATGTTGTCCATCGATCAGCTCTTTTTTTGCAAATCCTCCAAAAGTTTCACTCTCTGACCCTAGATCTTCATTGTTCAATATTTTCAAATTGATTTTCGCCAAACCGCTATTTTGGTCAGCAGCAGATTGAAATAATTTCTTTGCTTTATCCGTATGGCCATTGGTGGCTTCAATGATTCCCATTAATATGTCAACATCAACCAAAGTTTTTGCTTGTTTAGTTTTACGAGCAATGGATCTTGCCTCTTTGTCACCATAGAATTGAGCTCGTTCCAGATCACCCAAAAGTGCATAGGCACATGCTTTATTTAAATAGGCAGGAGCATAATTTGGATCCAAACTAATAGCAGCATCAAAATGTAATAGGGCTTGCCTAATTAACGTTTCTCTGATTGTGGCGAATCCATCTCCACGAGAAGATGCTTGCAGATCAAGTTGAATAGGATATCTAAACTTCAATTCACCTGCATTAAAATACTGAATGGCATCTAACAAGGCAGTAACTCCCAAATTATTATAAATTTCACGACTTTGATAATCCTGAAGTACATATCTATAATATTCATAAGCTTCTGAATAATTACCGATGGCTGTTAAAAGGTTTGCCATATCAAAAACCTGAATCAATTCCTTCAACTTTTCTAAAGTCCGAGCAGACATTTTCTTTCTGTCTGATAAGGATGGATACTTAACCATAATTTCTGGTAAACCATAATCCTTATATAGTGCCTGTATCACATCTCCGGTTTTATCAAAAAAACCATACCCGGCAGTATAAGATAAAAATCCCCCAAGATAATCTGCTTCAGTTTCCTTTGCTACATCATCTTGAATACTATCCAACTTTAAACCTATTTTTAAATCCTTAAAATCTGCAACGAATCCTCTTTTCCATGCATGTTTTTCATAATAATGGGTTAGTTCGTGTCCTAATAAAAAAGCAATTGCGGCTTCTACCTGGGCATCATCTCCAAACTTAGAACAGACGTCAAAAGCTTTTTCCTCTAAATCAATAGTCATTTTCTTATAATCCATACTGGCTACTGCATCTTCACTTTTACTCATAATGAGATTAGGTACCGGATATCTAAGATCTCCTCTTGCTTCAACCAACTTATTGTAAACTTTTAAAGCCTTTTTGTATTTAACAGAATCTACACTGCTTCTTGAAACAGCGCCGGATGGATTAGGCCTTTGAACCATTGAAAGTGTTCCCAAACTCCTGTTTTGTCCATTAATTAATGTCCCTAGAGTTAAATAAACTAAAATCAAAATGAATTTCTGCATTTCTTTTATTTGATTAAATATGATATATCCTAATTTGAAGTAAAGTTATCAATAAATCAATGAAATTCAAAATTATTCTATCATTCAAATCTATTTATTATAATTTCTTAATATGTTACACGATTTAAACATGAATACCACCCTTAATGATGGATTTAGATATTGACTTATGAGATTTAGGTTAGTTTTTTTTAAAATAATAATAAGCTTTTAATCCTAAACTTAAGACAGAGTTATACATTTAAAAAACGCTACAAATCATTTAGGCAAATTATTTAAATCATTAATTTTGCTGTTGTCAGTTTACAATGTCGAACCAACCAAATTGTACAAACCAAAAAATGATTTTTACCCATTTATGCAACAGAGTCTTAAGCTTCCAACATTATTGAGTATCAACCTTTCATAAAAGTGGAAATTTTTTCCATAATTTTTTCAACCAATCCTTGGATATTTCCCTTGTCTCCATTCAATTGAAATTCACCTAAAGAATTGGTGCCTAAAAACACTCTAGCTCTTAAGTTTATGCTATTTCCAGTTACATTGTATAAGCCTTTAATTGAATATGCATTTTCATATTCATTAACATCCACATATATTAATTCAGCATCTGCCCCTTGCGCAGTTAGTTCTCTAAAATATTCGGCAAGTGTATGTGTAATATTAAGATGATCAGACATATTCTTTTCATCTAAAAAGATATTTCTAATAAATACAGGTTTGGGTTGGGCTAGTTTAATTTTAACCGTTGAATCAACAATCCCGATATCAAAGCTTCCTCCCCCATGTGGAAATGCAACAATGGGAACTTGGATTTTATTAATACTCTTAGCATATTCTGGAACCTTGTCTAGTGCATATTGAAAAAGTAAAGACAAATCCACTCTTTTATCTTCTGTAACAGACAATCCACTCATCCCTTGCAGCAAACTATAAGTTAATAAGCCTTGGCCATATTTACTGGCTTCATAACTTACTGCGTCTGCAGCACTTCCCGAAATAATAAAAATACCCGATCTATCCTTCATGCGATCCAAAGCCCTAATTTGTGATGGACTCAAATCTTTTGCCCCTAATGATGATAAAGCTTCAACTGCTTTTCCAGAATGGCAAGCATCAAATATCACCACTTCTTTATGCGCAGGAATGGCCGTTAACCATTTAGTCAAATCACCTGATGATACCGTATAATTGTTTCTTATTTCCGGATCACTTAAATTTTCACTACCAATGTCCTTAGTTAGATAATAAAATTGATTTTTTTCGGCTTGCCCGTAAGTTGTCCCATGGCCGGAAAAATAACAAATAACCACATCTCCAGTTCCTGCTTTTTCAGCAAATTCTTTAAGCGTTTTTTCTATATTAGCTCGGGTTGAAATATCCTGAGGAATCTTACCCGCTGTCGATAACACTCTAATATAAACGCGGTCCTCAAATAACCTAGTTCCTACTGCTTGAAGTCCATGCGCCATTGCAGCAGCATCCAAATCAGGAAACCTTAAGTCCATATTAGTCCCAGAATAATCAGAGGTACCGACCACTAATGCATATAAATGCGGCTTGCCTTTATGAATGATGGTTTTTGGATTAGATCCATTGGTTTCTGATCCTTTACTACCTTTATAGGGAAAATAGAAAAAATCGTGAGCATGACTTTCTAACCATCCTTCCTCATTGTATACCCTTAAGGTTATTACATTGGTATCCTCCTCATAAAATTTTAGAAATGTTTTTAAATCAATTTGAATTTCAGTTTTTCTGCTTGGATTAGCATCTTCGATGACTTCTTTATGATTAATAAAAAAACTCAGTTTTCCTATTCCTCCTGATCTTGCAAGAAATTTCACACGTAATAAATCTCCCTCGACTCTACCTTCTAGCTCAGGATATAAAGCTATATTTTTTAATGCTGGCACATCATGGTATTCCGTTTCTATTAATCCAAAAGTTTCTTCAAGTAATCCCGGTTCATAATACCGTTCTTTTAATTGTTCAAGCGCAATATCCTCCAATCCAACCTCATAATCCATATGCAACATGGCTCCTTCAGAGGCATCAAATAAACCATGCGGTGTAGTAACAACCCAATCGGTATCATCTAATGAAATTAGACTTGCTACTTCCTTGCCTGTTTTGCAATTCCATATTTTCGTGGTTTCATCCTCACTTGCAGAAATTAAAAATCTGCTATCTGGTGAAAAATCTAAAGAATAAACTTTTGATGTATGCCCTTCAAGATAAATACTAGTTTTATTTGAAAGATTATTCAATTCAATGCCACCATCTTGATTGCCTGATGCAATTAAATTTCCGTCTATTGAACTTGCGACTGATAATAATTTATTTTTTAATTTTCCAAGTGTTTGAATTCTTTTTCCTGACTTAAGATCCCAAATATTTATTTGTCCATTATTATTTGTTGTAAATAACTGCTTGCCGTCAAAGGATACTGATAAACTATTTATAACAGATTTGGTATTAAAATTAAAAATCAATGATCCGAATAAATCGAAATGCTTGACTACCCCATTCTTGCTGGCTGTCACAATAGATTTTCCATCAGGTAAAAAAACAGCTGCACTTACTTCTTCATCCTGCTTGAACATTTGCAATTCTTTACCAGTCAAATCCCATAACTTCGTACACCCGGTCAAACATCCTGTTAATATGGAATTGCCATCACTTGAAAAGGAAACAGAATTTACTTCATCAGGCAATTCAAATGATCTAATTTCTTTACCATGAATATCCCATAACTTAGCAGTTTTATCTTCGCTACCGGTAAGTAAATATTGACCATTTGGTGAAGCTGCAACACATATTACTCGTTTTTTATGCCCTACAAAATTATGGTATTTATAATTAAGTATATCCCAGAGCTTTGCTGTATGATCTCCGTTTCCTGTTAAAATAAAATTACCATCTTTTGAAAAACAAGCAGCATGAATATCATGTGAATGCCCTTGAAAATGTTGTATTACATGACCATTTAAATCAAACATATTCATGGTCTTGTCATCACTAGCAGACAAAATCGCTTTTCCATTAGGAGAAAAACACAATGAAGTCAAACCCCATTCATGAGCTTTAAATTCCTGCAGGACCTTACCAGATTTATTCCATATCTTTACTTTCCCTTCGTAGCACCCAGAAACTATGGTTTGATTATCGGGTGAAAAATCACAAGAATGTACTTTTCCCGGATGTTTGATAACTTGCAAGATATCTCCATGTGTATTCCACAAAATTGCGGTACTGTCATCACTACCGGTAACTAAATATTCATGATCTAAACATAAACTTACATGTTTCACTGAACCCTTATGCCCAATTAATGTACTAAGTTTTTTACCAGATAGATCCCAAACAACGGCCGTGCTATCATCGCTACCTGTAAGAATAAATTTTCCATCACTGGAAAAGGATACACTATTAATCGCTTTCTTATGGGGAAAAGTATTCAATAATTGACCACTTATATTCCACAACTTAGCAATATAATCACTACTCCCTGAAAGTAAAGAGTTTCCATTTGGAGAAAAAAACAGAGAATTGATTGCATTTTTATGAGCGTCAATAGTTAATACCAATTTTCCTTCCACTGTAAAAATATTAATTTTTCCATCTGCACTTCCAGTTGCAATTAGTTTTTCATCAGGCGAAAATGCAACCGATAATACTTCGTGATTTAATTCAAATGTTTCTATTTCGAGACCATGTGTACTCCATACTTTAGCAGTATGGTCCCTACTACCTGAAAAAATATATTTTCCATTTGGAGAACAACAAACTGAAGTCACTCCTTCAAGATGCCCTTTGGGAATAACTAAATGAGCAGGCTGTGAAAATCCTAAAAAACAAAACAATGTCAAACTAAGAATAAAATAAAATTTCATACAAACTATTTAAAAATAACTTCCAATCAAATTACATAATTAAGGTACAATTCAAATAAAAAGTCAAATTATAGGGAGTTCCATTTTACAATTAAGGCTTAATCAAGTTTTCAATTTTTCCAAAGGCCTTCTCATACAAATCCAGATATGGAGGACTTTGACTTGTCACCTTCATAACTTCATTATTGACAGGATCATCGCCTTTGAACAATTTAAATTCTAAACGTAGTTCATTGTCTACTACTTCATAATTACCTTGAATAGAATATGCATTTGGATAACCGTCATATTCAGTATAAATGAGTTCTGCGTTTGCACCTTGCGCTGTAAACTGCCCAAAATAATTAGAGAAACCGGCAACTATTTTTTTGGGATCACCAAAACTTTTACTTTGAATTTTGCTTTTTGCAAATACCGGTTTTGATTTTACTTCAGGAATATCTAATATCGTATCAACCAACCCAATGTCAAAACTACCACCACCTTTAGGGTACGAAATAATAGGGATTTGAACCTTATTAATGCTTTCAGCTAACACAGGCACTCTATCTTTAGCATGTCCAAATAATTTAGCAACATCGACTCGTTTATCTTCTGTTAAAGCTAAACCACGCATTCCCTGAAGTAGTGTATACGTTAAAAGACCTTGACCATATTGACTGGATTCAAAACTAACTTTATCCGCAGCACTTCCGGTAAGTATAAAGGTTCCAGATCGATCTTTTAATCGATCTAATGCAACTATCTTAGAAGGACTAATATCTCTTGCTGAAGATTCTAATGAACTGATCACTTCTCCTGAATGACAAGCATCAAATATTAGTACCTGCTTCCTTGCAGGTATTGCAGTCAACCAAGCAGACAAATCATTAGATGAAATGGTAAATTTATTTCTAACATCTTGATTACTCAAATCAGAAGTCGTAACATCTTTGGTTAAATAATAAAATTGAGGCTTTCCATTTTCAGCAAAAGTTGACCCATGTCCAGAAAAATAAACTAATAAAACATCCTTCGCTTTAGCTTTTATTGCAAAGTCTTTAAGAATTTTTTCTATATTATTTCGATTGGAAATAGAATCAGCATTTTGACTTGCTGTGGTTAATAAAGAGAGAAAAACATGGTTAAACAATCGATTACCAACGGCTTTCAAACCTTGCGCCATGGACTCAGCATCTTTATCCGGAAAAACAAGTTTAGTAATTTCTCCACTGTATTTCGAAGTCCCAACAACCAATGCATACAAATCCGGCAATCCTTTAAAACTAACTGGTTCATTTGTATTTATTTCACCAGATCCGGATTTGCTACCACTTGAATATATATATACGAGTGGGTAGGCCTGACTATGCAATGACTCGTCTTTATTATAAGACACCAGATAAATGTAATTGGTATCTTCAAGGAAATATTTTGAATACTTTAATAAATCAACATTTTTAACCTCCAATAATCCTTCTGGATTTATATTTGAATCAACCTCCTTTTCTCCAACAAAAAGACTAATTTTTTTTGACCCATCCGCATCTGGTTCAAAAAAAACGTTGATATGATTTTCAATAATCTGAGCTTTAAATTTATTAGACAAATCCAGGGAATTTATGTTTGTTGTTACCACTGGCTGTAGCTTTTCATGTCCAAGCTTTATTCTTAAAAGTCCAGGCTGATAGAAAGATGATTTCAATTGATCCAACTCAACAACCTCCAACCCAACTGTATAATACATCAGCTCCATAGCACCAGGTGATGCATCAAACAACCCATCGGGTGCAACAACAGCCCAATCCAACGAATCTATTGAAAATAAAGTTAACACTTCTTTACCCGTGACCCGATTCCAAATCTTGGTTGTTCCATCAACACTTCCAGAAATTAACAATTCAGACTCAGATGCCCTAACCCTTGAAAAGTGAACAGATAAAACTTTACTGCTATGGCCAAACAATTCCTTTGAACTTCCATCCAGTAAATTCCAAATTTTAATAATACCTGCATTATTTCCAGTGGCTAAAAATTGTTGATTCATTGATACCGATAATGCATTGATCATTTCTCCATCAGGAGCGCCATAATTACCTAATAATTTTCCACTAACAACATTCCACATTTGTACCAAACCATTTTTATTACCGGTAAATAGGATACTATCAGATAAATAAGCTAAACAATTTACTTTAGATGGTATTTCAAATTTATGGACTGGTCTTTCGGAAATAGAAGTATCAAATATAGAAATCACATTTTCAGTAAAACCAACTGTTGCAATAAATTTTCCTGATGTAGAAAAAACTGCTGACCCAATGGCTTCTGGCTGTTTATAAATTTTTAATACCCTACCACGAATATCAGATAATTGTGCTCCACCGTTACTAAGATGTCCTGTCAGTATAGATCTTCCATCAGGCGATAATTCAATAGAAGTAACCTGATTTCTAAATTGGAGACTTTTAAGTGTTTCATTCGAATCTATTTTCGAATCCAGTTTTAAATGATTGCCATTGCTTTTCCAAAAACCAAATTCACCGCGATCTCCTCCAGCTATAAAAAATTTACTTACTGATGGAATAGCAATTAAGGGAGGATTTTTGGAATGTTGAATCTTAAAACTATGATAGGTATAATCAGCATTATTCCAAATACTTGCTGTAGCATCGTTACTCATAGACAATATATTCTCAGAAGAATCATTTATAAAATGAGTAAAACTAATTGGTTTTAAATGCCCGCTATATCTTCTAATCAGACGACCATTTAAATCCCATTGACATATAGTATTATCATTAGAAGCAGTTAAAAAGGAATTTCCATCTGGTGCAAAACAAACGGCATTTATTGATAAGGTGTGGGCCTGAAAACTGATTTCCCTTACTTGTTGGCTCGAACCCCAAATTTTTACTACTCCATCTTCACTAGCAGTAACGATTTGATTATTTATTGATATGTCACATGCCAATATTGCAACATTATGATTAATTCTTCTACGAATGGTTCCATCTAAATTCCATAAAATGGCCGTTTTATCTTTACTAGAAGAAAGGGCAAATTTACCATCTTTCGACAAACAAACTTGGGTAATGACATTTGAATGACCCGCAACACCGTTAATCGGAAATGTTTTTTTTGTCAGATTAACCAAATTCCATAAAACAAGTTTTTGATCTTTACTTCCTGTTATTATAAACTGCCCATCTACTGAAAAAGAAATAGAAGTTATAGATTGGGCTTGCTGTAATCCTTTAATTAATTTTCCATCAAAATCTCTTAAATCTAGTGCACCATTTACTTCATTTGATATGGCCATTTGCCTCTTTTTATCATAAAAACTGACAGCACTAATAAATTCTCCATGTTTATACATTGCATGTAAGCTGTCATCAATAATCTTTGCGGTATTGATTCGACTATCACTACTTGTCGTATAAACTGAATTCCCATCTGAAGAAAATCTTACATTTTTAACCTGTAATTCATGTTTGAAGGATTTTATTTGGTGGCCCGAAGTATCCCAAATTATTGCAGTTCTGTCTCTACTTCCCGAAATTAAATATTGTCCATCTGGTGAAAAGGCAATTGTTGTAACACCTTCCGTATGTCCCCTGGGAATAACTAAAACAGGTTTTTGGGCTGATCCAAGAAATAGGTGAAACATCATTAGGATCGTTAAGCTACCTTTCATACTTTGAATATTTTCGAATTTATTTAATTGTCAACCTATCGTAAATTAACATTTTTTACTAAAAAATAAAGTACTATTGAATATTAAATTATATAAAATCAAATGATTAATGCATTTAATCGTTGACACACAAGCACAAAAACATAATATGTACTTTATCCAATTAAAAAAACCAATATTTTAATCAAACAATATTTTACAAACTAAATTTAATTTCCAAGAATCCTGAATTCAGTTCGACGATTTTTTGCATGTTGGGCTTCAAGACAATTAGAACCATTTGGGCAAGGTTCTTTCAATCTGGTTTCACCATAACCAATAGCACTCATTCTTTTTTTATTGATTCCTTTTGAAGCTAGGTAATCTACTACAGACTGTGCTCTGCGTTGTGAAAGAGCCATATTGTATTTATCAGAATCTCGAGAATCTGTATGTGAGCTTATTTCAATCCGCAACCCAGGCTTTTCAACTAACAATTTATAAAGTTTGTCATTTATTATTTGTTTGGCCGTACCAGTTAATAAAGCACTGTTTAAGTTATAATAAATCGGAAGCACATTGTAATCCAATAGAGAACATTCTACTTCTTCCCAAACTCCTTCTGATCTGTTTGCGTTTTGTTCTTCAAATACATTGATTTCTTCATTTACAAATTGTGGTTCAACTACAATTTCCTTTGCAATTTCATCAGTGGCAAGAACTAATTTTTTTACAGGTTTATAAACTGCCGGAATGACAATTTCCTTAACTTGTGCAGGAGTAACCACTTCCTCTCTGACTATTACTTTAGTTTTAGGTTTAGTTAACTGCTTGGTATAAGTTGCCTCGACTTCTTTCTTCTGCACCGGAATGTGGGTGAGTTGTTCCGGAAATTGAACATAACAAAGCACTTCACAATCTTTTGGATTTTTAGATTTACACGCTCCTACCGAAGATCTATACTCAAAATCAGAATAGGCGGGTTGCAAAACAACAGTTTCAATAGCATTTGTCAATTTTACTGGACTTAAACTGATTTTATTATAACCTTCTTCAACGATTATTGTATCAGAAACTTTTCTATAAACTGCAGGAATGTATTCATATCTTTTAGATTCAGCCCTGATCAATTCTTGTGTTGTAATGGTATCAAATTTTGCGGGAATGATCTCATACTTCTTATAGCCCGGAACTTTGGTAACCTGAATGGTAGTCTTTTTTACCTTTTTTTCAGGTGCACACCGAATATAACACATTCCTGGTTTTGGATTGGCTGGATACCCATTTTGAGCATTACCTAAGTTTGAGCTAATTGCCCAAACACCAACGAATAAAATAAAATATTTCATATACAATTTACTTAGATTTAAATGTGGTTTAAATGGATAATATAGAGTAAAAATAATAAAATTTGGAAATTCAAAGATAAAAACTTGTAAAATAAAATATTACGCTGGTAATTTGCCTAAAAGCAATTAAAAATAACAGCTCCTAATTCTAGATTTAAGCTCAATTCCCAAAATGGCTAGCATTGGCTAGTCAATAGCCTTTAAACTAAAAAAGAAATGATCCCCAAAAGCCAAAAACCTCATTTATTATCCTGATTAAACCATAAAATTAATTAGCAATGATCCTAAACGGTTTTTATTGGTATTCATTCATCAATGCTTTAGGATATAAGCCTTAAAAAAGAAAAGTACGAAATGAAGGAATAAAAGTATTCATAAAATTTAATCAACCATTCTTAAGAAGTATAGACCTCAGTATAAACCAAGGACTAAAATTATGGCATTAACTATATTACCAACCTTAATAAATGGATATTAAAACCTTTTTCAAAAAAAAAAATGGAGACAAAAACGAATTTGTCTCCATTTCATTTTTAAATCTTGAAATAAAAATTTAGTGCAAGATTTAATAAATCAAAATACTGTTACAATTTGTAATCCATGTATTTAGCTCCGTATTTAACACGTAACATGTAAAACTTTCCTTTAGCTAAAACTGGAGCTTTACTTGCATCCAATACCAATTCGCCAGCAGTATTTTCAGCTACTTTCCATAATTTTTTATCAACAGGTTTGTTATTAGGATCTAACATATCAAAGGTAAGATCTACACCTTCAGCATTTTTTCCAGCTAATAAAGATTCAGCTAATACTGTAGCCTGACTTGCAGCAGTTGTACCTGGTTTGTTAACTAATAATCTTCCGCAACATTTAGGACCAGTGCCAATAGCTTTTTTGTCTGTTGAAGGTCCACTTCCACCAACCATTTTCTTGTCAGTAGTTTTTGAATCAGATCCTGTAGCTGGCTTTTGAGTAGGCGTACCTCCTTGAGTTGTAGGCGTTGCTCCTCCAGCAGCACCACCAACTTGAGCTGTAATTGTAGAAAGCATTAATACAAATGCAGATAAAAGCAAAATACCATTTTTCATTTTAATAAATTTTATTTGTGATTTAAAAAGTTTTTACAATTTGATGTATTAGGTTTGAAATTTACTAGAACTTTCAACTATTAAAATCAAACTTCATATTTTTTACTATTTCTTTAAAAACATAATTAGATCTCCAAATAGCATATTCGTTATCAGTAGTTTTAAAACAAATTAAAAATATTTTTTAACTAATTGATTTTAAATCATTTACAAACTACACATAAAAATTTAGATTAATTTTTTAGCCGGAACAAATAGCTAAAATCCAAAAATAAAAAAAGATTTATGGATTTAATGAAATATTAATTGAACTAAAATTGGTTTTTTCTTTTAAAAACGATCCTAAATATAACAATTTTTAGAATATTGTATCAAAAATTCTAAATTCAATGCTTTAAAGAATACAAAATATGTTGTTTTTCAAAGTAAGTACATCTATAATTGGCTAGCTACATTAAATTTATAAATACTCAAATTTATATAATTCAGAACTTTAAATATATTAAAAAAAATTAATTTGATTTATATTCAACAACATCTTAAGCCCAATTCTAAGTTTTAATTAATTTGTGATTAACCAACGAAAATACAATCAATCTTAAACTCATGAATCCTTAATACTTAGTCCACAGCCCAGACATTTGAATCTCAGATGATTGGTTTTATTCTAAATTTACAACTATAAGCTGTGCGTTCATAATAATAATTCTAGCTTTTATTAAAAAACTTATCTTTGTTTGACG
The DNA here is from genome assembly GCA_044228225.1 of Saprospiraceae bacterium. Classification (GTDB taxonomy): domain Bacteria; phylum Bacteroidota; class Bacteroidia; order Chitinophagales; family Saprospiraceae; genus Vicinibacter. Next base: position 69,721 of record JBGAVH010000020.1, on the reverse strand, counting down.
GGCTTAAATAATGGTATTTGAAACAGAATAATCCAATTTAGGCATAAAATAGTATCTAAATGATAACAAATCTATCTAAATCAATATATAAGTTTATACAAGTTTAAATTAATAAAAGCATCATGCCTTATAATTTTTCATTAAAATCAATCCTGTTGTTTAGCTTACTTCTAATCATGGGCTTTGGAAACAGTTTATCAGGACAAGCCAAATCAAATAAAAAAGCTCTACTAATTGGTGTGGGCGCCTACCCTGTTGCAGGAGGATGGGCTACATTGAATTCAAAAAATGACCTTACCATAATCAAGGATGCTTTGTTAAGTCAGGGCTTTTTAAATGAAAATATAAGTATTATTGAGGATGAACAAGCCACCAAACAAAATATTATTGCAACCATTAAGACCAAGTTAATTAAAGAAACAAAAAAAGGTGATATCGTATATTTTCATTTCTCTGGACATGGGCAACAAAAGCAAGATTTGGATGGCGATGAAATTGATGGCTATGACGAATGCATAGTACCATTTGATTCTCCAAAAAAATTCAATCCTGGAGTTTATGAAGGTCAAAACTTAATATTAGATGATGAATTGAATGAACTCTTTGTTGGTGTCCGAAAACAATTAACCAGTTCAGGACAATTAATCGTTGCCCTTGATGCTTGCCATTCAGGTACAGGAACAAGAGGTGGTGGGACAGCGCGAGGAAGTTCAGAACCTATGGCAAGTCCGGATTATATTCAAAAGAATATTCAACACAAACTTCAAAAAGAAGACAACAAAATAAATGAAAATGCGGGAATAACAAATAATGGATTAGCATCTATGATAGCCTTTTTTGGATCAGCCCAAAACCAAGTGAATTACGAAATGACCAATGATCAAGGAATACCTTATGGTTCATTAAGTTATGCTCTTTCAAAAAACTTAGTTTTATCCAAAAAAGAAGATTCCTATAGAGGTCTTTTTGACAAGATAAAAATCGAGATGAGTTCTATTGCCCCTTTACAACAACCTCAGGCAGAAGGAGATCTTGACACAGAAATTTTAAATGGAAAAGCGCTTAGCTCTGCAAATTATTACAAAGTCATTTCAAAATCTACTGATGATCAAATCATAATTAATGCCGGTTTTTTACAAAGTGTAAATGAAGGTTCAGTGGTGGGATTCTTCCCAAGTGATACAAGAGATATTGAAAATAACAAACCCATAGTTACTGGTAAAATTTCTAAAAGTTTGGCAGCATCATCGGTCGTAGAACTGGATTCTACAATAGATCACAACACCCTTTCCTCATCTTGGGTGTACATTATAGAAAAATCAATGGGATCTATTCAGGTAGCACTTCAAATTAAATTGTCCGACACAGCTATGGCTCAAAAAATCAAAACTAAATTATTTTCATATCCTTTTATTATTGATGATCAAAAAAATGCAAAATTATTTATAACAGAAAACACCATTGCTTCTGGTCAACAATATTTATATTTAACTACATTAGACAATTATATACTGGATAGTTTTTTAATTGAATCAATGACCGTAGGAACCCTTAACAAATTATCAAAATTAATTACAAAATATGTACAAGGTCAGTTTTTAAGAAAACTTGAAATAGAAAGCGAGGACCTAAAACTAAGATTTGAAATCATACCTGTGGTCAATCGACAAAACGCTTCTGATTCATCAACATTAATCCCTTTAAAAGAAGATGCAACAGGCACTAAAAAAATCAAAGTTGGGGATCAATTCCAAATATTGATATTTAATGATGGAATCAAACCAGCTTACTTTAATTTAATAGATATTCAACCAGATAATATTTTTAATTTTTTACTTCCTTTCGAAAATCAAACCGCTGAGGAATTACGAATTCTACCTGGTCAAAAAAAATTAATGCCAAGTATCTATAAAGTCTGGCCTCCCAGGGGTAATGAAGTATTCAAATTAGTCGCTTCAAGTAAACCCTTAGATCTCAAATCCGCTTATGGCACGAGAGGAAACAAAAATGAAAATCCATTTGAAAAATTATTTTCAGAAACAGAAAAACCAGAATTTTATAACACCAGAGGTGGCAAACCGGTTTCTCTGGGCAATATGGAAATCAATACATATACAGAATCATTTATAATAGCAAATTAATATTTTAAACATGAAAAACCTTCTCTTATTTATGCTTATTCTGACTGCTAATTGCTTATTCAGTCAGAATCATGACCTTAACATTTACTATAATGTGTATAAGGATAGTCTGTGGTTTATGAAAAACAACAAACCCATTGAAGAACCCATTGTTAAAAAAGGCAAACAAGTGTATTTTCATTTGGTAGATTTCAATAATTATATTTACAGAGCTGAAATAAAAGCTACTCATAGCACAGCACCATTGGGAGCAACTGCCCCAACAAACAGTGTAGTAAAAGGATTATTATCTGGTTTGGTAAGTGGATTTTTACCGGGTGTAGGATTGCCGTTGCTTAATTCACCACTTTTTGGCAACATATTGGGAGCCTTACCTGAAGGTGGGGATGCTAATGCAAGCAGGGGTGATCATGATGATTTAATCGAGTTCGAAACAAAATTAAAAGAATTGGAAGCGACCCAGGCAGAAATCAATTCGTTATCTACTGAAATCAACCTCCGCAAAAAATCTTTAGCATCCTTAAATAATAGCTTAGAATTCACGAATTCTTTAATAAAAAATCCAAGTATATCACCTTTATTAATTAAAGAAATTCTTTTAGATCATTGTTCTGAAGTATTTTTAAAAGCGCCAAAAGAGCCTATTATCTTAGATGATGTATCCAACTTAAATTCAAAATTAATAGAAATTCCAATACTTGAAAAACAATTAAAAGGCAAAATATCTACATATGACCAAAACCTCAAAATATTAAAAAAACAAAGAATCAAATTAGAGGCTACCGATCATGGGATAGATGCATTATATCCACTTATGAAAAAACTCGAATTATCAGAATCCCAAATTTCAAATTCAGTTTTGGAAATAGCAACTAAATTAGAAAACCAATGTGCCGTGGATTCACAACTCGTAAGCCTTGACTATACTTCAAAAATTCAACAATATTATTTAAAGTATCATGAAATTAATGAAAATCATTTTACATATTCCCATCACTCAGGAGTTGAACAAAAATATTTAATCTATGATCTGGACCTTTTTAAAAGTGATAGCTTAGAAAATGGTGATCTTAAATCAGAATTGGTAAAGCATATTGAAGTAAAAGTAAAATCATACGGAGGAGCTTCTTTTGGAATGAGTGTTGGTTTAACGGGTTCAAAATTCATACATGTACCACAAAATTATTTTGTAAGAAATGTAGATAACCTACAAAAAATTTATGCTACAGACGCGGATCCTTATGTTCCTATGATCACTTCATTATTCAGTCTTAGTTACGACATGAGAACATTAATAACACCCACCCTATCATTGGGCTTAGGTATTCCATTTTCAAAAAATGAAAGTGTAGAAAATTTTGCAGTATTTGCCGGTCCCGGATTCTATATTGGCAAAAAACAATCTTTCATGATTTCTGGAGGAACCATGTTTTCCAAAGTAAAAACCTTGGCCAATGGATTTGTAGTAGGAGACGAGATCAATTTAGGTCAAGGCGATATCCCAACTACAAAGAAGTATAGTTTCGGGTATTTTATTGGATTGACCTATAATCTATCTGCCCTTTAGATATTACTCCGAATACACTTATTATAAAGTTTAAGATTACAGTATATCTTACTAATCGAATTTGGTTTTGAACCTTCATAGGATGGTGGTTGAGAATTTCAAATTACAAAAAAAACGAGTTTGATACATTTTGTTATTCTTCAATTGGCTCAATTTTTGTATCTTTATGACTTATAGCTTATCTATTAATTAGATTAAACAAATGACTATCGCATTACCAGAAAATAAAAAAGATGATCCGTTACTTTGGAAAAACAAAAGATTCTTTCCAAGAGGTGACGAATTTAGAATCAGCTGCTTGGATTAATGTTTCACCTCCATTTGATAATGGAGAGCTAGAACATTTTGCCGCAAGTCTTGGTATTGCTCCTGATTTTCTATCAGATCCATTAGATATTGAAGAACGTGCTCGTTATGAGAAATACGATGAAGCAAGGAGTATTATATTTCATACTCCTGTAATTAATGAATCAGAGAAGGAAAATGACCCTATTTTTATTACCGTTCCGGTAGGTATCATTCTGTGTCAACACAAAATAATTACCGTTTGCGCAGTAGAAAATTTGGTCCTCGAAAAATTCTCAGATAATAAAATCAAAGGATTTGACATCGCCAATGAAAAACTCTTTATTCTCCAAATATTTGAACAAACAGTGCTTTCTTTTCTTGATTTTCTTAAAAAATTGAATTTAAGACGCAGCTTAATAGAACAGGAACTCTATAATTCAAGCCGAAGTGAAGAACTTAAAAGTTTATTGCGAATTGAAAAAAGCTTAGTTTATTTTGTTAATTCATTAAATGCCAATGAATTATTAAAAATAAAAATGCGCAGAACGGATTTCTTAGGAATTAAAGATAATACAGACTATTCTGAGCTTTATGAAGATATAATTGTAGATAATAATCAAGCTCGAGAAGTAGCACAACTCTATACCAACATCCTAAGCGGGACCATGGAAGCTTATGCCTCCATTATTTCAAATAACTTAAATAAATTTATTAATAGACTCACCGTTGTCACGGTCATACTCATGGTACCAACCTTGATTGCAAGTTTTTTTGGTATGAATGTCCCCCTTCCTGTACATTTTGGCCAATCCAATTGGTCCTTTTTCATGATTATGCTTTTTTCTATACTTTTTAGTGTCGGCCTGGCCTGGTTTTTTAAGCGGAAAGACCTTTTCTAAAATAATTGACTTATCACTTACACATATTAAGTCTATCTAATATATAAGATCTTATTTTAGGGTAAATTAAATATTACAATCAAAAATACTTTAATGCTGCTTTTCATGGGATTACAATCTCTATTATAATTCCTTAATCTTCATTAACTTATTAAAGTTATCCACAATATGTGGATAAAAATTAAGCCTTTTTTAAGCATTTCACCCTAAGTTTGCATCAGATATTTAATTATTCTATAATATGATAATTTAATAAAATCTTATTTTTTTTCATCGTAGTTAACTGAATATCAAAACAAAACAAACACAATAAAAAAATATATATATTTTATTGTTATATATTCAATGTATAATTATTACTTTTGAGCTTCGTATCAAGACTAGCCAAAGAACAAATCAATAAAGAGCCACATGAACCAACATATTGAACCCATACTCATCGAAAATCCGCAAAGATTTGTCTTATTTCCAATACAACACGATGATATATGGAAGTTCTATAAAAATGCTGAGGCTTGCATTTGGACTGCCGAAGAGATAGATCTTCAGGCTGACCTTGTAGATTGGGAAGAAAAATTAACTCCTGACGAAAAACATTTTATAAAACATGTTTTAGCTTTTTTTGCTGCAAGTGATGGAATAGTCAATGAAAATCTTGCTGAAAACATGGTTCGCGCTGTTCAATATACTGAAGCAAAGTTTTTCTATGGTTTCCAGATTATGATGGAAAATATCCATTCTGAAACCTATTCTTTACTTATTGACACTTACATTAAAGACCCCCAAGAAAAAAACTATCTATTTAATGCAATTGACAATTTAGATTGCGTTAAATTGAAGGCAGATTGGGCACTTCGTTGGATAAGTAAGGGCACATTTACTGAACAACTAATTGCATTTGCGGCTGTTGAAGGCATCTTTTTCAGTGGTTCATTTTGTTCCATTTTTTGGTTAAAAAAACGTGGACTGATGCCTGGACTTAGTTTTTCAAATGAATTAATTTCTCGAGATGAAGGCATGCATTGTGATTTTGCCTGCCTACTATATAATAAACATATAGTCAATAAATTACCAACTGAAACCATTAAGACCATTATAACAGAAGCAGTACAAATAGAGAAGCAATTTGTTACTGATTCTATCCCAGTGGCTTTAATTGGAATGAATGCAGATCTCATGTGTCAATACATTGAGTTTGTTGCAGATCGCCTTTTAATTTCTTTGGGAAATAATAAAGTTTATCATTCAGAGAACCCATTTCCTTGGATGGATCTCATTTCTTTACAAGGAAAAACCAATTTTTTTGAAAAAAGGGTAGGTGATTACCAAAAAGCCGGAGTGACTGGAGGTCATGAGGTCAAGGTGTTCACTATAGACGAGGATTTTTAAAACTCAACAGTTTTTAAGTTCAACCATTTTTTAACCCTTTAATTTGTATTCATATCATGGAAGTATTAAAACGCAACGGAAAACGTGAAGACGTAAGTTTTGATAAAATTACGGCTCGTGTAAAAAAGCTATGTTATGGCCTAGATTCGAAATTTGTCGATTCTATAGAAATATCGAAACGAGTCATACTAGGTTTATACAATGGGGTTACAACCTCCGAATTGGATAATCTGGCCGCAGAAACAGCAGCTTCATTGGCCGCTGTGCATCCCGATAACGCTATTTTGGCTGCCCGGATAGCGGTCTCGAATTTACATAAAAATACCAATAAGTCCTTCTCTGAAACCATGGAAGGGTTATATCAGTATATAGATCCAATTACTAACCAAAAGGCAGGTCTCATAAGTGATGAGACCATTGAGGTCATTCGCCAAAATGCCGATCGATTGGATTCTGCAATCATCTACGATCGCGATTATAGTTTTGACTATTTTGGGTTTAAAACACTTGAAAGGTCCTACTTGCTTCGCATGAACAAAAAAGTCGTAGAGCGTCCACAGCATCTTCTGATGAGAGCTTCTGTAGGTATCCATGGTAGCAATATTGATGCCGCCATAGAGACCTACAATCTCATGTCAGAAAAATGGTTTATACATGCCACCCCTACTCTGTTTAATGCAGGTACACCAAAACCTCAATTATCATCATGCTTTTTATTAAGTATGACTGATGATAGCATAACTGGAATCTTTGAAACCTTAAGTAGATGTGCCAAAATTTCACAATCAGCTGGAGGAATCGGCGTAAGCATTCATAATGTAAGAGCCAAAGGCAGTTACATCAAAGGCACTGGTGGCACCTCCAATGGTATTATCCCGATGCTCAAAGTATTTAACGATACAGCTCGCTATGTAGATCAAGGTGGCGGAAAACGAAAAGGCGCATTTGCTGTATATCTTGAACCTTGGCATGCCGATATTCATGAATTTCTGGAATTAAAGAAAAACCATGGAAAAGAAGAAGCTCGTGCACGTGACTTATTCTATGCAATGTGGATTCCGGATCTATTTATGCAACGAGTTAAAGATGATCAGGAATGGTCGTTATTCTGTCCAAACGAAGCGCCCGGACTTTGTGACACTTATGGAAGTGAATTCGAAGCTTTGTACCATAAATACGAAAAAGAGGGTAAAGCAAGAAAAGTAATTCGTGCACAAGAATTATGGTTTACAATTTTGGAAAGCCAAATTGAAACTGGTACTCCTTACATACTATTTAAGGATGCTGCTAACAAAAAGTCAAACCAAAAAAATCTAGGAACCATAAGATCCTCCAATTTGTGTACTGAAATTATTGAATACACAGCACCGGATGAAGTAGCTGTTTGCAATTTAGCTTCAATTTCTTTGTCAAAATTTGTTAGTGATCGAATATTTGATTTCAAAAAATTGGAGTCGGTGACCAGAGTCATCACTAGAAACCTAAACCGCATTATAGATATTAATTATTACCCAATTCCAGAAGCCAAAAATTCAAACTTTAGACATCGGCCTATAGGTATAGGTGTTCAAGGATTAGCAGATGCATTCATTTTGATGCGAATGGCTTTTGATTCAGAAGCTGCTGCAACATTAAATAAACAAATTTTTGAAACCATATATTATGCAGCAGTAAGTGAATCTTGCGCAATGGCAAAAATAGATGGTCCCTACCAAACATTCCAGGGTAGTCCAATGAGTCAAGGTATTTTTCAATTCGACATGTGGAATGTAAATCCTACAGAAAATAGATATGACTGGAATTCACTAAAACAAGAAGTTATAAAATATGGCGTAAGAAATAGTTTATTGCTTGCTCCTATGCCAACAGCCTCAACTTCTCAAATATTAGGAAATAATGAATGCTTTGAACCATATACTTCCAATTTTTATACTCGGCGTACCCTTTCAGGCGAATATATGGTTGTCAATAAACATTTACTCGAGGACTTAATTAAACTCGGCCTTTGGAATTCTGAAATGAAAGAAACCCTGATGGTACAAAATGGATCTATACAAAACATACCATCAATACCTCAGGAGCTAAAAGATTTATATAAAACCGCATATGAAATAAGTCAACGAGCTATCATTGACATGAGTGCAGATCGAGGTGCATACATATGTCAAAGCCAAAGCTTAAATCTGTTTATGGAAAATGTAACTTTTGGAAAACTTTCTTCCATGCATTTTCACTCTTGGCAAAAAGGCTTAAAAACAGGTATGTATTATCTGCGAACCAAAGCTGCCGTAGATCCTATAAAGTTTACACTTAGTGAAAAACATCAGCGCAAATATGTAAATATTATTGATTTACCCCAAACAGATAATTTATCAAATACCGTTTCTCATCAATATCAACAAGAAGAAATAAACACACTCATCCAATCCACTTCACCAATTGAAAATCAGGAAGGATTAAGTTGTACTATGGAAGATGGTTGCTTAATGTGTGGAAGCTAAATCGTTGATATATTGATTTACTATTGATTTCAAAATTGGAATTTACATTAGCAAGATATACTTGCACGTAAGTAAATTCTTTTGGTGCAATATATTTGTTTTTGATTATTTTTGAGATAATATAGTACGCTTCAATTCACAAATCAATGCATACGTTTCTATAAATAATAAATTGATTTATTTTATTCATGGATTCTTCTACTAAAATTATTTGCCCAAATTGTGAATTTGAAATTGACGTCAATGATGTTATATTTCATCGACTAGATGAAGATTTAAAAAAACAATATAATTCTAAATGGCAAGAAGCTAATTTGGAACTGGAACAAAAAGCTGCTCAACTTAAGAAAGAAAAAGAATCTTTTGAAATAAAAAAACAAAATGAAAACGATCTTTTTCAAGAACGAGTACGGGTTAAATTGCGTGAAGAAAGAGATCAATTAACCTTACAAATTCGAAAAAGCCTAGAATTGGAGAATGCTGATCAATATCAAGCCATTCAACAAGAATTAAATGCGAAATCCGAACAAATCAAAGAGCTTAACAAAACAAAAGCAGAAATCGAAACGCTCAAGCGTGAAAAAAATGAACTTCAGGAAATAGCTCAGGCGGAAGCACAAAAAAAATTAAATGAGTTGTTAGTCATAGAACGTGAACGAATCAGTAAACTTGAATTTGAAAAAAACGAACTCGTAGTAAGAGAATTACAAAAACAACTTGAAGCGCAAAAATATCTCACTGAAGAAATGAAAAGGAAGCAAGATCAAGGATCTATGCAACTCCAAGGTGAGGTTCAGGAATTAGCCATTGAAGAATGGTTAAAAAATAATTTCACCCTCGACACCATTTCAGAAATAAAAAAAGGAGCACGAGGAGCAGATTGTATTCAAATCATACACACAAGATCGAAACAAAATTGCGGATCCATATATTATGAAAGTAAACGAACTAAGGATTTTCAAAATTCATGGATAGAAAAATTTAGAAATGATATGCGCGACCAAAATGCAAATATTGGAGTTCTGGTCACCGACGTCTTACCTAAGGATATGGAACGCATGGGTCTCAGAGATGGTATTTGGATATGTACCTATCAAGAATTCAAAGGACTTTGTTTTGTTTTACGAGAATCCATTCTACATGTAGATTTAGCTATTTCATCCCAGGAAAATAAGGGAGAAAAAATGAACATGCTTTACAGCTATTTGACTAGCAATGAATTTAAATTACAAATTGAATCCATAGTTGATGGATTTACACAAATGCATAATGACTTAAACACAGAAAAGCGTTCAATGCAAGGACATTGGAAACGAAGGGAAAAGCAAATTCAAAAAGTTCTGCTCAATACCAACTTTATGTATAATTCAATTAAAGGCATCGCCGGAAATGCAATACAATCCATTAAAGCGCTCGAATTAGGGCACACAGATGAACTAGATGAAGTTAATGAGCTTGATGATTAAAAAACTCAACACATGAATATTCCTTTTGATTTTATCAAAAAAAACAAAGAATCTTGGAATAAAAGAACTCCCTATCACATCGATTCGGAATTTTACGATCAAAATCTTTTCAAACTTAACCCTGCATCATTAAATAATATAGAATTAGAATTGCTTGGCGATATTCAAAATAAAAAAATATTGCATCTCCAGTGTCATTTTGGCCAAGACAGCATTTCACTAGCCAAATTGGGTGCTGAGGTGACTGCTGTTGATTTTTCAAACATTGCCATCAATGAAGCAAAAAAATTAGCGGTTGATTTAAACTTAGAAATTCGATTTATTGCTTGTAATATTTATGATCTATCAGACTATTTAGATGATACATTTGATATCATTTATACTAGTTATGGTACTATTGTTTGGTTGCCTGATCTGATTCGTTGGGGAGAAATAATTTCGAAATTTTTAAAACCAGAAGGTCGTTTTGTTTTTGTGGAATTTCATCCTTTAATACACATGTTTAATGAAGAGTTCACGGAAATAAAATATGATTATTTTAATATCAAGCCCATTGTTGAGCTAGAACATGGAACCTATGCAGACCGAACAGCCCCAATACACCATGAAACCATAACATGGAATCACAGTCTCAGTGATATATTAACAGCATTAATTAAAAATGATTTGACCATTGAAGATTTTAAAGAATATGATTTTTCACCATATAATTGTTTTCATAACTTAATAGAAGTGGCACCAAAACAATTCCAATTTAAAAACACTACAGTCAAATGGCCTTTAGTTTTTAGTTTATCTTGTATAAAAAAATAATTTAAATGACAACTCTTGGTGCATTGTATATCTATCCCGTTAAATCTTTAGGATCTATAAAATTAACTGAAACGCTAATTTTTGAAGAAGGATTTCAATATGATCGATTGTGGATGGTAGTAGATGATCTAGGTCAATGCATCACACAACGTGAAGCACCTGCTTTAAATTTGATTCAGATAAAATTAATTGACAATGGTTTTTACATTTATCTAAATGACCAAACCAAGAATGGATTTATTCTTGAACATGATGAATTATTAAACCAAAAAATGAATGTGACGATATGGTCAAGTGAATTCTTAACTTCTATCTCTAATTCAAAAGGTTCTGAATGGTTATCAGACTATTTAAAACAAAAAGTCCATTTGGTTAAAATGGATAAGCATATGAGAATAAAACACACAAATTTCTATTCAAAACCATTTTCAATTAATTTTTCTGATGGCTATCCAATTCATATTATCAATCAAGCATCAGTTGATGATTTGTCCAATAGAGTGGGTTATCAAATTGAACCTTTACAATTCCGTCCCAATATTATCCTGAACCATTTAGATGCATATGCAGAAGACAACATAAACAAGCTCCAAATCGGAAATGTCCATTTTGATATCATTAAACGCTGTGAAAGATGTATCATCACAACTTTGTTTAAAAACAGTATACAATTTGGCAAAGAACCGTTAAAAACGCTGTCAGAATATCGTAAAACTGGAAACGCAATACATTTTGGTATCTATGCCATTGCTAAAGAAGCTCTGAATCCAGTACCACAGTATATGACCACAAATGATCGCATAGAATTAACAATTTCTGAAATGTAGTGTTAGTATTTAAAGATATAGTCATCTTTTAATTTGAATTTTTAAGGTTAAATCATATACATTTGCGGCTTAAATTGAAAAAAATATGAACGAGGTATATATTGTGTCAATAGCAAGGACCCCAATCGGTTCTTTTGGAGGGAGTTTGACAGGTTTCTCAGCTACTCAATTAGGATCCATAGCCATTAAATCCGCTGTGGAAAGAGCAGGAATTAACCCTGAATCAGTACAAGATGTGTTTATGGGGAATGTAAATTCAGCCAATTTAGGTCAAGCACCAGCAAAACAGGCCGCCCTAGGAGCAGGGTTATCCGTACACACTAATTGTACGACTATCAACAAAGTATGCTCTTCAGGAATGAAGTCCATTATATTTGCTGCACAGGCCATTCAATTAGGCCTTTCTGACGTTGTTGTAGCAGGTGGAATGGAGAGTATGTCAAATATCCCTTATTATTTGTCACAAGCCAGATGGGGTTATAAATTTGGTGGAGGCGAAGTCATCGACGGATTACAAAAAGATGGTTTAATGGATGCTTATGACCATATTCCGATGGGTGTGTGTGGTGATGAAACAGCCCAAAAATATCAAATTTCTAGAGAGGCTCAAGATGCATTTACCATTCAATCATATACCAAAGCTGCTGAGGCTACATTAAATGGTAGATTTAAGAATGAAATAGTTCCAATTTCGATACCACAAAAAAAAGGAGACCCCTTAGTAGTCACTGAAGATGAAGAATATAAGAAAGTTGATTTTGCTAAAATACCGGGCTTAAAACCTATTTTTTCAAAAGATGGCACCGTAACCGCTGCTAATGCATCCACTTTAAATGATGGTGCATCTGCACTAGTTTTAATGAGTGCAAAAAAAATCAAAGAACTCAATATAAAACCCATAGCTAGAATTGTGAATTACGCTGATGCTGAACAAGCACCAAGATTATTCACTACAAGTCCTGCACTTGCTGCTAATTTGTGTATTGAAGGTTCCGGAATAAATAAAAACGATATTGCTTTTTTCGAAATTAATGAAGCCTTTGCTGTAGTTCCTATTGTAGTTGCTCAACTTTTAGAAGTTGATTTAGCTAAATTTAATGTAAACGGTGGCGCGGTCTCAATAGGTCATCCCTTAGGTTCTTCAGGGTCAAGAATAGTATGTACACTTACCCAAGTACTTGAACAAAATCAAGCCAAATATGGCTTAGCGGCTATATGCAATGGTGGTGGCGGAGCTTCTGCTATTATTATTGAAAGAATTTAAAAAGTCCTATCTAAAATATTCTAATTAAATAAGGATACTATATTTAAAGACTGATTTGTTTATAATTTTTATTTATAACGAAGACTTTGATATAGTTAACTGAATAAGGACTGAATATCTATTAAATTATTTGATAAAAAACTTTGTAAACATCGATCTTTTGATCTATTTGTAGATAACAAATTTAGTTGTTCATAAACTTTGAAGTGGAATTATTTAACTTCAAACCAATTTCTTGATTTTTGCGAAAATATGGCACCAACAACCGCTTTAGAGGTATTAAGAATGGATTCTATTGGAATGATCGCTTTGCCCCCGTGCCTAATACTATCAAGAAAAAACTTGAATTGATTGTCCTGACCTTTATCTTGTTTAACTGAGAGACTTGTACGACCAAAACCAAAATTATCTAGTCGTTTAAAATTATCTATGATCGCAGTTCTACCCTGAGAATACACTTCAATTCTTTCTTTATTATAATCTTTTGATCCATTCGAAAAATAATTAATAACTCCTAATGATCCATTTTGATATTGCAATAATATACTAGCCGTATCTTCATCTACATCGATTGAATTCATGATAACTTGGTTGATCGAAGAATTGGTAAGACTTGAAATTAAATCAAAATAATGACAAGCTTCACCAATAATTCTTCCACCACCGGTAATTTGATCTGTTGTCCAGTGATCCAAGGGCAAAGGTCCCGCATTCATAGTTGCAATAACTGATATGGGTATATCCACTCCTGCAATCAACTTTCGAAGCTCTATGGCCAAGGGAGCGAATCTTCTGTTAAATCCAACTACAAGTTGACCCTGTGATGCTTTATAGGCTGCTTCTATTTGATCTAATTCCATTAATGTCAAAGCCAATGGTTTTTCAACAAACACATTTTTTCCGGCCTCCAATGCTGAAATAACCAATTGCGCATGTGTATTATGTCTTGTGGTTATAATTATAGTATTAACATCACGATCTTCTAAAAGTATTCGATAATCAGAAGTTGCATTTTGGATAAAATACTTTTTGGCTAATGTTGAAGCTGTTAATCCTTTGGCACTGCACAAATATTTTATCTGCGCATTATATTTCTTTAATATAGGCAATACCACACTTGAAGTATAATTTCCTGCTCCAATAATACCAATACATTCCTTGCCTGCTTTGAGTATAATATTTCGGTTAGTAACTATAGTAGACTTTTCATGTAGTTTATTTTCGGCATATTTAAATAAAGTAGCTATATTTTTTGATTCTGAAATTTCATCATACACCGCCTTAAAAGATTCAATAGGAATTATTTTACTGATTAGTTCATCAACTTTCAAAATTCCTTCCTCCAATGCATTTAATACAGCTTCGAAATTCCTCTTCTCCGTCCATCTAACATATCCTATTGGATAATCTATACCTTTCTGTTCATAAGTATCATCATAACGCCCAGGGCCATATGAACAAGACACTTGAAATGTAATTTCTTTATCATAAAAGTCAGATCGTCTTAAATCTAATCCAACCACTCCTACTAAAATAATACGCCCCCGCTTGCGACACATTTGTGCTGCTTCATGAATGATATCATTGGATTTAGAATTTGCAGTAATGATCACACCATCTGCACCCAACCGCAAAGTCAAATTCTCAATTAAAGAAATTCGATCATTACTTTGTTCCAAAAGAAATGCTGAAATCCCAAGGGATTGAGCTAATTTAATTTTATCAGGGTCTAAATCAAATCCAATAACCTTACATCCATTAGCTTTTAATAATTGGCAAGATATCATTCCAATCAGACCTAAACCAATAACAACGATAGTTTCACCAAAAGTTGGATTTAAAAGTCTTATACCTTGTAATCCTATAGCACCAATAACCGTAAAAGAAGCTGATTCATAGGATACCTTTTCTGGAATTCTAGCTACCAAATTTTGAGGCACGCTTACGAATTCTGCATGTGGTCCATTAGATACTACCCTATCCCCAATCTTGAAGTCAATGACATCTTCACCAATACCAATAATTTCACCTACATTAGAATAACCCAAAGGAATAGGTGTATCCAATTTTCTCTTGATTACTTCAATTGTTGGGCCCAAACCATCTGTCTTAATTTTCTGTAATACCTGTTTAACCTTATCTGGCTGTTGCTTAGCTTTATCAATCCAGCTAGCTTTACCAAATTCAACTAACATACGTTCGGTACCCAGTGACATTAAACTAAAATGACTTTTTATTAAAACTTGTCCCTTTTGAGGTAGCGGACATGGCACTTCAATTAAACTTGTAGCCCCTGTTTGTAAATTCTGAATTATTTGCAACATAACATGTTAATAAAATAGAGTAAAAATAAATCAATCATTATCTAAATTGTCTAAGTACCGATTCAATCGCCAACAAACTAAGTATAATATAAGATCCATCAACTTTATTATTTAAATTATCCTTAATTAGTTTGTGAACTTCATTAACATCAAAAATATTTTGTTCCTCTAATCGCACTTTAGACAATCGATCATCAACAAATTCTCTTAACTCATGACCAATTAATTGACGAACTGGTGACCCAAAACCAGACTTCGATCTGTAAATAATGTCTTTAGGAAGATACTTTTCTGCAATTTTTCTTAAAATGAATTTTGTTGTTTGTCCTTTCATTTTTAATGAAATAGGAATCTGAGTTGTTAATTCAACTAAATCCTTATCCAAATATGGTACTCTAACTTCAATTCCATGTGCCATACTTAATTTATCTGTATAATTTAAGTTATGGTCGGCCAAAAAATATTTAATGTCTAAATAAAGCATCTTATTCAGATTTGATTTTTCAAAGGGAATGTTACTTAAACTTTCTTTTAAATAATCTTCCGGATTTATGTTTTGTATATATTGACGAATTTCAGGTTTAAACAACTTCTTTAATTGATCTAAGTCATACCAAGCAAAACTATTGGAAATAAACGAATCAGTATTCTCCTGTATAAAACTGTTATAAAATTTGTAAATTCTTCGTCCAATTGGAAGTTTTTTCTCAAACAATAAAGTCAATAATTTAAGACCCATTTTAGCTAACGGAAGTCTTCTAAGCCATTGTTGATAAGCTATACTTTGGTGCCGCCTGTATCCTGAAAAAAGATCATCACCACCTGACCCACTTATTAATACATAGCACCCATCTGCCCTAGCCTTTCTACATATATTAGATACCAACCCAGGAGCGGTATCACTTTGCGGTTCCTCCAAATGCCAAATTATTTGATCCCAATCTTCAGTAAAATGAATTTCATTTGGTACTTCAACTAAATCTATGTTATACATTTCAGCAACACGCTTGGCATAATGCAAATCATCAACAAAACCCTCCTTAATATAATTTGCATCAGATCCAATGGTATAACACTTTAATTTCGAATTTGGGTTCAATTTTGCTGCCATAGCTACTATCAAACTTGAATCCAATCCTCCGGAAAGAAAAAAACCAACAGGGACATCTGATAATAATTGACTTTGTATTGATTTTAAAATTTGAAATTCAATTTCATTCATCCAAGTAAGTGTGGATTGAAACTTATAACTACCTATGAAGGGTATTTCATAATATTTAATTACTTCTATACGCTGATGAGCATTATACTTGATATAATGTCCTGGTAAAAGTTTATGAATTTGAGCGAACGGCGTTCTTTGTCCTGGCGACCATAAAAAATAAAGATAATTAAGTATGCCATGATGATCTAATGAATGATCTTCAATTAAAGTTAATATTGGCTTATACTCAGAAGAAAAAATGAGTTGATTCTCATTACAACTATAATATAAAGGTTTAACACCTAAATGGTCTCTGGCAATGAATAATTCATTTGTGACTATATTATAAATAGCAAAAGCGAAGATTCCATTCAACTTAGACAAGACGGTTTCACCATATTCAATAAATGCATACAGCAACGTCTCTGTATCGCTGGTAGATATAAATTCATACTTACTTAGGAGCTCATGTCTAATTTCCCAATGATTATAAATTTCCCCGTTAAATACAATTACAAAATGACCACACTTAGAAAACATGGGTTGGTGGCCAAACTCTGATAAATCCAAAATGGACAATCTTCGATGCAATAATGAAATAAATTCATCAGAATAAATACCAAAATCATCTGGCCCACGATGCTTTAATAAACCATTGATATGATTTAAATCTATCCCTTGATGACCACCACTAATTCCGAAAATTCCACACATTATTCAAGTTACAATTTACTTCGGTTACTTAATCTGACATGTTCAATAATTTGATCTATTTTTTCCAAATAGAAAGAAACATTAAAGGATTCTGTTGCATATTTAATATTGTATTCCTGGATAGCTTTAAGCAATTCAGGTCTATCTAAATAGAAATGTATGGCATTTGACAAATCAATTACGGACTTACTCTTAACACACTGACCATTCCTCTCACTAATCAAATTAGGTAGGTAGTGATGTTGTGTTGTAATTATGCACGAACCAGTTCGCATAGCCTCCAAAATAGAAATTGGGAATGCTTCACTTTTATAAAATGTAGGTAAAACAAAAATATCAGAATTTAATAGAAACTGAATCTTTTGATTTTCATATACTGAACCAAAATATTTAATTTTTGTATTCTTTTTCAAATATTCCTCAAATTTAATTTGAACTTCTTTCCTAGTCATAAATTCATCGTCTGAAAACCCACCTGCTATATGCAATTCAATGTTCAAATCTTGTTTATGAATTAATTCGAAAGCGTCCAATAATATAAAGATCCCTTTGCTAAACATCAAATTTGAAAAATATGAAATGATAACAACATCTTTATGTTTAGGGATAACCACTTCAACACTATCTAAAATTGGATCATAAAAATTATGAACAACAAAAGTTTTAGACCTAGAAGAAAATTCCAAAAATTCATGCTGCATTTCTTCTAATAAACATATAAAAACATCAACTTTTTTAAATGCATATAAATAAAATGGTTTAACTAATAAAGGTAGACTATTTAAAAATTGGTCATAATTAGCCGCATGGATATGATTTATTATAGGTATTCCTCTCAATTTAAAAATTGAAATCAAAACAACATCCTTAAATGCTCCTAAAAAAGAACGTGATCCTGACAGATAAATAACATCTATGGAAAAATCGAAAAAAGATTTGATATATAAACCAAATACTCGAAAAGTAGAAAATAGTTTATAAGACTTAGGAAATTTTTCAAAATTCTGTGAAATCAAATATTTTGAGAACTTATATTGATCAAATGCCATTTTGAAAGCATTGGACTGTCCATGTACTGGAGGTGGATAAGGACCAACAAACAATACTTTAGGCATTTATTGATTTTTTACCCAATCCAAAATAGAGCCAATATGGAATTAACAAAAAAACTATGTGGTCTACAAATTGTGGAAAATAACCTCTGGTATACCATTGAAATAATCCCATGCATATTACAATTAAAAAAATCCTATCTTTAGGTAAACTATAATGTCTATTAATACTAATAATTCGCAGCACAATTCCAACTAAGAAAGAACCTATAAGTAAAAAAATTAAACCACCAGCAATTATGAAATATGAATAATGCAATGGAGCTTCTCCTGTATTTTCCCATGCACGAGGTAGATTATATGCTTCATCTATAATTGGAAAAGCCGGTGGCGGATACCATGTATCTTTCCAATCACCTACAATAGCTCTAGGCAGTGCTCTAATAACGAAATACAAGAAAGTAATACCATAGTCATGTTTAGGATTAATATGAGAATCATAATACTTAATTATTGTAATGTCATCTAATGCCCCACGAGTTTGTTCAGCTAATAATTGACCAGAATCAAACTCGATTGGATTAAATTCAAGCTGACTAAAATTCCCCAAAACAAGACTGTATCTATTGATTGTGATGAATAATATAAAATACATTAAAGCCAAAAAAATAAAAAATGGTTTGATCAGTTTCTTGTATGTTATTTGGACTCTGAATAAGTATAATAATATAAAACCTAAAAAAGTAATTACTATTCGATATCGAAAACCCATTAACCCAAAAAGTAAAAACGAAACCAATACCATTAAGTAAATAAATCTTTTATCTACCTTCACAAACACACAAATAATTAAACAAGTAACTAAAGAATCTGCAAAATTTCTAAAATAATTCGACTCACCAGCCGCTCCAAAAAGAGATTCGTCAGAATTTCCCAATAATACATCCAATGGATTAACCCCGGATGAAACGAAATTTATATATACTATAATAAAACAAAATAGTGTAATAAGGAGAATTCTCTTTTTAGAATCAATATTAACCCTATCATTCCGTTGAAATGGTGCATACGAAACAAGAAAATAACCCAAAAAAAACATCAAGTGAGCTAAACCAAAATACAAAAATCCGTCATCATAATATTCGGTGATAATTTCTCCAACTCCATAAAATGAGTATGTATCACCCCAAATAGTCTTTCTACCAATGCTAAAAAAATAAAGTGGTGTTAAAAAATAATATATGGTGAATATAATCCAAGAAAATGCAAATAATATATGCTCCCGAAACCCCTTGACCATCAAAAACAAATACCCAAGCCCAAATACTAAAAAATTAAATAAAATAATAATATAAATATTCAATTCTAGATATTTTTAAACTTTTCGTTAAAAAATTGATAGAGCTTAGTAGCCATTGATGCGGAGCACATCTGTTCACTTAACTGAAGATTATTCGTTCTAATGGATTCTATTAAAGTTTTGTCTTTACACAATAATTTAATAGCATTTACATAAGACAGTAAGTTTTGATTATCGCAAATAAAACCATTGACAAAATTTTCAATAAGTTCAGAAGAACCCACATCTTTATTGACTAAACAAGGCAATCCTGCACTAATGGCTTCATTAATTACCAATCCCCAACCATCGTATCTAGAACAAAACAAAAACACATCAGCAATACCAAAGTAATAAGGTATTTCTTCTTTTTGTTTAAACCCTAGAAAATAAATAGGCAATTCCTTTACTAATTCTTGTAAAGAATATTTTAATGGACCATCGCCCAGAACAAGTAGCTGTATATTATTTATGTGCTCCTTGGTTAAAAGTTCCATAATCTTTATAGTAAAGTCTATACCTTTTCGTTCAATTAATGCACCTGACGTTAACAAAGTGAAATGAGTGTTCGTATTGTATTTATCCTTCAATTGCTTCAAACTATCCTCATTTAAATTACAATCTTTAAAACTGGCATTATTAATATTATATGGAATAATAACATGATGTTTAACATTTAAGCCTAGTGAACTATAACTTTGTTTTGAACATACACCGACAAAAATCATAAAGTCCAGCAATTTAACAAACGGAACCAAAATAGCTCTCTTCACAAATCTTTTAAACCCATAAGCTTCTTTAATTTTTTCACTAAAAAAACCTACTTTTTTCCCTCTGGCTTTTAATATTAAAGCAGCAATTATTGTATTTAGAGCAAAATAATTACCTGATATAATTATAAATTGACTCCTCTCATTTAATGAATATTTAATAATATTCCAGCTAAAATGAAAATCCTTATAAAAATATTGAACCCATTTAATTAATTTGCTATCTTTTAAATAAACATGTTTATAAGTCTTGTCACTTAATTGCCAAAGTCGATCGCTTTCAGTTTTTTCATAAAAAATTGCATTGAATATAAAAACTTGACTCAGTTCTTCGAAAAAATCATCTTGATTTGGTGTAGGAATATTGGTATAGAAACTTAAAGACAATTTACTCATTAAAAATAAATTTAATGTACAAAATTTAAGTTTTCCAACAGCCTATTTTTATAAGATTCAAAATTACCATATTGACTTCGTGCTAATGCATTCATTGAAATATAACGGTAATAGTCTGGATCTTTCAATTTTTCCAAATAGTAAATAATCAATGATGTATTATCCGGTTCAATGATAAAACCGTTCACTTCATGCTCAATGATGGAACCAGCCTCCTTTGTTGTAATCACTGGAATTCCTAAACTCAAGGCTTCATATACCACAGTTGCTGATCCTTCTCCAATAGTAAGAAATAACAAGACATGCGTTCTTTGAAATTCTGTGCTTAAACTAAGCCTATCCAAATGCCCAGTCAATTCCACATATTTTTTAAGTTCAGATAATTTATCATCTGGAATCAAGTTCCCTTGCTTGCCAATAGCTCTAAATTGCGCATTTGGATAAGCCTTGGCAACATTTAAAAAATGATGTATTCCCTTTCTTAATTCCAAATATCCAACTGTTGAAACAGTAAATGGTAAAAATCGCTTCCTATCGATCTGATCAGGTAAATCTATAGCCGTACTAAAATTAATTCCATAGGGAACAAGAATGATTTTTGATAGGTTCACACCCTCGGCAATCAAAGAATCTTTCACGGATGCAGAAGGAACAATGATATACTCAGCATTAATCCACTCCTCACGCTCATGTAAAATAAACTGTTCAACGGATTCATCCAAATAACTATAAATAGCTTCTGGCTTGCACCATCCTGAATTCTTCTCAAATTCACTAATAATGGCTTTACGGTATTGTCCAAATGGGAGACTACATTGTTCTAAAATTATCTTTTTTTCGTCCTTGTATTTTCCAATAATCCGACTTGCAGTATTAAAAACATATAGATACTCAGATCCATCGCTCTTCAATTGGTTTATTACCTTCTTACCAAACTGATCCTCCATCCACATGTAATTTTGGTATTCTAAGGCTACTGTATTGGCATTCTGCTTATTCTTATAATATTGATAGGCTAAAAGTGGAAAATGCTCAATGTGTCTAGGATCAATATTTACCTTTCTGGTAGATCCATATTTAGAAAAAAAAGTAGATTCCTTGATTAATGAAAATGGAAACTTATCAAAACATAAATCTGTATATAATTTTGAAAGCAATTGTTGTGAATCGAAAATCCTTGCAACAGCATATTGCATTCTTCCACCTATTTGACAAACACTAATCAATATAAATTAACTTTAACAATAATCTCAAATTATTAATAATCATACCAAACCAACTTGGTCGCACCAAAGAAGATTGAAATATGGAAGCCTCTAATACGTTTGTTACATCAGTATTTATACACAAATAGAAGGCATTATTACTCCAAACATGAATATAATGTTTCAAATTCAAAATAAGCCACCATATTTTGTTAAAATACTTCCTATTTTTAAAAACCAAATTATTTTTACTCGCTATAATTTCTAACTTATTTCGTTCTGCTTCAATGATTCCCAATTGAACACAATGTTGGACTCCTTTGTCAAATAACTGTTGATAATCGATTTTCACATTGGATGCAAACATTCCAACTTCTTTAGCTTGTAAAATGGATTCCCAAATAATAAAAGGATACACATGAACGAATTCCAGTTTAGGATGCCAAGGAAAATCTGTAGATTCTTTTAAAAAAATATCATTACCTAAAATTTCATTTGCATTTTTCTGAATTTGCGCAGCTCCATTACTTTTAGCAGAATGACCAGCAATACTATAAGGGGTATAAGAAAATAGATAATCATCAATTATTGAACTTAATACCATCGCTGAATAGATATCAGGTATCTTAGAATGGAAGAATACACCATTTGATTTATCCTTAACTTCCTGAATACATTCCATACTAACAAATCCACCATACAGCCACGGCAAATCTCCTGGGAACATCTGTTGGTCTATAACCTTGTTTAATACTATGTGAGACTTTCTGATTTCAAAACCAACCTTAAATGGCACTTGCAATAGGTTTTTTATTCTAACAAAATTATTATTTGGCCAACGATAAAAGGATTGTTTCCATGATATTGCTTTTGTTGGATGCCTGTTTAACATTTCATTGATATCATGAAAACTATTAGGAAGAAAGCCATCATCATCACCCAAAACGGTAACATAACCCTCATTTACGTGTTTCAATGCAAACTCCCAATTAGCCGTCATGCTAAATCGGTAAGGGGTTTTTAAATAAGTGATCCTGGGATCACGAAAACTCATTACAACTTCTTCAGTATTATCAGTACTTGCATTGTCAGATACAATAATGTTAAAATGACCATAATTATTTTGCAGACAGGACTTAATTGCCCAGAAAAGTGTTTCTGCTCTATCTTTTGTCGGAATAATGATATTTAATTTATGATTCATACAAACGATTATTTCTTATAAAATTACTTATAGGATTATGTTTTAAGATCATATTCAGAATTATAATTTGAATTAAAACCAGAAATGAACATAAAACAATAACTGTTAGATTAGAAATCGAGAAATAATTCAATAATTCATAAAACAAAAAATCAAATAGAATAACAAGTGTTAAAGGGATTAAAATATCATTTTGATACCATAATTTCATATCCTTCTGTAAAGTCATTCTATGCATAATAGGAATTTCAAATATCAGATATAATAAATTTAAAATTAACCAAAACCAAACTGCTCCATAAATTCCATATAATACCGTTAGAAAATAAATCAAGGGAACGAGTATAATGATGGCAATAATATTCTTATAAAATGACAATTTCGTCCATTGAATGGTTAATTGCAAATAATATGGCATCGTCATAAATCCATTAAATAAAAACCCAATTACAAATATCCTGACTAAAAAAACGATTTGATTCACTAAGTCAATATCAGAAAACCATAAATTTAAAATATTCGATGTAAAAAATAATAACACAACTGATACTGGTATAATTAAGATAGAAATAAACTGACATCCTTCGTGATAAACCCTTGACATTTCAGTTAGATTATTTAGAGAAAATTGCTTGACTAATTTAGGGTAAAAAACTGTTGCTATTGTTCCAACAATTTTAGAAGGTATTGATGCTATTGAAAACGCTAAAGTATAATACCCGAAATCTTTCAAACTAACAAATTTCATAAGTATGATTTTGTCAGCTTGAGTTAATAATATCGAAACTATGGCAATGCCCGCAACTCCCAATGAAAAATGTTGAACTTCCTTAAGTACATTAGTAGACCAAATGGCTTTAAATTTCAATATATTTATCTTAACCCAAACAAATATTTTTAATCCAAAAATCATTATAATGCCAAAAACAATTTGTATAATTAAGAAAGTTACTATATCACTGCTAAAATAATAAAAGGAAATAAGTATTGAAATAAATTTTGCCAATTCAATAAATAGTGAAAAATAATTTAATTTGGCCTGTTGCTGTAAACCAGTCATTGCTCCCATATACAAACCTAAAGGCAATCTAAATAATAATAAAAATGACATTAACTTTATACTAAGGATAATTTTATCAGAACTCAAATTAGAATCTTCAAACCAAGATTTTGCAAATAGATGTGCCGTAAGAAACAAACCAACAAAAGATATAATGCTCAGCCCCCAGAAAATACATTCAAGTGTAAAGGTTAAGTTTACAATGCGTTGTTTTTTTTCTAAAGTCTCGCACTCCTTTGCCATTTCTTGGGTAATCGTTGCGCTCATACCCAAATCAAATAATAAAAATATACTTTGAAGACTTGCATAAAAACCAACTAAACCATATTGTTCAACTCCTAAATACTTAATATAAACTGGAATTAAAATCAGCTGACCAATAAATAGCCAAATCTGCAATATAAAATTGGAAAGAATATTTGCTCTAAAACCACTAAACATCAAGAAATAATACGATCAAGGGGCTTATGAAATCCTTTTTAAAAATCCTTGTGGCACATTACTGACTAACAATTTTGAATCTATATCATCGTCAATAACAAATGATTGATTATTTTTTAAAAATTCCCGTGCAGCTGTTTTTGCATTGTTCCCTTGATCCCATGGCCTATCATACATTCCCTTTGGCATATCCTCAATAATAGTATCGAAAACTACTATATAGGATCCTTTAGTAACAAATTGTTGATACAAATTCAATTCTGCCAATACATGTTCATGCGTGTGGTTTGAATCTAGACATACTAATACTACTGACTTGTCCTTAGCAATTTTGGCGACCTCATTGACAATATTTACGTCAATAGAAGATCCCTGAATCATTTTAATACGCTTTGACATAGGGTGCTCATTAATTCTCACAAGATTATGAGCGCGTATATCTATATCGATACCTAACATTTCTCCTTTACCTATGAGTTCCAATATAGACGCATAAAAAATAATTGATCCGCCATGAGCAATTCCGGTTTCTATAATTAAATCAGGTTTCAAATCCCATATGATTTCTTGCATAGCTATCATATCTTGAGGAAATTGAATTATTGGTATTCCCATCCAAGTAAAATTATAGGTATATTGAACTTTGTTAGATTCAATATTAAATTGATGAGCTGCTTTTTTTAAACTTTCATTAGTTCCATTACTCTTTATTCTTTCTGATTTCTCTTTTTCAAATCGCTCTAATTCAGTCATATATTTTTAAATATTAAAATTTTAAAAAATAATTTAATTACAATCATTTTGCCCCCAAAAACTCATAGGCTCATAAATATTATACGGATAATATCCCTTGTTTAATTTTATTTTTGCGTTATTTAGCTTAACAAAATTTTCAACTAAGGATTCAATGCTAATAGGAATTCCACTACAACAATTAACAGTACAATTATCATTTACTAATATTGCATGATTAACTAGTCTTTTTGCTGCCTCTTGGACAGCTAAATAATCTCTCTCTTGTTTTCCTAAACTCATATTAAAAGTCTGGTCACCATTATTAATCGCAGCATTAAGAGATCCAAGGATTGTACTTTCTGGTTGACCCTCACCAAATAAATAAAATAACCGAATCCATTTTAGTACAAATGTTTCATTCTTTTGTAATAATACTAGTAGTTTGTGTAATGTATCTTTAGCCAATCCATAATATGTATTTGGATTAGTTAATGTATCAGATGTTATACAACCTTCCCGTTTTCCATATTCAAAACAAGTACCACTAATCGTAATATCACAAATGCCAAACTCAATAATTGATTTCAAAAAGTGATATTGTGGCATTAAATATTTTTCAAAATGTATAGGGTTGTTGTAATTTGGCAAACCTGTCCAAGCCAGATGTATTAATTTTTGAATTCCACTCAATTGAATAAGAAACTCTTTTGATATTGGGACATTTATGTCTACTTTTATTATTTTCACTTTATCACGCCAATGAAACTGTCGAATATTCTCGGGACAGGTTGTTAGAACTGATACTTCCAAACCGCGATCTAAAAGTTCTTTCACTACATAACGACCAACAAAACCCGTTCCGCCGGTTATTGCAACCTTCATTTGTAAAAATTCGTCAAAGTATAAGAATTCATATATCTAAACCTTTAAATTGTTGGTTTAATAATGGATGTGACAAATCTTTTGCACTAATATTTTTAGGTTTTAAAGGCCATTGAATATTTACAATGGGATCATCATATCGAATTCCAAATTCATGTTTTGAATTATAATTTGCACTCACATGATATACTAAAATAGAATTATTTTCCAAAACTTGAAATCCATGCACAAACCCTTTAGGTATATAAATAGCATTATACTCATTTGCAGATAATTCTATAGAGAAATATTTTAGAAAAGTAGGTGACGAATACCTTAAATCCACCACTACATCCAAAACTCGACCCGAAACACATCGAACTAGTTTAGCTTCAGAACACGGTTTGTTTTGTGCATGCATACCGCGAATGGTCCCCTTAGTTGTATTTATAGAAAGATTTGTTTGCACAAATTCTTCTTCAATACCATGATCTGAAAATTCATCTTTACAATAAATTCGGGCAAAAGCACCACGTCCATCAATAAATGGAATGCCATTTATTACAATTAATTCAGGAAAAATAGTTTTTTTAAAATCCATAAACTTACTTAACCATTAAAATATTTGCTTATTTGTTCATTGGTTTTTACGACATGATTCATGTAATAAGATTTATACCACTCAATAGTCATTTCAACTGCTTGTTGGGAATTCCATTTTGTTTGCCAATTTAAAAGTTTTGCTGATTTCTCATGACTCAATTTTAAAATTTTAGATTCATGCCGTTCGTCATTTAAATTCCTGATTACAAAATCAACATCATCCCAATTCCTTTTACAATAATTCAAAATCTCTCCAACTGTTCTACTATCATTTGGCTCTGGTGAAAAATTCCAAGGTCCAGAATAATCAATATTTTGGTCTAATAATTTCTTTCCAAGTAGCAAATATCCAGTTAAACAATCCATTACATGTTGCCAGGGCCGTATTGAATTAGGATTTCTTATTACAACTTGTTCATGACGTGCAGTCGCTTTCACAATATCGGGTATTAATCGATCCATACTCCAATCTCCACCGCCTATAACATTTCCGGCTCTTACAGTTGCAATTAAAATGTTGTGATCAATTCCATAACGACTTGGATTTAAAAAAGATCTTCTATATGAATTTACCAATAATTCACAACATGCTTTGGATGAACTATATATATCATAACCACCCAATTCATCAGATTCATTATATGGAAGATCCTGTTCTTTATTTTCATAAACTTTATCGGTTGTTACTACAACTACTGCTCGGACACTACGACAAGATCTGGCTGCTTCTAATACATTTAAGGTTCCAATTACATTGGTTTGATAAGTGCTGAGAGGACGTTCATAAGATCTTCTAACCAATGATTGAGCAGCTAAATGAAATATAATTTCAGGTTGAGCTGTGTTTATGTTCTCCTTCAATAAATCTAAATTTAATATATCGCCTTCTCGAGATACGTAATCAATCGGCAATAATGAATAATGATTAGGCAAACCATCAGGAGCTAAGGCGTAACCTGAAATACGGGTCTTAAAGTATTGAAATATTGCTACCAACCAAGAGCCTTTAAATCCAGTGTGTCCTGTAACAAATACGTTCTTATTGGAATAACAAGTTGCTAAATCTTTTACCAAATCTTCCATTCAGCTTGATTTGATTTCCATAATTCTTCAAGTTCAATACGGTCTCTCATGGCATCCATTGCTTTCCAAAAACCACGATGTGAATATGATGCCAATTGTCCATCGGCTGCTATTTTCATAAGCGGTTGCATTTCCCACTGAATCATATCCATATCCCCGTCCAAATAATTAAATATTTGTGGTTCTAAAACAAAAAAACCTCCATTGATCCAAAGTCCATCTGTTTTTGGCTTTTCTTGGAAGTTACCAACAATTCCGGTTTCATTAATATCTAAATGTCCAAACCTACCAGGAATTTGAATAGCTGTAAGCGTAGCATACTTCTTTGAAATTCTATGCTGCTCTATTAATTTATTTAAATCAATATTTGAAAGGCCATCCCCATAAGTTAACATGAAGGTCTCATTTTTAGTATATTTCTGTATCCTCTTTATACGGCCCGCTGTATTTGTGTTTATTCCTGTATCAATTAATGTTACTTTAAAAGATTCACTGTTTGAAAAATGAACGTCAACTTTATTTTTTTCTAACTCAATAGTTACATCTGAATTATACAAATAATAATTTAAAAAATATTCCTTGATCATGTGACCTTTGTAACCTAAACAAATAATAAAATCATTATATCCTTGTGCTTCATAAATTTTCATAATATGCCACAAAATAGGTTTGCCTCCGATTTCAACCATAGGTTTAGGTCTGGATTCTGTTTCTTCCATTAACCGTGTGCCAAGTCCTCCAGCTAAAATTACTACTTTCATATGATTAATGACATGTTAAGAAATTGCTCAATTTTTTTTAAAAAAACAAGGCTTCGCCGTTGATAAGTCACACCAACTTACCAATTAAAATTTTGTTTTTGAATTAAGCTACTTGAAAAGTTCTATTCAAGTAATTTAATTGTTGATTATTTATATGTATTCTCAATGACAAACCAATACTCGTTAATTCAATTAACACCTGTTTAGGTCCGCAATTTTGAATAATTTTGCCCTTTATACCAGTCAAATTACCACTTACTATTTCAACCTCTTGGCCCACTTCAACATGAGTTTCATTTCCAAAATCAACATTTACTCCTTCATTACAAATGCGTCTCAATATATTGATTTCATTTTCTGGAACTGTGGCCTTTCTTTTTCCAAATGTTAAGAATCCTTGAACATTTGGTGTTTGTAAAATTTTAATTTCCTCAGCTGTGGTTATTTTAACAAAAACATAATTAGATATTAGTGGTATATCAAAAAATTTAATTTTGCGCTGGTACTTTTTTGTTTTCCTTATTAGTGGAATATAACATTCTAAATCTAGCCTTTTTAAAATTTCTCCAACGAACTTTTCTCTACGATGTGGAACAAGTATAACTTTCCATTTTTTATCCATCACGTTCAATTCAGTCTCCATTCGTTATTATAAATAAATACTTATGTTACCTTTTTTCAATAATATATTTAATTAATTATCTCTAATTATTTTTCTCAAAACAATAAAACCAACACTAATCAATAAGGCGATAGCAATTGCTTTACCTAGATTGAATAACAGCTTTTCCTTCTTAACTTCCAATGGGATTATAGGCAAGTCCAAAGCTTGAATGAATGGCGTCTGTGTTTGTAATGTAAATGATGCGAATTCTAAATTTTTAAGTGCTTCTCCATACAGAATACTAAAAACCTTAATATCTCTGTCTACTTGTATTTGAGGCACTGTATTTTCATTCAACCACGTGTTGCGATAGGTATCTTTAATATTTGCCAATGAATAATCTTTACGGTAAATTAAATCACGCAAACTATCTACTTTGTGTTGTAAATTATCAAAAGTTTCTTGTTGGCGTTCAACTGATTTATTAATATAAAATGTACTCAATTGATTGAATAAATGGATACAAACCAAATAAGATAAGTTTTGATTTGTATACCGTGTCGCCATATCCATTATTCCAGTCTTCTCATTGAAGCCTGTTTCCAATTTAGACAAGAACAACTTATGCAATTGTTGCAAAGCCATATTTTCAGTTTCTGAAAATCTATTGACCTCGCTATGGGTAAATCGAAACGACCGCAATGGAGAAATTGGTTTAAAGACAACCTTAGTGAACCATTCATTGGTCCGAACCAATTCTTCAATTAAAAAATTACCTAAATAATCTTCTAGATTATTGAATTTTACTTTCTGAAAAAATACAGATTCCGCAATTCTTCTTGTTTTAGCAATCTCTACAATTTTTTGAAGACTCACTTGTTGTCCTGGTGCATTTAATCCAAATTGACCGAGGATGCTTGCCAAGCCAGATTGACCACCTTCTGATTCATTCAACATGAATGTAGCACGGGCAATGTATTGAACTGGGCTTGAAAATGTCTTGTATAAAAAATAAGCGAGAAATGGAATCATCACCAAAAGGATGATTTTTATATTCCTTTTAATCTCGAAACCATAGCCCTTCATGGAATTAATCCAATATTTTAAGCTAAATTCTGGCTGATGTTTTAATACTTCCATAGCTTAATAATGCATTGTTTTGACTCCAATCATTTTTTTTGTAATATCTAAAGGCAAAACTAAGAATAATTTACATATATAAAAATATTTGATCTAAAAAACTGTAACTGGAATTTGATAAATCTACATTTACGTTCACTTTCATTTGCTTATCATAAATTATATGACATTTTCAAATAAAAAATAACAATTTTTTAGGAATTCTACAGCACATTAATTATTAAATTTGCAACGCAACTTTAAAAAAATATTATTTAAGCTTTTGACAATCAGATTATTATGGATTTAAAAATTGAGTCCTTATCAAAAAGTTTTGGCAATCAAAAAGCAGTTGACAACATTTCATTCGAGGTAAGATCCGGAGAAATCGTTGGCTTTCTAGGGCCGAATGGTGCTGGTAAAACCACCACTATGAAAATGCTTACCCAATATATTTCACCAGATCATGGCACCATTTGGTATGGTTCATCATCTTCAAGAGATGCCATTGAATTGAGAAGAAGCATTGGCTATCTTCCTGAACATAATCCCCTATATGAAGATATGCCTATGTTGGATTACTTGGCCTTTTGTGCTGCATTACAAGGTGTACCACAAGGAGAAATTCAGAATAATATCCGAAATATGGTCAAGAAATGTGGCTTAGATGTTGAAAAACATAAAAAAATTGGTGAACTGTCCAAAGGATTCCGTCAACGTGTTGGATTGGCACAAGCTATCATTCACAATCCTAAAATTCTGATTCTTGATGAACCGACAACTGGTCTAGATCCGAATCAAATTGTTGAAATCAGAGAACTAATCAAGCAATTAGGACGTGAAAAAACGGTTATTCTTAGTACTCACATTTTACCGGAAGTCGAAGCAACTTGCGATCGCTTATTAATCATTAACAAAGGTAAAATCGTAGCAGATGGAACAGTTTCAAATCTTAGAAAGCAATCTGAAAATCGACAAATTTTACATGTTCGGATTGATGGACCCAATCAAAACGGCATCTTTGAAATATTAAAAAATGAACCAGGAGTAAGTATGGTAGATTTGATAAATAGAAATGAAAACAAATTCGAAATCCAATCCCATGACACAGAACCCCTCAACCGAAAAATCTTTCATCTTTGTGTAAAGAACGGATGGGAATTACTTGAAATGATTCCATTTGAAACGAAATTAGAAGATATTTTCCGTGACCTTACTATAAATTAAGCAAAATTATGCAATCTCCAATTTCAATTATTGCAAAGAAAGAATTAGCTTCTTTTTTTGATTCATTAACAGCCTATATTATGTTAGTGGCCTTTCTTGGATTTAGTGGCTTTTTTACTTGGATCTTTGGTTCTGATGTTTTTATTAGAAAAGAAGCAGATTTACAGGTGTTTTTTGGTATAGCGAAATGGACACTCTTCTTTTTTATTCCTGCCATTACTATGAAAATGCTTGCAGAAGAAAAGAAGACTGGCACTATTGAATTACTTTTAACAAAAGCTGTTAGCCATAGACAATTGATATTAGGCAAATTTTTAGCTTGTCTATTGTTGATCATTATTGCATTAGGATTAACTCTACCCTATTACTTTTCAATCAGTCAATTAGGGTCTGTTGACCATGGAGCTACCATCAGTGGCTATTTAGGTCTTATACTAATGAGTGCTGCTTATATTGGCATTGGTTTGTTTGCGAGCAGTATTACGAATAATCAAATCGTAGCATTTCTACTAGCTTTATTAATTGGCATTTTTTTTCATTTTTTATTTGACGTGTTTTCATATGGAAGCCGAGGTTTATTTGGACAAATTTTTAGCACATTAAGTGTGAGTAAACATTTTGATTCTATATCTCGCGGCGTAATTGATACTAAAGATATTTTGTATTTTATTACTTTAACTGGCCTGGGATTATACTTAGCAGAATTATTTATTGCAAAAAGAAAATAATTATCAACCATGAATTCATTAGGAACAAAAATTCTTATCGCCATTATCGGATTTGTAGCTATAAATTTTTTGGCAAAACAATTCTTTTTTAGGTTCGATTTAACTCAAAATAAAGAATTTACACTAAGTAAAGCCACTAAAGATATCATAAAAAATTTAGATGATAAAGTAAATATTACAGCCTACTTTTCTAATGATCTACCTACTGATGTTGCAAAAACACAAGAAGAATTAAAAGATATACTCAATGAGTTTTCTAATATTTCAAAAGGACAGGTTGAATTTCAATTCATATCGCCCAACGATGATCCCAAAAAGGAAGAAGAAGCTATGAAAGAAGGCATTCAGCCTGTCATGATCAATGTTCGGGAGAAAGATCAATCAAAACAGCTCAAAGCATTTCTGGGTGCCACGGTCAAGATTGGAGATGCCAAAGAAGTTATTCCAGTCATACAACCCGGCACAGCTATGGAATATGCACTTACGACAAGTATTAAAAAATTAGCGGTAAAGAATAAACCCCTTTTAGGATTTCTTCAGGGACACCGGGAGGCAGCAATACAGGAATTAGCTCAGGCTTATGAATCACTAAACATTTTATATCATTCCGAATCTGTTTACATAAGTGATACCGTTGATCTCAGTAAATATAAAACACTTGTCATTGTTAGGCCTCAAGATAGTTTTCCGCCTTCCGATTTAGCTAAATTGGATGAGTATCTTTCTAATGGCGGAAATATTTTACTAGCCATGAATCATATTGAAGCTGATATGCAACAAGGATTGGTGAATGTTTCAAAAACCGGCTTAAAAGAATGGCTTAACACTAAAGGTCTAAAAGTTGAAGATGCGTTGGTACGCGATGTAGCTTGTGGACAAGTACAAGTGCAACAACAAAATGGGTTTTTCTCCTTTAATACTCCCATTCAAATGCCTTATTTACCTTTGGTTCAAAAATTTCCAGAACACCCTGTTACTAAAGGTTTAGAACGAGTTATTCTACAGTTTGCAAGCCCACTAAGTTATAGTGGTGATGCTCGTAATGTGTTTACACCACTTTTACTTTCTTCTGACAAATCTGCTAGTGAAAATCTCCCATTAGTATTTGATATTCAGCGCCAATGGACTCAATCTGATTTTCCTCAATCTAATATATGTATGGGAGGGGTTTTGGAAGGCAAAATCGTTGGCGAGAGAAGCTCACGTCTTATCGTATACACAGATGGTGATTTTCCGGTAGGCCGAGGAAGAAATCAACAAATCAACGCTGATAATGTCAGCCTATTGGTTAATGGTATAGACTGGCTAAGTGATGATACAGGTCTTATAGATCTGCGAACCAAAGCAGTTGATACAAGACCCATTAAAGAACTTGATGACGCCACCAGGAGCCTTTATAAATATTTGAATTTCTTACTTCCTATTGGTTTGATTTTAGTTTATAGCTTCTTTAGATCTTCGATGAATAGAAGGAAACGAATTCAAAGAATGGAAGAAAGATTTGTGTAAGGATTCCAAAAATGAGCCTTTGATTCTAATTAAACACTTAGCTATTACAAAGATTATTTTTTAAATTATTATCGAATCTTTTAGGTGATCAATTTTAAATTGATTTATTGGTGTGTTGAATAATTATTATGCACAAATAATACTCGTCTATTTATTGAAATTTCAATCTAATAAAGTCAGATGAGATAAAATTAAAATTCATTCAATCTATCAAGTAAAATAGCATATGTCCAAGACAACTCCCTTAGAATTTGATCAGTATTTTTAACTTGGAAAGTTGATTATAAATATTATTGTATTGAAGTTTTGATTTAATATTTTTTATTAAAAAGTTAGTCTTATCATTCAAAAAGTTGTCTAAAATTAAAAGAGGTGGGAATATTTAGCTCGCCCTTATTAAGTTCAAAATGGGCTCGTATCAAGGGACCAATTTAAATTTTTTTAGTCAGTCTAGACCTTTCAGAAAATGATCTAAAATTAAGGGAAAAAAAAAATGGCGAGTATTTATCTCGCCATTTTTATATTGAAAATTAATTTTTAAAATTATTGTTTTTCAAAAGTTCTTACACCAAGACCCCATTGACATAGAGCGGCGCCTGTATGTGCTGAAGTTGGAGAAGCTTCAGGAAATTCAAATATCTTCCAACGTAGGGTTAATGGTGATGTGGCAACTATCTTCGGCGGATATTGGGCTGAATAATCTGCACTGGTTAAGCCATTAGGTGCCGTTTCACTAACTAATTGTAAGCCTCCACCACAAGGATTACTTTGATTTGGGAACCTCAATTCATCATTTCCATTAGCATCTTTGTGATTATAAAATAGATATGGGAATGGAGGAACACCTGCACCACCTGGATTTTCAATGACATACACGCCATCAAACACTTTAGTCAAGGTAATTAACACCCCATTAGATGTCCTTTTATAAGTTCCTGCTAAATCAGTAGGGCCTGGATCAGGAATAGGTCCAGCTATTACAATATTTGTACCCATGACAGCTTTAAAATTCGCTCTGTTGTACTTTTCAAAGGATAAAGCATATCCACCAACTGCTACAGTATCAGGCCATCCAGTAATATCTGATTTTAAAACGTTTATTGAATCAGATCCTGTTTTGCCACCATGTCCTCCTACAAAACCTACAACAGAATCTACTGCAATCCCAACTACGTCTGGAATGTCTTTAAATATACTTGTTTTACCTAAACCATAAACATAACTTGATGGAATAATTTGTTCAGCTATATATGGAATGGATGTTGTTTGAGGCACTGACTTTATTTCTTCCGAATCATTGCACGACATTACACAACAAGACACAACAAATAAAACCGATAAGAATATTAAATTTTTTTTCATGTTTTTAATTTTTAATTAGTCCCAAAATACTTTGTCTGTTAAAGAATGTTGAGCAACGAAATTCTTATTTAAACTCTGCTCAGTTTCTGGATAAAATAAAATCGAAGGAAATTTATTGCCACCCAAAACATTTTCTGTAGGTACAGCAAATAAACCACCAGGTGATGTAAAGAAAGGGTTAGAAGCATTATCAAATCTTCTGGTTTCAATCCATGACTCCACAGGTTGAAGATTATTCATAGATGCCCATTTTTGAACAGCTATAGATTTAATAGCATTTGATGGATCAAAAGCTCCCTTTTCTGAAATATATTTAGACATTGAAGCACTATCTGAACCCAGATAATCACTGTTTGCATACATAGCCGCTTCATATAATGCTTTAGCATCTCCACCAGCAAAACCTCTTGCGGCTGCCTCAGCTAATAAAAATTTGACTTCCCAAACCGTCATTAAAATAACAGGTATTTTTGGACCAAAAATCAACCCACCAGCAGTTGCTAATGCTCCGTTCGGACGAGAAAAAGATGCAGTCGCAGGTGCATTTTGAACATCTCCGTGCTTTAATCCCAAATGACCTGCAGCACCAGGATTAAAAAATAAACTGATTCTAGGATCGGAATTTCCTTGTAAGAAATCCATAGTTGTTTTAGATGCAACATAAAAATTTCCTAATGCCGTACTCTTAGCATCTGACCAAAAAGGATTGGATCCTTTTGAATTCCCAGCATATGCAATTTTGGCATTGTCATCGTTAGTAGCCATAAAATCTCCGCTAGCTACCAATGCTCCCAATTTAGTTTTATCACCAATTCTAGTATAAACTTTCAACAATAAAGAATTAGCAAATCGATTCCATTTTCCAAGATCTCCTGCATACATTAAATCACCTTCTACAACATCTGTAGCTCCCACCTTACCTAACAATGCAATGGCATCAATTAATAATTTTTCAATACCAGGATAAACTACCTCTTTTGCATTATCATATTTTGGATTAAAGATAGATCCATCGTTAATATCACCTTTTAATGCTTCTGTAAAAGGAATGTCACCAAATAAATCGGCACAAACTTGAGCATTATAAGCATTTAAAATTTTTCCAATGGCTTTATAACCATTGTGGCCAGATTGAAGATAACTTAAGTTACTTGAGCTTCTATACAAGTTATCAAATACTTGGTTGGCATCAGTCGAATTCATCGTATTTTGATCCCAATCACCTAAAGCAACACCAGGACCTCCTGTATTGTATTGGCACCAAATATTTGTTTGAGAAAATAATCGATCACCAATTGCATTACCGATATATAATTGTGCAGACGAAAGCTGTAAATTAGGTCCTGACGTTGTTGATTGGTTTGGATTTGTATTTACATCTAAATAGTCATCACATGATGTAAATACCAAAGTACCAACAATACAAACGACTATATAAAATAATATTTTGATTTTCATATTTTATAATTTTTTATTGTAATAATATTTTTAGAATTTTAATCTTAATTCAGCACCAAAACTTCTTTGTGAAGGAGTCGTAGTAGTTTCAATTCCTACAGCATCAGATGCTCCTCCAACGCCACCAACTTCTGGATCAGCAAAAGTATTTTCAGCAGGTAGCCAGAATTTCAAATTCTTGCCGTAAATGCTAATAGTAACATCAGACACACCAATACTTCCCAAAGACTTCTTAGGTAATGTATAAGATAGTGCTAATTCTCTAAACTTCAAATAAGAAGCATCTACAAGAAATGATGATGCAGGTGCGCCTCTGAAATATGAATAAGCATTGGTCTCCAGTTTATTTTCTTTACCTTCAGCATCAACACTATTTTCCAAAATAAATGCTTTACGATCTTTTAATAAAGTAGTACTTGCTGTACCATTGAACTGAGAACTCACTTTTGAACCAGAATAGAATAAACCTCCATCTCTCATGTCAAATAATGCATGAAGTGTGAATCCTTTTATGCTGAATTCAGTTCCAAAAGTAGCTAGGAAATTAGGTTGGTACGAACCCAAGTAAGATAATGTTGAGCTCTGAATTGGATTACCAGTTCCATCAACAACGATGCGCCCTAATGAATCATGTACATATCCAGTACCTTTAAATGTTCCAAAAGCTTGTCCTTCGGCTGCAACTAAATTTAAAGAACCATGTCCGGCAAAGTGAACCAAACTTGTGAATATGTTTAATTCATCTTTATCTGAATCGTTCTCTAAGATTGTCTTAACAGTATTTTTGTTTTTTGACCAAGTTCCAAATACTTTCCATTCAATTAAATTATTACGGATGGCTGTAATTCTAAGTCCTAATTCATGTCCTTTGTTCTCCATTCTTCCAATATTGGTTGGAGCAATACGATAACCTGAAGACCATGGGATATTCACATCCACAATTTGATTTTTTGAATCAATGTTATAGTATGTATATTCAATATTAATTCTGTCTTTTAACAAACCTAAATCAACGCCAATTTCAGAAGTTACAGATAACTCTGGTTTTAAATCAGGATTTCCAATTATAGTTGATTTTGAAGCTCCTGGATTGCCATTAAAAGGAAATCTAACTTGATAGTCATCACCATAATCTAAAATCAATGGGTTTAAAACATAATTGCTATTCAATCTATATCTCGGAGCATCCTTACCTGCAGTTCCAATACTCGCTCTTAATTTCAAAAAAGAAATAGGATTAACATCAAAGTTTTCCATATTGGTAGGAACAAAAGAAAGGCCACCACCTTGATAGAAGAAATCTCTCTTAGTTTTAGGTAGTGTTGATGACCAGTCATTTCTTGCAGAATATTCGGCAAATAAGAAATTTTTAAATCCTAAAGAAGCGTTGGCATAAACACCAAATAATCTATATAAATAAGATTCATTTCTAGCTAATGGATTTTCAACAGAATTGGACAAATCATAGAATTCTGGTATTACCAAACCTCCCACTGTTTGCCCTGCCACTTGACGAAATTGCTCTTGGATTGAATTAAATCCAATGGTAGGAGTAAATGTAAAATCATTATTTATCTTGGCATCATATCTAGCCTTTAAGTCAAAAACTAAATCAGTTCTGCGATCTGTAAGTTCTTTGTAACCGCCTAAGCTTGTACTGTTTCTTGGACTGTTAAAATCACTTAAAACACCATCAGACCAAGATAATGTCCTTTCATAGAAAAACTTTGGATTGTTCTCAGTAACACCACTAATGCTAAAGTTTGTACTTGCTTGTCCACTTAAAGTCAAATGTTCAATAGGCATGTAATTAACATTGACACTTGAAATAACATTATCGACATTATTACGAACAACTTGCTTATCAAGTATATAATAAGGATTTACAGAATATTGTCCATAAAATCCTTTAAAATCATGATAAGGACTGTTATAGTCTCTTAATTCATGGAAAGGAATATTTGGTGGTGTTTGTAATGCAAATGAATATGCAGGCGTTCCACTAGCATATCCAAATGGGTAGCCACCTTCAGTAGCACCTCTTTGATTGATTTTTGAATAATTGAATGAAAACGAAGTATTAAATTTCTTTGAAAAATTACTTCCAACATTCAATAATATATTGTGCTTTTTAAATGTTGTGTGAGGAATCACACCTTTATTATCAAAATTGGTATAAGATACAAAATAATTATACTTATCATTTCCGCCACCTACTGAAATATTGTTTCTTCGTGTAGTTCCAATATCAAAAAAATCTCGAAGATTATTTTTAACTGCACTATAAGGTCTAGTTAATTGCTCATACTTGCCATTATTCAAAGGAATAAGATCACCATGAGAATCAGCAGGTTGACCAGTCCAAGGCAATATTCTTCCATCTAAAGGTGCTCCCCACGCAAAGTTTTCACCCATGAAGATATCGATTCCTCCACCACATCCACCGCAAGAAGCATATCCAGAACCAAATTTATCTTGTTGCTTCATAACCAAATAAACACTTTCAGAACTTAAAGATGAACTGAATGAAATCGTTGGTTTGCTTTCAGCATTTGACCTACCCTTTTTAGTAGTAATCAAAATTACACCTGATGCTCCTCTTGAACCATATAAAGTAGTCGCAGATGGCCCTTTAAGCACAGTTACTGATGCAACATCGTCAGGATTTAAGTCGTTTCCTCTGTTTCCAAAATCGACATAATTATCCCGGTCTCCCAATTTACCTGTTCCTCCTCCTCCGGAACTTGAATTATTATTGATTGGAACTCCATCCACAACAATCAAGGCATTATTTCCTTGTGTTAGTGAAGTTTCACCACGTAATACGATACGTGTTGAAGAACCTGTTTGTCCAGATCCTTGATTAATTTTTACACCTGCAGTTTTACCTTGCAGTGCATTTAATACACTCTTGTTAGTTACGGTGTTTAATTCCTCATTGTTTACCGTTTGGTCTGCATAAGGCACTGCACTCTTGTTTCTCGAAACTCCTAAGGCAGAAATAACCGTTTCTTGTAATAAAACGCCTTCTTGTAATGAAACATCTACCATATTGCTTGATCCTAAAACAATATCCTGGGATGTATAACCTGTATAACTAACAACTATAGTAGTTACACCCTCCGGAACGGTCAAGGTATAATTACCATTAATGTCAGTTATGGTACCAACTGCTGTTCCCTTGGCTAGCACATTCGCCCCAATTACAGGATCACCAGATTTATCGGTGACATTACCTTTAATAAGCCGTTGGGCTTCAGTGGATAACATCACAGAAAAAAATGCTAAAAGCATCAGTAATACTTTCTTCATAATTTAATTTGTTTTAATTTTTAAAAGTGGTTGATAACTCACAAATATAAAAGGATATCTAATTTAATTCCTAATTTCTTAACAAAAAATTAATAAGCTCATAACAACTTATTTTATATTAGTTTTTTATATAATATATAACCCTATTTATTTAAATCCTTTACATCTGATTTTTAATAAAATTTATACTATAAGAAGTCTGTATTTTAAAATAATATAAGTTCATCCCAGAGTTGAGATTTGATGAGATTCAATCTTAATGACTTAGATTGTATTATATTTTTTTAATTCTTTCGAAAACCCAACCGCGGCCTATCGAACATTTTTCTTCTGTCATTCTCAGGTATCAAATCCTTGAGATCATCGAGAATAATACTGTTTTTATCTACACCTTCCCATTCAGTGGCTGAAAGCTGAGATAAACGAATGTTTTGGTTACGTACGATTTCCTGCACCATTGTTCGAATAGTACGAGCATTTCCAAAAAACTTATCCTTAGTATTAAACATGTATTCCAAGTAATTCAACAAATGGCCGCGGGCTTCATCGTGAAGCATAAACTGTTGATCATGAAACATTTTGATAGCAATTTCCATGAGTTCCTGAGCATTGTAGTCTTCAAATTTCAGTATTCTGTCAAACCTGCTATTCAATCCAGGATTTGATTTAAGAAACACCTCCATGGGTTCAGTATATCCAGCAACAAAAACAAAAAATTGACCACGCTGATCCTCCATTCGTTTTAAAAGTGTTTGAATCACCTCACCTCCATAATCACCTTGTCCAGATAATTGTTGGGTTAATGAATAGGCTTCATCAATAAATAGTACACCACCAATGGCTTCTTCAATTTTTTCTGCTGTCTTTATAGCCGATTGCCCTATAAATCCCGCAACCAAACCTTGGCGATCTGTCTCAACCATATGGCCGCGTTCTAAAATTCCGAGAGCTTTAAAAATTCGGGCAATAATACGTGCTACAGTGCTTTTTCCAGTCCCTGGATTCCCTAAGAATACGGTATGCAAGTAATATTGATTTAAGACTTGTTTTCCGGCTCTTTGAGCATATTGAACAACCTGAACTAAATCGTGAATTTCTTTTTTGACCTGTGGAATACCAATGAGTTCGTTTAATTCTAATAAGGTTTCTTCCAATAATTTCTGGTCCACCGGAATCTTTGGCCTGTTTTTCATAGGTTCAATCTGAATGGCCTGAACATCACCAAGACTTACTTCACTCAATCCTTCAGCTCCAAGTTCGTCAGCATGCCCGGAAGATATAACCCTAATACCCAAATTAATTTTAGCTTTATCGACAATGTCAAAAACGAATCTGGCATTGCCAAAAGTGTTGTCTCTACTTCTGAAAGCATTGAGTATTAAATGGTGCAAAGCTTCTTTGGCTTCTTCATGAAAAATCAAACCCTTATCCTTTGCTGCAAATTCAGCGATCTCATATAATTCTTGTGGAAGATAATCTGGAAATTCATAATATAATTTGATCCTGCTTTTTAATCCTGGATTTGAATCCAGGAAATATTTCATCTCTTTTGGATAGCCAGCCATAATTACAGCTAAATCCCCGGGACCATTAGACATTTCTTTAACTAAGATCTCAATTACTTCTCGACCAAAATCCTTACTATCATCATTCGTTCTTGCCAATGCATAGGCTTCGTCGATAAACAATACCCCTCCTCTCGCCTTTTCTATAGCATCCTTAACTTTTGGTGCCGTCTGCCCAATGTATTCTCCAACCAATTCTGCACGATCTGCTTCATATACATGTCCTTTGGACAAAACCCCCATTTTTTTATACAACAATCCCATCATTTTAGCCACTGTTGTTTTACCGGTACCCGGATTGCCAAAAAAAACAGAATGCAAAATGATTTGATCTTTTTCTTCTATACCCTTATCTTTTCTTAATTTTAAAAATTGAATATATTGAGCGTGTTCTTGGACTTTTTTCTTAACTTCTTCAAGCCCAATTAAAGCATCCAGATGAGATAGTACTTCTTCAAAAGTCTGCTTATTGTCATTGATGCTAGGCAAAACCACAGGGTCTGAAAGATGCGGTAAGGTAATATTTGAGACTCCTTCTTCAAATTCATCAGATACATCAAAAGACATCATCCCTAATAACTCTTCCATAAATACAATCTCAACGGTATAAAGTCCGTCCCACCATGAACCTTTGACATTAGAACCCCAACCAGCGGTTATTTGAATAGTGGTGTCGTCCTTTTTAACGGGTACCAGCCTAACCAATTGACCTTTTAACTCCCGAGCTTCGTTATGAAATTTGATAAATACTTCACACTGCCAATTGGATTGCTTGCATTTATTATTTAAAACCAATTCCGCATATATATATCGGGTTTCTTCACCATTAAATCCATTTAGGTATTTTCTTTCTGATTCAGGTACATCGTCAAAAGGACCTTCATATAACTTTAAACTTTGTAATTCTACATAAGGATTTTCTTCAAAATCCAATCCAACGCCTGGATCTTCAACATAAAAATACTTAGTCCCCAATTTTTCTCCATCCATCCACGCTTCCCAAAAATAGGCACCTTTCTTCCAAAATGAACCTTCTTTTTTGTTCCCCCAACCCTCTCTAATAAAGACCAATTGATCGTATTTCGAGATCTTTCTTTTAAAGTTTAGGCTACAAACTTCCTTTTTAGCTTTAATTAAACTAAAGCATTTCAATTCAATGTCAGCCTCCCAAAAGTCTAAATCAAACCACTTATTGTAAAACGATAATTCTGTATATATATAAGTCGTGCTGAACCGATCAAAAACTTGTCGGTATTTTTTTTTATTGTCAGCCAACCATTCTGTTGAAGCATAAACCTTCAACTCTTTAAACTTGTATTTTTTTGGTTCGACAATTTTTAATTCGTCTTCATTAGGTTTTTCTTCCATGTTGAGTGAACATTAACAAAAATGACATGATGTAAAGTTTCCAAAATGGGGCTTTTATTATAATAATCACTAACCACCACAATATGCTTTGAATTTCTTGATGTAGGCTTCCCAAACATCAATTTGACCCTGGACTTCATCATCATCTGCAAAATCAGTCACCTCAAGGATGGTCTCATTCGTAATATCGGTCTTATAAATTCTAAACTGAAGAAATTCTTCCGGTCTTTCTTCCCATTGAAACTTAATAAGCTCATCTTCAATATCTACAATTAATGTGGCCTCTTCCGAGTCACCTTCCCAACTAAAGGTATAATGATCACCTACATTGTCAACCTTATCGCAAAACCAACGAACCAATCCGGTAGGCTGAGTAATGAAAAGGTAAATGATCGAAGGCGATGCCTTGAACATAAATTCTGTCTGAAACTGTACTCTAGGCATTCTGGATTTTTATAGTTATTTAATTAAAACGTTGATAATTTGGGC
Organism: Saprospiraceae bacterium; assembly: GCA_044228225.1. Classification (GTDB taxonomy): domain Bacteria; phylum Bacteroidota; class Bacteroidia; order Chitinophagales; family Saprospiraceae; genus Vicinibacter. Next base: position 26,073 of record JBGAVH010000020.1, on the reverse strand, counting down.
AATATTAAATTGTTTCTATATTTTTTTTCACTTTTATGAACTTTATTTATAAAGTTTTCATTAATCAGTTGGGCTAAAATATAAATCTTTGGCATGGAATTCGATTTCCTTTTGCTAATTAAAGCTTTATCAATTAGTCAAAGTACTGAATTTCAATTATTTACAATTAAAAGTAGACATGCGGCAGTTAAAAATAACCAAATCCATCACAAATCGAGAGAGCCAATCCCTTGAGAAGTATTTACAAGAAATCGGCAAAGTAGATTTGTTGACTCCTGAAGAGGAAGTTGAGTTAGCGAAAAAAATTAAACAAGGCGATCAAATTTCCTTAGAAAAATTAACTAAAGCTAACTTAAGGTTTGTGGTTTCTGTTGCCAAACAATACCAAAACCAAGGTCTTTCTTTATCAGATCTAATCAATGAAGGCAATTTAGGTCTTATCAAGGCAGCCCAAAGGTTTGATGAAACTAGAGGATTCAAGTTTATTTCCTATGCAGTCTGGTGGATCCGCCAATCTATATTACAAGCCTTAGCCGAACAATCAAGAATAGTAAGGCTACCTTTAAATAAAGTAGGTTCATTAAATAAAATTAATAGAGCATTTTCAGAACTCGAACAAGAATATGAACGTGAACCTTCGGCTGAAGAATTGGCAACCTTACTTGAAATACCAACTGAAGAGGTAGAAACTACTCTTGGTGTTGCTGCTAGACACGTGTCAATGGATGCCCCATTCGTTGAAGGTGAGGATAATTCTTTGTTGGATGTGTTAGAAAACAGTAGTACCCCAGCAACTGATTCAATCTTGGAATATAAGGACTCATTGCGGCGAGAAATTGAAAGGGCTTTAGGAACACTTACTGACCGTCAAGCTGATGTAATAAAGCTTTATTTTGGAATTGGTGTTGAACATCCAGAATCACTTGAAGATATAGGTGATAAGTTTGGCTTAACCCGAGAAAGAGTGCGACAAATTAAAGATAAAGCGATAAATAAATTGAGATCAACTACCCGAAGTAAACTTTTAAAGCAATATTTGGGTTTTTAGTGACTTTCATCGATCCAATCTTTTTATATATAAAAAATACAAATCTGTTGTATGATGCCTTCTTTTTTGTCAACTTTGCACAAAATTTAAAGCATGAGCACAAACAATCAATTTGAACAAATAGAGACCGCTTTACGAAATTGGAGAGAAAAGGAAAAAACAGCTCTTAAATTAAGTAAGTTAGTTGGTGAATTAAGATTCGATCGATCGATAGAAATCGTGTTTTTTAGACACGACTTATACGATGAAAGGCCTAGTGATATTATCAACAAACATTTATTTTCTAAACATTATATAGACAAACCCCTATCTATAGAACTAACACTTCAGATTGTCGAAGCCATAGTCGAATTAAAAGAATTGGAACCATCAAGAATTGATGTTGGTAAATTAGCTTCAGAGTGGGAAACAAGCAATAAAGAATTTGATTCCATTGATTCTTTTCTTCGGGATAAACTAAAAAAAGGATTTAACTCGACCATAAAACGTGAAAGTCATCGAGATGTAGTTCTTTATGGTTTTGGAAGAATTGGCCGACTGGTAGCTCGTCGCCTGATATCGAGCACAGGTAGCGGTGAACAATTAAGATTAAGGGCCATAGTCATCCGACCTAGTATGAAAGATAGATCGGAAGAAATATATAAAAGGATGGCTCTATTGGAAACAGATTCCATACATGGAGATTTTCCCGGAACCATTGACGTGGATGTTGAACATTCTCAAGTTGAAATCAATGGAAATAGAATTCAAATGATTTTTGCAAATGATCCAAGTGATATCAATTATGAATCCTTTGGAATTTCTAATGCTCTACTCATTGATAATACTGGAATGTGGGACACCAAAGAAAAACTTAGTGCGCACTTACGACCCGGAATATCACAAGTAATTCTTACTGCACCCGGGAAGGATATTCCAAATATCGTTGTTGGAGTCAATCATGACATTATAAATTTAGAACAAGAAAATGTTTTTTGTGCCGCTTCATGTACTACAAATGCTATTGTTCCAATCATCCAAGTACTGGATCAAAGATTCATCATTGAAAAAGGTCATCTAGAAACAGTTCACGCTTATACTAGTGATCAAAATCTCCTGGACAACTTTCATAAAAAACCAAGACGTGGCCGAGGAGCACCTATCAATATGGTGATAACGAGTACTGGTGCAGCAAGTGCAGTAGCAAAGGTATTGCCTCATCTTAAAGGAAAATTAACCGGAAATGCCGTCAGAGTTCCCGTTCCAAATGTTTCCCTTGCCATTTTAAATCTTAGTTTTGCTAGTCCTACCACATTAGAAGACATATTAGGAGAATTGCGAAAAGCTACACTACATGGAAATTTGGTTGAACAATTACAATACTCAACATCTAACGAATATGTTTCCAGTAATGCAGTTGGATCAACAGTTGCTTCGGTTATTGATGCTCCAAGTACTATACTGTCTAATGATGGAAAAACAGCAACAATATATGCATGGTATGATAATGAATTTGGTTATACTTGTCAGGTAGTCAGATTAGCTAAATATGTTGCTCAAGTCAGACGATTTACTTATTATTAATGAATAACGAATATTTGGCGTATAAAAAATGGCAACCATTTCTGCTCGGGTTATGTGCAGCTATAGGCATGTTCGGTGGTTATAAATTAAAACTTGCAGAATCGAATAATATTGCATCTAACAAAGCTAAGGATCCGAGTTATTTTGTCCATCAGAAAACTCAGGATGCATTATCCTACATTCAAACAAAATATGTAGATAGCTTAAAAAATGAGGTCTTAAGCGAATTTTTAATTAATCAATTGACCTACGCATTAGATCCCTATTCAGAATATATATCTGCAAATCATCTGCAAGAATATATGGATGAAATGGATGGTGGTTATCAAGGGATTGGAATGGAATACCAATTGATACATGATAAGCTGATAGTTTCAAAAATAATTTCCCAAGGACCCATTTCAAAAACAGCAATTGAATTAGGTGACGAAATTTTAAGTATAAATAATCATGTCATTAATTTCCAAAATTCAAAATCTGATTCCATCAATGCGTTCATCAAAGCAAGCAATGATACCATAGATTTGGTTTGGAAAAAACAACTTAATGCTGAAGTAACCAAATCAAAAGTTATACGTGAGAATATAGAAACGAGCACCATAGGTACAGTTTTTAGTCCTTATGATAAAACAATTTATATAAAAATTAAACTTTTCGGAGATCGAACTTACCGAGAATTCATGGAAGTGTTGGAAAATTATGTATTTGAACACAAGTGCACAAATTTAATTTTAGACCTCAGAGATAATCAAGGTGGATTGGTACATATAGCTGCAGATATTTTGAATCAATTGGTTCAAGAAAAAGATGTTCTGTTATTCAGGACCTCCGGGAGACAAACAATATCTAAAGAATATAAATCTTTAGGCAAACCTTTTTTCAAATTAAATAAAATCATAGTATTAATAAATGAAAAAACGGCATCAGCAGCTGAAATAGTTGCCGGATCACTGCAAGATTTAAATTTAGCAACTATTATTGGAACTCCAAGTTTCGGAAAAGGAACCATTCTGGAACAATTCAATTTAGCTGATGGGTCAGCTTTGCGTATTGCAACATCAAGAATATATTTACCATCTGGTCGATGCATTCAAAAATCATATAATCAATCCGCTGATAGTATTTCAAACTGGTTGAGTCCCTTTCGAAGTGACACCAATAGCATTCTTATAAGTAACGGAAAAAAAATAATTAATGGGCAAGCCATTTATCCTGACTTGTTGGTTTCAAACCCGGTTGCAGAACCTAGTTCAAGTGATGATGTAAAAGATATAGCCCTGAAATTGGCATTGAATAATATTCAGAGTTTAAAAAACCTAATAGGTGACGATGTAGAAAAAATAGATGATAAGACCATCGATTTATTTTTGAAAACCAAGTTAAAAGATTGGGAAAACTCGACGACCAAACAAAATCACTTCGATTGGATTATCGAAGAAAGTAAATTTGCAATTACGAATTTACTTTTTGGAGAGGATATGGAACAAAGAGCTTCGCTGAATCAAGATGAAGTTATGCTAACGGCATTAAATCTATTAAAAAACAATAAATAAGCATAATTAAATCGATCTATAATCAAACCATATTCATATACCTATTTGAAGTTCAAAAAAATGAACAAAAAATTATGTAATTTTTTAATATCCAATTATTGTTTACCGAATAAATATCAATTCACCATCCTTGTCATATCTAGCGATAACGCTAGGTTCTCTTACCTCTAAATTGCTTTGGCCATAACTTACAATATAGTCCACTGAAGCTTTAACTTCATCTTGAATTTGACTGAAATTTAAAGGTGTTGGGGCTCCAGTTTTATTCGCGGATGTAGATATTATGGCTTGATCTACCCGAGCGATTAACTGATTACAAAATGGATCACCACAAATTCGAATCGCAATACTGCCGTCCTGAGCGATTACATTTTGAGGCAAATTTTTAGCTTTAGGATAAATTATGGTTAATGGCTGGCTGTGATAACTTAACAAGGTTTCAATTCGAGGGTGGATGCTAACAACATAATGCTTAAGCATTTGGACTGAATTAACCAGGATAATAAACGATTTGTCTGGAGTCCTATTTTTAAGTTGGGTAATTCTATCGATACCAGCCACATTATTCACCAAACAGCCAATTCCCCAAACCGTATCTGTAGGGTATAATATGACTTTATCATCTAAAAGCAGCTTTGCTATTTCATCAACTTCATTGTATTCAAAGTTCATTTCCATGAATTCTGGGATTATTTAAGCCTTCAGTTAAAATATTTTGATATTTAATAATCAATTAACGCAATCTAGCGTTTCATTTAGTATTCAAATAGCAAAATGAGTTTGAAATTTTATTTTTTATTATTATTTGCCCTATTTAATCACATACTTTCCGCCAAGCACATCATTGGTGGTGATATTTCTTATGTTTGTAATGGTATAAATAAAATAACAAACCAAGCAAACTACACTGTTACTATTAAAGTTTATCGGGATTGCAATGGAAGTGGCGCTAAATTCGATGAAAATCCGTTTATTGGTATCTATTTGAAATCGGCAAATAATAACTATTCAGTATTTCAAAGTTTCACGATACCCTCCCCGAAGGTAAATAAGTTAATTTCTGATAATCCTTGTATTATTATACCTCCTAATGTTTGTGTAGAAGAAGGTATTTATAAATTCACCATTGATTTACCTATCGTTAATTCTACATATGTTATAGCCTATCAAAGATGTTGTAGAAATGAAACCATATCAAATATACTCAATCCAGGTGATCAAGGTGCAGCCTATACTATTGAAATTACGCCATTAGCCCAACAAGTTTGTAATAATAGTCCACTTTTTAAAAAATTTCCACCAATCGTAATTTGTGTAAACTCCCCTCTTGTTTTTGACCATTCAGCTACAGATCCTGAAGGTGATTTGATAACTTATGAATTTTGTAATCCTTATACTGCAGGAGGAATGAATGGTTCAAATGGAATAGGTAGTGCAACAGATTGTAATGGAGTAACTCCAGATCCTTCAAACTGCTTACCACCTTTTTCAACAGTGCAATTTAGAGCTCCCTTTTATACTGTTTTTGAGCCTCTAGGGGGAACTCCTCCGGTTACCATTAATACCCTGACGGGCTTAATCACCGGAACACCGAATATTATTGGCCAGTTTGTAGTAGGTGTCTGTATGAAAGAATACAGGAATGGACAATTATTATCAGAATCCAGGCGTGATTTCCAATTCAATGTCACGACTTGCATTGATTTAGTTAATGCAAAAATCGCATCTGATTCCATTATCAATAATAAAGAGTACATCCTTAATTCATGTGGAAATAATACCATAGACTTTATCAATCAAAGCTCTGATGAAAAATTTATAAATACCTATGATTGGGAATTCAATATTAATGGGCAAATTCAATCCTACAATATTAAAAACCCTAGTGTTAGTTTTCCAGGGATAGGCAGTTATTTGGGTACATTATTTCTGAATCGCGGATCAGTTGGTTGCAATGATACCGCTAATGTTAGAGTCAATGTCTTTCCTGAAATCAAAGCCGATTTTTCATTTAAATATGACACCTGTATAGCTGGTCCCGTTCAATTTAAAGATCTTTCTTTTTCAGGCTCCAATAAACTCACTAACTGGAACTGGTTATTTGAACCAAAAGGGACATCAATCATTAAAGATCCTTCATTTGACTTCCGAACACCGGGAATAAAACCCGTATTTCTGCAAATCAAAGATATTAATGGTTGCGTAGATACCATTACAAAAGATATCAATTACTACCCTGTTCCACAACTATTGGTTATAGATCCCAGTGATTTTATTGGGTGCAATCCGATGAAGGTTCTATTTGAAAATCTTTCCTATCCAATTGATTCTACTTATGACATCAATTGGGATTTTGGTGATGGCCAGACTAGTGGAAAAATATCTCCAACCCATACTTTTGACCTTCCGGGAATATATTCCGTTAATCTAAAAGTCAGATCTCCAATCGGTTGTTTTACAGAAATCAACTATCCCAATTGGATTGAAGTCAAACCTTCACCAGTTGCGGATTTTATATACAAACCACAAGATCCAAGTTCATTTCATAAAGATATCCTGATTACTGATCAATCTATTGATGCTCAATCCTTGAAGTATATTATCGATAATCGGGATATATTAATCCAAAGAAATCCTAAATATACTTTCAGAGATACCGGCATTCATGAAGTTAAACAAATTGTAGTCCATGCAAGTGGCTGTCAGGATACGCTTATCCAATTTATTGATGTAGAGCCTAAAGTTACTTATTTTGTTCCTAATGCCTTTACCCCAAATGGTGACGGCTCAAATGAACTCTTTTATGGAGTTGGCTATGTAGAAGGTATGAAAAACTTTGAAATGAGCATTTGGGATCGTTGGGGCTCATTGTTATTTAAGTCTAATGATCCGAATGAAGCCTGGAATTCAAGAATCAATAATACCGGATCTATAGTCCAAAATGGGGTCTATGTTTATAAAATTTCATTTTCTACCCCAAGAGACAAACTTGTAAATTTGAAAGGATTTGTAACTGTAGTCCGATAAAACATATTATTCTTTAATTTTTTTTATTATTTTAAGGAAAAATAATTACCTTTGCCACTCTTTTTAAAAGACCTAAATTATTACCGTCATGAATTTGATTAAATACGTTGAAGACCAATTACTTGACATTAGTAGAATTCCTGAATTCTCAGCAGGAGATACTATTATCATGAGCTATAAGATCATAGAGGGTAATAAAGAAAGGGTTCAAGACTTTCGAGGGGATGTCTTAAATATTCGTGGCGAGGGTAAAAACAAGTCATTTACCGTTCGTAAAATCTCTAGTGGAATTGGCGTAGAGCGTATAATTCCTTTTTCTTCTTTGAATATAGTTGATATTAAAGTTGTTAAGAAAGGTAAAGTCAGAAGGGCTAAACTTTTCTATTTAAGAAAACTATCCGGTAAGAAAGCAAGAATCAAAGAAGCTAACTTTTCTAAATAATATCCACTTTCAGCCTTAGTTTACAATTCTTATTCTTTCTAGGGAATACCGATTTGTTTAAGAAAACTTGCCTTGAATAAAGCATAGTCTATATTTAAACATTACATTCAGGCTTATTCTTTTATTTAAAAATCCTAATCTACCTTTAGAATTTCTATCAGTATCTTATCATCCTTTGGTGCGATTTTGTTGAATTTTCTATTAAATTCGATGTATTTCCAATCGTTTCCAGGTTCCAAAACAATAATTTTACCGTCTAAACTAAACTCTACAGGTAAAGTGAATTGTTGTTCTAAGTTATCCCATTTATATTTGATTTGAGTATAAGTATCTCTAAAACTGACTGAATAAATCAATTTGGGAAGGTTTTTATACCTAAGATATTGCCTTAAAAAAGGTCCGTAATCTTTACCGGTTTTAAGATTTACAAATTCTATAAAATCTTTACTTGTAGCAAATCCCATTTTATATTTATCATAAAATCCTTTAAATATATCAAACCATAGACTGTCATTATTAATGGCATATCTCAAAGTTTGCAATACCCAAGAACCCTTAGGGTAGATATCATGTGGATTATTTGTGAAATTAACACCCAAAGGCCCGATCAAAGGCTGATCATTACTTATACCTTTCTTTTGACTATTCAAATATCTAAGTGCAGCTTCTCTACCATAATAATATTCGACAAATAAACTTTCCATATATGTAGCAAATCCTTCATGGAGCCACATATCTGCATGATCTTTACACGAAACACTATTTCCCCAATATTCATGTGCTGTTTCATGTAGAATAATATAATCAAAATCAAATTCATCAGGAATTCTAGAACCAAGATACCCACGTTGAAATTTGTTACCATAAGCAATAGCAGATTGATGCTCCATACCTAAATACGGAGCTTCAACTAAACCATAACCATCCCGAATAAATGGATATGGCCCAAGATAATGTTCAAAGGCTTCAAGCACTTTTGGCACCTGTCCAAAATGAGCTTTAGCCTTAGTAACATTTGGTTTCAAAACATTAAAATTCAGAGCCAAAGCTTCACCGGTTTTAGTGGTATAAATTTCATTAAAAGTCTCATATTGACCAATATAAACAGTAACATTATAATTATTTATCGGATAGCTTACATTCCAATGGTAAGTTGTTTTCTTTTTACCCATTTTCTTTTTACCAACTAATTTACCATTTGAAATAGCAACATATGGATTTGGCACTGTAAAATACATATCCATAGATTCTGGCTCATCAGATAGATGATCTTTATTTGGCCACCATAAACTAGCACCATCTCCTTCACATGCCACTCCAATCCAATCCATATTATCCATATCCTTAGACCAAACAAAACCCCCATCCCATGGCGCATTTTTAGCTATGGTAGGATTACCCTCATACTCCACTAAGATGGTGCATGATTCTCCGGACTTTAAGGGATTTGCAATAAATACAGCGTTATATATTCTTCTGTAAACTAATTCCTTCCTGTCTTTAGTTATTTTGAGGATTTTCATATTTTCAAATAAATCCAATTGAATTTCTTCCATATCAGCCATACTTGTTAATGTTATAGCATTAGATCCTTTAATAAATTTATGATCGGGGTCTATAGTGAGGTTTAGGTCATAATGCTTCACGTCATACGTTCTTTCAAGCCGTAAGCTTCCCCTAAGCGAATCTTTTAATTCAAAAACAGGCTTTTGTGCAATTCCATAAAAGCTTAAAAGGAATAAGAAAGATATCAATAATTGAGTACCAAATTTCATTTGAACCAAACATTTAATTTTTATAAAAACTTAAGAATCATTAGATCTAAAGATTTCGAGGTAAAAAACGGAGTCATACCAACACAAAAGATCTTGATTCGGCGCACAAGATATCGATTTTTAAGCTTCAATCAGGTCAAAGCAAGTAAAATGGTCTTAAAATTTACAAAAATTCAATATACTCAAGCCTTAAATCCAATAAAAAGTACAGCTCTTAAAATTAAAATAAAAAACAAGCCCAATCCTCATCATAAGACATTCATTTAGTTGTGTTGTACTATCGATGAAAGCTTGAACACCTTGTTCTATTAAAGCTCAATGTTATCATTAATAAATCAGAAATACTTGAATCCTAACAAATGAAATTTATCATATATTACCATCCCAAGCCAAAATCAAGCCTAAAAGTAGAAATTATTTTGTATTAGAAATTGAAGATAACTATTCGAAAGTTCTAAAAAGCAATATCTTTGAAATACGTAATAACCATATGAATAAATCGATATACTTATTCCTTTTTATGCTCATAGGAGCATCATGCAAAAAAGACACACTCATCAACAATAGTTTGATTAAAGGTAAATGGATGGTAACTGAAGCACATCGGGACGGAAAAAAAACAAAAATGATGTCAGGTGCCTATTTTTATTTTGATGATAGTATTATATCCACCAATTATATGGGTGCAGATAATCAATTTTATTATTATATAGATAAAAATAATATTTTTGAAAAAACACATAACGAATTACTTTTTCAAACGTTGCTTGATAAGGAACAAAATTTAATATTTGAAACAAAAATTCAAAATGTACCATTTACATTAAAATTAAAAAAGGAATGATTGAGCGCATTATATGTCTTTGGATTATCCTTTTAAGCAGTTTTAGAATTCATGCTGCCCAAGGAATTAATGGAGATATTAGAGCCGTAGTATATCAAGATGAAGACATTCAATATGTAGAAATTTCATATTATCTGAAGACTGAATCACTCCAAAAAATATATCGAGCTGACAGTCAATTTCAAAATCAAATTCTTCTTACTGTAGTCCTTAAAAATGAAGACCAAATTGTTAAAGTTGACAAATTACTTTTACAAAGCCCTTATTCATACGACCAAAAACCCATTATCCATGTATTACGATGGAAGGTCCAGGCTGGTAAATACAACTTGGAATCCACGCTCACAGACCCTTTAAATCCATTGAATGAAATTACATTTATAAACACCTTCTTGGTAAAACCAATAAATCAAAATCCCAATCTATCTGAAATTCAACTCTACTCTGTTTGTAAAAACAGCTCTGATAAATCATCCATATTATTTAAAAACGGATTCTATTTTGAACCTCTGGGATATCATTTCTTACCACCACAATTACACATATTATATTCCTATATTGAATGCTATAATACAACTCCTCTAACAAATAATAAACTGATCTTACATTATAAATTATCCAATATTGATTCTAATAATACTAAAACACAACTTTTAGAATGGTATCAAAAATCTACTAACAAAAAGCGGGATCTTTTATTGCATCAAAAAGACATTAGTGCAATCCCTTCTGGCAAATATGAATTAAGCATTTATTTAAAAACAAATAAAGGCCAAGTTCTAGATAGTGTGTTTACTTATTTCGAACGATATAATCCATTCTGGGATAAATTAATATCCCTATATTATGAACAGTCTGAACCAAAAAGACAATTTGAACAATTAAGTGAAGACAGTTTAAATTTCGCTTTAAAATCATTATCTCCGATTGCATCTAGTCAAGAATTACATTTAATACAATATTTATTAGCAGAAAATCGCAATTCAGAAAAGAAATTAATGCTATATCAATTTTGGTATGATCGGAGCAAACAAGAACCTGTGGAAGCGTTTAACCACTATATGTTAGAGGTGAATAAAGTTAATGAAATTTACAGATCAGGTTTTGGGTATGGCTTTGAATCAGACCGAGGCAAGATATATTTAAGATATGGTGTTCCGAATGAGGTTATTCAAGAAGACAATGACAATGGAGCATTTCCATACGAAATCTGGAAATATGCAAAAATTAACAACACAGGTCAAACCAATGTTAAATTTATCTTTTATAACCCGGACTTAGCAGGATCTAATTTTCGATTATTACACTGCAATGCTATTGGTGAAAGGTACAATTACAAGTGGGAAATTGAATTATACAAAAATGTAAAAGATCAATTCAAAGGTAAGAATGCAATTGAAGCAACCGAGATGGAAGGACATTTCAACCGACGAGCCAGAGAGTATTTTGATAATTAATTTTTTAAAAATTCTCAATCCAATTCACGTTGTTGATCGCTCCCCTGTTGGCATCTAGTTTCCCGGCGCTCCTGTCGAGACAAGTGAAACTTGTGCCCTACGCAAGTAATTCCCTATTCAAATTATACTTAACTTGACTTAATCATTGACTTTAATTCCTCTTAAACTCTCTGTCCAATTCACGTTTTTGATCTCTCTCCTTAATCGAATCTCTTTTATCAAACGCTTTTTTACCCGAAGCTAATGCTATTTCTATTTTAGCAATTCCCCGATCATTAAAATAAACTTTATAAGGAACTAGCGTCATTCCTTTTTCTGCAACTTTACGTTCTAACTTATTTAATTCAGCTTTATTTAAAAGCAATTTTCTTGATCTTTTTGGATCATGATTATTATATGAACCAGCATCATATTCTGAAATGTGCATATTTTTAATCCATAGCTCCCCTTTTTCAAATAGGCAATAGGCATCACTAAGGTTAGCTTTACCTTCCCTGATCGACTTGATTTCTGTGCTCTTAAGCATGACACCAGCCTCAATGGTTTGAACAAAATGATAGAGATGGGTTGCTTTGCGATTAACGATTTCTACAACACTCATTTAGATTTTACTTTCAAATAATTAAAATTAATCACCTTGGATGCTTTTAGATCTAATATTTGAGCTGTCATAGTACTATCAGCATTCATTTTGTATTGAATAATTTGTGGAAAATCATGTTTCTCATTTACAAATCGAAAGTTCCAAATGGGATCAGCATTTCTGATAAAGGCAGTTGTAGTCATAACACTATCAACTTTTAATTTAGCTTCATAAATCCAATTTTTGTCAGATTTATAAATCCTCATATTCTCCTTAATTGTTGCAGTGCCAAGAGTCATATCATAAGAAACACCCATAAATTCAGTTGGTGATATTTTAGACCATTTTTCATAATCCTCTTTATCCACAATCTTCCAAGTTCCGAGCAACCATGAACAATCAAGGTCTTTCTTATTAACGACTTTGACTTTACTGGTACTGCAAGAAAACAAAATGATCATCAATACATAAATTACGTTTTTCATTTTTTAGTTTTTAAGGTTTAAGAAAATAAATTTATGGTTAAGTTTTTAATTTTTTGTTTTAATTTAGAATAATTGGGATAAAACAATTTAAGTGAACTAAAAAAGAATACTTGTTTAGAAACACTTCGAACATGAGAAAAAGTTTCAAGGCCATATTTGCCATGACAATAACCCATTCCACTTTGATGATTGCCTCCAAAAGGTAAATCCAAATTACAAAAATTAATGAGGCAATTATTAATAGAGACTCCGCCTGAACGACATCCATTCATGACTTGCTTAATAAATGATTCGCGCTTACTAAAAACATAAAGACATAATGGGCGATCTAATTTCATCATTTTTGGAAGCAATTCTTCAATATTGGAATATGTAATTATTGGTAACACAGGTCCAAACAATTCCACTTGCATTACCGGAGAATCCCAATTCACCCTTCTTAAAAGTATAGGTTTGATCTTTAATGTTCTCGAATCTAATTCAATAGGTTCAACTAATTCAGCACCTTCATCTAAACTTTGATTCACCAAGTCCAATAAGTGATGATAATGCTTTGAGTCAATCATTCCACAATAATCTTGGTGCGAAACCATGTGATCACCAAACCAAGTAAATAATTGTTGCTTCCAAAGAGTTATAAATTCATCAACCAAATCTTTGTGAATTATTATATAATCAGGTGAGATACAAACTTGACCGGCATTAATGATTTTTGCGTGTGCTACCCTTTCAACCACTTGTTTAAGATTGACCTTTTGATCGATAACAACAGGAGATTTACCACCCAGTTCTAAAGTTACCGGAGTTAAATTCTGAGCAGCCATTTGCATAACCCTTTTTCCATTTTTTCCTGATCCGGTAAAAAAAATATGGTCGAATGGCAATTTGATTAAGTCTTCAGCTAATTCAATCCCACCATTTAGAACAATGATTTCGTCATCAGTAAATGCTTGCTTCACTATTTTTTCTATTAATTGTGAAGTGTGTGACGTTAATTCTGAAGGTTTAAGAATGATTTTATTACCTGCGACAAAAGCAGATATAAGAGGAACAAATGATAAATTGATCGGAAAATTCCAAGGAGAAAAAATAAGAACAACCCCTTTGGGTTCTAATATAGTATAAGATCGGGTACCAATTAAAGTTATATTGGAAGAAACTGCTTGTTTTTCACTCCACCGATTCAAATGTTTGATCATGGATTTTATTTCCATTAAACAAACTAATAATTCAGATGCATCTGATTCGAACGGTGGTTTTCTAAAATCTAGATATAAGGCATTTTGAATTTGTTCTCGATGTGCTAACAAAGATTTTCGAAGTCTTTTTAATCCATCAATTCTGTTGGAAACACTTGGAAATGGGTTACCATAATAAGATGTTCGCAAATGTTCAAAAGCCCAAATTGCGTTTACATTTTTTTCATTATCAACCATTAATTCCACAACATCACGATATTAGAATCAAAGATACAACAGGCAGTGCGATCCTCTGGTAAATGTCAGTACAATAAATCTATACCTGGCTGTTCAATGCGATATTTCTAACTGCATCAGCTACTTTTAAAGCGATAGACTCATCCATTACAGGAGGAATGATTTGATCTTTAGTTGGATGAGATATTCCAGCAGCTATGGCTTCTGCAGCAGCAAATTTCATTGCTAAAGTTATTCTGGGTGCACGAGCTTGAATAGCTCCTAAAAATATTCCCGGAAAAGCTAAAACATTATTGACCTGATTCGGAAAATCAGATCGTCCTGTTCCAACTGCAAAAGCACCACCAGCAAATGCTTCATCTGGAAAAATCTCTGGAATAGGGTTTGCCAAAGCCAATATAAATGGATCTTTTGCCATAGTACGTATATCATTTCGATCTAACAAATCTGCCTTACTAACTCCTATGAATACATCAGCGTCAAGTATGGCTTCAAAAACTGAACCTTCTAGATTTCTTGGATTGGTATAATTAAGCAAATCTAATTTGACTGCATTCAAATCGGTCCTATTCTTATGAATAATTCCCATTGAATCACATAAAGTCAACTCTTTTACTATTTGTTGATTGGGTGTATTTGGATCCTTTTTTCCTAAAAATCTACTGATTGCAATTCCTGCTGCTCCTGCGCCATTGATAACTATTTTAAGATCTGACATAGATTTTCCAGTAATTTTGCAATAATTAATCATGGCTGCCAATACAACTATTGCTGTTCCATGTTGATCATCATGAAAAACTGGTATCCCAATATTTTGAAGTCTTTCTTCGATTTCAAAGCATCTAGGAGAAGCTATATCCTCTAAATTTATTCCTCCAAAGACAGGGGCAATATTCTTTATTATGGATATAATCTCTTCTGTGTCTTGAGTTTGAAGACAGATAGGAAACCCGTTAATTCCTGCAAACCGTTTAAATAGCATGGCTTTTCCTTCCATAACAGGAATGGCAGCTAAGGCTCCAATATTACCTAGTCCTAATACTGCCGAACCATCCGAAATAATACCTACAGTATTTCCTTTAATGGTGTAATCATATACTTTAGATGAATCTTTATGAATTTCTTCGCAGGGAGCTGCTACACCAGGGGAATAAACCAAAGACAAATCTTCTTTAGAACTGAGTTCCATTTTATTTTCAACGCTTAGTTTTCCCACTAATTGATTATGTAAAACTAAGGCCTTTTCAAAGACGTCCATAAATTAGATTTGGATTAGGATAGCAAAAATATTGCCATATTAAATAAAATTTTAAAATTAATACCATTGATCCATATTAAGTCCAATTATTTATCAGATTCAAATCTTAAATAAACCAATAAATCTCAAAATAGTAACAATTCAGTGCTCTTAAAAAAGTTTCTATTTTAAAATTGAAGCTAAAATTTGTTCATTATGTATATCAGATTTAACCGGATAAATAATGTCATGTAAAATTAATCCCTTGGTCATTACAAAACTAGCCCTATGCATTCCATCATAGACTTTACCCATAAACTTCTTCCTTCCCCAAACGCCAAATTTTGTAGCCAATTTATGATCTTCATCGACTATTAAATCATAGGGCAATGAATATTTAGTCATGAACTTGTTATGATCTTTCTGGTCGTCAGGACTAACACCATAAATAAAACAAGAATGCTTTTTTAACTCACCAAAGTGATCTCGCAAATTACATGCTTCTTTGGTGCAGGTAGGTGTATTATCTTTTGGGTAAAAAAAAAGCACAATCCAATCCGTTGATGCTTCTGACAATTTGTGTCTACTTCCATCTTGGATCATAAAGTCAAAGTCAGGAATCAGATCACCCTTTTTGAATAAAAATTTGGGTTGATATTCAGGCAGTTCACTAGTTCCCATTTTAGCGATAAAACGTACTATTGAATTCGCGTTTATTTCCACGGTCATCTATTGCTGTAATTAATAATTCATGTTTACCCGAACTTAAATCATCTTCAAAATAATGCTTTATAGATCTTGTCTTAGCGTCATGCTCCATAAGTATCCATTGGCCATCAATGTATGCATTATATTGAATTTCTCTTGCAGTACCTAAAGATATAATGTTATCATAAAGACCAAAACTCATAAATTTGTTTTTATGCATATTCGATCTAAATGTATAGGGAATAATAGTTGGCGGAATGGTGTCGACCTGAATTGAAAACGTACCTAATTTCTTAAATTCACTCACCAAGTATTCCCCTTCCCAATTTCCTCCGGTTGAAATATACCTCGATCCTTGTTTACATGCTATATAACATTTAGACATTAACCTTTCAGGAATTGATTTTGAAGGTTTTATGGCGATCTTATATGGTTTGTGAATGGGATCATTATTTGGTTTTATTCCAAACCAATCTGAATATGCTATGGGTAAAGAATTTTTGCAACTATCTAAAGTACAGCATAAATTTTCATAAAAACACCCTTGTGGAATGTCGAATTTTACGGATTCAGATTCTAAGATATGTTCTTGATCAAAAACTAATTTTTGGGAATTTTCATTTTTCTTTACTGGTGTTGTATAATTTACTTTTTGAATATTGAATTCAACTTTAGATTCATTTTGTTTGGCATCACCAACAATAAGTTGAACACGATGTAAAAGACTGTCACCTATATAATACAAACCATTATTTTCAATAGTCTTATATAGGGATAATTTATTCCCCAATAATTTAAAACATCTATGAAATTGTCCTTTAGATGCCATCTTATTTTTATAATCAATATGCGCGTTGATATATTTAGTATCCTCTAAAGACCAATGATCCAAACTTAAAAAATAAATCATTTGACTATCCACTAAAACTTTGATTGTTTTGATCCCAACCCAATTCCATGAATGATCACTTTGATCTAGAGCATTAATGCCTAATGCCATCACATCTCCCGGGACTAAAATGGTTTTGGACAATTGACTTGGGCTATAGATTTTTTCGGAAGTAGTTATTCCTTCTCCATCAAAACCATAGACTTTGATTCTTTTTATAGAAGGTGAAATATCATCCTCCACTGGAAGTCCAAATGCTACCGGATCTAATACTTCATCGGTCCCAGTTCGTCTTAATTCGAAATGCAAATGAGCTCCCCTGCTGGATCCGGTGTTCCCCATATAGGCTAATAGGTCTCCTGAATTCACAATTATTTCATTGGGCTGAAACGTTAAGTCTAATTCGAATGATTTCTGTTTATACTGTTCTTTTTTTATTCGTGCTTCAATATCAGATCGAAAACGATTAATATGGGCATACATGGTTGTATAACCTTGAGGATGTTGGACAAATAATGATTTTCCATAATTATCAGCATCGATGACGATTCTGCTGACAAAACCTTGGGCTACAGCTAACAAATCATCCCCTCCCACACCAGTTAGAGACCTAATATCTGTTCCTGCATGAAAGTGGTTGTTCCGTAACTCACCAAAACTTCCAGTCATTGAGATTCTATTCCTGACCGGAGACTCCATATGAAATTCACCTGGACCACAATAAAATAGATTCGAATGGTCCATTTTAAATGAAAAAAATACAAAAAAAATGACCCAAGAAAACTTCTTCATCTTACCTGCCTACTTTAAAGTCGCAAAAATAAACTTTAATAGCTTATCAAACGCTTTTTCTGAACTCATATTACCATGACCCACTTCGGCGGCTAGAAAATTGATCAATTCAACATTGGCTCTATTCATTAAAATGTATTGTTCAATCATTTTAGCCCATTGAACTTTAAAATAGGTTTCTGACTGCTTTAATCTTAATTTATATAATTGATTATCATTAATTAACAAATTATGAAATAAATCAATATTATCCATCAAAGAAGACATACCTAAATCAGAAATCACAGACAATTGAACTATTTTAGGGGCCCAAAAACTATACTTTCTGGGTACAAAATTTAATATTGAATTTAATTCTATATAAGTTTTATTTGAACCATTGAACGTTTCTCCGTCCGTTTTTGTAATAATGTACATATCAGCCCACTCCATCACACCTCGCTTGATTCCTTGCATTTCATCTCCTGAATGTGGTTGCAACAACAAAAGAGTCATATCACATAATAAAGAAATCAGAAATTCCGATTGACCAACCCCAACTGATTCAATCAGGATTCTATCAAAACCTGCGGCTTCACAAAGCAACATGGTTTCTCGTGTATATAACGCCAAACCACCTAAATTAAGGCTTGAAGGGCTAGGTCTTATATAAGCATTTGCTTGGGCAGAAAGACTAGCCATTCTTGATTTATCTCCCAAAATACTACCCTTAGACAATGCGCTTGTAGGGTCGATAGTCAATACAGCAACTTTATGAGATTGCCCTATAAAAACTACCCCAATCTTATCAATCAATGTGCTTTTACCAACACCTGGAGGGCCGGTGATACCAATTCTAAGCGAATTCCCGGTCCAGGGTTCAATAAAATCAATTAAAGATTGGGCTAATTGTCGATCTTCAACATTTGATGACTCAATCAATGTTATAGCTTGAGATAAGGCTTGACGGTCCCCATCTTTGATACGATTAGCCCACTCCTTTATTTCTTTTTTTTGTTTCAAATTACTCTGTTCGTAAAGTAAAAAGTTATGACAAGCTTTTAATCTTGTAGATAGACGATTTATAAGCCATAAAGTTAGTACATTTTAAATAACAAACTTTTATCCATCTTAATGCAAATTGAATTATAGCAACATAAAGAAATATGAAATTTAAATACTTCATGTAGGTAAGTAAGCCCTATATTGTAAGCTGGTTATGAACCAAAATTGATTATTATGGTTACCTTTGAAAGTAATAAAGGCAATCTATTCCTATGTCGATAAAAAAAGTTTATTTAGATAATAATGCTACTACTCCTTGCGATCCAAGAGTAGTTGAAGCCATGCTACCCTATTTCTTCGAACATCCAGGAAATGCAGCGAGTAGAAGTCATCCTTTTGGATGGGAAGCAGAAAGTGCCGTGGATATTGCCCGGCAACAAATCGCTAAGCTTATTGGAGCAGATGACAAAGAAATCATCTTCACCTCAGGTGCTACTGAAGCCGATAATTTGGCTTTGAAAGGTGTTTATGAAATGTACAGCCGTAAAGGAAATCACATCATAACAGTTACCACTGAACATAAAGCTGTATTAGACACATGCAAGGTATTAGAAAAAAAAGGGGCAGAAGTTACCTATTTGGAGGTTGGTGCTGATGGAATGATTGACCTTAAGGCCTTAGAAGCAGCGATTAAGCCTACCACAATTCTAATATCTGTAATGTGGGCTAACAATGAGACTGGGGTTATTCAACCGATGAAGGAAATAGGCAATATTTGCGCCAAACACGGAATATTATTTATGTCCGATGCGACTCAAGCTGTTGGAAAAATTCCTGTAAATCCTCGAGATACAGGTGTACATCTCATGGCATTTTCAGCGCATAAAATGTATGGCCCTAAAGGTGTAGGTGCTCTATATGTTAGTCGAAAAGATCCAAGGGTTAAAGTAACAGCACAAATGGACGGTGGAGGACATGAGCGCGGTATGCGTTCAGGCACACTTAATGTACCTGGTATTGTTGGATTTGGCAAAGCAGCAGAAATTGCACAGGCAGAAATGGAACAAGAAGCTGTGCGATTATCCAATTTGCGCGATCGTTTAGAGAATGGTTTAAAATCTTCTATGGAAGAAGTATATATCAATGGAAATATAGATCACAGGATGCCACATGTGACCAATATGTCGTTTAAGCATGTGGAAGGTGAAGGACTTATGATGACCTTCAATCAAAATATTGCATTGTCATCGGGTTCAGCTTGTACATCTGCATCATTAGAACCATCTTATGTATTAGTAGCATTAGGCTTAGGTGATGACTTGGCACATTCATCATTGCGTTTTAGCTTGGGTAGATTTACCACAGAGGAGGAGGTTGATTTTGCAATTGAAGCCATTCGAAATGGTGTAAACCATATGCGAGATCTATCGCCCATTTGGGAAATGTACAAAGATGGCATTGATTTAAGTACCGTGGTGTGGTCAGCACATTAGTATCAAGAATTTGGTTAGCATAAGAAAATAAGAATTGAAACCTTTCTACAATAAAAAGTGTTTTAGAATACAAGCTCAATAAATAAAAACAATATGGCATATTCAGAAAAAGTTTTAGATCATTTCAAACATCCTAAAAACGTAGGTACTTTGGACAAAAACGATTTAACAGTTGGAACAGGTCTTGTTGGCGCTCCAGAATGTGGTGATGTAATGAGATTACAAATCAAAGTAAATCCAAGTACGAATACCATAGAGGACGCAAAATTTAAAACCTTTGGTTGTGGATCTGCGATAGCCTCATCTTCACTTGCTACTGAATGGCTAAAAGGCAAGAGTTTATCCGATGCGATGAAAATTGATAATATGGATATCGTTGAAGAGCTTGCATTGCCACCTGTAAAAATTCATTGCTCGGTATTAGCTGAAGATGCAATCAAATCAGCAATCAAGGATTATCAATCCAAAAACGGTTTATCTTAAAACTAAGCACTTATGATTTATGTAGCTGATTCTGCAAAAAATCAAATTACACAAATGATGGCCGCCGAACATTTGGATCCATCTCATTTTGTAAGGGTATCTGTTACCAGTGGGGGTTGTAGTGGTTTGAGCTACAACATGGAGTTCGACAATGAATCTAAACCGAATGATCAGGTTTTTGAAGACAAAGGAATAAAAGTAGTTACCGATTTAAAGAGTTTTTTATACTTATTTGATTCTATGCTTGAATTTTCAGGTGGATTAGATGGCAAGGGATTTCATTTTACTAATCCAAACGCATCTAGAACTTGTGGATGTGGCGAAAGTTTTTCAGTATAAAATAATCAAAACACCAAATTACTATACTTAATTTTCACAAATTATCCTACTGCTTGTTTTACCATCACATTATAAGAGTGGTTGGTAATTTTAATAAATCAATCCTAGATAGCATTGAATTTATAATGCCAGAAACTTTCTAAAATTTTCAATTTTAAGATCACAACGTTCACACAAACGCATTACATGAATAGATTCATTTTGTCAATTGTCCTGATATTTGTTAGCACCTTTCTTAGTTTTGGTCAAGTAGAAATTAAAGCTAATCCACTTGGACTTGTGCTAAAAAACATTGACATTGGTGCAGAATACGGCATATCCCAAAACATTGGACTTGGCCTTCAACCTATCATTGATTTTGATAGAATTAGACTTTTCGGTGAGACTTATAAATCAGCCCGGTTTGGAGCGATACTGCAAGGCAAATATTATTTTATACCCAAAAAAAGAATTGATAATATTTATGGAATGCTATATTTAAAGCCCATTGCAGGAAATTATGCTTTAGAAAATATTTATAGTATTAATGCAGTGAAAATATCCATGGGAATCGGATTTGGTTATAAATTCGTAAGTACAAATCATATTGTATTTGAATCCAACTTTGGTTACGGCAGAGCATTATTTAATAAAGCTTATCCAAAAATTGCTACCATTGATCTCAGCACATATCCATATATCAACTATGATTTTATATTAAGTGTAATGATGGGATATCGATTTTAAATATCATTTACAAAATCATTATTTTCTAATGATAAAAACAATATAATTTTAAAAATATCAACATTGTCTATATTGAAGATTCGTTTCAAAATAATTGTTGTAAAATAAACAAAACTTCAAAAAATTATAAAAACGTAGTGGGGTAATTAATTTTAATTAGGATTGACCTAACAATTACTAAAATTCTATTTCAACTTGGTTCAATTATCAGACTGCTCATCAAAATTATTATTTCAAAGCATTTGATCTAAAATAAACTGCCTGGTTGTGACATATATGGGATTTTCAAATGGTCGTATGCTGCCTGAGTTGCAACTCGTCCTCTTGGAGTTCTTTGAATAAAACCTTCCATAATGAGAAAGGGCTCATGCACTTCCTCAATTGTTCCAGCCTCCTCACCTACAGCCGTTGCTATGGTAGTTAATCCCACAGGACCACCAGAAAATTTCTCAATGATCGTATGCAAAATACGATTATCCATTTCATCCAAGCCGTGTGAATCCACATTCAATGCTTTTAAACCAAATTTGGCAATTTCAACATCTAATTCACCTGACCCTTTAATCTGAGCAAAATCTCTTAATCTCCTCAACAAAGCGTTAGCAATTCTTGGTGTTCCTCTACTTCTTCGAGATATCTCCTGAACACCCTCCACAGTAAAAGGAATATTTAAAATGGTCGCTGATCGTTTGATAATTTTTTCAAGCGTTGCACTATCGTAATAATCCAAATGACAATTTATACTAAATCTAGATCTTAATGGAGCAGTTAAGAGACCCATTCTAGTAGTAGCTCCAACAAGTGTAAAAGGATTCAAACTTAACTGGATACTCCTTGCACTAGGTCCTGAATCAATCATAATATCTATACGGTAATCCTCCATTGCAGAATATAAATATTCCTCAACAACTGTATTCAAACGATGGATTTCATCAATGAATAAAACATCACCAGATTGGAGATTCGTCAATAAGCCTGCTAAATCACCTGGCTTTTCTAAAACGGGGCCAGATGTCATTTTTAATGAAGCCCCAAGTTCATGAGCTATAATATGAGATAAGGTGGTCTTACCCAAGCCTGGTGGGCCATTAAGAAGAACATGATCTAATGCCTCACCCCTTTGTTTAGCGGCTTCAATAAAGACCTTAAGATTCTCAACAACATTGGGTTGTCCTGCAAATTCATGCAGCCCCTTGGGACGCAGTGCCTTTTCAAACTGTCGCTCTTCCGGATTTAAATTCTTGTCTTCAGATTCTAATAGTGGATTCCTCATTTCGTGAGCAAAGATACTGAGAAAATGTTGATGAAAAAATAGATATCCAAGTCAAGTATGGACAGATCCAAAAGATACTAAAAAAGGCTAGTAATTTTCAGCTTACATCAAATCCAAAATGATTAAATCAATCAATTAAACCTAAATTGATATTTTAACCAAATAAATAAAGCTCTGATTTTTTTTTAAAAAAAGTTCAATTTAAGATGCAAGCATAAAAACTATTAGCTATATTTGCTTTATACAAGCACTCTAAATCGTTTTACAACATGGATACCCGTTCATATCGCTGTGGTTTTATGTCTTATTGTAGTAAACAATGAATCTTACCAATAAAACAATATGACTAATCTTTGCCCTACAATTCTTATGTCGTCATGCAAAAACTATTTGAATTGCAATTGGCTATATGTCTGTATTGTTATGACTGTAACTTCTTGTATACGAGACAATGACCTGCACCAAGTCGTGGATGGATATAAACCCACCTATATTTCTTATGATTCGCTTTTACATTTTAAACAATCAGATCCCAGAACGTTTTCCAATACAGGTAAAATTTCCTATTACAACAAGTATCTTTTTATGGTTGAACATTTACAGGGTGTTCATATTATAAATCTCAGTGACACTACCAATCCAGAACGAATTTCATTCCTAGAAATACCGGGAGTTCAAGATATTACTATAAAAGATCAAATATTATATACTGACAATGGCCCACACTTACTTGTTATAGATATAACAGATTTGAATCATGTTGTTTTGTTGAAAAGAAATTTATTCGTCTTTCAACAGACAGATGCCAAACGTCCTCCAGTTCGATTTGGATGGTTTGAATGTTATAACCCAAATGCTGGTTGGGTATTAGATTGGCAAAAAACTACCTTAACAGATCCTAAATGTTCTTTATAAATGATCAAAATGAAGCTTATGAAAAAACAGATAATATTCCTGATGACCATCGTCCTTTTTCTTAGTTCTTGCAGCATAGATGGTGGAGATTTCGGAGACACCTCTTATGGAGATTCAAATTCTATTAATGGATCTACCAGTCGATTTGCTACATATAAGAATGTTATGTACACACTTGATTTTAATAAAATCAAAATTTTTAGCATTGACAATCCTACAGATCCTTTATTACAAAATGAACTTACCATTAACGATGAATTGGAAACCATTACCATTTATCAAAATCATATATACGTTGGTGCACGAAGAGGGGTATATGCAGTGGACATCACCAATCCATTAAATCCAATAGTGAGTTCATCCATTGAACATTGGATTGCAAAAGATCCTGTTGCAATAACAGGAAAGTATATTTATTCGACTACTCGAGATTTCAATACTGGACGATTAACAATCTATGAAGATAGGACCAATGGAAATTTTATTGAAAGGAATACGATAGCCATAGATCAACCCTACGGTATCGGAATTAAAGATGATTTCCTTTTTGTGTGTGATGACAGAAATGGAATCATCATTTTTAATATCACCAATAGAGAAAATCCTCTTGAAGTCGCTACCTATCCATCTATTACTTCACCAAGAGATGTTATAATACTTGGTGACATCATGATTTGTTCTGCAAAAAATGAATTTCATTTATTAGATATTAAAGATCCTATTCACCCAAAACTGGTTTCAATTATACAATAATTGAACTTCATTTAATACATGATGAGATTTAGCTGTTTTATTATTTGTGTTTTTTATTTGACTATATTTAAAGTTCAAAGTCAAAAGACAAATACTACTCCTGCAAGTTCTACATTTGAAAATACCAAGGCTTTATATTTAAACTTAAGAGATTTGTTAGATCCAAGTGCTGCAATAAGTATTGGATGCTATTACCCAATAAAAAATAATACTATAATTGATTTACAAGTAGGGTTTATCAATCCGTACAGTTCCATGTTTTCTCCCTATGCGGTCAAAAGTTTTTATTCTTCTGATGATATCAATAATATACAATTAAATAATTACGGAATAAAAATTTCTACTGAATACAAATTCCTGGCGAAACAAAGGCTGTATAAAAAACTATTTCATGGGCCGCAGATTGTGTATCAACATGAGTTGGCTCAAGGCGAAGTGAACTACCGCCGCTTTAATTCATACAATCAATATTTAGATACAGATTGGACATTTCATACGCTTGGTTTATTTTATAAATTCGGCTTTATATTCGCAGATAAAAGCAACCATCTTTTTGTAGAAATAGGATTTGGAGTTGGTTTTGAATATTTTAGAGACTTTAATTCTGTGCTTTCAGAATTTCCGGACGCTAGCCTATTAGCATCCAGAGGCATAGACCTTTTTACAAATACTCCAAAGCCAGGAACATTACCGCCAGAACCTGCTGCATTGTTTATTAATTTTGGCAACAAAGATGCTATCGCACCCAATTTAGCTTTTAGTTTAAAGATGGGTTTAAGAAAATAAGCTAACTAAAATCTTGTGCAATACCAATTGTAAAACAGGATTGGTTTAATTAATTCATGAGATTATATATTCCATTAGAATAACAAAATACAATAGATATCAATATCTCCAGATGTCCACTTACAAAAATGACGCATAAAAACATTGAAGATATTTAATATGAATAATGAATATGAAAATACTACTCTAAAATTGAAAGATTTCATAGATCTTAAAAGCTTTCAGACTATTCAAATTACAAAATTAATATAAGGTTCTATTATAAGCTCGATTTGTTTTTCAAAAAAAAAAAATGGATTGTTTAAAAATAATAAAGTTCAAGTCACATGTGACCGAAATAAAAAAAACCAGCTAAATCCCTCCCCATTTTTTTGAGTTGGACAAGCTATGAAAAGGGAGGACTTGCTCACGTTATTTTAAAATTGTTTCCATCCATTATATCCGCATATTATATTTAAAGACATATAGAGATAAGTGTATTT
>JBGAVH010000001.1:0-379559 GCA_044228225.1 Saprospiraceae bacterium | reverse complement strand
TTCACAACAATAAATTAATCGGTACACAATAATCAAGAAATCCTTTAATCAAAAGAATCAAGGTTAAGACAATACAACATGGAAATTGGTTTGCTCATCAACTTTGGTGGAAAAAGTTTAGAGTTCAAAAGAGTTCACAACAATAAATTAATCGGCAAACAGTAGTCAAGAAATCCTCTAATTATGAAAATCAAGAAATCCTTTAATCATGAAAATCAAGGTTAAGACAATATGAGATACAAAAAACCCCGAACGCCTTTCGACATTCAGGGTCGGGTGAACTCAATGAATTATATTCTTAAGTAAGAAAATAATTCGTGTTACTAATAAAAAAAAATAGTCGTGGGATAAACGAAACAGCACTCATTGGAATCATTTGGAATTAAGCATGGAATTTATGCTACAGGATATTATTAATCCTTCTTTTTTGTCATTCGCTTAATCCAAGTAGTTGCCAAATAAGATACAATAGCGCTTAGTGTAGACATGATGATGGTCTTGAGCATATCATG
Organism: Saprospiraceae bacterium; assembly: GCA_044228225.1. Lineage (GTDB taxonomy): Bacteria > Bacteroidota > Bacteroidia > Chitinophagales > Saprospiraceae > Vicinibacter. Next base: position 379,047 of record JBGAVH010000001.1, on the reverse strand, counting down.
TATGTCGAAACTTGTACAAATGCCTACTATCGATCCACAACTCATTGCCAGAAGACTTTGATCGAATCTCATAAACCGATCAGGCTTCAGATTCTACCGTCACCTGGCTCACGGCACTGAGGACACCGGATGCCACCATGATGTAACCTGCTGCGGTGACAATTACGGATGGCATGGTAATGGGTGCACCTAAGATTCCTCCTGCTATGGCGGCTAATATGAGCCCTGCATTACGAAGCTTTTTGAAAAAGCTTGGGGTCGGCGCTTGGAGTCTGTCCAATAGGGTTAGTGGACGAACTTCCTGATTCTGATTTGTTTTCATAATGATCATGTTTAGAGTTAATGAATAAAAATAATTTCCCCTGACGTTCTAAACTCAGATTGGCAATGCGAAGCATTTGTTGTAGTGCAGTATTCGAGGAGAGTCCCCTACCCGCTCCGGTGTGAACCATTACGGGTGCAATACATCCGCGCAATTCTTTTGATGCATCATTAGCGGGATGAATCAGGATGGCTTCCCGATCCTGCACATTTAATACTTGAATTACCGATCCGAATTTCATGCTGTGAAATTTAGTGAGTTCATACGTTCCTTCAGGAATGCAAGAGATATTTCTTACATTATTACACCAGGGAAGTTCAATGGTATGGCAGATCAATTGACTGCCACACCAAAGACTTCCGTTGGTGCCATTCGGAAAATAAGTACGAACCAATTGCCAGTTCATAATCCGACTCATGGCAAGTTGATTAACTTACGGAAACAATTTCAATAGCATTCAGCGAACCATTATTCAATGGATACAACTGTCCATTGATCTTTTGAAGAAAGCTCACTTTCAATGCGATAAACACAATACCGGAACCGGAAGGTGTTTGAGCCGGAGTTAACACAACATTACTGTTCGTAAGATCCAAGACCAAAGACAAAGGCGGACTAAAGGATGAAGTAATCTCTCCAGTAGTAAAATCAATTTCTGACCATCCACTTTCGATAATGCAATGTGTCGCAGCTGTAGGAAATTCCAAATCTTGTTGTGGAATAAAATCAGAAATACTCACATTGCCTGTTGCGGTATCAACCTGATAGTTGGATTTAAGCACTTGACTCAAGACGGATTCATTATTAAAATTAAATCCTTTCAAAATGGCCTTGCCCTCAACGGTTGATAAACCAACACCTACTTTTCTAAATCCGCGAAGATTAGTGGTATCTGTCTTCAATACTTGAGCCAGTTGCTTCACCAATCGGCTGACTGCCCTTCCATCAGAACCATTACTAGTAATGTTTCGTAATGAAGTTCGAATCCATTTACCCGCTTGATTCATTTCTGCAAACTCTTGCATGTTCTCTCTGGTTCTGGCGAATGCAGGATCATTTTTAATTCGAGTCCCACTGACTCCCCCTTTCATTCGGACCATATGTCCGTCTTTGGTTTTGAAAAAACTCAGATCATCTAGTTTACCAGTGATCTTAATCAGACTGCTTTGGCGTCCCATAATAAAAAATTTAAAGTGTTAAAAAAATAAAATGCGCAAACATTTTTGGCTAGCTTCAAAAACATTGCTGTCCCTATTAAAACGAATGATGATATCAGAATATGTTAGCCCTTGTCGTTTCTGACGTTCTAAAACCCGCGTGACGTTCTAATACTATAGAGTCGTTTTTGCGCACGTAGATTTATTCCAATTATACAAATACACACAAAAAAAAAATTACAAATAAAATGAATCTAAATAGTGGCTTGGATCCTCGACCGTACCTCGAGGGTAGAGCGACCGTAGATACTTGCTTGTGAGTTGTACTTAATTATTTCTAAAAATTGTCTTTTTTAAGCAACTCATACTTACTATTTAAATTCAAAATATGTTAAAATCATTTTCTTGCACTTTTTTTTAATTGATACATTAAATAATTTAACTTTTTAAACGTTTATATAAATTGAGAACATATTTGTGGCTTTACAACCCTTAAGCCAACCTAAAAACAACATTTGATATTTTGCTATACAAATAGCAATAAAATGACACTAAACATGAATGCCAGATATTATGAAAAAAATTTCTCGAATAGTAGTATACCCGAAAGATCTGTCGGAACTCACGGGCAGAGGACTGCGCTACTGCCAACGGATCATCTCCAATGCTCGTAGCCAATTCAAAAAATCCAAGTACGAACCCATCACTAAAAGCGAAATTGCTGACTTTCTTAAACTACCGAAGGAGGATTTGGAGCATTGGAATTTGGATTGAAGTAGAAATTAGTGGTGTGAATTCAGGATAATTCCTTCCAATCGACCGATTTTCAGATGAAATGGCGGGTTTGATTTCATTGCCAATTTGCAATGGATGGGCCATATTCGCATGATAACAGAGAATAAATTGCCATCAACACTTATATACAAAAATTTATTTTGTCTGATTAGCCATTCAATTAGATAAGTTTTGATATATTTGTTAAGCAAAGGTATGGCTTAAGAAAACGGTATTATCCTTTTGCTTTTGAAGTGATATCTATTATTATAAAACAAAAACAATTGCTCATTATTACAATTTGAATACCTGCAAATGAAATCAGTAAAGTCAATAACATCACTAAAAAATAAACGACTCTTTTATTAATAAGTATAGTAAGCAAAATGTAAGCGGCAACCTTAGAACGACCACCCTTCAAATATCAAGCATGACAATAATTACTAATAAACTTTCTGACAATTTAAAAAGTGCATTTAAGACAGCTGACGAAATTTGGATAGCAGTTGCATTATTAAACCTGCATGGCTTTGACTTTATTTTCAAGGCAATTAAGAAAGACTGCAAAATAAATTTTATTGGTGGAGTGGACTTACCAACAGACCCTGCAGCTTTGACAAACTTACTTTTGCTAAAAACCAAGCATAAGCACACTGTCGGAGCTTATATTATGACTAAAGAAGTTTTTCATCCAAAGGTATACATAATTAGCATAGACAATCATTTAAAATCTTTCATTGGTTCTGCAAACTGCACTAATGGCGGACTTGACAGCAACATTGAAATGACTGCCGAAATTGACAATCAAGAAACATCAAAACAATTATTAGATTGGTTCTTTAAAATTCAAGATAAATCTCAAATTTTGACAACCGATTTTATCGCTGATTACCTGCCTAAATACAAGAACAGACTTAAACGAAGAAAAGAAGAACAGATAGAAATTAAGGACTTTAAAGAAACTGAACAAAAAAAGCTTGAAGCCAATTTAAAATCAAAAGAGTTGCTTATTTCAAAATTGAAAACAATTAGAAGAAGTGCTGATTATCCAAAATTCAAACAAGAAAGACAAGAAATAATTAAAGAACTGAAAAAGGTATTAGATTATCCAAATTTTGTAAAACTTGATCTTCCAGCATTTTGGAAAATTAAGCAATTAGGGACAATTGTTCCCATAAAAGTGAAAGCGAAAATTGATAATGACAGACCAAAATTTTCAAAGTTGATGAAATACGTATGTGATGACAATATTCCTTTAAACACACGGTTTGATGAAGCGTTAAAAGGAAAACTTTCAATAGACAATGTAAGCGAAGGCTTCATTTCTAAAGTACTTGTAATTTATAATCCAAATGAATATTACATACACAACAAAGAGTTTTCTGAAAACTTAAAACCTTTTGGACTTTCATTTCCACGTGGTTTAAGTTTTGGCGACAAGTATAGATTAACACGAGATACTTTAAAAGATATTCTCAAGGAAACTAATATTGAAGATTTTGCCGTTTTAGACCGCTGTCTAATGGAATTATAATATGAAAAACATAGAAAAAGTAGCCACTAACGAGTCCCTCCAAGAAATTGACAGATCAGGGGTTAAATTGAAGTTTTGTGCTTCGTATTAAGTTCTAAAGTGGCACCCAGTTTAATGCTCGAAAATCGCCAATTCTTGAAACTGACACCCCATTCAAAAACTTATACAATCAATTATACCATCAAAATACTTACCATTGAAAAAAATAATAATCACTTTTTCCATAATTTTATCCAGTAATTTATTTCTAAGGGCCGATGTGGGCCGTTTTGAAATTATTACTATTCAATATAATAGTACATTATATTATTTAAAAGTTGATAGCCGATATGATTCAATTTCTAAAGATTTAAACTATTTTAATGACAAAGGTACTTTTAGGCAAAGTATAAATGAGCGGGTAAAAAATTGCTTTAGTGGGAGAGAAAAATTCAATTTATACAAATCTCTTGAAATCATTGAACTTAAATATTTTAAGGATTATGCCGGAGACAAAAGATTATACATTTTAAAGAGTGAAGTTATACATATACCAAATGGATTATTGAATAAATTTAAGATTATTAAGGCGTTTCAAGCTAATGAATATGGTTACACTTATTCAGAAGATTTGAAGACAGATGATAATGAATGGATTAAAACTCAAGGTATTACCAAGTTATGGACCTTTAAAGATGAAGATGGTTTTTGTAAAATGAATTTATATGGCGTAAAGAATGGCATATCGAAGAAACAACTACAATTCTATAAAAATCAGATTAGGAAAGTCAGAAAATCTACTTCTGATTCGGAATTTGTAAAACTGCTAAATGGTATGTACAAAGAAAAAGTAATAATGATTGGAGATTGTAGCTGCTAAGCATACAAACAGCTGTTAATATCTTTGCAGAAAATCTCTACTACCTATCATTATAATACATTATCCCTGAATTTTTTAGCTTTCATTACTTGCATAAGCCAGAGCATATTGACCCGCTACTCCATTGCAAAGAGACCCACCTTGGCTTTGTGAAAAGAAGGGATTTAAATTTCAAAAAAAGCTGTTTACCCCAAGGACCTTTCAGAACTCACCGGCAGAGGTCTGCGCTATTGCCAACGGATCATCTCCAATGCCCGCTGCCAATACAAAAAATCCAAGTACGAACCCATCACCAAAAGCGAAATCGCTGAATTTCTTAAAATACCCAAGGAGGATTTAGAGCATTGGAATTTTGGATTAATTTGAATTTTACAAGCCTGGAATTGAGGATAATTCATTCTACTTGAGCGATTTTCAGGTGAATCGGTGATAATGATTTCATTGCCTATTATCAATGGACCGCCCATTTTCACTTATAAACAGGAATAAATTGCTATCAACACTTTTATACAAAAATTTATTTTGTCTCATTAGCAATTCAATTAGATAAGTTTTGATATATTTGTCTTTCAGAAGTTGGGGTTGAGATTAACTAATAATAGGGTTTTTAACTTTTGAAATTATTCTTCTCGGTTGATGTTATGTTAAAGGATTTAAAAGTAAAATGCAACTATAACTTGTAAATGAATTTCAGTGGTTATAAAGATTAGGTGAGGTGGATTAATTATTTGAAACACTACAGAATTTATATTTATAATAGTCATGATCAATTTGTCTCTTAAATTATTTAAATAAATGAAAATCAATTGGTTAATGAACTATTTATATATAAAATAAACGCACCTTTTATTGAAAGCTGCGCAAAGCGAAAAGTTGGTGGCTATTTGAATTAATTTTGTTAATATTTAACTATATTAGGACTTTTTAAATTATGCTTAATTTTGATCAAATTTATATTAACTTTGTATTATAAAAGCTTTGATGCCTGTGTTGAAGAATTTATATTATTATTCAATAAATAGTTTTTTAGCTTTTAAAATTAATGAAACGTATTATAAAGACGTTCATTATGTATGGGTTGCTCCACAGTACGATACATTAGGAAATCCATCATCTTCAAATCCAAGTGATTTGTTTCAGAATATATACAAATCAGTTTTTTCAAGAGATAATCATTCTGATTATATTGAAAGAAATAAAACAGGAATTTTAAATGGTGCCGAACAAAAACTTTCTTCTGGAATTATTTCAATTAAAGAAAGAGACGATATCGCTGGAATTGTCAGAGTTGCTGAAAAAATTGATTTTAAGCCGATTCTTTATATAATAACTGCCTCTAAAGTTTCTAAAATTTTAATTACACCTTCTCCTAGTGAAAAAGCAAATCCATTTGCAAAAGAATATAAAATACTTGAATTGCCAAGAAAATACTTTGATATTGTTGATATAAAAATATGAATTTAGAACTTAAAATAAATCAAAAAAACTCTGGAAAATTTATTTCAGTTGCAAATTATTTAAGTAAATACTATTATGAATTGTCTCATGGAATAAAATTAGTTACTAGTGATGAGGCGTTAATAGGATTTGAAAATGCAGAAAAGGAAATGATTAGAAAGTTCATAAATTCGTCGGAATATAATGAATATGCAAGTAGTAATATTTTGAGAGAAATTAATGTTAAAATATTTGAATATTACTCAACTCGAATTAGTATTAATTCTGAGCAGTCAAGAAATATTTTAAATTTATGGCGAAGCAGCCCTGTAAATAGACGTGTAAATGAAACTGAATATTTAAAAGAAAGTATAAATAAAAAAATTGCAAATAGTATTGCGTTTATAAATATAGATGATAAGTCTTTTCAAGATAAACTAAAGGTTTTAGCTGAGAATATAAATCCATATACTGCTTTTTCTGAAAAAGAAATAGAACTTATTGATCATACTTTTTATAAGAAAAATTCGATTCTAACTAAAATTAATTTTGGTACTGAATATTTCAAGAAAAGTAAGTTTGCTGAAGCAGTCGAGTGCTACGAAAATGCAATTAAAAGCATTTCGGAAGATCAAGACCTAGAGAGTCTTCACTTGTATTTTTATTCATGGGCATTGCATCAATTAGGAAATGTATATTTTGTGAACGGAGATTTTAAAAAAGCTTATGGTAACTACAATAACAGTTTTACCATTAAAATTCAAATTGACAAGCTACCTAAGCCCTTTTTGTTTGCAACTCAATTAAAGATATTTGGTATTTTATCATATTTCCCATTAGATAATAAGAATTGGAGTGTCAACCTAAAACATTTTATAAATAAAGTAAGCGAATATAATAAAGCCAATATGGACCATAATGAGCTTTTTCTTAAAAATTTAATTTTTGATGCTATATATTATTTATATGTTGGATTTACAAATTTAAATGACAAGAAGAATTCTAAAAAATATTTTAATAAAGCAATAGCCATAGCTAAAGCAAATAAAGACTTTGTAGGAATAGTAAAGACATATTTTGTTAATTCACTTTATGAAAATTCAGAAAAAGATTTTAATGAGCTTAAAACGGAAATTGATAATGCAAGTGAATTGCAAAAAAATAATCCATATTTAACCACAATTTTTAAAACTACAAAAATTAATAACTTAAACCAAAATAGGACTATGCTTGAAAGAATAAGGAAAACTTTCAAAGAAAATGAAATTGAGATACTTGAATAACAGCCACCAACATTGTACTTGCGATCATGCCGGCAAGCATAAGAAATTTTCACTATTGGCTCAAAAAGAAAAACTATGTCATACCTTTGGCATCGGTACTAGTGGCGGCACGTCGCAAGTACCTATAAGTTATGGGTAATGTTATGAACATAGAAATAGACGAAAATCTTCCATTTTTTTCCTACGGTTTTTTTAGACCGGGAGAAATCTCATTTTTGGGAATAAAGGATTTTGTAGCATCAGCAATAGCGAATACTATTGAAGGCGATCTTGTTCTCAGAGACGAGGTGACTTTATTTAAAGATTCAAAGAATCAAACTGTTGAAGGCTATTTAATAAACTTTAAACCTGAATTTGCAAATGATGCCTACTCATTCATTAATTCTTTAGAACCGAAAAAACTATTTAAATGGAAAGTAAAATATATTGAGAACATTTCGTTTAATATACTTTATGGCGTTAAACCTGACAGAGGTTCTGATGACATAAGAGAAGCTGACTGGAAAACAATTTGGGATGACCCATTTTTCACTTCAGCCTTAGACGTTTTAAGCGAGATGCCTAATGAGAAATTTGAATGGGATCTAAAACCTCTTTTCAAATTACAAATGAAATACATGCTATTGTGGACTATCCTCGAAAGATTTTCATTTTTAAGATACAGTTTTGGTGGTGGCCCATCTGCAAGAAATAAATTGTTGGCAGAAAACAAATATTATAAAGAAGCTTTATTGAAATTTGTCAATAATGAACGCACAGTTTATAGTAGTGAAGATCCTGATGAAAAAACAACATTAAGTTTTCAAAATCCTAAAAAATCATTGGATTATTATTATCAAGTTCGGTGTAACATAACTCATAGAGGTAAAGCTGTAACTCGTGACCATGAAACCGTGGAAAAATCATTCAACGAACTCTTTGAAATAACGAAGTTCATTTTAATAGAAACAAAAAAAGAATGCTCAATAATTAAAAAAGAATATGAAAAAGGAAAAGCTTAAATCTCTTAGAGCAACTATAATGAATAATAAAGTGATAGACGCTTCGATTAAATCTGCTTTGTTTGGCGGTGCTGACATTTCCATAATTTCAAAAAGACCTAGTAAAACAGATAACTTTTATGGCGACCCTCAATATGTAGTAACTAAATATTCTAAGGAGTTAAGTTGGTTAATTTTCCAATTGATGGAGATTTTTAAAGACAACTTAGATTACATAAATAAATATCCATTTTACGGTAGGCTAGCAGAAAAAGCAAATAAGTCTATTGAATTGCATGGTGAGAATCTTAATCAATTGTTATTAGACGTTTTGGAAGAAGCTGAAAATATGAATACAGAAATGGAATGAAAACTACCGAAAGTTTAGTGCAACAGCACATTTGCAATAGGCGGGGTTTCGTGTTCCAAAGACAGTTTTGTAGTTAATCAAACATTAGTTTTTCAAATCAAGTTTTGTTGTAAAAGTCTCGCCCTTCGGGTAGTCGCAAAACGATACAAGCAAGCCTAACAGACGACACAAAAACCATCAACGAGACAACTAAACCATTTCCGTTTGACATACTGGACTGACTTTTCAAAATGCCTTAACACGGCTGATAAATTCGCTGTATTTCGACACAGACCAGCAGACCAACTTGGCGACACACAAGCCAACCCAAGAAAAATTAAAACACCCCACCTCACAAAAAAAATGAATCTCTGCCACCACACAAGTGGGACATTTGGTTTTGCCCTACCCACAAGTCAACCCTTCTGCAACGCCAAAAGAGCCACTTTTTTCCGACACACCAACGACAATTGAGATAACTTTTACTTATTTGTAGAACCCCTACTTAAAATTAAATTCACAAAAAGTTTGGATATTAGAAAACTTTTCTTACCTTTGTAGAGTTATTACTCAGGAATAAATTTGAAAAAGCTAATAAAAGATATTACAAATATCCAAACTGGACTCTTCGCTAAGCCTGCTGGCATTGGTGAATTGGTTTATCTACAGTCCAAGCATTTTGACGAATACGGGCAATTGCACTCAGTTCTTCACCCCGATTTGTTGGCTGAGGGTATATCTGAAAAGCATTTGTTAAGGGATGGAGATGTACTTTTTGCTGCAAAGGGAACTAAAAATTTTGCAGCGGTATTTGAAAACCACAACGAACCATCTGTTGCTTCCACCTCTTTTTTTGTTATAAGACCAGCCGACAAAAAAGTGTTGCCTCAATATTTAACTTGGTTTCTAAATAACCATACCACACAAACACTTTTAAAGGGTCAAGCCATTGGAACTTCCATTCCTTCCATTTCAAAGCAGGTTTTAGAAAATCTGGAAATAGCAATGCCGAGCATTGAAATCCAAAAGGCGATTCTGCAAATTGCAAAGCTCCGCAATAAGGAAAAATCCTTGAAGCACGAAATTGAAACGCTAAGAGAAAAACAAATTCAACAGCAAATCATCAACGCAATAAAATAAATAGTATGACTAAAATAACTCAGAAAGACATCAACGATGCAGTTTGGAAAGCCTGCGACACCTTTAGAGGCAGCATTGACCCAAGCGTTTACAAAGACTATGTGCTTACCATGCTGTTTCTGAAATATCTCAGCGATGTGCATGACGATAAAATGGAAGGCTACTTAGCAAAATACAATGGTGATGTGGAACGTGCCAAACGAGCCATGCAACACGAACGCTTTGTTGTGCCGGAGCATAGTCATTTTAAATTTCTTTACGATTCTCGTAATGAAGCCAACATTGGTGAACTCATCAACATTGCATTGGCAGATTTGGAAGAAACCAATCGTGAGAAATTGTACAGCGAAGACGGTGCAGGGATATTCCAAAACATTGACTTTAACAACAGCAAATTGGGTGAACCCAAAGACAAAAACACCCGACTGAAAAACCTATTGCTCGACTTTAATAAGGAGGCTTTGAACCTTCGTCCTTCGCATTTGGATGGCAACGACATTATTGGTGGTGCATACATGTTCCTGATTGAAAATTTTGCCAGTGATGCAGGAAAAAAAGCGGGTGAATTTTTTACACCAAAAGAGGTTTCTACATTGATTGCAAAACTCACAAAATCAAAACCCGGTTCACGTATTAGTGATCCAACCTGCGGTTCGGCTTCTCTCTTAATTAAAGCAGGTGAAGAAGTAGGTTCTGATAATTTTTCACTCTACGGACAAGAAGCCAATGGAAGCACTTGGGCTTTGGCGGTAATGAATATGTTTTTACATGGTTTCGACAATGCTACTATTCGTTGGGGCGATACAATCCGTAACCCGAAACTGAAAGAAGGCGATACGCTGATGAAGTTTGATACTGTTGTAGCAAACCCGCCATTCTCTTTAGACAAATGGGGAAAGGTAGAAGACAAGGAAGGCGACAAAACCACCATCAGCTACGACCCTGAAACAGATAAATACAATCGTTTTTGGAGAGGTGTGCCACCCAAAAGCAAAGGCGACTGGGCATTTATCAGCCACATGATTGAAACGCTGAACGAACACGGTAAAGCAGGGGTGGTTGTGCCGCATGGTGTATTGTTTCGTGGAAGCAGCGAAGGCCGCATACGCCAACGCACCATTGAAGAAAATCTGCTCGAAGCAGTAATTGGCTTACCAGCCAACCTGTTTTTTGGCACGGGCATTCCAGCTGCTATTCTCATTTTCAACAAGCAAAAAACCAGCAACAACTTTTTGTTTATTGATGCAAGCAAACATTACGAAAGTGCCAAAAACCAAAACAAGCTACGTGATACCGATATTGAACACATTGTAAATACTTACCGTGATTTTGCAGCAGGCAAACTACAACCCGGTGTGGTGGAAGATAAGTTCAGTTATGTAGCCACTACTTCAGAAATACAGGAAAACGACTTTAACCTGAACATCCCCCGCTATGTGGACACATTTCAAGAAGATGCTGAAGTAAACATTGCTGTGGTGCAAACTGAAATTGAGGGTCTGGAAAAAGAATTGGCAAAAGTACAGGCAGAAATTAATGAATACCTAACTCAATTAACAAAATGAGTGAAGCACTAAAAAATCGAAAAGCTTTTTATAATACGACTATACCAGTTGACTGGGATGCTTATGAGTTAACCCGAGTATCAGATAAAATTATGGTTGGCATAGCTAGTGCAGCTACTCATGCTTATCGAAATGAAGGGATTATACTTTTCAGAAACCAAAATATTAAAGAAGGTTATCTTGATGACTCTGATATTTTATATATCGATGAAACTTATGAAAAGGCGCACAAGAACAAGCGGCTTAAAGGTGGCGATATTTTAATTGCCAGAACTGGTTATCCAGGAACAGCTTGTTTAGTACCTGACAAATATATTGGTGCTCAAAGTTTTACAACGCTTATTGTACGGCCAAAGCATGAATTAATTAACAAGGAATTTCTTTGTCTCTATGTGAACTCTGAATTTGGACAAGGGTATTTTGAAACTAATCAAATTGGGGGTGGACAGAAAAATGTTAATGCGGGAACTTTAGAAACAATGCCTATTCCACTCCCCCCACTCCACGAGCAAAAAGCCATAGCCCAAGTGCTTAGCACGGCAGATGCCGCCATCCACACCATCGAAAAACTCATTACCCAAAAAGAACTCCGCAAAAAATGGCTCATGCAGCAATTGCTTACAGGGAAGAAACGGTTTACGGGGTTTGGTGGGGAGTGGAAGGAAAAGAAACTTTCGGATTTGTTTGATAGGGTTACAAGAAAGAATACAGATGGAAATACCACAGTAGTTACAATTTCAGCACAAAGAGGTTTTGTTCGTCAAACAGATTTTTTCAATAAGAACATAGCTAGTGAGATTACTGACAACTATTTCTTAGTTGAACGAGGCGAATTCTGTTACAACAAAAGTTACTCAAATGGTTATCCTTGGGGAGCAACCAAAAGGTTAAATGATTTTGATAAAGCTGTCGTTACAACGCTGTACATCTGCTTTGGCGTAAAGGATGAAAAGAAAACAAACCCTCAATACTTTGAACAATACTTTGGAGCAAATCATCTAGATAAAGGCTTAACTAAAATTGCACATGAAGGTGGCAGAGCACATGGATTATTAAATGTAACACCTTCTGATTTCTTTTCTTTAAAAGTTACTCTTCCATCCTACGAAGAACAAACCGCCATTGCCCAAGTACTGCAAGCGGCAAATAAAGAAATCAGACTACTAAAAGCCAAAACAGAGAAGTTGAGAGAGCAAAAGAAGGGGTTGATGCAGCAGTTGTTGACAGGGAAGGTGAGGTTAAAGATTTATTCAAAATTAACATGAGTGGAATAAATCGGTTTTACTTATCAGATGAAAGTAGTATTACTTGGCGCAAGAATACAGGTATTAAATGTGTTTTTATTAGTCATCAAAAGGATGATGCCACTGTTTGTCGAAAAATTGCAGAATATCTCATAAATGCAGGATTAGATGTTTATTTTGATGAGTATGATAAAGATCTAAAAATAGGTCGACAAACTCAAAACCATAAATTTGTTGTTGATTCTATTAAAAAGGGGATAAATAAAAGTTCACACATGCTATGTGTATTATCACCAAATACTTTGTTGTCGAAATGGGTTCCGTGGGAAATAGGTTATGGTTACGATAAAACAAATATATCTGCACTTACACTTAAAGGGATAACTGATGTTCAGCTTCCAGAATATGTCAAAACTGTTCCTATTATTCGAGGAACTAGAACATTAAACGATTATATATCAGGCATTAAAGGAGATGACAAAGTCAGAATGTTTAATTCAGGTTTATTATTAGAGCATAATAAAACTGCTCATCCTTTAGATAATTATTTGGATTGGAGTTTATAAAATATAATCATTATGATTGATCGAATAAAAATGCCATTATCTGTCTATGTTATGTATCATTTCGATAATAAGACAGGCAAAGAAGTTTATACAGATATTTATCATTTGTTGTGTCGTGATTCAGAACAGCCATTAACGGACGGCATGGATATTCCTGTATTTTTAAGAACAGGTGGTAATGGTAAACAAATAACAGATATTGATTTTGAGCAAAGCAGTAAAACAGCAATATTTCTTTTAGTTGATGAACTAATGTATTGTAGTTCATCATGGAAAGTCTATATAGAAAAATTGATAGCCGCTACCAATGATGATGTAAAAATCTATCCAATAGCTTTGTTCAAATATGCATATGACATAGATAAATCACTTCAAAAATCGCAGTTTGTAATTTTAAAAACGCATTCAATAAAAGATAATTGGAATGAATTTCAAACAAGAATTTTTGATGATTTAATTCGACTTATTAACAATAAAGGAAAAGATAAATTAAAACTTTTTATAAGTCATTCGAAGAAAGATCATGATAAACTTGGAGAGAAAAGAGCCAAGGAATTGCGTGACTATTTGAGGTCTGATACAAAATTAGATTCTTTTTTTGATGCAAACGACATTATTGATGGCTATGATTTCGAGGATCAGATAAAAAAGAATGTTGAAAAATCAATATTAATTATTTTAGAGTCTAATACCTATTCAGAAAGAGAATGGTGCAGAATTGAGGCATTGGCAGGCAAAAGACATAAAATACCTTGCGTAGTTGTGAATCTTATAGATGGCTTGGTAAAAAGAAGTTTTCCATATCTGGGTAATACGCCTGTTGTTCGATTTAGTAATAATTGGAATGAAATAATAAACGTGTTATTAAAAACATCGTTGAGTCAATATTTTCAAGAACAGTTACTTTTAGAAATCAAGACTATCATTAAAGGTGATACGTATTCAATATTGCCGTTTTCTCCAGAGTTGTTGTCGTTCTCTCTCATAAAAGGAACAAAAACAGTTCTATATCCAGAGCCTCCTTTAGGAACTGAAGAAATTGAATTTTTAAAACTCTATGAAGACTCTGTAGAATTTATAACTCCTGTACAAGCTTTCTCTATTTTGTCGAAAGGATTAAAAGATAAGAAAATATCAATTTCCATTTCCGATTCAGATGATATTTCCGATTTTGGAGGTGCTGAACCCTTAATCAGAGATATAACAATAGAGATATCAAGACATATTTTAATTGCCGGCGGAAAATTAGTTTATGGTGGAGATTTGCGTTCTCAAGGGTTTACTGAACTATTCAGAGAGTTATCTTGTCAATATGGTCTGTTGGAAAAAAGTGATAGAAATGCAAAGTATTTTATAAATTATTTTGCATGGCCAATACATTTAAATTTAGTACCTACTCAAATTACAGACTTTGAATATAGTCGAGTTGAGATAGTTAAAGTTCAGGAGCCAGATATATGCCCACCGGATATTAAAAATGATTTTCTGCCACCAACAACGCTAAAAAATAATTACTTATGGGCAAAATCTCTATCAAAAATGAGAGCCCAGATGGAAGAAAACGTTGATGCCCGAGTTATTTTAGGCGGGAGGACTTTTGGATTTAAAGGAAAGTGTGCTGGTATAGTTGAAGAATTTATTGAAGCTAAAAAACGCCATCACCCGATTTATTTACTTGGCGGTTTTGGCGGGGTAACTAAAGTAATTGTCGATATTCTTCAAAAAGGAGATTCTGCTGATCTTTTGTATGAACAAGCACAAAGAGAGTCGTCCTATTTAGAATTTATGAAATATTACAATTCACAAGATGTCGATGACCAAATAGACTATAGAGCCATTGCTTCAACAGTATTAGAAAATGGAATAGCTGGGTTAAATAATGGACTTACCCTCGAGGAAAATCAGATATTATTTGTTTCGACAAATGTGATGGAAATTGTTGCATTGGTTTTAAAGGGATTAAATAACAAATTAAAATAGATTATTATGGCACACCGAGTTTTTGTAAGCTATCATCATGCAAATGATCAGTTAGCTAAAGAGGAATTGGTCAGATGGGCCAATGAAAATGATATTTTTATTGATTGGTCTGTTGATACCGGTGATATTTCAGATGATTTAACCGATCAGCAAATTAGAGAAAAAATTAGAGATGAATATTTGCGAGAATCGACCGTTACAATAGTTTTAGTCGGCACTGGAACTAGGTACCGAAAACATGTTGATTGGGAGATATTTTCCAGTATGTATGATGGAAGAGTAAATAAGAAATCCGGAATAATTGTGATAAACTTGCCGTCTATAAATTGCTCATATTATATAGCTTCACATTCATCAGAGAAAGAAACAGTTTTTCCAGAACAAACAAACTGGATAACAATAACTGATAGAGCCGAATATGAGCAAAGATATCCATATATGCCTGATAGAATAATTGACAATTTACTTAATTCTAAGGCGAAAATATCAGTTATTAGTTGGGATAAATTAACGGTTGATAAATTGAAATTTATGATAGAAAAAGCTTATGAAGATAGGGTAAATTGTGAATATGATTTAAGCCGTAATATGAGGCGAAGAAATAATTGACGATATATATCAAAATTAATTAGTGAATTATACCCAGAATAATGATTTATTTATGAACGTTCCCTCATTTAAAGAAGACCATATCAGCCAGATTCCAGCATTACAAATGTTGGTGAATTTGGGCTGAATGCGCTTAATAAATCAAAACCTGCACAATAAACCTGACGGCTTTAATGTGCAAAAGGATAAATTAAAAAGCTTATGACAGAATCAGAATTAAAATATATTCTTCAAAACCTTCGCAGTCTCACTGCAGAGAATGAAGTTGTGGAATTTAAAGAAGCTAAGAATGGCTATGACTTTGCGAAGTTAGGCAAATATTTTTCTGCCCTAAGCAATGAAACCAACTTGAAAGGCAAACCTTATGCCTGGCTGGTTTTTGGGGTGGAGAATTACAAGCATGCTATTGTTGGCAGTCAATTTCGTCCGCAACGAAAAGATTTGGATAGCCTTAAAAGTGAGATAGCCAATAAAACAACCAATCGGATTACGTTTATTGAAATTTATGAATTGAATGAACCAGAAGGTCGTGTAATAATGTTTCAAATACCCTCTGCCCCAAAAGGTTTTCCAATTGCATTTGATGGTCATTATTACGGAAGAGACGATGAAGAACTCTCGCCTTTGAATTTGGAAGAAATAGAACGTATTCGGGCACAAGCTACAACTGAAGATTGGAGTGCTGCTGTTGTTCCAGATGCATCACTTGAAGATTTAGACGAAGAAGCCATTGCACTGGCAAGGAAAAACTTCAAAAATAAATACCCTGAAAAGTCCATTGAAGTCGATTCCTGGGATGATGCTACTTTTTTAAATAAGGCTAAAATCACTATCAAAGGAAAAATCACTCGAACAGCCATTATCCTTTTAGGTAAAGAAGAATCGGAGCATTTTATTAATCCGTCAGAAGCAAAAATCCGTTGGCTGTTAAAAGATGCGAATGGAAATGATAAAGATTATGCCATTATTGGTTGCCCGATGATATTGGCGGTTGATAAAGTATATGCTAAAATACGTAACTTAAAATACCGCTACATCAAAGACGGTACTCTTTTCCCTGATGAAGTAAATCAATATGAACCTTATTCCATTCGAGAGGCTTTAAACAATTGCATTGCCCATCAAGACTATACTAAACATGGTCGCATCAATGTGGTAGAAATGGACGATCAATTGATTTTTACCAACCTAGGTTCTTTCATTCCTGGAAGTGTAGAAAAGGTGGTGAAAGAAGATGCCCCTGAAGAACATTATCGCAATCGGTTTTTAGCATCTGCCATGTTTAATCTTAAAATGGTGGATACTGCAGGAGGTGGAATAAAAAAGATTTTCAACTTTCAAAGGGAACGTTTTTTTCCTATGCCTGACTATGACCTTTCACACGGCAAAGTTAAAGTCACCATTTCGGGCAAGATACTCGATATAGAATATGCTCGATTGTTAGCAAGGAACAAAGTCCTGACATTGGTAGAGATTATGATGTTGGACAAAGTGCAGAAGAAACATGAACTAACTGGATTTGAAGAAAAGCACTTAAAGGGCAAAAACCTAATTGAAGGCAGGAAACCAAATTATTATATAGGAATAAAAGTGGCTCAGAAAACAGGTCAAAAAGCTGCGTATTCAAAAAACAAAGCTTTTGATAAGAGTTATTATCTTGATTTAATAGAAAAAGCTATTAGAGAGCATATAAGTTTAGAAAGAAGTGAAATAGATGAATTGTTATGGAAAAAGTTACCTGACTGGATGGATGATAAGCAGAAAAAGATTAAAATAAATAACTTGTTATCAGAATTAAGGAAGAAGAAAAAGATTGAAAACAAAGGGACATTTAAGATCCCGAAATGGGTTCTAATAAATCAAGTTTAATTAGAAAAGCTATCAGAAGAATTATTAGAAAAATTATTAGAAGAAATGAATAAGCAGCTAATTGTATATATCCCGTTAATGATTCTCTGCATGCAAAAGTTAAAAGAGTTAAAGAAGATGCTAAAAAAGTTAGTGCTATTCTTTGTATTGCAGCTACAAAGAACAATGACGCTGAGGGGCATTTACCATAAACACCTGAATTACAATTTGTTGAAATACTTCGGAACTAACTTTCAATTCACAGTATTGAGTTCCGGATTCTTTGTATTGGCTCTGGAATTAGTAAATTTCAATCCGCTGTATCGAGTATCCGATTTTCTAAAAATAATAAAATAATGGACACACCAAGTTTTAAAGAAGATCATATCAGCCAGATCCCTGCATTGCAAATGTTAGTAAATATGAGTTATACCTATTTAAGTCCAGCAGAAGCCGACAGGCAAAGAGGTGGCAAAACCACCAATGTTTTACTAGAAGATGTATTGCGGAAACAGTTGAAAGAAATCAATAGCATCCGGGTAAGTTCTACCAAAACCAGCATTTTTACAGACGAGAATATAGAAAGGGGCATTTTGGCTTTGAAAAACCTTCCCATGAATGAAGGCTACATTGCAGCCAGTGAAAGGGTCTACAACCTGCTCACCTTAGGTCATGCATTGGAGCAAAGTGTGGATGGTGACAAAAAGAGTTTTACGCTGGAATACATCGACTGGAAAAACATTAGCAATAATGTATTTCAAGTAAGCGAAGAATTCAGCGTCATGCGTTCAACTAGCAAGGACCATTACCGTCCCGATTTGGTGTTGTTCGTAAATGGGATTCCGTTTTGCATTATTGAGTGTAAACGACCGGATATGAAAGAGCCATTGAAACAGGCTATCAGTCAGCATTTACGCAACCAACAAGAAGACGGCATACGCAGTTTGTATGTGTATTCGCAACTCACTTTAAGCATTGCCACACAAGAAGCCGCTTATGCAACCAATGCCACACCCGAAAAATTTTGGGCTAAATGGCACGAAAAGTTCAATACGGATGATGAAGAACGAAATTACAAAAGCAGATTACAGGAATTCAAAAACAAACCGCTACCGATTTCTATAAAAGAACAATTGTTTTCTGACCGTTTCAAATACGTTCGTGATTATTTTGATGCATTAGAACAAGAACAAATTCTACCAACCGAGCAGGACAATTATTTGTATGGTTTATGCCGTCCTGAAAGATTGATGGACATTGTTTTCAATTTTGTGTTGTTCGACAATGGAGAAAAGAAGGTAGCACGTTATCAGCAGTTTTTTGCCATCAAAAAATCCATGCAACGAATAAAGCATGTTGAAAACGGTAAACGCAGAGGCGGTGTAATCTGGCATACACAAGGAAGTGGAAAATCCTTAACGATGGTGATGTTGGCACAAGCCATTGCCATAGAACCAAGCATTCGCAATCCTAAAATTGTGTTGGTAACAGACCGAACCGATTTGGATCGTCAAATTTCAGATACCTTTCGCAAATGCGGTAGGTTTGTAGAAAATGCCACAACTGGTCAACGATTGGTTGAGCTATTGGAAAACAAAAGTGATGCAGTAGTAACCACCATCATCAACAAATTTGTAGCTGCTGTAAAGAAAATAGATAAGCCATTAGAAAGCCATGATATTTTTGTATTGGTGGATGAAGGACACCGAACACAACATGGCACTTTTAATATCGACATGCAAAAGACTTTGCCGAATGCAAGTTTCATTGCCATGACGGGAACACCGTTATTCAAAAAGGACAAAAGCACATCAGAAAAATTTGGTGGTTTGATAGATGCTTATACAGTTGACCAAGCAGTAATGGACAAAGCAGTTGTTCCACTCTTATATGAAGGAAGATTGGCATTGCAGGATGTAAATGCAAGTCCAATTGATACATTTTATGGAATGGTTGCGGAGCCTTTGACAGAATACCAAAGGGTTGACATAAAAAGGAAGTTTGCGCGATACGACCACTTAAATTCCGCTGAACAAAAAATGCGAATGATTGCGTGGGATATAAGTTATCATTTTCGTGACAATTGGCAAGGAAGAACACCATTCAAAGGACAGTTGGTTTGTGATAAAAAGGTGAATGCTATCAAATACAAAGAATATCTAGATGAAATAGGCATTGTAAGTTGCGAAGTATTGATTTCTTCTATTGACGAACGGGAAGGCGAAGAAAGTGCTTATGAAAAATCAACCGAAAAGGAAAATCAGTTTTGGAAAAAAATGATGGACGAACATGGCAATTCAAAAAGCTATGAAAAGAATATTATCAGCCGTTTCAAAAATCAGAAAGACCCCGAAATAATTATTGTAGTTGACAAATTACTTACTGGTTTTGATGAACCTAAAAACACAGTTTTATATCTCACAAGAAATTTACAAAGTCATAAACTATTGCAAGCCATTGCAAGGGTAAACCGTATTTATCCTGATAAAGAATTTGGTTACATCATTGACTATTATGGTGTAATTGAAAACTTAGATGATGCCTTGCAGTTGTATTCTTCCTTTGAAGACTTTGATGATGAAGATTTGGCAGGAACAATGACCAACATTTCAGATGAAATCAAAAAACTACCGCAAAAGCATTCAGACCTTTGGGACATTTTCAAAACCATTGCGAACAAACGTGATGCAGAAGCCTACCAGCAATTATTGAAAGATGAAGCAATAAGAGTTTTGTTTTACGATAAACTGGCAGCCTTTGCCAAGGGTTTAAAACTGGCACTATCCTCAATTCAATTTCATAAGGAAGTAGAAGAAAAAGTAATCAATCGTTACAAAGAAGATTTGACCATGTTTTTGAAATTGCGTTTGGCTGTTGTTGAAAGATACAGTGATGAGATTGACTACAAACAATATGAAGGTCAAATTCAAAAACTGATAGACACTCACATTACAACCGAGAAAATTGAAACAATTACGGAACTAGTAAATATTTTTGATAAAGATAAGTTTCAGCAAGAAGTAGAAAATACAACTGGTAAAGCAGCCAAAGCTGATAAGATTGCGAGCAGAACAGCGAAGCACATCACGGAAAAAATGGATGAAGATCCTGCTTTCTATAAAAAATTTTCACAAATGCTGAGAGAAACCATTGCAGACTATGAAGCAAAACGAATCAGTGAGGCACAATACCTGAGCAGAGTTCAAGACATCATGAACAATGTTTTGGCTCATACCGATAATGATATACCAGAGCAATTGAAAGACAGAGATGTTGCCAAAGCGTTTTATGGTTTAACGGTTGAGGCACTTACAGAAAAGATTCAAGATAATATTGTTCGTAAAGAAGTCGCAACACAAACGGCTTTACAAATTGACGACCTGATTCAAGATTCTGTTTTAGACAACGGCAAAGCCATTATTGACTGGCAATACAAAACGAACATCACCGGAAAATTGCTGATTGAAATTGGCGACTATCTCATTGATGAAGTAAGAGACAAATACAATTTGAATTTGCCATTTAAAGACATGGACAAGATTGCAGAAGACTGCATTGAAGTTGCTAAAATCCGATACAAGTAATGACCGAAGCAATACAATTTGGAAGCAGAACAATAGATTTTCGTCTGGAGTATTCAGACAGAAAATCGCTTGGCATTACTGTAACTCCCGAAATGGAAGTGTTGGTAAAAGCACCGGCAGAAACATCTATGGATAAAGTGAAAGAGAAAATCAGAAAAAAAGCACCATGGATAATTAAACAACAAAGCTTCTTTCTTTCCTTTCAACCAAAAACATCACAACGAAAATACATTAGCGGTGAAACTCATTTGTATTTGGGCAGACAATATCGTTTGCAAATTATAATTGCTAAAGATGAATCTGTAAAACTAAAAGGCAAATTCATTGAAGTAACAGCAAGCGAAAAGTCAAGAGGAAAAGACTTATTAAACGATTGGTATTTACAACATGCCCGGACAAAGTTTCACTCAATTGCAGCACCACTAATCGACAAATTTGAAAAGCACAAAGTAGAACCAAGTTCTATTGTGTTACGTAACATGCCGACACGTTGGGGAAGTTGCACACCAAAAGGAAAAATCATTCTAAATCCGGAATTAATTAAAGCACCAAAAGGCTGTATTGAATATGTGATTATACACGAACTATGTCATTTAATACATCACGACCACACACAGAAATTTTTAGATTTACAAACTAAAGAAATGAAAGACTGGGAAAAGTGGAAAATGAAATTGGAGAAACTATTAGCATGAGTAGCCTACACACAAATGCACACACATTTGCAAGCCACACAAGCCCAAGCACAGACCAAAGCTTTCAAAAGAGCTCCCAGCTTTCCCACCCAGACAAAATTGAATTTTAAAAAAAAACCTCCCCTTCTGAAAATAAAAAATACGCAACCGCACAAGCAGACACGACAAAGACAATTAAAAGCAATATTGCCAATGGCTTGCAAGGTAGTTGGACATAAGGCCAGCTTATACATAATCCGGAACATATTAACCCACTAAATCCGGAGCAATGTGACCCACCCTATTTAGCGAACAAGAAATTAATGTTTTGTATTTGATTCAATAAATCTATTCACTATTGACAGAACAACGATAATAATTGCATCAGATTAACCTTGAAGCGTTCGATATCAGTCCTAATGGACTTAACCTTCAAGAAGGCTTTATTCAGTGCTATTTTGGGTTTTAGTTCTTTTAATTTCATGGATCATTTCAGTTCATAGGTGTGTCGAAGGTAGTAAAAATGCAAATGTAGTAGAATATAATTTGTCTATATCGATAGTTCGTTAATATTTAGGTGTAAACCAAATTGTTGATTTGGTGATTCAATAAGTACTGGATAATACTTAAATAAAAAATACTAAATTTATTAAAAAATAATATATCGAAAATTAACTACGATAAAAAATATTATTATATTTGCTTAACAGAACGCGAATTCAATAGAAACTTAACATACTTCTAATTGACTCGGTGACCTTTATTTTCCAAAACCAACTTAATCACGGATGATGTTTGAAGCGCATCAACTCTGCAAGGCAAGTATTGTCATAATATTTGGCTTGGACAATGACTCAAAAGCAAGCAATGCTTGCATGCCTCTACCTATATCTGTCTTAAGGAAGTTTTGTATTCTTTACTTAACATATTGGATTTTGTTTAGTTAAAGCGTTATGCTATATAACAAAAGTTATATGGGTGGAAAATAATTTAAGGAATAGCTTTGTGATAACTTTTTTAATAAAATAAGAATATATAGAAGGTTAAAATAATATTGTAAAAAGAATCAAAACAGTATAAATGAAAACAAATTGTTTGTTCTATATTTTTTAATTTATTATAGCTAATTGCCTTATTTTTTCGATTTTTAGAATATCTACCAGGATTTAAAAGTAAAGCCTAATCGC
The DNA here is from genome assembly GCA_044228225.1 of Saprospiraceae bacterium. Lineage (GTDB taxonomy): Bacteria > Bacteroidota > Bacteroidia > Chitinophagales > Saprospiraceae > Vicinibacter. The sequence goes on along the minus strand of JBGAVH010000001.1, from coordinate 355,955 downwards.
AAAATTAATAATTCAAAAAACATGGTTTCTAAGATTTAGTAGACTGAGTCATTCATTTGACTTGGAAGGATACCTTATTAGTTAGGCTTTGTTAATTAGAAATAGGAATTAAAATAACGCTTAAATATTTTTCTGGATATTTTAGAATTTGCGCTATAGCAATAAATTATCTTATTACTTTTTAAATCAAACTAAAATAGTTAAATCACTTTATTATTTAAAAATTTTAAATTGAAACAAATAGATACAAAATATATATGTCATAATCATGAAGCACACGTTATCAATCTCGTCAATATAAATTTTAGGTGCAATCATAGAAAGTGAACCATATCAATATAAAGAATCATGAAACACATAATCAGCATAGGAATTGACAAAGCAACCGGATTGACACCTTTAGGAGCTGCGGTGTCTGGGGCTAAAGAATTTGCATTGTGGGGTCAGTCACAAGGATACAAAACAGATGTATTTGTTGACGAAACAAATAGAATTACCCAATCTGATATTTTTGATAGAATAGGTGAAATTGTTGATAGCAAAACATGTGAACAATTGATTGTATTTTTTTCTGGGCATGGCATTCTGAAAAGTCCAAGCCAAGAAATTTGGTTGCTATCAAATGCAAAAAACAATCCAAATGAGTCAATTAATTTGACTGGCTCAATAGATAATGCTAGGACAAGCGGGATACCATATATAGTTTTTATTTCAGATGCTTGTCGTGTTTTACCAAACGAATTACAATTTACGGGCAATGGTTCTGTTATTTTTCCAATCATTGACGATACAGACCAAGATTGTGCTATAGATATATTGTATGCAACAAGGCCTGGAAATCCTGCATTGGAACAAAATAGCCAAACAAACGCAAAAAGATTTGGACTTTTTACGCAGGCATTAATAGAAGTTCTAAATGGGAAGTACCCTGAGTTAATCAAGGCAAATCCAAGAGGAGATGATTTAATTAAGTATTATAGTATCGATAAATTATTGACAAATAGGAACTACAAGAGTTTATCAAATGGCAATTGGCATATCAACTCAATTAACAGTGAATCTTCTATAAAATCTATTGTTGCAAAAAAAGCAAGAGATATTAGTATAACATTAAAGCAGAACCCAGATATCAGAATTCAATATCAGAACCCAAAACCTAGTTTAGCAGAGTTTGACGACAATAACGCTAAAGACATCTTGTTGTCATCAGAAGAATTAATTAAGCAAAAGGTATCAGCAGAAAGAACTATAATAAATGGAATTCAGGATAAGTTAAATATAGGGTTATCACAATTTGAAACTAGCAATAAGAGTTTCAAATCGATATTGCAAGACATGGAAGAAATCCAAATGGATGTATACAATACAAAATCAACACTCATTCAAAATTCCGAAGTAATATTTGACTCAAAGGGAAAATCAAGTTTTGAAACTCAAACAGGCTTTACAATAATTGGAACATCAATTAAAGATGTACTGACAAATTCTGTAAAAGATGTTTTTTCGGAAAACAACAAAATTCACATAAGAATATATCCAAACTTGAATGCAAAAACAGCATTAATTATTCTTAAAAATGGGTATTCTATCCCAATAGCCATTATAGAAGGCTACATAGGAACATTGGTTTTTAAAAAGAACCAGCTTTTGACCATCAATTATACGCCTAGTAGAAATAGTTACAAATTTCACTTCTTTGAACAAAACGAAAATAGAATTGGCTTTGTCCGCTCTTTTGTTGCAAGTGCTGCAAATGAAGGGTTTGATTATTCTCAGACTTTTAATAATGAATTTACAAGCGATGGACATGTTAATTATTCAAATGCCGGAAGTTATTTACGACAAGAAAAGTCGATTGACCCATCACTTGGCTTATACGCAGTCTATGCCTTTAGACAAGAAGGTAAAATTAAAGATATAAAATCTGTTTACCGTTTCATGGCAGAAGAAAGTGATAATATGATTTTTGATATTGCTATGCTTGCAAATAATTTATCAAGAGAAAGAGAAAGGCTTGCTCCTTTCTGCCCAATGATTGCAATTGGCTGGGCATATCGTCATCACTTTGATGAGTTTTTAAATCCTGAAATTCGTGAAGCCTCAAACTTTTTGGCTCCAAGTCTTTGGACTACATTTGATAAAAAAGGAACTGAAATAATTAGAAAATATTTTATCTAAAATTGCTATAATATGAAACTAATATTAATCCACGGTCGTGACCAAGGTGGAAAAGACCCAATTGCCCTGAGAGAAACTTGGATTGACACATTTAAAAGAGGGCTAAATAAATCCGTTTTAACATTACCAATATCAAACGAAGACATAATTTTTCCTTATTATGGAGATTTGTTAGATAGACTTGTAGATGAATTCAATACCCCTGTTGAAACAATACTAAAAAAAGGAGCTGAATCAAACTCTACTGATGCTCGGTTTTTTCATGATTTTTTGCAAGAAGTGGCTGATAATTCAAACATTTCAATACAAGATATTGAAAGTGAGAATCCATCAGAAATTACAGAGAAAGGACCTTTAAATTGGGAATGGGTTCATTCTATTCTCAAAGCTATTGATAAAAAAAGTAGCTGGAGTGAAGCCTCAATAAAGAAGTTTACATATGATGTATTTCTTTACCTAACTATCCCTGCAATTAGACAAGAAATAAATAAAGAAGTGAGTGCTGCTTTTAATACTGAATCTTGTGTTATTGTGGGACATTCTCTTGGTTCAATTGTGAGTTATAATATATTAAGAGAAGCCTCAACAGTAAATTCATGTAAGCTGATAACTGTTGGTTCTCCTTTAGGGATAAATGCTGTGAAAAAGTACCTAAAAACACCCATAAAAATGCCAGACTGTCTTAAAAACGGATGGTTCAATGGTTATGACGAAAGAGATGTTGTTGCCCTAAAACCATTAAACAAAGATTACTTTAATACCATCCCTTCAATAACAAATAAAAATGATGTAGACAACCATACTTCCAACCGTCATGGAATAGAGGGCTATTTAAATGACAAAGACATTGCATGGGAAATATACAACGCTCTGAAGTATGACTGCACCTAAACAGCTAAGTATTCGTTGCGTCCGGAGGACAAAGCCTTGGATGGTGAATTGATTTCAACTTGTTCACGAAAAGAGTCTCCAAGCATTTCTACTAATTATCAAAATTAATTATTTCTACTTATTTAAAAAAGTTTCAAAACCACCTCAAACTATAAACACGATTAAAATACAAGCAAATAAATTTTATTTATTGAAACAAAAATACCTTAAGTTGACATTTGTAAAATTATAATATAATATTTTTTTCAACTTACCTATTGCAATAGGTTTAAACTCTGAATTATCTTGCATCAATTTAAGCTTTACCGTAGTAGTTAGTTAGAAAAAATTAATTATTTATCTTGAATTAAAGGCTTATTAACTCCTAATAAAAATCTTATTTTTTCTATTAATAATTCATCTTTTAACTTTGCTCCACAATTTGGACAGGCTTTTGGTTTCTTTGGGCGTTCATATTCATAACCACAAACACCACAAATAAATTTTGTCATATTTTAATTTTATAAAATTTCTGAGTAATTAAATATTAATCTACCAATTTCTAATGGATTTATCGTGAAAATAAAAGCTGGTTTTGGCCTTTCCTTTATCCATGCTAAACCACCACCAACAATAGGCTGCATAATCCGGAGAATATTGACCCACCAAATCCGAAATAAAGCGAACCACCAAATCCTGAGCAAAACGACCCACTAAATCCGGAGCAAAGTGCCTCACCCTGATTTGATAAACTAAGGGAAGTAATGTGGTTTTTGATTCTAAAATCCGGATCAAAATGACCCACCACTTTTAGCAACCAAGAAATTTATGAATTGAATTTGATTCAATAAATCCAAATACTATTAGCAGCACAACGAAAATAATTGCTTCAGATTAGCTTTGAATCGTTCGATATCAGTCCTAATGGGCTTCACCTTCAAGAAGGCTTTATTCAGTGCTATTTTGGGTTTTAGTTCTTTTAATTTCATGGATCATTTCAGTTCATAGGCGTGTCGAAGGTAGTGAAAATGGTGAAGTGGGAGAAAATAATTTGGTTTTTATCCATACTTTATTAAAATTAGTGTAGGTCGATTCTGTTCAGTTACTCTGAATCCCTTTACAAAGGATTTGTTATCAATAACCTTTTGATTATGCAAATTTATAAAACAGCTATAATGTTCAGACATCGACAGACCAAAATCAATTTACTTTTGAAACTTTAACTCAACATCGTATGATTACCTTTTATTTTTTTCATTTTCGAAAAACAATATGAACAAAATAAATTTTATCAAATACTAAAATATTTAAAAGTTTACTATTATTTTTAGGCTTCGCTTTTAATAAAGCATTAAGTATTACCGCAAAATTTGAATTAAAATATGATAATCTTAACACCTATCTGTGATCCATCTATTGGATTTCATGACATATTAACGAGAAAGGATGTTCAGCTTGAAATCGGAGGATCTCAAATACCAAATATAAATAAAGATCATAAAAAGTTGGTGCCTGCAAATCTATTTTTCAAGAATTTGGTTTTAGGGGTCAAGATCAACTTTCCCTTGTGTTACTAGCAAAGAAAAACGAAGAAAAAATAAAAATAAATGAATATAAAAAACGGTGTTGGACTATTTTTTACAGGCTTAGGGATAGGTATATTTTTGGGATTAAGTGAATCTTCAATTCTCCTTCAAATCCTAATCCCATTCCTCACAATAATCGTAGGATTGCTTTCGATTTTAACTGGACAGAAAAATGATGATAAATCGAATACAAACGATAGCAGCCTGCTAACCAATAAAAATATTAGCCCATTTCCAATTATGTGGGTGGTTTTAGGAATGGTTGCAGGTTCATTTTTGGGTTTGCTTGCTAAAAACTATGATATTACAGGTCGAGGCGAAATATTTGGACAAACTACCTACTCCAAAGAATTATCATCGACTAAACTGGTAGATGCAGAATCTCGGAAAGCAGATGAAAGCAGAAAATCATCCACTGTCCTTCATGGAATTTCTGAAGACCTTTGTGAGCAAAAAAATTTGTGCAATTTGAAAGGTGTGGAATTACTTTGTACTTTGAATGAAATGGAAAACCCTGAAATTGAAGAAATGCTATCAAAGAAAGTACTAAATCTTGATTCAATAAAAATCAAAATTAACCTCTCATGCAAATGTCAAAAGTAAAATTTATTTTTTTGACCATTGTAGGTTGTCTTTTTGTTACTAATACCTTTGCTCAAAGCGGACAAGTACTCCGAATAAAATCCTCTAATTGTGCCTACAATTCTAAAGGCTCAACAACCAATTTTGCGACAGGTTTCGTTTACAAAGAAAACGGAAAAGTTGTTGGCATTGTCACAGCACTTCATGCGGTATGTGGATGTTCGACAATTAGTGCAGAAGATAATTCAGGAACAGATTATTTCTCACTAAAAGTTATCAAAGCGGACATCGGTAATGATGTTGCTTTGTTAAGTTCAAGTGAAGTAGTTTCAAATTTTAGCACTGGATTGGAGTTTTCTGACCTAAATCCTTCAAATCTTGGAAACAAGAATATTTCGATGTTTGCCCGTCCTTATCAGGTTGAACTGAACCTTGATACAAAAATTGCAAGAGTACGAGAGACTCCTACTGCATTGCTAAAGAAATTCGTAAAATCTGACGTTGAAATAAGTTTAAAAGAAAGAGGAAGCCCTAACATTAATAAGTATGTATTGGCTTTGGAATTAGAAATTACCCCCGGGTGTTCGGGAGCACCAATTTTATATGATAATAAAGTGATTGGAGTTGCTAACGGTGGTCTTGACGAAGGACGTACTCACATTTGTTGGGCAATTCCCACTAGAAACATTCAATTTTCATCGGTAAACTCTTTAGAACTGACTTACTCAAATCTTGGAAAACTGAACCCAAATAAGTTATTTATTCTTACTTGTGATATTGATGGGAAGGAACCAGATTATCTATGCCCTAAAATAAAAATAGAAACCTTTGATAACACAAGTGGTTCATCAAACAGACCATCCGTCAATGTAATTGTTCCAGAAGGTTACAAAATTATTGGGGGGGGGGCGAGAGTTAATTACAGTGGTGCAGGTTGTCTCATTACAGAAAGTTATCCAAATGGGAATAGTTGGATTACAAAGGCAAAAGACCATTTAGTTGGTAATAGTGCTTCCATTACAGCATATGCAATAGCCATCTATGACCCTAATAATCAGTGGGATGTGAGGGTGTTTCAAAACACAGGCTCTTCGGCTAACTATCCAGAAGCAACAGTAAAAGTTGACGAAGGTTATATTTTAACTGGTGGAGGAGCGAAAGATAACTGGTCTGGAACTGGAAACCTTCTAACTGCATCATACCCTGTTACGAGTGATACTTGGAAGGCGAAGGGAAAAGACCATGGTAGTGCTGATAGAACAAATATTACAGTATATGCCATCGGCATTAAGCCAGCCAAAAAGTGTTCTAAAAAAATAGAAAACAAAATTTTTCAAGCATCAAGCGATGTGTCTAATCATCCATCTGGTTCTGTCAATATAACCGGAAACTACATTATGGTTGGAGGTGGAACTATTGCAAATTGGTCAAGGGCAGGAAATTTATTGACTTCTTCTTATCCATCTTCTCCATCAGTATGGTCAGGCAGTTCAAAAGACCAAAATTTTGGAGAAAGTGTATCATTGGATATTTATGCAATAGGGATAAAATATGAATAAAAATGTAAAGAGGTGAACAATGCATCTACTTCAACAACCACTAAAGCCCAATCCGCAAAACCAACGCAGGTTGTGGTTAGCGTAGATGCCAACAGTTTGTTGGCAGAAATTTTACGCCGGCATAAAATTAAAAAAGTATTTAAAGTATAACCAAATAATTGCTAAATATGGAATTCCCAATTTTACAAAATGCTCATCCGTATCTTTTAGTTTTTATTCACGGTTTTATTGGTGGTAGAGAAACTTGGATTAGGAACGATGGAAAGAAGTCATTGTTTGACCATCTTGCAGAAGATAAACAAATACGTGAAAATTTTGACTTTGCTTTATATACTTATGATACAACAATATTTAATAGTCTTCTTGCAATTAAAAATGGTATAGGACTTTTAAAGCAACAAAAGTCGAGGCATACAACCAATTGGGATATAGAAACTATTGCTGCGGAACTTGAGAGTCAAATAAAAGTACAAGCACGGCTTTATAAGAGAATAATTCTTATTGGACATAGTATGGGCGGTTTAATATCTAAAAAATTCATACTTGAAAGCCTAAATACTCCAGAAGAGAAAGTAGGTTTGTTTGTTTCCTTAGCTGTTCCTCATGGTGGATCTGAATGGGCATCTCTTGGAAAATTTATTTCGAAAAACGTACAAATTGAAAACCTCTCTGCTATTAATACATTTCTTGCAACTACTAATCAAAAGTGGGTGAGAGCCCAAAACCTACCAAAACGAATCTATTTTAGAGGATTCAATGATCAAATTGTGGATAAGAATGCTTCTATTTCTATTGAGGTTGAAAAGCAGGAAATAATTAATTCGCCAGATGACCACTTTAGTATTCTAATACCTACTCGAGGTTCATCCCATGTAGTAGAAGCTATAAAATATGCTTTATTAACATTCTTAAAAGAAAATAATATAAACATTTATGAACCTGAACCTATAATATTTCCTGATCCACCACCTCCATCTCCACCTTTCCAATGGAAGTCTACATTATTAATTCTAATCATACTTATAGGTGGTATATTTATTTACAATAAATTTTTCTCTATACATAAAAAAATCGTTTGCTCTTATTGTCCATTATTCGACACAACAGGTCTTTTTGGGTTTTCTCTACTAAAGGATCCTCCAAAAACTTACAATATTATTGACTATAAAAATCCTGAAATACAAAAAAAATTAGGAAACCCAGAATTTGATAAATTCGCATTAGAGTATGCAGGGAGGGCTTTATTTTTAGACTCATTTCAAAATTTTATTGAATTAGATTCAATAAAAAATGGAAAAACGAAACTAGTGCACTTAAAATTTAACCTACCCAAGGACAAAGTAGATTGGGCAGGTTTTGGGATTGGAATAAATAAAGAATTTTATCAACGATCACCTGGTATCGATTTTGAGAATAAGGAAAAATGGTCAAAATATCCAGATACAAATGGTAGTAAAATTAGGTTTGTTTTTATGGATTCATTAACTACACAACAACCACTTTTCAAATTCAGACTATGACAATAATTAAGCGTTTTATTTCTATTATCTTACTCCTTGTTTCTATTTCATCTAAGGCACAAACACATACATTTTTAGGAGAACTCAAATTAGGATATGTAAACTATCTTTCAGCAGGTTATGAAAGTAAAATACCACACAGACTATTTGTCGAAAACTGGAAGATCAAGGTTTATATCCAAAAGGCCAATGGTGAAAAAGGAGAAGAAATCAAAACAGTAAAGCTACTTCCTAAAGAACAGTGGTATACTGACTGGAATGAAGAAATAAAAAAAGTAGAAGTAGTAATTGAAGTAGCTGACAATTTGCTACATAAGTCTAATGGAAAAGTTATTGAATCTGGCAACATGAACCTAATTGCAGAACTTTGGAGTATTAATCCCGACAAATATTATGATAAAATTCGTAAACCAATAAATATTTCTTGGTGGAAGCATAATGCTAATAATATTAAGGATTACTATTATATCACAGAAAATACTTTTAAACTTTCTGAGCCAATTTCGATAGGTTCTCCCGCTATAGTGGGTCTAAAATTAGCGCTTGCTTTTGTCAATATGGCGTTGGATAGTACTTCTAATGAAATCCCTCAATATAACAATACCGTTAGAGAGCTTGAAAGTTTTCTAAAGAAGTCATATGACTCTCTGGAGTTAAGTTATTTTCAGTTTAGTAATTTTTCAAAGCTTTTAATATTTATAGAACCCTACGTTTCAGAAGGCTCTTTCTTAAACTTAGAAGCTAAAGAATTATATAACGATATTCAAGATTTAACCGATACACTAAATGAATTAAAAGACATTGATAAAATGTCTGAAAGCATAAAGGATTCAATTATAGATCGCAAAAAGGAATATTCCGAAATATTTTTGGAATATCAGACAACAATTAATAGGCTAAGAAAATACTATGCCAATCTACAACTTATCTTATATGGGAAACGCTTTAGATACAATTTCGAAAGAATCCAACCATATTCAAATCAATTTCAAGATTGGTATTATATAAAAACAGAAAATAAGAGCTTAACTTATGCACTTGGAAGTTCCTTTGTTTATGGATTAAGACCTTTATATAATGTCACTCTCTCTGATTCAAATAATATTGTTCAATTTGAGTCTATTTCAAAATTTCATATAGCTTTGACAGGCGGAATATTTTGGTCTCCAAATTTGGTTAACAGAGTATCAAATTCATTAGATGGTAACACTGACTCAATTTCAAAAAAAGGAAAAATTAGTATTGGTCTGTTATTGACATACACCATTGTTCCTAATGCCTCTCAACTTCCAAGAACTAATCCATTAGGACTAGGCCTTGCGATCGGGTATAAAAAACAAAATCTAGGAATATATTTCACTAGTAATTTTAACGTAGTTAAACAACCGAGGCAGTATTTTATTGACCAGTATAAAGACAAAAATATATCATTAAATTCATTAGACATAAACGATTCACGAATTTTTATAAATAAAACAGAAATTGCTCTAGGCATTTCACTAGTATATTTTATTAATAACAAGAGCAGAACAACACCTTTAAAGCAATTCTCTTTTCGTTAAGGTTTAAAATATAGACTTACATCAAAACTATTGCAAACAGCTGAGTGTTCCTCGTCAATTAGCAGATACAAGCTATAGCTTCTAGAGGACAGGTTGTCTCGATACACAAGAAACAATGGATAAATTGTTGCACAGCTTGCCTCGTAATAAATACGAGGATATCTCCTGTATAGGTGTGACTGCAGAATCCGGAGCATATTTACCCACTAAATCCAGACAAAGAAACCTACCCTGATTTTGATAAAAGAAGGGATTTAAATTTCACAAATATTAGTATACCCAAAGAACCTAACAGAACTCACCGGCAGAGGTCTGGGCTATTGCCAAAGGATCATATCCAATGCCTGCAGCCAATTCAAAAAATCACAATACGAACTCATCACAAAACGAGAAATTACTGAATTTCTTAAAATAACCCTAGGTGGATTTAGAATATCTGAATTTGTATTGAATTGGAAATTAGTGGATTGAATAGTAAATCATTCAGCCAAATGATAAGAATCAGATTGGACAAGAATAATTCTACCTCAAATTTCCAATAGAAAACCAATATTTTCTCAAAAACAGTAGATAAATAAACTTCTGTACTTATATACAAAAATTTATTTTGTCAGTTCTCCATTTTAATTTAATAAATTTTGATACATTTGTTATTAATAAGTTTTTACAAAGAACCCCGTATTTTTCTTATGATTTTTAATTGCACTCAATTTTTTAAAAAAAAAACAATTACTCATTAATACTTTTTAATTAATTGAAAATGAATGATTTAAGAACCAATAAATGTAACCTATATTCACGAGGCTCATTGATCAAGTCTTGGGAACCCAAAAGTTACCTGCAAGCCCAGAAGACACAACGACATTAACACAAAATACAACGACAAATAATTAAAATAAATAACGATGAAAAAAAATCTACTCATTCTTTTTGCGTTGACAATTTTTTCGCATATCAAAGCACAAGACCTTCGTGAAGCACCATCCTTGCAGGTAGGGTTAAGCGGAATCAAATTTTCTAAAGGAAACTTAGACCCTGAATTGATTGCTGAAATTATTGCCGAGAAACAAAAAGGGGTAAAGGTTAAATTGATAAAGAACATGCTTCTTAATAATCTTGGAGTTGATAACGGATTATTTTACGCATACATTGACCAAAGCATTGAAATACTGACAACCGAAAAAGATGAAGATACCCGTGTAAAAAATCTTCTTGAAAACACAGTTAATCTTTCATTCGTTGTTGGGTATGCTGAGTATTATTTACAAACATTAAAAAAAGATTCACCAGAGTGGAAATCAATCAGAGAGTTAGCTCTTTCCTATGGTATTTCTGCTTCGCTATTTGAAAAGGATAATTTGAGCCTTAAAGATTTCGCTAAAATCAATTATAGAGAATCTGTTTCAGAACAGCCCAATCCAGAAACCAATGAAAACTATATAGTAGAACAGAATAACAAATTCGTTGGTGTAATCATAGACCTTTTTGCAGAAGTCATTAGACAGAAAGAACAATTAAAAACATTAGGAATATTGCGGACTAACTATCTTCAAAATTATTTGTCAATGAATTCATACTTGTCATTGGAGAATGAAATGGGAAATAAAAAACTTGCTCCTAAATTGAAGGCATTAAATGATTTATTGAAGAACAAAAGTTATTTAATTGAAAGAACTACACTTGATCAAATTCAAAACTCATTAAAAACCTCACACCTCCAAACATTAGACAGTGCAACAAAAATAAAATTAGAGCTTTACACCAAGTCACTACAAACTGCATTATCAGGAATTTCAAAACTTCTTAATTCTAAGGATGAAGAGCTAAATCTAATCGGATATTCTGTAAATGAGAATTATCGTTTCCTTACTATGAAATCGGGCGGTTTTTATAAGTATATAAATGAAAAATACACAGTTGATGCAGAAGCTATTTTAAGTGGAACAGATATTCCTCTGAAAGAGCAGTATGGAATGCTTCAATGGTATTTAGATAGCAAAATAAAATCTGAATTCTACAACAACTTATTTACAAAACGAACACAGGCAGACTCAATTTTTTCACAGATAAAAGGGAATTTAGATATTTATCTAAAATATTTCGGATTAATAAAATCTCTGTCATCAAAAGGTAATGATTGGAATGCGATATTAACTACAATCTCAAATAATTTTACATATGGTGATGCAAAAGTTTTATCTGATAGTTTGATGGTGCAATACGGAAGAGCAAGAAAGGAAATAACAGATATTTCTAAACTCACTCTAAGTGAGGTTAAGGACATTGAACAAATCAATTCGTTTATAGACAAACTTCGTTTTGCAGAATTGAACCGATATGAATATATGCAAGCCTATGAGAAAGAATTAAAATCTGCTCTTACAAGGTTAGGCAAATACTCACTTGATTTTTTGAAAATGAATAACTCAATGTTTAGTTTGATAAACTGTATTACAACTCAAGTGCAAACAGACTTAGCGAGTGTAAACCTAAACTTAAATCTTTCATTCATACAATTACTCTCTACTATTGATGAATTTGATCATGTTCCAACTTATGCAACTTTCTTAAATCATTTGAGTGATGCAGGAGATGTATTTAGTGACGAAGAAATGAGAAAGTCAATAAATAGAGTAATTACATTTGTTCGTAGCTATTTAAAAGTAAGCACTGATACAAGTGGTAAGTTATCGCTGAATTTAGATGTAGAAGGTTTTTTATATAATTTGCAAAAGACACCCTATAATAAATTCAGACCTTTAGAATTTCATTTTACAGTAGGTGCCAATACTGCATCATTTCAAAAACACTTAATTACAAATACTGGCGACACAATTCGGAATTATTCATTTATTGGAGAAAAAATAGGGATAAAATTCAAATTGTGGGATTATAAGTATGTCCGTTCATTTTCAAAAGGAGAGACTTTTACATATAAGCACTGGTATAATTTATTTCGAAGTAACCATGTAGCGTATTTAAGAACCAGTCCTTCTAAAGAACCGACTATCAGTAACATTCATTTATTAGTATATGGCTCAGGAATATTAAATAACGTAGTGAATTCTGGGACAACAAAAAGTTTTAACTCACCTTTGGTTGGCGTTGGGGTCGGTATAACATTTTTCAATGACTTAGACTTTAATGCAAGTTGGGGCAGACCAATATTAAAAAATAAATCGTTCAATAACTCTTCAGTTCCATCATTTTTCAATGTTGGCTTTGACATTCAATTTATTGAGTATTATGACAGATTAAATCAAAAAAGAAAAGCTAATAAAATACAGAAAAAATTAGCTCAAGCAGCAAAGTAAAATGACCGATAATTATATAACATATTCGACAAAAGAAACGCCAGCAGGTATCAGCACTTCCTATGTAAAGTAAGTCAGATTTGACAAAGATAATATGTTAAATTTTTTATATAGCATAAATTTTTTATATAGCATAAATTTTTTATTTTTTTACTTTATACTCATCCTCCAATATGTAGCTCTAATTGTTTAAACAAATAGAGCTACCAGTATTGGTGTGATAATAAAGATATAAATATCAGCCCCCCCCTGCTGGCGGTCAAGTTTGCAACTTGTGCCCGACGAAAACGAGTATCTCAGTACTTTTGTATCAAAATTTCAACTTAATGCATAATTCAAAGCATATTGACCCACCAAATCCTGAGTAAAGTGACCCAACCTAATTTTGGAAAAAACAGGGATTTAAAGTGGTCAATGATTCTAAAATCAGGAGCAAAGTGACCCACCATATTTTACAGTTTGGCAGTTTGTTTTATCAAATTTAAATTACAAATTATAGTCTTATATAAATGAAATTTTATGTTTATTGAAATTCTTTTCAATTTATTTAAAAAATAAACTTAAAATATATAATGACTATTATTATATTTGCTACATGGCTCACAATACCAAATGTAACTACACTAGTTTCATTTGACACATTGAAGGCTTTTCTTTTTGAAAACCAACTTAACAACGGATGAAGTGTAATATACATTATATCTGCTGGGTAGATATTTCTGCAGTTCCTACCGAGAAAAAGGACATAAAAGCGACCATTAGGTGCAAGTTTCTATCTATTTCTGTCCTTAGAAAGTTTTCGATTTTTTTTACCATATTGGATTTTGTTTAGTTAATAGGTGAATCTATGTAACAAAAGTTATATGGACTGAAAAGCTCTTAGCAATAGCTTTGTGATAAATTTTTAATAAAATAAGATACATTTCAGAATTTATTATATTTATGAAAACAGAATCAAAAACATATTTTTGAAAACAGATCATCAAATAGTTATAGTTTTTCAAAAATTAAATCTTAAAATAATTATGATAAATAATGTTAATCACGTTTAATCATTAAATTAAGTTACGATGAAATCAAAATTCAAAAAAATGAGCTTTATAATAATAATAATAATTTTAGGATTGCTTTATTGGTTTAATTATGTTTCGACTGCTAGTCCTGGTTTTGCAACTTACTCAATTGGCTTTACAACAAAGACTATTAGTACTTTTGAATTGATTAATGGCAGACATGATAAAGAATTAAAAAGGATAGACGAATATGCAGAATTATGTGATTTAGTTTATAGAGCAGTAGGAATGGAAGCTCTGGATACATTTCTAAATTGGAAATTACTTAAAATCCCAATGGAAAATTTAAAAAATTATGATGACAGCAAAAAATTTATCGAAGGCCTCTATTACGAGATATGGGAACTAAAGGAACAGGATAAAACAATTGTTGCTATTATTTTCAGAGGTACAAATGTCCCCACTGATTGGTTTGCAAATTTTAGATGGTTTAAAAACATTTTTTCTAGACAAACATGGGACCATTATGATCAATTAAACTCAATAAGTTTGAACTTAATCAATACGATTAAACAATACTATAAATCAGATATTGGAAATGTACAAATAGTTGCAGCCGGACACAGTCTTGGTGGAGGGCTAGCTCAGTTTATGGCATATGCAACTCCAGAAATTAATCTTGTATATACCTTTAACTCCTCTCCCGTAACTGGCTACTATGATATAAAACCTAGTAGTAGAAGGAATGAAAATAAAAAAGATGCTTTCATTTATAGAATTTATGAAAGTGGAGAAGCCCTATCTTTTGCAAGAAAGTGGATGACATTTTTATATCCTGCACCATTCTTTAATACTAAAGACCCAGCTATTATTAGAATTAGATTCAGTTTTAGCACAGGCGTAATCTCAATTTATCAGCATTCAATGAGTAAGCTAGCTGAAAATATAAGAAAATATAAAAGTGATATAAATTAAAATAATCCAAATAAAGTACTTTATATTGAAATCTTTCCAATACGAAAACCATTTGCTCTCAAATAAAAGCCAACATTAATAGCTAATAAGAATGTGTAAAATCGGGCTGCATATAAATTTGTGTTTCGCATTTTAAAATGGAGCTATAGGCGGATTTAAATATTTTATTTGATAAATAATTTTTGAAGCAAATTAATAATAAAGTCTGGACAAATACTTTTGATTCAAAAAACGACTCCTATTTGAAAATAAAATTTGAATTTATTTCACTTTATTTTCCTTTCACTGATCGAATTTCTCTTCATGACTCCTGACTTTTCATTGCAATTTGAAATGGGCGATTTGATAATACTTATAGTTTTGAATAAAAAATAACAGTTAATTTTTATAGATTTATTTTCAATAAACTAAGTGTAAGGAACAAGTTACCCAGTTTCTTGGTTTACCTAGTAAGTTAAATATATTGAAAATTTGCACTTTATGTATATTAAATTGATTAAGGCAAAAAAATAAATCATAATAAATATTGTGATTATAATAAATATACTTATACTTGTGTAATATTTTACCATTTTTATAATATTCTATTATGCCTAGTGAATCAATTAAACAAAGATTTTGCATTATTAAAATTATTGAAGCATCTCCAACACAATTAGCTTTCGTCAGGGTTTGTTTGAATGAATTATTCAATATTGAAATTGACAATCTATTTGTTGTAAGCTGTTTAAAATCATTTAAAAACACTTTAGATATTAAGTTAAAAGAAGAAGGTATAAAATACATTTTGGTATATATAAATCATAAAACTGGAGCCGATGTTTTAGTAAATGGGATTAACAATCCTGACAAGATAAGTCTTGAAAAAATTATTTTAGATACATGAAAAGTACATTTATTGCTATAATTGTTATATACTCGACCTTTTTAAAAGGTCAATTTAATGCCGTTTATCCAATTGGTGATAAGCCTGATATTGGTTTTAAAAACAGTTTAAGAAGAGATAAAGAGAAAATTCTTTTTGAAGCCAATCCAATAATTCGGATGTCAATTTATAATAACATTGTAAGAAGACTAGAGAATGCTAGAACGGTAGAAGCTAAACAGCAAGCTAATGCGTGGTATATATCCTTCAGACCACAGATCAGAATGTATCAAGAAAATTCATTGCCAGTAAAGACACCTTCATATAGAATTAGTATTCTTGGTTACCAACATTTATGGCGGTTTAATCATAATAACAAAATCAATCTTTTAGCCATTTCGTATGAATCAGGCCATTACTCAAATGGTCAAGCTGATTGTGCCTTTGATCAAAACTATAAGGACGGAACGCTCGAATGCAAGAGTTTATATAGTACCTTCAATGATCAAACGAATTTATCTGATAACTTAAATCGCAGAAGTGGTAATTTTTCAACTAATTATACTGAAGTAATAATAAAAAATAGATCAATAATTCGAATTGACGAAGACAACATATTGACACAATGGTTGGGATACAAACTTGGAGTTGACCTGTATCATGATAAGCTTCTTTACATATTCAATGCTGGAGGATATTCGGATGAGGATATTAAATTCTACGGACAAGCAAGAATTAAAGCTGGCATTGATTTTATGACAAAGCTTAAATCTGCTCATTTTGATCGTTGTTTGTTAGAATTAACATCTGAATATATAACAAACCCACATAGATCAGTACAAAGAATGAGAGTCGAACTTACCACAAGTATTTACTTAGAAAATAATCTAGGTTTCTTTATAAGTGGAGTTTATGGTCATGACAATTACAATTACAGGTTTGTAGATAGTGGATTTCAAATGTATGGCGGTATAAATTTTGATATTTTTCCCCGAATTCAACTATGACAAATCTATTGTTTATTGTATACCAAAGTAGAATAAAAAAGAAAGATGTAATGTTTCATTTAAAATTTGAAATTCAAATCTCTACTTACGAGATATAAATTAAATAACTTTCAATAACCGCTAAATATTCATTGCGCCCTAAGGACAGACTGTCTCATTCTTTTAAAAAAAAATTAATAATTTGTTCCATGATCTACTCCATAGTTGAGACGGAAACACATCTCTGGGTACTTCTATAAAAGATGTTTACATGGAAACCCAAACGAAATGATTCACTTAGATAGTGGTCATTTTTAAGTAGATACCTGTGAATATTTAATTTTGTAATTTTGATTTCCAATTTTTTGAATATAATTCTATAGAAATCAAATCTTTCAAGTTTTAAAATTACTTTTATAAATCTGTCATTCATTTTTTTTATCGCGCCCTAAACAATTCAGGCGCTCCTTCAACCTTCGCTAAATCTAGTTCTAATTCGACATTGCTTTCTGTTAAAACACCAATCGTAAATGCACCATATGCCTTTATATTCAAATATGCAGTATTCCCATCAAAAGTCTTAAATACTACCTTGGGGTTAAATGTATCATGTAAAAAGAAAGCAAGATTTTGCGCTTGATCGTCTTTTAACCGATCAACTCTTATTTTAAGATTAAAAAGTTCAGGGTCTTTAAAGTCTTGATTCACAAAGGCACTTAATTTATAATTTCCATCTTCATATTTTCCACCCCAACGATCTTTTTGGATATCATTCTTATATTTGACTTTCCGACTAAAGTCAGCTAATATTGCCTTGGAATTAAATGATGATTCGTTATCAGTAGTTTCTACAAAATTTTCCAAATTACTTCTCTTATTTTCATTTAATTCAGGATTCGCAAGTGCTTGTTTCTCAATTATCTCTTCCTTACTTAATATTTGTTCTTCCCTTCTGTTTTGTTCTAGAATTCTCCAAAAAAATACCCTGGTCCAAAAATAAGACATCCCACATCCAGATACAAAATAAAAGACGATTGACGCATATGCAAAGCCGTAAGCTAAAAAATTTTCAGTCGAAAGCGATCTAGATAGTGTAATTGCTCCTGAATCAATCCATGAGAGTATGGTATTAATCTTAACCATTGTTAGTCCAACAATGATCTTTGTAAGCCAGTCGGACACTTCTTCAAGATTAGTATTCTCATTATAATTAGCATTAGTAATTGTTTCTTTGCTACCATTATTTATGACTGTATTTTTGTTAATCCTGGGAAGTCCAAATAAGAATCCAATAGATGCACCAACAATAAAAAGTGACAATGCTGTAAAAACAAAAGAATTTATTGCAGCCACAGGATTAACAACTTTAGAAAAATAGATCATTAAACAACCTAACGCTGTTATACCGAACAATATAATTTTTGCCGCATTTAGCCCCTTTATAGTAGACCCGCTATTAAATAGATAATTCGTTATTGAATTTGAAGTTTTCATTTCCTTTGGTTTATAAATTTCAATCTTTTAAAACAATTTTACTCTTAATGATCCAACTAATACCAAAAGCCCAAACAGCTATTGACTCCATCCAAAATGTCAAATTGTAGTTATTATATATTTCTTCTGATAATATTATAGGGCCAATACCAATAAAAGCCATAGCGCAAATCATTATAATTCCCATTGAAATATAAATTATATTTCTACTTTTCTTGTTTTGCTTCATGTCTCCATTTGCCTTAACCTGCCCGTCTTTAACCCTTGTAAAAGAATATAAAGACATAATTACAAGGCAAGCTAAAAATATACCTGCTGAAACATAATGAAAGCATTCACGTGGTTTATTTTGTGCAATAATAGTAATATTGGCATCCAGTTGACTTGGATTTGAACACCATGACGAGACATTAGAAATTTTGTCAGTAGGAAATAAAAGAAGTAATAATGAAAAGATGCCTGCAATAAAGGAAATTACAAAATCTATCGGCTTTTCACCTTTAAAGTTTAATAAAAGCAAGGCTAGCATTGACATAATTATTACAAAAATTCCGCCAACTCTGGTATAGTAATAATGACTTATGGATTCTAATGGGCATATTAATTTAATATCCCAATAGGTAAAGCCCCATAACAAAATAGGTAAAAGCACTCCTAAAATACCTACAAATAAGGTTAAGGATTCTTGTCTTGTCATCCAAATATCCTTTTTACCAGTATAATCTAAGCTGAAAAAGTTTTCTAAAATTTTAATAAAATTTTTTATCATAATTTATTTATTTATTAATGCAAATTGGACATAGCCAATAAAATAATCACATTCAAATATGAAGTACTTCATTGAATTTTGGAACTTAAATAAAACTAACTTATCCGTTTAATAGTTTATTACTGTTTATAGCTATTTACTAATTATCATACCTCCAACTTTAGTTATAAGCTAAAATCAAGCAATAATTACTCAAACAAAATTATTAATGTGCCCTTATCTCCAATATATAACTTTTGTTATATACAGAATGAACAATGACAACTTATAAAAAGACTAGGACAGAAATAAACCAAAAATATAATTCAGGAATTAACTTAGAATCAATAACTCTTAATGAAATTATCTCATTAATATTTGTCAATAATGTGTAACAACAATTAGTACAAATAATTCAAATAAAGGTACAGGCAATGAGAAAGCTTAATCATTACGGCGGTTAGTTAATAAATAATTACTCGAGTACAATAAACTGAGTTAGCCAGAATAAAGCTCCTCAATTAATTATATTCTGTTCAACAAATATAATAGATATTTAGAATTTCCAAATAAATTGCACTATTTTTTTTGAATTTAATTACAACAACTCAATAATTGAATTACTCGTTGGATTAATATCAATGATATATTTTCTATCATCTGGAACATTAGACACGCAATGTAATGCTCTAATGTAGATCATCAAGCTAGAATATTTGATCGAATACAAACATAAAATATACAATGTGATATTGTGTAAATGCAATACATCTAAAATTAATTTCAGCTATTAAAGAATGAGATCTCTGCATCAACTTTCCAATAGTATGTTCTGCTAATACTAAAAAAATCAATAAAAAAAATACCGTTAAAATACGGTAGAAAAAGGGGTGTTTTTCCTTAAGTATATAGACTTCAAAAAATTGAATTTTGCTTTAATAAATATGGAGTCATCTGAAAATCCTTAAAGAGTAAGACAGGGAAGCTGAAAACTGAACAGAGTAAGCATCGAAATTCAATTTAATTAAAAATGGCAAAAGAGAAATTAGAACTGAGTGCAATTCAAGATGCAATTGCAAGTTCAAATGCCGGATGGGAAGCCGGCGTCACAAGCGTATCAGAATTATCTGATGCAGAGAAAAAACATCGACTTGGATATACTCCCGGACCGGACGCTCCAAGTTTAGAAGACCAAGAACAGATGTGTGCTGCTGCATTGACGCAATACCTAGCTGATTCTGCATTAAAGTCTGCGGATTCCTTTGGTGCCCCCGCATCTTTGGATTGGCGCAACAATGGAGGAAATTTCGTAACGGATGTAAAAAATCAAGGAAATTGTGGTTCTTGTGTGGCATTCGGAACGATTGCTTCAATCGAAAGTCAAATCAAAATATTACGTGGTGCGTCATTTGCAATTGATCTTTCAGAAGCCCACCTTTTTTATTGTCATGCAAGGTCTGAAAGTCGCAATTGCGGCAATGGTTGGTGGCCGGAAAGAGCGTTGAACTTTATTCAATCACAAGGGGTCACGGAGGAAGCGTATTATCCATACACAGCCGGTGACCAAAATTGTTCAGGAAAACTTGCAGGTTGGGATACCCACCTAGCCAAGATAACAGGCTATTCAAAAATCAATGGTATTGAAGCCATCAAAGAATTTGTGGCTACCAAAGGACCCGTAGAAGCTTGTTTTAGTGTTTATAATGATTTCTATAGTTACAGATCAGGTGTCTACAGACATACTACTGGAGCACTTTTAGGTGGTCATTGTGTATGCATCGTAGGCTATGACACCGCAGGTGGCTATTGGATATGCAAAAATAGTTGGGGAACTGGTTTTGGTGAATCTGGTTATTTCAAAATCGCCTTCGGTCAGTGCGGTATCGAAGGACAAGTCTATGGAGCTAGCGGAATCGTTAATAACTACAACATTAATGGAGTGAAAGTTCAAGGATTATGGGCGACAAATGAAACCAGAAACGCTTGGGTTTACCTTAGTGGTGGAAACGGTTGGAAGAAAATCGGTAATTCAAACGACACTGCCTTCATTAATTTACTTACTCAATTAGCTTCGGCAAAAACTACGAATTCAAATGTTAATGTAGTTATCAAAGACAGCTTAATTCAACAAGTATATGTGTTTTAAATCATTAATTAATTTATAAAAAAAATATCATGTCAAAATCACCAGTAAATAATCCTCCATTAGCTCAAATTGAAGCAGGGGAAGCAAGCGTTCCATCGTTAATAGTGGAAAGTACAAACAGTTCATCAATAGACAGCGGTAGTGAAGCCGTACCAACTTTAGATCCTCCTGCTGCAAGTGGTGCGATGGAAGACAGTTTTGGTGCGGGTGTTTGGAACAATAATAAAAAAGTCAATGCATTGTTTTCAACAAACGAAACGCGAAATTCATGGATGAGCGTGGTTGGCACCGGTTGGGTAAAATTAGCCAACAACATTGACTCAGCTAACGAAGCCCTAACTGTATTAGCATCTGCCGCAAAAGTAAAAAACTCTCCCATCAATTATCTTCTTGACGGGGGCCAAGTAACTCAAATTTACGTTTGGTAAACTTGTATCTTTAAAACATCTGGAAAGTTGCTTCGTTATATTTATAGTCAGGAACTTTTCGGGTGTTTTTATTATTAATTTGAAAAATAAAACAATGATATCGATAAATAATACGGATAATGGCAAGAAAATCCAGGCCAAAAAAGGGGATGTGATTAAATTGCAATTAACAGAAAATCCTACTACAGGATATTTGTGGAAAATAAATGCTCATGATGACAAACACCTAAAATTAACGGAAAAAGAAAATGAAATATCGAACAAAGCTATTGGCGCTGGAGGATTGAAAACCTTTTATTTTGAGGTTATCAACGAAGGTACAAGTGAATTGAACATTGCACTTGGTAATCCATGGGAAAATGATACAATAGAAACTTTCACTGTAACGATAGAAAGTAAAGACAAAGGATGAACTAAAAGGAAAACACAATTCACTATCTGGTCGTTAACAAAATGAATACAAACATAAATCAAAAACCAACAAACCTAGCAATACAAAAATGGAATGTTATTAAATAGGTTTGTTTAAGATGGAAAAATTCAAAAATAAATATCGTATACCATCTTCCCGTTTACAAACCTGAGATTACGGCAACAATGGTTCGTATTTTATTACCATCTGCACCAAAAACAGGGAACATTTTTTTGGGGAAATTGTAGATGGGGAAATGCAATTAAATGACATTGGAAAAATTGCAGAACAATATTGGTTGGAAATTTCCAATCATTTTTCGTTTATAGAATTAGGAAATTTTATTGTCATGCCAAATCATATTCATGGTATTTTGATTATTGACAAACCAGACACGATTGATGACACCGTACAGACAAGGCAATGCCTTGTCTCCACATCAAACACCCCAAATAAAAACATAGGGCAAATGCGATTTCAAAATCAAGGAAAAAATACGATTTCATCAATCATTGGTTCATACAAATCTGTGGTATCAAAATACGCCCGACAAATCCATACCGATTTTGAATGGCAACCATGATTTCACGACCATATTATTAGTAATGCACAATCATTTGAAACCATTCAAAATTATATAGCCAATAACCCATTGAATTGGCAAAAAGATACATTTTATGTCTAAACAACCCGAACAAATATTAGAAGAAAAATTGGTGGCACTACTGCAAACGATGGGCATAGTTTAATAATTAACCTCAATCAACAATTAAAGAAACACAACAACGTACAATTCAACAAAGCAAAACCCCATAAAGTGAGTAATAAATTAATGCCGAAGTATTTCTAGCCTTAAATCCAAATACTCATGTCAGCAAAGCGAATGCAAATCAATTAGAATAATATTATTGTAAAAAATAATGCAATTTTCAATAGTATTGCATTATTTTTTGGCTACAAAATGCCCATTACCCCAAAAAATAACACTTGCTTTAATATATATGAAAACCTATCCCCCAATACTAGAATCAGATCTTTTATCTCACGTCTTAAAAACAGGAACGTTTGATAAAGAAAGAAATGCGAAAATACTAAAACCAAAGTTAAAATCACAAAGACCAATGACCTTATCATTAAATGGATTTATAAAAAGTATAGTTTTAGAAATTGCCATCAACTTTCATTTATGTCTTAGGCCTTTTAAAAATATTGCAAATGCCATCTTAATGTATTGCATTATCATTACTTCATTAGGTGCTCAAGAAAACAAAAATACTTTTGATTTAATAATTCGACCTGGTATTGGCTTAAATAAACTTATTGCTCATAGAGATGGACAAAATACTTCCATTTCTACGAGTTCAAGTGTAGGACTGAATGTATCCGTAAGCACATTGGTTGAATATAAGGCATCTCATAGAATTCAAATTTCTACAGGGATAGGTTATAAACTTAATCAATTCCATACTGAAATAAACAATCTTATTACTAATGGAAATATAATCAATGGTTTAAATTCAACACAGATTAAAGAAACATACACCAATAGTTACATGACCATTCCCCTATCATTAAGTTATAGGATTAATGATAAGATGTATGTTGGTACTGGAATATCCTATGTTTATTTATTCAATTCCCACTTTATAAAAAAGGTCATCAATAATACTGATCTAATATTTAATAAATACGGCAACATATATTATTTCGGAAAATATAGTATTATGCTATACTATAAATACACTATCATTCGCAAACTGTCTGTAGGACCAAATATATCGATAAGCCCTAATAGAACAAGTTCAGAGCTATTGAGTAATTCAACAGGGCCTTCTATAAGTGTAGATCTGCATTTTGAATTAAGAATATGAATGGACTTTAAATTGCTATTTAAGCTATGCCCTAAAAACAAATTGTTTTCGCATAATTACAAAATAATAACTCTACGAAAGTAATGTGCAGAAATTCCCTTGAAATGTGGATCACAGTACTTTTGTTTCAAAATCTCAATTCAATGCATAATCCGGAGCATATTGGCCCATCAAATCTGGAGTAAAGTGACCCAACAAATCCCGAACATGTTGATTCACTAAATCCGGAGCAATGTGACCCACCCCTTGCAGTAGGTGAAAAAATGAAACAAAAGCCCTTATATTTGGATAATTAGGATGAATGCCTTTCTCTGCTTTCCAATTTCATTTACCGGGTTTATAGCCTTACGGACCAGACCTGATATTGAAAATTCGTCTATGCAAGGAGTGAATAAAAATGAGCAAAAGTGGATTCATCTCTTCATATTTAATAATTTTGAAGGGATCAACTTTTCTTTGAGTTAACGTCTATTATAAATAACAATCCAGAAACGATAATAACTATTCATTGCTGAACGAGAGTAATTTTTACTTTCATTATGACAACAAGAGTAATTTTTTAGTATTTTTACCCCCGTATTGACAACAAGCGTAAATCAGACATTTGAACATAATGGGAACATTTGACCGAAAAATTCCATATAACCACCTGCCACTGCTGCCACCAGAGGAAGACATAGAAACTAAAAATATACTTCGAAAAACAATTTCGGCAGGACGAGCATTAGCTCAATTAAATGGGACTTTGATAAATCTTCCAAACCCAACGCTGTTTTTGGACACCATATATTTACAAGAAGCGAAAGCAAGTTCTGAAGTAGAAAATATTATAACAACAAACGATGAACTATACAAGTCACTTGTCGCTGACCGAAAAATAGAACATTCCGCTACAAAAGAAGTTTTAAACTACAAAGAAGCACTGTGGTTAGGTTTGGAACAATTGAAAACAAAACCATTTATAACAACTAATCTTTGCATAAAAATCGTACAATGTATCAAACAAAATGATGCTTCCATTCGTGTTACACCTGGAACTACATTGAGCAACTCGCTTGGCGAAATTATCTACACTCCTCCAAGTGGCGAACAGATTATCCGCGAGAAATTAGCAAACTTAGAAAAGTTCATAAACGAAAATATAACAATAGACCCATTAATAAAAATGGCAATATTGCATTATCAATTTGAAGCAATACACCCATTTTCGGATGGTAATGGAAGAACTGGAAGGATTTTATTGTTATTGTATTTAAAACTTTCAGGCTTGTTGGACACCCCAGCAATATACTTGAGTGAGTATATCATTAAAAACAAAGTCGAATATTACAGGTGTTTACGAAGTGTAACCGAAAAGAACGAATGGGAAGCTTACATTTTGTATATGTTAGATATGATTGAAGTAACTTCCAATAAAGGATTGAAAAGACTAAATAAAATCACAACCGCAATGGAGAAAACGGCTAATGAAATCAAAAAGAAATTACCAAAAGTTTATTCTAAAGACCTGATTGAGATTTTATTTCGTCTACCTTATACCAAACGTCAACACTTGATTGACGAAAAGATTGGAAACTTAAAGACAGTTGGAAACTATTTGATAGCGTTGGAAGAAAACGGATTTTTGAAATCAGAAAAAGTAGGAAAAGAGAAATTATACTTAAACCAGAAACTATTAGAAATATTGGAGGACAAAGATTAACTGCCGATATCTGAATTATTCCTTGGTAAATAGCCTAGGAAGCTGTTGCATTCGGAGAATAACCTGTCTCGTTATACGAAAAACAAAGAATGCATTGTTACACATCTTACCTCGCAATAAAGACGAGAACACCTCTTGGGTGCGGCTGCATCATCCGGAGCATATTGACCCATCAAATTCGGAATAAAGTAACCCACAAAATCCGGAAGATATTGACCCACTAATCCAGAGCAATGTGACACACCCTTTAAAGTGTACAAAAAAATGCTTTATTTCAAAAGCAAATTCTTAAAATTTAGATTCCAAATATCATAATAATATGTTATCCCAATTCAGACTATTGTAAGCAGAGCCAAAGACTGTAACTTTATCAACGACATTTATTCCAAGCAATTTTTCTTCTTTACCAAACAGATGAATTGGAAAATCATTTTGCTTTGATTAGACACTAGCATAGAAATTTCATCCAGACCAATTTAAAGTAATATCGTAAATATTCTTGCATTCAAAATAATAGCATTAGAGGTGATATTTATTTATCTGTAATTTTCATTGACTAATCACACATTATAAAAATACCGTAAAAATCCGGTAGAAAAAGGGGTGTATTTCCTGTTAAGTCAAGCTTAGAAGGCATTTACTTTGCATATATAATAATACATGAATAAATACAACAGTTATCAAAAAAACAAAATATAAAACCAGAAAGGAAAAATAGAGTCAAAGGTGAATTAACAGTATTCTTAAAAGAAATTGAAATGCTACCAATAGAAATTAAGGGCATTCTATTTAAATTTTAAAATATTGAATATAAAAAGATGTAATTATCCCAATACTACAATTTTTGATAACCAATATAAATAACTTTCTTGATTTATAAAAAACAGCAATGACCATTTAAAAACAAATTAAAATTAAATCTTATGAATTCTCAACGATTACTACTTATAATAGCAGTGCTATTAGGCATCTTGATTCTAGTTAATTTTTTCTTCTCACGAGAAAAATTGTTGGCTTAT
Organism: Saprospiraceae bacterium; assembly: GCA_044228225.1. Classification (GTDB taxonomy): domain Bacteria; phylum Bacteroidota; class Bacteroidia; order Chitinophagales; family Saprospiraceae; genus Vicinibacter. The sequence continues at coordinate 329,125 of JBGAVH010000001.1, read as the reverse complement.
AATGATAACGATAAGCCCAATAAAGCGACCGAAATTATTGACAGGGTTAAAAATCAAAATGAACGAGCAAAGATGCAAGCCTACATTGATGAATACCAAAAAGGTCAAACCATCATCAAAAGCATAGTAGGACCTTCAGGAGACACAATAGACTTTGTAGATATTTACACACAGCCTGCAATAAAAAAACATAAGATTGCAAAAGAACAACTCCTTCTTGGTCCCTCAACATTTCCTCAAATTGAAAATGAGTCTCAACAACACGAGTCTTTTAAGGATTACAAAAAAGGAAATATGCTTTATGAAATAACTGGGGACACCTGCCCACAAGGTGCCATTCCAATACAACGACTGACTATGAAGACCTTAGCTCGTTTTGAGACTTTGGAAGATTTTTTCAAAAAAGGTCATGGTTATATCCATCCTCCTTGTGGTGGTGATGGTGGTTCTGCTGGAGGACATGAATATGCAAATGCAGCCCGAAATGATATTCCAAATTGGGGAGCCGAATCAGTTATTAGTTTGTGGAGCCCTTATGTCGAAAAATCTGATGAGTTTAGCCTTTCCCAAATGTGGGTTGTAAGAGGTTCTGGCGAAGACAAAGAAACACTGGAAGCCGGATGGCAAGTTTATGAGGACCTCTATGGGGATTGGCGTGCGCATCTTTTCATTTATTTCACACCAGACAATTATGGCAGCGGAGGTGGATACAACCTTTCCACAGGTGATTTCGTTCAGGTAAACAACACAGTATATATTGGAGGTGGTTTTACAGTATACAGTGATAAAAATGGTTCGCAATATTATATTAAGTTAATGATTTATAAAGATGGTGCAAGAGGTGATTGGTGGCTTCGCTATGGTGATACATGGGTTGGTTACTGGCCACGTTCTGTATTTGATTCTAAAGGATTAAATGAACAGGCTTCAAGAATTAATTTTGGAGGTGAAATTGTTAATATCAGAACTGACAATCGTCATACTCGTACTGATATGGGTAGTGGGTCTTGGCCATATCAAGGTTACGGCTATTCGTCCTACCATCGTAATATCAAATATGTGGATGTTAAAAATTTTTATAGAAATGCCACAGGTCTTACTGCGAATGCTACCAACAATAATTGTTATGATATAAATTTAGTAGAATCTACTGGATCATGGGGCGTTTATTTTTATTTTGGCGGCTCAGGTTATAATAGTTCATGCAAAAATTAAAAAGAATTAATGATGAATATTAGCATTTTTTCAATTTTGAATTTGAGTATAAGTTGTTTTATTGCTTTCTTTCTGCGGCAAGGATGCAATAATAACACCAACAAAATTTCTGAAGTTGCGGACTTTTCAGGTTATATTATAGAGGTCAAAATTATTAGAGATGGAGTAGCATTAATTAAAGCCGAATCATATATTGATAAGCTAGTTCAAAGATGGGAGATTGCTGTAAATAATAAAACGCGTATTGTCAGAAAGGAAACTGAAGAACCAATAACTTTAAGTTCTTTACAAGTGACGGATAGAATTCAAGTTTGGTTTTCCTCTACTTCAAAAAAGGATAATCTAAATGTTGCAGCTGCTAGACAAATTATTTTAACATCCCGTAAAGGGGAATAAATATTGAAGAGAAATGCTACCCATTTTGTTTGATGAATCCACTTGGCAACTTCGGTCCTATGATGTGTTACTTTGCCTATCAGCAACAATTAGTATGTTGGTCGTTTTAAGGGATGCTAAAAAGGAAGGTTATAATGTTTTTCGTTTTTTCATATTATTAATTTGTGTATTGATATTTGCTTTATTTGGAGCTCGAATTAACGGTTGGTTGTTTTGGTTTCGGGGTGATTTTGCTTTACTGAAGGAGCACATCTTGTCTCATAAAAGTGGCATGACTGCATTTGGGGGTTTGATTGGTGCAATACTGTCCACCTGTTTTTTTAGTTATTTAAATCGCTGGAAAGTAGTCGCCATACTAGATTTACTGATTCCGGTCTTGGCACTTGGCGAAAGCATCCAAAGGATTGGCTGCTTCCTGAATGGTTGTTGCTACGGACGCCCTAATACAAATACATTAGGCTTTTTTCTGCCAGATTCGATAGGAATATGGGCTTGTCGCTACCCTTCCCAAATCATTACCGGATTGTTTTGCGCGCTGTTGTTTTTTTGGCTTAAAAGGCAACGAAAAACTGCACCATTTGATGGATATCTCACTTTACAATATCTATTACTATACAATGTTGGACGCCTTTTTCTAGATTTTTTAAGGGGTGATGAGCCTATTGCCTTAGGTGTGCTTTCTTCTCATCAACTCACTGCTGCTTTGATTGCTATATCATCTTGCTTTATCTTATTCTTTGTGATGCAGTTTCAAAGAAGAACATCTTTGAAATAGTACGCATTTTATTCGCAACTTTAAATCATCTTATTAAAACAAACAAAATCAGATATTATTAACGAATACTACAAACTCAAAGAAAATTTGGGGCATTGTACATCTTGCATTTCAAGAATTCAATCGTTAATCCAACTATGAAATTTCATCTAGAACTGGAAGAAAACCCTTTTCACTCAAGGCCTAATAAATGCTCCTTAGAAGGAAGTTGTTATCAAAGTTTGAATTTACAAATAACTAAATTTGATCATTGCAAAATAAAGAATTAACATTATAAGCTATAACATACTTGTCAATCAATCATTTACAAGGATAATTTTTTTCAGACAATTAACAAATGTCATTACAACATTTTAATATGACGCGGATAATGTGTACACTACATTTTGTTGAAAATGAAAGAACATGTGATCGGGTAATCGGGTAATCGGGGACCAAGTTATGGCTGCATCGAAGTCAGAGACTTCAACGGTCGTATTGGTAAATAAAAAAAAATGCCCCGATCCGTATTACCGAAATCGAGGCATTCCACAATTACTTTATTTAAAACTAACTTTTCTTAACTTCTTCAAATTCTACATCAGTCACTTGATCTGATTCTGTATTTGAACCATTTGCATTTCCTGTTGCTCCGGTAGCTGCGCCATCGGCTTGAGTGGCATTGTACATATCCTGAGATGCTGCCATCCATGAAGTGTTTAAGGCTTCAAGGTGTTGGGTTATGGCATCTAAATCCTGTGCCTGATGTGCTGCTTTCAACGCTGCAAGGGCAGTTTCGATAGGGGCTTTCTTTTCAGCAGGTATTTTGTCACCGAATTCTTTCATTTGTTTTTCTGTCTGAAAGATCATGGCATCTGCTTCATTAAGTTTGTCCACTTTTTCTCTGGCCTTTTTATCAGCATCTGCATTAGCCAATGCTTCATTTTTCATTCTTTCTATTTCTTCTTTAGAAAGTCCTGTAGAAGCTTCTATTCTGACATTCTGACGCTTTCCTGTGCCTTTATCAAGCGCTGAAACGTTCAGGATACCATTGGCATCCATATCAAAAGAAACTTCGATCTGAGGAACGCCCCTTGGCGCTGGTGGAATACCATCCAAAATAAATCTTCCCACCGTTCTATTATCCTTGGCCATAGGTCTTTCACCCTGAAGGATATGAATTTCTACAGATGGTTGTTGGTCTGCGGCAGTAGAATATACTTTTGACTTTTTAGTCGGGATTGTTGAATTCGCTTCTATGACGATATCATATACCCCACCCATGGTTTCAATTCCCATAGATAGCGGTGTAACATCAAGCAATAGTACGTCTTTAACTTCTCCGGTTAAGACACCACCTTGAATGGCAGCACCTATGGCAACTACTTCATCAGGGTTAACACCTTTGTTTGGTTTTTTTCCAAAGAATTCTTCAACTACTTGTTGGATTTTTGGAATTCTGGTAGAACCTCCTACCATGATGATCTCATCAATATCGTTTTTAGTTAAACCGGCATCCTTTAAAGCATCTGCACAAGGCTTTAATGTGCGTTGTACTAAAGCATCTGCCAATTGTTCGAATTTGGCTCTGGTTAATTTTAATACCAAGTGTTTAGGCACACCATCTACTGAAGTTACGTAAGGTAGATTGACCTCTGTTTCTGAAGAAGAAGATAATTCTACCTTAGCTTTTTCAGCTGCTTCTTTAAGACGTTGTAAGGCCATTGGATCTTTGCGTAGATCGATATTTTCTTGAGATTTGAATTGTTCTGCCAGGTGATCGATAATCACATGATCAAAATCATCACCTCCTAAGTGAGTATCACCATTGGTCGATTTAACTTCAAATACACCATCACCTAATTCAAGTACAGACACGTCAAAAGTACCACCTCCCAAGTCATAAACGACTATGGTCATGTCTTTCTTCTTCTTGTCCAGACCGTAAGCTAAGGCTGCAGCAGTAGGTTCGTTAATGATACGCTTTACTGTAAGACCAGCTATCTCACCTGCTTCTTTAGTAGCCTGACGTTGTGAATCATTGAAATAGGCTGGAACAGTAATAACTGCTTCAGTCACCTCATGACCCAAAAAGTCTTCTGCAGTCTTCTTCATTTTCTGAAGTATGATAGCAGAAATTTCTTGTGGAGAATACATCCTACCGTCAATGTCTACGCGACAAGTATTGTTGTCCCCTTTTTGTACTTTGTAAGCCATTCGGCTGATCTCCTTAACTGATTCATCGAATCTACCCCCCATGAAACGTTTGATCGAAGCTACCGTTTTAGTTGGGTTGGTTATCGCCTGACGTTTAGCCGGATCCCCTACTTTTCGTTCTCCGTTATCCAAAAAAGCCACAATAGAAGGAGTCGTTCTTCTACCCTCATCGTTTGCAATTACTACAGGTTCATTACCCTCCATTACAGAAACGCAAGAATTCGTAGTTCCTAAGTCTATTCCTATTATTTTTCCCATTTCAATTAGTTTTATGCAATACTCCTATCAATGGTTGTGCCATTTGAATTTTCATGAACAAATGTCATGTATTTCGAAAAATTACGGCGATTTTGACATATTAAAGATAATTCATATGCCAAATAGTCTAATTTACTGAAAATTTAAAGCACTCGTGGCTGGATCAGTTTTTAAATAGGATTTAGTATCACTGGATATTCCCATCGTTCTAACTAATGTTGCAGTACTTGCAAATAATCCGAATCCTTCAGAAAGGTTGGAATATCGAGGAATTTCCTGTGAAGCAGTAATTCCGGTATTTGCATTTACAATACTATTGAATTCCAATAAATCCTGCCCGCCAGCTTTGACTTCTAAATCCACTTTCAAAATCTGTCTTTTAATATTGCCATCGACAATCAATCGATCTCTTAAAATATTATAAAATGATTGATTATTAATAAGTGCTTTTTTAGAAAAGTCTCCTTTTTGTGCACCCCAGACTATTCTCTTAATTTCAGATTTGGTAGTAACAACATTTACCTCCTGAACATAAATATTGATTATAAAATCAAAAATTTTAGCATCACTTTTTGCGCTCCATGCAAATTGTTGTGATTCCGTTGGTTTAAAAACTAGAACTTTTTGGTCATCTGCCGGAGTTGAAAAACTCATATCATTTAGGACTACAATTCTTGCTGTTACTAATGGGAGTTCGGCACTTCTATTCAATTTAAATAAAATACTATCCCCACTATTTAAAACCATATCTGAAGTTCGAATTTTATAGATGTAATTAGGGCTGGTCGCGAATGGTCCATCTTCTCTCATATATCCTTCCAAATTAGCATCTACCATGGTCAGAATGTAATCTTTATTTCTGTTTTTAGTCAAATTTACTAAGCTAACGACAGCATTTTTATAATAAAGTGAATCTACATTTTTTGCGATCTGACTGGCAGGAATGTTTTCATCAACGAATAGTCTTTCCACTCTAACATACTGAGCCGTATCCCGAACATTTATAAATCCATACACAACCGGAATATCTTTCCAAGGCTCTGTAAGTTGAAAATCCTCTGAGCAAGACAAACTACCCAACAAACACAGTAAAACCAAGCCTTTTATTCGTTTCATGCCGCAAAATTAATCAAATTAGGTTCAAATCATTATCTTAGACGAAAATATAAACGTTTGATTTAGCAATGTGTTTTCTCAAATCAAAGCTATTTCATACTTTTACACCCATGTCAGTACAAAAGGAAATAAAAAAAATAACCACTCGTACCCTTCAGGATATGAAGATGAATGGCGAGAAGATTGCCATGCTTACAGCATATGACTTCACTATGGCCAAAATCCTGGATTCAGCCGGTATAGATGTATTGCTCGTAGGAGATTCAGCATCTAATGTGATGGCAGGTCATGAAACCACCCTACCTATTACCTTAGACCAAATGATTTACCATGCCCAATCTGTCGTAAGAGCAGTAGAAAAGGCCTTAGTTGTTGTAGATCTGCCTTTCGGTTCGTATCAAGGCAACTCTAAGCGTGCACTGGACTCCGCCATCCGAATTATGAAGGAAAGTGGGGCTCATGCTGTCAAATTAGAAGGGGGTTCAGAGGTTAGCGATTCCATTCGTCGTATACTGAAAGCTGGCATTCCTGTCATGGGTCATTTAGGCCTGACACCACAATCCATATACAAATTTGGGTCCTACACCGTAAGAGCTAAGGAAGAGGAGGAAGCTGAAAAACTCAAACACGATGCCCAAGTATTGGAACAATGCGGGTGTTTTAGTTTGGTCCTAGAGAAAATTCCAGCCAAACTTGCCACAGAGGTCACCAAAGGCCTTAGCATCCCAACAATAGGTATTGGAGCAGGATCTGGTGTAGATGGTCAGGTGCTCGTTTCGCATGACATGCTTGGACTGAATAAAGAATTTCACCCACGATTCTTACGTCGCTATTTGACCCTTGCTGAAGACATAAAAAATGCGGTTATTCAATACACTGTCGATGTCAAAAAAATAGATTTCCCTAATGACAAAGAACAATATTAATGACTAAGAGGAGGTCGCGGTTCATATTTATTAGCGTATTAGTATTTACCATTGTTTTATTTCTTTTTGCTTACAAAGAAGGATTTAGAAATAATGTGTCTAATAATAAACCAAACTATGATTTATACATAGAAAATGAATCCACATATCAATCGGTTTTTGATCAATTAGTTAACCAACAAATACTCATCGATACCGTCTCTTTTAAACTTATTTCTAAACTATTAGGATACGCCGATCACAATATTAAATCCGGCCATTATCTTTTAAAACCTGGAACCAACAATTACAAACTCATAGCTAAATTGAGATCGGGGAATCAGGATCCAATCAAAGTTACGATCAATAATGTTCGCGATATCGATCGTCTATGTGGTAAATTAGACGGCTATCTGATGTTGGACTCGGTCGCTTTATTAGAACGTTTTAAAGACACCATCTTTCTTCAAACCATCGGTTATACACCAGAAAATATTTTGAGCCTTTTTATTCCAAATACTTATGAAATGTATTGGAATATTTCACTTGATAAATTCATCCAAAGAATACAATCCGAACATGATAAATTCTGGACTAAGGATGACAGAAAATCTAAAGCTTTAGCTTTGGGATTGGATACTAAAGGAGTATATAGTTTAGCTTCAATAGTAGAGAAAGAAACCATAGTAGAATCCGAACGACCTAGTATAGCCGGAGTTTATTTAAACCGTTTAAAAACCGGCATGAAACTACAAGCAGATCCTACAGTGGTTTTTGCTCTGGGCTTAGCAGGCATTCAACGCGTTCTGTTGGAACATTTACAATATCCTTCGCCCTATAATACTTATCTCAATGATGGATTGCCTCCCGGGCCCATTTATATGCCATCAGTGAATAGTATTGACGCGGTATTGAATGCAGAAAAACATGACTTTATTTTCTTTTGTGCAAAACCAGGCTATCAAGGCACTCATTGTTTTGCAGCGACCTTATCGCAACATTATGAGAATGCACGCCAATATCAAAAGTGGTTGAATTCAGAAAGGATAAGATAGATTTTGTAATTGACCACATTCTGTCAAGACTAATCTAACAATTTAATTTTATCCAATTTTTAGAATTCCTTGCCCAATTCAAGAATAATGGGAAATCTGCCTATTTTATTCACAAATTAAAATCCGAAAAAAGTCAAATTATAATGAGTTGTAGTAGAAATTTGGATCGGCCTTAAGGGATGAACGAACCAAAAGACATCAAAATGTCTTTTGGTGAAGTGAACCTAAAAAATTGGCGTAGTCTTCGAAGCCAATTGTTTAGGCATGTAGAATGAATAATTTTTGGTTTCCCTCAGCCTGATACAGGCTTCGGTTCATTCGTTAATTTGTGATTTTGGATCACAAATTTCTTGCTGAGGCAAGATCACTCAATCATGTTTCATGAAAAAAGAACAAAAAGTTAAACCTTGTAATCTAAATTTATTATAATAGGTGAATGTCAATTCAACAAAATGACCTATTTTTCGATCATTTAATTTCATAGGACAAAGAATTCTGCATTATTTCCTAACCGGAAATAATGTCCTCCTCATTAGTTTGATCTGCCAAGGGTTATTATTGTATTTGGCTGTTCCAATCAACAAAAGAGCATCCGGATCAACTCTTACATCCCATTCTGAAGAAGAATCAATAACTTCTGATCTTAACTCAACGAATTTGGAATTTGAATTATAATAGTACAAGCCACTATCCGTTGTTTGATCATAAATACCTTTTTTGTAGGTTCCATTTTCAAGAAAATCTATCCACTGACCTTCATAAATATTTTTCTTTGGTGCTTGCTCTTTTAATGATAAGGCAAAATAAAAATGCCAGATACTATCTGTAAGCATCAAATATGGTTTTTGCTTTGTTGATAAGTCCTTGAAAGGAGCATCTATCTTTGCAAAAGGCTGTGATGGGGTTTTAATCTCTTGCAATTTTCGAACATCAATATTATCTTCTTGACTGGTCTTTTCAGATATAACCGGAGGGGTCTTACTTTTATCGCTTTTACAAGCCCCAATACCAAGAATAAAAACAACTAAAAAGTTCAATATACCATTCATAATACTAACTTAATTTGATAGAGAATCAGCAAATATCTTAATTTTGATCCACATGAAGGTAAAGGCCTATTAAAACTTACAATTCATTAACGTTTATTGATAAATGAACCCGATCATTAATAGTCTTATTAAAAATCAACCATGGCTTGGTACTCAAAAAATACTGGTAGCTGTAAGTGGCGGAATAGATTCTATGGTTCTATGTCATGCATTGCTAAAGGTAGGATTTCAATTCGGAGTAGCACATTGCAATTATCAGTTGAGAGGTGAAGCTTCAGAACTTGATGCTCTATTCGTTAATGATTGGGCTAATTCTAATCAACTTCAATGTCACACGTTAGTATGTCCGATAGATGCCATTGATGCAGGAAATATTCAAGAAAAAGCACGCCAATTAAGATATGATTTTTTTCATCGTTTAATGACTGAATTTGGATATCAGATCGTCTTGACGGGGCATCATAATAGCGATCGGATAGAAACTTTTTTCATGCATTTAGGAAGAGGTGCAGGTCTCAAAGGATTGGTCAATATGTCGGATTTTACCTATCCCATATTTCGACCTTTATTAAAAATAAGCCAGGAAGACATCAACAAATATGCTACTCAAAACCATATTGAATTCAGAAAAGATAGCAGCAATGACCAAGCGAAATATTTAAGAAATTACATCAGGCTTGAATGGCTCCCTAAAATCAAGGAGCGAATTCCTCATTACGAATTATCTATTCAAAGAAGTATACAACATCTTGAATCTGCACAACACCTAATAGATTTCTATCAATCAAATTGGAAAAAAAACAATGTCGTAGAAATTGAAAATGGTATTCAGATTAAGATCCTAAACAGTCCTGAAGATTATTACTTATTTGAATACTTGTCCGAACTTGGATTCCACATTAATACAATTGCCGAAATAAAAAAACACCTGCATGACAGTGGTAAACAATTCACTTCGCAACACCACAAAAAATTGATCATTGATCGCCAGGCTATTTATATCTTACATGATAAATCAGAACATGTATTCGAATCAATTTATGTGATTCACGAAAATGATCACAGCATTACACATCCACTAGGTCAACTTCACATTCACAAAATAAAGCACGATATTCTGGATCCGGTTTATCTCAATGCGCCTACTGACCGTATTTATGTTGATGCTGCTTCAATCCAATTTCCTATAACGCTTAGAAACTGGCAATCAGGAGATTTCATTAGACCCTTCGGCATGAAAGGCAAGTCTAAAAAACTTCAAGATGTGTTTACTAATTTAAAAATTCCTATTCATCAAAAACACCAAATACTTGTGATCGCATCAGGTCAAGAAGTGTTGTGGATTGTAAATAGGATGATGAGTCATACACTTCAAGTTACGGATCAAACTGATGATATACTTGTGTTTACTTGGAAAAATAATTAATTATTTGAGATATAAAAAAAACGAAATAATTTTAAGTATTCTTAATTCATTAATTTTTCAAATGAACTCCAGAACCCATTGTAATACTCAAATTTAAAAAATGATAGTAAAATTATTTTAGTGGTATTATATTCTTTTAAAATATTACTTTTCGTTTTAATTAATAACTTTTTGTTCTTTTTCATGAAACATGATTGAGTGATCATGTTTCAGCAAGAAATTTGTAATGCAATATCACAAATTAACGAATGAACCGAAGCCAGTATCAGGCAGTGGAAAACCAAAAATTCTAGTCTGCCAGACTAGCCACGCAGGCAGGTCCCTAAGGTCGACCCAAATTTCTATGACTACTTTTAGATAACTGTTTTTCCTAAAATTTAATTAGAGGACGAGCTCCATGAATGATCACATTTTATTGAACAGGACAAGGAATCCTGAACTTAGGTAAATATCTATTCATCCATTTATTTCTTCACAGGTTTTCCGAAGATATTTTTACTCTTATTGTCCAAAATAGGATGCTCGCGAGGTGGCGTTTTTACTTCCGTATTTTTTAATTTTTCTACATAATTCCACACGCCATTTTTGTAATCATAAGCTTCATAAGTGCCGTCCGGAATGAATCGTATTAAATTCGCCGCATAAGGATCTTCATAGCTTGTAATGTGATCATATACAATCTGATTTTCTGCTTCATTAAAAGTTACAGAACAATTTGCTTCTTGTGAATATCTGATTACAATTCTGTTTCTGGTTTCCTTTTTCTTATCTTCATCCAGAGCTATAAATTCAGCTTTGCCAAAAATTGGTCTTCCGTTTACTAATGATAAAGGTTCTACTATTTTGAATTTTTCATTATTACCATTTTGAGCAAAACCAATTAAAATGTAGTGATCATCTGATCCAAATGTTTTAGGGATCAAATAAAAATAAACTGCTCCATACCACGTATCAGCATTGAATGTTTCAAATCTAATTCTTTCATAATCCCGTTCTTCCCTGGTTAATTTGATCAATTCTCCAGATTTTAAGACCATGACTCCATCATAAATCCAGTTGCCTTCCTGACCTTCATATTGCCAAGTATAAAGTTGGAATGATTGATCCGTGGGCATTAACTTTACTATATTAGGATTTAGTATAGGATTGGAGTGAATAAGCTGTGACCTACACAGGAAGTCTTTTACATGCTGTGCTCCTAATTTCCGGTATTCATATTTCTTCGAATTAAACATGACATCAGACCAAAAATCCAAACTGTCCGTTGCCAACCACGATTCAGATTGACAAAATACATAAGATGGAATGAATAATCCAATAAAACTAAGGTGTATTAAAAACCTTTTTAACATGTTTTTTAAACGAATAAGATTTGATCCTTATTGTGGTTGTTTTAAATTCATCATGCTGAGATAGTCGGGCTTATCGGATGCATATTTGTGTTTAAATTCACTCAATATTTTTCCTTTGGAAATAAAAAACACACCAGGCATTTGGAAGCCATCTCCAAGCTGATGTCCCCATCCATGTCCTTTGATCAAACTGGCCTCAATCCCACGAACCCAAGATCGGAATCCAAACAATTGATTAAAAGTCCCTTTAATCAATCCAAAATGTTTGTAATAAGTGCAATCCAGGTCAGAAATTCTTAGTAAATGTTCAATTTTGTAACGCCTAAAATAATTCACTGCAATTTCTTCGGAAGACATATGTACCAATATAATGGCTGTACTTTCATGATCCAAATCTTTATCCAAAATGGAAATTTCCTGCATGGCTTCTCTACAAAAAGAACAGCCAAAATGGCGTAAAAAAACCAATAATACATTCTTTTGATTGGATATTTCCATTAAGGAATACCCCTCATTGGTTTTCATATCCTTTAACACCTCAAGAACTCTTAACATGCTAAATTAACAAGATTGGACTCTTATAGTTTAAATAAGAAAATGTGCATAAATAATAATAAGACCTTAAACATCAAAAAAAATTGATGACCGATTAATAATTCAAAAATTAAAGCCAGATCATTTCTATATAACTAAATTACTGTTTTGGCAATGCATCATATACATGCATGGTACTCAATACCTCATCAGCAGATTGTTTTAGCAATTGGTTCTCCTGGTCATTTAATTTCAATTCGTATATATTCTCTATTCCATTGCGTCCCAACTTAACCGGAACTCCAACAAAAACATCTTTTAACCCATATTCGCCATTTAATTTAACACAACATGGAAATATTCGTTTTTCATCCTTTAGTATGGCTTCAACCATTTGTGCTGCTGCAGCACCCGGGGCATACCATGCTGAAGTACCCATAAGTTTAACCAATTCTCCCCCACCATATTTAGTTCTTTCGATGATTTGGTTCAAGGTTTCAGCATCCATAAGTTCTGTAACCGGAATTCCGGACACTGTTGTGAATCTTGGCAAAGGAACCATGGAATCACCATGTCCACCCATCAATATAGCTTGAATATCTTTAGGAGAAACATCCAGTGCCTCCGCCAAAAAGGCACGATATCGTGCTGTATCCAAAACACCCGCCATCCCGATCACTCGTGATGCATTCAACCCACTGACTTTATATGTAGCATAAGTCATTACATCTAAAGGATTAGAAACCACAATGATGATAGGATTTTCAGAATATTTCATAATCGATGCAGTAACTGAATTAACAATACCTGCGTTCGTACTAATAAGATCATCTCGGGTCATTCCGGGCTTTCTAGGGAGACCGGCAGTTATAACTACAACATCAGAATTTGCAGTGAACTTATAATCATCCGTACCCATTAAGCGAGTGGAATAATGATCTACCGGTGCTTGTTGCCAGGTATCCAGGGCCTTTCCCTGCGACATTTCGGCCTTGATATCTACAAGAACTATTTCTTTAATAAAATCTTTATGCGCCAACACATTAGCGACAGTAGCACCCACATTTCCGGCACCTATAACAGTAACTTTATTCATTTTGAGACGTTGTATTTAGTGAGGGGATCAATTATTTCGCAAAACTAATCATTTGAAATGAAATTAATATCCTAATTTTGGACCAATTTTTAAACAAATTAAAAAAATCAATCATGAGTAAAGGTGGCTTTTCACTATTAATGTTGTTCTTTATCAGTCATTTAGCCTATTCTCAAACATTAAAAGGTTTCTGCGGCACTTCATTAGAAGATCAAGCTGAGATTAAGGCCAGAATGTTAGAAAACAGAGCAAACTTTGGGCATATCTTTGCTTCAAGATCCGGAGCCCCTACCTATGTGCCAATTACCTATCATTTAGTGGCTAAAGATGATGGAACAGGACGACTTAAGGTTACCAAGGTATTCGAGAATTTATGCAAAATAAATGAAGTTTATAAAGATCAGAATATCATTTTCTATCTTAAAAACATCAATTTCATAAACAATACTTTTCTATATGATGATCCTTCAAGTGCTTTTGGGGAATCATACGCAAAGCAATTCAACAGCAAAAATAGAAATGCTATAAATCTGTTTTGTGCAAAAATTGCAAATGCTGGAAATACTGATGTTTTAGCTTTTTATACACCAGGTGGCGATTATTTAGTTACTGGTATTGAACGAGGTCAATTAAATGATGGTTATGTTCTGGGTCATGAAATCGGACATTTTTTTAGTTTAAATCATACTTTTTATGGCTGGGAAGGAACCACATATAATTGTAATGTACCTACACCAAAAAGCGTTTTTTACAACAATCAAAATATACTTGTAGAATATGTAGATAGAGCTAAGTTGCTTAATGGAAATCAAATATGCAAGTTAGCTGCTGATGGATTTTGTGATACCCCAGCAGATTATAATTTGGGATTCGGATTCAATGGATGCAATTATAATTTATGCGCAAAAGATCCGGATGAGGTACCACTCGATCCTGATGAGAAAAATATCATGAGTTATTTTTTAAATTGTCATCAATACTTTTCACAGGAACAAAAAAATGCTATTGCACAAGATCTTTTGTCTTCTAAACGTGGTTTTCTTAGAATACCCGTGTATAATCCATTACCAGATGTTGCAACTAATCCAATTATTGTAGAACCTACGAATGGTACTTTTACGAATTATTATGATAAAGTTTTGATGAAATGGCAAGCAGTTCCTAATGCTACACATTATCTTATTGAATATGGTGAAACTGTAATTACTGTTAATCCTAAATATTTAATTACAACTCGAACGGATACCACCCTTACATTTTTACCAAATAAAAAATATGCATGGAGGGTGTTTGCTTATAATTCCAATAGTTTTTGTAATTCATTAGCTACGCCTATGACTTTTACCTCCGGGAAATTCAATGTGGCTACCAATGACTTGAATCCCGATGTTATTACTTCTCATGTTTATTCAACTGGATTAAATCAATTTAATTTAATCATTAATGCAAATCATAATAGCGAGGGTGGATTTAAAGTTTTTAATGCAGAAGGAAAAATGATTTCAAATCAAGTACTGAACATTAATGCTGGAGAGAATAATTTAACAAATACAGTCCCTAACCAAGGGGTATATTTTTACCAACTCATACTTGGAGGATATACCAAATCGGGCAAAATTATAATAGACTAAAGCTTAAGTTAATCATCTAAATGAAATCAATAAAATTAATCTTATTAGGATTATGTCATGTTGTATTGTCCGCTCAAAATCCTGAGTCTTTTTGTGGAACAAGTTTTGGAAGTCAATCCACATTGATTCAATCCAGAAAAATCCCAGTGGATCAACATAAAGAGTTTTCTCAATTGCCTATTTATGTTCCACTCCAGGTTCATATTGTTCAAGACGATAATGGATCTGCAGGATATAGTTATCTTAATCTCATGGAATCCATCTGTACGCTAAATGAAGATTTTGAACCCTCAGGATTACAATTTTATTTAGAAAATCCGGTCAATTATATCAATAAAACAGCTTGGAATACCCACCTCACCTATAACCCGGGTGAAGAAATGATGATCCAAAGCAATGTACCCAATATGGTCAATTGTTATATAGTTTCAAACCCAGCGGGCAATTGTGGTTACTTTACTTATCGTGGTGATGGAGTTGCTTTAAGCAAGGGTTGTCTAGGAAAAAAGTCTCATACATGGGCTCATGAATTAGGGCACTATTTTTCTCTTGGACATACGTTCTTTGGATGGGAAGGTATCGTATATAATAGTAGTAAACCTACTGAGGAATATCAATCCCAGGTTAGGACAGAAATTGAAAATGTAGTGCGTGATCAATGTCATAATCAAGCCGATCATTTCTGTGACACATACCCCGACTATATCAGTAACCGATGGTCATGTGATGGTAATAAAAAAAGCACTCTAGTTCAAATTGATAAAAATGGCGTTTCATTTACTTCTGATGGAACCTTGTTTATGTCTTATGCCTCAGACGCATGCATGAATAGATTCTCAACTGAACAAATGGCAGACATGAATAATTTCTATTCATTTAATAGAAGTTATCTGAAAAGAAATCAAATAGAGTTCAAAGCCATTTCTAATATTGATTATTCCTCATTTAAGCCATTGGATTCAAGTACTATTTATTACAAAAACCCAACATTCACATGGGATCCTGTCCCTGGAGCAGATGGATATATATTTCAATTATCCAGAAATGATATTTTTACAGCAGTATTAAAAACGGTGTATCTAAAAACGCCTTTCTATCAAACTGATTCTTTAGTGCTTGGCAAAAATCATTATTGGCGAATTAAACCTTTAAATGCCTTTAATTTCTGTACACCATTTTCGAAATACCATACTGTAGTTGGATCATTACTGAGTTCGAATCAACAAGCTGAAATTAATACCAACATTAAAATTTATCCTAGCCCGGTACAAAGTGGACAAAAACTTTATGTTGAAAACAAAAATACAGATCGTATCCTTTCAATTGCCATTCAAGATCTTACTGGAAAAACAATTAAGTTGTTTAATCCTATCCATACACAAGATCACATAAGTATTGATGTACCGCAATTAAAAGCAGGACTTTATTATTTGATTTTGAAATCAAATGCTGGAAATCAATCTACAAAATTTATAGTTACCAATCCATAATAATGAATCTACACGAATATCAAGGAAAAGAAGTACTTAAGCAATTTGGAATTCCTATTCAGAAAGGAATATTAGCCAATACTGTTGAAGAGGCAGTGGCTGCATTTGATGTCTTACAAAAAGAAACCAATACAGAATTTGTTGTTGTTAAAGCACAAATACATGCTGGAGGCCGTGGAAAAGGCGGTGGTGTCAAACTAGCTAAAAATAAAGAAGACGTTAGAACTTACGCATCTGCAATTCTAGGCATGATGTTGAAAACACCCCAGACTCCAGGTGGCATGAATGGAGAAGGAAAACTAGTGCGAAAGGTACTTATTGCAGAGGATTCATATGCTCCGGATTTCAATGCATGCAAAGAATACTATTTCTCCATATTGACAGATCGAGCTTCGCAAAAGAATGTCATTATATATTCTACCCAAGGCGGGATGGATATTGAAAAAGTCGCAGAAGAAACACCACATCTCGTTCATAAAGAGTATGTTGATCCAGCACTTGGATTTCAAGATTTCCAGGGAAGGAAAATTGCTTTTGCATTAAATCTTTCCGGCAAGGCATTCAAAGAAATGTGTTTGTTTATTAAAAATCTATATAAAGCATTTCAACAATCAGATGCGACCTTAATAGAAATTAATCCTTGTCTTCAC
The DNA here is from genome assembly GCA_044228225.1 of Saprospiraceae bacterium. Taxonomy (GTDB): domain Bacteria; phylum Bacteroidota; class Bacteroidia; order Chitinophagales; family Saprospiraceae; genus Vicinibacter. Next base: position 311,981 of record JBGAVH010000001.1, on the reverse strand, counting down.
ACTGCCGATGATCGAATTATTGCTGTGGATTGTAAATTTGCAATAGATGAAAATGCAGCTTTCAGGCATGCTGACCTTGAAGCCATGGTGGATGAGTTTGAAGAAGATCCAACAGATCTTGAAGCGAAAAAATATAATTTAAATTTTGTAAATTTAGATGGTAATGTGGGCTGTATGGTCAATGGAGCAGGTTTGGCGATGGCAACCATGGATATCATTAAATTGTCAGGAGGAAACCCAGCTAATTTCCTAGATGTAGGAGGAACAGCAGATGCCACACGTGTGGAACAAGCATTCAGAATTATTCTTAAAGATCCTAATGTAAAAGCCATATTGGTAAATATCTTTGGTGGTATTGTTCGTTGTGATCGCGTGGCTCAAGGGATTGTTGATGCCTATCATAATTTAGGTAATATCAATGTACCTATTATTGTTCGTTTACAAGGAACAAATGCTGAATTGGCAAAAAAAATTATTGATGAATCAGGACTAAAAGTTCACTCCGCCATTTTACTTCAGGAAGCAGCTGATTTGGTTAAAGAAATTCTTAAATCATAATTGGAAACCATATCACTTAGTCGGTTAAATGAATTTGTAAGACGTGTTATTGCTTTAAACTTTGATGATCCTGTATGGATAGTAGCAGAACTATTACAAATCAAAGAAAGCAAAGGACATTATTATATTGAACTCGCAGAAAAATCAGATCAAGGAGACATTATTGCCCAGTCTTCCGCTGTCATTTGGAAACCCAATTACGGGCTTATAAAAAAATCAATAAGTGCCGATATATTCTCCATTTTAAAAGAAGGAAATCAAATCAAAGTCCAAGTTCTTGTGGATTACCACCCTCGTTTTGGATTAAAACTCAATATTCAAAAAGTAGATGAAAGTTATACCTTAGGTAAAATATTACAACAAAAAATACAAACCATAGATCGACTAAAAAAAGAAAATCTTTGGCAAAACAACAGAACATTAGAATTACCCATCATCATTCAAAATCTAGCTGTAATTACAAGTATGACTGCAGCTGGAAAAATAGATTTCGAAAATCAACTGATGTCTAATCCTTTTGGGTATCAATTTAGGATAAGCTATTATCCGGCAGCGATGCAAGGCCTTCAAACTGAAACAGAAGTTAGTCAAGCGATCATTAACATTAATGAACAAAAAGTCGCACCATTTGATGGTATAGTCATTGTGAGAGGTGGTGGATCCAAATTGGATCTAATGGACTTTGACACATATCAGATATCAAAACAAATTGGACTTTCTGCATTGCCGGTTTTAATAGGTGTTGGGCACCATATTGATGAGTCTGTAGCAGATATGAATGCTTTCGCCTCCTTGAAAACACCAACCGCAGTAGCTGAATATATTATTAATCACAATCGACTCGCTGAAGAAAACGTTATTAACATCATGGAAAGCATTCGATTCTATGGTTCTCAAATCATTTCTACCTATGCGATCGAATTGCGCCACATCAAAGAATCGTTAAACACAAGTTTTATCAATATTAAATATACCGAACAACAAAAAATAATACAATATAAAAATAAACTATATAATCTGGTTCAACAATTTATTCAAAATAAATTTACCACCTTGTTGCAATTGGATCATAAAATCAAGATAAACGATCCATCTATATTTTATCAAAAAGGTTATTCATTATTATTTCAACATGAAAAACCGATTACATCTATTCATGAATTAGAATTAAATGATCCTATGATTACTAAATTAAAGGATGGATCTGTCCTAAGTCAACCTATAAAAATATGGCAAAATCAAAAATCAAACTAAATTATCAAGAAGCCTTTGACATGTTAAATGCCATTGCGGAAAGACTTGAAAAAGGTGAAATTGCTATTGAAGAAATATCATCTGAAATTATTAAAGCAAAGGAGTTAATGTTATATTGTGAAACGATACTTAGAGATATTGAAAAAGAAATATCACTGGATAATAAATAATTATTTTCTTTAATTTCGTTTTCTTTGAAATAATTTACTGAATAGCAAATAAACATCGGTAAAAATATTGCGATCTCTTTGTGCAGACCAGGTCAACATTAAACAAGGTGGAATCATAACAATACAAGGTATCCAGGCAGCTATATTAGGATCTAAACTAAGGCTTTCAGACAATCGCTTACAAAAAGTATTCAACAAAATATAACAGACGAATACAAATATACATAAAATCAAAGGATATCCATATCCTCCTTTTCGTACTATTGCTCCCAGTGGCGCACCTATGAAAATAAAAATAAAACAAATCAAACCAAAAGAATACTTAATGTATAATTCATAAGAAAATTTTGCCTTTTTCTTTAGTAATGATTTTTGATTCTCTGTGAAACCACCCTTTCGATCGATCTGATTTTTCAATGTATTTCTTGCTTTGATCGCGATACTGGATATTTGATTAGAATCTAGATGTTCGAAATTATGTATCAAAGAATCCAATTGGTCTCTTCTTGTAAAACTCTCTTCTAGACTATTTCTAAATTTTTCAAAATTCAAATTTCTTTTTTGTGTACTGCTAACTGATTTATCATCAATAGAACTTGGAGTAAGTTGCTCTACTTTTCTCCATGTACTCACATGGTCAAAAATAGGACTAATTGTTTTGGAAATTTCTCTATCAATCGTATCAATCTCAACCCGCAATTGTCTGGAATTCTGCATACGTTGATTATTCTTGAATAAATCCTCATCAGTACGTTCCAAATTAAATTCTTCAAGACCAAAGACTTTGGTCAAATGATCGAAACGGGTTCGAATGAATGGATAGGAAGTCCTGTTATTAGATGGTCTATCAGGTGTTTGATATATTTCACCGTCATAAAGTTCCATAACTAAAAATTTATTTCCAGTTGTAACGTACATGATTCCTGTCTTGGCTACAATGGTCGCTTTAGAGCCAGTACCAGAAGAACTATTGTGATCATCGATTAAAATATTGGTAATAGACTTACCATCACTACCCTTCTTCTCAATCCTAATGACGTATCCATAAAAATCATCATTGAATACGCCTTCTTCAAGGCTTAAAGTAGGTTTCTGCCTTTTAAGATCGTGAAGTCTACTTAAAAATTTCAAATTGGATTTAGGAATAACGAAATCGGAACAAACCCATGAACTCAAAGCAATCAAACCTGCAAAAAGCATTAATGGAATCATAATACGTATCAAGGATATTCCGGATGATTTCATACTGGATAATTCATGGCGTTCTCCCAAATTTCCAAACAAAAAAACTCCAGCTAATAACACTCCGATAGGAAGCGCCATAGGTATTAATGATACAGATAAATAACCAAGAAATTCAAAAATAACCAAAATACCTGCCCCCTTTCCTATAATATCGTCAATATAGAGCCATAAGGTCTGCATGACCAGTACAAATAAAGCAATAAAAAAAGAAGCTAAGAAAGGTCCAACATAACCTTTAATTAACATTCTATCCAACTGCTTAATCCGAATCATACTGGTCGCAAAATTAGTTTTTTTTAAGTTAAAATAATGCTATAAATAGGTCTTTAATGACAAATGATGGACAAGAATAGATCCATAATTGATGAATAGTCAAAAAAATACAGAAAATAAAATGTACCATTAAAATAAATCCCAATTCACCTTTGATTCATAAGACCTATAAACTTAACAAACACTTTACAAAATAATAATTATTAGATTTCAAAGAAATTCTTTAATATCTTTGTACTTTGAAAATATTTGAATGTTAACTATTGGAATACATCATACCTTACAGGTACTTCGAAAAACAACAGTTGGTTTGTACCTTGGAAACGGAATTGACGAAGTATTATTGCCTAATAAATACGTTCCGAATTCCATAGAATTAGGCGCATCAATACGCGTATTTGTATATTTGGATTCAAGTGAACGTGTCATTGCTACTACTTTGGAACCTTTAATAAAATTAAATACGTTCGCATTGCTCAAAGTAGCGCAAACCAATGATATTGGAGCCTTTTTATACTGGGGATTGGAAAAACACTTATTTGTTCCCTTTAATGAACAAGCTAATAAAATGATTGAAGGGCAAGATTATGTAGTCTATTGCTACTTAGATGAACTCACAGATCGACTAATCGCGTCAAGTAAAATTAATAAATTTACATCCAATCAGGAATTGACTGTTAAAAAATTTGATGAAGTGGATCTTCTGGTCACTCATATTTCTGAAATCGGTGTGAATGTTATTATTAATCAATGTCACAGGGGATTAATTTATCATGATGAACTCTTTCAGCCCTTACACATTGGTGAACAGTTGAAAGGCACCATAAAATTAATTCGTCCAGATCATAAAATTGACGTTTCCTTACAACCAATAGGCTATAAAAACATTGAGCCAAATGCAAAATTCTTACTTGAATGTCTAAATCAACAAAATGGTTTTATCGGATTACATGATAATAGTCCCGCCGAAGAAATACATGCAGCACTTAATATTAGTAAAAAGAATTTTAAAAAAGCAGTAGGCTCATTATTTAAACAGAAAGTTATATTACTTAAAGAAAATGGAATTCAATTAATTACTAAAGAGACCAATAATTAAAACCAATTATAAAATTTTATTTTAAATAATATATTAAATAAATTTCAACTTCAGTTCAAAAGAAATTATTGAATTAACGACAAAGCCCAGTTTCATATAAATCGCTTAAATTCATTATTACAATTTCTAAAAAGAAAACCAATTAAATATTTTTAAAACATATATGAACACGTTTGAAGAATTAAATTTAAATCAGTCTTTAAGAAAAGCTTTAAACGACTTGGGCTATACGGTTCCAACAAGCATTCAATCTAAGGCTTTTTCAGTAGTGATGTCCGGAAGTGATGTAATAGGAATCGCACAAACAGGTACCGGTAAAACCCTAGCCTATTTATTACCTTGTCTTCGACTTTGGAATTTTACAAAAGATATACATCCGCAAATACTTATTATTGTACCTACCAGAGAACTGGTTGCACAAGTAGAACAAGAAATACAAAAATTAAGTACTTATATGACCATAAGAATCTGTGGAGTCTACGGAGGTACTAATATTAAAAATCAAGCTAAAATAATTCAGGAAGGTATTGACATTATTGTTGGAACACCAGGCAGATTATTGGATTTAGTATTGAATGGACATTTGAAATTAAAATCTATAAAAAGATTGATCATAGATGAAGTGGATGAAATGTTGGATTTAGGTTTTCGACCACAACTGATTCGGGTATTTGATTTATTACCTAAAAAACGACAAAATCTTATGTTCTCGGCTACACTAACTTATGATGTAGAACAATTAATACTTACCTACTTTTCGAACACTATAAAAATTGAAGCAGCTCCTTCCGGTACTCCTCTAGAAAAAATCATTTTACAGGGATACAAGGTGCCTAATTTCAATACAAAAATAAATGTACTTGATTATTTATTGAAAAATGAAGAATTTAAAAAAACACTCATTTTTACAAGAACAAAAGCTTTGGCCGACCAGGTTTTTGAAAAATTAAATCTTTTGTTTCCGAATCAAATTGGCATTATCCATTCTAATAAAGAGCAAAATTATCGTTTTAAATCAGTAGAAGATTTTAAACAAGGAATTACGATTGCATTAATTGCTACTGACATCATTGCCCGTGGTATTGATATAGAAGGGGTTTCGCACGTTATCAACTTTGATATACCCGATTTACCTGAACTCTATATCCACAGAATTGGTCGAACAGGAAGGGCCGACAAAGATGGTATAGCCATCAGTTTTATTACAGAAAAAGATGAACCATTACACGACGAAATAGAAACATTTATTCAAAAAGCAGTAAGCATAGTTCCGCTACCTGAAGATATCAAGATTTCAGATATTCTAACAGATGATGAACTGCCTAATACTGGCACACGAGAAATACAAATTAAAAGACCCAAAATAGATTTAACTTCATCCGCATTCCATGAAAAATCTGATAAAAACAAAAAAACAAATCACAAAATCAGAAGGAACGAAAAAATGATGAAAAAATATGGTAAACCCATAACACGAGGTCAAAAGAAAAAGAAATCCTCATGATAAATCAAGAACAAACGATCATTAATCAAACTATAAACTGGATTAAACAAGTGGTTATTGGTTGCAATTTTTGTCCTTTTGCTGCCAAGGCATTGAGTATAAAAAATAATATACGATACAATGTAGTATTTGCGAATAATAATGTTTCAATAGATGAACTTATTTTATCGGAACTTAAATATCTGAGTGAACATGAAGATATCGAAACGAGTTTTACATTATTTCCGGATTCTTATGAATCATTTGAAGACTTTTTAGATTTAGTAGAAGAATCTGAAATCATTTTAGAAGAAGAAGGATATGAAGGCATTATACAAATTGCAAGCTTTCATCCACAATATTGCTTTGAAGGCTCTCATGACGAAGATCCTGCGAATTACACCAATAGATCGATATATCCTATGTTGCATTTCTTACGTGAAGAAAGTATTGAAAAAATACGACTTCATTATGATGATCTGGAATCCATACCTCAAAGAAACATACAATACGCCCAGGAAAAAGGCTTGAATTATATGACATTGCTTCGAGCATCTTGTATACAACAATCATAAGCACAGGAATTGATTCATGAAAAAATCAATTGCCATTATTGGAGGAGGTGCAGCAGGATTAATGTTGGCATCATGCCTGGATGAATCTCAGTTTGATATTACGATTTATGAGCAAAATAATACATTAGGAAGAAAATTTTTAGTAGCCGGAGATGGTGGACTCAATTTGACCCATTCAGAAACGCTAACATCCTTTCTTACAAAATATCATCCTGGCGGATTTTTGGATCAATGCATCTCTGCTTTTCCAAATTCTTCATTAGTACAATGGCTCAAAGATCTTGACATAGAAACATTTATTGGTAGCAGTGCAAGGATTTTTCCTCAAAGGGGAATAAAACCTATACAGGTACTCATGACCATCATAGAGCATATCAAATCAAAAAATATATCCATACAATGTAATCACACATGGATGGGTTGGAATGAAGACCTGCAATTAGTTTTTCAAACTAAAGAGCAAAAAGTAAATCTTACATTTGATATCATTATCTTTAGCTTAGGTGGCGCAAGTTGGAAGAAAACAGGCTCCAATGGGTTGTGGTCAAAACGATTTGAAGAAAAAAACATTAAAATAATTCCATTTCAAGCTTCGAATTGCGCCTTTGGAATTCATTGGCCTACTGATTTTTTAAAAACAGCTGAAGGTCAATCACTCAAAAATATTGCAATACTATGTGAACAAAAATCCATTAAGGGGGAATTGATGATTACTAAGTTTGGATTAGAAGGCGGTGCTATTTATGCCTTAAGTCATGAAATTCGAAATCAATTAAATACCAACGGTGAAGCTAAAATATATATTGACCTGAAACCCCAATTGACAGTTGAACAGATTGAATGGTCTCTAAAACATAGAGCTAATCAATCCATCCAAAAAATATTGATCACAAAAATAAAATGTAGTACTGAAAGTATTGCGCTATTAAAAAATACTTTATCTAAAGAAGAATTTATTAATCCAACCCTACTCGCTCATAACATAAAACATTTACCTCTGACTATATATGCTTTAGCACCAATAGATGAAGCCATTTCTACAGTGGGTGGTGTTGCATTGAATGAAGTCAATTCATATTTTGAATTGAAAAAATTAAGTCACCATTATGTTATAGGAGAAATGTTGGATTGGGATGCACCAACCGGAGGATACTTATTACAGGCCTCTTTTAGTATGGGATATTTCTTAGCTAAACAGTTAAATTCAGAAAAGAAAAAGTAAATCATCCTTATTTCAAAACATAAAACTATAGTAAACTTTCCAAATCAGCAGGACTATACGTTACGGATTTTAGCACTTTGCCGTCTTCCTTTCGGTACACCAGAAATTGATCTTCTTTCATTTTGATTTCAGAATTCATTTGCTTCTCGTCAAAATATTTCTTCTGGGTAGCTTCGGCAATCTGCATCGTTGCGCATGCTTTACTCATATTTGATCGCTGCACTTCATCAAATAATTGTTTAAATTTATGAGCTAAACCAAATTCAAGAATGGCACCGGATAACACATATTGTAAATCACAAAAAGCATCCGCTGCTTCTACAATATCATTATTTTCTATTGCTTCCTTCAACTCATCTAATTCTTCTGAAAGTAAGGCAATTCTCAATTTACATCGTTCCATATCCGGAATACCAGGTTTATCCAATATCGGCATATCAAATAATTGGTGAAATTGAGCTACATCACTTAATGCTTCAGGTTCTTCAAATTTAATTTTCATTGTTGTGTGTTTAAAAAATGTTTCTTACATTTCAATATGACTAAAAAATAAAAGTCTCGATATGGGTTATTCTTTAACCGAATCACATAATTTAGGTTTGTTACTTTTTAAAAAAAGAAAAATGAGTCTGACCGTAATTACGTACATCTATTAAGTAAATATGATTTTTAAAATCGTGGCTGGGATCATGTTCTAAAACGAATAAGCCATCCTCTTCCAATATATTTGATTCAAACACTACATCCGGGATCCCGTCTAACTGAACTAAACCATACGGCGGACCAGCAAAAATATAATCAAACTTCAGGTGACAAGTTTTGACAAACATCAAATAATCTGAATGAACAATTTTGAGTGAAGTTGATATTCCAAATTCAATAGCTTTTTGATGTACAAATAATGTTGCAGGTTTAAATTTATCTACATAGGTAACATCGGTGCAACCTCTAGAAATAAACTCATAGGAATGAGCACCAGTTCCACCAAATAAATCCAGCATACGCACGGATTCAAAATCCAATTTATTTTGTAAAATATTGAATAAAGCGGTACGAGACATATCTGTTGTAGGCCTTGTGGGCCAATTGTTTGCAGGAGGATAAAAAGTTCTTCCTCGTAATGTTCCACCAGATATTCTCATTGAATTAGAACTTAAGACTCAATTAAGGATTTAAAAATTAGACTTTTATCAATTTCCAAATGTCTAAAGTAAACTGAAAATAAATCGTATATTTTTGATTCTGTATCAATTTCACCCATGAACACGATACGTCCCACCTCTCTATCTATATTTAAATGTAAATATAATTGAGTTATATAATAGAGTAGTTCTTCGGCTTGATCAAATTCAAAAATATTGAAAAACAAATAATCATTCAGACGTTTTGTCATTACTATGGCATGATTATGCAATAATAAAATAAACGTACATGTTTGATCATTACAAATGACATGTGAGGTCAATTCATTAATAAATGATGCAGCGTGGTGGCCTTGTTTAAAAAAATTAACAAATGCTTTATTTATAACATAGGAAACTTGATAGTTAGATTGATCTTTAAAGTCATGAATAACCTGCTCATTGGGGTAAACCGGAAAATATTGTTCTATACGATCGTCTGTATGGTTTTTAGGAAATAAAACAAACTTCCTTGAGATGGAAAGGTACTTTGATGACTTTATCGAATCCATATTTTGAACTGAATCTAAGGGTTCAATCTTCACATGGCCATCCTGATTTAATAAATGTACTTCCCTTTGATTTATAAGTCCTAACATGAAATGATTATCATTTATATCTAATAATACTTCTAATAAAGCTATTTTTGTGCAAGTTTAAGTCTTTTTTTCAAAATCATGGCAGATATTTTACTAGGGATCGAATCTTCGTGTGATGACACTTCAATGTCTGTAATCAAAGATGGAATGATCCTTTCAAATGTGACTTTTAGTCAATCTATCCATGCCAAATATGGCGGGGTAGTGCCGGAATGGGCCTCCAGAATGCATATGGAAGCCATCATCCCATTGACTAAAGAAACTTTGGAAAAATCAGGATGCCAGCTACATGATATCAAAGGTATTGCTGTAACAAAAGGCCCAGGTCTCATTGGTTCTCTTATTGTAGGTATAAGTTATGCTAAGGGTTTGGCTTTAAGTCTGAATATACCTCTGATTGAAGTCAATCATCTTGAAGCACACGTACTTTCATTATTAATTGAGGAGCCCAAACCTACTTTTCCTTTTCTCTGTCTTACTGTTTCCGGTGGTCATACACAATTGGTTTATGTCTCAGGTTATAACCAGATGGAATTAATTGGTCAATCCTTGGATGATGCAGCTGGAGAAGCTTTTGATAAAACGGGTAAATTATTGGGTTTATCCTACCCTTCAGGTCCGGTTATAGATCGCCTTGCTCAATCCGGCAATCCGGTTTTTACCTTCCCGATTTCAAAAATGAAAGATTTCAATTATAGTTTTTCAGGCCTAAAAACTTCAGTTCTTTATTTTTTACAAAAACAATTGAAAGAAGATCCATCATTTATTGAAAATAATCTTAACGATATATGTGCATCCATACAGCATACGATCATTGAAATTTTAGCTTTTAAATTGATCGCAGCAGCAAATCATTACAACACTAAAAACATTGGTGTTGCCGGTGGTGTATCTGCTAATTCCGGTCTTAGAAATAAATTAAAAGAACTAGCTCTAAAATATCATTGGAATACCTTTGTTCCATCGCTACAATATTGTACAGATAATGCGGCTATGATAGCGCTTGCAGGTTACTACAAATTTTTAGATAAGAAATTCGCACCTGATGACTTTGGACCATTAGCCCGATTTCCAATTAGCGAAGTTCCACAATCGTAATTCCATCTCCACCCTGATCACTGGAAGGGTGAAATAATTTTTTCACATAATTTTGACCGCGCAAGGTCCTTGCCACTGTTTCTTTAAGTATTCCACTCCCCTTTCCATGAAGGATGTTTACTGCATTTACATTAGCCAACAAGGCCTTATCAATAAAGGATTCCAATGACAATTGCGCTTCTTGAATTTTCATACCGCGCATATCCAACGTTGCATTAAAAGGCTCATTAGTACGAATTGTATTGGTTGTTATAGCCTGCGCTTTTTGAATATCAATGACTGATTTGAGTTTAATAATTTCTTTAAGTTTCAACTTAAAAGTCATATGTTCAGTTATTACTGTTATTTTGTCTTTTTCAATATCAACAACTTTTCCAATCATTCCATTTAGAATTAACTTAACTGCATCACCAATCACTATAGGCGTGTCTTTTTTACTCTGTTCGTGAAATTGAATTTCTTGATTCAATTGATAAAACTCTTCAGTATTCTTTTTGTACTCCGCCTTTTCTTTCTCTACTTTATCACGCAATTTTATTTCGTCTTGTTCCTTGCGAAGTTCTTTAGAATATCGATCCAGTTCCTTCAACTTCAAAGCAGCGTGCTGAATTGAAGATTGTTTTTCCTCCAGACGTAATTTAAGTTTTTTTACATCCAGTTGTCGTTGCATATCCTGATAGGATTTGATCAATTTATCAAGACCTATTTTTTTAGTATTGTATTCTGCAATTTCTTTTTGTAACACACTGGATTCCTGATCTAATTTGGCCAACAATTGTTCAAAGCTTACGGTTTGATTTCCCACTCTTTGTTTAGCATAGGCTATAATATGAGCAGGTAAATTATTTTTTTCAGCAATTTCAAAAGCATAAGAACTTCCAGGCCTACCTACCTGCAGTTGGTAGGTTGGACTTAGATTTTTTTCATCGAAAATCATTGCCCCATTGACCAAACCACTATGTTTGTGTGCAAAGGTTTTTAAGTTGGTATAATGCGTATTAATAACTCCAAAAACATGTTTCTTATTGAGTGCAAATAATAAAGATTCTGCGATGGCACCACCCATATGTGGTTCCGTTCCACTACCGAATTCATCAATTAAAACAAGTGAATCCCTTGAAGCATGCGCTTCAAAATCTCTCATATTGGCAAGCTTAGCGCTATAGGTACTTAAAGCATCATCCATGGATTGATGATCGCCTATATCAGCACATATTACTTTAAATAAATTAAAAACTGAACCTTTCGCGACCGGAACTAAAAATCCGGATTGAACCATTAACTGCAACAATCCAAGAGACTTCAAAATTACAGACTTTCCACCTGCATTAGGTCCGGAAAGTATGAGTATTCTATTTTTTTCATTGAGATACAATGAAAAGGGTACTAACTTTTTATTTAATTCTTTCAATTTCAAAAACAACAATGGATGTTTTCCATCTTTTATGGACATCTGATATTCTTGTGATATTTCTGGTTTTAATCCATCAATGGACATTGAAAATTTCACTTTAGCCAACCAGCTATCCCAATTCACTAAATTAACATAATCCATACCCAAATCTTCTGCATAGGGATGCATTAATTTACAAAGGTCGGAAAGAATTTTTTGAATTTCTTTACGTTCTTCTGACTCTAAATCAAAGATGTCATTATTTAATTCAACCAACTCCTGGGGTTCCAAAAAAACAGTTTTACCGGATTCAGATTCATCATGTATAATACCTTTAATCTGTCGTCTATATTCTGATAACACACGCAATACAAGCCGCCCGTTTCTAACACTTTCCTCCCCTTCTGCCAAATATCCCAATTGCCTATATTGGGTTACATGTTTTTTGAACGTTTTATAAATTTCATTTTGCTTACTTTTTAGTTGTTGCCTAATGGTCAGCAATGCTGGTGAAGCATGATCATGAATTTTTCCTTCACGGTCAATAATTTTATACAATCTATCCAAAATAAAATTCAGATCGTGAAATTTAAGCAACTCATCTTGTAATATATGATATCCATCTTGTAATGGGGTCTTTAATATCTCACGAATATTTCTAATATTTTGCAATAAACTTTTAATTCGCAACATAGCTTCTATGTCAAGAATATAATTCTCTATTCCGAGCAATTTAACATCAGCAATAATCGATTCAAACGCCAACAATTGTATTGGTGATTGCTTCAATAACAATCTCAATTGATCAGCACGATTCAACCAATAATTGATTTCATCAAATTGCGTACTTATCTCAGTATTTAAGATATTATTTTGCCCATCAACCGAGACAGCATATTGAGCAGCTAATTGAATGACTTCGTTATAATCTAAATCATCCAAAATCGTAGATGGCAAAATCTTACAAAGCCCTACTTCTTGTTTATAATTTTTTATTTTTTCTGTTGTCACGTTGATTTTTAATTCCGTTTTTAAAATCACCCAAAGAATCAAACTCCTTCCTATAGGTAATACCTGAACCAACTTTATGTTTAACTCCTTCAATGGAATCAACACCCTTATAATAAACTCTTAATTTCAAGCCCGGAATAGGAGTATTCCATTCGATTACCGTTTCTGGATTAAAATAATTTGATTTTAATGTAGTTGGTGCTGAATTATAATTACCGCCTAAGGTCACGGCTAATTTATCATCCCATAATCTACTTTGAAAATTAACCGCAACATCATTACCTGTGGATTGAGTTAAGCTTGTGGCATCAGCTTGATCATAAAGTACATTAACATCAATACCACTAATAAAATCAACACCTTCAAAAGCTTCTGACAGTAGACTCGAAACAAACACAGAAAGTTGATTGGACAAAAACTCACTCATTGTGTTAATGGTTGTTTTACCAATAGACCCAACTCCCACATCCTTGGCACCTATAAAAGTTCTTAGCGCCACGAGTGCGGCCACCTGCTGGTTAAGTTCATCGGGATTTTGCTCTAGTTCACGCACTTTATTTTCGCTTAAATTTTTTAATGTTCCAGTTAATTCCGGAAATCCTAAACGAAAATTAATGTCAGGTTTTAACAACGAACCCGTTAAAATCATTGTTAAATCTACTTTCGTCCTTCTTCTGGCTTCTTCTCTTTGGGCATCTGTAGTTAAATACTCCTGAAGCAGTATTAATGGACTAACATTCAGACCTTCATAACTCGCTTCTAAATTAATATCAGCATCTAAAGGATCCCCTGACCAAAGAATGGTTCCCCCACGTTTCAGTTTAAATGGTTTGTTTACAAAATTAAATAAAGTAAACAGGTATTGACCCTGAACGACTTCATAATTACCCTTTATCGTAAACGTATTGTCTCTGAGAGCAGCTATTTGTAAATTGCCCCGCCCATTACTCCGCAAAATATCACCTGTTAATTCATCAAAAACTATAGAGATTTCTGCATCTTCCGTAATCTCGATATTCATTTTCACGCTTAAGCCTTTAATGGATTGATTAACTTTAGTAGCAATGAATTCGTTTGCATTTTTGTGTTTAAATCGAACGAATTTAGTATCTCCGGCATCCTGATCATAGCGCATGGGAATGACCAGCTTACTTCCTTTCTTTGATTTGCCAATGATATTCATATCCATACTCCAAGTAGGTCCTTTGAAGGTGCTTACAAAATCCAATATCCCATATCCATAAAAATAAATATTGTCTCCTTTTCTGGTGTTCAATACTAATGCCTGATTAGCGGCAATATTAACATCCATAAAAAATCGCTTAAAATTCTCATGGCGTATGGCACCATTTACAGCAATTGGATTTTTTAATTCATCATAGATTGTTGTATTTCTAAATACAAATTCGTCTCCTTTAAAAATTACTTCTTCCTTATCAAAAGTGTATTCCGTATTTAAATAATTAATTTTAGTAGATCCTTTTTGAGCTTCCAATACGCCATTACTAGTCAAAATTTTATCCTTAAAGTCAAGGGACATATTTCCTTGCAAAGTCCCTTTGGTTTTACTTATACTGGTCATGAAATTTTCTAAAAATGAAATCGGAAAACCTGAAGTTTTAAAATCAAAATGGAAGTCAAATTTAGGCAAGGTGTAATTCGAAACTAAAGGCAGATTCAATGTGCCCTGACCGGTCAAATAGCACTCTTTATAATTGTTTTCAATCGTAATTTCAAGTGGCTTATAAGGGTCCTTTAATTCAAATGCTAAATTAATCCTGCCATAATTATTTGTATTAATCCGATAATTAGAAATTGAAATTTGCCCGGTAATATCTTTCAAAGTTTTTAAACTGGGAACAATAATTTCTGAATTAAAGAAGCCTTCCATTCGTACACTTTTATTGTATATGAACGTATTAAGAAATGAAAGATTAAAGTTTTCAGCTATCAATTTAATACCTGATTGATTGATATCTTCTACTCGGATAGACCTGATCGTATCACTTACTTCGAAATTTGTAATTTTAAAACCTTTTTCGAAAAGATCTAGTTTTGCTTCCGGATTCACAAACCATTGCAAACCCTGAATCAAAAGCGCATTTCGATCCATATATACCAATTTGTGGTCACTAAAAAAATCAATGATAAATCCAAGATCATATGAAGGCTTGATTCCTGTAGAGTCCATGGCAAATAATGTCGTGGATAATTTATTATTCTCAATTCTTGGTGATATGCTTATCGCAGTAAATAATTTATTTTGTTTAAAGTAAATAGATTCAAAATTAAATTGACTATTCAAAACACTATTCTTTGAGACAAGATTAATGTTACCATTAACAAACTTAATATCATTTACAATTAATTCAGGTAAATCCCCTTTAATGTTTTGTACATTATTAATTCCATCGTGAGTCAATTCAAGGTTAACGGTATTTAATTTTATGGGAATGTCAAAAAACATAAAAATTCTATTGATGGACTTTCCCTGAATACTGAGATTAAAATCAGCAATAGAATGATCTTCCTCGAAAGGGATTTTAATTGTCGATAACACATCATGATAATTGTGATCAAAATGTGTCATGATTACATTGAATAAACTCTTTAATTTATAATCTCCTAATAAATCCACATGAATAGGATCTGAATCAATTACTAAATGAGATTTCGAATCTTTTCTGTTTTGATTTATACTAAGTGAACCTAAATTCAAAATACGGTTTTTAGCATAATCATAGATCATGGCTTTTTCTAATTTGATTTCCCCTCTGACTTTATCTAATTCCAAACTCTTAAAGTCAGAAGAAATATCTGTTGAAATAATATAAGACTCTTGTGTCAAATTTAATGCCTTAAGATCCGCTTTGTTGATTTTCATATCAAAAACAAAACTTGGATTATCTTTTAAATTACTCAATTTACCATTAAACACTAAATCCAGATTGGTATCCTTTATTTTGACTTCACCATCTAACAAATTTTGATTTACCTTTCCATTAAAGCTAGCATTCCGATAAATATAATGTCTAAAACTAATGGATTGAAAATTCGCTTCCAAGTCTGCACTCAATTTATCTAAAGTTAATCCTGTACCATTTCTAATTTGCGCTTTTAAACTAACTTCCTTCAAGTCCTTAATATTTAATAAAGAACCCAGCTCAAAATGTTCTAAACTTATGGACCCACTAAAAGTTGCTTTTTCTTTTCCAGGCCTTAGATTAAGCCTTAAGTCAGATCGTACATTTCCAAGCTCCGTTTCAAATAAACCATATGAAACAAAATCTTCAAAATAACCATCAAATGCACCTACAAATTGGAACTTACCAATCTTATTATACAAATCGGGCATTTTTAATCCAGGGATAATGGTAGACAAAAAAGGCAAGGAGGTTTTTAATTTATTAATTCTAATATTTAATAATTCATTTCCCTTCTTAGTCAAATTTCTGGAACTAATATCACCTTTAAATTCAAATTCTGATCCAATGTTAGCTGCAAAATCAATAAACTTAAGACCATTTATTTTACCTAAAACCCGACCTGAATAATTTAAAGATTCGTCCCTGTTGGTAATAAAAAATTTATTACTAGACAAAGCTTTGGAAAAATACTGAATATCCAAAATAGCAATACGCGCATCATGTGCATAATGATCAATATAAATTTTATCATTGAATGATTTGAAATCTGTATATTTGGAATAACTTAAATATAAGCTATCCCGAATCCAAGAATGATCTGTCTTTAATTCAAATTGTTCAATACTTGCTTTTTTATCATTAACATTGAATTGACCAACACTAAAGGATTGAATATTAAACTGGTTATTAATCTTAGCATTAAAGGTTTTTAATTGTCCTTCAAAATTTAGATCATTAAACAAAAAAGATTCCAATTTTGTGTTTATATGATTAACAAAAAAGTGATTAAAATCAACATAGGGTATTGAAGTATCCAAATCTTCATTGGTAAGGCTTTTATTCAAATAAAAGGAACTTTCCTCAACTTCTGCATGATGACAATATACGATAAATGGATTAGAACAATAGTAAGAGGTATCTTGAGCTATTGAAATAATCTTTTTTGGTGCTAATGATTGAACTGCATAATGTTTAATCTCCACAACTGCATGGCTCGTTTTAACATTGTTCAATTCCAAATAATTTGCAATGAAGTCTAATTTATTAACCTCAATCTGGCCTGTTGAAACATAATAATGTTCCTTAATTCCGGATCCTTGTCTATCCCTGTAGTGGTGGAATGATTTCAACAGGACCGATTGCAAACTAAATTTAAATGGATTAGATCCACTTGATGATTTAGTTTTAGAGATGTGTTTGATAAACCAGTTTAAACTATTATATTCTTCACCTTGATAAGATATTATTTTAAATACGCCTTGATCTAAAATGACATCGCTGATAGACAATTCATTTTTAAATAATGAGCTAAGATCCTTTTTAAAATTTACATTAACCTTGGCAGCATATAATAACGTATCATGATGATGATCATAAATAATTAAATTCGAAATAACACCACCATGAAATAAGTCAATTTCAACCTGACCCAATTCAAATTTATTTTGAATTTTTGTACTGAGATAGACCAATAGTTGATTTTTTGACCAATCCTGAATTCTTGAGGAGCTCAACAAAAAAAAACCGACTATAAAGATTAAGCTTAAAATAAATAATATCAACCCCATACCTCGCAGAAGACCTTTGAATCTTCTGAGTATTTGTTGTTGATACTTTTTTCCTTGTTTTTCAAGCATACTTTAGATAACTAAATATTTCTTCTTTTGATTGGTTATTCAGTGGCTATTAACTTAAATTTATCACTTTATGTTTAGCATATTGCTTAAAGATGGACACAGCTTGTTTTGCTGCTTGAACATCATGCACCCTTAATATCTGCGCACCCTCCATTAATGCAAGCATATGTGCGGCGGTAGTCCCATTTAATGCATCTCCTGGGTCATTATTTATCTGTTTATATATCATAGATTTTCTAGATATGCCAACCAAAATTGGACAATCAAGTATGCTCAACAGGTGAAGGTTTGCCAATAATTCGAAGTTTTGATCTAATGATTTACTAAACCCAAATCCCGGATCTACAATAATTTGATAAACACCATGATCTTTAAATTTCTTAATCTGATTCACAAAAAAGCGCATGATTTCAGAACTCAAGTTGGTGTAATTTAAATGTTCTGGTTGATTCATTGTTTTTGGTATTCCCCTCATATGCATCATAATGTATGGAACTTGATATGTGCTTATGACTTTTGACATATTTGGATCAAATTGACCGCCTGAAATATCGTTGATCATATGTGCACCATGTAAAATAGCTTGTTCAGCTATTTCAGAGCGCATGGTGTCTATGGATAGGATTAAGTTTGGGAAAGCTGCTCTGATTTGTTTTATTGCCGGCAATAATAAAGACAATTCTGTTTGAATATCCGGAATATTAGAGCCCGGTTTAGATGACATGGCACCTAAATCAATTAAATCTACCCCTTCCTCAATGTAAGTATTGACTCTTTCCAATAATTGGTCTAACTGTACAATGCTGGAGTTGTAAAATGAATTGGGACTTAGGTTAACAATTCCCATGACAGCTGGATAATCCAATGACCAAATGGTGGAATTAGAATTAAATAAGCTCTTGTTCATGACTGATTTATGCACCTTTTATGATCATATCCGATAGCAAAGTTACTAAAATTAAAAAACATTGGCACAGCTATTAAAATTATTAAAATATTGATTATCTTAAATTTATAAATTATATAATATGTATACTTATAATATATTGTTTTACTGATATTTACAAAATTATTGGCGATAAAATTTGGTATTGTAAATATTTATTGTACCTTCGCAATCGATTTAGTTACCCATTATTATCCAGCAAGCGAGATCTACATGGCGAAAAAACAATTATTGTTCAAACTAATACAGGTTTTCGCCCTATCATGTCTTCTTATATTTAATGGATTATTGCTTAAATACATCCTTGAACAGGATTTTTTCACCCTAAGCAAGAATAAAAAACAGGCAGAAAGCTCTGAGTGCCTGACTTCAAAGGAAAATTTCATGGGTTTTGATTTAAATCATTTTGAAATCAGCAAATCAAAAATCAAAACAGGTCAGCTCTTACCTGAAATTCTTTCGGATTACGGGGTAGCTTCCAGTAAAATTAACCAGATCATTGAAAATCTAAATGGGATATTAGATGTAAAATCAATTAAAGCAGGCAATTCTTATGCCATGATTCACTCTAATGTCTGTGTTAGACCAGATTATTTTGTTTATGAGATTAATCAGTATAAATCTCTGTTATGTGACTTGAGTCTGGTGAATTGTCCCATTGTAATCGAAAAAGAGCGTGAATTCAGACGTGAACTGGTCGGCGGAACCATCAAATCATCTTTGTGGAATGCTTTAGAAGAACAAGGCGTTTCACTTGGAATTATTGACCAAATGGAAGATGCACTAGCCACTTCGATGGATTTCCATCAAATTCAATTGGGTAATTCATTCAAACTCATATTTAACCGGGTTTGGATAGAAGGAGAACCGACTAATGAAGGTGACTTAATAGCTGCTTATTTTAATACAGATAGACATGAGCATTTTGCTTTTAAATACGAGGTCAATAATAAAAAGGACTATTATGATCTAAACGGTCGTCCATTACGTCGATCTTTCCTTCAAGCACCTTTAAGATTTAGCAGAATAAGCTCGCCTTTTAATACAAAAAGATTTCATCCAGTATTAAAATATTCCAGACCTCATTTTGGAACTGATTATGCGGCACCGACAGGGACTCCTATTATGTCTGTTGGCGAAGGTGTTGTGACTGCTGCCTCTTATACGGGTGGTAACGGGAATTTTGTTAAAATCCGTCATGATAAAACTTATGAAACACAATACCTTCATATGTCCCGATTTGCATCAGGAATTCGACCGGGCACACACGTCAATCAAGGTCAAATCATAGGTTATGTAGGTTCAACCGGATTAGCTACCGGACCTCATGTTTGCTTCAGATTCTGGAAAAATGGCGTACAAGTGGATCACAGAAAGCTAAGTTTCCCTGCTGGATTGCCTCTGCCGGGTTCTATATTGAGTGATTATTTAGCTTTCAAGGATAAAATTATGGCTGAATTAAATACGATTACTAATGAATCTGCATTAGTAAATTCTACAAATTCCAAGATCTAATTCACTATACCTGTTCTAAAGTAAAACCAAATGTTGTGCCTTTATCGATGGTACTCCTGACATTTAAGGATTGTCCGTGACTTTCAATGATGTGTTTCACAATGGACAAGCCCAAACCACTTCCTCCCTGAATTCTGGATCTGCTTTTATCTACTCTGTAAAAACGATCAAAGACATGTTTCAAATGGTCTTCAGAAATTCCGATACCATTATCTGATACTTCTATTAAAACATTTTTATCTAATTCATAAAAGCTGACTTTGGTGCGGCCGCCCTCAACACCATATTTGATTGAATTTTGTATCAGATTATTCAGCACTAATCTGATTTGACCCATATCACCTTTGACTATATGTGGCATATCTGCACCAGACTTAAATGAAAGTTTGATTTGTTTTTTTTCAGCTAATCCTTCTAAATCATCAAAAACTTCTTGAACCAAATCCTTAATATTGAATTCTTGTATTTCCAGGATATTGCTTCTAGCTTCCAATCTGGAAATAGACTCAAGATCTTCAATGATGGCCTGAAGTCGATCTGCATTTGCAATTGCTTTTTCTAAAAATTTATGATTTACTGCCGGATCTTCCAAGCCTCCATTTAACAGTGATTGAAGATATCCCTGAATATTAAAAATAGGGGTCTTCAATTCATGTGAAACATTCCCAATATATTCTTTGCGATATTCCTCGAGCTCTGTATTTAACACGATCTCTTTATCTTTTTGTATTAAGTATTCGGATACGTCCTCTTCTACTTGCTGAATAATGTCTATCCCAAAGCCACGCTTTTCTTTGACAAATGGTTCTTCCGTTTTTGTTCCGCGTATCAACTTATAGATCACTTTAATCCTTGATAATAAATATTGATCCAATAAATATTTTAGAATGACCCAACATACAACAAATAAAATTACACCAAATAGATATACATAAAGTACATGACTTAAAACTACTTCTGTAAGGGATAAGATAATATAAATTACAGAAAACGTCAAAACGATACATAATGCTGCAACAGATACTAAGGCATTAATATTGCCTCGTTTGTATGAACTAGAATTCCAGTTTGTACCCAATACCCTTAATCGTTTTTATATTAATTCCCTTTAATTTTTCCCGAATCTTCCGAATGTGAACATCTATAGTTCGTTCTCCTACTAAAATATCTTCACCCCAAACCTTGTTTAATATTTCAGCCCTATTAAACACTCTTCCTGGTTTTCCGGCTAATAAATAAAGCAATTGGAACTCCTTCCTAGGCAAATCTACATCTATTTTATTAAAATTAATTGTAAAAGTGATGGGATCTATGGTTAATTGATCCAGTTGTATGATTTTTTGATCCTCGATTTCATTTTTTGCTAACTCCCTACGAAGCAGCATATTTATTCTGCTAATGAGCACATTAGGCTTGATGGGTTTTGTAATAAAATCATCAGCACCAAGATCTAACAAATCTGTGTGGGTTAAATCGTCAGTCTTAGCTGTTAAGACTGCAATTTTAATTTGTTTAAACGCTTGAAAAGATTTGACCTTTTGCAAAAAAGATCTTCCATCCATTTCAGGCATCATATAATCTAAAACAATAAGGTCAGGAATAAAATGACTCAATAATTGGAACGCATCACGGCCGTTTAAGGCTGTTTTAACTTCAAATCCTTGCTTCGTTAGGTTATAAGATAAGAATTCTAATGTGTCCTCTTCATCATCTACTATTAGAATTTTATTTGCTTTTTCCATATTTCACCGCAAAGTTATTCCAAAGCCAATGCTTTCAATCATTCCTGATGTTACCAAATAATTAATTCTTTTGTTTCAACGAATCCGCTTTGATAAGTTTATCTACTTGTTCTACTACTTTGTTTTCAATTTGCTCCATTAATTTATCATTTCTGGAATAATACTTTCCTGCTTCATTAAAAATGGAATCTGTCAATCCATATTTTGCAAGGACCTCAAGTTTTTTTACAGCAATCATGGAGTCCTTTAGGTTGCCGGACAATGATTCAAAATAAGCTTCTACAAAATACAAATCAGTCAAGACATTAACCATCATGTCCTCTTGTATTGGCACTTTTTTTTGATCCTTATTACAAGAAATCACTATTACGAAAAATAAAAAAAATAGGTAAAAATTCTTCATTACAATTCTTTTGGAAAATAATGGTTCAAATATATCAATTTATTCCAACTCAATTCATTCCACAACAGACCATCGTATTCAAACGCCATTATTGCACAGGTAGGCACTTCTCCAAGATATGGGTTAGATACCCTTGCAGCAAAATGTTCGACTTTTGGATTATGTCCAAATATGGCAACAGATAGAACATTATTATCTAGCGAAGTCAAGCAATCTAAATAATCTGTCTCATCGCCATAATACAAAATTTCTTCTTTGCGAATATCCTCAGGTTTTTGTTGAAGTGCAGCAGCAAATACTCCGGCAGTTGTTATAGCCCGATTTGCAGGACTGCTAATCAATTTAACTGGATCTTTAATCAAACCTTTGAATACTTTAGCCATGATCGGAGCATCTTTTAATCCTCTGTCATTTAACGGGCGGTCAAAGTCCTTTAATCCTGCGTGATTCCAACTAGATTTTGCATGACGAATAATAAATATCTGCCGTTTCATTTTTATATCCAAATTAATGCCTAAATTTAGGGTTTTATTTATAAAAAACGTAAGACTAAGCCGAATTAATGAAAATACAACTAGATAGTATAGAATTTAGTATAACAGAGGAACGGCTTGGTAAAATAAAGCATTGGATACAAGGAGGCCAAATCAAAAAAGCCATCCAGACTTCCAAGGATACCTGGAATTATCATCTTAAAGCAGAAGATATGCTTATCGAATGCGAGATGAGTTATGGTAAAAATAATGTCAAGAAAATAAATTGTGCCTGTGGTCAGGGTAATAGAATCAATCCCTGTATTCACGCGTGGACTTTAGCTTACTGGCATTACATCAATATAGTCCAAGAAAAAAACAAAGCCTCCAATCCGGTAATAAAACTGGAGAGTAGAGCACAAATCATTCAGAAATTATCCATAGTTCCACAAGATGAATTAATCCGATTTATCAATATTAGTCTCAAAATTCATCCAAGCTTAAATGCCTGGGCAAGATTAGCCTTTCTTCATCATGAATCCGAAGAACACATATATGATGCATACCTCGAAGCATTGGATTATTTTACCATTTCCGGAAAAGACCTCTCAGCATTTTCAAAAGTAAAACATTATAAACAACAATTAGCACTACTCGACACTTTATATGATATCGGTATACAACAATTTATCAATGGAGAAGTGTATTTACCTGTTCAATCCATGTTGGCTGCAGTGATTCAATCTTATAAATGGCTTTTACAATATCAAGATATCAATACGGATAAACTTAAACAAGTTATTCAAAAATTACACCTGGTCCTATTTCAACTCATCAAAGGTATTAAAGCACCTGATCTGCGAGAAACCATATACACACTTGTACATACTTCATTAAGTAAAAACAACTATTATGTCTTATTTGATGAAGAAAATTTATTCCAATTACTTATTTTTTGTTTTCAAGAAAAAAATTATAAAACACGGACGATCCAATTAATAGAAGATAAAATAAATACGGAACCTCATTTTTTTAGGGAAGGTATTACTCCTATTTTGTTTCTAGCTAAACTATTTCCAACGAATGCATTTATAAAAATCATAGACCAATATCAACTATTTGATCGCATTCCTTCACCACATTGGCTTAGTTTAATTCAATATATTAAAGATCGTTCACAGGTAAAAGAATCTGCTAAATTTTTTGAGTATTTTGTAGCCAAACATCCTTCCATGGATGTTAAACTTTTTGCAGCAGATGCTTATCTTAAATTATTAATTATAGAACAAGAGACGGACAAACTGAATAAATGGTCAAGAATTTATTCATTACAATTTCAACATTTAGCTTTTGGTCAAATATGGATGACAAGTTCAAATCCCGAATCTACAGAAATTCAAAAATATATAGATGAATGCAATCATCAGGTCGACCATACTAAACATTATCTGTTGGATTTATTAAATAATATGAACCAAGATCATTTTCTATTTGAAGAATTATCAAAATTGGATCAAATAGAAACCATCATGAAATATGATCACCGATTATTAAATTCCGAGCCTCAAAAAATGATTCAATTGTTTGTTAAACTCACAAAAAATCATTTAAATCAATATGTCGGAGCTCCAGCCTTTCAGTTTATGGATAAAATAAAATCGCATCTTTTAACTCAGGGCTCGAAAGAACATATGAAGATTTATACACAAGAAATCAACCAATTGTTTCCCGAACGACAAAGCATTTTAAATCAATAATTATATTCTGCATGCATTTGATCAATTATATTTCAGTATTATTTCTAATGGTATCATCATCGTGTACCCAAACCAAATTGATTAAAACCGAACCTCCTGAATGGACGAAGACTGCTGCCATTTATGAAATAATGCCCAAGCAATTTACGCCACAACATAATTTAAAAGGAATTACTCAAGAGCTGGCCCGTCTAAGAAATCAATACGTTTCAGCCATTTCCATTTTACCCATATTCACCACACTAGATATTAATAACGCCTATAATCCCGGAGATCCTTATGCCTGCTCAGAATTTCTGACCATTGATCCGGCACTTGGAACAGATCACGATTTCAAAACACTTATAGATTCAGCGCATCATTTTAACATTAAAGTACTATTAGAATTTAACCTGACCTATACCACACCAAATCATCCATGGAGAAAAGAATATCCTGAATTTTATAAATCATCTCAAGCAAAAAATGATACTGCATTCAATCAAGATTACATTCACTTTAATTTAGAACATAAAACTTTACAAAAAAAACTGATACATATATTAGAACATTGGATGAAGGACTTTCCATTGGATGGCTTTGTACTCATGAATGCTGATCAATTTCCAGAATCTTTTTTGAATCTGTTGGGATCAAAAATAAATTCTAAAAAATTCTATTTAGTGAGTGGTTCCAATACTCCTGAATTTGTGGAACGTGGATATTTTGATAGCTATTTCAATTATGATCTCTATCATTTATTCATTAAAATGGTAGATAACACTTGCACTTCACAAGATTTTAAATCATTGATGGAAATCAATGAAAAAGCAACATTCAAAAATGCTTCCATACTATTCAACCAAAACGCGTTGTTGAATAATAAAGATGGTACGGAAACCCAACGTTTCTATGGCTTTTATAAATTATGCAGCGTATTGAGTATATTAACAGGAGGCATTCCAATGATAATGAATGGACAGGAAGAACCGATGTTTGATAGAATTAATCCTTATTCCAATCAAGCCATTGTTTTTAATAAATTTTTTTCCAGAGATTTTTTCCGGTCGCTGTTCATCCATCGTGTGGATAATCAAGCTATACAGTCTATACAAGACAACCTGCCTGTGATCATTTCTGACGCAACACATGTCCTTGCATTCGAACGAAAGCATGGGGAGGCATCCATCGTGGTCATGGCCAATCTTACCAACCAAGTTCAGTCATTCACTTTAAAAAATGACTACATACAACGTCTAGAATTTTTTACAAGAGCCTTAACTAATTTTGAGAAAAATAAATCCTATACTCTAAATCCTTATCAATATATCGTACTCACGAATATTAAGTAAATGGAATATCAACTTTGGTGGACAGGAAAAACACAATTCGGATATCTTGATGTTGGGATAGCTGATTATATTAAGCGCATTCGACATTTATGCAAATTCAATACTCTTGAATTTCCAAATGCGAAAGAAAAAAAAGATCAACTCATCATCCAACAGGAAGAAGAATCACAACTTCTTAAAAAAATAGATTTTCGAAAAGATTATATTATATTATTAGATGAACGAGGATTAAAATTTACATCCATTAAATTCGCCCAACATTTAGAACAATTGCAAAATAATAGTCTTCATCGCATTATTTTTATTATTGGTGGAGCTTATGGATTTACACCTGCTTTTCGGAACCAAGCACAAATGCTTTTATCCTTTTCAGACTTTACTTTTTCACACCAACTCATTCGACTTATATTTGTAGAACAATTGTACAGAGCTCAAAGTATTTTACACCATTTACCATATCACCATGAATGAATTATTTCCATTAGTAACGGTATCTTTACTAGCTGCCATGTTATTGATTTCCTATTCCGGGTTTACGAACTATAGTGTCATAGAAGCTTGTCGACATTATCCCTATTTAGAACACAGAGATAAATCCTATTACCGTTGGATAACCTGCGGATTTGTACATGGCAGTTGGATGCACTTATTACTCAATGCATTTGTGTTATACCAATTTGGTTTTGTTGTCGAAAAAATGATGATCATGCAATTTGGTCAAATACCTGGCATGATGGTCTACCTAACGCTGTATTTAATCATACTGATTTTATCTTGTCTTCCGACATACCTCAAACAACAAAACAATGCTTCTTATGCAAGTATAGGCGCATCCGGGGCTATATCAGGAATTCTGTTTGTATACATTTACCATTTTCCCTTTTCTACCCTTTCTCTTTATGGAATCCTTCCATTACCTGCGCTTTTAATGGGTGTCTTATATCTAATATACTCATGGTGGGCGGCAAAAAATTCAAATGATGGTATAGATCATGATGCCCATTATTATGGTGCTGTCATTGGATTGGTTTGTGCATTTATTATTGATAAATTAGGATAAAGTGAATTTACTGACTAAAAACAATATTGATTTTTTTCAATAACCATTTTTGCAATTTGTCTTCTTTTCTCTTTCACATTAATGGCCTCATATCTGGCGAACCGTTTAATGCCCATCATCATGATTCGCAATTCATCACCCAGGGCAAATGAGGCCAAAGCGTCTTGAGCATTTTTAACCAATCGTGATTGTGCGTCCCAAATAAACACCTTCATGATGTTTTCATACAATGTCATTTCTTCTTCAGATTTGGTGTCTGCTAATTTTTGAATTCGAAGTAATACCGATTCTGAATTATATAAATCCATCAAGATATCTGCGACATTCATCAATATTTCTTGTTGATCTTTGAGATCGTGCTTACCATCAATTTGATATTTAACCGCGGCCCCGGCAACCATTAATGACAATTTCTTAAAATCATGAATTGTTCTACGTTCGAGCCCGTATTTACCTTCAGGAATTTCCATATTTGGTAATCCCGTTAATTCCTTTTGAACTTCCCAGGCTGGGCCCACCAGATCTAATTCACCTTTCATCGTGCGACGTAAGATCATATTGATGATCAACATTCGATTGATCTCATTCGTGCCCTCATAAATTCTATTGATCCGTGCATCTCTGTAAGTACGCGCAGGCAAATATTCTTCGCTATATCCATATCCTCCATGTATCTGAAGCATTTCATCAACGACGTAATCCAATACCTCTGAGCCGTAGATTTTGATAATCGCACATTCAACGGCATACTCTTCAGCAGATTCAAGCATGGCTTGTGCAAAATTTTTACCTGCTGCCATGGAATCCAATTTCTGATCATCCATTAAATCACTAACACGATACACTGTTGATTCTAAAACAAAGGTTCTGATGACCGACTCAGCTATCTTATACTGCATGGCTCCATAAGCGGAAATGGGATGTCCGAATTGTACTCTCTCATTTGCATAACGGACGGCAACATCAATGCATTTTTTACAACCACCCATCGCCATAGTCCCCAATTTATAACGGCCAATATTAAGTACATTGAAGGCTATCAAATGACCTTTACCAATTTCACCTAATACATGTTCTTTTGGCACATGAACCTGATCTAAGAATACTTGTCGGGTTGAAGAACCCTTGATTCCAAGCTTATGCTCTTCTTCACCTAAGGTTAAGCCCGGTGAATTTTTTTCAACTAAAAATCCAGTAAATTTATCACCATCAACCTGGGCAAAAACGATAAAAACATCTGCAAATCCAGCATTGGAAATCCACATCTTTTGCCCTGTTAAAATAAATTCGTTCCCATCTGCCGATCTTTCAGCTTTGGTTTTGGCACTCAATGCGTCACTACCCGAGCTCGGCTCTGTAAGGCAATAGGAGGCTTTCAAAGTTCCATTACTGAGTCCAGGCAAATATTTTAATTTCAATGCTTCAGAACCAAAATATAAAATGGGTAACATCCCAATTCCGGTATGAGCCGCCAGTGTAGTATTAAATGATGCATCTCCACGACCTAATTCCTCTGAAATCAAAGTATTGGAATGGGTATCCATAGGTGAACCACCATATTCCTCCGGAATGTGAGCGCCTAACAATCCCATAGAAGCTGCTTTTTCCAATAATTCAACCTGAGATGCCAATATATGTCCCTTGACCCAAATTTCAGATTCCACAAACTCACGAACAGATTGGCGAATCATGAGTTGCTCTTCACTAAGATCTTCAGGAATAAAATTATTTTTATAGGGTGTGTCTTTGATTAAGAATTCTCCACCCTTCAATACTTTATGTGTGCTCATAAATCAAATTTAAAATTAATTACCATTAATTAATAAGGGCGCATTTTTACCATTCATGACGATGACTTTAGCATTTTGTGATGTAGCTAATTCTTTGTAAGCTTTGATCATTTCGTACTCCAATTGTTTATCCGTCAAACCTGTATTGATAATTTTTTGGTAATCAGCTATACCTTGGGCTTCTACCCTTTTTCGTTCCGCTTCTTGTCTTTCTTTTTGTAATACAAATTGCATTTTTTGTGCATCTTGCTCAGCGCGAATTTTATCTTCAATCGCAGTTTTAACCGGTGTTGGAAGACTAATATTTCTAACCATTAATTGTTCTAATACTAAACCACGTGAAGCAAAATCGATTTCTATACTTTTAAAAATCTGCAATTGAAAGGCATCTCTTTTACTGGAATATAATTCTACGGCATCATAATAAACGGTATAGTCTCTAATCTTGGTTCGCGCAGTAGGTCTAATTACTTTATCCTGATAATCAACACCTGTTTCATTGATGATCTTTGGAGCTGAATTGGCTATAATTCTATACAATACAGTCACATCAATAACAACTTCAAGACCATCTTTGGTCAGGGCTCTTATGGCATCATCTCCTGACTTGGTTCCTTCATCATGAACCCCACTCATGGTATAATTTTGCGTTTTGGTATCCATTTGAGTTATGGTAAGCAGCGGGTTAATGACATGCAAGCCTGGGTAAAGCACATCTTCCTGAATTTTACCAAACAGCGATTTTACACCAATATACCCAGCTTCAATCTGAACAAAACAAGAAGTAAAAAAACCTAAGGCAATTAAAATAAAACTGGCCGTTCGAAAATAACGTCCCATCTGTTGGAGATTAGGATGCTTATCTCGTTGAGTTAATACTAAAAATGCTGCTAATGCAATAAGAGCTAATGCGAAAAAAATCATGTTGGAAATTTTTGTTATGCAAAGAACATAAGTTAAATCCAACAAGTTCAAGAAAGCAATAGAATTTTGAAAAAGCTAATATTGGCTCGATAATAGTTTAAGCACATCCATGCAAATTAATGGACTTCACTCTTATTCATAAGTATTATCAAACCCAATATCAATCAGTCTAATTTGGTTCGCATAATTTATTGGTAGATAATTCTCCACTCGGAATAGGCCAAATATAATTTTTAGCTGTAACCAACACTTCAGGGGCTGTCCCGATACTTCCAGTCTTTGCAGGAAGTGTTTTGGTCAATCGTTGCAAATCCATCAACCTAAATCCTTCACCTAATAATTCTATTCGGCGTTCGGTAATTATAGTTTCAATTATTTTGTCTGGTCCTTGCAATTCCTCAGCTGGAAAAACATAGTTTGGGTTGGAACGATTTCTAACTGCTTTTAATAATTCAACTGAATAATTGATATCATTTAATTTGGCTGCTGCTTCTGAACAATTTAATAAAACCTCAGCATATCGAATGACCGGTACATAGTCTCTAAATGGTGCTGTAGAAATAGCAAATTTCTTCAATACTTTATGTTTTGCTGCATCAAACGTAATTAATGTAGATCTGGCATCTTGATTATCTGAAAAAGCAGGATTCCCAACTATACCAAGCGTAGCTAAAAAAATGATCGGTTGGGACAAATAATTAAAAGCAAGTGAAAACTGGGATGGAGGCGTTTCAGTAGTGGAATTCGCAAAAGGAATTGAAAATATAGCTTCAGATCCGGTATAGCTTCCTGTAAATACATTCAGAATATTAGCTTCCAAAGCATGTGTTACGGCACCGGCACTATAGCGAAAAGGTGCTACCGCGGGTACTATTTTAGATCCTTCATTCAATACATTCTGATATTGAGACATGTTGAGATAAACTCTTGTCTTCAATGCAATAGCAGTAGCCTTATGCGCTCTTGAAGTATTAAGATATGAAGTGCTATAGGACGTTGGCAAATCAATCTCAGCCTCATTCAAATCCTTAATGATTTGAGTATACACTTCTTCTACGGTACTTCTTTTGAGATCATTATTTCCAGCTGAGGTAATCGGTGTTAGTCTTAATGGAACTCCCAATGCATTTTTATCTAAATTAAATGGCTTTGCATAAGTTTGAACTAAACTTAAATAAGAAAGTGCCCGAACATATTTAGCTTCAGCTGTATATAATTTAGCTACACTGTCTGACACTACTTTTGTTGATGCTAATTTACTGATTAGAATATTTGATGCATTAATAGCTGTATAGGCTGCAGACCAAACATTATTTATATATTCATTGGTTGTTGCAACATTTTGATTCCAAACAGCTGAACCCGTTGCAGCATTTCCATCATTCTGACCAAATTCATCACCACGTTGTTCATTAAAAACAATATATCGACCACCATAAAAATTTGGATTTTGCAATTGAGCGTATAAATTATTGACTTGCCCTTGAATTTTACCTGGCGTGCTAAATGCTTCTGTTTCACTTATACTCGTGGAAGGAACTGTGTCTAAAAAATCACCCTGGCATGATGTCAAAAAAGAAGTGAGGATAGCAAGTATTGTAAATTTGATAAATATTGTTGTTTTCATGTTTTTCATTTTAATAATTAGTAATCTGAATCAATAAATTAAAATCCAATGTTCATCCCAACTGAAAATACCTGTGCATTGGGTGGAACATTCTGATCTTTTCCTGAATGTATTGAATTTCCATTGATAGAAACTTCAGGATCTGATCCCCTATACTTGGTTAATGTATATAAATTAATAGCTTGAACATAGACTCGTGCTGATGCTAATTTATTTCTGAAATATTCTTTTTTGATCGGTACATTATATGCTAAAGTTATGTTTTTAAGTTTCAAATAATCACCTTTTTCAACTTTAGATGTCGCTGAAAATGAAAATCCGGCAGATACATTATCACCGTATTGCAATTTTTGGATCTCGGTTTTTTGTCCCGGAGTAGTCCACCTTTCTTTGATAAATGTCCCATTATTAAAATATCTTTGATCTGAATTTGTAGCTCGAGTACCGTTGTAAAGTTGATTGCCACCAACAAAAGTCAGATTGATATTTAATTCAAAATTTCTATAACTCATATTACTATTAAGACCTCCAAAATATTTAGGTAAGGATGGACCTTGCATGACACCATCTTTGTAATTATCAATAGCAGGGGCAGCAGTACCGTCTAAATAAGTCCATCTTGGTGAACCTATATGATTGTATTGCACTGTTTTTCCTTCACTGTTTACAAACATCATTAGTCCGTTGTCCGGATTAACACCAAGTGTAGGAACTGCGAAAATAGAACCCACAGAATAACCTACACGGGTCATATTCTGCACCCCAAAAATGCTTGGAACATATACATCACTTACTAAAGATGTTACTTTATTTTTTAAAGTTGAAAAATTAAGGTTCACATCCCATTTAAAATGGCCTTTATGAATAACATTACCATTTATTCCCAATTCAATTCCTTCATTAAACATGCTACCAACATTGGCATTAATATAATTACCTGGAATACCGGCGGAAAGAGCTTGTGGTGCTTTTAGAATTAAACCGTCGATTAAATTTTTATAATAATCAAATTCAATATTTATTTTTTCCTTTAATATTGAAAAATTAATTCCCACATCCAATTTCTTACTGGTTTCCCATTTAAGATCCGGATTCGCT
The DNA here is from genome assembly GCA_044228225.1 of Saprospiraceae bacterium. GTDB lineage: Bacteria > Bacteroidota > Bacteroidia > Chitinophagales > Saprospiraceae > Vicinibacter. Next base: position 279,371 of record JBGAVH010000001.1, on the reverse strand, counting down.
GCTTGTGCATATACCAAGGTTGGCGCACCTCCATATGTAGCAGATGTGTATGCTCCAATAGCGGGATAATCCCCTATTTCACTATTTCCAACGATACCATAACTTCCTCTTAGTTTTAAATTTCCAAAAATATTTTGCAGTGAGCTATTTTGAAAAAAAGATTCATTATAAACATTCCATCCCAAAGATCCACCACCAAAATTTCCAAATTTATTTCCATCAGCCAGAGCAGATAACCCATCCCTTCTAAAATTTAAACTTACAAAATATTTCTTTGAAAAATCATAAGTTAAATTCGAAAAGTAAGAAAGCAATGCATTTTCAGAATATACATTTCCGATCGGTGAAATATTTACAAAACCTCCCTGATAATTGGTGTAATAAGGATCAGAAATATTAGATCTTTGTGCACCCCATGAATCAATGGATGTTTTAATTCGTTCATAACCTACTAGTAAACCTACATTATTTTTTGGACCAAAACTTTGGTTAAAGTTTAATGTGTTGACCCAATCAAATCTATTGTATTTTGTAAAAATATTACTTGCCACGCCATTAGAGGAAGCACCTCCACCATGGATAGGATTCATAAAGGATTTGTTTTCACTCAACAAATTATTGAGTGCATAACTTGTCCTGAATTTCAAGTTTTTCAAAAGGTTTATTTCTCCAAATACATTTCCAATTAGACTGTTATTTTCTGAAGAGTTTACATCATACTTCTGAACGTAAGCAAGATTGTAGGCATTGATAGTTCCTATCGTGCTGGGGTTATTCAAGCCATAACCCACGCTGTTTCCATTTTGGATAGAATATGTACCATCTGGATTGTAAACTGGCACATTGGGCGGTAAGACATATGTCATCCTTGCTAAGGGCTCATTTGTAATATATTGCGAATTATAAGCTGAAGATGATAAGGTATTGCTTGGAATTGCACCTGTTAATGGACCTATATTTAATCCGTTGCTATAACTGACATTGGTTCCAATTTTTATGTATTTGTTCAATTGATTATCAATATTCAACCGGGTAGAATACCTTTCAAAACTATTGTACTTAATAAAATTATTCTGATTGTTATAACCTAGAGAAAAGAAGTAGGTCGTCGAATTATTAGCACCTGCAATACTTACATTGTGTCCGTGGGAAATCCCAGGACGATATGCCACATCATACCAGTTGGTATTTACTGTACTACCATCAGGATTCTTCATCAATACATAACCGGGCGCACGTCCTGAATTTACCATTGCCTCATTCTTGATCATCACATAGTCTTCCGCATTTAATAATTCCGGTAAATTGTAAGGGGTACTAACACTTAAGAAATTATCATAATTAACTTTTACTCTACCTCTTTTACCTCTCTTAGTGGTGATCACCATTACTCCATTAGCTGCTCTGGATCCATAAATCGCTGCAGATGACGCATCTTTCAATATATCAATAGACTGTATATCATTAGGGTTGATATCGGATAGCGGATTATTGCCAATTGCTCCACCTATATATCCGGTGAATAAACTCACACCATCGACTACTACCAATGGAAATAATCCAGATGTAATCGAATTGATACCCCGGATTCTCATTACCGGTGTGTTGTTTAGAATATTGGTTGGTTGAATGATATCCACACCTGGAGCTAAACCTCCTAAGAGTTGATCAAAACTAACAGCAGGGCGGGTTAAAAGTTGTTTACTACCAATATTAGCCACTGCTCCTGAAAATTCACTTTTCTTCTGCACCGTATATCCACTCACGATTAATATTTCCTCTAAATCATTTCGCTTTTCTTCTAATGCCACGGTTATATAATCACCAGAATTTATAGAAATTTCTTGGGGTGTGTAGCCGATATAATTGAACGATAGAATGATTGGAAATTTATCATCTATTGAAAAAGAAAATTCTCCAAGTGTGTTGGTAGCGGTAGATAAACTACTCCCTTTAATTTGAACATAAACATCTTCTAAGCCTTGCTTATTTTTTGAATCAACCACTTTACCAGTTAAGTTGATTTTTTGTCCAAAAGTTGAGTTGAAAATAAATAAGAAAAAGATTAGAGACAATGCAACATTTTTGAAAACTGTTTTGATCATAAGTTGGGTCATACACATTCGATTTTTGATAAAATATTAATTCCATTTTTTTATATAACACGAGAAGTCAATGTATTATATTAAAAGACAAAAGTATCCTTTTAACTTTGAACCAATGCCAATCATATTAAAACATATAATAATATGATGACGAAATGGCTAAAATAATACATGAAACAAGTAAAATAATTGACGAACACGAACAAGAGGGATTCATTATGGCCTTAATCCCTATTTTCCCCATCCAATACTATACTTGAATGTATTACACCATAAGAAATGTTTTAAGATGAATGGAATACATAACAATATTATGATTATATAAAAAAATCAAATACGTGTTACATCATACTTTGAATTCAAATAAAAAATTAACTTTATGCCTTATCTTCAGCACTTTAAATAATAGATTTTAAACTCATATGGATTAAATCATCAATAATATGGATACCTACATCATATATATCATAGGCATATTACTTACCGTTGTCATCGTGTTATTCATCATCTTTCTCAACAAAAGCAGTAATGACCTTCCTTTTATCAAATCAAAAATCATCGAATTACAATCGAATCTGACAAAAATAGAAAACAACTTAAAAGAAGATTTTAGAATCAATCGCGAGGAAAATGCTTCCATAGCAAAAGACAACCGAATCGAATTAAATTATACATTAAAAAATATTTCAGAACAAAGTCAATTTGCATTAAAAGAAATTAATAAAACGCTGGATGAAAAAGTGGGTGCGTTGATTGCAAAAATGGATGAAAACAATAAAACTAATCGGGAAGAACTTAATAAAAATATGCATCTATTATCCAATTCAAATATTGAGCAGTTGGAAAAAATTAATGTACAAGCTAAAGCAGATTACCAACTCATCAGAGAAACAATGCTTTCTGCCTTCAAGGGATTTCAGGAAACGTTCGATCAAAACATCAGGTCATTCAATGATCTCCAACGAGAAAAATTTGGTCTGATGGATGTCAAACAAAATGAATTGGTAAAAAGCACTGAAACAAAACTGGAGAACATTCGAGTTACTGTCGAAGAGAAGTTGGAAAAAACCTTGAGTGATCGATTGGGTCAAAGTTTCGAGACCGTCGGAAAGCAATTGATAGAAGTGCAAAAAGGTTTGGGTGAAATGCAAACGATTGCTACAGATGTTGGCGGTTTAAAAAAAGTGTTGAGCAACGTCAAGCTACGAGGTGGTGTCGGAGAAGTTCAGTTGGCTTTGTTATTAGAACAGATTCTTGCACCGAGTCAATATGATGCTAATGTAAGAACTAAAAAAGGCAGTAACGACCCTGTTGAGTTTGCCATCAAATTACCTGGACGAAGTGAGGATGAAAGCAGTTTTGTCTATTTACCCATTGACGCTAAATTTCCAAAAGACACTTATGAACATTTAATTGCAGCCTATGAAAATGCGATACCGGATGATATAGAAACGGCAACTAAAAATTTAGAAATGGTCATAAAAAAAATGGCCAAAGACATTAGAGATAAATATTTGGATCCACCACATACAACAGACTTCGCTATCATGTTTCTCCCCTTTGAAAGTATTTATGCAGAAGTGATTCGAAGGAGTTCTCTGATAGACCAATTGAGATCTGAATTTAAAATAACCGTAGCAGGTCCAACAACATTAATGGCTATACTTAATAGCCTTCAAATGGGATTCCGAACACTTGCATTACAAAAACGAAGTAGTGAAGTGTGGAAAGTATTGGGAACCGTCAAAAAAGAATTCGAAAACTTTGGAGGATTGTTAGAAAAAGCTCAAAAAAATATTCAAACCGGGTTGGGCCAATTAGATGATGTAGTAGGTACCCGGACGCGAGCAATCAATCGTGAATTAAGGAATGTAGAAATGCTTCCTGCAGCAGAATCAACATTGGAAATACCTGAAATTATCATCCCCAATGATGATAACAATGAAACCTTATGAAAAACATTGCATAAAAAAAGCCAAGAAATATTTCTCTTGGCTTACTGAAAGTTATTCATTACATTTTACCACCAGCGTCTAATTTTTATTTCTTTGGTACTACCATCAGGTAAGATTAGAGTTGCTGTGTTATTACAGATTCCATCGCCATAATCTATGCTCACTGTTTTCAAATCAAATGTAACAGAAATCAATCCTTCTACAATATAGGCGCATGAGAATTTTGTAATTAAAGGTTCAATGGTATTCACACTGAAAGGTTTGCCTTCACGATTTACACCTTCTGAAGTTCCACTGGTGGAATATACATCATCCAGTTTGATTAAAGGCGTATTCAATCCTTCCAATTGGGTAATATATTGTGTTGCATTCCAACTTATACTTTTACCTGAAGGAAAGCTTAGGATCCTATTAGATACATTCCTAAGAAATGTATTTTGACCTTTAGTATTTAATCCCTGATTGATGAGAGTTACGGTACCATCCACCTTTACATCATCAATATAAAATTGTTCATGACTTACAGTTCTTACGGACCCAGGTATATTGAGCGGGGCAGAAATCTGAACGATCAACTTACCACGACGAATTCTTCCATAAGGACCAGTCACTCCCGTAGGACCATAATCTATAGTAAGGATATTTGGGTAAGTTCCTTTTGGATTGGACCAGGTTCGGGTCGGGAAACTCCTGGTAGAAAGTGCTAATAAACCGTTTTCGATTTGTTCAGAGATTTCTGTTTCATTGGATTCAAGTATATCTTGTTGAGTGGTAAAATCTTCAGAAACTGTGGTAAATCCATTACTAAAAAGGTCCAGATCTTTACGGCATGAACTTAACATTACCATAGCCATTAACAAGCCAATTATTCCATTCATTTTCATACATAAATTTTTAAAAAGTGAGCAAATTATTGTTGTAGACAATGTATAGACTCCATCGACTTAGTTTGGTTTAAATAACACCGACAAAAATTCAATTAAATAAAGTTCCATTAAATAAAGGTACATGGTAACTTACACAAATTAAAAGTCATTAACGAACCAATCTATTATCTACCAAACCAACATAAAATAAATTATTTATGGCATTCCAAGACATTATAAATCAAGTATGGAATTGTATCATTAGAATTAATGATACTTATCATTGAAATAAATCATACTATAAAGTATTATTCAAACAAAAATAGTACCATGAAAAAAAATACTCTTTATTGTATGTTAATCATTTTGGGCTTAATTGTTTTTTTGATTTCATCATGTTCAAAGGACAATGTTACTCCCGATCCTGACTCAGGGAAAATTAAGACAGACCAATCTGTGTTTGTTGGAAAAAAAACAATTCCAGTTTCCGGCGGGCAATTTGATATCAACGGTACAACCACACCAATAGAAGGTTTGAGTATTTTGGTTCCCAATAATGCTTATACAACAGAAAAAGAATTCTCAGTTTCTTATGCGAACATTACTTCACATAGCTTGGGACAATATTTCAACCCAATCAGTCCGCTCATTGAGATTTCGAACGGTGGTGATTATGCTGATAAATTAATAACCCTTAAAATTCCAGTAAGCTCCAATCCGGGATATTATAGGATGGTTTGCTATTATGATAAGGTGAAGGGTACAGTGGAAGGAATTTCCATAGTAAAATCAGATGATCAGTATATTGAAGTGGCCGTCAGACATTTTTCATTAATTGTAATAACAGAAGTTCAAAAGGATATACTCATTAAGGGAGGAGGGTTCCACACTGATTTTGATCCTAACGTTAATGGATGGAGTTTTATGAATTTTGGAACCTATCCAGAACCCAAAGGTATTTGTGCAGGAATGAGTATCGGAGCGGCATATCATTTTAAAAATTTTAAAGCTTTATTGAATTTGAACAGCTATTTTGAAAATGATCAGCTTTGGTTTCGCACATCAGATTTTTGGGAGGATGATGCCAAGGGTTTGCGCTTTGCTACTGCCATACATAGAACCCACAGCATTTTTTGGGATAACGGGAATACCAGTATCACACAAATGATTAGCTCGCCTGAAGAAGATCGATTTTGGAATTTGATTTATGCGATACTTATAGAAAATCAGCCACAACTAATCTATCTATCGAGTACAAAAACTGACACCGCTCACATGATGATTGGCTTTGCTTATACCATTAACGCCAGTAATGCAACCATAAGTGTTTATGATCCTAACTTTTCAGGACTGACCAAAACTATTGAATATGACTTGATCACCAAAAAATTTAAACCCTATATTTCTGCGGCAAATGCAACTGCGGTGGAGCAGGGATATTTCAATCTCTATGATAAAATAGCTTTTGTCCCTTTGAGTACTGTAATGTCCAATGATGAAATGAATTTTCTATGGCAAAAAGTACAAAACAACACCATCGGTGAAGGAATTTTCCCACCATATAAAATCTTTGCTGTTCCAAAAAATACAGATTTTAAAAAAGTAGAATTAAATACCACAGATAAAACCATTCAAAATTATATTCCATTTGATGAATTTGATTTTGAAGTGGAAGGATTTGATCCAAGTTATAAAGTGACCAAGGAGGCGGTGAGTTTTTATCCTGGAGCTGGTTTGGAGCGGATCAATCCAGCGCAAACAATCAAAATGGAAAACAAAGACACACTCATTGGACTCCACTTAAAGGCTTTGCCCCCTAATGAATCCTATGAACGATGGTTAGGATTTAATTGGTTTAAAATCAGCTTGCAAGATATTTGGATTGAACCTAACGACACTACTATTGCAGTTAATTCAGAATTAACGCTAGTGGCTAGACATAATGGTACTGCACCTAAACATGCACAATTTGAATGGGATTTTGGAGACAAAACAGATGATCAATCAACTGACAGTAGCATAACTCATAAGTATGTAGAAAGTGGTGATTATGAAGTAACATTAACGGTAATCAATTTAGACAATCAAAAAGAGGTGGCGAAAGTATATAGCAAGGTTAATGTTACCGTATGGCCTCGAATTGCTATTACCATAAAAGGAATGGACACTAACCCACCGAGTACAATAAAAGCGTCAGACGATTCAGATATACCATCCATAAGTTGGGCAAACAAATATGTTTCAACTGCTCCTGCGATCAGTTGGAATAAAAATGATTTTACCATTGACTTTCAGTATAATCTATCCCCTGCTGTATATACATGCTCTATACGTGGGACGATGTCGGATGATGGTAAAAAAATCAACTATTTATCAGCGATTTATACGGGTTTAGCTTTTGAAGGTGATTGGACTTATCAAGCTGCTATAGTCTTACAAAATTTCCCAATTGAAGAATATTTGCCCGGTAAAATAATAGGCAAATCATTAACCGGACCGGAAGCTCAATCAAAAGTTGCACAACTTTCCTGGAAACAAACTTTTAAAGATAATCAAGGTGTTCCTACTGAAAAAACACTGAAATCAGTTGATTGGACTAGTAACAAAACAGAATTAAGTGTATATTTTTACGATAGATAATGGGAGAAAATCTGAATTTTTAATACCTCTCTTTTACTAAAAAAAGATCATCGATTAGGATTTAGATTAATTACTCTTAAGCTGTTATAACCAAATGAATAATGATGTTAATGTGTTAAAATTAATAGTTTTTTTTTTTAAAACATTAATTGTAATGAATATCCACCTTTAGAAGGCTTATATGCAGAATGTTGTAATTACATGCTTATTCTAAACAATTTCAATTTTATTGGATGCATTAAATTATTTATTACTTAGGTAGTTTAATTAGGTTGTCAATTTTTTGACAAAGAATAAAAAATTTCTTTCACTTTTGCAAATTATTAAGTCCGATTTTTTGCCATATTTTTCCAGAAAGGCTTGAACATAGAATCTCAATATCGTGGATGGTCGTTAGGATAACCTGATCTTTGTTATTATTGCCATAAATTGCTGCAACCTTGGATGTTAAGGAAAGCATTTCTGAGCAATAATCCAGGTATCTACTCAAATCATTCTTAGTCAATTCTCTATTTGGTGAATGCTTTGTTCTTTCAATTAAGATATAAGCAGGATCCTTAGTCAATTGGTGCATGTCAATAATATGAGCAATTGTCCTCAATTCATTTAAAGCATTCAGAATGATTTTCTGTTTGAGTATGTCTTCCAATCTATATAAGAAATAAAAGGCAGCACCTATCATTGCAATTTCATTAATCAAGGACTCACTTACGGTAACAAAATTCTGAAAACTAGTTATCGTATCGTCTGTCTTTAAATGTGAAAGTGTATATAAAATAGATGCCGTTGCAATTAAAATTAACAAATAAACGGCAAGTCTAAAATATCGGTATGGTTTGTCTACACGCTCCATATTCCTTTTACTCATTACTGCCAAAGCTCTCAATTCATTACAAACTTTCAATAAACCAGCCTCAGGAAATCGGTCGCTAATCCTTAGTGAAAGTAAATGAATCGCTTCAATAATTTTTTCAATATTCAGCTTTCTATACATGCACCTCATATTACATTTAGAACAACAAATATATGTCGAAAATGCGTGACCATTCTATCATTACAAAATAAAGATTTTAATACCATTTTATGGATTCATCTTTACAGAAAAAAATAAGACTGTGGCTTTTACAAAGCTTCTAGTTAATCAATATAGTAAGTGCTAAATTCATACCAATCGAGTTGCGTCGTCAACAGTGAATGAATAAACAGATAAATTGTAAAAAAAAAATTAATGCACTATTAAACACTTATAAATTTACTAACCACCGCTTTAGTTCACTTAATAACCAAATAATAAAATAGCCATTTGGTCTCTGAAAATAAATGATCTGACCATTAAGATCTATTTTAATGGTCATAAGCTTTTAGCTTGGCTTGTAATTCGGCTATCTCCTTTTCGAGCTCAGTTATAATATCTCGCTGGGATTTAAATGCCACTTCAATATCATCAATGGTGTATCTTGGCGTAATGTGTTGAGGACAATTCCAATCATAAGCCTCGATATTAAACAGGATCATTCGTTCTGGTTTAAAATCATAATCATTCAAATCCAATACTGAATACAATTCAGGATTATTTTTCAATTCTATGATCTCAACTTTGGCAAATAACTTCAACCTGGCTTTAGCTGGATAGTCCAACATAATAAGTGCTACGTTTGGATTGGTTTCAAAATTACCAACAGAGATATACTGCTTGTTGCCACTAAAATCAATGAAGCCAATCCGTTTAGAATCCAAGACTTTCAAAAAGCCTTTTGGACCGCCACGATGTTGAATATAGGGAAAACCATTTACGCCAATACTTGCTAGATAAAAACTATCACGATCAGCAATAAACATGACTTCATTTTCAGAAAGCCCATTTACAACTTGATTTTTTTCTACGCGCTCATAACTTCTACGACTTCCATGTTTTTCTTGGATCGCTTTTACAGCATCGCTAAAAGCAATTTCGGCAAAATTTTTAGCCATGAATTATTTGAATTTTCTTTCAGCTTCAGAAATGGGTAAATCATTGATGCTTGCGAATCGCCTAGCCATTAATCCATTTTCATCAAACTCCCAGTTTTCATTACCATATGCTCTAAACCATTGTCCTTCTGCATTGTGATATTCATATTCGAATCGGACAGCCATACGATTTTCTCGAAAGCCCCATAATTCTTTTTTAAGTCTATAGCCTAACTCCTTTTCCCATTTTCTTTTTAAAAATTCCTTAACCGCTTCCCTACCGTTAATAAATTCTGTTCTGTTCCTCCATTCTGTATCTATGGTATAAGCTAAACAGACGCGCTCGGGATCCTTGCTATTCCAAGCATCTTCTGCCATTTGAACTTTCTGTTTGGCTGTTTCCAAAGTAAAGGGAGGAATTGGTGGTTTTTGTTCCATTTTATTGATTTTATAAATTATAGAACTTATATAACAACTAAACTAGCAATGATTGTTTAAGCATGATAAAAAATATTTCACGAGATGGATCGGACAAAAAATCTACCGTACTACTGATGGATGTTTATCAACCCATATTTTGATATAAACTGGCTCAGATTATACCTTGGTAATTATGGTGAGGGTTGCTAAGATGCGATATACGAAACTCAAACGATTAGGAATGTTCATCAAAAAATAGACTGTTTTTCTTAAGATATTGCAACACTAGTTTTTACAATTAATTATTTATTATTGCAATCAGGTGTATAAATTGCACATAAAAAAATACGTTTGCTTGAAGTTCTAATTTAAAGTAGTAAAGAATAATACTCTCTCAATAAAAATATACACGCAAAAAATTATTGTCTATTTAGAATTTCTTTCGCTTTTTCTAAGTCTTCAACAAATAGTTTTAACTCAACTGTTCCCATAGGATTTAAGCCAACCACATTTTCATCTAGAATAAATGAATCAATTCCATGCTCTGCCAATTTGTTTTTACAAAGATTTGCTTCAAATAAATTTTCAAAAAGTTGGATCACGACGGTGGTTTTTTCTGCATTATCACTCATACTATAATTTTATGCTCAATTAATAATTATTTTTCTTTAAGCCAATCCATTATCTTTTTACACTTAGGACTCTCTTTATGTGAAACCATACCAGCCCAATGACCGTGCTCATCAATAAGGTATTTTTGAAAATTCCATTTCACCTCAGTATCCTCAACCCCATTTTCAGATTTAGAAGTCAGCCATTGATATAAAGGATCGATACCTTCGCCCTTTACAGAAATCTTAGACATCATTGGAAAAGTGACACCGAAATGTAATGAACAGAATGTAGCTATTTCTTCATTTGTTCCTGGCTCCTGAGCGCCAAAATTATTAGCTGGAAATCCTATGATCGAAAAATGTTCACCACCGTACTCTTTATACAATTCTTCCAATTCTGCATATTGTGGGGTATATCCACATTGCGAAGCAGTATTAACAATCAAGACTTTATGACCTTTTAAGGTGTTAAAATCAAAATCCTTACCATCAATAGTTTTGGCTTTAAAATCATATAATGTTTTCATAAGAGGCTTTTGTGAAAATGAATTCGTTCCCACCAACAAGGTTAAGAACGTTAAGATATATTTTATCATGGAGTAAAGATACAAATAAAAAGAGGTCTGGGTAATGGGTTATTTGTAATCGGTTATCGGTTATCGGTTATCGGTTATCGGTTATCGGTTATCGGTTAATGGTTAATGGTTAATGGTTATCGGTTAATGGTTTATGGTTAATGGTTATCGGTTAATGGTTATCGGTTAATGGTTATCGGTTAATGGTTTATGGGTTATCGGTAATTGGTAATTGGGTAAATGTTACAATCAACTAAAAGGTGGATAACTTACTTGGGATGAAAATATAAATATTGAAATTTAAGATAAACAAAAAATCCTTGCAAATCAATGACTTCCAAGGGTTTAAAGTAAACTGTTTCGGGAATTGTAAATAAGTCTGATAATCAATTAATTAGGTGAGGTTTAGTATTCAAATTCAAAAGGACTGTATATTAGGCATGCTATAAAATTAAATCTCGATAGGGATACCATCCAACTGTCAAACAATCATTCATGTATTTGCAATTCTTCACGAATCAAATGTATTCCGAATTACTGGACTTAAAATAAAGCTTGTTTACCAAATTTAATTAAACAAGACGATTTTAAAAGATCAAAGCAACAAAACACTGAAGCGTTAGTAATAAATACTCCAAGCAAGGAGTTAAGTCACAATGATTCTATTTGGGAATTTTTAGGATTAATGCTTGTCTCTACAGTCGCTCCATTTTAGATTTTTCTAATGTTACTATACTTTAAAGGCCTTTATATTGCTCAGTTAGATAAATATGCTTGGTTAGGCTTGATTTTTAAGCTAAATTTACTTGATTATTTTACAATTATACTCATAAATATGTACACATACAAAATACATTTAAACAAAGAAACCGAAGGTGGTATTACTGTTTCTGTTCCTGCATTGCCTGGTTGTATTACATATGGCGAAGATGTGGGCGAAGCTATATCAATGACTTAAGAAGCTATTGAATTGTATATTGAAGATTTGCAATAAAGAATCGAAGCCATTCCTGAGGATAGCAAGGTATAAAGAATAATTTGTGATCAAATGATTCAGTCTTAATTGAAGCAGACCAACTTTTCTTGTATATGTCTATTCTAATGAATAACTTTGTGTCAATAGCATTTTGTGAAGACATAATCTTGTTTTTAATTAATGTTAAAGTTTTGAACTAAGATATGCTTTTACATAGATACTTCCCAAAAGGCGGGATTTTGCGTTACAAAGACATTTTTGTGGTTAATTAACCATTAGTTTTCCAAATCATGCATTGTGGTAAAAGCCTCGCCCTTAGGGTAGCTGCTAATCGTTGACAGTCAGCGTAGGCTTCAACACTACAAAATAACAAGTTAGTCAAATGTATATCTATAAAAGACACAAATCCAAAAATGTGGAATTAATAACAAAACAAATTCTAGCCAAGTGCTTGATGAGCTTATCAATTCAATTAATGAGAAACAAAAATGCCATTGCGGTTTGGGGATTTATTGTTGCTATTTTGATATGTAACATGCCGGCTTCTGCTCAGGATGCACTATCAATTGTAAGAAAAGCCGATGAAAAGATGAGAGGTTCTACAGCTAGTATTGTAATGACAATAAATACCATTCGACCATCTTGGAAGAGAACAATGCAATTAAAAGTATGGTCTAAAGGAACTGATTATTCTATGTTACTGATTACGAAACCCGCAAAAGATAAAGGCGTTGCATTCCTGAAAAGAAAAAAAGAAGTTTGGAATTGGTATCCAACATTAGAAAAAGTCATTAAACTTCCCCCTTCTATGATGAATCAAAGTTGGATGGGTACTGATTTTACAAATGATGATCTGGTACGAGAGTCTTCTGTTGTTAATGATTACACCCACAAGCTTATTGGCGATACGTTGATTGGAGAGAGACCATGCTATAAAATTGAAATGATACCTAAACAAGATGCTGCAGTAGTTTGGGGCAAACTGATTGTATTTATAGATAAAACTGATTACTTAGAATTACATATGAGGTTTTATGATGAAGATGGAGTATTAATAAATATTATGAATGCATATGAACCTAAACTTCTTGGTGGGAGAATTATTCCTTCACGTTTTGAAATGATACCCGTAAATGATAAAGGAAATAAAACCGAAATGATATATAATAGCATTATCTTCGATAAATTAATAAACGATGACTTTTTTAATTTGAATACAATGAAAAACCTTCAGTAATGTGGTTAATAAATCTTGCATGGAAAAACCTTTGGAGAAATAAAACACGAACGGCTATAAATATGTCGGCAGTTTTTTTTGCGGTTATCCTTTCTGTTTTTGCAAGCAGCCTCAAAGATGGCATTTTTGATAACCTCATTAAAAATGTCGTTAGCTTTTATACTGGCTACGTACAAATTCATAAAAATGGATACTGGGATGAACAGGTTTTGGATAATAGTCTGACTTACGATGCTGCTTTAAATCAAAAAATACTTGATATCTCTAATATATCAGATGCAGCTCCCAGACTTGAGTCATTTGGACTTATAGCTTCAGAAAAGAATACTAAAGGATGCATGGTAGTTGGTATAGATCCTGATAAAGAAAACAAAGTAACATCACTTAAAAATAAACTGATATCAGGATCATATCTTAACATGGATGATAAAGATGTATTGCTTTCCGAGGGACTAGCTGATCGCATTAATGTAAATATTAATGATACTATCTATCTTATTGGCCAAGGATACCATGGGTCGACAGCCGCAGGAAAGTATAAAGTAAAAGGCCTGATAAGATTCGGTTCACCCGATTTAAACAATCAGATAATTTATCTGAGTTTACCTGCTGCTTCCGAATTATACAGTGCTGAGCAATTTGCCACATCAATAATTATATCTTTAAATAATCCCGGACTACTTAATACTTCTGTAAAAGATATACAGAAAAAACTAGGCAATGAGTACGAAGTTATGAGTTGGGAAAGTATACTACCTGATGTTAAACAACACATAGATACAGATAGCAACAGCATGAAATACATTCAGGGTATACTGTACATTCTTGTCAGCTTCGGTATTTTTGGTGCATTACTCATGATGATGGTTGAGCGAAAATATGAATTAGGTATGCTCGTAGCTATTGGAATGAAAAAAAGTAAGTTATGTATATTAATGACTATTGAGTCTGTATTAACTGTTCTTGGAGGTTGTATAATGGGCTTGATCATAAGCATTCCTATCGTATATTACTTTAACAGGCATGCTTTAAAGCTCGGCGGTGAAATTGCTGGTATTTATGAAAGATTTGGTTTCGAAGCAGTTTTCCCAGCATCAACAAGTGCTGATAATTTTATTTTTCAAGGTATTACGGTTTTGGCAATAGGATTTTTATTATCTCTATACCCTATTTTTAATATTATGAAAATAAATCCTGCAACATCAATGAAAAGATAATTCAAAAATATGATTTTCTCAATGGCATGGCGCAATATTTGGAGGCACAAAGCCCGAAGTTTGGTCATTATGATTTCAATAGCTTTAGGGTTGTTTGCAGGAATAGCTGTATTGTCGCTTTATGAAGGAATGATGGTAAGTAGAATCCGTACCGTGATAGATGAAGAAACTGGTCATATTCAAATTCATCACCCTAAATTTTCCGACGAAAATGAATCACAGTATACTATCAATAATATTGAAACTATATCCAGTAAAATCAGATCAATACCTGAAGTCGTTCAAATAAACACTAGGTCATTAGTCAATGGAATGTTATCTACTACTTCTGGCACATCAGGTGTTCAGGTCTTAGGTATTGATACAAGCACTGAATACACTTATTCTTCTTTGGGGCTTAAAATCAGAGAAGGGAAAGGGTTTATACCTGCTAAAAAATATCAGGCAATTATAGGTATGAAATTAGCTAAAAAAATGAAGCTTCATATAGGATCAAAATTTGTTCTGATGTTCAATGATACTTCAAATAATTTGGTATCATCATCTTTCAGAGTTTCTTCTATATACCAAAGTACCAATGCACCTTTGGATGAAAGAATACTATATGTTTCGGGAAATGAGCTTAGGGATATATTAGGGCAACAGGGACAAGTGCATGAAATAGGTTTGAAACTAAGACACGATGATGATGTTGAAACCGTTTCATTAAAACTCCAGAAACTATTACCTCAACTAAAAATAGAAAGTTGGAAAGAAATTTCTCCTGAAACTGAATTTATGGTAAAAACTGTAGATACCTATTCATACATTATCATGATCATTATTATGATTGCTCTGGCCTTCGGAATACTCAATACAATGCTCATGGCAATCATGGAGCGCTCAAGAGAAATAGGAATGATAGCAGCACTAGGTACAAGCAAATTCAGAATTTTTATGTTGATACTTGTTGAAACAATTTTTCTTACAATTGGAGGTGTTCCTTTTGGAATATTGTTGGGTTTGTCTGCCACATCATATTTTAACAAACATGGTTTAGACTTATCCGGGATGGGTGAAGATTTGATGAGCAATTTTGGATTCAAGACGATCATATATCCTGAATTTCAAATTGAAAAACTCATACCTATATTATCAATAGTTATTATTACAGCTTTAGTGTCAAGTTTATTACCTGCATTGAAAGCTATTAATATGAAACCGATTGATACACTTAAAAACTAATTTTAAAAAAAAATCAATGAATGATATAGTTATAGATACCCATAATATCAGCAGGGTTTATAACCCTGACACAATACCTGTATATGCTATAAGAAATGTTCACCTCCATCTTAGAAGGGGTGAGTTTACTGCTCTTGTTGGACCTTCCGGTTCGGGCAAAACAACATTGCTTAATCTTATCGGAGGTTTAGATAAACCCGATGAAGGAGAGATATTCATTAATGGTACTAATATTACATCCCTTAGCCCATCAGCACTAATCAACTTCAGACTCCATAATATTGGATTTGTATTCCAATCATTCAATCTTATTCCGGTACTCACGGCTCGAGAGAATGCTGAGTTCATAATGCTTTTGCAGGGAAGAACCAAAAAAGAAAGAGATGAAAGGATGGCACAATTATTTAAACAGATCGGCCTTATAGATAAAATGGATCGAAGACCAGCCGAACTATCAGGTGGACAACAACAAAGAGTGGCAGTAGCACGCGCATTAGCATCAAAACCAGAGTTTATTCTTGCTGATGAACCTACCGCCAATTTAGATTCTAAATCAGCATCAAATCTTCTTGACATAATGGACAAGCTAAATAAAGAGGAAAATATTACATTTCTTTTCTCTACACACGACCAAAGAGTAATTGAAAGAGCAAGAAGAGTGATCACACTTGTTGATGGACAAATAAGTTCCGATACAAATAAAATAGATACAAGCCTTCCTCATTAGACTTTTCTTATGAAAATTTATCTAGTTACTATTTTTTTGTTCCTTAAAAGTGTGGATGGTTGGTCTCAACAATTGGAATCAGAAGATTTATTAGAAACAAATATTATAACCAATCCCCCAAAACTATCAATTAATGGTTATATAAAAGATATGCAAGCTCTCGATTTTACAGAAGACTTCGAAAGTCTGAATGCTACAAATCTGATTCATAACCGAATTAATATTAAATGGAAGCCTATTCGCAATTTTACTTCATATCTGGAACTTAGAAACAGGTTCATTTGGGGAGATGATGTTCAAAACATACCTAATTATGATAAACTCTTAAGAAATTCAAATGAGACGGTAAATCTCTCTAAAGTATGGTTTTCTAAATCATCTTATGTCATGCATACCAATATTGATAGGCTCAGTGTAGAATATAAATTAAAAAAGATAGCAATAAGGGTTGGAAGGCAAAGAATAAATTGGGGTATGTCAACCATATGGAATCCCAACGACCTTTTTAACACCTATAACTTTCTAGATTTTGATTATGAAGAAAGACCCGGAAGTGATGCTGTAAAGTTAACATCCAACATCGGTAATTTTTCAGGAATAGAAATTGCCTATACACAGGGTAATAAAACAAGTGATAAAGTATTGGCTGGAAAATACTTCTTCAATACAAAAGGTTATGATATACAATTGATATCTGGTTTATTGGGCAAAAGATTTACTGCAGGATTAGGTTGGGCAGGTAGTATTGGAGATGTTGGCTTCAAAGGTGAGACACAGATTTTTTCTGAAACATCAGATGATGAGTTTCAAATAAACCTTACTATCGAAAGTGATTATGTATTTAAAAATGGCTTGTATATCAACAGCATTTTTTTGTTTAACAATAATGGTATCGACTCAAAATTTATTAATTCTCCTCAACTGAATTTCTCCTTTTCACCCACTTACCTTATGCCAACTAAATGGAATTTCATGATTGCTTCGAGAAAAGAAATAACTCCACTTTTCTCAGCAAATCTGTCCGTCTTATATACACCGGGTACAGATCTACTTATGCTCTTGCCTGGATTAAAATACAGTCTTTCCGAAAACCTGAATGCTGACCTTATCTGGCAAAGTATTTTTGTAAATCTAAATCAATTCAGAGCATTAAACCACAGAGGATTTTTACGATTGATATATAATTTCTAAGATGATCGACATGGGTGATATTGAATTGAATGAAATTTATCTAAACTCAATTTTTGATCAATAAATCAAAATGGAAGTGAGCAATTATGTGGAGTAATTCGATTTAAACATTCAGTCTTTAAACTGATCGAAAGCCATTTTTGCTCGACTAAGAATCAAGTCAGAGATCTCTTTTGCAATGGGATGGTCTATTGTTGATTTATGAACATTCTCAATAATCAAACCAGCAATCTCCCTGACCCTTTGCTTCACCAAGCGCTTTGCCAATCCTGCATCTTCAGCGAATTTCTCAAAATGTTTTGGTTGTATCGCTGATGATATATATTTGCCACCAATCTCCATAGCCAAATGTTTATTAAGTTCAGGATAATAATCGGTGCAGACAATATCATAAAATGGTGCTAGTCTCACTTTGATTTCATCCGACTGTTCATCAGTCTCATAAAGCAATGAAAAGTTCTTTCCATGTGCATCATGGTTTCCAACAATATAATTGAATATAACCATATCAAGAAGCCTTTGTAAGTCAATCAATGGCGTGTTTGAAATCTCTCTTAGCAATTTGAAGCAGTCCTTAAGTGATGGGCCACCTTCTTGCTGGTATTTCTTGTCTGTAACAATTCCCAATGCTTGACAAAAATCCTCCTGATGTAGTCTTACAAATTGCCCCTTTTTTCCTGGAATAATTGACCGGTCATATCTTTCCACAAGTATATAATCATGACCCTCTGCACTGCCAATTTCGACTTTAGCGATATTTATCCCTATAGCTGCTGCAAGTCCCATACATAAGGCTTCGTTAAATACCATCCCTTTAAATCTCTTATTCGACGGTTTTAGTATATATGTACTTGGTGCGTTTCCAAGTGGAATAGAAATGACTTCACCTATTTTGTGAACAGCAAGTTTATTCTGGGCTCCAGCGAGAGAAAGTCTGATCCCTTTCTCCCCTGCCATCAATGGGCGGTTCGGCAATTCTTTCAGGATATTGCTAAGCTCTTGAGTAGAAAGTGTCCAGTATTCATCATCGATTAATTTCAATTTCTGGCCTGATGGCAGGAATGTAATTGCGCCTGCACAATCCCCACCAATTCGCTCCAGCATTGAGAAATCATTTCTCTGACTAATTCCGAGATTGCGAGCAATAATTTCTCTTATTTCACCCTCTGGTAGGATTCCAGAAAAAAAAGCGCGGCATTCCCTAAAGTCAAAGGGTTCCTTTCTAAGCGGTAAAGATTGAGAAAGGAATTGTGCACCTTTAAGTTCAAGATATTGCTCGTTATAGATGTAAGAAATTTGGCCTACTTCATCCTGCCTGAGCTCCCCTGCAAGTATATTATTCAAATAAACATCAAGTAGACTAACCATATCAATCTTTACTATTATTATTGAAGCCTGTTGGCATATTTAAGATCAAATTTATGCCTAGTGTTTGCAACACAGTCAGAACCTTACCTAGTTGGCAGGTGGGCTTTCCTTGCTCCAATTCGCTAATAAAGCGAAGCCCTGTACCAGAAGTTAGCGCTAAGTCTTTCTGGGTTGCTCCCAATTGTTTGCGTGTCTTTTTGACGATCTCTCCTATAGATTGCGGTGTGTATTTCATAACTCTCTTTATTCCTGTACGGTAATATTACAACAATTTAATGATTAAAGCCTACAAAATGTTCCCGATCGGTAATTTATTATGATTTTAAGCAAAAATACATCAAAATACTCCCTATCGGGAACAATAATTATAAAAACAATGAAATATTCTCCAACAGAATTTTTCTTTATGGAATAACTCGAAACGGTTACCATTTTAAAATAAATTAAGAAATTAAAAGATCAGCTTTAGAAAAAAGATAGGGAAACATTCACTTCAAAGTTAACATGGGTATATCGGGTTGCAGACCAATGAGGGGGAGGGTCTGTAAATAAAATTGAAAATAGGTGTTAAAAAATGTGTTGGAAATATTTAGGAAAAAATAAATTCGATCAACCATAAAAACCCCTTATTTAATTATGTGTATTCATATTCAATAATTCTTGTAAAAAAAGGAGGCAAATGAGGTGGCACTAAAAGAAAAACCCTTGCAAATCAAAGACTTACAAGGGTTTAATGTGATCTGTTTGGGATTCGAACCCAAGGCCCACGGCTTAAAAGGCCGATGCTCTACCAGCTGAGCTAACAGATCAGAGGAATACGTTTTTTTGTAAAACGAGTGCAAAAATATATTGCTCTAAGCTCTTTTCCAAACCATTATGGTATTATTCACAAATAAATATTTTTTTTAATATAAAAATCCATCGAAAGGCCTTATTTATGGGCATTTTATTCCAATTTAAAGACTACTGTTCTAATTTCATTTTTTCCTTAGATCGATTGGAACCGTATGCTAATTGGACAAAAGGACCCTTGAGAAATTCTTCTGTGTTGATTTGGGACTGAAGGATCGGACCTTTGTAATGGCCTGTAAGCAACATTCGGGCACATTCCAACATAGGTGCCGCGGTGGTCAATTGGATGGCTTTAAGCTTGTGGCTGCCGATCATCATGGGTTCTATTCGCTTACTTTTCTCTATGATTCTAAGATTACCCTGCTTGTCCTTTCCTTTGACAGCTGCGTATAATATAATAAGGTCGTCATCAACAAGTGGAATGTCATTCAACATACGTTTAAGCAGCACCTGATCTTTGTCCGGGACATTTCCCATTTCTTTCAGTTGCTCCCTCACCCATTGGTAATGACCTGGATATCGGATGGTTTTATAATCGAGCGACTTGACTTTATTCTTAAAAAATTCAGGCATATCGGCAGCACCACCGGAAGTAAAATCATCCTCATAGTGAATACCATCAATAATTAGTTGGGTAGTTTCAGACAAGGCAGGCATCATTTGAGACCTTCCATTCCTGAGCACAATGGCGTCCTTTACATATTCAGTGGCAACACCAATGGGACTCCAGGTAAAGCCATAATAGTGCGGACCTGTAGTCATTCGGGTTAAAGCTCCAACTTTCATTGATACATGATCCACCTCCTGATCTCCATATTTAGAAACAAACTCCTTATATAACTGATGTGTTAAAATGTTGATGTACCCCGGAGCCAGTCCCGCTTGCAACACAAAACCAGTTTGGGCGCCCTGACTCATCTGTTGGATTTGATCAGATTCTTTTACATATTCAGTCAGATTCACATAATGTAGTCCATACTTTAAGGCTATTGCCGCCATTCTAGGAGCCTCTCCTCCGGGCAGGCAATCCAGAATAATCTCACCGGACTTGAATACATAATCCATTTGATCCGTTGTTTCGGTAGGATGCACTACAAAAGGCTCTATTTGTGCAAGAGAAGAGGATCCTTCTTTAATCCAATCCACAACATCAGAAGCTATGCGATGTTCTAAGTCTCCGATGAAGATATCTGCATCAATTTCAGGCATATCTGCCAAAATAAGGCCAACCGCCCTTCCAATTCCCCCCGCCCCGACAATAATGACCTTGTGTGGATGATACATTTTAATTTTTTTTTTGAGATGCAAAACTACGATTTAATTATTTCAAGGCTAAGCAATATCATAAAAAATGATTATATAAGATATTATTTTAATATGTTTTATACATTAATATTTTTTTATATGTAATAATAAATATACATATTAAATATTTAAATAATATGTATTTATCACATTTATAATTAAAAATAGGTTATTTATTTTTTTAATATGTTGAATTGAATATATATTTGTGCTCCTATTATATATTAATCTCTATCAATATGTCTCGGTCAAAGACTAAAAAAACAACAGCGTGGGAGCAGTGGACCCAGTGGCGGAAAGATGAACGGATCTCCAAGATTCTTGGAATGAGTTGTTTTATGTTCGCCCTTTACCTCATGATCTCCTTCCTCTCCTATCTCGTTTCCTGGAAATCAGATCAGGATAAAGTGCTCAGCTACTCCTGGCATATACTCTTCAAATCCAATGTTGAAGTATCCAATTGGTTGGGACGCCTCGGCGCCTTTTCTTCACATGCCTTCTTCTATTATGGATTTGGAATCGCAAGCTTCCTCTTCATCCCAGTATTGGTACATTTAGGATTTAGATTTCTAAGAAAGAGTGGCTGGTTGGCTTTCCTCCGATTTTTATCCCATACTTTCATTTTTATGGCATTGCTCGCCATGATATTTGATTTCATATTTAAAGATGCACCATTCCCTTATGGCGGTACTTTCGGTGGTAGAACCAACTTCTGGTTTAGCTCCATGGTTGGTGAAATTGGACTGGGTGTAGCCTTAATATTCGCAATGTTCGCCCTTATCATATGGTTTTTCAATCCCAATCTCCAATCCCTACAATTGGCTACCACAGGTGATTCTTCTATAAATAATCTTTGGAATTGGGGCTCCAAATCGTCTTCCCCAGATCAAGATGATTTTAAAGCACCCGAATCTTTTTTGAAATCATCCAAAAAATCATCCTCTAGTATAGATGTGGATTTTGGTGACTTTTCTGAACGTGATGGCCTGGCTGCCACGATCGGAATGAAAGCAACAGAACCCATTTCAACTTTTGGACCTAGTCTTGAAATAAATGTTCCGGATACTGAATCAGAGCTTCCAGCTCTTCCTTTAGATCCGGCCTACGATATAGAACTTAGCGAATCCCGTTCAAACCAGTCCGTCCTCGACGATGAGGACGGCTGGGTCGATGGGAGTGGCGAGTTATATGATCACAAAGCTGATTTGAGTGGTTATACCCCACCTTCTTTAGACATGCTGAATGATTATAATGACCAAAAATTCGAAATCGATCGTTCTGAATTAGAAGCCAATAAAAATCAAATCATCGCTACCCTACTCAATTATAAAATTGAGATCCAAAAAATTAAAGCAACCATAGGGCCAACCGTTACCTTATATGAAATCGTACCGGCACCCGGTGTAAGAATCTCCAGAATTAAAAGTTTGGAAGATGATATAGCGCTTAGTCTTTCTGCACAAGGCATTCGGATTATCGCACCAATCCCCGGGAGAGGAACCATCGGTATTGAAGTTGCCAATAAAAACAAGCAAATCGTGGCCCTTAAGGATTTATTGAAATCCGAACGATTCAATGATCCAAAAATGGAAATTCCGATCGCCCTTGGAAAAAACATTTCGAATGAAGTTGTCGTAGCTGATCTCACCAAAATGCCCCACTTACTGATAGCTGGTGCAACTGGTCAGGGTAAATCTGTCGGCATCAATACCATATTGATGTCTATACTTTATCGCAAACATCCATCTGAAGTCAAGCTGGTTTTGATCGATCCGAAGAAAGTAGAGCTTCCTATTTACTCCATGATTGAAAAACATTTTCTAGCGCAATTGCCAAATCAGGACGAAGCTATTATTACCGATACTTCAAAAGTTATTTATACCCTAAATTCATTGTGCATCGAAATGGATCAGCGATATGAGCTTCTTAAAATGGCCCGTGTTCGTAATCTTTTGGAATACAACGATAAATTCACACGTCGCAGATTAAATCCGGAAAAAGGACACAGATATCTTCCATACATCGTTTTGATCATTGATGAGTTTGCAGATCTTATTATGACTGCAGGCAAAGAAGTTGAAATGCCTATAGGTCGATTAGCTCAATTGGCAAGGGCTGTAGGGATTCACTTAATCATTGCAACTCAAAGACCATCTGTTAAAATCATTACCGGTCTGATTAAAGCGAATTTCCCGGGTAGAATAGCGTTCAAAGTTTCATCCAACATAGATTCAAGAACCATCCTCGATTGTGGTGGTGCTGAACGACTTATCGGTAGAGGTGATATGCTCTACAGTGTAGGCAGTGATATGATTCGTCTCCAATGTGCCTTTGTAGATACTCCGGAAGTAGAGCGCATTATCAACCATATCGGCAAACAAAAAAGCTATGGTGCTCCCTATTTCTTACCAGAATACAAGGGTGATGATGCTGAAGGCGGTGGCAATTCCATCAATGCTGATGATTTGGATGAAATGTTCGATGAAGCAGCCCGTCTGGTGGTGCAAAGTCAACATGGAAGTACCAGTATGATCCAACGCCGACTTAAGCTGGGCTACAATCGCGCCGGTAGAATCATGGACCAAATGGAAAGTCTCGGTATAGTAAGCGCTGGTGAAGGCAGCAAGCCTCGTGAAGTCAATATATTTAATGAAGTAGAATTAGAAAACCTACTCGCAAAATTCAAACGTAGAACCTAACATTTTTTTTTCGATAGTTGATCAATTGAGATTGATAGTAGATTTGCTCCGACTGACCATCGGGGCTTTTTTTTTGTTTAAAATAAAAATCATCCCATCAACTAATAATTGTCGAATTTTGTGTCCTATGATTCCTTTAGCAGAACGTATGCGCCCCAAAACCCTGGACCAATTAACGGGTCAGGAACATTTAGTTGGACCTGATAGTATACTTCGCAAAGCCTTAGAATCCGGTCATCTTCCTTCCATGATATTATGGGGTCCCCCGGGTGTTGGCAAGACTACCCTTGCAAAAATTTTAGCCACCTTAAGCAATAGACCCTATTTTACCTTAAGCGCCATTTCAGCGGGCGTTAAAGATGTCAGAGAGGTTATTTCACAAGCTGCAGCTAAAAGATTTTTTAATTCACCTTCCCCCATTTTATTTATCGATGAAATCCATCGTTTTAATAAAGGTCAGCAAGATGCACTCCTTGGTGCTATAGAAAATGGAACCATAACTTTAATTGGTGCTACCACCGAAAATCCTTCCTTTGAAATTAATTCTGCCCTTTTAAGTCGAGCACAGGTATATATTCTTAAATCCCTGGAATCAGACGCGCTACTTGGCTTGGCGAAACGTATTGTCGCAGAAGATGAATTATTTAAAAGTAAAAAAGTAATCTTCGAAGAAACAGAACAACTCATCAATTTATCCAATGGTGATGCCCGCAAATTGTGCAATATCATGGAAATCATCGGCAGCCAATCCATCGAACAAATCACCATCACCAATGAAATGGTTTCTGAATTGGTTCAACAACACATTACCCGATATGATAAAGCAGGTGAAATGCATTACGACATCATCTCCGCATTTATTAAATCCATTCGAGGTAGTGATCCAAATGCCGCTTTATACTGGATGGCCGTAATGATAGAAGGTGGTGAGGAAGTCCGATTCATAGCCAGACGCATGATTATTCTTGCTGCTGAAGATATCGGCTTAGCTAATCCCACTGCACTATTAATTGCCAACGCTGCACAACAAGCTGTAGAGTTTGTAGGATGGCCGGAATCCAGAATCATCTTATCCGAAGCCGTCATTTATTTGGCGTGTTCTCCTAAATCTAATTCTGCATATCTCGCCATCGATGCTGCTTTAGCCATGGTTAGAAATAATCCCAATCTCAGTGTGCCTTTATCACTTAGAAATGCACCTACCCAATTCATGAAAAATTTAGATTACGGAAAAGGATATCAATATTCTCACGATTCAAAACATCATTTCATTCCACAAGAATTTTTGCCTGAAGAAATTTCCGGCACAACTTTTTATCATCCTGCGCAAAATCCCAATGAAGAAAAATACCAACAGGTACTTGCGCAACTTTGGAAGGAGAAGTATGATGTCAATCGGTAAACGGGTGATCTGGTAATCGGTTTGAATGGTGATCGGGTAATCGGTTTGAATGGTGATCGGAATAAGAAAGTCCTTAGTCGTTAGTCTTGTTAGGTAAACAGGGATCGCATTAAATAGTAATCGGGTTAAATGGTTATCGTTTTGAATGGTTATCGTATGATCGGGTTGATTGGTTATCGGACTTAACCATTACCTTTTAAAAAAATATAATAACCAATATTATAAGAACTTCTTGCTTATTCAAGAAAATATAATCTTCCATTGGAAAAATTCGCAAATTATATTCGAAGAAAAATACATAATAATAAGTAGTTATAGAAATTTGAGCCGGCCTTAAAGGATGAACGAGCCAAATGACATCAAAATGTCATTTGGTGAAGTGAACCTAAATAATTGGTGGAGCCCTCGCAACCAATTATTTTGGCATGTTGGAAGATGCATTGAAAACAAGATGAAAAAATTCAAAACTGTATGAGCTCAACTGAATGCTAAAAAAAAAAGAACAAGAATGCGAGCTGGGCAAGCGTAAAGTCAAGCAAAAAGAACATTAAAGCAAAAGGCGAGTTTTTTGAATTTAGGTTTCATGGAATCATTTTAGGCTTAGACTTTACAGCCCTGCCTGCGTGGCTAGTCAGGCAGGCTAGAATTTTTGGTTCTTTTTTTTCATGAAAAAAGAACCAAAAGTTGTAATTAATACTAAAATTAATATTTTAGAAGGATGTTAAACTACCAAAATTACTTTTCAACCACATTCCCAATTTTCGTAGAGCTAGGAGTTTTGTTTATAAAGAATAAAATTCAATCATTCTACCTTTAAATATTCATAACCGTTTGGCGCAAGCTGAATTTGTGTTTTTGTATTTTGCATTGGATATACATTTTTTGAAATCAATCCAGTGGCGTTTTTACTATTAGCCACATCCAATTCGATAGTCATTGGCCTATTTGATTTATTAAATACACAATAAACCGTCTCTCCAAAATAGCTTCGCTTAAGTACAAAATATTCTTTCTCTGCTTTGATTATTTCTGTCTCACCATAGATGAGCGCCATACAGTTTTTACGGATATTTCCTAATTGTTGTGCGCGTTGTAAAGTATTCAATTCATTATAACTTAGTGAATCGAATTTCATCATTTTGCGATTGTCGGGATCACCAGCACCTGGCAATCCTATCTCATCACCGTATAAAAAAACAGGAACTCCAGGTAATGAAAACTGTATAGCTGTTAATAAACTGAGTTTGTTATAAGCCATAGTATCGGGCGTTCCAATAGTTCGATTAAATCCAGCCTCTACACCACTCTCACTGAGTGATACATCTTTATTGGCTAAAGAAATATAACGAACTTGATCGTGATTACCCGTGATATTCCCCATCGTAGAATGGTGACCAAAATAAGTAAACGATTGATTAATGATTGGAACAAATGATGCAAAAGACGATTGCTCATCAAGCAACAAAGACCTTAAATCAAAATATAAATTAAAATCAAATTGTGAATCCAACAACGAATTTCCAATGTATGAAGCGATCAATTCATTCGATCCATAAGTTTCTCCTATTTGATAAATGGAACGACCTTTAGATATAAATTCATTTTTTATTTTTCTTGTTAAGGCCAACCAATATTCGGTAGGTACATGTTTAGTGGCATCATGTCGAAAACCATCGAATGGAAATGTATGTAACCAATACATGGCAGAATCGGATTGCATGGCTATCGCTTCGGGTTTTGATAAATCTATAGTAGGCAAAAAATCATCAAACCATGTCGTTAATCTTTGGTCATCCCAAATACGAATATTTTTTTGACCATTCGGCAATATAAATGACGTAAATAAATCTGGGCGTTGCTTATACATCGGATGATCTTGATGTACATGATTGGTTACGAAATCCAACAACACATTAATTCCATTATGATGTGCCAAGGATATGAGTTCATTCAATTCCTGATCTGTCCCAAATCGCGAATCGATAACACAGGATTGAATGGGCCAATATCCATGATACCCTGAATACCATCTCCGAGGATTGACATATTCCTGAAATGCTTGATCTGGATTTTGACTAATGGGTGAAAGCCAAATGGTATTAATGCCTAATCGATTAAAATAACCTGATTCAATCTTATCTCTTATCCCTTTTAAATCACCACCCTGAAAATTCGTTTTAGCGATTAAATGTGTATCTACAACAGGACGATCATTACTTGGATTACCATTACTAAATCGATCGACTAATGTAAAATACATAATTTGAGATTCCCAATCCGTTCTATTTAGACTGGCAGCATTATTAATAACTTCACCATGTTGCAAAGGAATTAAAACATCATTGCTTTGATTGAATCCTATGGACGAATAGAGTCTCACAAATGATCGGCCTAATAATTTTGCTTCGTCAGGAATTCTACACACGATATGCTTTCCACTTTGCCAATAGGGTAATTTTTTGTTATTCCAAAGCACTATTGATTGACCTGCAATCTGGGAAGTATTTATATATATTTTTTGATCTGAAGTTTTTGAAGGAATCAATTGTATTTTTTCTTTACTTGTTTCTACTTCAAACAAGGAATTGACCCCACCACTTCCGTTTGGTGCTGTTTTCAGATTTAATGGATCCAACATTTCCTTACCATCAGCAACAAATAAATATTGATATCGACCCGGATTTAACATAGTATGATAACTCCATTGACCATTTTCTAAGGTCAGCTCTTGCGACTTCCACGCATTCATTTGTCCTTTGATGACAACTGATGTATAATTATTGTTATTTAATGAAAGTGTGATGGATTGTTTTATTGGATGAATAAATATCCAACAAATCGGGTCGCCTTTATAATTAAATTCAATGGTTCCGTAAGGTCCTTGATGTGTCTTGGATTTAATTAAAAGTTGTCCTGGATCAGCGATGAATTGGACGTCTAATGTTGAATCAGCATGTACGCCTGAAATAAGATTAACATTTTCAAAATATTGATCCAGCAAAATTTTATTCCATCCAGTGTCCAATTTAATGGGTTTTAGTAATCCCACACTATTGAGTTCTTGGGCATATATATTTTGTAGAAGTAAATTTACAATAAAGAAAAAAAGTAAACTCATGTTACGCATATGGAATAGATTTTTGCTCTCGTGCATGGAGCATGATTGATGTATTTTTAATTAAAATCGGTATGTCCTGACTACCTTGATTCGTAAGTGTGCATAATTCCTTTTGTACATTAATATGAACTATGGAACCTTTAAAACGCATGGAAAAAGTAAGATCTGTCCAATGCTTGGGTAATCTTGGATTGATCACAATTTGATGATTCACTATTCTAATCCCACAAAATCCTTTTATCACACTCATCCAAGTACCTGCCATACTGGTTATGTGTAATCCATCACAAGTATCATGATTATAATCATCCAAATCAAGTCTGGAAGTTCTTAAATAAAGTTCTTCAGCTTTCTCCATATAACCTAGTTTTGTAGCTATTATAGCATGTACACAAGGGGACAATGAAGATTCATGAACGGTCATGGGTTCATAAAAATCAAAATTGGATTTAATTTGATCCATAGTAAAATCATCTTCAAAAAAATAAATACCCTGCAATACATCAGCTTGTTTAATATAACAAGATCTCAATATCCGATCCCAGGACCAATGTTGATGTAAGGGTATTTGACTTTTCGGAATGGACACAATGGGTTGCAAATCTTTTTCTAAATAATCCTCTTGTTGTAAAAAAATATTAAGCTCCTTGTTTTCAGGTAAATATATTTGATGAGCAACCGTTCTCCATGTATACATCTCAGCATCATCCAAATGAATTCTTCGTTTCACATGTTCAAATTGTTCAGGTTGATGGTCTGCTAATTTTTGAAGCACATCATGTCCATAATTCAAACACCATTGTGCTAAATACAATGTGTACCAATTGTTGTTGACATTATTTTCATATTCATTTGGACCTGTCACGCCATGCATTACATATTTATTTTTTGGTTTGCTGTAATGAACACGTTGAATCCAAAAGCGATTGATCGCAGTGATTACATCTATTCCATAATTCCAAAGATAATCTTCATCACCTGTGTATTTGATATAATCATAAATAGCATAAACAATGGCTCCATTCCGATGAATTTCTTCAAAAGTTATTTCCCATTCATTGTGACATTCTTCACCATTCATTGTAACCATTGGATACAATGCTGCACCATGATCGAAACCCAACATTTGTGCATTGATGATTGCTTTGTTGAGTTGATGATAACGATACATCAATAGATTACGACTCACTTCCGGAGCGGCTGTCCCCAAATAAAATGGAATACAATAAGCCTCTGTATCCCAGTACGTGCATCCACCGTATTTCTCACCTGTGAATCCTTTAGGCCCAATATTTAATCGTGGGTCCTTACCTGTATAGGTGCAAAATAATTGATAAATATTAAAACGAATGCCTTGTTGCGCACTTATGTCACCACCAATTTTTATATCAGCTGTTTTCCAAATGTCATACCATGAATCTCTCTGATCAGATAATTTTTGTTCGAATGAAATGTGTTTCCATGAATTTATTTTTTCAAGACAAACGGATGCTATCTCTCCAGCAGAATAATCCAATGATGACACCTGAACCATTGATTTTTCAATCGTAATGCTATCCCCTTGCTGCAATACGAAACTATTTTCGTGTAAGGCCTTTCTAGAATGTCTTTCATGAATCAATCCATCTTCTATGAGTTTTCCGTTCAAGAAAAATTTTGTTTCGAATCCAACACAAACCTGGAACGCTGTAATTTTAGTTTGTGAATGTATGTATAAAAGATTGGAAGCATTATAGGATTCTACGGATTCCCAAAAATCTTCCTGATAATTCGCGTCTTCATTTCTGATGTCATAATCCAATATACTTTGAACTCGTATTTGCGTGGCGTCCTGTAAAGCAGTTATGGTATACTGACAGGCACCACATTCATCCCAAGCCATACTTAAGAATCGGATGGCATGAATTTCTATGATGGCTCCCGATGGTAATTCACAAGTACAACTTCTCTCCAAATAACCATCATCCATATGCAGGGTCCTCTTAAAATGATGAACTTTAGATTGATTCAGATCAAATCGTTCGCCATTGACATAAATATCAATTGCGAACCAATTGGCAGCATTTAATACTTTAGCATAGTATTGGGGATAACCATTTTTCCACCACCCTACTCTGGTTTTATCAGGGTAATAAATACCACCCACGTAATTCCCAATTAAAGATGGTCCTGAATAATATTCTTCAAAATGACCTCTGCCACCCATACGTGCATTGCCTTGACTAAAAATACTTTCAGCAATTTTTTGATATTCCGGACGATATTGATCTTCTATAATTTTCCAAGGATCTAATTGAAATATTTGTTTCATTTTTAAGATTAGAATGTAATATTTGTAAGTTGCTTATTTAAATTAAACCATTGTACAATATCCAATGGTTTTGTAGATAAAAAATCAGGAATTACGAGATCCGCCAAACCAATATCCTTAGGGCTTCCTATACCAACAGTATGCATATGAGCTCGCTGAGCAGCTTGAATTCCTTTTACAGAATCTTCGAAAACGATACAATGATTCGGTTGAATGGAGATCAATTCAGAACCTAATAAAAATACTTCAGGATCAGGTTTACTTTCTTTAACTTGATTGCCATCTACAATTGCTGTAAAATAATCTAATAACTGCAATTTTTCAAGTATATATAGTGCATTCTTACTTGCTGATCCCAAAGCTATAGGTATATTCAAGTTTTTTGTTTCTAAAATAAAATCCAATACACCGGGTAAGATATCAGTTTGATTTAAGTGTTCAATACTTTTTAAATAATAAACATTTTTTTCAGTAGCCAGATTTATTTTATCCTCTTCATTCATTTGTACAGAAGCCGCCCTTAAAATAATTTGAAGGGAATTCATTCTGTCCACACCTTTAAGCCGTTCGTTAAATTCAGGTGTTAAATCAAATCCAAATTTAGCGGCTAAAGCCCTCCATGCTAAATAATGATGTCTAGCCGTATCAACGATTACTCCATCTAGATCAAAAATAAAACCCCACTGTTCCTTTACCATCAACCCTACATGCATTAAATAATTAATTATTTCTTTACCTCTATTTTTTTACCCCCAATGTAAACTTGAAGCACTTTCGTATTTAAAATGTCTTCCGATTTACAATTCAATAAATCCCGATCCAACACAATAAAATCGGCAAACTTATTTACTGAAATACTTCCTTTAATCCTTTCCTCTTTTGCCGCATAAGCGTTCCAGATGGTATAGGATTTCAATGCTTCATCACGAGTCATTTTTTGTTCTGGATAGAATTCTAAACCAGTCGAACTATTTTTACGTGTTACTGCTGCATAAATACACTCAAAAGGATTTACTTTTTCAACAGGGGTATCTGTACCATTTGCTAAATGGGTGTTTAGATCCAAGAGGCTGCGCCAGATGTAGGACGTATTTTTTGCCCTTTCATCACCAAGTCTTTTGGCTACGAAAGGCGCATCACTGGTACAATGTACAGCTTGCATAGATGCAATAACACCTAATTCATGAAATCTTGGAGCATCGCTTGGGTCAATATGTTGGGCATGTTCAATTCGCCACCGCCGATCCTCATTTTTTGCAGAAGTACCTAACACATTTTGAAATAAATTCAATACTTCTCTATTCCCTTTATCACCAATGGCATGGATACACATTTGAAGATTTTTTGAAGCCGCTTTTTGAGCGATTTGCGTTAATTCATCCGTACTGGTAATTTGTTGACCAAGAGCACCCGGGTTATCTGCATACTCTTTTAATAACATCGCTCCATAAGAACCTAAGGCTCCATCCATATATGCTTTAACTGCTATAGTTGAAAATTTTTCTTTACTGCTATTTAATTCTTGAATAGAATCCATTTCATTCAATACATTTTTTGTACTGCCACCGAGCATGACATACAATCTAATCTTTAAAATATCATCAACACACAATTTTTGCAAAATTCTCATATCAGCAAGACTTGTACCTGCATCCTGAAAACTGGTGATACCGAAAGACAAAGCATGATCTGAAGCCATAATGGCTTGACTGATTTTAAGCGC
Organism: Saprospiraceae bacterium; assembly: GCA_044228225.1. GTDB lineage: Bacteria > Bacteroidota > Bacteroidia > Chitinophagales > Saprospiraceae > Vicinibacter. Next base: position 246,896 of record JBGAVH010000001.1, on the reverse strand, counting down.
TTGTTGAGTAGCCAATGGCATTTTATTATAATCATCAGATAATGCTTGAGTTAACAAATCCATGGCATTCTCTTCGAAAACACCTACAATTTTATTATTTTTATCTTTTACGATCCTGCCGCCTGCCTGAGATTGGGTTTCAGCTGTTATTCCTGCGATCTCCATGGCTTTTTTATTGGCGATCAATGCATGTCCGCTCGCATGATAGAGCACTACTGGATTATTTGGACTGATTTGAGATAAGGCATCATGGTAGGGATACCCATTAAACGTCAAACCCGTATTACCGGACCATTTATCCTGATGCCAGCCTTGACCTTCTATCCATTGTCCCGGGTTGGCCGTTTTAACTTTTTCCTGAACCAAATGAACTATTTCATCCCAACTTTTTGTATCCAATAAGTTAAGATTGACCAAACTTTCCCCCAAACCTAAAAAATGACCGTGTCCTTCAATAAGGCCGGGCATAACAAACTTACCTTCCATGTCAAGCATCTGTGTAGAATCACCCTTGAGGCTTGAAATTTGGTCTAAAGTGCCTATGGCTACAAAATTTCCATTTTTTATTGCGAAGGCTTCAATCCCTTGATTTATAGTGTCTGCGGTGTAAATATTCGCATTATATACGATCAAATCTGCTTTTTCCTTTACCTTGCAGGCGGAAAAAATAAGAACCAATAAGAAAAATATTTTGATTGTTCTATACATAAAACAGCTATGGTTGAGGCAAAAATAAGACCCTTTGATGATCTTATTGCAGCTTATCAGGAATATTCTGCCCGATATGACTATATTAAGGATCCAGTGCACTTATATGAACCTGTAGGCTATATAATGAGGCAAGGTGGAAAAAAAATCAGACCTCTGGCTTTGTTGATGGTTCAGAATACCTTTATTGGCAATATTGATACTGGTTTACAAGCAGCTCTGGCATTAGAAATGTTTCATAATTTCACCTTAATGCATGATGATATTATGGATAATGCAGAAACCAGAAGAGGTCAATCCACGGTTTTTCACAAGTATGGTCTTAATGCTGCAATTTTGTCCGGGGATGTAATGCTCGTCGAGGCAACTCAATTAATTAATAAATGTAGTAGAGAAAATCAATCAGAACAAATTTTAGAATTATTTTTGCAAACCGCAAAAGAAGTTTGTGAGGGTCAACGTTTTGATATGGATTTCGAACAACGAGAAACCGTTTCCCTATCAGAATATTTGGAAATGATTCGATTAAAAACTTCTGTATTACTTGCTGCATCTTTAAAAATAGGAGCTTTGTTATCTAAATGTAATGCAACATTGTGTGAAACATTATATGAATTGGGAATCAACCTTGGTCTTGGATTTCAGATTCATGATGATTGGTTGGATTTTTATGGGGATAGTAAACAAATAGGAAAAAAAATTGGTGGTGATATTCTTCAAGGAAAAAAATCCATTTTAATTCTAACAGCTCTTCAGGATCTTGACCCATTGAACCAACACAAATTATTAAATGATTATAAACTCATCAAAAATGATGAAGACAAGTTAGCAAAAATCGGACAATGGTTTGAACAATTAGACATAAAAAACAAAGTCAGCAAACGATATTTGTCTTATCAAGAAAAATGTGAAGCCATCATTCAACAAATGGAATGTGATTCATGGCAAAAAAATAAAATGCGGGAATTCGTAACGCTCATTTTAGATCGAAAATATTAACCTTTTTAAATTAAATTCATGTATAAGTATCTACTCCTCATTTCTTTTATCGCATTGAATTGTACTTCAAAAAACAGATATGCCCCGGAAGCTCAAACGCCCAGTGGACCAGTAAATAAACCGGACTATCCACAAGGAAACATTACAGAAATCGAAAGTGATGCCATTCCCTTTTTTGTAGGTAAAGGTGATCACCCCAATTGGAAACTCAAAGTCGGCCAAATACAAAATGCCATTTTTGAAGTTCAGTTGACCTTGGAAGATGAAAAACAAACATGGATCGGACTTATGCAAGAAGTAGAGGCCTCCAATGAAGGACAAACTGGTCAATTCTTGTTGGGACAATTGGAGTTCAACCAGGAGAAAAAAGAAATTGAATTCTATCTGGACAGAAAACCTTGTGAGGATATGAATAAAAAAACTTACAATGCACGAGTCATAATGCTAAAAGATACTAAGGAATTTTATGGTTGTGGGGATTTTGTGAAATAAATAGAACTAATTTTTATTTTTAAAAATGCAAAGCTCAAGGAATATACCTAACTTTCGATTCTTTATATAAGAATTTGTAAATATAGATTATACTTGTTGTACATAAAATAAAAATTGTCTATGAAATTAATTCTCTTATTCCCTATTTGTTTGGTTATATCATTGAATTTAATTTCTCAATCAATCTGGAGCAAATTAAATTATGAAAGCTCAATTAAAATTGAAAATATGTACATGAGCAAGAATGGTGATGTTGCCCTTGCTATGAAAGACAAAGATATTATTATTGAAATAACAAAATCTGGCACTATAGTTAAAAATTACGAATTCAATGATTTCTTTTATAATCCTAATACCTCGTTGTATAAAGATGTATTTTATGATGATAAAAATACCTTATTTATAAGATATTTTTCAGGTGGTAATAGCTTATTTACATTTGACAAAACAAATTCAAAAAAAATATTACTGAAGGACTATTTAGTATATTTAGACAAAGTAAAATGGGACAAAAATGGCACAGCGTATAGCTATGACTTTTCCGCAGTATCAACATTTACTTCAGACTGGTCCAAAGAAAAGGTGATTTTTATGCCTACTAGTTCTTTTTATATTAGAGATATTTTTCCTTATGATATAAATCAGAATTATGTAGTTCTCACAAGTTTGAATAGTGATGTTTATTTATATAATTTAAATAGTCAAACGGAAAAAGCTACCTTAGTTTGGAAAGATAAATTTTTCCTCTTACAAAATAAATTTATTGTTACTAAATCGGGTGAATTCATTTATGGAGATAACAACGGATTGTACAAAAATGAAGGACAGGGATTTGTCAATATAGATTTTGATTCTAGTGTGAGGGAAGCGAATATTAATAGAGTTAGCTTTGACAAAAAAAACAATGTCATTATACAATCCAATAAAGATTTCTACTGGTCTCCGGATGAAGGTTTGTCGTGGACTAAATTAAGCAAATTCCGTACGGATCTCAACATATCACAGATTGAAGTGTATGACTCTTCATTTGCAGTTGCATTAGTTACTGATCAAGCCAATCATCAAGATGTTTATGTTATTAACCAAGACAATAGTTCATGGAATAAATTAGAAATAAATTATTCAATTCGGTGCATGACCAATATAATCGAAGCCAATAATGGTACTTTATTTGCAAATGATGATGAAGATAATGGCGTCGGGGTATTATTAAAGTCTTATAATCAAGGCCGAAATTGGGAACCAGTGCAATTCGATGGTAAAGAAATTTTTTCTGTATTTAATAAAAATGGTGTTTTATTTGGCACAAGTCGAGAGCGTATGCACATTGTATACCCAGTGATATCTAAAGATAATGGTGAAACTTGGCAAAACGTAGCTATGCCTTACAAAGAGCTAAGGTTTTTTGAGCAATTTACCATTGTACCAATAAACAATAAATTTCTTGCTTTTTTTTCTAACGATGCCTTAGATACCTTAATTGTATTACAATCCATTGATGATGGGGCGAATTGGAATTATTTGTACAAACTCAATCAATCAAAAACACATCCAGTAAAATGGAAGGCTATAGACAGGAATGACAATATATACGACTGGATTTTCCAAGATTCATCCGTTTATGTTAGTAAAAACTATGGCGAGACTTATGAGATAGATCATCGATTCGATTCTTTTAATCATATTAATAATGTGTATTTTAATGCCGATGGATCCGCATTTATTATAGGCAATATGAATGCTTCTTTCGATAACAAATTATTTAAAACAACTGATTTTATACATTTTGATAGTTTGGATGTTCCTTTTATGATGTACTTCTTATTTCTTAATACTGATTACTATCCTTTTGTTTTCGCTGCAAGCTTTGATAAAGGTATTTGGTATTCGAGAGATGGTGGCAGCAGTTGGCAAGATTATTCTGATGGCCTTGTATTATATCCAAAGAATTATTCTCAATTCAAAGATTTCACTATACTACAAGACAGTACAGCTATGACTTCCATTTGTTATGATGGTCTTTATAAAACCAGCTGGAAGGTCAATTCACACGATTTAGACTTTGACCCAACAGGGATATTTTATCCAAACCCATTTCATGATATATTGCATCTTAAATATGATGATAATACAGAATTACCGCTGACATTAAGTATCTATGATGCTCAATTAAAGTGTATCCAAAAATTACAAATCATCAACAAGGAGGAAATCATTTCTGTCAAGTCTACTATTCCATCTGGAATCCTCTTTTATCGATTAGAAAGCAACAACAGAATTATTGCCACCGGTAAATTACTTAAAATTTAATTTATTTTATAATCTTTAACTTTATAAAATTTTAAACCTCTTATACAATAATATTAAAAAGAAAAATGCAACTAATCAGGTGACTATTTTAACGGTTTGTTTTTGTCATCATTTTTGCAAAAATCAAGCAAAAATGTCGCCAAAAACAACTTACATTTTATTTACACGACGGATTTTATCCGTCGTAAAAAGATTTATCGTCCTTACAGGACTTACACTTGAAAAGTTAAAGAAATATTGAACTAATTATAATTCAAAAGTAGGACGAAGACCTAATGAATCATCCCGACCATAGAATTCATTAATAATTCTAACTACTTCATCCGGTTCGTCTACGATGGGCATGAAATTTAAATCAGATGGCCCAATATAATGAAATTGGTCACGCATGGTATTCCCTATCCATTCTCGCAAGGGCTTCCAAAAATCAGATCCTACCAATATAATGGGAACTTTATTTATTTTGCCCGTTTGAGTTAGGGTCAATACTTCAAATAATTCATCCAGTGTACCAAATCCTCCTGGTAATGCAATGAAAGCTTGTGAGTATTTCACAAACATCACCTTACGGATAAAAAAATATCTGTGGTGTAAATTTTTATCGGTATCGATATACGGATTTGTAAATTGTTCGAAGGGCAATTGGATATTAAGTCCTACTGAGATTCCATTATTATCATGTGCCCCTTTATTAGCAGCTTCCATGACACCAGGTCCCCCACCCGTGATGATTCCAAATCCTTCCTCAGTCAAACGCGCTGCAATCCTGAATGCTAGGTCATAATGTGGGTGTTCTGATTTAACTCTGGCTGATCCAAAAATAGAAACGCAAGGACCAAATTTGTGCATGGTTTCAAAACCGTCAACAAGTTCAGCAATAACCTTGAACATAGTCCAACTATTCTCAGCTTTTAGCTCGGCCCATTGTTTTTTTGATTTCATAATTTAAGAAAATGAACAAACGAATTCATCAATAATGAGGAAATAAATACGATGAATAACTTGTTGATTATACTGATTTATAGGCGTTAAATTCCTTTTTAATAAATTCATTTAACTCTTGTACGCTGTCAAATTGCTCAAACAATTCTTTAAATTTATTATGCCTTTGACTAGCTGGTATAACATAATCTAAAACTTCTTTTCTTGAAATTTTTTGTTTCGATAATATAATCAATCGTTCAACGACATTTCTTAGTTCACGAATATTTCCAGTCCAATTGTATTTCTGTAACTCTTCAATAGCTGAATCGTCTATTCGTTTCAATGGCATTCCATATTCATGACAAATGTGCTCCATAAAATGCTCAGTTAATACCGGAATATCTTCAATTCTTTCATTGAGTGAAGGAACTTCAATAATGATAACAGCTAATCGATGATACAAGTCTTCCCTAAAATTTCCTTTACTGATCTCCTCACGCAAATCTTTATTGGTAGCCGCAATGATCCGTACATCTACAGGTATTTCTTTATCTCCACCGACTCTTGTTATTCTATTTTCTTGAAGTGCTCTTAATACTTTAGCTTGTGCTGATAAGCTCATATCCCCAATTTCATCTAGAAATAGTGTACCACCGTTAGCTAATTCAAATTTTCCTAAACGCTGTTTAATTGCTGATGTAAAGGAGCCTTTTTCATGACCAAATAATTCACTTTCGATTAATTCTGAAGGAATAGCTGCACAATTGACTTCTACAATGGCCCCATTATTTCTTAGACTCTTTTCATGGATCCACCGCGCGACCAACTCTTTTCCTGTTCCATTCTGTCCTGTAATCAAAACCCTTGCCTCGGTTGGGGCTACCAAATCTATGGTTGCTCTAACTTTTAGTATGATTTTAGATTCCCCAACAATTTCCTGGGTTTTAAACTTTGAAACTTTTCGCTGTAAAATCTTCTTTTCAGAAATCAGGGAAGATTTATCAATAGCATTTCTTAGGGTAATCAGCAATCGATTTAAATCCGGTGGCTTGGAAATGAAATCGTAAGCACCTTTTTTAACTGCTTCGACCGCGGTATCAATGGTAGCATGCCCACTGATCATAACTATGGGTGTATCAGTGGACAATAACTGAATCTTATCTAATGCCTCCATACCATCCATCTTGGGCATTTTGATGTCCAAAATAATAGCATCATATTCATTTTGCTTCAGTTTCACTAAACAATCTAATCCATCAGTAGCCTCATCTACTTGATATTTTTCCAATTCCAAAATATCGCGTAGTGCCCTTCTGATGGCGGATTCATCATCTACAATTAAAATTCTTGCCATTTGCCTAAAATTGATCTTTATTAATGCAACTAATTCTGAGCTACAAAGATAATGAATTGAATTATATTTAATTACAAATAACAAAAATATTTTATGTGTTTCCTAAAAAACGCAAGGCAAGCCAGGTTAATAATCCCGCGCCTTCAGCAATAGCACCCTCATCAGGGTTAAAGCTTGAGGTGTGCACTTGTGTTGTTTCACCAACACCTAATCGATAAAAACAAGCAGGAATGTGCTGGCTATAAAACGAAAAATCTTCAGAGGTCATGCGGGGCGGAACCTTCGCAACATTTTGAATTCCAATATATTCAGACGCATATTCATTCCATTTTATACTAGCGCTGGTGTCGTTAATTAAGCAAGGATAACCTTTCTCTACAGTAATTTCTGAAGTACCCTGATAGGCTTCACAAATTTCGTTGACTATAGCATGGATCCTTTGATGGGCATAATTCCTAAATTCTTCATCCATGGCCCTAAAGGTTCCTTCCAATCTAACTTCATCCGGAATAATATTGGTTGCCCCTCCTGTAGTATTTATTTTACCAAAACTCAATAATGCATTGACAATGGGTGGCTTTTCTCTAGTAATTAATGATTGTAATCCCAGTATGACCTGGGCCGCTATTTGTATAGGATCAACCGCCAGATGTGGCAGGGCTGCATGACCTCCTTTACCTTTGATAGTAATGTATAATTCATCACAAGAAGCCATCGATAATCCCGCACAAATTCCGGCTGAACCAACTGGCATTTTGGGTTGGACATGTTGTCCTATAATTACACTAGGCCTTGGTTCCAGTAGCACGCCTTCTTTAATCATGATTGATGCACCACCAGGGAGTTTCTCCTCTGCCGGTTGGAAAATAAATTTTACAGTCCCTCCCCAATCAGATTGACATGCTTTCAAAATTTTTAATGCAGCCAAAAGACACGTAGTGTGAATATCATGACCACAGGCATGCATTATCCCTTTGTTTTGAGAAGAAAATACTTCATTAGTCGTCTCTTGAATCGGAAGTGCATCCATATCAGCTCGCAAGGCAATAATTTCACTTGAGTTTTTTTCACCCACCAAAGTTCCAACTATTCCATATCCAGCCCAACCAGCTGTAAAATCTATATTCCATTGAGACAATAATGACTGAATTTTTAAACTTGTATTTTTTTCATCAAATGACAACTCCGGATACTGATGCAAGTCTCGTCTAATCTGAATAAATTCTCGCTCATGAGTGGCTATTAATGATTTAATAATAGAAACATTTAATACTTTACTCATTGGTCTAATTGATTAATTGCTTTTAAACAAATATCTAAATCCATCCAAACAGAATAATTCCAGGCATAATTTCTAATAATTGGTTCGCTCAATACTTCAAAGTGATGTTCCATCATACCAATATTTGGAATAATGATACCTGTTTTAATTATGGGTAATTGATATTTTTCAGCTATCTCCTTGGAATATCCCACCCAGGTTTTTTTACCGATAATGACTTCATATAAATTCGATAAAAATTTTAATTTATTGTGTTGGATTAAAATAATAAGCCAAGAAAAAATGAATACACTTAATGAAAAGAAAAGATCAAAAATTCTTTTTTGTCTCAAGTAAATTTTTTGCAATAAATTATACTGTACTTCAAATGTATATAATTCACCAGGATTATTTTTAGAAGGACTGCCTATGATACCTTGGCCACTTTCTGTAATCATTTTAAATTCAACGGGTGCAGGAATGAGATTAATAAATGACAAAACCTGATTCATACTCAAACCAAATGTGTCCTGCAATTCATTGGGGCTTCCAAAAATGATTTGATCAACCTGATAAACTGCTACCAATTCTTTCCAGTAATTGGGATCAGATGTAATTTGCGTTGGGGAAATAATTTTAGAAATTTGATGTTCTATTTTTGAAGCATTTAGAATCAAGCTCACTTTTTCAGCTGTTGAAGGTGAACCTATAACTACAATTTGTTTCCTTTTATCAACGCCTATCACCCATCTATTCCAAGCTATTTTATTATACACCATCCGACTCAGAATAGCATAAATTAATGTCCACAAAAAGGACAGTAATAAGATCATCCGTGATGCTCTATAATGTTCAGGTAATAATGAATAGATTACCAGATTTATAAATAAACCAAAAATGGTACTTAAAAGCAAGGAAGCCGTTTTGAATTTTGTTTCATATACACCTTGTATAAAAAAAGCAAAAATCCAAACACAGGTATATAACACAGCATTGAACCAAATGATCGGCGAAGGGTAATAATATTCTGTTTGAAAATACCATATGGACCAAAATCGCTTTGCTAAATATACCCCGGTGAGTATAGCTAATGAATCAATTATGATAAAACTAAAAGCCCTAAACCATGTTTTGATTAATGCCAATAAGCCTTTGAGCATTATAGCAAATTTTAAAAACATAATGGTTCCAGATTTTTTAGAACCACTAAAATGTTTCTTAGCAAAAATAATCATGGCATTATAAAAAGTCGATACATAATTCAAACTGACTTTTTTGGTGCTTTCTCCTTTATAATGGATTATTTGAGTCTCTGCTAAGTAATATATTTTATGTCCACTTTTTTGAACCCTATAAGACAAATCAACATCTTCGCCATACATAAAAAAAGATTCATCCAACAATCCAATCTCATCCAAAATACTTCGCCTAACTAAAAAAAAAGCTCCTGTAAGTATATCGATTTCCTGATTTTGGTTTGAATCGAGATGCCCCAGGTAATAGTAGTTGAATAATTTAGAATGTGGAAATACATAATGCAATCCTAACATTTTACAAAAAGAAACCCAAGGTGATGGAAATCCTCTTTTGGACTCCGGCAACATTTTTCCTGAGCCATCGAGCATTTTTACGCCCAGTGCGCCAACATCATTGTTTTTTTCGATAAAATCAATACAGGTCTTGAAGCAATTTTCGGGAACCAAAGTGTCCGGATTCAATAACAATATATACTTTCCTGTAGCTGCATGAATGCCAATATTGTTTGCTTTTGAAAACCCCAAATTCGTTTTTGATTGAATCAATTGAACATGAGGAAACATGTTTTGCATCATTTCAACAGAATCATCTACGGATGCATTATCTACTACAATTATTTCTCCGGACAAACCTTTGAGCGCAGATAGAGCAGAAGAAACTGCTTGTTCCAGGAAGTGTCTAACATTATAATTAACGATGATAATACTTAAGGTCACACGACGGATTTATCGTCAAGAACATAAGGACTTCTTGTTGCAATGGAGCGACTAATGGTCATTTCATCGGCGAATTCCAATTCTGCCCCAAAGGAAACGCCCCGGGCTATTAAACTAATTTTTACGTCATTCGGATCTACAAGTTTGGAGACATAATAAATTGTTGTATCGCCTTCAATGCAAGGGCGCAAAGCCATAATTAATTCTTTAATTGGATTGTTTTTAATTCTTTGTACCAGCCCTGAGATGGTTAAATGTTCAGGTCCAATACCGTCTAATGGAGATATTAATCCTCCTAAAACATGGTAAAGCCCTTTGAATTGCATGGTTTCTTCTATAGCCAATAAATCCCTGATGGATTCTACAACGCAGATGGTCGTCTGATCTCGCGTCGGATTCGCACAAATCTCACAAATCACATCATCGGAATAAGCAGAACATTGTTTGCATTGCTTTAAATGTTCGACCATTTGTATGAGCGATTTGCCTATTTGCTTTGCCTTTTGTGGATCTTGCTGAGCCAGAAAAAGCGCCAACCTCAATGCGGACTTTCGTCCGATTCCAGGCAACAAACTCAACGATTCTACAGCTTCTTCAATCAATTTCGATGTGTATTTCATAAGCCTAAAATTAGGACTTTTTTTAATATATAAATCGAAAAAATCCCGGACCGAACCATGCCGTTGAAAAACAGCCATGATAATTTATACAAATTCCATTAATTTTGTTCCGATTTAGCTCAATCCATGCATCACTTTCGACATGGATTAATCAACTAAAGTAGATAAATATGGCCGATATAATCCGAATGCCGAGACTAAGCGATACCATGCAAATTGGTGTTATTAGAAGTTGGTTAAAAAAAGTTGGTGATACCGTAAAACCAGGAGATATTCTAGCCGAAGTGGAAACGGATAAGGCAACCATGGATCTTGAAGCTTTTCAGGATGGGACTATACTACATATTGCAGTGCCTAGTGGAAATGTAGCAGTAGATGGGATCATTGCCATCATTGGTAAAAAAGGAGAAGACATCAGTGCTTTATTAAGTAATACAGCTGAAACGCCTAAGCCAGTAAGTCCTTCAATAACAGCAGATAAAAGCAGCTCTCCGACACCTGAGCCGATCCAAGCTACGACTTCAGGACCAACTGAATCGAGAATTAAAGCCTCTCCATTAGCTAAATCTATAGCTAAAGAAGCTGGCATTGATTTAAACAAAGTTCAAGGAACAGGAGATCAAGGCCGGATCACCAAAAAAGATATCGAAAACAATTTAGCTGCATCAAAATCAGGAACAGTTAAGGCATCTACAATTGCAACACCTAGTCAAGGGGATACTGTCGTTGCGGTCAGTCAAATGCGAAAAATTATAGCATCGCGACTTGCTGAAAGCAAATTTTCGGCACCACACTTCTATTTAACCACAGAAATAGATATGGATGCTTGTGTAGCAGCTCGTGCACAAATCAATGCGATTTCGAGTTCTAAAATATCATTCAACGATATCATAGTTAAAGCAAGCGCCGCTGCTATAAGACAAAATTTAGGAATGAATGTCTCCTGGATGGGTGACACCATGGTCTACCATAATGATATTCACATAGGTGTTGCTGTAGCGATAGAAGATGGCTTAGTGGTCCCTGTGATTCGCAATACAGATCAAAAATCATTACAGCAAATCAACACTGAAGTTCAGGACAAAGCCACCAGAGCTAAGGATCGAAAACTAAATTTAGATGAAATGCAAGGCAATACTTTTACCATATCTAATTTAGGAATGTTTGATATTGAAGATTTTACTGCCATCATTAATCCTCCCGATGCTTGTATACTTGCTGTTGGTTCCATTTCTAAAAAGCCTGCAGTAAAAAATGATCAAATAGTTATTTCATCCCGTATGAAGGTGACTTTATCTTGTGATCATAGAGCTGTGGATGGAGCCACTGGAGCTAAGTTCCTCCAAAGCTTAAAAGGATTTTTGGAAAATCCACTGAGCATGTTGTTATAAACAAAATTAATCAATTTAATTAATTGGTTGTTGTAGATAACAATTTTGAAAGTTTGAATTTTATCTACTTGAATTCTTTTATTTTTAAACTAATGAATTAGGCATCATTCAAGAACCCCTTAATCAACTTAAATAAAAAATCCCGATACAAACTATTGCACCGGGACTACTCAGGTTAATATATTATAAAAGTATCCTATTTTGAAGTTAGAGGGAACTTGATCAGTTGTTGTGCAATATCAAAACCTAAATCATAACCCGCATCTATACTGGATCTAAAATGAACTCCAGCGTAAATATCAGAGTATGCAGCTTCTTTAGACATTTGTTCGAAAGACTCAAAATATCTTTGTTTGGATCTTAAGTCTTTTCTATCTTTTTGGGTGTAATCCATATAAGGAAAACGATGTCCAAAAGTTGCTGCTAAAATTTCTGATGACAAGCTGTAGATCACCGCAGATTCTGACACAAATTCTGGGACAGGCATGGAGGCCATCTCCGGTATATAGAATCGGCTAATATTTTGTTTAATATAAGTTGAAACTCTTAGCAGGTTCATTTTATACTTCACATTCCATGTTGCTACATAGGCATCATGCATAGCGAATGACATTCTAACCATAAGTTCAAGAGTCTTTGGAAGATCCAATTGTTGCTCTTTTACCAATTGCAAGGATAATAGCATATTGTGGCATAATGCAGTAGCATGAGAATCCATATAACGGTTCCAATATTCAAGACTTTCCTTTTGGTTGTTGGTTAAATTCTGACTTAAATTATACACTTCCAAAGCCTCAGCATAAATCGTTGAATTTGGTGAGGTGGAATATTGTAAATCTTTGCTTAAAGCAATTTTAAGATTATCATTTATCGTAGGTCTTACATTTCCCCAATAGGGCAACATTGGTTTTGGCTCATAGTCTGGGGAAGAAGGAATCCATTGTCCGGGGCCCGATGTAAGTACATAGTCATCCGGGTAATTATATAAGAAAGCTTCATTCTGACCATCAGTCAATGAATATTTATATATAGCCCGACCTATACTTTTACCCAATTCAACAGAATTCGAAACCACTTCAGTAGTTAATCCACTAGAATATTTTAGGTTGAAATTATTTTTTAACTCATCAACTTTTAATATGTTATTTCCCGAAGGTAAATACATGTTATATACTACAAAAGCAGTTGCCTCATTTGCAACTATCGCCCAGTTGTACTCCTTCTGAGGATCTGCTTGGGGTAAAGTAGTTTTTAGCCCATCCGCTCTTAATTGTAGCGAATTATAAGAAGGAAGACCATGAATCAAAGACTCATACATTGCATAAGATACATAAGTCAAGGATCTAGCGGCAATCGGTTCGGAATAACCATTGCATTTAGGTATGAGTTGAAGACTTAGATCATACCATTCTCTTACTAGAGCATTGTCTGCAAGGTCAAGTGATGAAGAGTTTACCGTGGGCACTTCCTTTGAACAAGAGGCCATTAATAATACTCCAAATAGGACGTAAAGTCCTGAGACGTAGGTTTTAAAACATTTCATTGGTCGTATTTTAAATACTAAATAATCAAAATCAGATACAAATATATTACGTTTTTTTGTAATATGTTAGTATTTGAATAAAAATTATTTTTGTAGCCCTACTTTTCTTTGGTTTCGTTTGCTTTAATTCTAAATAACTTTTCCATGACTTCCGGTAATTGTTCAGCTCCAATCTTCTTGGTCAGGATTCTTTTGTCTTTGTCTAAAATATATACTTGTGGTGTTGTTTTTACGTCATAAATGATCCTAAATCGCGATTTATGTTCAGGATCAGTAGTGTTAATCCAATCTTTCATGCCAAGGGTTTCAACTCCATCCCAACATGCTTTAACATCCCCGGTCTTGGAGCATAATGCAAAAATTTCTACCCCTTTAGATTTATACTCATTATAAAATTTCTTGATTGCTGGCATGGATTCCTTACAATGGCCACAATCCGGAGCCCAAATGAGCAATAAAGTGTATTCTGACTTAATATCATGTAAGCTTATTGGTGTAGAATCCTGTTTATAAACCATGATATTGGGAGCTATTTTGTCTATAAGTAATGGTTTTAAAGCTTTCGCATCCTGTACCATTTTTGCTAAGGGTTCTTCCTGAATCCATGGCGCTTTGCCTTGAGCATAATATTTCTCAACTAAATGAACATATACTCCATCCATTCCTACATATTTGGAATTGGCATAGGTATTCAAACTGTTGGACAATACGTATTTATAAATTTCAGAACCCTCTTTACACTTTGATAAAATAAAGTCCAAGGCAGCATTAATGGAATCGGGCACCTGAATGGTTAGTTTGTCAAGATATCTATTCACTTTAGAAGCAAATAGAGGCAAACGCAATGATCTATCATCTAAAAAATCCCCACCATCAAAAAAGTGGGTTTTGTAAAATAAAAATGACTTTTCATTGATTTCATCTGCTGTACCTTCATATTTAGGTATCTCCACATCTTTGCTCCAATTAATAAGCAGACCGAGAAGGCTTTTATCTTTTCTGTTTATTATGGACTCCTGTTTATCTTTTACTGCCTGATCAATTTTTGTTAAAGCTTGTTCTAACTTAGCTTTTTCCTTAGGGTCTTTCTCTAATTTCGACAAATCACCTAAACTGTCAGCCTTGTTCTTTTGGATACCTATATAATTAATATAATCATAGAACTCATCATTCAGCTTTGACCCTTTAAATTTCAAAGATTCATTAAGCGTTTTAACGTCTGAAGAAATGTTGAATTTTTGTTTATCAGAATCAACTAAAATCTGGAAGTAATCATGTGTGGGTTGTAGTACAATCAAATACATGCCAGCTTCTAATGCGGTATCCCCCGTAAATACGAATTCACCTTTTTTAATGAGCGCTGTATCCTTTATATATTGTTTATCACCATATTGATACCCAAGTAACAAGGTATCATTAGTATAACCTTCAATCTTGACATGTATCTCATATTTTTGAGCTGTCAGAAAGCTATAATAGCCAAATAGACCAATTAAGGTAATGAATAGTTTGTTCATGGACATGGTACAAATTACAACACAAATTTATACAGAAGTATCATATTAAAAACGTTGTACATCTATTATTAGTATAACCTTAACGTTTCCAAAAAAGTGCCCGGACCGCAAGTTAAGACAAGCTTTTACCTTGATTGGCTAATAGATACAATACAGCCATTCTCACTGCAACACCATTTTCTACTTGATCCAGAATAATAGACTGTTCGCTGTCAGCGGCATCTGTACTTAATTCAACACCTCTATTAATGGGTCCCGGGTGCATGAGGATTATCTTTTTATTCAACCGGTCTAATCTGGCTTTATTTATCCCAAAAAACTGAGCGTATTCATTAGCGGACGGGAAATACTGTAAATCCATACGTTCTGTTTGGATCCTTAGTACATTCGCTACATCACAATGGTTGAGAACCCGATCCAAATCATAATCCACCTGTACTCCCAGGGATTGAATAAATTTAGGAATGAGTGTTGGTGGTCCACATACGGTAACTTTAGCACCCAATTTGTTTAAACAAATGATATTTGACAGTGCTACTCTTGAGTGGAGTATATCTCCGATTATGGCCACGTTGGCCCCTTTAATATATCCTAAAGCTTCTTGTATTGAGTAGGCATCCAAAAGTGCTTGAGTTGGGTGTTCATGGGTTCCGTCTCCAGCATTGACTACCTGAGCTTTAACCCGATCTGCTATGAATTTTGCTGCTCCGACGGATGAATGCCTGAGAACTATAATGTCCACCTTCATGGCCAAAATATTTTGAACGGTATCCAGTAGTGTTTCACCTTTACTCACCGAGGATCCTGAAGAAGAAAAATTAATGATATCCGCAGAAAGTCGTTTCTCAGCAAGTTCAAAAGATAATTTGGTTCGGGTAGAATTTTCAAAAAACATATTAGCTATAGTCACATCCCGAAGTGATGGAACTTTCTTAATAGGCCTTTGAAGTACTTCTTTGAATTGTGCTGAAGTTTGTAAAATCGTTTGAATATCCTCAACCGTTAAATTTTTTATACCAATTAGATGTCGTGTAGATAATTTTTGTTCTGTCATACCGCTACTTGTCCTGCATCATAAATCAATACCCTATCTTGTCCTTCTTCTTCTTCAAATTCCAATCTGACGTAAGCTTCATCTAAAGCATCCACTCTGAGACCAACATAATCAGCCTGAATGGGCAAATGACGATTAAATCTGCGATCTACCAAAACGACCAACTCTACCGATTTTGGTCTTCCAAAATGGTTCAATGCTTGCAATGCAGCCTGAATCGTTCTACCGGTGTACAATACGTCATCTACTAAAATGACACGTTTATTTTCAACTAAGAAATTAATTTCTGTGGTGGAAGGATTTGGAATTTTATCAGAAGTTTTGAAGTCATCCCTAAAAAAAGTTATATCCAATTTACCATATGGAATGTTGTCGATGTTTTCAATTTCTTCTATTCTATTTTGGATTCGTTTAGCTAATAAAACCCCTTTGTTTTGAATTCCAATAATACATGAATCAGAAAAGTGATTATGGTGTTCTATTAATTGATAACATAACCGATCAATAGTTCGAGATAGTTGTTCTTTGTTCAGTAATATTTTAAGCTTTTTCTTCATATTTACAAGCCTGCCAGATGCATGGAACTATCTTACTTCCAAGGCAAAGATAAGCATTAACCGATCAATCGCAAGGCATCCATCTCAATAATCCAAAATTAGCATGTTATGCAATAAACCTGTTATTTAAAAAAATCAAAAACTGTATTCCCAGATGCACCGTTTTAATTAATTGCTGCTTTTTAATAAACAATTAATACTGAAAATAAGCCGTATTCCTTTCCGAATATCGGTAAATATGAATTGTATTGTAAATTAAACCGGGTATTCTAAGTTGAAATGCATCCATAAAAAACCAAAGCCTTAATATTGAAAAATCGGCTAATTTAAATTACCTTTGCTTCATTAAACTACTGAAAATGAGAAAATTAGTTCACATTATTTGTTTTTTTAATTTGTTCCTTTTAAGTCTAAATGGTCAAATTATAATTAATGAAATCATGTACAATCCTCCAGAAGCTGGGAATGACAGACTTGAATATATTGAATTGTATAATACGACAAACAGCGTTCTTAGTTTAAAGGATTATATCATCGATGATGCAGTCAATATCATTTTCCCAGATACCTTCATTAATCCCAAATCCTATTTTCTAATTTGTGGAAATGCTGCTGCTTTTGACTCGGTTTTTGGAATCAAAGCTTTGGAGTGGACTTCAGGTGCTTTGCGAAATGACAATGAAGTAATCACTCTCAAAGATCAAAATGGTATACCCATTGATAGTGTACATTATTATGATGTTAATGGCTGGCCTGCCTTGGCTGATGGAAATGGCTCTTCGTTGGAATTATGCAGAACTACAGCTGATAATTCAAGATCAGAATATTGGAAAGGATCTACCACCAATACCAACAAAACCATAGATGGACTCAAAATATTTGCTACGCCCGGCAAAGCAAATAATGTAGAATGTGCTAATTATACTATAGAATCATCGGATTTTGCATTTACGCCTAACAATTTAGAAATCTTTGTAGGTGAACATGTGGAATGGAAAAATGTGAGTGGAACTCATAATGTAAACGCAAGTAAAGCAACTTTTCCCAATAACCCGGAAGGATTTATAAATGGCACACCAACAAGCGGTAATTGGACATTTATTAAACGATTTGACATTTTAGGAGAATATAATTATCAATGCGACCAACATCCAAACCAAATGAAAGGTAAGATCATCGTAAAACCCAGAAATTCTCAATATCCAAGTTATCCGGTTGGTCTGATCAGCTCTGTAAACAATAACGGCGAAGTGGATTCATTAAATGTTCAATGTCAACTAGAAGGGGTTGTTCATGGTATAAACTTTAGACCAGCAGGATTGCAGTTTGTTTTAATTGACAAATTTGATGATGGTATAGTCGTATTTAATGCCAATGCTAATTTTTCATACACTGTTAAGGAAGGTGACCGAATTGCAGTGAGAGGCACCGTCATCCAATTCAATGGACTTATTGAAATTCAGGCCGATACAATCATTAAAATCGCAACAAACAATACCTTAAGCACTGCACAACCCATCCTCGCTTTAAGCGAAAACACAGAAGCACAATTGGTAAAAATTCGAAATGCACAATTGGTTAATCCGGTACAATGGACCAATAATCCATTAGGGTTTACAGTAAAAGTAACCAATGGAATTGCGAATTTTGATGTCAGAATAGACAATGATTGCGATTTACTAACTAAAGAACCACCTTCAGGAACATTTGATATTACCGGACTAGGTTGGCAAAATGACGTTAGTTCACCATATAATGATGGCTATCAATTAATGCCCCGATATACCGCTGACATCAGCCCATACATTCCTTCAAGTAAATTTTATCCTAAATATGGTATCTCTAAAGTTACAGGTATAAATCCGAGTTCAGGTGTGGCAGATTCAATTGGGACTAAGTGTGAATTAAAAGGCGTTGTTTATGGAATTGACTATTTAGGGACCACTGGATTACAATTCACCATTATAGATCCATCTGATGGAATTGGTGTTTTTTCTGGTACCAAAAACTTCGGATATGCTGTTAAGGAGGGTGATGAAGTTACTGTTCAAGGAAAAATAGAACAATTCAGAGGTCTAACGCAAATCAACCTGGATACCCTTTGGGTAAATTCTAGTAACAACACACTCAAGACACCTACAATCACTACTGTATTGGATGAGAATACGGAATCGAATCTGGTGAAAATGAATAATATGATCATTGTAAACCCTTCTGACTGGATAGGTGGTGGTGCAGGATTCAATGTTAGAATTTCGAATGGGACCAAAGAGTTTGTTATGAGAATTGATGACAACACAGATATTGCTAATACTGCCTTGGGAGGTAATCGAGTTAATGTAACCGGTATAGGAAGCCAATTCGACGCTACAAATCCATTTACCGAAGATTATCAAATTGTTCCACGTTATGTGAGGGATCTTAGTTTTAGTACGTCAAATCAAGATTTAAATCCGGGTGCTGATGTCCAATTATCACCTCAACCTTGTTCAGAGTATGTATACCTTATTGGTAAAATCAATGATTATTCTACGGTTCATATTTTAAGTTTAGATGGCAAACTGTTAGAAAGTAAAACTATCGATTCTAAATTGGATATTCAATTGCAATCGGGTATTTATGCACTTCAGTTAATTGGTGATCATAAACAAAAAACATTAAAATTAATGGTTAAATAATACCATGAAAATTGGACTTGTACTTTCCGGAGGAGGCGCTCGAGGAGCATTTCATATAGGTGTATTGCAAGCCCTAGAAGAAGCTAACATAAAACCAGACATTATTTCAGGAACCAGTGTAGGTGCAATCATTGGGTGTTTGTATTCAGCAGGTGTTAGTCCCGCGACTATGTTGGATACTTTATTGAAAACGAAATGGTATGATTTTTTTTCAATTAAATATCCAAAAAATGGAATTTCAGATTTGAAATATGTCCATGAAATGTTGGAACAATTTATACCCATAAATGATTTTTCTTCATTGCACATTCCATTATATATTACAGCGACCAATTTAAATTCAGGAAAACTTGAAATCTTTAATTCAGGTGAAATTTACAAAAGGGTTGTCGCCTCATGTGCTGTACCCTTAGTATTCAGACCTGTAGAAATGAATGAATCCTTTTATTTAGACGGGGGCATTTTGCTCAATCTTCCTGTACAACCTATCCGCGAATTTTGTGATCAAATTATCGCGGTAAATCTGATGCCTATTGGTGTCTCTTCGAATGACAAGCTTAATGGCTATTTTAATTTAATCAGCCGGGTATTAGAATTATCAGTCGATAATCATACAACAGCACAGAAAAAATTGACTGATGTACTTATTGAAACGGTCGAAATATCTAAATATAGTCGATTTGATCTTAAACCTACCCAGGAATTGTATGATTTGGGATACGCTACTGCGAAGCTTGCTTTAAATTAAGGTTAGTTTATGTGAGTTGCACTTCCAAGGCAACAGACTGATCGAAATAAACCTCAATGTTTTGCTTAATGGTGGTGGCTAATTTCATTCCTACGTAATCCGCACGGATTGGAAATGACTTATGCATTCGTTCTATAAGGACACAGATTTCTACTTTTTTAGGAATGACATCCATAATAGGTTTAAAACCAAAAAACATAGTACGTCCGGTATTTAAAACATCATCAACTAAAATCATCACCTTGTTTTTTAACAATTTATGTTCCAAACTCAAGGTAATAGGATGTTTTAGAGGTTCTGCTGGATTGAGGCTAAGATTACAAATAGTAGCTTTCAGTGAACTTAATTGTTCGATTTCTTGCGCTATCAAATGAGCCAAAACAAGGCCTTTGCTATTAATTCCGGCCAAAACAATAGTCGATTCATCAGCATGGGCCTCAAAAATTTCAATGGCCATACGCTTAATTTTTTGTTGGATTTGACGCTGATTCAGAATTATCATGTTACTTTGAGGACTAATTTATGAATAATTGGTTCAAAGTTGCAAAAATAATACCTTAACTGAAATTAATCTTTGAATATGATTCAGCAGATCTGCTTTAGCATAATTTGTATCCTGGTGTTTAACAAAGCCATTCGGAAATTTTACCAAATTTATACGAATATACAATTAGGTAAGGATGAGCCATTAGAGGGCACTTCTTCCTCGAGAACTAGAAATATGATTCTGTTTGCATTAGGCCAAAAGAAAATGTTTACCAGACCCATTGCAGGAATATTCCATTTCTTTATTTATGTGGCCTTTTTGCTTACGCAGGTAGAATTGATTGAGATTTTTATCGATGGTTTTTCCGGACATCACAGAACCATTTCGAATCATATAGGTATACTCTACCCTATTGCGATTAACGCCATAGAGATGCTTTCTTTTCTTGCTTTAGTGGCAACTTTCATTTTTTTGTATCGAAGAAATATTTTAAAATTATTACGATTCCAAAAACCGGAACTTAAGGGGTGGCCTTCCCTAGATGCTAATTTGATATTAATGGGAGAAATTGTACTCGTGATCAGTATCTTTTTGATGAATGGAGCTGACCAAGTGTTACAATCATTAGGTACAGATCATTACCCGGCTACTGGAACCTTTTATTTATCCTCTTATTTTGGTCAACATATTTTAAGTCCATTATCTTCAGATTGGCTCATTATATTGGAACGTATGGGATGGTGGTTGCATATATTTATTGTATTTGGTTTTATGCTTTATCTACCTTATTCTAAACATCTACATATATTTTTAGCCTTTCCAAATAGTTATTATAGTCGGCTTAATCCCAGAGGAGTTATGTCCAATATGCCAAGCATAGAAAATGAAGTTAGAGGCATGATTGGATTGGAACAAAAAGCAGATGTTGCTGAAGAAGAAATCTTTGGGGCAAAAGACATACAACAATTGGGATGGCGAACCTTATTAGAAGCTTATACCTGTACCGAATGTGGACGTTGTACGGACGTATGTCCAGCTAATTTGACTGGCAAAAAATTAAGCCCTCGTAAGGTGATGATGGATATCAGAGATCGTACAGAAGAAGTCGGTCATTTAATAATGGCAGGACAGCATATATCAAATGGAGACCCAAAAACTTTTGATGATGGTAAATCACTATTTGACTACATTACCAAAGAAGAAATATATGCATGTACTTCCTGCAATGCATGTGTAGAAGCCTGCCCAGTACTCATTAATCCATTGAATCCTATTCTTCAATTAAGACGTTACGATATCCTTATGAATTCAGGTGGACCTGCTGAATGGCTGCCTATGTTCAACAGCCTGGAGAATAATCAATCGGTGTGGCAATTGCCAGAGTCTAGAGATGCATGGGCAAAATAAAAATTTGACAACTTGAGGGGCTTAAAGTCAAAATCTGAATCCAGTAACTATCTAGATATCATATTAAATAATATTTACAATTATAAATAATTAATTTATAAGAAAATATAAATATATAATATAAATATTTATTTTTATAAACTAAATTTTTAGTTCATTGATTAATTTTATAGTATATTTGAATTATGAAATCAATCAATATGCTCACACCGGGTGAAGAAAACATTATTCAAATCATTTGGAAAATCGGTCCGTGTACTATGAGTCAGATCATGGAGTACTTTCGGAATCATCAATCAGATGATAATATCCCGGCACCAACTACTGTCTCCACGTTTTTGCGGATATTAGTTGACAAAAAATATTTGAATTTCAAAGCCTATGGAAAAACCTATGAATATTTTGCCATAGTTTCTAAAAATCAATATGCTGCAATGAAAATCAAATCTATGATTAAACATTATTTCAGCAACAAACCTGAAGAACTCGTTTCCTTCCTGGTTACAGAAGAGAAACTAACCGAAGTTGAAATCAATAAACTATTAAGTCAATTGAAAGACAAATCGAAAAAAAAGTAGTATGTTACATTACATCATTTGGACAGGATTGATTTGGGCAATATTGTTAATCCCATATTTGTTTTTGTATCGCAATCAAAGTTATTTTGTCATCAATCGGGTCTATTTATTGACTTCATTAATATTGGGATTAATCATTCCATTTATACCACAAGGGGACCTAGAAATACCAGCAATCAAAGATACACCTGTGCAATTCATTGCCGTTCAATTGCAAGAAATAACTATTAAATCCAACAGCTTTGGAACACATGTTCATGTCCATTTATTTTATGTATTTTATACCATTTACATAATTGCTGTGCTTATTTCGTTTATTCAATTAATAAAATCGTTACAACAAATTAGACAACTTATTCCCAATCTTAATTTGTTAAAAAAAGAAGTTCAAATTCATTACTCTCATTCCATAGCGATGCCCTTTTCTTTTTTAAACACTATAGTGCTTCCAGAACAATTTAAATTCAATGAACATGAAAGAGCAGTTATCATAAACCACGAAAATGCTCATATTATCAATAAGCATTATTTGGATTTATTTTTCATTCAATTGCTACTTCTTGTTTTTCCATTTCACCCACTTATCTATTGGTACCGCAAGGAACTTAAACTGGTACATGAATTTCAAGCGGATCGAAAAGTTTTATTACACCATCCAGCCGATCAATATGCAAGATTATTAATTCAATTATCCAATGCAACACATCTGAATCCACCCATTTTTCACTCATTTGCTTCTTCACATTTAAAAATACGAATTATGATGTTTACTAAAAGATATTCCATCCAACAAAGTATGATTTACTTTTTAATTCCATTCTTTTTCCTCTTTTGCTATTCTTGTTTTTCACAGCATGAAAAAAATAATCCAAAAGATGAAATTAAAACCATTACTTCCATTGATACAATGTCCATATTTGATCCTAAAACAAATGTTGAACAATTAAAAATTGTTCAAGAAAGTTTAGACTATCATACTGTTCCAGAAATCATGCCTGAATTTCCCGGTGGAACTTCTGAACTTATGAAATATATAAGTTCTAAACTCAATTATCCGGAACAAATGAAAAAAAATAATAAAGAGGGAACAACCATATTGACATTCATAATAAATGAATTTGGACAACTAAAGCATCCTACAATTATTAAATCTGTTACTCCAGAATTTGATCAAGCTGCCCGAGATTGTTTGTTTAATTTAGCCCAAGATATAACCTGGAAACCAGGAATGATCAATGGTAAACCTGTAAATGTCATTTATACATTACCCATCAAATTCAAATTAGAATAAAGCAATTAAACCTTACTTCAAATCTTTCTAAATTTAAAAAAATTAGATTTCAATCCCTAAAACAAGGGACAATACCGCATTTCTTCTTTTTTGCATAACTTCGCCGTATTATGATGCAGAAAAGGATAGACGAACTTAAGATCAAAATAAGTGAAGCCCAAATAGGTGGTGGCCAAAAACGGATTGATTCTCAACACAGTAAATCAAAATTAACGGCACGCGAGCGAATTCAACTTTTACTAGATAATGGTAGTTTCGAGGAATTAGGCATGCTTGTCATTCATCGAACCACAGACTTTGGGATGGATGAACAATTATTTTATGGGGATGGAGTTGTAACCGGATATGGATCCATTCACAGTCGGTTGGTTTATGTTTATGCTCAGGATTTCACTGTTTTTGGTGGTTCCCTTTCAGAAACACATGCAGAAAAAATCTGCAAAATCATGGACCTGGCTTTAAAAAACGGAGCACCCATAATAGGCCTGAATGACTCCGGGGGAGCTCGAATACAGGAGGGCGTAAGATCATTAGGTGGATATGCGGATATATTTTATCGAAATGTCAAAGCATCAGGTGTTGTACCGCAATTGTCAGCAATTATGGGTCCTTGTGCCGGTGGTGCCGTGTATTCACCTGCAATGACTGATTTTATCTTAATGGTGGAACATTCATCCTACATGTTTGTAACAGGCCCGAATGTTGTTAAAACAGTAACCAACGAAGAAGTTACAGCTGAAGACCTTGGAGGAGCTCATGCACACGCCAGTAAATCAGGTGTTACACAATTGACTGCAAAAAACGATGTGGATGCACTCATCCAATTACGCAAATTATTAGCTTATCTTCCACAAAACTGTGAAGAAAAAGCGCCCAGCCTTCCATATACCTTAAAAGATGAAACGGTACTAAATCTTGGTGATCATATTCCAAATAGTCCCAATCAACCCTATGAAATCAAGGATATTATTTCGAAAATATGTGATACAGATTCCTTTTATGAAATACATTCAGAATATGCTGAAAACATAGTAGTAGGTTTCGCAAGATTAGCCGGTAAAAGCATCGGCATAGTTGCCAATCAACCTATGGTTTTGGCAGGTTGCCTTGATGTCAATGCATCAAAAAAAGGAGCGCGTTTTGTTCGATTTTGTGATTGCTTCAATATTCCACTTTTAGTCATAGAAGATGTTCCAGGATTCTTGCCAGGTACAGATCAGGAATGGAATGCCATCATCAGCAATGGAGCCAAATTACTCTATGCATTTAGTGAAGCTACTGTTCCAAGAATTACCGTAATCACACGTAAAGCCTATGGTGGTGCTTATGACGTTATGAACTCTAAACATATTGGAGCCGATTTTAATTTTGCCTGGCCGAGTGCAGAGATCGCGGTGATGGGTGCAAAAGGTGCCAGCGAAATTATCTTTAAAAAAGATATAGATCACGCCACAGATCATGAAAAAGCTTTACTCGATAAAGAAGCTGAATATGCTGAAAAATTTGCTAATCCTTATCATGCAGCGTATAGAGGATTTATTGATGAAGTGATTCTTCCGGAAATGACCCGAATAAAATTGATCAGAGCTTTTGCATCTTTAGAGAATAAAGCGGAACCTAGATCCAGAAGAAAACATGGAAATATTCCATTGTAATACTTTGCGTTGAGGCACAAGTTGAACTTGTTTCGAACTAAGTATTGAGAAAATTACTGCCAGCAAGGGGAAATATTTATAAACTTTCGTTGGGCACAAGTTAGACTTGTCCCGATCGGAGCATCGGGGAACTTGACGCCAACAGAGGAAGTTTTACTTCCTGAAATAACTCCGATCAAATTAATTAAAGCGTTTGCATCTTTAGAAAATGTAGCCGAACCTAGATCAAGAAGAAAATTTGGGAATATTCGATTGTAATACTGTTCGTTGGGCACAAGTTGAACTTGTCCCGAACAAAGCGTTGGGGAAACTTAACTCACAGGGATCCCGATTAAAGCGTCAGGAAACTTGACGGCAACTAGCAAAATAAAGAAATTAGTAGAAGCTATGTATATTTTTATTAAGGATATCTGCAAATGACAAAATAATGTTTTAAATCATATGTTAATGTTTTGTTAATTAATGTGATTTGTTAAACTTGTGATTTTTTTCAAATAAATTTGCTTAAACTTTAAAAACACTAACTATGAAAAATTTCACTTCACTTCACCTCTCACTTCTCACTTCTCACTTCTCACTTCTCACTTCACTTCATTTCACTTATTTAACCGCTTAGGTTTAAAAATTTTATTTATTCTTATTTACTTTTCTATTTTGTCGTGTAATAATTTTGAAAATACTTCAGATGAAAATGCTGCAAATGGCGATAAAACATTAACAATTAGAGAAAGTACTTACACAGAGACCTATTCTATTAATGGTCAACTTTACACCTTAATTTTTCCAGAAAATTCAGATACGCCCCTGAATACTGAAGTAGAAACACAATTGATTGGAGCAATTGGAAATTCTGAATATATCCTTGCTCATTATGAAGAAACACCTAACGTTACATTTATTGAGCCAGTTCCACCTGCTAGCTGCCCAAGTACCAATGAAATGCAACCGCCTCCTGCAGGGTCGCCACCACCAGCTCCAACCGCAATATTTTTAGAACTTTTTGAACATACTAATTTTCAAGGTAGATCATTTGGTTATTATCATGGACCAAATTATTATAATCAATTTTGGCAATTTAAAAGTTGTTCATGGAATGGCAGTTTTCAATATTGTTCAACTGCTTATGGTATCCAAGATTTGAGAGATGTATTAGTATTTCCTTCCACAGACACTTGGGATGATAGAATTTCTTCTTTTAAAATTATTAGACCTTCAGCATCCTTACACCCATCCCAATATATGCTATTAAAAATGCATCGAGACCCAGGGTATTCAAGTTCAAAATGTAGATTATCTCAATGGCGGGTTGCAACAACAGGAAATAATTATCATGTTCCAAATTTGAGTAATGAAAAATGGTGCTTTTTAGGTGCCAATATGAACGACGAAATTTCTAGTATTTCTTTTAGTTTTTGTAACAATGGATGCAATTGTTGCGTAACTTTTTAAAAATAAGTTTCTTAATGAAAAATATATATCTTATTTTTTTAACTTTTATTTTAAGCTTTTTTGTGTATGAATCTGGAGCTCAAATTAAACTTGGATTAGAAGCTGGAATAAATGTATCAAATGTAAATAGGAATTTAATTCCTAAAGAAGCAGACATTGATCCATATAAACCAATAGCAGGATTTCAATGCGGAGTAAAATTAAAACATCAGTTCAGAGAAAAAAATCAAATCTCAATTGGAATTGGCTATGCTGAACGAGGAGGAAGAGATCTAGCGATTGACGATCCATTTATTGGACCCAATAATAATAGATCGAACTTTATTCAATTTCCTCTAATATATGAAAGAACATGTTTATTTAAACATTTTAGATTAGGATTTGGATTGATCAATTCTTATGAATTGTTTAGACAAACAAGAATAATAAATGATGACTTATCTTCAGAAAGAAAGTATGGTATTGATGTACAAGTACTTACTTCATATAGTTTTAGTCCAGCTCTAGCAGTCAATTTAGATTTTCTGTACGGGAGTTTATTAGATCATATCACCTTTACTGAAGACCTAACACATTCGGTGTTGTCCTTGTCCTTGTCATATAACTTTAAATTGCGTAATTGATTTTTGTTCCAAGTTAATAATAAGAAATCCATATAGGTGACTATGTGGATTTCTTCATTAACTGGATTATGATTATTTCAAATCCAAATCATTGCTAGCAAGCAAGGTATTAAAAATAAATAGTTACATGCGACTTAAAAAACAAGGGAGTACCAGGTGTAAAATGAATTTCTGTAACTGATTCAGATTCATTTTGCAATCGACTTTCTGTTTCAAATTGGGCTTCCTTCCAATCGGTATTCAATAAATTTTGAACAGAGATACCAATCTCCCATTTATCTTTAGAATAGTTTAAAAGTGCGTCGAACACAACATATCCTTTTGCAATTATTGAATGATCTTCATTGGCAGATCGATCACCCAAATAACGGTATCTCAAACTTCCGTTAAATCCTTTTTTGCTCTCCAAAGTAATACCACCAATACTGGACCATTTTGCTGCTAACGGAATGTAATCCTCACCCTTCAATTCACCTCGTGCACGAGCATTGGTGTAATTGATGTCTGTATCGAAATACAATGAGCGCGCGATCTGATATCGCAATGAAACTTCAACACCATGTCGTTTTGTTTTTCCACTTGGCTCTACAATAGCTGCATCGCCAACGTAAACAAACTCCTGATCCAAATCCAATTGCCACAAGGTAGCTGTAAACAAAACACTTTTCATCGGTTTTAAATGAACTCCAAAATCCATACCTAAAGCCTTAGGAAGTATATCCCGATTTGTTTGACTGACATTAACCCTGGTATCATTAGAATGAAAACCATATCCTGCATGTGCATTCAAACTTAAAAATGAATTCATTTTGTAATTGAGGTTTAATTTAGGACTGACAATGTGTTTGTTTAATATTAAATGATCATATTCCGGTGTTAATCTATTTTTATAAATAAAATTGAATTGATCAAATCGTACTCCAAGATTACCAGACCAATGCGTTCCAATATGAAAAGATTGATCCGTATATAATCCATAATTGGTTTCTTCAATATCTCCATATGCTAATTGATTTAAAGTTTCAATTCTATCTTTGGTATGAGACAATTCACTATTGCTTGTCGCATCTAGGCGCCATTGTACCCCAATTGCAGTATTCCAATTGAACCTTCCAAAATTAAAAGCTTTGGAATATTCAGATTTATATCCAAAAAGATCTCTGTTTTCCTTTTGCTTTATTTGATCCCCATTTATTGAATCCTCTAAGAAAAAAGTAAAATTAGAATAGAGTTCAAAACGGTATTTGGAATAATAAAATTGGTTTTTAAAAAAATCATTATTGGATAAATTAGAATTTATTTGAATCGATGCATTGTATCTCGAAGTTAATCCACCTTCCGTATCATCAATGGATCCAAATCGATCAATGGCACCTGATTGAAAAGCGCGCTCTGGAATTTGTCCAGAAGCATCCCAACTGCTTGTAAATCCAGAAATTAATCCCGTAACATAATGATGCTCAGAAACCTTAGCATTATATTTTAATAATCCATTGAATCTCCTATAGTCTTGTGGCGAATTAAAATAACCACCTGAATGATTAAAATCCAAGGCAGCATAAATGTGTTGATCTTTTGAGTTTAGTAATTTAAATAATGATGTAACTCTTTGAGAATTAAATTTTCCCAGTTCTAGTGAAACTAAATTTTTATCCAATCTGGATTTTGTTTTAAATTCTACCTGTCCTGCCGTTGCAAAATTTCCAATTTTTGGATCAAAAGGTCCTTTACTAAATGATACTTTATCTATCGTTTCAGGAATTAAAAAATGCAAGTCAGCATAACCCTGTCCATGAGCATGTGAAACCATATTGACAGGAATTCCATCTACAAATAATGCAATATCTGTACCATGATCAATATCGAACCCTCGCAAAAAAATTTGTTCTGCTTTTCCACCACCTGCATGTTGTGCAATAAATAATCCCGGCACCATTTTTAAAACATCCTGAGACGTATTAATAGGTCTTAATTGCAAATCAATAGCCGACAAAAGGCTTTTATTTTCAAGCACATTTGCAGAAATGGTCACTTCTGCTAAAGCTAAGTTTTTTTGTTTTAAGTCTATTCTAATTGGACTTGTTTGATGATCAATTATAGCTACCATTGAAGTATTATTCTCATATCCTAAATACGAAACTTCAATGTTGTAATCTCCTGCTTCAATATCATCAAATTGAAAAAAACCAAGCTCATCGGTATAGGTCATTTTATTTAAAGATTTAATTATTACCCTTGCATTATAAATAGGTGCGTTGGATTTTTCGTCATACACTATACCTTTAACAGTACCATTGTGCAGACTATTCGATGCAAAAGAAAAAGAAATAAAATTTAATAAAATAAATAGATAAACGTATTTCATAAGCATTAAAATTTTATAAAAAAGCTGCACCAATATATTTGAAAGTCAAACACATGATGCAGCTGTTATGAGATGTTCTTAAAAAGAACTTGATGAATTAAATTTTATTCAATTTAATAGTTTGTAATATTTGACCCTTGAAACTGATCGTTGCATAATAAGTTCCAGGAATTAAATCAGCGACATTAGCATTATATTCAAAATTGCCAGATCCTTGATTTGTATTCATGAGCTGACGAACTAATGTTCCATCTTGATGATATAAATGTATACTCACATTACCAGATTCACGTACATGATATTTAAATGTTGTACTCGTTGTAAATGGATTTGGTGTATTAAACATAAATGCTTGAGGTCCATTCAAATCAGTTATACCTGTAGTCCATGAAGGTTTTAGAATTTCCGGTTGGGTATAATTTCTTTCTTCGCCGGAACAAATTCCTGTACCTGACCACGGAGCTTGTACATATGGAAATGTACTTGTAAAAGAAGTATCATTCTTTTCAATTCCTGTAGTATAAGATAATACTTTAATTAAATTTGGTGTCACAGGACTTGCATTAGGATCCAAAGGATTATAATCATCATACCACAATCCTATTGCCGCAAGTGCAACACCTGCCACTGCTTGTAATTCGATACGCGTCACATCATCCTCTAATCTTCTACCATTTGGAAATCCATCCATATTAGGAATAAACTCAAGATTTTTATTAGCATATTTTGGATCGGTTAATCCAGCAACTGCTGCTGCAACAATTCCTAAAGAACTAAATGCAGGATCATTTCTTTGTGTTACCGGAACAGCCATATTCAATCTGAGCATATCTCCTCCATTGGGTAAGAAATTATGGATAAAAGGTTTACCTGCAGCTAATGGATTTCCACCTTTGCCAGTCGTCAAGTGATACGGAATCACATTAGGAACTCCCGTATGAAATATAGGCCACAAATCTACTGATCTAGGTGCTCCGGCTCTTGGCAATAATAAAGTACCAAAAACAGCATCATCTAAAGCAGTGCCATTGAGCGCTGGATTTCCTTTTAATCCAAACAAACCATTTTTTCCATTTCCAAAATCAAATGCACCTAAAGATTTACGTTGAATTCTTAAGCCACTCATAGCGGGCACTGCACCACCAAATAGTGAATCATCCATGTATAATCCCAATTCAGGATTATAAAAGAAATTTCCAAATTTATTGATATTTGCTAAATCTTCATATGGCGAAAGATTATTCCACAAATCTTTATAACCAATTGGAATGACTACCTCATTCGTTAATGGCATACCTAATCGGGATACTTGGATCCATTCACCAGTATGTGTTTCTGAAGCAGGACCAAGTGTTCTGATTTTCGGTCTACTTGCAGAAGCCCACACACCAATCACAAAATCAGGATCTAAAATAGAAGTAGCCTGGGCTACAGATTTTTTATCCTTTTGTAATAATGAAATAGGTACTTGTATCGCAATGGTAGAAACATTAAAACATGCAACACCATCACGTCCTTGTCCATCCTTACGAGGCAAATCACCTAAATCAAAAACACCTCCAAGATCTACAAAAAATGGATCATCAGAAGGACCGCAAAAAACTTTTTCACCTGCACTTGTAGTAGCAATTGAATTAGTCATTAAGGCTAGATAATTAGTGTTAAGTCCAACACCAGAAGTTATAGATCGAGGACCAATATTATTTGGAGGAACCACACCATTTGTAATAACAGATAAAAATGTTAATCCACCATCTATACTTTTTTCTAAGCGATAAGTTGTTTTTTGATTTTGCTTACCTAAACGAATATTAAAAAAAGTAGTAGGATCTTCGTTGGTAATTTTGAAAGTAAATCGATAAACAATATCATCGCCAGGAGTCATAATATTATTATCAATGTGAATTTCATAACGAACATTCTCACCGAATGTAAAATAGTTAGGACCACCATGTGCCAATTGCATTGGAACATAACTCGCAATAATGGTAATCATATCTGGATTGTCTGGGCTACGGAATGCATAAAGATCTGTATTGTCTGTCAAAGGATCGCCAAGTAGAAGCGGTGCTTCACGATGACTTGAAGCCGATACTACGGACATTGAAAAAATCATCATGAAAAGCATTCCCAGAAGATTGTTTCGAAGTAAAAAAGATATCTTCATAAATTTATTTTTTAATTATATTTTTAATTAATATTATAAAGTTCCACTCCAAGGTTCAGCCAAGTATGGAAAGCCATTTGTAAACTTAGCATCGTTACTTTCCACGCCAGTGGAATATTGCAACACATTAAGTAAATAATTGGATACTGGAGATGCAGCTGCATCTTTAGCATTATAATCATCATACCACAAACCAATAGCAGCTAAAGCGATACCAGAAACTGCTTGTAATTCAATACGTGTCACATCATCTTCAAGTCGTCTTCCATTCGGAAATCCATCCATATTCGGAATAAATTCCAAATTAGTATTGGCATATTTAGGATTGGTTAAACCAGCTACTGCTGCTGCAATAATTCCAAGAGAACTAAACGCAGGATCACTTCTAGGTGTCACAGGAACAGCCATATTCAATCGCAACATATCTCCTCCATTGGGTAAGAAATTATGGATGAAAGGTTTTCCAGCCGCAAGTGGATTTCCAGCTTTTC
The DNA here is from genome assembly GCA_044228225.1 of Saprospiraceae bacterium. GTDB lineage: Bacteria > Bacteroidota > Bacteroidia > Chitinophagales > Saprospiraceae > Vicinibacter. The sequence continues at coordinate 214,254 of JBGAVH010000001.1, read as the reverse complement.
CAGTGGCTAATTGATAAGGTATCATATTTGGAACACCCGTATGAAATATAGGCCACAAATCAACAGAACGTGGACTTCCTGCGGAAGGCAATAATAATTTTCCAAAAATATTATCATCTAGTGCAGTACCGTTTAATGCTGGATTTCCTTTTAATACATACAACCCATCTTTCCCATTTCTAAAATCTACACCTAATTGCAATGTATTCGATTGAATTCTAAGTCCTCTAAATGCAGGGACTGCACCTCCAAACTTAGAATCGTCCATGTACAATGCCAACTCAGGATTATAAAAGAAATTTCCATAAGCAGCAAGTTGGGCTAAATCTTCATAAGGTGTGATTGAATTCCAAAGATCTTTATATCCTATCGGTACCACAACTTCATTGGTCAAAGGCATACCCAAACGAGACACTTGAATCCAATCTCCATTTTCAGTTGGTGATAAACCACCATTATTAATGGTGCGCAACACTTTACGACTTGCTGATGCCCATACACCAATTACAAAATCGGGATCTAAAATATTTGCTGCATCAATAATTGCTTTATGATCTTTTTGTAATAATTCAATTGGAATTTGAATCGCAATAGCATGAGTATTATACTTAGCTAATCCATCCCGGGTTTTACTATTCTGACGTGGAAGATCACCTAAATCAAAAACAACTCCTAAGTCAACAAAAAAAGGATCATCAACCGGACCACAAAAAACAGTTTCGTTCTGCGCTGTTTTCAATATCGCTTTGCTCATCAAATCCGCATAAGAAGGTGCGTTAAGACCAACCGGACTCATAATGGATCTAGGGCCTATATTAGGTGGTGGAACAACACCATTAGTAATTACCGCAATAAATGTTTTCCCTCCATCTATACTGCGTTCCATTAAATAAGTCGTTTTCAAATTTTGCGCACCTAAACGAATATTGAAAAACGTAGATGAATCTTGAATGACTTTGTGAAATGTAAATCGATAAATAATGTCATCTCCTGGTGTTGCTGTGTTATTATCAATGTGAATTTCATACCGGATGTTCTCGCCGAATGAATGATAATTAGGTCCACCGAAAGGTAATTCTGCCGGAATATAACATGCTATAATCGTAATCATGTTAGGATTATCCGGACTTCTAAATGCATAAAGATCTGTGTTGTCGGCCAAAGGATCATTGGAGATCAATGGCGCTTCACGATGGCTTGAAGCAAAAGCCTGACCGATACTCAACAGAATAAACATCGAACAGGCAAATTGCTTAAAGCCAAAAAGAATACTTTTTTGATTGGTTTTAACAATTTTCATAAATTAAATTTTAGATAATGATAAATAAGACTTAAGTGTCTGTCAGGAAGATATACGAAGGAAAGAAAGGTTTGGATTTTTGATGGAACAATTCAATTTCTAAACCTTCAAATCATTATGCTAAGAGTTAATAGATAATATGATCCATACTCTATTAACCAAATATAATTTCGATAAATAATGTTTGCGTTCGTATTCGAAAATTCAAAACCTTTACTAATGCACCGTGGCATTATAAATCTTTGAATTTGAATGTATGAATAAGATAAAAATAGAAATTTTACAATTTGCCCAAAACAACCATACTCGTTAAAGTTGGTGTAGGACTTCCACCTCTTTTTTCGACTGTTATTGCAAAAGCTTGAGGATTTATTGCTTTAGCCATTTTAAGGAGTTTGGATTTTTGATCAAAAATTCCTGAATCGATGGGTTTCCCATCTTTAATAAACCAAAGTTGATATTGAAGATCAGCGGTCAATGCAGGAAGACTTTGGGTATTTAAATAAACATCATTTGAGGCCTGATTCCAATAAATAATGGCACTTACAGTCTTTAATGTGTCCAGACTATTCATTATTATTTTTCTAAATTCAGCTCCTGAAGCAATGGAGTAATCTTCCTTGATAGCTTCCAGTTGTGTTATGACAGATGTTAAATTTTCCTGAGAAGAATTAAGTGATTTCTGAGAATCAACTAATTTATTATGTAGTTGCGTATTGTCTATATACAAATAAGAAATGGCTACCATAGCTAACAAGAATGAAGCTGCTATGCTGTATCGAACCCATATCGAAATGGGTTTTTGATTGTGAACTGTTGTATTTAATTGATTGATTTTATTTAAAACATTCGATTTGAGTTTTTCTGATATTGGTTTTGAATGAAGGTTAGCATACTGAAATAAGGTTTCTTCAATTCGATTAATTTCTGCATCAACTTCAGGATGAGTTGCACGAATCCGTTCAACTTCCAACTGCTCAACAGGTGTAAGTTGTTGCAGAACATATTGTTCTAAAATACCGGATTCTATGTATTCTTGTACATTCATTACTTGTCTATAAAATATTTCCTCAATTCTATAATAGCTGTTCTAATTTTAGTTTTAACGGTTCCCAAAGGTATTTTTAATTCATCTGATAATTCTTGTTGAGTATACCCTTCAAAATAAACCTTTTGAATTAAATTCAATTGATCACCTTGTAATTTATTCATTAAATGTTGAACTCCAATATGATCTACAGACATTTGCTGTTTGTGTTCCATATCAACTTGATTTACGACATTATCAATGGAATGGATTTTAGATTGATTTTTATTGTGTTTGGATTTCAAACGATCTAATGCCTGATTCCTTGCAATATTCAACATCCAGGTAAATAATCTTCCTTTAGCTGGATCGTAAGTTAAACTATGATTCCAAATCTTCACAAAACTATCCTGCATGACTTCCTCTACTTCTTCAGGATTTGTTAAAATTCGTTGTACTACCCCATTCAGTGCTGCACCATAAAGATCCATCAATTCAGCTAAAGCACTACTATCCTTCGCTTGAATGCGTTGCAGTAGAATGAGTTCAGCTTCTTGAATTGTGACCATCATTATAAAATTCCGAGGCAAAGTTAAGCGAATTTTAGACTAATTTAATGTCTAAAATTGATCTAAACATAGCACAAGTGGAACATTTCTCGACCGAAGGGAGGACAAACTTTACGTCAACAAGGAACAATTAGGATAAATAATTAGGACTTTATGTTGAGCTCACAGTGCATCTGGCTATATCGCGGTGAAGAGAAAGATGATGTCAGCATGATGGAGGTATGACAATTCATTGGGTACAAGTTTCACCTATCTCGACCCTTGTCACGACAAAATTGACACCAGCAGGTTTATATTTTATTACCAAACTAAAGTAGTATCATAGATATACTAATGAACTTATATTTGTATGCTTGGAAATAAATAACCATAAAAAGACTTATCATTATAAAACTGAATTTGAATTTCAATAAAAATATAAGGTTAGAAATATTTATATTTATTATCTTCGCAAAGTAGAATGTCAGAGGAGCAGAGTGATTGTTGTCATAAAATCATTTATCAAGCTATGTTTAAATACTACTATGTCACTTTTATATTGCTAATATCAATAGAAGGAAATAGTCAATGTAAGTTCGCTAATAATCCTAATAAATGGTTATACAAACCTGGTTTAAAAAAAATCAAAATCGATTACCCTTCTTCTGTAAATAAAGCAACCCAATTGGTTGAACTTAGTCCATGGATATTTGGGTTTGAGCATATATATAGCAAAATTTGTTTAGCAAAAAATGATTCATGTCATTTCTTTTGGATTGTTGCAGCGGTTAAATATAACAAAAGATTTGATGTTACCCAGAATGATCGTATGTCTTTGCACTTTGAAAATGGAGATTCGTTTAGCATTAAACCTAGTACAAATTTTGATGGGGAGTGGAGTGATCGAATGACTTCTGTTCCATCCATTACACTCTTCTGTTTTTACATTTTATCAAAAGAAAATTTAGAATATTTATCCAAAAACAAATTGATCAAATTATCCATGCAATATACATCGCGCCGAGCAACTGATGAACCTAAAAATGACAATCAGGACAATGAAGTATTTAATCTCAATGTAAGTGAACGTGTCGGTAAAATAATGTTGAATTCTTCTATTTGCTTTTACAATGAATCAAATGGGAAAAACTAAAGACATCTGGAAAAATAAAAAAAGTGTAGAAATAACAATCATCAATAAAAATTGGTAATTTTGAAAAGCAGTAGGAAAAGATTGAAAATTGCAATTCAATAAATAGTACCGAATTATAAAGCAAATTTAAAAAATAAAATGCATTGAAATATGAAACATTCAATATTACTTTTTATAATTTTAATTTTTTCACAAAATTTAGCGGCACAGTCGTCATTATTCGGCATGACAGAAGCAGGTGGTGCAGGTCAAGGAACAATTTTTAAAACAGATCAGAATGGGAACAATCATATGATTGTCTATAATCAATTTCTACCGACTGGGAGTTTACCAGGAACGATTCCAGTAGGTACATTAATAAAGGCTAAGAATGGTAAACTATATGGAATGACAGGTCATAGTGGAACACATGGAACAGGAGTAATTTTTGAGTATGATTTGGTTGTCAATAAATATACAAAGAAAATTGATATAAATACGCCTGATGGCGCATATCCAAAAGGTTCTTTGATGGAAGCAACTAATAATAAATTATATGGCATGACTTGGGAGGGCGGGGCAAACAACCGTGGAGTGATTTTTGAATATGATTACAGTGCCAATATTTATACTAAAAAAATAGACCTCAGTAATGAATTAGGTACTTATCCAACTGGCTCACTAATCCAAGGTAAAAATGGTAAGCTGTATGGAATGACTTCTGGGGGAAGTGGTGGCGTAATTTTTGAATATGATTTTATTACTAACCTTTATACAAAAAAAATTCAACTAAGCAGCATCGGTGCATCAAGCCCAAATGGTTCTTTACTCCAAGCAAACAATGGAAAGTTATATGGTATGACTTCGACAGGTGGAAAAATTGGCCTTGGAGTTTTATTTGAATATGATTATAATACAAATATTATTAAAAAATTATTTGATATGGATAACATAAATGGAGCTAAACCAGAGGGCTCATTAATTCAAGCTAATAATGGAAAAATTTATGGAATGACAAGGGATGGTGGGATTAGTGATGATGGCGTAATTTTTGAATATAATTTAGAAAAGAACCAATACATCAAATTGATTGATCTTAATGATGAAATTGGCACTAACCCTACTGGCACTTTAATGCAAGCAAGCAACGGAAAACTATATGGAATGACAAGTCAAGGAGGTCAAGGTAGTATTATAATTGGTGGAGGAGTATTATTCGAATATGAAATAGAAAAAAATACTTTTATTAAAAAGATTAGCTTTACTGGTAATAATGGGCAAATCCCAACATCTGGAAGCTTAATTGAAGTTAAAATTCCTGTTCAATCAAAGGACCTAAACTATTATAACTATTCAATAAAATTATTACCCAATCCAGCGACTAACTCTGTATTAGTTGAAGCAAAATCTTCCTTTAATAGATTCCAAATACTGGATATAAATCAAAAAATAATTCAAAATAAAGTATGGAGAAAAAATGAAATGAATAAAATCAACCTCGAAAATCTTCCAGATGGAATATATTTTGTAAAGTTTTACAATTTTAACAATCAGCTAATGGGTTATGAAAAATTGGTAATTCAAAAATGAAAGTACGGCTAAGTTTTTCATTGTGTCCTTGTGATCAGATAGAAATATACAAACCTGTTGCCACAAAATCTAATGTGCTTATCTCGAACGAAGTACGAAAACCCATAAGACGGCAGAATATAATTACAGTTAATCATTACAGTTATTATCTATTTATACATCAATTAGTAAAAATCATTTAATCATAACTTTTAAAAAGTAGTTTTTATTTAAAATACTTAATTTAATAAAATATAGACCACTAGGCCATTTACTAGAATTGACACTTAACAGCTTAGTATGCATAGCATTCAATCTAAACATTATCTTTCCATCGATTGAAATTACATCAATAGCTTGAATAGAATGATCAGAAATTATTGATATAGATTCATGACTTGCTTTTATAGTAATATTTACATTCGGACTTGTATTAATTATATCAGACAAAATAATAGAAGTTGATCTACAACTAGTTTTGCCCAAAGTAACATCTACACTGAATGTACCACTTGTATCAATAGTTAACTCTTGAGTATTCTGATTTAAAATAACTTGACCATTTATATACCATTGATACAAAGCATTATCCGGAAAGGCTTTAAGTTTGTTATTTCCAATATTTATAATCACTGGATCTAATTCTGTCATATTAAATAATTCATTTTTTGAACATCCGAATGAATTTGTTACTGTTAATTTATATTTATCTGCAATGGATATCAAAATGGTATTTTTTTTATCCCCTGTACTCCATGAATATTGATCTTGCGTAGATGATACGCCAATTTCAGATTGTAAATCTTTACAGTAGAAGGTATCCCCAACTATTAAATATTGTGGCAATGGATGTACCGTTAAATTAAAAGTTGTACTTCCAAAGCATGATAAGCCATCAGATACTGTAACACTATAAACACCACTGTTAGAAACTTGAATAATAGGCAACGTATCTCCATTACTCCAATCATAAGTTAAATAAGATCTATCCAAGCTCAATAAAGTACTTTGGCCTTCACAAATTATTTGATCGCCCTTGATAATCGGTGTTAACTGATCCATTACAGTTACTATGACTTCGCTTCTTATGGAAGATGGACAGGAACCACTTTGACATTGAACATAATAATTAGTCTTTTTACTTAATATTGGAGTAGTAAATGTATCACCAGTAAATAACAAATTTCCATTTACAGAACTATTCCACCATGTTACTTTATCTCCTTTACAATTTGTCACAAAAAGCTTAGCGCGTGTATTACTACAAATAATTTGATCCATTGCAAAAGGCGCATCTGGCACTCCATTAACTTTAAAGGTATGTGTGGTCGTTACTCCTTGATATAAGACTTCAAACTTCCAATTACCGGATGGGGCATTTGAAGGCAATATATAATTCCATGTCCAATAGGAAGCATTATAATTAGGAACATTATTAAAACTTTGATTCCATGACCATATAACTGTCCCATTCGGTCTAATAACTTTAAAATTACTAACTTGGTTGGCTAATTGGTCATGATAATAGGCAGCGAAAGTGATTGCATCTCCACATTGAAACTCATTTTTTGCATTAATAACATCTGGATTTGGACATTTATTAAAAACGGGTCCTGCTGAATGTGTCATTAGAGCATTCACTGTTGATTCATAGTAAGGCTTTTGCATGACCCACCAACTAGTAGCACTATTACAATTACCCTGATTTGGATCGACTACCGTATTCCCTTGTTTATTACTACTGCGTAGTTCAAAATGTAAGTGAGGACCTGTGGAGGAACCTGAACTGGCCACTAGACCTAAAAATTCTCCAGTCATGATTTTTGATCCAATAGGTTTGGTGGTTAACGAAAATTTTTTTGCATGTCCATACCACGCAACAGATCCATCAGCATGTTGAATATAAACGGCATTCCAATTCGGATTATTAAAATCACAATTCGTATCTACATTGCCATCATCCTTTCCAATAAGAATTCCATCTGCAGCCGAAATAATTTCTACTTGACCATTATTCTTCATATTCCATCCAAATGGCCATAAAAAGATATCCATCCCGCCATGATTATAGCCATTTGCTAAATCATAAGTACGCATGCCACAATTATAGTCTTGAAGTTTGTTTGGAAAACCATTATTCCTATCCACAAAATTCGAAACCCCATAATAACTTGGAAGATTGTAACCTGCTGCTTGTCGTAAAGGCCAGTTTAATTTAGTTATTACTGATCTTCTAATATTTTCACTTTGATTTAAAATTCCTTTTGCTTTAAGAAATTTAATATTTTCAGCCAACATTTTTTCAATTCTCAAATATTGAACCGGAGAAATACATTCTACATGTTCAATTAGGTATTCACCACCACCAGAATTTACAAACTGGCCCAATGAATAAAAAGGACATAAAACAATCATTAACAAAACCACACTAAATCGAAATAAAATCATATTAATAACTAAAAAATTATATAAACAATTACTATCAAATCTGAGTCAATTATAAAACATGGTTTTAACGAGTAAAATTTATTTTCTAATTCACTTCTATGAACCAAGTTTTCATCCATTGAAAGCAAGGACAAATTAACGAATTGCCGTAACGTTTCCCCTTACAATTCGATCTGTCCCATCGACAAATCTCATTTTCGCTATCCACACATAACTGCCCTGTGGAACAATTTCTCCCTTATATTTACCATCCCAAGATTCCTTGGGATGTCCTTCTTCTAAAGATGTTGAATACCAAACTTGCTCACCCCAAGGTGAATAGACACTAATTTCATAAGCCACAAGCCCAATTCCAACCGGTTTGAAAACATTATATCCATTTCCATAATCTGGTGTAAATGCATTCGGTGCATAAAATGTTTTTATCCATTCAGGATTAATATCCATTTCTGAAGTATCTAAACATGTGTATTGGCCCATATTATCATTATAGGCAATGAGTAAAACTTTAATTGATCGATTGATACTATATTCATGAAATACCGTAGAATCAGAAGCCGTTGAATTTGTTCCATCCCCAAAATTCCATAAATATCGATCTGAATATTGTGATATATTTGTAAAAATAACATCGCCAATAATATTGGCATTATTGTCAGCTTGGTATCGAAATTTAGCAATTGGTGATTTATAAACTGTGACTGCACTTTGCAAAAATAAAGTGTCTCTACAAATATCATTGTAAATTGCAATTAATGAAATATCATATTTCCCAGGATCCTTAAACACAATATGAGGTGAATCCAGCTCACTTAATCCAATAGATTCAATATTCCATAAATAAGTTATTGATTGATCTGACTTATTCATTAAATCAACTTCCAAATCTTCACATCCAACAATTGCTGAAATATCAAAATCAGCAAATGGATTACCATAAATATTTACTACTTTGGAAACAGTATCAGCACATAAATATTCATTTGAAACGACATGAGTTATGGTAAAATCACCAATAGTATCATAAACATGACTTGGATTTTGTAAGTCGGAAAAAGCACCGTCGCCAAAATTCCAAGAATAATCTTTACCACCATTGGAAGAATTGGTAAAATTTATATTTGAAGGAGCACCACAATCATTTGTTTTCAATAAACTGAATGATGCCTGAGGCTTGGGATAAACTACAACTGATGAATAAGCAGTATCGGAAGGGCAGCCATTATTAGAAAGGACAATTAAACTTACAGCATGGGTACCAGATGAAATATAGGTATGAGTTACATTTTTATCTGTTGCAGTGGTTTGATCACCAAAATTCCAAATAAAAAATGCTCCATAATTACTTTCATTTAAAAAATGAACTTCCAAATCTTCACATCCACTATTTTTATCCAAATCAAATTTGGAAATTGGTGAAGGTTTAATATTTAAACTTATTTCAGTAGTGTCTTTACATTGAAAAACATTTTCAACTATTAATTCCACATTTAATTTTCCGAATGTGTCTGGCACAAAATTTATATCTTTGGTGAAAAAATGATTCTTTCCATTATTCCAAATATATGAAATTGCATCTAGTGATTCATTGAAAAGAAATATAGTATCATGCCCTAAACAAAAGTCTGATTTGTTTGACCTAAAATTACTTATAGGTAGATCATGGACCAAAATATTAAAAATACTAGTATCAGAAAAGCAATTAAATTGATCATACACAGTCAATCGAACTTGATAAATTCCTGGCTTGTAAAATATATGAGAAGTATCTTTTGCAAAACTAAATGAAGTGCCGTCATTAAAATCCCATAAATAATTGAGTGCACTTTGTCCAGAACTATTGTTCGTAAAATTAATTAAAAGTGGAACGCAACCACTTGTTGCAGATGCTGTAAAACTTGATACCGGTTTACCAATAACAGTGATTTCGCTAGTGTCTGATGCAGGGCAATTATTTAAACTTGATGTAGAAGTCAAAGTAACTATGAATTTACCAGGCATGGTATATCTATGTGTTGGAGAAATATCTGTACTGTTTGTAATATCTCCAAAGTCCCAAAAGTTAGTGGATACATTTTGTGACTTGTTGACAAACAAAATTTCTTCTCCTTGACATATAAATGGATCATGTGTAAAATCAACTTTAGGAGAAGGGAGGACTTCAATGAAGGCAGTATCCGAATCTGTTCCGCAATTGGAAGCATTGAGAATGATTTTGAAAATCCCAGATTGGTTCAACAAAAAAATCGGATTGGTTTGGTTACTACTCAACAACAATTTATTTTGACTATCATAAACCTCCCAACTGAGGCGTGCACCTGGGGTACTAAAACTTTTTGGATTAAATACAAATGGCTGACAACCTTTTAATGTATCCAATTGAATAAAAGCTTTTACGTTTGGTGGATACACGGTGATATATTTCTCCAAAGTATCAGCCCCACAAATATTCGTAGAAATCAAAGTAACCTTATAAATGGATATCAAAGTATCAGTAGTGGTATAATATTGTGGTGGTGGAATGGAATCAATATAGCTATTTCCATTTCCCATGTTCCAAAAAAAAGTCTCAGGATTACCTAAAGTAGTATTCGCGAAATCAATAAGTAATGGTGAACATCCTTCATCTACATTAAATCCAAAATCAACGATCGGGTAAGGATGGACCAATACCGTTTCTGAATCTATGACTGTTCCACAAACATTTGTAACTTTTAGAAGAATTTGAAATAGACTGTCTTTGGTTATGTGATCTAAATAAATATTTCCCGGAGAAGCACCTGATATCGTATCTCCATTAATACACCATAGTTGATTAATATTAAATCCTGAACTCTTATTTGTTATATTCAATTGAAAAGGTGCACAACCTTCTTTTATCGGTATTGAAAAATCAACAACCGGTGGTGTAGTAACAAAAAGTACTTGAGAAAATGTTTCAATACAACCAAAAGCTGAAGTAGCAATAAAGGTCAAGATATAATTACCTCCTTGCGTATAAGTATGCTTTGGATTCTGCTCAATACTCATTGTATTATCCCCAAAATCCCATAGGTAAGATTGAGCATTTGAAGTATTGTTTATTAATTCGAATTCTTCATTAATACAGGGTTTTCCTAAAATCGATATATTTATAATTGGCTTAGAATGAACAGTAAATTTTCTAGAACTACAAGCTGCACATGCTTTCGTTTTATTGCTCTCTATACAATATTGATATACATATGTAGAATCCATTTTAATAAATGATAAATCAATAATACCATTTAATGAATCAATAATGCCAATACCTCGCCAAACTCCTCCTCCAGGTGTTGCGCCGGCCAGAGTATAGTTGGTAACTCCTTCACAGATCTCAATATCAGGACCGGCTTTAACTAATGAACTTAGATCTATAATTTCTACATTTACTGACTTTCGCTGTTCACATGAATTGCCTTCGCTAAAAACATATTCATATTTGTGAGTTCCCCCTCCTGCAATGGCCAATTGAATTATTCCTGTCAATGAATCAATCCCTGCACCGCTCCACTTACCCCCAATTAAATTAGCGGATAATTGTAATATCAGTTCCGAAATACAAATTACTGTGTCAGGAGATAATTGCAGAGGTGAGTTTATCACTAATTCTATAACTGCTGAATCAGTAACTATGCATTTATTGTGCTGATAACTCACAAAAACTTTATAGAATCCTGGACCCAAATTTGCCAAACCTGCATTAAAAATACTTTTGTTTTGTACTATTCCTTGACCTTGCCATAATGAATTCCCACCAATGGAATCTACCTTAAAATTTAACAATTTAATAAGGTCGATATCATTATTAGTTACACATAGTACAGCCGTATCATCAAGACGTATTACAGGTAAGGCTTCAACTTTTACGTTAGCCAATGCTTGAATATTGCACCCTGATGAATCCATCCAATAATATGAAATTTTAAAATCTCCAACTCCAGAAGAGTCCGGATTAAATATACCTTGAAGCGAATCTACAACACCTATTCCCTTCCAAACTCCACCTGTTTGATCAGCCATTAATACTGCTGATACGCCATCAATGCAAAGTATTTCATCCTGTACATTTAATGATTGGGATCGAGTTACATTAATCGTTATAGTAGATTCTGCCATACAACTCCCTTTGTTATAAGTATAAGTAACTACATGACTTTGACCAGGTGACACTTTACTTGGATCAAATAATCCTGTATTTGAATCAATTATTCCCGGACCAGACCAAACTCCACCCATTGGCGTAGCCTTCAAGTTGAATGGTGCTGAACTTGAACATATTACTTTCATTATTGAATCAATAATTATCATTGGCGGATCCTCAATAACAACATAAATAGAATCCGACATTATACCACAAGGCCCATCTATTGAACAAATAACCAAATATTTTCCAGGACTTGAATATTGAATTCCTGACGGGCTTTTAAGACTTGAAGTAGCAGGTATCGCCCCTGCAAAACTCCATAGATAGTTAATTATATCTCCTTTAAAATTTACCTTTGGTGTGAAAGAAAGTTGATTACAAACGGTATCCTGGGGATCGATTTTAACGAAGAGCGGTTCGAGGATTATAATTTGAACGGTATCTTTGTTAGGGCAATCTTGTGCACCGATGGAATATACAAATAAATACGTACCAGGATTCAATAAACCTGGTTTTAAAACTCCAAGTGAATTAATAGCTTGACTCGCTGCGCCTAGACCCGTCCAAGTGCCACCAATTGGGGTTACTTTTAATTGAACTGAATCTACATTCTTACATAGGCTATCTGGAATATTTTGAAAAACAATAGGGTCGGTGGTGGCGACAACGACTTGGACTGAAATGGTCGTATCGCCACATGGACTGGTTATAGTAAGCGTTATAGAACCTGATTGAGTAAATACCACAGGAGGGAAACTTGATCCCATTCCATTTGAAGGAGTACCATTTGTAAATACCCACCTAAAAGATGTTATGGCACCACTAAATGTAAATCCTAAAGAACTTGGTGTAATCGTAACTTTATCGCAAGATGGTGGAGGTGTCTTAATATTAATTATGGGCGGTTCGTAAATTATTATTGTATCTTTTTTGATATTTTTACCACAAGCATTTGAAGCCTCTAATTCCACAAAATATGTCCCTGTCTTCTTAAAATTAATTCCGATGTTTTTACTGCCTAAACTCATTAAAGTATCGGTAAACATCCATTTGCTGGTATCGGCAGGTGTTATTCTCCATCTGGTCCCACTCCATTGATTAGCCTTATTCACAAAACTGACTGTCGTAGGACCGCAGAAATTACCAGAAGCAGAACTATATGAAAAGTCGGCCAATGGTTGATCAACGACTGTTATGGTTCTAGTTGTTGAGTCTCTACCACAATCATTTTGTACTTTTAGTGTAACGGTATAAGTGCCTGGTGTATTAAATACTTTTGTTGGATTACAATTTGTAGAAGTCGTATTATCTCCAAAAATCCATTCACAGGTTAGTGCATTACAACTACTATTAGTGAAAGCTACTGTAGATCCCTTACATACCTCTGCGGCAACACTAATAATAGCTTTGGGTCTATATTTAATTGTAAAAAAATTAGTTCCAGTTGCGCAACTAAATCCTGCACTACAAATTTTTACTCCTTTAAAACATATAGAAAATCCTTTACCTAAACCTCCCTTGCATAAATCTGAATCATTTAAATAATAGAAATGTACAAAATCATTATAATTAGCCATAGAATCTAATGGAGACCCATCTCTCCAATCAACTAAAAAATAATCAAATCCTGGCACACTTGTATTATTTAGTGTTATCACTGTTCCATCACAAAATTCGACCCCACCTTTTGGTGCAAAACTAGCATTCAAATTTCCACATGTACCCGAACCACAATCAGGTATCCTACATTGAGAAGAAATGCCGAATGACCATAAAGCAAAAATGAAAAATAGTAGTAAAAATTTCGAATTATTGAAAAAATAGAATACACCACTACTTCTTAAACCAAATATTTTCATACAATTTTCTTTTACTTAATGAAAACAAATTATAAGGACATTTCGTATCATAACTATATGGCACTTTATCTCCTTTACCGATTAGTTTACATGAGGGACTTGATGCAAAATGAATTGCCACGGAAATTTCAACAATTGCCCCCAAATAATTTCTTACCCCAGTTAAGTTATCAGAATAAGACAAACCAAAATCAAATCTTTGATGTCTTGAGTTAATTTTACCCAATTCCGCATTGATAGTAAACCAATTGGTATTCCAGCCTTGTTTGGATTGATTGTTAAAATGATAATAAATACCTAAACCCAAATTTCGATTTATAGAAAATCTATTTCCAATTTCAAAATAGTGGATATTTTGTTGTTGTTCAAATACGATTAGGGGTTTGAAGCTAATGAATGAATTTCTGGTTGATAAGGCTATAAACTCATAATTAGCGAAAAAACCATATCGAGTTGGAATCTTGGTATTCGTTCCCAATATAGATTCTACATTTCCAGTGACATTGGATTTACCTAAAGAATAGAAATTATGAAAAGAAAGTCCATAATTCAATGTAGCGCTGTTCTTATCGTTTTTGTTAAACAGTATTCTATGAGCAAAACCAAATGAAGGTGTAAAATATACTAGTGACCTTCCATCATTGGGAGGCACAAATTGACTTTTGAGATCATTATCGAAAGCATCTTTATATCCATATTTAGGATCCAATTCATCGGAAAAAATCAATCTACTGTAATCAATCCACTTGTTCGACCACTGTAGACCTGTGCCGAATCGCAAATTGTGAATGGCTCGACCCATTGGAAAAGCCACTGTTCCTGCCAATCTAAACCCAGCATCAATAGTGGTCAACAAACCATCACCTTCCTGATCCCAATTCATATTCAGACCGTAATCGAAATAACTACAAGGAACACTTTCTTCAATAGAAATTTGAGCAGTTTTAAATCCGTTAAATTGATTACTATTCCATTGGTTTTTATATTTGGCACTTAAGCTTAGTGCTCCTTTAAATCCAACTAATGCAGGGTTAAATAAACTTTCATTCCCATAGAAGTGTGCGTAAAATGGGTCTTGCGCGGTACAATTATAAAGCCACAAGTAAAGAATACAAATCCTACAATACTTAAATAAAATTTTCATTTTTTGAATTTAAATAATATTGAATAAAAAACTAATTGGCACTCTTAAGCTTATACAATTAATTCGATAAGACTGTAAAGTAAACAAATTCACAATACTATTACATAATAATAGCACCTAAAATAACATATTGTTCTACTTAATTGCCTTATCCCAAAATAAAAGTAGCTTAATTATCGAATATTTAGGAAAAAATTAATAGATTAATCTGTATAATTCAATTTGCAGCTAACTTTGATTGACATTGCAGGTCACAAGTATTGCACATTCTATACTTGGTAACATTACGATAACGAGTTTCTTCCATTTGAACGGTAATAGTTGGCGCTTCAACATCCCATTCTGAAATACTTATTCCAGTTTGAAAACTAAAGGAGTTAATCTCTTTAGTGATTTCACACTCTTTTGTAGAATTAGCAGGTATATAAAAGTTTTCACTTAGTGATAATTCCTGGCCTTGACTTTCAATTTTTGCAGATAAATTAAAATTACCTCCGTATTTACTTGAATTTGAGATGGTACATTTTGCTTTTAGTTTTGGCAATTCTCCCAATAAAATAAAACCAGAAATTCTTTCAATATCAATCCTTGATTTTTGATGATCTAAAGTAATCTGTTTACTTACCATCTCGGTATATGACTCTTGAACAGTATAGGGCATATTGATATCTTCACATTTTTTACCACATTGTGTAAGCGCTAATAAAATCAATAGGCTGAACGAAGTATAAGTTATATTTTTCATAAATTTTTACGATTTGATTTGATTTGATTTAAATTTTGTAAATTAGATTAACTTTGAATAGCGGGAGAAGATCCTGATTTTACAATTGCATTCCATGTATAAAAGGCTATGACTGCAAAAAATAAATTAAAAATAGTTCCCTTCATATTTATAGTCACTAAAAATAACGTAAATAAGACGAGTTCAATAAAAATGATTGCGATTGCTAAAACGTAAAGACCTAAATTTTTCATAATTTTTTTGTTTTAATTGTAATTAATTTGTATAACAATACAAAGGAAAGGTATTCAAGTAGTGAAAATATACGAATAGGCATGAAAGAATGATTTTGGACTATAAACCTGAGTTTTTAAGCTGCAAAACAGTATTGATCAAAAATGGGTAATGAAAAGATTTTTTTCTTCAATTTTGTTTAAATTGGAAAGTAAATAGAAAAATGAATACTTAAAATTCCAGCTTTTTCCATTCTAAATACTCCAAGCGCCTTGAAAAAAAGTCAAATCAATTTACGCCAATTAAATGAACCTAAATTTCTTCGATCATCATATCATACCTTCCTAGATAGTAATCCATAAGCCAAACTAGATCTATTTTACTGTTATCAATAGGTACTTTTTCTTCTTTCCACAGTTTATCTATGGGGATAGCCCCTTTTATTTGGTCCATTCTTTCTATATCTTCACTATATTTATCAAATGTCTCTTTCAAAATATCTTTCTTACCTAAGAAAAAATACACTGCCATGCCAAATGCCCTATAATCTTGTTTAATCGAGCATTCCATAGCGACATGCTGTAAATAAGTTGCTTCAGCTGAAGTAGGCTGTATATGCCACAATAAGATAAATATCATTTGCTGCGTCCATTCTGATTTTTTAGGTCCGAGGCCATTCCATATGGTTTTAATACCTTTCAATGTTTCACCATGTTCCTCCATTAATTCCATCCACAGCTTATCTTCAACATTTAATGAATCCTTCTTAAAATCGACTAGCTTTTCTAATTCTTCATGGAAAGGTTTCAAAAATATCATATCCTCTTTGTGTCCCATTTCATCAATCAATACTTGCGCCCAATTTGGAATGAAAGAGATAAAAGGTCCTTGTCTAAATAGGTTAGAATTATAGGACTGAATATTTTGATGGCTTTCCAATTCCCTTTGAATTATGTTTCTAGTAAAAAAATCCAAGCTTGGACTCTCCAGTTGATTGGACAAATCTGCAATATAAATACTTCGAAATTTACGATATAAATTATCCATTGTTTCCTTTTCACCTTCCTTACGTAACTCTAATATTAACGATTGAATGTCATTGATAAATTTTGTCCTTGATTGAGTCATTAGAGCATCACGCTGCAGCGGTGAAAGATGTATTGATAATACTTCATTCGATACTTGTATTTTATTAAAATAGTGTTCAATAATATAAGCCCAAGCCGCAATGGACCATATATTCGTATAATATTGTTTACCACTATTCTCATCCGTTACGGTTTCAAAAACAAAAATGTTCTTCCCACAAGTTACATACAACAATAAGCGACTATGATATTCACGGATGAGCTTTTTTAGGACAATATTGACTTTCTCTTTCTTTGTGACAACCAATCTTGTCATTAAGCTTGTATATTGACGCTTTACATTTTGTATTAAATTATGAAATAATTTCATGAAAAGATTAATTTTGTTTGATTCAAAAAAACGACCCTAAATCCCAATAAAAATTATAATAATGTTCTAAATGTGAACAGTCACTGAGTCAGGAGCATATAAGTTGCCAACCTTATCCCCATTTGCAAAAATATTAGCATTCCCGCTTCCATTGTGGTCGATATAAGCATTCCCATTAGCATCTGTATTTACTTCCTTTGTAAATCCCATACTTGCAAAATCAGTAAACTGAAGGCAAACTCTAACTCCTGGTGCCCATTCATTATATCTGCTGTTGTAAACTCTAATGATTGAAGTTTTCATTTCGTGACGATTTAAAAAATTAATAAAAAGTTATTTGCTTAATTCACCTATTACAGCCAATGCTACTGCTCCACCTAATATAGCATTCCATGTAGTTCTAAAATCACTGGCTGTTCGGTTGCGATAAGTAGATTTGAAATCAACCGATACCTTGTCATAAATATCTCTTTGGATCAGTATCAACCCACTTTCTTCATAATGATTACTTGAAATAATATCACCATCCCATGTCATGTTTATATTAATTTTTAATTCGTAATCATCTTGAGTGTAAGATACCACACACACCCGCTGGTTGCTTCCTCCGTTATATACGTTTTGAATATAAGATTTAGTAAATTCAATTGCAGCTTTCTTAATATCGGTATAAGAATATTGCGCATTAAGTGTTGAGTAGGCTATTAAAAATATTCCTGCTAATAATAAAGAAGATTTAAACATTTTCATGACTTATAAATTAAATTTTAACAATAAAGTTCCTTACTCTTGGGAAGGAATTTTTCCAATCAAACTATTTACAATAATACTTTAAAGTAGTAATCATTTAATACTTCAAAGATGTGATTTCAATTTTATTACATTGGCCAAATAGCCATTAAGTGGGCTTAGTAAGAAATGAAGCGGCAAAAATGTGTAACGAATCACATTTTAAAATTATCGATTCAGATTCTTGAAATTCATGCAAAACTAATATACCGAACCGTCAGCATGATTCTTGTCTAAGCTGTTGGAGGATTCCAAAACCATTACCATTATAATAACAATAAACATAACACCATAAATACTGGTTAACCCATAAGCTGGACTAAAAGCGAAACGTACAGATGAATAATCCGCAATAAAAACTTGATGGAAAGAATAATACATTGAGAAAAAAAGTATATTAACGGTTCCAATTATTATGCGAGGAAGCAGCCAATTAATATATAAATTACTACTCAACTTTGGGGGTAAAAAATTCTTCAGGATTATCTCCACACCTAAAACACCAAATAAAAGTGGTTGTAATAACACCAGCTTATGTTCCAAAAGCCAGTTGGACTGATATATCACTTGAAGATTTTTCAAGATGTCAATTTCATTAAGCGGATACAGTTGCGTCAGATCCCATAATTCGTACCGAATAGTAGGGAGGGCAAATAACAAGCTATTAAGCATAATAAGTAAGTATATTACCACTGTGTCCATTTTGATCTGACGCGTTGATTCTATTACTTTATTCATAATAAATTTACTTGATTGTGTATTATTGAAACCGATATGAATTAAGATCACGTGATTCAGATTATTCAGAGGTTATGAATTAAAACCCAGTATTTTAAAAGTTGGATATGATTTTTCAAGACCAAATTCTGTAAAAAATCTTCAATTCAGATTCTGAACTTTTACCAGCTTAATTTAACTCACATTTCGCAACCACAAATTTGTTTCATCGCATTTTCATAATTTTTTCCCAAATAATCTTGACCAAAATCAGAAATGCTACCAGTCCCTAAATAGTATCCCTTTTCTCTGCTACAAATTCCATAACTTTGGTCTGACGGAATATAATAATAATATTTAGAAGATCCTTCTATACAATCAATTTCATAAACTGTAGTTTGAAAACCATTGCAACCAACATATGCCTTAAAAGCTTCTTTGATTCTTAAATAACATTTTTGACTTTCTACTTTCTTATCATTTATTGCAATTTTGACAGACTCATTAATGGAAATACTAGAATCATAATTTCCATTACGTGATCCGCTTTCTTTATTTATTATATAACCACCAACTAAAATAGCTCCGATCCCTATAACTGCTGCAAACGCTGCTATCACATCATTGCCTCGATTTTTGGATTTTGCTTCATCCCTGCTATGTTGATTTCTTTTCTCCTGTTCCATTAAATATGCATAATCAGAATAAGTTGCAAATCTAGCGCTCACAATCCCATTCATAAGTTTTCCAAATCTGTCAATTTGACCTTCCTTAACAGACAGAAGTACAAAACCATTATTTGTACACCATTTATTAATTTCAGATTTGTCATGTGTTCTCTTGAAGTTTGCCTCATAAAGGTAATTTTGAATTTTACCATTTTCCACAGCCTTTTTCATCTCTTTTGATTGTGAATATGATAAATCAAAAAATAATAATGAGAATAAGATAGATAAGCTTATAATTTTCATAACAGTATAAAATTTAAAGTTTGTATAAAATACCTAAAGAAATAAAATTTGTTGTAAATGTCACATCTGACTCTAATCGTTTTTCATCAATAGCAGAAATAAAGTACATATTAGAATGATAGAAACCTTCTAAAGCGATTGAATTTGTAAGGTAAATTTTTAATCCAGCCTTTCCACCAATACCAATTGCACTATACCAATCTTCGGATTTATTTTTTATTTGGCAAATATTAAAATTAGGATAAATTGGAATTTGCACCCTGTATCCATTGAACAATATAAAACCTAATTTCAATCTAAGATCCCAAAATGAAATATGTTCTCTTAATATATTCGAATGATATTCTAAACCAATACCCCAAACTTTGGAAGGCAGCCAATCCATAGCTAAATATGCGCCTTTTGTTGTTTGATTTTTGAAAACACTTTCATCTGAATGAAAACTCATTTGATCAACTCCAAGACTGTAACTTATTGAATGCCTCTGCCCATAAATATTTAAACTAAATGCAATCGCGAAAATCAATTGAAACTTCTTTAGATTAATTCTTACTAACTCTTTCATTTTTGTTATATTTGATGCAACAAAGATGATTAAGATTTATCTCTAAAAACTTAAATTGGGAATGAAATGGCTCTATTCAGCAATAAACCAATTAAATAAGAAAATAAAAAAAAAAACTGAATTAATTAGCAAATGATTTAAATATCTAAAATGGGACATGGCTTTATTTAACAAACAGTCTAAGTGTTTAATATCCAAATGGTTGACAGATTACAATGCCTTAGTACCGAACTTGTGGAATTTAAAGTAGAAGGTCTTCAGTTTCTAAAACAAAAATCCTACACTAAACTCATGTGATAATCCAAAATAACTTCCGTTCTGTCCCAAAGGTAATTCACACGAATAATTGAGATCCAATCCCTTCATATTAAGTTTCAATGAATTGGACAATGGAATTCCTAAATCAAAATGTACACCATGAGCAGAAAATTCATTCATTAGACCAAACCTAAAACCTGATTTAAGTGACACTAATCCTTTCCATTGATATTTAAAACTGATGTCCGTATCATCTGAAATAGCCTTGTACTGCCTATGAACCAATGAAATATCGTAAAACGATAAATTATTGTATCCCTTGCTTAAGAATTTAGTGACTGATCCATGAAAGATTATTACCCCTAATTCTTTAATGTTATTGGATTTTGAAAACAGCAAACTCACAA
Organism: Saprospiraceae bacterium; assembly: GCA_044228225.1. Classification (GTDB taxonomy): domain Bacteria; phylum Bacteroidota; class Bacteroidia; order Chitinophagales; family Saprospiraceae; genus Vicinibacter. The sequence goes on along the minus strand of JBGAVH010000001.1, from coordinate 192,939 downwards.
AATTATTAAAGGAAAGTCCTATATTATATGCTATATCTTTCTTTGTCGAGGATGCTAAAAAAATACCTGGAGTAAAAGTAAGGCCAAAAGTATTCTCACTATTTTCAGCAATTGGATCATCCTGATCACGTATGGTGATTTTAGTTGGATCATAACCATTAAAATTGAGTCCAAGTCCTAACCCACCACTAATGAAACTTCTGTTATTAAGATTGAGCTTATATGCATATTGACCTAAAATATTTGAACTGCTTAAAGGGCCAAAACTCTCATGAATAAATCCAATTCCAGAAATAACTTTATTATCTCCAATATGATTGTAATGACATCCAAAATACTTGGGTCCTAAATCGAATCCTGTCCATTGAGATCGATAATATGAGAAAAACTCATTTTTCGGCACAAAGGAATATTTCAGTATATCATTGTTCCATGCTGACGGATTAAATAATTCAGGATTATTATTTTGAAAAGTAGTTAAGGATAATTGTTGAGCACGAATCTCAATACTAATTAAAATAAAAACAAATAATAAAATTTTTATCTTGCCTTTGTTTTCTATTTTGAATTTTACTAATGACTTATTCATAAATAATTTTAATATCGTCTAATAAATCTGCAATTTCGTATATTATCCTTACCTACATTTGATACCATATTATCACCAAATTTAAATGTCCTTGCATTACCCCTAGAAAATTCGGTTGAAGACCAATATTCATTTAAAGTGATTTCATCATGAGTTGGATTATTTTTCTTATCTATTGTCATATTCAATATAAATCTTACAGTTCCAAGTAAGATTAATTCATCAATTGATGGAAGATACCAATCAGTATAAATACCATTTTTATAATTTAGTGCCGCATTTGCAGCATAAGAAGGAAATGATGATGCAGAATTAATTTCATTTGAATTTAATAAACCATCCCAGCTACTATTTGCTTTTCCTATCAATGTGTTATTATCACCCCACACAAATTGCAAATTACTTGAAGTATCAACAACCAAACCATGTTCTCTATTCAAATTGTCCTTATATACATAAAAGATTATTCCACCACCATAAAGTTCTCCAATATAATGTGTAAACCCACCTGTACCTCCTTCCAGGTCATTACTTGGAACCCATTTATTGATTGAACTATTCCATTTTAATATTTGGCCATTATTAACGCCATTTGAAGAAATTGTTAAAGGAGAAGATATTGTTCCATTTCCACTTAATGGCGCATTTGTTACAGCTGATTGACCGCCCCAATTATCCCCTACTCCACCTCCTATGTCATTACTGGGTTCCCATTTATTCAACGAATTATTCCATTTTAATACTTGACCATTAGTTGCACCATTTTGGTTCAAAGTTATAGGTGAACTAAATGTGCCATTTCCTCCTAATGGCGCATTTGTTACAGCTGATTGACCACCCCAATTATCCCCTACACCACCTCCTATGTCATTACTGGGTTCCCATTTATTCAACGAACTATTCCATTTTAATATTTGACCATTGCTTGCACCATTTTGTGACAGTTGATCTACTTTACTTGCATACTTCGCAGAGTCAGCAACCATGGCATAAGGAACACTAATTAATTGAGTAGAACTTATATGTTTGAAATTACTTTTATTATCAGTATCCACAGCAATGCTTATAAAATATTCCTTTCTTAAAAACGGAATTATACTTAATGATCCTTTGACTGGTTTTCCATTTCCAATTTGAAAGTTTGCAATTCCATTGTTATTGGTCATCATTGAATTGGTTTCTTGAAAAACAGGGTTAATTCCATTGATATTATCAGAGATTGATATCTGAAAGTTTATTTGCTTCAATATTAAAGGCATTCCAGCCGCATCTCTCACAGAAACTTGATAATTAAAAAATTTTGGTACCCCTTGAGAGAATAACGCATTATTTATAACAAACACACAATTTAAAAAACAAATTAACCTTATCATAAATCACTCATTTTCTTTTAATAGTAACTGTTCCTTTCCTCAGAACTAAGTCTTTATTGGATTTCAAAGTATAAATATAAACACCATCGGGTAATTCCCTTCCATTATTTGTCATACCATTCCAATCATTGGAATAATTACTATTTCTAAACAGAACACTTCCCCATTTATCATAAATAATCAATTCTGAATTCGGAGTTGTAGATTCAAAGACCAAATATTCATTGTATCCATCACCATTAGGAGATATCAACAAGCTACTTTTATTACAATCGAAAGGTGAAGATGAACACTCACAAATAGTTACTTTTTGCACAACACGACAACCATAAGCGTCTGTCACCATAACAAAACAATCTCCTGATTCAAGATCATTAACTAGAGCAATAGTAGCTCCATTACACCATTCATATTGATATGGTGGTGTGCCGCCAGATACTAAAGCTTCATACTTACCGTCAGCTACGGAAGCATCAGAAGCACATGATATTAGTTTAACTGCAATTTGAATAGCATTTGGATTCGCTATTGTGGCACTACCAGTGCCAATTTTGCCTACAGCATCTGTTACTGTAACATTATATATACCTGCACATAATTGATCCGCAATATTGTTATTTAAGTTTGCATTATGTGCCCATTTGTATGTGAAAGGTGCAATTCCACCAACGACTGATGCAATAACTTTTCCATCACAAATTCCAATGCAGCTTATATTTTTATCTATAGTAACATAAATTGTAATTTTGCTCGTATCAATGCATGCAGGAATGATGATTTCAGCACATTGAACGCATTTGTTGGCGTCGGTAACACATAAGACATATGTACCTTTAGGTACATTTACCAATGGCATTGCAGTACTAACAGTGACATTAGAACTATTTTTCCAGGAGTACATATAAGCAGGAGTTCCATTAGTCACACTTACTGCTGCACCTCCATTACCAGTACCACAATCAGGTGTAACTGAAGTGACAGATATACTAATTTTAGTAGGTTCGATAAGGACATATGTTGCAACCGACACAGAATCATTAGCATCTGTTACTGTTACTGAATAGGTCCCAACACATAAGCTATCGATACTTATTGAAGTCTCATTAGAAACACTCCATTTATATTTATAAGGGAAAGCACCACCGTTAGCATCTACTCTTAATTTTCCTAAACAATCGCCAAAACATTTACTTGAATCCACCTTGACAATGGTTGCAACAAGTTTAAGGACAGGGCAATTTATCGTGAAAGTATCCACATTAACACATCCCTTACTATCTGTCACACTAACAAAATAATTGCCACATGCTCTTGGCCCAAAATCCTCCGTAGTCACTAATAATGTAGTATTTCCAACCCTAAACCATTTAAATGTATATGGCTGCATGCCTCCACTTGGGGTAATATTTATCGCTCCATTGTTTTTTGGAGGGTCTGTTTCATGTGTCACCGTACCTTGAATAGTAATTGGGGTAGCATCAACTATAGTTACTTCTGAACTGGTCACCATAGTGTTCGAAACCATATCAGTCACTTTCAGACGGTATCTACCGGCACAAAGATTGGTTGGATCTTTAACCGTTGACACAGTATTATTAGTTACTTGATCAATCCATGTGTATTTATAGCTTTTTGAGCCTCCGGTCACATTGGCACTAGCTGTTCCATTACAAACACCGAAGCAACTAATATCCGTTTTGCCCAATATAACAGCTGCCATTGGCGTATCTGCAGGCTTACATTTAACCGTAATGAGTCCATCGCCAATAATAAGCTGTGGTTCAGGATCAACACAATCTGAAGTAAATTCCAGATCACCATTAAGCGGTATAATATTAAGTTTAGTGGTAGTCGCACATGGTGCTATAACATCAAAACACAAATCAAACATCGACGTTCCCTTACCCAATATCTGCGGACCAAATGACCCGTTATCCCATAAAATATTTATAGTATCATTTGTTTTAATGATCAATGAAGTCTGGACATTCTTTAAAATGATATTGTCAACACGTTTAAATCTTAATTTTGTACTATCAAATTTAACTGCATACTGAAAGCTTTCAATACATGTAAAATCATCCACGTAAATAGGGACACAGAATTCTGAATTTTCGGTGGCACTGGTATCTCTAGTGTAAATCTTTAGGGTTGTTTTAGTTTCACAAACTGTGACTTTGCCGTTATCTACAATGTGTTTTAAAACTCCATTGGCATCTGTTATTTCTATAGATCTTCCTGGCACATCGACAAAACTGACATTCGTAAAATTACCTATAACTCCTATAGCTGTGAAGCACACTTCAAATAATACTTGATCATTTGGCACTGTAACTGGCATACCAGTCCCAAAATCCCAAACCCAATCTAACTCAGTACTGTCTGCCTTTAAATTAAATGATCCAGTACTCAATCCTTTTAGATTTAATGCTTGAATTCCACTATATCTTGCTATAGTCTTATCCCATCTAAGGGCACATTGCATGGATTCAATTTTCTTAAAATTTCGCACACTGATTTTTACACATCCTTTTGTATATCTTGGAATACATTCCTTAGACCCAATTAAGCTAACATCTGTATTCGGAGCACTGGTACAAGCAGCTCCATTGATTTTAACTTTTCCAGCTATAGATGTTGTTGGAATGGCTTTACCATCATTTTCTATAATGTCAATGGTCTTTGGAGTATTGGATAAATTAACAAAAGAAGAATCACATTCCTTACCGATAAGCTTAAATCTCAAACCAAAAAGGACCGTTCCATTCGGTAAATTTAATGAATCCCCTCTTGATCTACTCCAAGAGCATCCTATTTGCCCATTTTTAAATACAAAAGGACCAGTTTTATGATCTCCAAAGTCAGCACCAACATAATCTATGTGTCTGTTAACTATATCGACGAACTCCAACACTGAAGAATCATAGGACATAGAATATTCTGTGGCAGAAACCTTCAAAAAATTATCTACGCTAACATTTACAGTGACGATATCGCCCTTGTTGGCACTTGCATTTGAAAATTTAAACACCAATTGTGCAAAAGTGCTCGCTACTGATAAATAACATAATGAAAATAAAACAAATTTTTTCATAATTTACTTTTAGTTGCACTTCAGTGGCTACTAGATATCACAATTTTGCAAAACTTTAAAATTTATAATTCTATTCAAAATTGAATTTTCTGTTTTAGCTATCATAGTTGCCAGATAATTAAAGTGATTCGAAAAGATTTGACAAAAAAACAATGTGATACTTCTTTGGAAAAATCATTAAATTAATTCAAGTAATTTATCATTTCCGTTTAATAGTAACTGTTCCTTTTTTTAATAATTCACGATCACTGGTTTGTAATACATAGATATATACCCCATCTGGCAATTCCTCACCTTTAGATGTATGTCCATCCCAATCCCCTGTATAGTTACTGCGCTGAAACAATACATTCCCCCATTTGTCAAAAATATTCAATTCCACATTCTGGGAGATATTATCAAATATGAGGGTCTCATTCTTAGAACCATTACCCGGAGTAATGATGGTATTGTAGTTCAGATTCTTTTTATTTATAACAATAATCTTTTCTCCCATTAATCCTTGTTGGAATCCCTGAAGAAAAAGTGAATTAGACTGATCAATAACTACTTCTCCCAATGACCAATCAAAGACTAAATCATTTAATATAGCACTTTGACCCGCCGACGAAATAAGTTGTCGATCGGCTATCTGCGTGTACCCAATTTGAGTCATCATAGTTAGACCAACGATAATAAATTTATTCATGGATATTTCTTTTTACTCAATTTAGTTTAATTATTCAAAAATAGTTCTTAATCTTGATTACTGGATTTATTTTTCATTCTTTAAAAGTATTTCTTTAATCTTGGCAAGTTCCGATTCCATCAGAACTAATTTTACTTTCAATTGATCCAAATCCGCAATTTTAACATTTAATTCTTCAATCGTTCTATTCTGTAATTCAATTAACACTTGTTGTTCCTGGATTGCTTTTACGATAGAAGGAACAAATTGACTATAGGCTATACTATAGGTATCTGTAGCGTTTTGTGGCGTTGTCACCCCATCAAAATCATATCCTATTTTTTTTGCTGCCAACTCTACATCCTGTGCTATAAATCCCGATTTGATCTTCTGTTTATCATAATTAATTTGTTCTTCACTTGGATAATAACGCTGAGCTACACTATCAGGCATTTGAGAAGTTATATAATGCACTAATTTATTTTTATCTATATTGTAACTAACAGGATTTAAAATCCTTATAAAATCCAAACCTGGAATATTGCTTTTTATATTTTCCTTAAAACGAACATCACTCAAAGTTGACCAACCAACTTCACCTCCAATTGTCTTTACATTCGTATCTCCAATTCGGATCATATTTGAATTGGTCGACATTGCGTTATACCCTATAGCAGTTGAATTATTCAAAAAACTAGAACTAGTATTTGCGTTATAACCTAAAGCTGTGTTCCTACCCCCAATATCATTGTTAGAAAGTGCTGATTCACCAACCGCACAATTTGCCTGACCCACAGTGTTATTGTATAATGCTTCAAAACCTATTGCACAATTTGAGACACCTTCATTATAAGTTAAGGCATATGCCCCTATGGCAATATTGGAATATGCTTTTGTCTCAGATAATAATGACTCTTTATAAATAAAATTACCATCGCCAGAAAGGGCAAAATGACCAATTCCAATATTATTAACTCCATGCATTTTGTTCATTGATTCATTTCCAATTGCAATATTGTTGGTGCTAGAAGTATCTTCATGATTTGCTAAGAAACCAATAGCTATATTATCATACCCAATAGTATTCGAATTTAATGATCCAGTTCCTATTGCAATATTATTTGACCCAAAAGTATTAGAGGACAAGGACCCACTACCTATTGCGTTGTTATTCAATCCTTTAGTATTGGAAGCTAAAGATCTATATCCTATTGCAGTTATAAATTGACTCGTATTGTTAATTAGAGATTCATAACCTAATGAAATACTAGAACTTCCAAATGAACCATAATGTATACTATTTCTTTTGAATATCAAATCCTTATCATCTTTTGTTCCTATAAAATTTACTTTAGTATCAATATCAGAATTCCCAGTCAATAACCAACCAGATCCGCCAATTGAAGATAGAGTAGTTGGCACCCAACCCATACTTGTTCCTTTGTATTGCAATATTTGATCCAATGTCGGAGTAGTTTGAGATATTTGCTTTCCTTGAATTCCTTTCACTGTTAAATTAGAAAATTTACCTTGAATATCACCACCTGCCACAGTTACATCGGTTATGTCATTATTCGCATCTGTATCTCCAGAATTTGAAATCATTCCATTGTTTAAGGTAATTCCGACACCTGCAGTAAATGTACTTGACCCGATACCTAAAGAATCATTTTTGGGAGCCCACTTTTGCCCATCCCATTTCAGAACTTGATCTAAATTCGCACCATTTCTATCCAATTGACGTGCATTTAAAGCGAAATTAGCAGAGTCCGAAGTCATTGCATAAGGAACACTAATTAATTGTGTGGTGCTAATTGTTTTAAAATTATTGCCATTATTTGTATCTACTTCAATGCTAATAAAAAATTTATTCTGGAGAAACGGTACTTTACTCAATGAAACAGAACTACCTACCCGAGTACCAGATCCAATCTGGAAGCTTGCTATTCCATTGTTATTGGTATTTTGATTATATGTCTCTATAAAAATGGGGTTACTACCATTTAGATTATCAGCGATGGATACCTGAAAACTCATCAAGCGATTAGAAATTGGTAGTCCTTCCGCATTTCTTACAGCAATCTGATAATTAAATAAGCCTGGTACAGATTGTCCAGTGCAAAATAAAACAATGCTGTGTATAAGACATAAAAGGTATAATCTTTTTTTCATAATAATTAAATTTATTTAATTTCAAAAATTACTGTGCTACTAAATAATCGTAAAGGGCTTTTTCGCTTCGAAGATCTATTTTTAGATCCGCAGTATCATATTCATTTTTGATTTCATCATATATGATTCTAATTTTTGGATCAGCTAATTTGATGATTTGACCATCTTTAAATTTGATCTGTCCTATTGTAAACATATATTGTACTTGTTTACCCCATCGATCATGAATGCTTTCAAAATCACCATAAAATTCTTCTGAACCCTGAAATAAGGTTTTATGAGATTGAGAATCTTTAATAGATTGATTCTCCTTTATTAAAAGTATTCCACTATTGTCCTTTCCCTGTTGAACACCATTAAATTTCAAAGGAATTGAAAGATATTGATTTATTTTATTTTCAGGACAACCATTATTAGCAATAGGTCCAAATAAATTAGGACATTTGTCTTCCCTATCAGAAACTTTATCGCCATCGGCGTCAGGGCATCCTGCCAATGTACCATACTCATTCGGACACTTATCATCCTTATCTAGAACTCCATCCTTATCCGAATCCTTTACTGCATCACTCGAGACTTGACTAATATATCTGTCTTTTTTATAGGAATACTTTTCTGTGTTTTGAATTTGTGGCAAATCACTGATATCACTTTCTTTGACCAACTTAAATATGATATTATGAATAATGGTATCCGTCCTGATTAATAGTCTTTCATTCTTAACTATTCTTGTAATCTTCACCTCATAAATTAGTGGCAATACTTTTCTTCTGCTTTGAGATCTAACTACTATGTCATTTCGGATAAAATTAAGCTCATGTTGAATAGTAAAACCTTCATATTCTGTAATATAGTAGTCTAGGTACTCATATGGATCGTATGCGGTTTCTATGAGATTGGTTTTCGAGATATTGTTAAAAACATTCTTACCATTATCTTTTAGAAATAATTGTTCCACTATAAGTTTTTTTACATATGCTATTTCCTCTAGGCTTAATGGATGATCCAGATCATGTATATTATCCAACTTAGCATAAAAGTTTTCCACCAAGTCTTTTGCCGAATTAATAAAATTCAACTCCTGTGAATGCAATTTACATTCTACTAAAAAGATAATAATAAATAAATAATATCGATTCATGATTAGGGTTTTTTTATATTACTATCATCAAAGGTTTCCACCACCTTAACGTCACCAAATTTCAAAACATAATAGTTTTCCAGTTTAGCCCCTTTTTCGACATTGAAATGTTCTAATTTCACTTCAATTTCCTTTTCAGTAACGTCTTTATATAAGATCTCATCATTAGCACCAAGACCTTGAAATCTTTGAACAATATGAAGTACACCCCAATAATCTCCTTTAGCATCTTTATGAATGTTTGTTATTACATGTACTTGATTCCATTCCATTTCAACTTTAGAATAATTTGGAAAATCTGCAATCCGATTCAAATACTTTCGAATCTTCTCTTTCTTAACTTGAGAAGTATCCTTCAAGGAGGTAACTTCAATAACACAATTACCATCTTTAAACATATCCATGGTAAGATCAATTAATTGGCGTTTTGTTTCCTTCGATGTATTTTTATTGGATATTTTACTGATATTTTCTCCAAGTTCAAATGCTTTCTGTCTTGCCTTCAAGGTTAACTCCTTAAGACTCATAGAATCTAAACTCTGAGCATAAACCAAATTCAAACTGCCAATTAGAGTTAAGGTAAAAATAAATCGAATTTGAATTCTAAACTTTAACATATATGATAAAAATTAAGTTATTTAATTTGATTGTTTAATGGTACATTCTAATTTAGTTCCTATATATAAATCTAAAATGAGGTCCGATGGTTTTGGAAAATGTTTTTTCTTCCAATTCCAAGTAACTTCATTCTTCCCATCAGCAGAAATGTAATATGAATTCACACTGTTCCCTTCATGAACCTTTACTGTATAATTCCCTTTAGGAATATCATATAATACCCCCTCACCTTCTGTAACATGAAAGACTATTCGGTTACAATTTATTGGTTTTACAATTTTCGGTATTATCATTGGAACAACAGTATCCACTTTTCTAACAATAACCAGTTCATCAGCTTTGAAATAGATATACTTTGTAGTAACTAATTCGGCATTAGGATAATGCAATGATATGGCATACAAACCTGTATCCGTGAATATTTTTTCAAAATTAGGTCCAACAGATATCTCAACATTATTTAATTTCCAAATGAGGTTTTCATCGCTTATACTGGCGCTACACTTTACTTTTTCATTTGGTAAAACAGATAAATAGAAATCAGCGTCAGTTATATCAATTGTTCCTGAAATAATGGAAGGAAGCTTTTTTCCATTTATTTCAAAATCTATGGAGTCTACGCTATTACTTTCATAACTACATGAAATAAATAAGTAAAATAAAATAAAAATATATTTACAAAATGATTTTTCTAAAATTATGTACATATCCAATAATTATTTTAATTTCTGAATACTTTGAATGACCATTGGAATGGAATCCCTATCATATTTATTCAAATCTTTAACTAAACAATAATTAATTAAATATTCCCCAACTCCCAATTCATTATGCTCCATAATGCTTTGTTCATTACAGGCTATTCTCTTAAATTTATTGTCTTTTGTATCGCTAATATAAAACCAAATACCATTTTCATAACTTTTGGTAACCCTTAAGGATGATACACACTTTTTACTTGATTTACAATTCCCTGGCTTTATCCCAATTTCAGAATAGACAGGAGTTAAGTTAATTATTTTCTTAGGTTTTACAGATGAATGATTAAATGGAATACTATCAAGTTTTAAATTCTTAACCATAGTAGTATCGCTTTGCTTTAAAGTTAAAGAATCTTTATATGGAACTGAATATTGTAATAATACTTTGTCATTCGTCTTAGTAGGCTCTGACTTAGTCGACTGTGGTATTGGAGGCGTTATAAATTTTTTAGACTCATGTTCAATTGATTCTGCTCTCACTCCACTATCCATTAAAGTATCTATCAATGGTTGGCTGAGCTCTTTATTCACCAAAAAATTATTTTTATAATACATCTTGAAAGCTAAAAATAATATAATTGAAAAAGTCAACAAATAGAGCAAGTATTTAATACGATTTCTTTGCTGAATATTTTTTGCATTTAAAATTTTCTCTGTATCTATTTCATCTTCTTCAAGCTTTGTTAGTTCACTTAATGCAATAACTGTTTTATTACCAATGTTTACAATCTGTTTAGAATGCCCATTTATGATATTCAATACAATCACAGTAATATTATCATGCCCTCCGTTAAAATTTGCAGCCTTAATTAATTCCACAACTGTAGATTCAGGATCTTTGTTGGATTCCAAAATGATCTCTAATTCTTGATCTGACAACATACTGTTCAATCCATCAGAACATAAAATTAACCGATGATCATCATATAGATAAACCGGACCAATAATGTCTGGTGTTGCACTATGTGCGCTATCACTAAGATATCTTGTTATTACGTTACTGTTTGGATCTAATCGAGCATCTTCAGGAGAATATTGCCCATGTGATTCTAATACTCTTTGCCAAACTACGGAGTGATCATCAGTCAATAATCTAAATCTTTTAGATCGATTTTTGGGATCCATTTCATCAAAAGACACACATCCGTCTGGACAATATTGATAAGCCCTGCTATCTCCTATCCAGGCAATGTATAGTCCATTGTTAAGGATGTAAGAGAGAATGAGTGTAGCGCCCATGCCATTCAAACTCTTATCCTCTCCAATAGCTTTTGCTATTTTTAACTGTACCTCCTCGCAACATGTTTTAAGCAATTTACGAGCTTCTATATCAGTTAATGGAAATGCTACAATATTATTAAAGAATTCTTTTGAATATTCAACTGCTAATCGCGAAGCAATTTCTCCTGCATTTGTGCCACCCATACCATCAGACAAAATCAAGATGCAACCTAGTGGTCCAAGTTCAATTACTCCATCAGAATTTATTTTCCAAATATTTGCATTTAGATCCATCCCAATCCGAAAATCATCTTCATTATGATCTCGGACACTACCTACATCAGTTGCACCATAAACTGAAAAAGTAAACATTGTACTTGTAGTTAAATTTTCCAAAAGATTATTTTTTGCCTTTAATTTCTGTTATTTTTGGTTTGTCTTTTGTGGACTTTTTCTTTTCGCTTCCAGATGGCAATGATTCTGTATTGACTTTAGGTGGATTATGAATTGGAATAATTCTTTTTGGAATCAATGCATCAGTAGGATAATCGCCTACTATTCCAGCTAAAGTATAAGTAACCATCGCACCAGAAAAATTTGAATTCAAAAAGAAACCACCAATAATATGTTTGTCATCAAGTTCTTTTAAGTAGCCTACATCATCTTTCCATTCTGGAGAACACAAATAGGCATGTTTTTCAATGATATTATTGGTATCAGAAGTGTTTTTATAGTACAATACAATCAAGCCGTTTGGAATAAATTTTGAGCTAAGTCCAATGGAATTAAATTTGAATTTTTTAAATTTGATAGCAGCAAATTTCGAAGTAGTATCATTGAAATGGTAACTATCAGGTTTAAATATATCCAACTTATTGTTACTAATTTTGGTAAGTTGCAATAAACTATTTTCTGCTTGATACTCTTCCTTTATTTCATTATAATCTTCATCATCAGACCAAGGACTTCTAAGGCATGCATCAGACCAGATTTCATCTCCTACACTTATACCCATTCTTTGTTTACCACCAAAAGATGATTCACCATTCTTTCCAAAAGTGTTTTTATCTTTTCTTAAATGATACTGTGATTCCACTAAATAAACATATTCATCCAATACTTTGGTGAATTCATCCATTAAGACAAAATCAGAAATATAAGTATTTGTATTATTATGTTTATATTGATTTACATTTTTCTTTTTAAAAATGTCTTCAATTCTAACAGTATCTTGCCCCACTAAGTTTATACTTACTCCAATGAGCAAACCAAATAAATAAATAATTTTAATCATCATGATTTTATTGAAATATTATTAGATTAATTAACGAACTTGCCAAATTGGGACCAATTGTTTTATTCCATCAATATAGCCATGACTTATTATCCCAATCACTTCCCAACCATTAACAGTTTTAACTAGAATTGGCCCCCCGGAACTTCCAGGAGCAATTTCACTAGAAGAAATATTGATCATTCCATTTACAGTATTTTGTTGGACTACTTTGGCAGAAATAAATAAAGGATCTAAATTATCAAATTTTTCATAATCATCAAAATTCTGCATACGTGTACCATGGGAATATCCTAAACCAAACAATTGAGTCCCTTTATCCAATTTCCTTGAAATTACTCTATTCATTTTAAATGTACCTGGCCTATTTTTTAATTCTACTTTTGCCCAATCTGTATGTAGATTATCTTCATCACATTGTTTAATGTGCCATTCATTATTAAGTGTACATTTTGTCCTATCTTTAGAATCATCCAGGATTACATTTTTATTAGTAAAAGTAAAGTTATCTCCAGAAGGAGAGATTGCTTTATAAGTAACTTCTACATTTCCACCTTTAAGTTGTGCATTATTTAAAAAAGTTTTTATTTGTGCTTCTTTATCATCGGATGCAGCAGCTTCGCAACTTAATCCAAATCTCCATGGTTCAATAACATGTCTGGCCGTAATGAACTCTCCATCTGAAGTCATAAACCCAGTTCCTGACCATCTAAATCTTAATGATTTAGCTAAATCAAGCGGACCTTTTGAATCATTCACTTCTGGATGATACACTTCAACACTTTCAATAATAATAAAATAAACGCTTTTTTCAAATTGTTTCAATTCACTTGCAATATCTTTTCCACCTTCAACTATATTACTTGTTGTTTTTGGAGATGAATCAGAACCTACACTGTTTGGATCATTGATTTTATTTGTTAGATCAAGCATTCTATTTTTTATATTTAAAGCTTCTATTGAATTCTTATTTGCAAGCCCTGAAAGTCTACTTTCCATTATAATAAGGGTATCCCTTAATTTTTGATTAGCTACATTCGTTTCTGTTATCTTGTCATCTTGTTGAGAAATTTTAATTGCTTGATCGCTAATTTTAGTTTCTGTGACATTGCTAAACCAAATAAGATATGAGGCTAAACCAATTAACAATACACTCATTATACTAAGCGCAGTTTTGTATGGCCTTAATGCCTGACTTCCAAATTGTTGAAGTCTTTGAGTAAACTTCATACTAGCTGTTGTTCGATTTGCTGGAGTATTTATGTAGCGCAATCTAGGACCTTCATGGGATAACTGAATCTCATCTCCTGGAGAAAGTTCTGATTTCCGTCGAATTGGATTATGATTGATAATTGTTGGATTAGTTGCATTGATATCCGGCTCAATAAAGACCCTATTACCTTCAATCATAATATAAGCATGATTTCTAGATACCGTTGGGTACTGATCTGAATATTTAATGGTTGATCCCGACGCTCTGCCAAGGGTAATATATGGATTCCATATGGTTTGTTCCTCTCCTGACCTTTTGTCAGATGTGGGATCAAGAAAGACTAGCGTGTAATTGGGTACATCTCTTCCTTGAAGCATTTGAATACCCTGTTTAATAGTATTCCCTAATCCGCCTTGTTTTACTGTATTTCTAGACATATTGGTAAATTTATTTGATTAAAGTAAAAATTTGATTTGTGCAATTTCGAAGTCCAATTTCATCCCCGTTTTGAAAAATTAAATTACAACCTAAACTTTGAACATTCATTGTTTCATTTGTCGATTTATTTTTCAAAGAAAACGGAGCTATTTGATCATTCTTGAATAAATAAATAGAATCACAAGGTTTTGAATTAAATTTAAGAAGAAAAGAATTATCATTTAAAGGTATAATAAAATCAAACATTCTATTTAATTTGGTCTCTCCAGATTCATCTATTATAGTATATTTATCATTTTTCATTGCTATACTATTTTTACCATAAAATCTTGAATTTTGAGAATAATTTTTCATGAGAGCTGTCGTCTTATTTAATTTTGATTTTACAGAAGCTGATGATAATAGATAGGGAACAGCTTTGGTAAAATATTTTTTAGCGCTAGTATTATCGCCTTGGCTAAAATATCCTTCAGCTATATTTTCATTTTTTTTACTAATAGAATAGTCTGCCACAAAAATTGCACTCAAAAATATTCCAATCACGTATAGCCATTTTACATTCAAGAAATCTAGCTTAAACCAATTAGATTTTAGGCTGTGCCTTTCAACATTTACCAAAGCATTAAGATGTTCTGTCATTTCATTCGGCCATGAACCTTTGCCAATAAATTCATCTGACCAAATCGCGATATCCTTTGCTGATGGTCTTTTTTTAGGATTTGGATTAAGACAAGCCTGTAACAATACACAAAATCTTCTGGAATAATTCAATTGTTCAGGCAATAATGGAATGAATGACAAATTATTTAGTAACTCTCCAAATGCAAAACCATTTTCTCCTTGCAGTGTATCACCAGTAGCTAATTCAAATATGCTCATCGCCAATGAAAACACATCACTTTTGGCATCGATTTTCCTTTCAAAATACTCAGGTGGTGCATATGCTTTAGCAATGCCATCTGTTTTAGTATCGAGCAATTTAGTAACTTTTAACGCTGAAACAGCGAATTTATCGCTAATTCCAAAATCTGATATCTTATAAACACATTTACTTCCATGGTTCTGCAGAAGAATATTATCCGGCTTAATATCTTTATGAACAATTCCATGCTCTTTTAAATATGCTAGGCCATCTGCAACATCTCTTAATATGATACTTAATTCTCTTTCAGTATATATTTGAAGTCTATTTTGAATTGCATAGGAGTTTAATAAAAGTCTTCCACGCAGATCATCCATTAAACTTTTATCACAGAGTGGCATTACTATATAATATACATCATTATACTTTTCCAATAATGTTGGAATTAAAAGATTAGGATGTACCAGGTGTTTAATCATGTAAAATTCATCCTCAAAGGAAGAAGTATTAATATCACTTGCAGAATTAATTAAATTAAAAAATTTAAGTGCATACTTTTGATTGTGCTCATCCTTAACTTCCCATACCTCACCGAAGCCACCTTTCCCGATGAGTTTAATCAATTGAAATTTACCTATTTCTTTACCTTCAATAAATTGTCCCATTTTATAAAAATTGAAGGTTAACATTTCCAATGGTAATTACATCTCCACGATGAAGTTGCAAGGATGCATTTTCCTTAATTTTTTCTGAATTAATATAAACCCCATTCATAGAGTACTTCCAATATCTATTATTATTCTCATTTACCCATTGGCCATCCCTAATATAATAAGAGCCATCATTGAATTCAATTGTAGCATGTCTTTTCGAAATATAAGCCGTTTCGGGTTCAATTATATTGATATCGTTCGAATTTAGCTCTGGATCTAACCAACCTAAACGCAGTACATTCCTTTCATTTGTTAACCTTATTTCTTTCAAATTGTAGACTTTGCCTATTTGTTCACCTGTTTTTATGATGAGACATTCAGTTTCTTGTGACCTTTCATGAACAAAAGAATTAACCTTATTCAATTTTATTAATGAAGATATTTCATCCACATTTGCTGGTCTGTTTGCTGGTATTGGATCAAGACATGCTTCAAAAAAATAGTTCCATTTATTTTCTATATCCGGGCGCCATATATTAATGGGTGTATATTTTCTATTTTTAATCCTTTTATTAAACTCATGAGGTGATGCTTGATAATCTTCAAAATTACCAAATGGCAGTTTACCTCCTGAAAGTAATTCATACATGGTTACGGCTAATGAAAAAATATCCATTTGGGGACCAAGGTATTTAAATGCTTTAGAATGATCTAATTGCTCAGGCGAAGCATAAATTACCGTCCCCCAAACGTCCTTTACATTTCCTAAAAAAGTTGGTTTCGTCATTCTAATCATTTCAAAACCATATCTACCAGCAATATCAAAATCGCAAAGTTTTGCATCCATTTTATCGTTAAATAAAATATTTTCAGGTTTCAAGTCTCGATGAATAAAACCGTTCCTATGCAAAGCTTTAAGACCTCCTAAAATATGCGCCATTAAATTTTCTGATGCCGCGTAATTATAAAATTTTTCTTTATGCTTTGAAAGACTGCCATTTGAACAATAATCCATAATTAAATAGGGATTATCATCCAAATAACCAAAGCTGTGATTTTTTACAAGATATTCCGATTGAATCAATCCTGCCTTGTATCCTTCCTTAAATCTTTGAGAAAAATCCAAATGATCGGAAGGTTTCATTCGCCACAAATCAAGAATTTTTAATGCATATTTTTTTTCTTCTTTTGGTGTCGTAATAGAATAAACAGAACCAAATCCACCTTCTCCTAATTCATTGATAACCTCATATTCTTTGCCGTCAAATAAACTAACTATGTCTTTAGATTGCAATTTAAGTCTTTTTGGAAGACTAGTCATTTTATTAATATTTTCAAAATAGGTTATCATTAGAAATTCGAATTATTTAATAACTATTTTATAAAATTTATTTCTTCCAATTAAAATGATGTCATTATTTTCGATTACCACTTCATTATTAACTTGTTTAAAAAGTGCTTGATTCGTTGCAATATTCTTAATAATAACTTTGCCATTTACTAAATTCAATTCCAAATGCGGATTAGAAGAAATGCTCTCATCAGATACATCAAAGTCCTTTCTACTCATAGTATGAGCCTGATTTTCAATCATAGAGATAGTAATTGTTTCCAAATCTGCTGAAACTGGTTTTAGTTCAACAACAAAGTCATTATCCACTTTATCCAGCGATGCAAATTCAGAAATTTTAACTGTGTTTTTAAATTGTTTTTCTGATATTGATGCATTTGCTTTCAATTCGTAGTTACAATTTGGACAAATATTGACTTGGCCTGAATTTAGATAATTACATCGAGGACATTTTATAATTGATGGGTCGATAAGATTCGATTCTTTAATACTTTCGCCCATGCCATTAAAATCAGAATCTTTAATTGTTTTTCTCATGTTTTCTGAAGTATTGTCAGAAATACTACTCTTAACTGTCCTTACTTCTTTTAAAGTATTAACTATAAATTCAGTCCCTCCGCATCGGGGACAAGGGCTATTTCCTGATATGTCTTGCTCATAAGAGCATTCCTTGCATTTTCTCATTTTTCTAACTATTTCTTAAATACATTTTAAAAAAGTTCATAATATCGAGTGTAATATACAAATTGTATCAATTAAAAAAAATAAATCTAAATGAGTATATATTTACTTATTTAATAATATATATCTTTTTATAATTTAATCAATTAACATAAAATAGTTTATTTTTTTAATTTTACATTTAAATTCATACACTCCTGATCACAAGTATTGCAAATTTTATAACGGATTTCTTCGCGAAATTTTGTTTGCACGTCATTAATTTGAACCGTGGGAGGAACTACTTCATATTCTTTAACCGTCATTTGAATTTCCGGAAAGCTATGATCATCAATTTCTTGAGAAATAGATATTTTTTTACTAGATCCAGCTTGAATAAACGCAGAGTTAATTCCTGTTATTTCCTGACCTAGACACTCCCAGGTTACCGAAAACATAAAACTTCCATCATAATTTGACGTATTAGTTACCATAATATTAGCTGTTAACCTTGGCTTATTTAGATATTCCCATCCACCCTCTCTTTTGGAAGTAAGAGTTGATGTTTTTAAGCTCAATTTTAACAGTTTTAAGGTAGATTCTGTAAATGGCACATTGACCGTATACGGAACTTGAATATTTTTGCAGTCTTCTTTGCAAGAATTTAATAACAAAATGAAAAAGAAGAATCCATTATAATATTTCATTGTTTATTGATTGTAATACAAAAGTAAAGGTCATGGTATTTTAAAATTTCAAATATCAATAAACATGACCTTTATTGCCATAAAACCCTTAAAAAAGGCAATTAACTACAGAACTATAGTATTTCACCCCACACCCCCTAGAAAATAAGCTATAATTACTGAAACAAATCATAATTATGTCAGAGGCATTGATTAAATAGGCTTAGAGAATTAAAGGAATCAGAAAGTTATCAATTTTAAAGGAATTCATATGCAAAGGAGTTAAAGACTCCTATCTATAACTTAAACTTATTGAACAAAAAAATTTGAACTTACAAAAATTGATTTAATAGCAATAATTCTCCCAATTATGATATGATATTCAATAACATTATATTTGCTTGTTTTAAAAATAGTAAGTTGTAATTTATGGATCCAATAAACAATTTTAAACACAAATGAATAGTTATTATATGTTGATATATAGAATTCTGCTAATAATCGTAATTTCTTGTATTTCAACAAGTATATTTTCCCAACATTATGCTGCAAAATTTTATTCCTCAAAGGATTTTCCTAACATTAATTTAGTATATTCTTTACTTGTTGACGACCAAGGTTCACTTTGGATAGGCTCATACACATTTGGTTTAACTAAATTTGATGGCAAAGAGTTTGAAGGATTCAATCAAAAATCAGGCTTGCTCACTGATCGTGTGACTAAACTAGTTCAAGATAGTGAAGGAGCCATATGGGCAGGTGATGGAGAATTTGGTTACTCAAGAATTAAGGGTGACATAATTACTAAATTTAATCCTAAGGATTATGGTGTAAAACATTTTGGTGGATACTATTCCTTTGATTCTTCAAAAGAATTGTTACTTTCTACAATAGATTCTAGTAGCTTGTCTTTTGACTTTGCTTTAAACAAATTCAAATTCAATCCACAAAATTCACTAGATAGTATTATTTCCAAATATTTTACGTTGACGATAGGGACAAAAAATGAATTTGTTTGGTTTCAAAAAAGTGGAGCATTTTTATTTAAAAATAATCACATAAGCTCATTGTACTTTCATGAAAAGCCGAATTTACAACTAAATCCAGTACTCTTTCAAAATCAAATAATATACGCAAATGCAAATAAGTTGTTTTGCAAATCTCTCGGACATGAAATAAATGAACCCGAAATACTTTGCGATAATATTACTTCAACTATTGACTTTATAGAATCTTTTGGAAATGAAATTATACTTTTTTACAAAAAAAATAAAAATACAACTATACTTCGAATTTATAATTCTGAATTCAACAGTTATAAAGAATTTAATTTTAAATTTTCCTCCAAAATTAGATCATGCATTAAAGATAAGGCGGGGAATTATTGGATAGGAACACAGAATGGTTTAATTAAAATTATTCCTTCCCTATTTGTATTTTCTAATGATGAAGAAAACATGCTCCCAAATATAGTAACAACACAAGAAGATAAAAAGGGAAATATATGGTTTGGTTCGGGTGAAAACGGAATTGCCTATTTTAATGGTGAAAAGATAATTCCTACGGAAGAAATAAATCAAGTTTATAAAGATATTTTGGATTGCTCCATTTTGGATAAATCTGGCAATGTATTATTTAATACAGCATCTGGCAAGAAGGGATTATTATCAATAAATTCTAGAAAAGAATTTAATCTATTAAATATCGGAAGTTATGCTCATTTTATAGGTAGAAATCATAGTGACCAAATTATTCTAGGCATGAGTAAATTCAAAGGACTCTGGATTTCGATGAATGACCCACCTACTGATAATCCAGACAATTGGAATAAAATCGGAATAGAAAGAGGTCTGAAATTAGAAAATATACTTACCGTTTCGGAAGACAAATTTGGCAATTATTGGATGGGCAGAACCACACAAGGTATTTCAGTCTATTTAAGAAAAAAAGATACGATTTATAATTATATGATCCTTGAAAATTCATTAAATCCAGGAGCAATGACGAGCACTTCTGATGAACAAGGGAATATTTGGTTTGGAACAAACAAGGGTCTTTATTTTTTAGATATGACAAAATGGAACTTCGACTCAAGCGATTTATTAAAATATCTCCAATTGATTTCTCCTGAAATTTTAGGCACTGATCTAATCCCCGCTTTAAGGATTTCAAATAACAATCTCTATATTGGAACCAATAATAATCTTGCAATCCTTGATTTAAAATTGTTCTATGAAGGAAAAATAAGCATAACATCGTTAAATTCGGAATTTGGATATGAAGGTGGCACGATAAATCAAAATGGGATAAGCTTGGGAAATGACGGTCGAATCTGGATAACTGCTTCCCAAAATGTGACAAGCTTCAATTCCAAATTATATTATATTGATACAGCAGTCCCTCATGTTATCTTAGATGAAATACGTCAAAATAAATTAGTTACAAAAATATCTGAACAAATCATTCAATTCACTTCTGGAACTACATCTCTCAATATCAAAGCCCATACTACAAACTGTCCTTATTTATATAACAATATTCAATACATATTCAAAATTAATAATGAGGAATTTACTCAACCTCAAAATAGCTCGTTGATTGAACTTCGCAATTTATCTCCTGGATTAAATAAAATACAGGTTCAGGCTATCAAAAATGGGAGCATCCTGTCACCTTTAGTTTCTTGTTCCTTCTATATAAAACCCTATTGGTGGGAGAATAAATGGCTTTGGTGGTTAATTGGTATTATTATCAGTTTGCTGTCTATATTTTTATACCGCAAAAACATAGAAATGGCAATACAAAAAAACGAGTTATTGAATTTTGAACTGGAACATCTCAAAAAAAAGAAAGAAAATGCAAATTTACAAATACAAGCTATAATCAATCAATTGAATCCTCATTTCATTAAAAATGCAATACAATGGGTTCAAATTAGAATATTAAAAGATAAAGAAGCAACAATTGTTCTAGGCAAATTGGAAAAAAATATTAATATTATCTTTACCAATACTAAAGAAAAAAGGTCATTCCATAGATTGGAAGAAGAGCTTATTTTAGTTGAAAACTATTTATATATCCAGAAAAAAAGATTTGGAGACCGGATTTCCATTCCCACTTTTGACCTTGAGGTTATTCAAAAGAATCTCAATTTGAACGTGCCACTTATGATATTACAAATTCACTGTGAAAATGCTTGTGAGCACGGCACCAAAAAAAATCCCAGAAGCTTTCCCGTTGACATTTCCATTCAAATTAAAGAAGAAGTAGATTTTCTCCATTTTATTGTTGAAGACACTGGAGTAGGTCGGGCCAAAGCTAGAGAAAATGGGAGTGAAGGCACCCAAAGAGGGGTGAAAATGATCGAAGAACTTATTGAAATATACAACCCCTATAATTCGATTCCAATGAAACAATGGTATGATGATGGTATCTTTGAAGATGAATTTGGAACATATGGTACTCGAGTTCACATTCTTATACCTAGAAATTATAAATTCAACATAGAATAAAATCCACTTATTTACAAAATATGGAAAAGATAAAAATAATAGTAACAGAAGATGAAAAAGACATCTTAAATTGGGAATTGGAATGTTTGAGTACTTTTGACGAAATTGACATTGTCGGGTTTTCTGATAATACCAAAGATGCCTATCAATTAATATTAAAAAAACAACCCCATGCTGTTTTTGCAGATATCAATTTGCGAGATGGAAATATTATAACGGATGTATTTCTCAAATTAAAATTAAACAATATAAAATTACCATATTTAGTTTTCATTAGCGGCCATCCTGAATACGCTGCAAAACTTATTAATGAATACAGCGATTTTGTTGTGAAGTTTATTGAAAAACCCTTTGTCCATGAATGGGAAGAAAAATTTCAAGAAGCTATTAGCTCAATTCATTCCCGTATGAATCGTGATAACCATACAATTGACGTAAAAACTAACCAAATAGATCATTTATTTGTTAAGAGTGGTGAAAATTACATCAAGCTAAATTATAAAGATATCCTCTGGGTAGAAGTAGCCGGTAATGGAGGATCTTATTATGTTTCAGATACTGACAACTATTTAGTTGATTTAACGCTCAATAAAATATCTGAACAGCTTCCTAAAGAACAGTTCATGAGGATTAGCCGTGATATTATGATCAACCTTCACCATTTAAGAAAAGTTAATAAAGAAGATCGAACAGCAATTGTCTTAAAACAATCCAAAGAAAAAGGACTCGGAATTGGTGACTCTTATTATAGTGATTTATTGAAAATCATTAAAGGTTAGTCATAGGTAAAGAATGCAAATCGCTATTAAATTCTTTACATATTGATTGGCCAATATTTTATTATTATTGATAAAAGTAACAATTTAACGGAATTTTAGGATTTATATATTAACCTGTATAGCTATTTTAGGACAAGACAACTTGGTAGATACTTGGTAGATACTTGGTAGATACTTGGTAGATACTTGGTAGATACTTGGTAGATACTTGGTAGATACTTGGTAGATACTTGGTAGATACTTGGTAGATACTTGGTAGATACTTGGTAGATACTTGGTAGATACTTGGTAGATACTTGGTAGATGGTTCATATGGAGTTCATGCGAGTTCATGGGAGTTTAAATCAATATAACACTTGAAAAAAAAATGGATACCACAAAGAGCTAAAGCATAATATTTCAGAATTACTTTTTCTTCCAAAACTTCAAATGCTTTTTTTTCTTTTTTTCTTTAATAAAAACATATCTCAAGGTTAATGCAGTTGATGGATTAAAAGGTTCATTACCATACCAAAAACTAAATGAAGGCAAAAAATCCCATGAGACATTGAATCGGTCAGATGTGAATTCAATACCTCCAATCAAAGAAATTCCACTCGGATATATTCGAGCTGAATCTCCAATATAATTCCAATGAACTCCGGCTCCGTAATATACATTGAATCGACGGGTGATTAAAGGATTATGTTGCTCTAACATAAGTTTAAGTCCGAGATCATTATTTCGATAGCTTGAATTCAAAACACCTTCAATCGTTAGGTGTTTTGCAATTCGTTGTTGTATACTTATACCTATGTCTTCGCCAAGTCTAGCACCCCCGGCTGTGATATATTTTTGGGCATCTAAATCAATCAATAATGCATACGAAATGAGACAAAATAATATTCTTACCATCCGTTAAAAAACGCAAACAGGGGTTTTGATATTGTTTGGACTAAATACCATTATATAGAAATAAACAGAACTTGTTTTTATACCTTTGCTCATATTTTAATTATATGCCAAAACATCTTATTGCGCCTTCTCTACTGTCCTGTGATTTTTTTAATCTTACTAAGGACATTGAACTTATCAATACCAGCGAGGCAGATTGGCTTCATATTGATATTATGGATGGCAGATTTGTGCCCAATATTTCATTTGGTTTTCCGATTATGGATGCTATAAAAGACCATTGCAATAAAGTAAAAGACGTGCACCTAATGATTGTGGAACCTGAAAAATATTTATCCAGGTTTCGTAGTTCCGGAGCTGATGTCATAACAGTTCATTACGAAGCATGCACACATCTCCATCGAACGATTCAACAAATCAAGGAACTGGGTGCCATGGCAGGGGTTGCTCTAAATCCACATACTCCAGTAAGCTCTTTGTATGATATATTAGAAGATATCGATTTGGTATTGTTGATGTCTGTGAATCCTGGTTTTGGCGGTCAAAAATTTATATATCGTACGCTGGACAAAATTGAAACATTAAAATCTGAAATCATCTCTAGAAATCTAAATGTAAAAATCGAAGTGGATGGTGGTGTTGGATTACAAAATGCAGAACGCATCCTTCAAGCAGGAGCAGATGTCCTTGTGGCAGGTAACGCTGTTTTTGGAGACCCAAATCCCATGAAGGTCATATCTCAATTAAAACAAATTGGCCATAACATTTAATTTGCAAAATAAGGTTTAGCAGACTATGAGGCGATTTATTATCCCAATATTTCTATTTCTTCTATATCAAAATGCATTTACCCAACAATCGTCCAAATTCTATGGCCAGGCTATAGATGCTCAAAATGGGCTGCCTTTAGAATTGGTTATAGTTTATGTACCTGAGACTAATGTATACTTTGAGACCAAAGAAAACGGACGTTTCAGTCTTGATATCAGTGCTACAAAAAATTTAATCATAAAATGTAGTCGTTTAGGTTACCAAACTCAAACCATAACTTTGGGAAATTGGTCAGGCTCCAAGGATCAAGAATTTAATATTAGTTTAATTCCCATTACCAATCAGGAAATCATCATCAAAGAAAATGTAAATACCAATAACTCGAATATTAAAGAAAATGTAAAATCTTTTGAACTGATTCCAACAACTACCGGAAATATAGAAAGTATACTTCCCAGTATAGCCTTAGGGGTAAGGAGTAGCAGCGGTGGTGAATTGTCTTCCCAATATAGCGTGAGGGGCGGCAGCTATGATGAAAACTTAGTAATCATCAATGATTTTGAAGTCTTTCGACCCCAATTAATTAGAAATGGCCAACAAGAAGGACTAACTTTTCCAAATGCTGATTTGATAAGGGAATTAAATTTTTCCTCGGGTGGATTCGAATCTAAATATGGGGACAAATCTTCTTCAGTTCTTGATATCAAATACAAGGTTCCTGATTCGTTGAGATTTAGCATAATGGGCAGTTTACTTGGAGCTAGTGGACATCTTGAAGGTTCAAAAAAATACAGAAAAAACAATTCTTCAAAAATCAATTATTTGCTTGGTGCACGATATAAAACAAGTAAATATTTATTGGCTTCTCAAGATCTAAAAGGTGAATATCAACCCAATTTTTTAGATTTACAATCATATATTACAGTTGACTTAAATGCTGCTTTCCAATTAGCTTTTATTGGAAATATAAATCGCAGTCAATTTAAATTAATACCTGAAGAAAGCACACAAGCGAAAGGCTCTATAAGCTTTGTTCTTAAATTAAATGCCTATTACGAAGGACAGGAATTGGATTATTTCAATCAATCCATGGGTGGAATAAGTTTGACTTATTTACCTAAAAATAAAAAGCACCCGCATTTTTTAAAATATATGTCAGCTGTATATACCGGAATTGAAGCGGAGCAATTCGATATTTTGGGTTATTACCGACTTTCAGAAATTGAAACAACCAACGATGAAAATGCAGGTAAAGAAATCAAGCTATGGGGAACCGGAACTCAACATTTATACACCAGAAATTATTTAGAAAGCTTAATATTTCACAATGAAATTCGAGGAGGGCTGGAATTGAGAAACAAAGGCATGGGTGGACATTTTATACAATATGGTTTATCATTCAGACATGAAGATTTACAAGATCGCATTAATGAATGGGAACGCATAGATTCTGCAGGTTATTCGATACCTAATTCAGATACTTTAGTGCTTTTAAATTCAGTTCTTAAAACAAAAAATCAATTTTCGAATACCAAATCAGCTTTTTGGTTACAAGATGAAATCAGCCTATTTGAGCAGTCCAAAATAGCTTTGAAAATAACTCCTGGAGTCCGACTTCAATACACGGAATTAAATCAGGAAATGATTTTCAATCCACGGTGCAAATTCGAATGGGTTCCAAAAAACAGTACTAGGAATGTCCGATATTGGTTTTCTACAGGCTTGTATCACCAACCGCCATTTTACAGAGAGTTAAGAACTCCGAATGGATCTATAAATGAAGACTTGAAGTCTCAAAAATCAGCACATTTTGTTGCCGGTATGGTTGCTAATTTGAAATTAAAAAAAGTTGGACCAACACCTTTCAAATGGATATCTGAAATTTACTATAAGAAACTTTGGGATGTAGTCAGTTATGACCTAGATAATGTCAGAATCCTATATTCTGGTCAAAACGATGCAGAGGCCTATGCTATAGGCTGGGATAATAGGATCAATGGAGAATTTGCACCTGGAGCTGAATCTTGGGTAAACCTTTCATTCTTGAGAACATACGAACATTTGTATGACGTACAGCATAAAGTTAGGGAATCTGGAAACCCTAATGGCAAAGAGGTCAACAGTGTTCCCCGACCTACAGACCAATTCTTTTCTATCAGTATGTTTTTCCAGGATTACCTTCCTAGAAATCCCAATTTCAAAGCTCATTTACAAGCTACAGTCGCAAGTGGATTGCCCTATGGATTCAAAGGAGATAATATCGTATATCGCAATGAATACAGGCATAAACCCTATCACAGGGTAGATATTGGATTCTCTACCTTGCTTTGGGATAGCCATAAAAAATCTGCAAAACCTTACAATCCACTTCGTTTTTGCAGACAGTCATGGATTAGCCTGGAAGTATTTAACTTGTTGAAAGTCAAGAATGAAGCATCGGTTAGATGGATCAAATCGGTATACAACTATCAATTTGCAATACCCAATTATTTAAGTTCCAGAAGAATAAATCTTAGATTGAGATTTGATTTTTAATAAATTAATGTTACCTTTGCGGTGTTAAAGCCCGTCTTGTTGGATTTTCCAAGTAAATGGGTATTGGTCTAACTAAAAAAAATAAACAAATGGCCGTTAAAATCAGATTACAGCGTAAAGGACGCAAAAAAGCACCTTTTTACCACATTGTTATAGCAGATTCAAGATCTCCAAGAGATGGTAAATTCATACAAAACATTGGGATGTATAATCCTATTTCTAAGCCAGCAATAATAGAATTGGATCGCGATGCAGCGTTCAAATGGTTAATGCAGGGAGCAGAACCTACGGATACAGTAAAAGCGATTTTAAAATACAAAGGTGTCATGTACCGGAAGCACTTATCTCGAGGTGTTGCAAAGGGTTCATTTAGTCAAGAGAAAGCAGATGAAATGTACTTGGCTTGGGTTGATCAAAAAGAAGGCAAGATCCTTGACAAAGTAAGTGCCCGTAAAGCTGAACTTGAAGCTATCAATAAAAAGTTAGTTGGAACTAAGAAAGAGAAGCCAGCACCGGTAGTAGTGGAAGAAGCAGTTTCTGCTGATACCGAAGCGGAAAACGTTGCAGAAACACCATCAGAAGATGTAAGTTCAACTGAAGAAACAAAAGCAGAAGAATAATATTTCGAAATTCTTAAAATAACCAAACAATAATTTATAAATTATTGTATTTTTAAGAAATAAGAATTATTATTTATCAAATTTAAAAATAATATTAGGCCTGATAGGAAGTGATTTCTTATCAGGTCTTGTTTTATAGACATTCAAATAAAAACATAAGCCATGCAAGAACTCGAATTAGATTACAAGGAACGACTCCAGGCAGTTGCAGAAATTATCCAAAGCTCGGATGAATTAAGTGCCTATTTGGAAGAAGAAACACCAGAACTTTATAAAGTCCTGCAAGATACCTACGAACCATTACTTGCTGAAATCTACAATGAAGTAGCAGAAATGCATCCACTTCAATTACTTCAGGCTGAAAAAGTGATGATGAATCCATTTTTTGAAGGCCTGTTTCTTCCACGATTTTTGGGCTATAGTGTATTGCGAGGTGACATCAATGAAGACATTAAATACACACGACCTCAAGAACATTTTAAAGAAGTCTTGATAGCAATCGCCAATTCTGCCAATTTCGATGCCATAAAGCAACGTATAGGTCAAACGGTTCAAGTAGGATTTGCATTAAGTAGTGATATCTGGATTGCTAATCTTTTAGATCGAATCGAAAATAAAAAGGTAAAACTATTTTTACAATCTATGAAATTAGATCGCTTTAGAGATAAACAAGAGCGAATTAATTTACTTCAGCGTTATAAAAAACAATTCACCCATTATAATTTCTTAACCGCAAAATTCCCTACCACTGTAAGCGAATTAAAGGTTGAAACAGATACGTTGGTTAATTTCTTATTGAGTCGGATTGCTTTTAAATCGAAACACAATAATTACATCCAAGCTATTCACGAATTAATTTCAAGAAAAGAATTTTATAAAGAACCTGAATTTTTGGAATTACTTGCAATCATTGCTAATTTCATAACTTTAAATGAAGCTGAAGAAACTCATTTATCAAAAGCATTTAATGATTGCCGATCTGAGAATCCTCAATTTGTAAATCAATATTTTAATTTCTTAAAAAAGAATTATAAACAAGACACCAAGTTTGGTGCAGCTGCAGATCAACGCGTCTATCAATTATTAGACAAAACAAAAACAGATGATCTGGTCAAATATTATTTATTGATGGACACGATTCACAATAAAGGTTTTGTGCATGAAGATGCTTTGGATGCTACCAACGGATTTTATTCACAATACGAGGGTATGTCCATAAATAATGAGGTATTGAGATTGGCTATCCTGCAACAATTCAAACAGGTAGTGGAGCATTTGACAGAACCGGAACATCAATCCTTTTATGAAATAACAAGGACGTTTGCTTCCTACATGAATATTTTTGATAATTCAGCATTCAATCAAGATGTTGAATCCATGTGTATGGAATATATTCAAAAATTAATGACTTTCTATCCGGATAAGCGAAGTCGTGAATACCAAGATGTGAAAAAATTTGTGAACTCATTTTTTGTGGAATGGGAATTAATGACTGAAAAGGAAGTCATGGAATTTTTTAAAATCAAGCGCAAAAAGAAAGACGAATAAAATAATTGATCTTTTTTCAATAATTATTTTTGATATTGTTATTATCTATAATATATATACGGTTATTGATAAATAACTTACAATTATATTTTGGATTAATTTTCTATTCAGGCTATGAATCCTTAATTTTGGGATCGTTATTTGCTAGTATATTCCAAAATAAGGCCTTTTGCACATAGAACCTGAGATCAATTACCTGCTACTTTGGCATTTAAACCAATACAAATGGATTGAATTGCCTGGTTTTGGTATATGGAGAGCTCAAGAGCAAAAAGCTTATATAGACCACAGAACACAACATGTTTTTCCTTCTGCATTAAGTGTTCAGTTTGATCCGATTCCTGCAGATCAGACCGCTAGCATGATTGACCACCTGGAACTGGAAACGGGATATGCTAAATCCGATTTAGAAAACAAGTTAGCAGACTTGTGTTTATATCTGTCAGAATCCATTCGAAAAAAGGGCACTGTGTTTTTTGAACCTTATGGCAACTTGTCGAAAAAAAATGATGAGATTTACTTTGAGGCACAACAAATAAATCTGCATGATCGATTCTTTGGTTTAAAAGAATTGGCATTACAACCACTCGTTTTAAATTACAGCGCTCCAGAAACTTATAAGACACCTATCATTCCTATCACCAATAAAAAATCCAGAAGTAAAGAATTTAGATATCTCTTTATAGCCTTGGGGATCTTTTGGCTCATTTTTATTTTATTATTGATGTGTCCATCCGGTGAAAGAAAATTCCCGGAAGTGGAACAAAATCCAATCAAACCATTAACTCAGGAAACCATAATTCAAGAACCCGTTATTCAAGACAAGATAACACCTTTGGAGAATAAAGACACCCAGGTTATAGCATCCAGATTTCCTGAAAACAAATTAACAAACGCTGATACTCAAAAAACAAACCAAAAAGAATTTCAAAAAGAAATTTCTGTAAATGAAAAAAATATCAAAGAAATCAATCAATTCATTCAAAACAAACCCTGCGTAATCATAGTTGGTTCCTTCAAAAAAACATATAATGCAAATCGTTTAGCGAAAACCTTGGTTAGAAAGAAATACAAAGTTTACCGTGAACCCTATTTAGATTTTCATCGGGTTGGTGTACAATTTGATTGTCTGAAAAAAGATTTACAAACTGTCTTAAGCGAATTAAAAACAACATTTAATCCAGATTGTTGGATACTAAAATATTAACTATGGATTGGACTCGTTTTACAAAACCGGAATCAAAGCAGTTTTTTTTAATTGCTGGACCTTGTGCCGTTGAATCTGAAGAAATCTGCATGGAAATTGCCGAACGCGTGTCAGTTATCTGTAAAGGTTTAGACATACCCTACATTTTTAAAGCTTCATTCAAAAAAGCCAATCGATCGAAAATAGATTCTTTCACAGGCATTGGAGATGCAACAGGATTAGACATTATCCAAAAAGTAGGTATTAAATTTCACATTCCAACAACGACGGATATACATACTGACGATGATGCTCAAACTGCAGCTGCATTTGTTGACATTCTTCAAATCCCGGCTTTTCTATGCAGGCAGACATCTCTATTACTTGCTGCCGCAGAAACGATGAAAGTAGTCAATGTTAAAAAAGGACAATTCATGAGTCCTGAAGGCATGAAACATGCAGTAGATAAAATTCAAAAATCAGGAAATCCTAATGTTTGGCTTACAGAACGTGGAACAACTTTTGGATATCAAGACTTGATTGTAGATTACAGAGGTATTCCTACCATGAAGTCTTTTGAAGTTCCAGTCATCATGGATTGTACGCATTCCCTTCAACAACCCAATCAGCCTTCAGGTGTAACGGGTGGACGTCCTGATCTGATCGAAACTATAGCTAAAGCGGCGATCGCAGTCGGCACAGATGGTTTATTTATCGAGACACACCCGAACCCAAAAGAAGCTAAGTCAGATGGTGCTAATATGTTACCCTTAGATCAATTAGAATCTTTATTGGAAAAATTAATTAAAATAAGAGCTGCTATCATCTAATGTTAATTGGAACCGTTGATTTTACTTTAGATCCAAATGATCTAAATAATGAGCTCGTCATTAGAGAACGGATTCATCAAACAGCAATGTTTGATTTACCATTGCATTTCACTTACAAAATCATTCGACGAAATATTGACGCACGGAATAGAAGTGTGTTCTATGTTATGCGTGCTGACATTTATGAGCATGAAGACCTAAGTCAATTTACACATTCGAAATTCACTTATAAGGAAGCGGATCCACAAAAAAGTATTGTCATTATTGGCGCTGGACCGTGCGGATACTTTGCAGCTTTGCAATGTTTGCGGCATGGTATAAAACCTATCGTATTAGATCGGGGTAAAGATGTTCGTTCCAGAAGGGTTGACTTAAGAGCCATACAACAACATGGCATAGTCAATCCTAATTCAAACTATTGCTTTGGAGAAGGCGGTGCAGGAACTTATTCAGATGGCAAACTTTATACCAGGGCAGACAAACGTGGAAACATTAAGTATGTTCTTAACATACTTGTAGATCATGGTGCGAATCCGGATATACTTGTTGATGTGCACCCACATATTGGCAGTAATAAACTACCGGAAATCGTAAGTCAAATCAGAAAAACGATCACCCAATATGGTGGTGAAGTTCATTTTGATACTTGCGTGAATGACTTCACCATAAAAAGCAATAAATTAGTTGAAATCCATACCAATCAAAATTCGTTTTTGTGTGAGCACGTAATATTAGCAACTGGACATTCTGCACGAGACATATACAGCTTACTCGATCGAAAAAATATTGAAATATTTGCAAAACCATTTGCATTGGGTGTCAGAGTAGAACATCCTCAATCTATGATTGACCAAGTTCAGTATAAACAAAAAATCCGGCATCCCAATTTACCAGCTGCTAGTTATAGTCTTGCGTGTCAAATTGAAGAAAAGGGTGTATTCTCCTTCTGTATGTGTCCTGGTGGATTGATCGTTCCTGCATCGACTGCACCTGGAGAAATTGTTGTCAATGGAATGTCATTATCTCGTAGAGATTCACCTTATGCGAATAGTGGACTTGTAACTTCTGTAGATGAAATTGATTTTCAAGAATTTTCCCATCATAAGGCTTTGAGTGGCATGTATTACCAAGCTCATATTGAAAAAAATGTCTTTAGTCACAGTGATGGAACCCAACGTGTACCTGCTCAAAGATTAACAGATTTTATCCACCATAAATTAAGTGGTACTTTACCGAATTCATCCTATATACCTGGAACCATTTCTTCCCTAGTTGATCAAATTTTACCTAAACCTGTTTATGAAAGACTTCAACGTGGTTTACTTCAATTTGGCAAAAAATTCAAACACTATTTAACTGAAGAAGCAATAGTAGTTGCTACAGAATCACGTACCAGCGCTCCTGTTAAAATACCACGTGATCCGATCAGTCTGATGCATCCCCAAATTAACGGATTATATCCTGCTGGCGAAGGTGCAGGTTATGCAGGTGGAATTTTGTCTGCAGCCATGGATGGAATCAAAGTGGCCGATGCCATTTGTCAAAGGTTGACGTGAAAGATTTTACTTGTTGCTATAATTACATTTAAACTGAGAACTAAATATCGAATTGTCATTCCGATCAATTGGGTAGAGATCAAGTATAGCTCAATAGTAATTTTTAATTTAAATACCGTATAAATCCTCATTTTGATACAAAAATGACCGAAAAATGAAAATAATGTCTTTAAAATTAGGAATAATTAGTTAATCAGCATATTTTTAGTCTCAAATATTGGAAACTTAATTAATTGAGAATGAAAAAATTAATTCTTAAACTCTTATTTGCACCATGTTTCGTTTTTAGTATCCTACATGCCCAAGCCATTGATGAAGATGCAGCTAAATCCTATTTGCGTAATGGTAACGCTGAATCCTATTTTAGCCCGCTAATTGAAGTATTATCCTCTACTTTACACACGAGTTCATTATATTACAAACATCCAGATTCTAATCGTAGTTTCCATATTTATATCGGAGCAACTGTAGTAGGGGCATTTATTCCATCAAATATGAAAAGTTTTGATGGTCATACTGAGGCACCATATAGTCCTACGACAACCATTCATGCCCCAACAATATTTGGCGACAATAACTCCAATACCTATTACGATCAATATGGCAATGCTTATAATTTCCCAGGAGGCTTTGACATCAGGCAAATAAATATGGCCGTTCCTAATATCCATGTAGGCACTCTTTTTCACACTAATTTTAGTGGTAAATTTTTTGCATTAAATGTTGGTGGGGACTTAAAAAAAATTGAATTATTAGGCTTTGGTTTTAACCATTTCATTAGTGATTATTGGAATGCCAAAAACTATTTTGTAAGTGCAGGTGCTTCTTTCGATCAAATTAAATTAGGCGGATACATGAAAGGCAAGCAATTTCTAGCTCAGATTACAGGAGGTCAACAATTGGGTATATTCAATTATTGGGTTCTTGCTCAATATCAAAAATCACCCTATGAATTCTTTTATGAAGATGAACTAGAAGGCAATGGCACCGTTAAAATAAATGGACAATCTAATATCAGAGCAGGAGTAGGATTGGGATTACAACTTTGGAAATTTTATCTGCATGCTGAAGGTTCAGGCTTTAAACCCTTCATTGGTGCATTAGGAATTGGGTTACAATTTTAAATGATGATAAATAAAATGAATATGAAAAGGATAATTTATTTTTTTATTTTAATGATTACAATGACAAGTTGTGACAAAGAACTTGTAAAATGGGAATTTACGAGAAAACCTAAAATAGAAGAAGTTGGTGATTTTAAAAGTGGAGGTTTAAGTATTCATAAGACCATATCCAAAAATGATATTATTGCTAAATTAGATTTAAAAGATGTGGAACTAAAAGATTTAAAAATAACATATGCTGATGTTATTTTAAATTTATTAGATGTTCCACAGGCAGACAGTGTTAAATTTGAACTTTATTGTGATGCTATCCCTCTCAAACCTACACATACAGGGGTAGTGGCAATTAAGCCAGGCACTATTCTAAAAGTACTTAATCATGAAAAAATTAAATTAGGACCAATTTCACTTGATGCCATTACGTTTGTGAATAATACTCTAAATGGTGTAATCAATGATGGAAAAGTGATTAAATTTAATCTTATTGCTAGAACAGTTCCCTCTGGTGCTTTAATCACAGGCAATGCATATGTTTCGATATATTTTGATGCCATTATTTGGAAATGTATTCAAAAACCAGCGTATGCCTTATTTGAAAATGATAAGGGACCTTGCAATTAGGATTAAAATCTTATATAACTTAATAAATTCTTGAATTTCTCTTGCACCGTTTTGATATTTAAATAAATTCATACTATTAATTTAATGAGCGGAGCAAATAAATTATATTCCTTCACTTTTTAATAAATTTTAAATTACGTATGACTTCTCTGATGACAAGGGTTGTTTGGTTGTATTCTTCTTTATATATTCTTGACCAAAATATAACTAATAAAATAATAGGCCTTCGCCACATTAATAAATAATGTGTCCACATTTAGCTAGCCGTTTCAACCAATTGGATTAAATGGCACAAAAGATTTACGTACTTTCGTTCTTTAAAACCAATTAACCTAACATTGTGACTCCCTTTCCAAATAAAACTTTTCTTACTAAATCCATTTCCATAATCCGACAATCATTAGATGGCAAGGAACAAGATTATACATCAGGAAGTATACGAACTGCCGTATTTCTACTCGCCATTCCCATGATTTTGGAACTGAGTTTGGAAAGTGTATTTGCAGTAGTAGACATTTTTTTTGTAAGCAAGTTGGGTCAAGATGCCATTGCAACTGTTGGTTTAACAGAGTCGATGATCATGATTATTTATTCTATTGCCATAGGTTTAAGTACTGGTGCAACAGCCATCGTGGCACGTCGCGTAGGAGAAAAAGATCCTTCTTCAGCAGCAATTGCTGGAATCCAATCCCTTTTTATCGCATTTGGGATTACACTTGTATTAAGTATTATAGGAATTATCCATGCTGAAACATTTTTATCTTGGATGGGTGCTAGTGATTCTGTAATTAAAAATGGTAGCATTTTCACCCGTATCATGTTAGGTGGAAGTGGCGCCATTATTTTCATATTTCTAATCAATGGAATTTTTAGAGGTGCTGGAAATGCAGCAATGGCTATGAAAAGTTTATGGATAGCGAGTATCATCAATATTATTCTTTGTCCAATTTTTATTCATTATTTAGGTTTGAAGGGTGCAGCAATAGCTACTGTGATTGGAAGGAGCACAGGAGTTATTTATCAATGTTATCATTTATTTAAAGGAAGCGGCATGTTGCAATTTCATAGACATCAATTTAAACTAAATTTTAACATCATCAAATCATTGATTCATATCTCATGGCCAGCAACATTACAATTTTTAATTGCCAGCGGGAGTTGGATCGTCATTGCAAAAATAGTTGCTGAAACTGGAGGTACCACGGCATCAGCAGGCTTTCAAATAGCACTAAGAAATGTTGTCTTTTTTATTATGCCGGCTTGGGGATTAAGTAATGCAGCAGCAACATTGGTGGGACAAAATTTGGGAGCAAACCAAATTCAAAGAGCAGAGAGAAGTGTCCAAATTACCTTGAAATACAATGCGATTTTCATGAGTATGGTGATGTTGCTTTTTATATTTTTTGCTGATTCAATCATCAGAATATTTACCCAAGACGAACCAGTAATCAGATACGCAGTACAATCTCTACAAATTATTGGCGCAGGATATATTTTTTATGGTATTGGAATGGTCATGATACAAGCATTAAATGGAGCAGGCGATACACGAACGCCGACGATTATTAATTTCATTTGTTTCTGGTTATTTCAAATTCCACTTGCCTATCTACTTGCCTATACATTCAATTTAAAAGCCTTAGGTGCATTTATTGCCATTCCTATTGCTGAGACGTTGATAGCTCTTATCGCATGGTATTATTTCAATAAAGGATATTGGAAGCAAATTAAAGTATAATCAACATTTCCAATTTATGGCATTCCAAAATGGCATTCAATTCAAATCCTTAGTGGAATTTTGGGAATATCTTCCACCAGAAGAATCTTTAATTGCCGAAATATTGAGGCAAATTATAATTGAAAAATTGCCATTAACACACCAAGAAAAATTATGTTATAATGTCCCTTACTTTTATTTAAAACGCCGTGTTTGTTTTATTTGGCCTTCAACTATACCATGGGGAGGATTCAAAAATGGTGTTATGTTGGGTTTTTGTTATGGAAATCGACTCGAAGACAAACTTCAATACTTAACTCATGGAACTAATAAGCAAGTATTTTATAAAATTTATAAATCAGTAGAAGAAATTGATGAAGATGCTATTAAATATATTTTATCAGAAGCAATTGTATTAGATCAACAATGGTAAATGCCAAATTACTTTTATTTCCGAACGGCTCGATTTCTATTTATCATATCATTCTTTCATAAATCCAATACACTGATATTAGCGCAATAATACAAGAAGCTGGTATAATAACTCTTTGTCGATACCACGATTTTTGATAAAACCACTTTCCAATAATTAACCAACACATTAGGATTATCACAAGTTGACCGAATTCAACACCCAAATTAAAACAAAACAAACCCAATAAATAGTCATTTTGTGGTAAGCCCAAATCAACCAACACATTAGCAAAACCCATCCCATGAACTAAGCCAAATAGAAATACTATAACAATTCGACTTGGTTTAATTTCTCTAACTATAATATTTTCAATGGCTACAAAAAATATAGATAAAGCTATAATAGGTTCAATAATTTCAGGTAATGGTTTAATATAACCATACATTGCCAACCCCAATGTAATTGAATGTGCTACCGTAAATGCTGTAGCTTGCCAAATAATATTAGATAATTTACTACCTAATAAAAACAAACTGATCACAAACAAAATATGATCTAATCCCAAAGGAACAATATGCGTAAATCCTAAACTCAAATATTGGCCTACTATATCTTCACTTGAAAGATTGACCAATTCATAATCAATGGTGTGTGCATTAACAATCATTGGTAAACCCAAAAAAAGTATCATCAAAGACCCAATTAATTTATTCATAACATCCAAATAGCATCTTCTAATTCAATATCCAAGTAAGGTTTTTTTGCAAATGCTGATTTTATGAGTTCGAGTCCCAGGGACTGATTACCTATTGCATTCTGCATAATTCCTATTCTGGCTAAAAATTCAGGATTTTTATAATTTGTTCGCATAGCCTTTTCGATTAAAGGTTTCAATTCTGAAAATTGACCCAAATTATAATAGGACCATGCTAATATTTCACAAGATTCAATATTCATCGGTCTACGTTCATAATCTCGTTTACTATACTCAAGAGCATTTTTATAATCTTTTATACTCAAATAAAGTTTCGCCAATTCACGATCAGAGAAATGTCCCTTTTTCTGATCTTTATATGCAATTTGATTATCTTTTTTTAGTGAATTTACAGTTAGTTGGGCATATTCATTCATTTTATCAAGTTCTTGATTTAGACTGTACAATTCAACTAATTCCTCAAAAAATGAAGCATCTGCCATAATCTTGATGGCATCAAGTTGAAATTGAATAGCTTGATTTAATATTCCTTTTGCTTTAGCAATCTTACCAAGTCCAGATAATGCAAAAGGATAATTAGGACGTTCTTCCAAAGCCATTCTATACTGTTCTTCTGCATGAATTAAATCACCTGAATTTTCATAAAGATGGGCTAATATCATTCTGGCCCATTCCGTTTCTTCTCCTCCCGGATATCCTGCAGAAATAGCCAACTGAATCGCCTCAATTGCTCCAGGTAAATCTCCATGTAATTCTCTTAAATAAGAAATTCTCGAATAAGATCTAAGATCAGGCCTCAATCCAACCATTTTGTCTGCCATCAAAATGGCTTCATTATAATTTCCCAATTCCAGATGAGCATCAGTTAATAATCCAAATACATAAGCATTATAACTATTTTCCAGAGCAACTCCTTCCATCAACTGTTTGCACGCTTCAAATCTATGCTGAGACATCAGAACGGTACCTTTTAGGCATAAAGCATCCAAATTTTTTGGCTCTATTTTTAAAACATGATCAATGAGTTCCAAAGAAGCTTCATTGTAATA
The DNA here is from genome assembly GCA_044228225.1 of Saprospiraceae bacterium. Lineage (GTDB taxonomy): Bacteria > Bacteroidota > Bacteroidia > Chitinophagales > Saprospiraceae > Vicinibacter. The sequence goes on along the minus strand of JBGAVH010000001.1, from coordinate 154,274 downwards.
TGAAAAATTTCCGCTTACCCTACCCTCCTGCAAATACTCTTTAGCCAATGCCAGATATAATTTATTTTGCCCTGGTTTTTTCTTTATTTCAGTCAATAACTGAGCTGTAGTCTTTTGTACAATGGGCCAATCAGCAGCAAGTGATAATTCAGCATTACGGTCTTTCAATTGGGGTAATTGAACAGTATTTTTTCCCTTATTATAAATATAAAAAGCAAAACTGGAACAAGAGATAATCAAAACCAGATAAGTATAACGGTAAATTCCTTTTTTCATATTGTTTCGTTTAGATTACATTTAACATTATATACGAAACAAAGGCAAATTCAGATTTAATGGACTTAAAAAAAATGAAATTCATTCGCTAATGTCACAAGAACTTAAAAAATGCGCTAAAACTTATCTTTGTCCTTAATTCATAGAAAGGATCCTATTCGGAATAATTCTTAAAACCAAAAACAAATAGTTTAAAACTATGGCTTCACAATTTTAAGATTAGCGCAATTGAAACCCTTTTCGGTTGCATTAAGAATATAGAATCCACCAGGTAATGGATCGACATTCTTATAGATTCGATTTGTACCAGCTTGTAAGTTTTGTACCCAAGAATTAATGTTTCTTCCAGAATGATCAACAATTGAAAGCGTGATGTCTGTGTTTTGATCACTAAAAATATCCAAAACCAATTGATCATGATTAAAAAAACTAGTCATAAAAAAATCATTGATTTTAGCTAATGATGTTGATACATTGAAATCGCAAGTTAACAATTTACGAACCTGTCCTCTGATTTCTCCAATGACTCTTGATTTGGTTTTGATATTAATGTAAGCTAAGTCATTCAAGATATTAGCTGCTATTGGAGCGTCTATATTTACAAACTCAAATAAATATGGATCCGGAACTGGCATATCAAAAAATGCTGGTCCTTGAGTCCCAACCAATCCGCGATACATCTTTACAGAAGTAACATCAGCGGCCTTCAAACTGTCCACCAACATACTATAGATCATTTCTGTTTTGGACTTATTTACAGCTAGAAATGCAGCTCCATAAGCTTTTGAAGTTGTGAACGAAACTTCTTGCTCACTGCACATATCAAAAGCAAAAGAATGATACAGATTATTGATCAATTGCCCACGGATTTCACCATTTGGATTTGAAGCCGAGGTCATCTCAATATATAATTCATCTTTTAAAAAAGCAGTTAATTGACTTTTAGATAAAGGAATTTTACCTGTATAATTACCTGAAGAGGTTTCCTTTAATGTGGCCATTTTAATGCCATTAAATCCAACTTCACCATTACTAATTCTAGCTTCAATAGGGCCAAATCCAGTATACTGCAATTCAAAACTTAAGGTATCTTGCCTTGGAAAATTCAAATAAGCATAGGCATAAGCCTTGCCAAATGCATTCACTGGGGGAACTACTTGTTCTCCCTGTAACAATGCAGAGGCTTCAATAAAATCATTAAATTTCAATTTGCCTCGAATTTCACCATTTGGATTATTAGCAGTAACGATAATGATATAGGCTTGATCCAGAAACGCAGCATCGAATATCTGTTGAACAAGTTCAACACTATCGGTTTTACCTTTCAGGACATCGTCAGCTCCTAAGTCTACCAATAATGGCCCATTTTCAGTTTCAGAACCTATGTGAATAGAAGCACTTTTAACCCTTCCAGATAAACTGAAAGCAGAAATTTCATACTCCAAGGAACTCAACGGTAATGAAATTCGGACCGTACCAATCCCAACACCACCAGAGTTTACTTTAGGTACTACCTGATTTCCTGTAGCAACCACTGAAAACATATATTCACTAAATAAATAAAACAATCCTCTGATTTCACCATTTGGGTTCGACTTGGTATCTACTTGAATATAAATCTGAAAAAGATTAGCTAATTCATAAAAATCTTTAGGCACATCTGCATTTCCGGTTAATCTATTTCCATGCACAAAGGGAGTAAAATCTAACAGAACTGTTCCATTTTCATCAGGATTACCTACATATAACTTGACACTGATAACAGAATCTGAGAGATCTTTAAATAATCCGTGAATTAGCATCCTTTTTTGGTCCTCTGCAAACATAATGGTTACAAGCCCCTGTGCAGCACTAGAAGCGGGAGGCACTACTTCATCAGGTGTTAATGTACATACAAACATCATTTGCCCATTGCCGGATTTAGCAATAGTAGGCATTAAAAAAACTATAAAAAGGGTATAAATAAAGCTTAGGAATAATTTTTTCATCATCATTTTTTTGGTCACTAGATACTCATTTGTAAGGGAACAAATATAGCAATTAGTATCGACTAATTGGATTTAATTGTACTTTTTATCAGTTCCAACAATATCCTGAAAATAAAGCTTTCATTATACAACTTAATTTGAGAAAAACACCTTATCGATTCAAACTGACCGTTAATCCAGTTCTACCCATGATCGATAAATAATGTAAACTCAAAGGCCCAGATAAATAATTTTTAGGGAAAGACTGTACCCGAACGCTTGTTGTAACAGCTATTCTTTTACTTAAACGATAACTGAAACCCATATCCCCATACCAACCCAAACCTAAATTCCTTTTGTACGATAAATCGGCAGATTGATTCCATTTCGCAACATTCAAATGAGAATCTAAGGATCTACCATATATTTGATTGTTTAATGAGATCAATCCTCCAAAACCAATATGTATATTAATTGGGTTAATGTTTGTCTGATAAACTAAACCAATTGGAATGTTCCATTGTCGAATCTTGTTATAATTTATAACATTTCTGATTTCATTAGATCCGTACCATCCGACTCCTGAAATAGTATCAATAATTTCCAAAGTATCTAGGACTATTTCTCTACGAATATCTGTCAATCCAAATGTATTATGTTCTTGTTGTAAATGATATTCAAATTTCTCATTTCGCTCCAGATAATCAAGACCTGTCAAGACACCAATTTTTTTGAAGCTGAAGTTAAGTTCAAGACCAAAATTCCATTCTTCTAGATTTGATTCAGCCTGATTTCTCAACCAAACATAATTTTGTAAGGTATCATTAGACCCAATGCTTTTTAAATGCTTATCAAATCCACCTAAACCGATAAATGGCATTAATGAGACATGAAAGTTATCCTTATGAACGCGATTTATAACTGCGTTCAATTCAGTGTTTATTATAGGTAATACAAAGACATCCAACCTAGGGTCTTCAATTGGAAATAAATGTAAAATAACCGGTAACAATTCTAATGAACTTGGCTCTACATTTGGTTTGATTTCAGGTGCATGATTTTGTTGGTTACTAAATAAATTTTGATCTTTTAAATTGGTACTTTCACTTAATGGAATTTTATTTGAATTTAAAAGTCCATTATTCTTTACCTCATTTCCACTTTGTATCCCATGATTGACTTCCTCAAATGAAACCGCATTTTTTGTTAAATTATTATCATCTTGAGATGGAATGACAACAGTTGATTGTTGAATTTTAAAAGTTGATTTTGAAGGACTGTTAATGACATGATTTGTGTTTAATAAAATATTTTTGGAATCGGATAATGCGATATTGCTTTTTATATTTTTTTGCATATGTGAATTCAATTCCGAATGTCCTTTCTTGAATTTTTTAACATTGCTAATTTTATTAATTTTTTCCGATACATCCATCTTTTTTTCATCATCACGACTTTCAACGTTATGTTGTTGAATTCCTTGGTTTACATTGGATATATTAACATCAGAAGTAATCACATTAGATGACAAATCATGAGGACTTGATTGAATCTGATCCAACTTGTTTTTAGTCAAAGTAGAATTTGAATAATCTGTTTGAACTACATTATTTGCATTTAATACATCTTCATTTTGATTTAAAATTTGTTGTGGTTGTTGAATTATTGTGGTTGTTTCCTTTAACTCAAGTATTGATAAGAGGGATTGATGAAACTTTTGGTTTAAATATAAATGCCATGCAAATAAAGCTGCACATTGGCAACCGCAAAAGAATATAAAAAACATAATAAACTTAGGTTGTGATCTATCACGAGGTAATTTAGGTTCTAACCGATCCCAAAAAGCATCCACATCCATTTTGGAATTGTGCTTTAGTAATTTCTCCTGGATATTCCGATTAAACTCGTTTTCCATCTTCTAATTGTTTACTTTGTTGAAACATAGATAATAATAATTTTCTTGCACGATGTAAATAAGATCTTGATGTTACCACTTCGATATTCAATAGTTTAGCGATTTCTTCGTGCGAATAACCATCAATTGCAGCTAAATTAAATATTTGACGATATGGTTGAGGCAATTTATTAATCCATTCAATCCAATGTTCTGCATCAATAGTATCAGAAAAATCAGACTCAGAACCAAATGCATTTTCGTGGAGGTCTTCAATCATTACCGTACCATTGATTTTATTTTTTTCAGACCGAAAATGTTTTAATGCGGTGTTGATTACGATCTGTCTCATCCATGTGAATATTTTACCGCGTTGCGCATCGAATTGATTTAAGTGTGTAAAAATTTGAATGAAACTATCTTGAAGAATATCTTCCGGTTCAATGGCCGAATAACTATACCTGCGAGCTACAGTAAGAAGAACTGGTGCATAGTTTTGCACCAGTTCTTTCTGCGCCTTGCGATCATTGCGCAAGCATAATTCGATCAATTGCTGTTCTTTCAAAATAACACCTATCTATATTGCTAATATTCTCGTTTAAACTTAAAAGATCCATCTATATTCACGGACTTTGAATTTTGATTATTCACAATTTGCCCTAAAAAATTACCTTTTATCGATTCACCAATCGCTCCAAATTCAATAATAGTGTTGGATATGGTATTACAATTTCCATTGCAAGAAAAATAATAGCCATTGTTCTGACTTTCATATTTAAACCTATTAGGGCTAGAAGTACCAATACTAAACAAGGGAATATCGAAATATAAAGTATCAAAGTTCAATGAATCAGCAAACACTCCATAAATAATAATTCTTTTATTAGCACCATAATTTCTTTGACTTATTTGAAAAATTTGTTGATCCAATTTACCATCAACATTCATAATAAAATAAGACTCCAGTTCATTACATGCCAATACATATCCCAAATCATTCTCAATTGGACTCTGAGGTGACAAAACTCCCGTCGAAGATTCTTTTTGGTGATCTAAATCTATTACCTTATAATTGATCTGTTCAAGAGAACAAGTTGCTATATTTAAATCAAAAGCTCCAGAAGCATCAATGAAGAAAGATTGAACAAGTTTAGAAGTTCCAAACCAAATTTGTATATAGCCATTGGAAATAATTTGTTTATTACAATCGACTATTTTTCCAAAGATATGCTTTGACGGAATATTGATACTAATATCACCAAGATCTTTATCAGTAGTACCTGATGTAAATTTGTAAATTATAGGTGTAACACAATTTCGATCACCTATAGTCATGGTAAAACTACTTGAAGCAGGAATTTTTCCTTCGAACGTTCCATCAGGATTGGTTTCTCCACTTCCATGCTGTCCGGATACCTCTTCAACTACATCTAAATAGACTTGTCCTAATGGTCTATTAGTTAAATCAACTATCCTAAATTTTAAATTAATTAAAGGAAAACTAAAATCCCAATTCCAATAGGTGAAATGCGAAACCTTTGAAACATAAAACTGTCCTGCTCTAGTAGATATCCCATCTTCGATCCATCCTCCTTTGGTTGCATCATAATACCACATGGGAATGGTAGTTTTAGCTTTTGAATCAAGACTTGCTGCGATGGGTATTTTTAATTCGGCAGTTTTGTCTGGTGCTATATTCAATGGGTTTCCAGAGAGATCTTCAAGTTCCACTGTCATCATCCCCAATGTTTGCAACACTACCTCTTTACCGTCAAGATTTCTACCCGTGAGGTTACCCGGCATTTCTATAAAAGTATTCTCCTTTGTAGGGTCCATCCAGTAAGAATAAACTTGTATAGGTCCATTATAAATTTTTCCTGATGCATCGATTACACTGTTGGGTTGTAAGGCCACTTGAGCAGCACCATTTGTTATTGCAACTCCACCGGTAGCAGAATTAATGACTTTGGTCAATTTTCGAGGAACTAATTGAACCTTAGTAGATACAAGTTTATTTTTTATGGGAATTACACTTTTGTGAATGGTATAATAACCTTGCTTCATGAACTTAATTTGAGCGCCTGCCTTGTTCAATAATTGATCTTTAAGTATAAAGACTCCATTTTTATCGGTTTTGACAGTAGTCCCATTGTGACTGACTAAAACATCTGATTCAGGTAAAGCCAGCTCATTGGTTACAATTCCAGAAATACTGCCAGAAACCAAAACCGGAATGGTGTCATTTGGAACAATGGTTTCAGATCCTTTACGGCATTGGATAAAAGAAAAAGAAACTGATATTAATATATATACATATATAATAATTTTATTATATGATAATACTTTCATTTTTTTTAGATTTTAATAGTTAAGTAATTAATGGAATCACACCTATCCGGATACAATCTGATTTCCATAATATATCCACTAAAATTACTTAGCGTTGCAAAAGTGGGGAAAAATAATACAGTAAAGTCAATTTAATTAGAATTTGGGTGTGGGCAAAGAACAATTAATGGGGAATTAGAGGAAATTCTCATTTAGAAATATAATCATTTTACTTAAATAGAAAATAGACTTTTCCACCATGACACTTGTATGGGTGTATTATTTCCATATAAAACAAATGGCGCCCAAAAGTAAGGATTTGAATATTCCGGAATTTGTTCTATTAATTCCATTTTTGCTAATCTTAATGACTCCGCTTTTGACTTACCTGTACTCAATTCTTTATAAAAATATTTCATCAAAATAGCAGTAGATCCATCATTTACTTTCCATAAAGATGAAACGCTTGAACCAATTCCGGTCATAGTAAAACTTCTCGCAAGACTTAATAAACCTTCACTGTAGGTTCGATGCCCTAATGCTGTCTCACAGGCACTCAATACAATCAATTGTGCTTGAATATTTTGAGACTGAATATCACGAATTAAAATTTTATCAAACTTGCTGGCATCATTCCCAGTCAGAACAAAATAAGAAGAATCCTGATTGTCCAGATTTGAACTTGCATGAGTTGCTAAATGAACTATAGAATAATTGTTTGATATCTTTTTAAAAAAATTAGTTCGTGTAGCATATTCCCCAATAAATTCTTTACCATAGAAATATGAAAAAATATTTTTCGATTCTGCAATTGAAAAAGGAAGTGCTTCAAAATAATTATCTCTTGTCAAAGCTGCATCTTGCTTTAGTAGACTAGCAGATTGGATAAAGCCGGGTGCAAAAACAAGCAAACCCCCATTATTATAATTACTCTTACGATTCTCTAACAAAAATTTTAATGATAAGGACCATTGATACTCAATGGAACAATGTTTTATTAAATAGTCTGAATGGCTTGAATTAAATATCCTGGTTTTAATTGATTCAAAAGGAACCTGACTAATTAAGCGATCAGGAATAATAATTAAATGGGTGCATGTATTAGGAATATTCGGAATTAAAAATTCAGAGATCTGGTCTTGTAAATACTGCCAATACATCTTTTGATTGGCATCCATTAATTTACTGTTTAACCTACAATAGGAAACATAATCTTCTAAAGTATTAATCAAACTTGAGTCCAAAGGCTTTTCAAAAATTTCAAATGAAGAATTTGATATTACAATTTGGTTTTGTAAACTATCATTTGAAAAATAATATAAAATAACCTCATCTGGTTTAAGTTCCTTTTGAATCGATTCAAGAGATACAAGTTTCCTTCTAATTTTATCAGTAAAAGGGAATGTATTCATAATTCGATCTTTGTAATTCTTAGAATATTTTGCTAACTTAATACGTATATCTTGAATCTCAATTTTATCGCATATATCTGTACTTAAAGAATATAAACTGTCATTCCTTTTTTTATCAAATTCAATTCGTTTCAATTCGACCTGTACTGAGTCCGGAAGTGTCAAGGTCCAATCCTTGGTTTTTATTTCATCCATTAACAAAAGTGCATTGGCTTTTTCCATAAAATAAAATGCCAATTTCCAATCCTTCAATGCTTGCGCAACTTTAAACGCATTATAATAAGAACTATAAGCCTCATTCCTCTTTTTATATTGGGTTCGTTCCAGGGTGATTCGTTCCCGATAGGCATCAATTAAAGAATCTGATAATTGGTAATATCTCATAGAAAGGACTAAATCTTCCTTCCGATTAAATTGCTTAAATAGGTTAAAATAATGCAAACCAAGCGCGGACTCATAATCAAAAATATCAGGAATGTTATCACAATATCCTATTAATGAATATTGTGGGACTTCTTCTATACAAAGACTATCTCCAAAAGGCAATATAGCATTTGCTGCTTCTTGTAATGCATTATGAGCTGAGCCATAATATCCCAACCTTACATATATATTAGCCAATTTAGTATAGAACTGGCATCGAAATTTTCCATTATGTTCCATTAATGTTTGAATGGCCAGTTTGCAATAATTCAAACTTGATTCCACATGATTTAACTCATATTCAGCCTTAGCTAATTCAAAATAAATTAATGCTAAGTCATTTAAATTTTGAAATTTATCTTTATATTTATGAATAATAAATTTTCCCCATTTTAAAACCTCTCTATGTCTGCTTTGCAATGATTTTATAGACAGCAAGTTAAAATAAGCCTCTATTATAATTTTAAATCTATTTTCAGAAATATAAATTTTAGTATTTTCACTTTCTAATTTAATCTGATCAAAATATTTTAATGCTATGTCAATTATTCCAAGACATTTCGTTGAATCAAATTGTTCTGACACCCTTTCTGCTCGGACCATCAATAGTCGAGAATAATGAATATATAAAGAATCAACCAGTTGAAAATTGCTATTATAAAATTGTTCATAATAATATTTAGACATTTCATAATCGCCGATATTTCCAAATTGGATATCCCCGCTTTTACTACATGCGAATCTGGAGTTCTCAGTGAATGGTTGAATATTCAAAATGTAGTCATATACTTTTTGGGCTAAGTCAAATTCTAACTTTTCAGTATACAAATCACTTAAAATAAATAACGAGCTGATCATTCCAGCAGTATCACATATTTTCGATCTGAATCTTAGCGCTTGACAAGTATAAATAAATGCAGAATCCCAAATATTTAAATCCTGATACCTATTCGCTATAACCTGTAAACATTTTCCTTTACATGTTTCTTCATTACTAAAATCAGTTTGATCCAGAAATGTATTAATTTTCTGGATCAATATTGGATAGTTTCCTGCATACTTAGCTTTTAATGCCTCAATCTGATCGACACATGAAGGAATTGATTTACCTTCTACCACCAAAACACCAAAAATGAATAAAACTAAAAAGGCAATAAACTTCTTCAAAAAATTCCAACCCATATAAAATAATAATTTAACTACATTGGCAATGGATCAGTATTACTTTGTTGAGCTTGAAATACGTTAGAATTATTCCTAATTAGCTGGTATTGAGTTGAGTCATTTACATACATTGCAAGAGCTCTAGGGCATGCAAATGAAGTTCCACACTGATACTTATTGTCAAAAAAAGTAGTAAAATCTGTGGATGCTGTAAAACCATTTCCTGAACAGACAAGTGCATTCCTATAATTCGCTCGCCGATTACTATAAGAAGCCAGAGGATGTTGCATACTATCTGATTGAAAATCAGTCAAATTCTCACTAGCAAATACTTCAAACAAATTAGGTTGTTGAAGTGCCAATCCTGAAGGATAATGATTTTCAGAATCACTTAATCTTAGCCCATCATTTCCAGCGGAACAAAATATTCTTCTATTTGGAAATGCTAAATAATCTCTAATCACATCACATAACAATTGATGATCAGGTATTGAATTATCATAATAACCAATACTAATATTCAATAAATTTACATTCAGGTTATGTGCCAATTTTATTCCACAGATAAGATCAAAAACAGTACAAACTCCATTTCCATCGAGAACTTTAATCGGTAACAAATGAATACCACTTTGATTAGCATCAAGAGTCGAATGTAATATTTCAAAAATTCTACTTCCATGTCCACAATTATCAACTATGTTTCTATTACCTCTAGTCACATTTAAATGAATTGGATCTGGATCTTCGAGAGAAGGAGTAGGAATATAATTCAAGATATTTAGTGACAACCTATTGATCCCATCAGTAGTAGGGTCAAAGCCGCTATCTAAAAATCCAATTAAATATCTTTGGGTATGATTGTTTAAATCAGACGTAGTCAAGGTATTAAATCGAGATTGCATTTGTAAATAATCATTACGATTAAGCATTTCATAGTATTTATCAGCAGTTACTGGATCTGCAAATCCATCTCGTTTTGGTCCAGCTGATGATGTAGCTGTACCTGTAGATGGAGTCTCTGGATTCGAAAACATAAAATAATTCCTTCCACTTTGTAATACTCCATTTTCAATATCAGCTTCAAGTTCAGCTTGCGAAATTGGGCTAACTTTATCAAGAAAATCGTTTAAATTGTGAATTAACATATATACTTTTTCTCCATCGATGCCTTTACAAATTTTGTAATTATCTGACAATTTGCTGTGATTATATTTGGTTAAAAAAAGTTCCAAATTACTAATAATTAATATTATAGCATTTCCTTGCGTAGGACCTGAAGCCCCGTTTCCATATTGCACATTGTATCCTAAATCTCTAAGATATTGTGCACTTATAAGATTCACACTCGAAAAAGTTGGATCTGGCTTCGGATCTGGTGTTGGATCTGGTTTAATTAATTCAACTAACTTTTTCAATAAATCAATTCTAAACAATAGAATCAAAACAAATAAAAAGATTAGTAAAACGAGAATAGAAATGATAATAATCAATGTAGATTCCATAATAATAAGTTTAATTTAATAAAATCGTTAATAAATAAAATTTATCTTTAAACTAACTTTGAATAATACTAAAAACCAGTTAAGTCAATAATATCTTTTCAAAATTAGTCATTTTCATTGCTTTTCAAATATATCTAAGATAAATAAAACGAAATTCGTCTTATCATTTTGACCACACCAACTTTCTCCAAAAAGCATTCATGTCATTTAATAATTGCTTTGCTTTGCGTTTATATGAATGACTTGGGTTATCTGCAATTTGCATTAAAATGGTTTTTGCAGCATCCACTTCATCCATTTTCAAATAACACAATGCGCTGTACCATTCGATCTCTTCTTTGTCTTCTAGCATCATTGTTGAGCCATCAGTCTGCTGCAATAAAGTCAGTGCACTTTTAGGATCATCAACAATTAAACTTTGGGCTTTTTGCAAAACTGAAATGTCCGATACCTTATTATCATTATCGCTTCCTCGGACTTGCTCACTTTGGATGACATGATAATCTGCAACCAATGAATCATTGGAATAATTATCATTATTATAAATCAATGACACTCCCATCAATGTTGCCGCCACAGCAATTTTACTATAATTCGCAGCAACGAAGCGATTGAACATGTAAACTTTTCCAGGATGTTGCAATTTCACAGGAGGTCCTTCCTGGTATACTGCGGTCATCCATTCCTTGCTTGTAACATCTGAAGACTCAGTCCCTTTAAGTGCTTGAAATAAGTAAGCAATATAAGCTTTTTTTACTTCTGCATTGGATCGTAATTCATTTTTGAATGCTTCAAGTTCCTCCCCGGACATCTCCTGATCGAGGTAGGACTGAAATTTTTTGTTTAATGATGTTGTTTCCATAATTTTAAAATAAGCGGTTAGAATCTTGTTGAATTAATTGAGTTAATTTGTCCAGGCAGCCACTCAGGTGAACAGGTACAGAACCTGTCGTATAATCCTTGCCACACTTTTCCTTTAATAGGACAACCAACTCTTGTTTATCTCTTACTAATTGTTCTTCTATGTGATAATGGTATAATAAGGTAGCACATTTACATTCCATTTGTTGAATGTAATGTTTTACCTTTTCGATAATATGAGGATCTCCTGTTACTTCATCCAGCAAGAGTAATTGCTTTTGAACTTCATTAGATCTGTTTGTCAATCGTACCATTTCTTCACAAATATTTCTGGTTAACTTATAATAATACCCATCGCAATTTTCCCTAGGTCCACGTCCAGCTTCCTTCTCTCGAAAAATACGCAGTACTATTTCAATATAAAAGTCTTCCCAATTGTCAAAATCCTTAGACATATACCTTTGATATTTCCAGAAAAAATAGCGAGCGTGCTTTTGTATGATTTCTTCATCAAACAAAAGTCTGGCAGCTTTTTTCTTACCTTCTTCCCCTTCTTTTAAAAGGTCGCTAAACGATTCACAGGATTTGCACATTTGGATGTATATATTAATTGTGTAAAAATATATAAAAAATTAAGGCACTTATGCCAATATTATTAAAATATCAAGTTTTAATAACTTTTGCGGCTGCTATTTAGGTTCCAATTAGACTTATGAACCCTTTCAAGTTCATATTATCCTATGGCGCTTGAACTAGTATACGAACTATGGAATAGCTTTTTTAAAAACCTATGCCTTGTTCTTCTACTTAAACATCTATTGTGTTCTCCTAGCATTCAAATTGTTATCACCTTTATCTAAAAAACAAAACTAATTAAATTTATTCAAAATAATTCTCCTATTATCTTAATTTTAAAAAAATAAATACACTATATCGTAAATAGTATATTCATAGTCCTTACCATTAAATAAAAAAATGAGTTTAACATGTTCCTAAAATTCCAAAATTATCAAAATAATATATTAAGAAATTAAATCATATATTTTTCATTTAATTGAATAGAATCGAACCTATTATAATAAGTATGATAACTACTCCGTATATATTAAAATTTAATATCAGTCCAAAAATATATAAAATGAAATCTAATCAAAATAGCCTGACTTTGTTTGGTCATGCTCATAACCCATCCCATTTGATTTATAATACAATTAAAAAAATATATTATTACTTTTTTCTAAGGGTAACCCTAACGATAAAAATTTAATTATATATAAAGTAAGCTATTTATAATTAAATATTAAAAAATCTATCTCATATAGCTGACAAAGGTATTCGGAATACTTGCACAAACATTTATAATATGCGGAAGTAACAAAAGTGTTGCTTTCGCATTTTTTATTTAGCTCAAAAAATAATTTTAAAATATTTCATTCCTAACCTTAATTTTTATTAAGCTCCTACACCCTTTGTATATAAATGTTTAAATTTCAAGTGCAAGAAAATTATAAAAATCATTTCACAAACTAAAAAATTAAATTTATCATCATGAAAAAGATTATTTTATTTTCCATTATTGCATGTACTCAAATAAATGCATCAAGTGTAAGCGCTCAAGAAACTTCCAGCAAGAAATCATTTACTTACAATGATCCTGCTAAAAATGCCAGTCTTAAAGAACCCGAAACGAATATTCTTAATTCGTTTATTAAAATTCGATTTGCTTATCTTCCTATTATCCAAACCTATTGTAGTGACAATATCATTCAAGCTAATGAAACATTATCTGGTCAATTCGTCAATCAAAATACATTAGGTCAATCTGGAAGCACCATTTCAAAAGAGGATTGTGAATTGTTTCAAAATGGTGTAAACGCCTTTACGCAGTGGAAATTCGAGGAAGCACAAAAGATTTTTACTCAATTCATCATTGGACATCCGGAAGACGATGTAGCTCGCTTTTACCTTGGCTTAGCTCAGTTATACAGAGGATATTATAGCGCATCTGTTAAAAATTTATCTTTACTAAATAAACGTGTTTCACTAGCTTCTAAGGGCACCAATTCTGAATTCTTAGATGATATTAAGTTATATTTCGCGATTTGTGCACTTAAATTATCTGACGGTAAACAAATATCAAAAACATTGTTTAAACAATTGAATTATGATGGGTGCAAATATCAAGCAGTTTCGAAAGGAATGATTGATTTGTTGTAATTCTTTCTAATCCAACGATTAAAAAAAACGTCCAACTAATATTAATGTATTTCCATCAAATCATGAGGATCATTTGTAAATAGTGATCCTCATTTTTTATTACATACCAATTAATTTAAGTCTAAATAAAGTTTTAAAATAAAACATATCCGCACTTTGAGATATTTTTAGAAAAAACACAGACTATTCGACATAATCCAAATCTTTACCAAATGACTCTTCAGTAAAATAAATGGCTACCAGTGAAATAACAATACACAATATACCTAAAATCAACCCAGAAAACCATATACCGTAATATTGTTTTAAATATACAATTCCAAAACTAATGATAACAGTAGTCCCTCTAACAAAATTAGGAGCAGTTGTTGTCACTGTTGCTCTTAGATTGGTTCCAAATTGTTCCGATGCATTTACCATAAAGATGGCCCATAGTCCACCCATTGCAAGACCCAATCCACAAGTAATAGCGTAGAATAATACAGGATCTATTCCTCTAAGGAAAAAATATAAGCCAATAAATACAGCTAATGTAACAAGTGAAGAAAACAAGCCAATTCTTCTCGATTTGTAACGTTCGCTAATCATTCCAAATAATATAGCACCAATTGAAGCCCCAACATAATGCCAGGTCACAGCTTTAGCATTGGATATCATTCCATCCACAATACCTTCTTTAGCATAAACACTTGCGTTAATGGCTAATTGACTAATGGAATACCAAACAGGAATTCCAATTAAAATAGCTAGCAAATATTTTTTAAATTGTCTTAGATTGGTAAATAAAGATAAAAAGTCTCCGCGTTTGATATCATTGGATTTTGATTTTTCAAAGAGTCCTGATTCATAAACGCTAATTCTTAACACAAGCAGCAGTAATCCCAAACCACCTCCTACAAAATAAGCCATCCTCCAATCGAACCAATCGGCAATTAAAAAACCCAAAACAGCTCCGGCTATTCCAATACCCGATACGATACTTGTTCCTACCCCTCTGGATTCTTTGGTCATAATTTCAGAAACCAGGGTAATACCAACGCCTAACTCCCCTGCTAGTCCCACTCCGGCTATAAATCGCATCCATTCATATTGAGTTACATTTTGAACAAATCCATTGGCAATATTGGCCAATGAATAAAGTAAGATGGTTAAAAATAAGGTAGACAATCTGCCTCTTTTATCTCCTAAAATACCCCAAATAATTCCACCTGTCAACATACCAATCATTTGCATATTCAACAAGTGAGAACCCACGGTAAATAGTTCTGATTCCGGTACCCCAAGAGCTCTAAGACTGGGATCCTTAACAATTCCAAAGAGGATTAAATCGTAAATATCAACAAAGTAGCCTAGTGCAGCTACAATGACGACCATATTCAATGGATTTGTGTTACTTGCTGATTGATGGTTCATTTGCCAAAAGTAGGAAAAAATGTGAATTTAAAAAACAGAATTCAAACAATAAACATGAATAAAAATTTGCACTCAAATTATCAAACTCAGAATCATCTCAGCTTAGAGTCAATCATATTCTTATATCCGACTTTGCCTTTTAGATCAATCGCTGATCCTTATTAAATAATTGAGGTTCAAAACATGATACTTTAAACCAAAAATTATCCCTCTTTTAAAATAATCAATTATAAAAAAATAAATGGGTAGTATAATATATATTTGTAACTGATAAAAACTAAAGGTCAAATGAAAAAGATTTATACATTAATAATATTTGTATTTATTATTTTTAACACATACGACGCTTATGCTACTCATCTTATGGGAGGCACTATAAATTATTCAACTAATTTAGTCGGAAATGGCCAATTTGAATTAGAAGTAATACTAAACGTTTATCGAGATCCTTTCAGTCATGGAGCTGATTTTGATAATAATATTTTATTTGGGATTTACAAATTGATTGGAAACACATGGACCATTGAGAAGGTTGTAGATGCTTCTGCAACTTTTCTTCCAGGGGAAGAAATAATCTTTAATCCTTTGATTTGTCAATTTAATAATAATACCATGTATAAGGCAAACTATAAAATGAAAGTAACCTTGCCACAAATCGATGGGGATTACATGATTACACATCAACGTTGTTGCCGAATTGATTCCATGACTAATATTAAAGTACCCACAGGAATAGGTATGACTTTTAATATAATTATTAAAAAAGAAGGTCAACGAGTATCTAATTATAGTCCTACAATATTAGAAAACCCGAAAAGACTAATCATCGCACATGAAAAAAATGAAATTTCCTTTAGACATGTAGATTTAGATAATGATGATTTAAACTATTCTCTTGCTAAGCCTTTTCAAGGTGGGGGACTAGACTTTTTTAATAGCCAATGTAATTCTGTAATTCCAAATCCATCTCAATGCCTACCACCCTATGAGTATGTCCCTTATGCTGAAAACTACAATGAAAACTATCCATTTGGACTAAATTCAAAGACTAGTTATGATAAAAAGAATGGCACATTATCAATTGTACCTAATCAAGATGGTGTATTTTTAGTTAGTAACGAAATTAGAGAACAAAGAAATGGAATCACACTTAGCATCACAACTTTTGAATTGAATATTACTGTTATAAATCCAACAAAAGATACATATGGTTTGGAAGGCATTCGGTTCTGGGATAAAAACAACAACGGAATTTTAGACAATCAGGAGACAGGTGTTAATATTAAAATCATTACTGATCAAGATTATTGCACATTTTCTAACTATGAATCTGGAAAATACAATTATAATTTATTTATTGATTCAAAATATCAAATTAAATCAAACAATTCTCTATGGAAAATCAATCTACCCAATGATCAATTAGAAATTTATAACAATATAAAAGGTCAAAATAAGATCATGGATATACCTATGGTACCTGTTACTTTAGATGCAAAGGTTATTGCTGATATATTTTCTGCTAGAAGTAGATGTAATGAACAATCAAGATGGACAATACATATTCATAATGATGGAACAATACCAGCCAAGGGCAAAATAAAACTAATTCTTGATTATCTACTTCAAGTTGATTCATCTGATTTTATTTTTCAAAAAAATGGTCAAGAACTGACTTGGGAATATGAAGATTTATTACCATTTGAAAGTAAAGATTATACTTTAATCTTGCTAATGCCGAATGAAACACATCAAGGTGAAAAACTATTTTTAGATTTATCAATAACTTCAAATGGTGTTGCAAATCCTGAACTTCATTATAGCACAACACTTAGATGTAGTTTTGATCCAAATGAAAAAACATCCTATCCATCTAGAGGAGGTGAAAACAAGACATTACCTACAGAGGCAATATATTATCAAATAAATTTCCAAAATATAGGTAATGACTATACCGAAAAAGTAAAAATTATTGATGAGATTTCTGAACATTTAGATATTTCAAGTTTAGAAATTCTTAAATCCAGTCATGCTTTCACTTATCAAATTATAAAAAATAATACATTACTAATTAACTTTGATAACATACATTTAAATTTCAAAAGTCAAAACGACCCAGAAAGTCAAGGTTATGTTGTATATAAGATTAATCAAAAACCACATTTACCTATCAAAACTTCTATTTTAAATTTTGCTCAAATTTATTTTGATAATAATCCTGAATACATTACCAACACTACATTAAATACTGTTTACCCATCTTTAGATATTTATCCAATATGTTCAAATTTACCCTATCATTTATGCCTTTTTCCTAATCCTTGCAGTGATTTTACCTATGTTTCATTCAATATTAATTCAAATGAACATTTAGTAAATGGAAAATGGATTCTTGTTAACTTATTAGGTGAAGTCATCAATGAAGGAAAATGCACAGCTCAAAATTTTGTTATTTCAACTCAAAACCTTGCTACTGGCACTTACATTTTGTATATTTCTTGTAATGGCAACAACATGGTAGATAAAATAATTAAATATTAAAATAGAACTATTCTACAACTCCAATTTACGCAATGATTTAGCCTTAATACTGGTTACAATCACTACGATTAATGTCATCACTCCACCAAAAATTACAGAAGGCACTAACCCCATTAATTTCGCTGCTGCGCCACTTTCAGCCATCCCGATTTCATTGCTGCTACCGATAAAAATATTATTTACAGATGCAACTCGTCCACGCATATGATCTGGCGTTTTTAATTGAAGTATAACAGATCTTACCATGACGCTTACAGCGTCTAATGCCCCTGTCATAAACAAGCAAAACATACTCCAGTAATAATGTTTTGAAATGGCAAATAAAATAGTAAAAATGCCAAATCCAGCAACTGCCCATAATAATTTAGGCCCATGTTTAGATTGCATGGGTCGGATAGATAAAAAACTCAATGTAAGAATTGCACCTATCCCTGGTGCTGCCCTCAGCCAACCCAATCCTTCAGGACCAACCATTAATATTTGATCAGCATATAAGGGCAACATAGCAACAGCCCCTCCAAATAATACAGCAAATAAATCTAAACTTAATGCACCCAAGATAATCTGATGTTTAAACACAAAATGCAAACCGTCTTTTAAACTCTGAAATACAGTCTCATCTTTCGGAACAAATGAAACGGACTTTGGCGCTATTCCGAACAATTGTATAAATCCAATAAAAACAAATATGAAGGTAAATAAAAATGAAAAAAATGGACCTGAATATGCATAAAAAATACCAGCTAAAATAGGTCCCAAAATGGCTCCGGCTTGCCATATACTACTCACCCATGTAGTCGCTGATTTTAATAATGTAGGAGGAACCATTTGGTGAATAATAGAAAAAGAAGTTGCTCCGGAAAAACTACGTAAGATTCCACCTACTCCTACAAAAAAATAAATACCAAAAACTATATACTTAATAGGCATATTTTGCACAGCCCAGGCAGAAACTAAAAACATAAATGCCATAGTACAGATAAGGAATCCTAAAAGGCAATAAATAAGAATTTTTCTTTTATCACTTCTATCAGCATAATAACCTCCAAACAAACTAAATAATATCATAGGAATGGCTTCACTCAATCCCAATACACCAATTGCCCATGGGTCTTTTGATAAAACATAAACATGCCATGATAACAATACAGATTGCATCAACAATCCTATGGTTACGAAAAAACGGAGTAAAGTATAATGTCTAAATTCTTTAAGATGAAAAACAGTAAGAGAAGGATGATAAATCATAAACAAAAGTACAAAAATCAATCATTTCTGTTAACCTTTAATAACTTTACCGGAATAATAATTACCCTGTTTTCCCCTAATTTTGTAAATATAGATTCCATTTGGCAATAACCGTAGATCTATTATATTCTTTTCCAATAATTCTTCTTTAATTAATTTTCCAAAAATATTAAATATCATTATTTCATTAGATTGATCTGTCTCAAGAAAATCTATCTTAAAAATACCTGTACTTGGGTTCGGATAAATAGTGATATCTGATCCATTATTATTCAGTGGCATTTTAACATTAACAATAGGCTCATCTATTTCTGTCTCCCATAATCCTCGACCAAATGTTGCAGCTCTTAATTTTCTTGATGATTGTTGGATTTCCAATTCTTCAACAGGAACATTTGGAATTCCATTCATAAACGGCATCCAATCATTTGTTGATAAATCACGATAAAAAACGCCCATATCTGTACCAATAAAAAGAGTACCTGTACCCATATTATCAAATACCAAAGTGTTTATGGGTACACTAGGTAAAGTTCCAGAAATGTTAATCCAATGTTCACCTCCATCTTGAGTCATATAGACATGTGTACTATCTGTATATCCTGAGAAAGTAACCCAACCTACCTCGGGGTGATCAGGATGAACGGTTATAGAATTTAATGCTGCACAATTCAAACAACCAGCTTTGGTTGGCAAATTTGATGTTACATTTTTCCAAGATTTTCCACCATCACTTGTTTTATAAACTACAACATAGGACGTAGCATATAAAACACTGTCTGGATTAGAAGGAGCTATTGCCAGATGCCAGAGAAATCCACCACCAACATTATCATTTAAAGTAAGATTTTTTGAATAATTTATCCAGGTGTTTCCATAGTCATTTGTCTTATAAATATCCTTAGCTCCAAAAAATAATGTTCCTGGATTGTTGGGATGAATAATCATTGGAGTGACCCATGCACAATTCGATTGATCTGTAGGAATGGTAAATGTCCCAGCTATATTTCCAAAACGACTAAAAGTGCCATTCTGCGATGAAGTATAATAAATTTGATCATCAGAATAATCAATTAAGCATTCCATACCATCTCCGCCACTTATTAATTTCCAACTTGGCAAATGGTGCAAATTTGTACCATTATCTTGAGCTCCAGTTAATATAAAATCTGGATCTTTAGCTGAACATCCCAATCTATAATATTGAAAAATTTGAAGGCCTTTATTCAGATTCACCCATGATTTACCATTAGCCGATATTTTATAAATTCCGCCATCATTCCCATTGTATAATTTTTTTGTGATGGAATGATATCCTAAAAAATGATGATCTAAATGTCCACTCGAGGTAACCGAGAAGGATACTCCTCCATCCTTAGAAATATATAAATATTGACCTCCCAATAAAACCAAGTTCGAATCTATTGGAGAAGCAGCGATTGTATAATCATACCCTCCTTGCGTACCATATTCATCATTATTAACAACATTCCAATTTATTCCAGCATCACTAGATTTATATAAACCATAAGTTTGACCTGATGATTGTGATAAAAATGTTGCATATATTAAATTTGGTTGAGCTGGTGTAACTGCCAACTTCCCCCATGTTATATCTGAAGCTGGAGGAAGTCCAGTTGAATTCATAATAGACCATGTCAAGCCACCGTCTGTAGAACGCTGAATATTTTTATATCCGGTTGCGTACATAATATTTGGATTCGTAGGATGAATTACAAGATCGTATTTTGCTCCTCCACTAACATTATTCCATGTCTTACCTGCATCCGTTGATCTCCAAATTCCTTTGTAATTGGCAACATCACTTCTTATTGCTGCTAGTATAATTTGATGATTATTTGGATGAATTAATAATCGTTGAATAGACATTTGATTAGCGACTCTAAATTGGATTCCAGTCGTATCCCAATTTAAACCACCATCAATACTTTTAAGAATTCCCATTGAGTATGGATTTCCAAAAAAATTTGCAGCATCTTTATCACCGGTTGCAATGTATATAACATTAGGGTCAACAGGATCAATTGCTATTTCAGAAACACCCATTAATGCTAGTTGATCTGTAAGAGATTTCCATGATTTACCATCATCTAAACTCTTCCACATACCAGCAGCGGGAGTACCAATATAAATTGTATTTGAATCAGTAGGATGAAAAGCAATACAGTTAACTCTTCCAGCATACCCATTCACTGGAAATCCATTTTCACTTTCAAGTGATTTCCAATTCGCTTTTCTCAATATGGGTGTTCTAGGAAATAAAAAAGAATTATATTTTATATAAGACTCTTGAACAATTTTAGGATCTGGTAATTTTCCAGATGGATAGACCCTGGGTTCCATAAAATATTCCCACCTTTTGAATTGGTTCCATTCGACGTCTTCTACTTCATTTTTTTTGGACTTGACTAACTTATAATTATCGCTAAAGGCAGATTGAATGTCATAAAAATTGGCAGGATCTTTTATCTGTTCACTCCAAGTTTGAGCATATAACTGCCAACTGGCAATAAAAAGAATTATTATGCTGAAGAAATACTTCACTGGATTAATTTGGATCATGTTTACAAAATCTTGTTCATTAATAATTCATAAAACCAATTTCAATCTATCAATATAAAGCTCGGAATATTCGTATTAATGTATATTAAGAAGGATCCATTAAAAATCTAAAAAAACATAACACCAACAATAATTTTTCAAATACTCAAAACCATTCAATAATATGACACTTTTCAAAAATTTATAATCATGGTACAATTATCTTCAAATCAATACTTATATTTAATTCGGGCCGAAAAATAATAGAGATATAATAATTAAAATTACATCCACTTATTTCCATTCTGGCCATCTACCTTGAGTATATGGCGCTTGATTCATTTCAAGTTCCTTTTCTAAATCGTCAATGCTTTTGTTTAATTTTTTCATATCTGATAATACTGAAGAAAATTCTTTAGAAACCTGATCATAAACTCGCAAATTGGTTTTTGTAATTGGAGATGTAGTATTCCAAATAGAACCTTCAATGATACCAACTTTTCCATCTATGGAAGGTAACGACTCAAATTCTCTTTTCGCACGGGTTGCATCCCCATTTAATTTCAAATTAATAGCTTGATATTCTTTATTCAATCTGGATATCTTGCTTATAATGGATTGTGGCGAAGCCAGCATGTCGTGTGAAGCTTTTTCGATATTCTTTAACCGACTATCCATATTACCCAACAAATCTCCTGCTGCACTTGTGGCTTTACGAAGTTTAGCAACTTTCTTACAAAAAGCTACATTGGCATTCATGTCTCTTGGAATTGAACTATTGTTCAATAATTTGCAATTAAAGGAAGTAGGCCCAACCAATTCAGTAAATGTTCCATCTTCATATTTAGATAGGCTGACAGTATATGTTCCCGGCATGGCAAGATGTCCTAATTCTTCTTCACCAAAAAGTTGATCTGGGGCAGGCACATAACGCCCTTCAACAGGCGCTGGTGTCGGATATCTAAAATCCCAAATTATTTTTTGAAGGCCTTTAGACCCGGCAGCTTTGATATTTCTGACTACTTGACCCTCTTGATCTTTGATCGTAAATAATAAATAGGGATCTTCTTGATTGTCTTCTAATCTCAAACTATCTATACTTGGATAATAAATCGTTTCTTTTTTTGCAAGCATTTTTTCTTCACGATCCTTTCTTATATCTTTTATTTTTTTCAAATCGTCTTTAACATAATACGTGATAACAGCTCCAACTTTTGGATTTGGAGTACTAAAATAACTACTACCCAAATGTCCTTTATCCCTCAATCCTAAAGCTAAATTTTCAATAAACATCCAGCTGTCTTTGATAGGTAATATGACTGCTGCTTTTTTTAAATCATCATTCTTAAATTGACGCAACAATGAATAATCATCAAGGATATAAAATCCTCTACCAAATGTTCCAAGTACCAAATCATTCTCTCTGCGCTGAATTTCTATATCCCGAACAGCTATAGTCGGCAATCCTGATTTCAATTGTATCCAAGCTTGTCCACCATTGTTTGAAAAAAAACATCCAAATTCAGTACCAACAAATAAAAGATTAGCATCAATGTGATCTTCAGCTATTGAATATACACTGCCTCTTTCCGGCAAATTGGAATGAATCGTTTTCCATGTTTTACCACCATCTGTAGTTTTAACAATATATGGTTTAAAATCTCCATAACGATGATGATTAAAACAAGCATAAGCCGTGTTTTTATCATGTAATGAACTTATGATTTGATGCACATAAGATTGGGCAGGGATCCCAGGAATATTATCTATTTTAAGCCAATTTTTACCACCGTCTGTGGTCATTTGTATCAATCCATCATCAGTCCCTACCCAAATTAAATTTGGATCGAATTTAGATTCAGCAATTGTAGTTAATTGTCCATAAATATCTGTACTACCATTTTTAGCGATGGCATCAACAGACCACACCCTTCCCATGATTTCTAACTTGTTGCGATCTAATTGTCTGGTTAAATCCGGACTTATGACATTCCAGGAATTACCTTGATCATCTGTACGAAATAAACGGTTTGCCCCAAAATAAAGTCTCTTATTATCAAATTGACTAATCAATAATGGTGCGTCCCAGTTCCATCTATAGGCTGCCTCTCCTTCTTGTTCCACTGGCTTAATAGATAAATATTCATTACATTTTCTATCGTATCGAACCAACCCTCCATATTGACTTTGAGCATAAATGATATCAGGATTGGATTGATCAACTTGAGTCTCAAAGCCATCTCCAGTGGATGTTACAAACCAATCTGAATTAACAATTCCATTAGCTGATGTAGTTCTACTTGGCCCTCCTAAACTTAAGTTATCTTGGGTTCCTCCATGCACATTGTAAAATGGAAATGCATTGTCTGTTGACACTTTATAAAATTGAGTCACGGGAAAATTTGATTTGAAGTCCCAAGATTTTGCATAATCATAGGTTTCATAAATTCCGCCATCACAACCTACCAATAAGTGATTTCCATCATTTGGATCAACCCAAATAGCGTGGTTATCTATGTGTTTATTGATTTCTCCTAAATTGCCAATGGTTTTTCCACCATCATAACTTACTTTGTAATATGAATCAGTTATATATATTCTATTTACATCTTTAGGATCACAAGCTATTTCATTATAATAATTTCCTGATGTAAAAAAGCTATTTCTTTTTTCCCAACTTGCACCTTTGTCCATAGATCGATATACGCCACCCTTATCATCCTTAGCCTCAATTACTGTATAAAGTACATTCGGATTAACTGGACTGATAGCCAAACCAATTCTACCTAAATCACCGCCTGGCAATCCTCCTTCTACTTTTGACCATGTAGCACCACCGTCGGTAGTTTTAAACAGCGCTGTTTCCGGACCACCACCAATGTAGGTAAATACCTTGCGCATTCTTTGGTGAAATGCTGCATACAATACATTAGAATTCCTTGGATCCATTACAATGTCATTACAACCCGTATATGAACTTACAGATTTTATGCAGGTCCAATTGGCACCACCATCGGTTGATTTGTAAACACCACGATCTCCGCCTTCACTCCACACCGGACCATAGGCTGCTACATAAATAATGTTCGAATTATTCGGATCAACTATTATTTCGGCAATGTGTTCCGATTTCTTTAAGCCAATATTCTTCCAGGTCTTACCGGCATCCTCACTCTTATAAATACCATCACCATATGCTACAGATCTCTGGTTGTTGTTCTCTCCGGAACCAACATAAACAATAGATGGATTAGATGGGTCCAGACTTACACAACCAATAGAATAAGAACCTTGTCCATCAAAAATGGGTTTAAAAGTTGTCCCTTTATTTGTTGTTTTCCATACACCTCCTGAAGCGCTGGCTACATAATATTCACTCGGATTATTAGGATTAACAGCAAAATCAGCTATTCTTCCGGATGTTACAGCAGGGCCTATAGATCTGAATTTTAAAGCTGAAAAGGTCTCTGTAGTCAATACTGGCACCTCTGGAGTTTTTGCCTCCACTTTTGCTTTAGATTGTGCATTAGAAGTAAATGCTAAACAAATTAAAGCTATAATCCCTAAAAAAAGATTTTTCATGTTTTGTTTGTTTTTGAAATGAATAACAAAAGTAACTAATTTATGCAAGTGGCCATAAATATTTGACCTGAAAATTAACTCCAATTAGGCCAGAATTTCCATATCTAAATAAAGTCTAAAGCACCTTAACCCAAAATATAAACAAACGTTTTTTATACTTTATCTAGAAGAACATTTATAAATAAAATCTAGATGTTGATTTTTTCAAAATGAAAATTATAAAAGTTAAATATTGACACTATTAAATCCACAGTATATTCAATAAATATACTAGCAAAATTTTTAAAATAAAATAAAACATATCTTGAGGATTACAATTTTTACTAGAAAAATAAGTTTACAATTCAATAAGTCAAAAACCTAAATAATTTGATTCATCCTAAAAATTCAAGCCTTGAAACAAAATAACTATCTACATATTTGAAAAAACATTAAGTTTACAAGTTATTTGAAAATAATATTTATATTATAATGATCACAGCGTGAAAGGATTCCTTATTAGTCTATTTATCTTATTTATTATTGACATAGTATTTTCTTTCTACCAATATTATTACATCCCGTTAGATGGTGATATGGCAGCCATTATTGTTCCCGCTTCCCAATTTCAAAAAATGATGCAAGATCCATTCGGAATGCAGGCCTTAATCAATCATGAAATGTATATGGGATCCAATCGGTTTTTTGCACATTGGACTATGAAATTATACTTTGAAACAATCCCAATACTCTTTCAACAATTTACTGATCCAATAACAAGTATCTATCTTTCATGCGCTTTTGCAAAAATAATCACTCATCTGCTATTGATCTTGCTTGTTTGGTTTTATTGCTCCGAAAAACCAATCATCAAAAGCCTCCACTTTATACTCATTACCTTAATAATCAGTAGCTTTTTCCAGACTTATGGTTTCCACAATACGATGGCTATTATTGATACTTCTATTACATATCATTTCTTTTATGCCTGGCCAATGTGCTTATTAATGCTGTTCTACTTGCCATTTATTATTCGCTTTTACCATGGTAAACATTTTCAATTCAGCCCTATCCAACAAATTTTCAGTTATCTTTTGGCATTGATCATGGCATTTAATGGACCACTACTCCCAGCCATAGTTACAATTATTTCATTTATAATTGCTACGTCCTTAATTTGGACATGTCTTAAAAAACATGAAAAAAATACTTTCTTCCACTATTTCAAGCATCAAATAAGTCTTATTCCAAAATCCTTTATCTCCTTATATTTCTTTACACTTATAACCAGTATTTATTCACTTTATATCGGAACTTTCAATGTTGAAAACTTAAATACCAAAGTATCTATATTGGATCGATATCAAAAACTTCCATTTGGTCTATTTAAAATTCTAAGTGAAAACTTAGGATGGAGCCTAATCATAGTGTTTACATGTATAAATATATATTTAGCACGTAAAATAAATGCTTTATCTACCTATAAAATGAATAGAAACATTAAATATATTGGACTTTTTATTTTATTATATATTGCATTACTTCCGTTAGGTGGCTACAGAGAATATAGACCTTTTATATTAAGATATGATACATTAATACCTGTTACTTTAATTATTCTAATGCTTAATGGCACACTCATCTTAAACAATTTATACCATATCAATCAACAAAATAAAAAATACTATATTGGATTTTTATTGCTCATCGTAGCCTCGTTCAATTTTAGTGATTTGAAAATACCAAAAAATAATCTATGCGAAAAAAATGCACTATTAAATATTTCCAATTCGAATAGTGATACATTAATGTTAACAAACGATTGCACCGTCATGTCGTGGAAAAAAATAAAAAAATCTGAAGCACTTCATTTAAATTCTATATTCCTCAAAAATGTGAATGTTATTCAAAAGGACTTAATCTTTTATCATTATGAATAAATATATGTAGCAAAATTATGATGAACTTAATTTATACTGGATCCTCCACTAAACAATATCATCTCCAATGGCTTGATTGGCCAGAATATTCATCAAGCCAGGCACAATAGTTAAGCCATACATCAGTGCATTACTTAGAATTGGGTTTTCAATAAACAATAGTTTCTGTAGAAATATACCCTTTTGAATTCGGGATGAAAGATAATTAGAGATATACTTATTTTGTTTCATAACAATGGTTTCAAGATTCATACTTCCATCAAAAAAACCTCTAATCAAGGGTTGCAATTGATGGGCTGATCTAAAAGCAAGGCTCATACCATTCCCAGTCAATGGTGGAATAAAACCAGCCGCATCTCCTGACAATAAAACGTTATTAAAGCTCAAATCCTGAATATTAAAATGAAACTGAGAAGTCACTATAGGTCCTTCTAAAATTCTATGATTAAGTCGCTCCATCAAATATCGATTCTGCATCAATACCTGCGATTCCAACATTGAAATGTCACCTTGATATTTCTTCAAATCTTCAGATCTGGCCAAATAACAAATACAATATTTTAGATCTTCAATTCTAGATATACCACAATAACCATTTTTAAAACTATGAATTTCTATGGTATCAGGCTTTAAATCACTTTCAATATGATATTTAATGCCAACAAAACTTGTCAGACTCCTAGGCTGAGGCTGAGGCAATAATGGATTCATTCTCCCAAATGCACCAATTACCAAGGTGGCGTTGAAGACCATTTGTTTATGCGTAGTCAATATGTATTGCTTCAAATCGGCATTATACTGTAGTTCTATTACTTTATGTTGTTGAAGGACTACAACACCATTTTTTTGAGCTATTTGCATTAATAAATGGTCTAAAAGGTATCTACTTATTCCGAATCCTCCTTTTTTTAAAGTACAACTTGCGGTAGGTCCTAAATAAGATGTCAATGTAAATTGATTAATATATGGAAGATTTAAATCCGGAATGGACAAACCTAATTTTAATAGGAATCCATATGATTCCATACTAATGAATTCACCACAAACTTTATGTCTTGGGTAAGAACCTTTTTCAATAACCAATACTTTGAGTCCTTGACGACTAGATAAAATGGCCGAGGACAAACCTGCAAGCCCACCGCCAATAATGATAAGATCCCAATGACTCCTTAGATTTTCAGGCATCGAATTGATTATATAATTTCTTTTAAAATGACTTCAAACTATTCTTTTGATTAGTACTTATGAAGACTTGATTATGATTAAATGTCGGAATGCCCATTTCCATTTCAATGAAAAATTAAAAATTTTATTCTTCGACATCAAGTCCTTCCATTCCAATGTTGTAAACCCCCTTAATACAGATAATGGAGCATCGTTCTTGGTAAACCTTGACTTAGAAAATAAACGGGTTAATATCATGATTCCATAATATGCAATTCTGGATCGTTCAAGATCATTTATTACCGCACCTATCTTAACATGAGTTCTTATGAAGCTTAAAAAATCATTCATTTCTGTCATATCCAAATGGTGACAAAATAAACTAGCTACCACGATATCCGGTCGATTGCCTTGGGTAAACCAATCTTTATAATCAGCTCGAACAAAATTTACCTTATTAACCAAATCTGGATATTGTTGCTTAACAAAATCAAATGCTTCAGGCATTATATCAATTCCTGTTAGTTTAATCCGCACAGGAAATTTATCTATATGTTCACTTAAGTAATTCAACATATCCCCGGCACCAAATCCAATATCTACGATGTGTATTTCTTGCTGATCAGGTCTATGATGTTTTAATAATTGTTGAATGCCATAGAATCCTAAAGATGGACCCCCAGTCATTTTATTTATTTGGATTAATTCTTTCAAATTAGTAAATAACTCTTCCTTTTTGACAATAGGCAAGTCCATTAATTCCAAATCTGAAGAACGGTGTTTAAATTGATCAACCATGGTTTGAATTCATATGTTTAAACAAAGCACTCTCAACGGTTATTCCTGGTCCAAAAGCTGCGGCATAAACCAATTGAGAACCATTAGACTTCATACTCCTTTCCAAAACTTGTTGTAACACAAATAATATAGTTGCAGAAGACATATTCCCAAAATTTTTTAATATATTAAAACTAATATCTAATTCATCGAGATCCAATTGTAAAGCTTTGCAAAAACTATTCAATATATTCTTACCACCCGGATGTATGGCATAGGTGTTTACTTGAGAATTCAGTAAATTATTTTTTAATAATAATTGATCAAAACAATATTTGATATTTCGCTCAATAAAATCTGGTATGGTCCTTTTTAAAATCATTTCAAATCCCTGGTCTCCAATATCCCATCCCATTTCAGAAGAACTATCCGGGATCCAATCTGAATTAAAATCTACACATTCTAAATAGGGTACGGCAATGGCTTCACCCTGCATAATGCAAGCTGATCCGCCATCAGAAAACAAAGTTAACGATAAAAGATTATCATCACTCTTGTCATTTCTCAAATGCAAAGAACACAATTCAATACATACAATTAATACCTTGCTTTCTGGATTATCTTTCACTATTAAATCCCCTAATCTTAAACCATGGAATGCAGCATAGCAACCCATAAAATTAATTGCATGTTTTTTAACTTTTGGATCCAATTGCAATTCATGAGCTAGTAATAATTCCAATCCCGGTGCACACATGCCGGTACAAGAAACTGTAATCAAATGGGTTATTTCATTGACCTTAATATTTGCTTTCTTAATACTGTCGTGGGCTACAAGAAGGCCCAGTTTAACAGCTTCCGATTTGTAAACTTGCATCCGTGCAGATGTGGTGGGTAAAACATCTGCTTTTTTGTATAATAATGGTTCATTGCAATCCAAATCAAAATCAGGTATCACAGAATATTTATTAGTAATTCCTGATTCATTCCAAATAAATTGAAATTTTCGAAATATATTTTTGTCACTAAACATTTCATTTAAAAAATGAAATATCCGATCTCGACTAAATTGAAACTGACCAGCACGACAAGAAATAGCAGTAATGTTACTCAAATTAAAATGTTAAAATATTTAAACAAAAACACAGATCCAAAAAACAAATTTGTAGACCATGCTCCCAAATGACTCATAAGCATGGTGTTTTCAAAATTCGCTTCCAAATCATCTCGCCATACTTTTCGAAACCAATTTGTAAAATAAATACTAACCGGAAAAGTACAAAATATTAATAAAGGAATCATTAACAAAGGTTCATATGAATATAAAAAAAATACCATCAGAATTACAAAAACAAACAACATGATTCCTGAAAAAATAAATGTCCCTCTTATACCCAGTAACATACTTAAAGTGTGAACTCCATCATTCTTATCTTGTTTGTGCTGATACACTTGAGTCAAAGGGTAACTGGAACCCATCATAAAAAAAGAAATGAGCATTCCCCAGTATAACTTTAATTCAAAAATCACACTTCCTTGGAAACTCCATAAACTAATTAAATAAATAATGGAGCCTTGAAATAATGCTACTATTAAAAATCCAACCCAAGGATATTTTTTTAATCGAATTCCTCTATAACTGTAGGTTCTTGATGCAATAATATAACTGACAATTAAAGCAAAAACTGCAATTCCCAAAAACATATAACTGATACATAGCGCTAAAACATCAAACACTAATGACACCATATAAATAGATTGAGGTACTACAGGTGGATTTTTGAGTCCACCAATGCTTCCTGTATCCCGATCCATAAAACTATTATATGCATTACTGGAAGGATAAACTAATACATGTAGAACAACAAAACAAATAAAGGCATGAGTCCAATTAATAGAAGATGCTTGACTCATTGCAAATAAAAATACAGGTAGTAATAATATTGAAAAAGAAAACCGTAAATGCGTAACAATATTTCTAATAAGACTAATTTCCATTTTTATTCATTAAAAACAGAACCATAAAGTACAGTCCTTAATGTAAATATAACTAAAAGAATTAAGATATTATTATTTATTTTCTTGAGTATACTTCAAATTCAATATAACTATATCAGATAAAGTCCAACTACTCTTACCAATTCCAAAATCCAATCGATTCAATACCAATGTAGCATTCAACACATCTTTATTAATATCACTGGATACTTTAACATTAAAGCTTACCTTTTTTGAAATGCCTTTAATATTAAGAGTTCCTGATACATTCAATTCATTTGAAGAAATCACATTTATATTACTAGAAATAAATATGATCTCAGGAAAATCTAAAACATTAAAATATTCTTTTGATCGCAAGTGGTTATCACGCAGGGTCACTCCAGTATTTATACTTGATGCACGTAGTGTTCCATTGAATTTACTTTGCTGCGGATTGGCCTTATTGTAATACAAATCAAAGTTGTACTGGGAAAAATATCCATTGGTATAAAGGCCTGCATTCTTAATTTTAAACTTAATAAAAGATGACTCACTTTGCCCAAAACCGGAATAACTTATAACCAAAAAAAACAATCCTATATAAATATTTCTTAACATTATTTTCTTTTAGTATTTAACGTATTAAAATATTAGATTATTCTAATATTTTACGTTTTGATCATACTGATTTATTTGGGATATAAAACCATGATAGACAAGTCAATTACATTAGTGAATCGTTACTAAAATAATAGAATGAATTCCTTTATATTCTATAGAACCGATCTTTTATGATCGTTCAGATACCCATTGAGCTACTTTTGGGGCTAATTCCTTCTGTGACTTAGCACCTACAAAAACACCAATATGTCCACCTGGAAATGCATATAATTGTTTGTCTTTAGATCCAGTCAAATGATCCATAATAGCAATTGTAGATTTATTTGGAATGATATTATCTTCTGTCGCATATACATTCAAATAAGGCACCGTCATATTCTTAAGATTGACAACTTTGCCGTCAAGTTCGAAGGTTCCCTTTATAAGTTTATTATCTCGGAAAAAATCTTTAATGTATTTTCTATACATTTCCCCACTAAGGTCTGGACAATCATTCTTCCATTTCTCCATTCTTAGGAAATTGATCAGTTTATCCTGATCCTCCATCATATCCATTACGCCAAAATATTTGGCTATATCCATACTTGGTTTAAGCATTCCAAAGGCACTATTCATAACATCAGCCCTAATAATACCTTGTGTATCTACCATAGTATCCACATCAATATATTTAGACCATTTATACAGCATATTACAATTGGTATCTGTAAAATCAAAAGGTGCAACATAGGTAACCAAACTTTGTAACTTCTCCGGAAATATTGATGCGTAAACCATACTAAATAAACCACTTTGACATATACCCATTTTATTAATTTTTGGGACCTTATGTTTGGCTCTAATAAAATCAACAGCATCATTCATATAACCCAAAATATAATCTTCGATCGTTAAATAGCGGTCTGCTCTGGTGGGATATCCCCAATCCATGATATAAATATCAAGTCCTTCATCGAGTAATTTTTTCATCAATGAACGGTCTGGTTGTAGATCTAAGACATCATGTCTATTCATTAAAGCAAATGAAACCAATACTGGAATTTTACATGTAGCTGGTGTTTCTCTAATGTAATGAAACATTTTCACTTTGTCACACTGCCACACTAATTCTTTTGGGGTAGTGGCTACTTCAACAGCATCAATGTTTTTAAGTGTCTGATATACTTTTCTGAATTTATCATTGACCGTTATCATTTCATTAAAAACGCTATTTGAATTGATCATATATTTAGAATTAAATGGTTAACTAATTGGATTTAAGTATTTAAAGATTAACTTCATCTTCAAATGCTTTTTATTTTTTTCCTTTTGAAGGAGATTTAGCATTTGATTTACTGGCTTGAGGTTTTTTAATTCCCGACGGTGTAACCGAAGACTTTACTTCAACTTGAATTTGTTTTTCTTCCTTTTTTATTTCGTTATTTGGTGAAGTATTTTTTTCGGCTAGTGCGCGTTCTAAATTTCGTACCGTCTTTTTTAATTCATAAATAGTTTTGTAAACTTCATCCATTTCAGTTCGTGTGGCAACTGGCATATTAACGAAAAAAGTTTTTTCCATTTCTATATCAACGGCTGCTTTGATTCTTTGTTTCAGACTGCTGACTTCTGTCATAATCTTACTGTATTCATCACTTTCAAATAATTCTGTAAATACAGTATCTCCGGACATTAAATAGTACTGATACAACCCTATCATGCTTTCAACTTGCTCTCCTTTTTGAACTTTTTCCGCAACATGTTTAGCAACACGTTCCATGGCTTGTGCACTTGCTTTGTAAGTCATCATTTGCATTTGAGTGCTTTTCAAATTATGCTCTACCGACATATCAATAATATCACTCCAAATTTTAGCCTTTTCAACCGATGCGTTGCCTTGCATAAGTTTTGTCAATGGAAGTATTTGTTCATTCATTGAATTTCTCCAGGTATTATACATATCCCAGATATGAGTTGCGTTTGGCATTCCTGAACCAGACATATTGGGCATTTTAAAATTTAAACCATTGGATGGATTCAAGTTCATTTCACTCATTTGCTTCATTCCTTGTAGAAAGCCTTGACTCATTTGATCCATAAGTTTTTTAGCCTCGTCCGGTAAAAATTTAAAACTACTATCAATAAAACTTTTGAATTTTTCAGCATCAAACATTCTTGCAAAATGATCCATCGAAAATGTATTATTTTGAATACTTTTTATCATTGGACTCCACAATTCAAAAAATTTACCAAAACTCTCCTTTAAACTACCCATTCCTTTGAAAGACTCAGCAGAAGTCATATTTTGGAACTGTTTATACCAATCCTGATCCTGGATATTCATAGCATCAAAATACTGTTTAGTAAAGACCCCCCATTGGTTCATTCCTTCCTTCATTTTTGAAGATAGATCTCCCATATGGGATAATGGATGTTGGTCCATCATAGAATGGTAAGGATTTCCTTTCATCAAATTTGTCCAAGAAGAAAAATCACTGTTGGTCCAATCTTGCCATTTATTGATCCAATCATCTGAATTAGGCTTTGATTGCCCTTCCTTAGCTTCGCTATTATTAAATATTCTTTTACTCCATTCCATCTGGTTATCAAACCATTGTTGAAAAAAATTTGAATTATTACTATCCATTAAAATTATTTTATTTGAAAAAATTGACATGAAAAGATTGAATTCAGGCGAATTCAACAAAAATTTATATTTTGTGGCGCAAATATACGACAAAAGGAAAAAAAAGACCCATTTACTGATAAAATAAGCATATCATGATTCAGTTAGGAGACCAATTCAAGCATCCATTCAACTTTACCCAAGAACAGGTAAACCTATTTGCCCAAGTTACCGGAGATATTAATCCATTGCATATTGATCCCATAGCAGGTGCCCAGAGCCCATTCGGTCGGAATATTATTCATGGCTTTTTAGGAGGTAGTGTATTTACTAAGATATTTGGCGCTCTTTGGAAGGCTGATGGCCATATTTATATGAAACAAACCATGCAATGGCTCAAACCCATGTTTGTCGATACCGATTATGAAGCCATTATTACAGTAAAAGAAATATTTCCGGAAAAGAACCGTATTCTGTACGATTGTGCTATTTTTGACGTCCAAAATGGTGAAAAAACCTTTACCGGCGAAGCCTTATTAATGAACAAAAAAGAATACATTTGGAATCATTAACCATATATTAAGCAAGGAAATATAATACTTCGAGACAACCCACGTTCTTTTATTTATTAATGATAACAATATGAGTTTTAAGTAACTATTAAATTTTAAGTTTTGTATAGAATAAAACGCTAAAAATTAAATAATTTGTTAATTTAAAATTGAATTTAACTTAACTCTAATGATAACCAATTTAAGTATTTTGATATATAATAGAGATCCTAGTAACTTTGCTGAATTATTGGTATTTTGGATCTTTCAACGGAAACATTTTTTTTAATCACATAATTTTAATTCAATGAAAAAGTTTTTTTTATTATTAAGCGCATTTTGTTTTTTTGCTGCAGTTCAAGCACAAACTCCAGCAGCTACCACAGCTCCTAGTACAACTACTAAAGCTACTACTACTAAAGCTACTACTGCAACACCAGCAGATAAAGAAGTTGCTAAACCAGTTGAACACGTTTGTACTGCTGCTTGCAAAACAGGAACTCACGTTTATGCTCATGGAGAAAAAGGCCATGCTTGTACTTCAGCATGTGCTGCTCCAAAAACAACAAAAAAAGCAGTAAAACCAACAACTAAACCTGTTGCGACCGAATCTAAAGCTGCTGCGCCTAAAGCTAAGTAATTTCAATCCAATTTTTAATCTTAATACGGTTTGTTTCAAATCGTATTAAGATTTTTTTTTGCCCTAATTTTAAAATAAATAAAGATTTATAGATCTTCAATTTCAATCTTAGATATTTAAAATAAATTCTTTAAGATCTATTTAAATTATTTTTGCTACCACATAATTGAACCTTAAACACCTAAAATTAGTTTATCGTATATTCCTACACTAATACAAGGTTCATATGATTTTTTTCTTCCTACTTATTATTGTTTTAATACTTTTAGATGTTTATGCCTTGCAAGGAATTAAGGTTCTTACAACCAGTTTAAATAACTCATCCTGGGCGCTATTTATCCAGTACTCCTATTGGTTTATTACATGGGGAAGTTTTATTATCTTGTTATATGGCATGTACCAATTTCGTCAAACACATTCCATGAGTGCTATATCGAGGTGGGCATTAAACATGTTTGTCACCCTTTTTGTAACGAAAATCTTTTTTATTATTATATTATTTTCAGAAGACCTCTTTAGATTAATTCAGGGAACAGTTTCACAATTCTCTTCTGCTAATCATTCAGATTCACCATTTTTACCATCAAGAAGATTGTTCTTTAGTCAAGTTGCTTTAGGGATTGCCAGTGTGCCATTTGTAGCTTTTTTATATGGTGTCACCAAAGGTAAATACAATTATAAAGTTCACAGACAAATATTATATTTCGACAATCTACCAGAAACATTTGAAGGATTTACCATTACCCAAATATCAGATATTCATTCGGGTAGTTTCGATGATATAGAAAGTGTCAAAAAAGGTGTTGAGTTGGCCAAGGCACAACAATCTGATTTATTTGTTTTTACAGGCGACTTAGTCAATAATGTAGCAACAGAAATCGAGCCTTATCTTGATCTTTTTTCTAAAATTGAAGCACCACACGGTAAGTATTCTGTCTTAGGAAATCATGATTATGGAGATTACATCTCTTGGCCCAATGATGCTGAAAAAGTTGCTAATTTGAATTTATTAAAACAACAACACTCTAAAATGGGTTTTTCAATCTTGTTGGATGAACATATTCCAATTGAAAAAAATGGTGAGAAGATTTATTTACTTGGTGTAGAAAACTGGGGAGTTGGCTTCGGCAAAAGAGGTAACTTAGAAAAATCATTGTTGGGATTAAATCCAAGTGATTTTAAAATATTACTTTCACATGATCCTTCCCATTGGGAACAAGAGGTTAAACAACATCCTAACAGAGTCAATTTAACTTTATCCGGTCATACCCACGGTGCACAAATGGGAGTTGAAATTCCAGGGTTCAAATGGAGTCCGGTTCAATTCAGATATGCACATTGGGCAGGTTTAAAAACCGAATTTGAAAGATCCATT
This sequence comes from Saprospiraceae bacterium, assembly GCA_044228225.1. Lineage (GTDB taxonomy): Bacteria > Bacteroidota > Bacteroidia > Chitinophagales > Saprospiraceae > Vicinibacter. The sequence goes on along the minus strand of JBGAVH010000001.1, from coordinate 117,252 downwards.
TACATCAATCGTGGTTTTGGATTTCTAGCATTTGCAGGTCGTGTAGGGATCTGGCCTGAAATTACGGTTTTGGAATTAAGAAGAACGGTGTAAATTATGCTAAAACTGAATTTATTATTATGCAATGCAACACCTCTGCATAAATTAAAATCAAACTGTTAAAACCATATAACTTTATTGATTGAACTTCTTAATGATTGAACTGTAACTTGTTATGTTAATATTTTAACAAAATGAGAGATTAGAATATCTGAATTATGAATCATAAAGCTTGTTAAAACTAATTGTTAATACAAATCATAAAGGTATTCATCATTGAAGGAAATAAAGTGTGCCTGTCCGGCTCCAATCTGAATTATAACGATGATCTTTAATTAATATCTTAAAAGAATTAAATTTTTAAAATAAATCAAGAAAATAAGGTACATATATAAAATAATTATATATATTTGTATCTTTAATATGACCGTAGCCGATGCGTCAAGATTTATTTCTTTATTTATACCCCATGCCAGATGATGTGGCTCAATCCATGTTGATTTCTGAAACGGAATCTCATATCCACATCAGACCACTCAATGTAAATGCAAAAAAAATATGGCTGCATAATAAACTCATCAGAAATCTCATAACCTCCAGAAAAACGCTGATACTGGTAGATCATGCAGAAGATGTAATATTAATAAAAGAACTACTAGATCAATTCAATATTAACCATTTAGGTCTGTTTTTTAAGCATTCTCGTTCTGAAATTGAAAAACACTTAATCGAATTTTCCCCTAAAACGATTGCCGGAAAACTCGATATTGACCCAACCCATGAAATTCTTGATCAAATTGCTATACAATACTTCCATTTAGTTAAAATTTATGAACATATCTATCATAAAACCAATCCATCTCATGAAAACTACATAGAGCAACTGTGTCGATGGATTAAACTGAATACCACCCAAACCAACTTTCGTTTATTTTCAAATGAATGGATCAATCACCAACAATATTTGAGATTAAAAAAAGGCATTGAGTCTGCAGCATCCATTTATCAAGGAAATTTACCTTTAAATCATCCATTAAATCAGCTCAATGACAAACTATTTGAACTCTTTTTACCTGAAGAAGCCTGGACCTACATTACCCATTTTATAGATACTTGGATTAAAACTGGAGAAGGCATTTTATCTAATTTAGAATTGTTCATAGATGAATGGACGCTGAATACTTTAAGTCATATTCAAGATCAATTGTTGCCACTATATGACTCCTTGTCCCAAATCAAAATAACTCAAAAAGCTAAACATGATGCCGCTTTAAAAATAAAATACGATTATACTTTAACAAAATTTAAGAATAAAATTCTGGAATTAATTCCACAGGAACAGCAACAGGATGATTTATCATGGATACAAACCATAGAAGAATTAAAATTATCGCAAATCCAACAACTTATTTATCAACATACGCTTTCATTACAACAAAACATTAATCCCAGTCAACTACTTACACAAACTCAAAAGCGATCATTTGAATCAATCTTATCTGAGGTAAATGACTGGCTGAAAGACATCAATAATATTTCGATACTTATACAGCCTATTGCATTGAAGAGTACAACTGTCTACGAGTATATAGAAGATATCAAATTTACAATTTCTAAAGTAAAAGAAATATTAAATTCAAAAGCTTATTTTGAAGTCTATTTTAATTGGAAACAGTATTACCAGTCTTTTAATGATATTGAAAAAAATATTCTAGACCAATTACGACAAACACCTTATTCCTCATGGGGACTTCAACTGGATCTTTTTTATTACAATCAAGGTATAAGTTCTAACTTTATTCATGATTCTGTAAATCTTACTGAGCACACGAATCGAATAAAAGAATATATTAAAAATTTTAAAAATCATTTACCAACTTATATACAATCTTTATATGAACAAAAACAATTTGAGGCTATACAAGCTTTAATACAATTGAATCCAAATTTATACGAATCAGTTAAAAATAATCACGTCAATTCAAGTTCATTACAAGAATATTATCATTCCTTGCCAACCCTGGCAACGCTCTTTCCAATTATTATTTTAGAACATCAACATCAGGAATATTTCCCACAACTTAATCATGTAGGCTGGGATGAAGTATGGAACTTAAGTCATAAAGAAGACGAACTTTATGAACAAAAATTAGAAAAATCCAGCTACCATTATATTACCATAAATGAAGGATTGTCTGCAAAAGCACATTTCAATATAGCAATCAGTCAAGCACCTCCGATCAAATTAAAAAATCTATTGACAGAGTTGCATCCTTCTGAAATGAATAAACACATTTTTGCACTGTCAAGTTTTATATTATCAAATGTTAATCACATTAGAATCTGGATTAATTCCAACCAACTCTGTTTAAGCTTTTTGCCAAAACAAATGGAATCCATTATTCTACCGCTGACTGGTTTTGATTGGAATCTAATGCATATGGATGGCCATAACTCAATAGAGAAATTTAGTGAATTACTTATGCATAAAGGAACTCACAAATCGATTTGGATCATTGATCAATTGTTGGTTCACCATAACTTATCTTTGCAGCAAATAGAATGGCAATGGCATCTGATTAAATGTCTCGAATATGCCGGATTTGAATTGATCCATTTTGACAGTCATCTATTTATGCAATATAAAAATTATTGGCCTATTAACACCAACTCATTATTCCGCTCTACATCAAAACTATTCCATGAAATAAAAATGCATGAACGGGCTTAACATTGATTTCAACAAATTCATCCCAGTATTAAAGAGAAATAGTCAACATCAAATTTTTGATCCCATTAGGCGTAAATGGATACATGAAAATCCGGAAGAAATCGTCAGACAAGTTTTTATTTTATACCTCAATCAAGAGTTAAATTATAGTCTGGCCCGAATTGCCGTAGAAAAACAACTGATCTATAATCAAATGAAACGCAGATTTGATTTAGTGGTTTATAACAAATCTGCTGAACCACATATTCTGATCGAATGTAAAGCTCCAATGGTCCATTTTGGTCAATCTACATTTGATCAGGCTGCAAGATATAACATGATTCTAAAAGCGCCCTATCTATGCATTACCAATGGGCTCTATGCCTATGCGGCTGCTATACGATTTGAAACACAAAGTTTTGACTTTATTAGCGCATTACCGGAATATCCGTTTTAACTTAATTGATAAGGAGAAACGATTTTATTAATTCTCCATTCCAGAAAGTACGACATCATGCTCATACTTCCTAAAATCAACAGCAGCCACATTAGAAATACCTTGCTGCTCCATGTAAACACCATACAATACATCTACTTCAGCCATGGTTAATTTATTATGAGTAATGATAATAAATTGAGAATCAGAAGAAAATTTACGGATAATGGTGTTGAATTTTTCAATATTAATATCATCCAGCGGAGCATCTACTTCATCAAAAATACAAAAAGGTGCTGGCTTTAATAAGTACAATGAAAACAATAGTGCAATCGCAGTCAAAGTCTTTTCCCCACCAGATAATTGGTGAATGGATTTTGGTCGTTTACCCTTAGGCTTGGCCACGATATCAATATCACATTCTAAAGGATCATTCTCGTCCAACAAGATTAAATCACAATCATCATCACTTGTAAATAAAGATCTGAATACATCTTGAAAATGAACTCTGACCTGATTAAATGCCATTAAGAAATTAGCTGTAGCTGTCTCTTCAATTTCTTTAATAGTTTCTAATAAACTAACCTGAGCAGTTTGTATATCCTGACGTTGTTCTTGAATTTTATCAAACCGCGTCTTCATTTCTTCATAGGCTTCTAATGCCAATGGATTTATTTCACCATAATTGTCTAGTCGTACTTTATAATACATAGCACGATCTCTCAATTGTTCTTCCTCCATGCCTTCAGTTTCCTGATCAGGAACAAAATCATCAATATTGGTATTAAATTCAATCATGGCTTTCTCATAACTAGATTGAATTCTATAATTGAATTCTGAGCGTTGATCCTTTAGTGAATTCGTCATAGATTGAATATCACTGATATTTCTTTGAGCTGTACGAATTTTACCTTCGTATTCTGATATAGTATTTCGAATGGTATAATATTCTTGTTCCAAACTAGAAAGGTCCGCCTCCATATTTTTCTTGAACTCAAATCGATCTTCAAGATTTTTTTTCAACTCCATTAAATCCAAATCCAATTGGACCAATTCCGATTCCTGATCACTTAAATTTTTTAAATCATGATCCAATTGACGACTTGATTCATCAATCTGTCTGGTTTTGTATTCCAGATCTTTGGTAATATTATCCAGTGTGTTTTGCCACTTCAGAACTTCCAATTTAGATTGATTAAATGCAGCTGCACTTTGGGACAATTCAAGCGATACTTTATCGAATACTTGATCAGATTGGCTTATACTGTTTATTAATTCTTGATAGGATGATTTTGCATTAGACAAATCAATGGACTTTTCTTCCTGATTTTTCTTTAAGATACTTTGCTTCTCTGTATTATCTTGAATCCTTAATTCAATTCGTTCCTTTAATTCATTAAAGTGTTGTTGCTTTGTAGAAATCTGAGCTAATCGTTGTAAATATTCTGACTCCTGTTTGCGAGCAGCAACCAATTCCTGTTGTTTATTAATGAGATCAAATTTCTTTTGCTCATTCTTTAGATAGGTCAAAGCCCTATCCATATCCAATACTTCGGATTCTAATACCTTTATATCTTGTTCTAATTTTTCAAGGTGCTTCTTACGACCCAATTTTTTACCTTCGAACAAGCCAACCGAACCTCCTGAAATTGTGTTTTTTTGTTTAACTATGGATCCACTTAAACTAATGACAGACACTTCATCCGGGAATTTTATCACGTCTTCTAATTGACTATCGTGTTCCTGAATATAAACATCCTTTAGCAAGTAATTCAACAAAGGTTTATAAATCGAATCGACCTCAATTAAAGAATATGCTGAAATACATCCAGGAATAACACTAGGTTCAGTTATTTCATTTTTAAATTTGTCAAGAATAAAGAAGTTCGCTTTTCCTTTTGCATTGCTAAACAACAGTCTAATTGCATGAACAGCTTCTGATTCAGAATGCACTACGTAATAATTGAGTGTAGATTCCAGATACAGTTCTATCGCTGATCTGTATTTCTCATCTGTATAAATCAGATCTGTTAATACAGGTACATCTTTCCGCCAATTCTGATTCAAAAAACGAATGGATTCAGGGAATCCTTCCATTTTTTCAACCATTGATTTTAATAATTCGTATTCGTTTTTCTTAGCGTCTTTACGTCTGTTGATTTCACCAATTTTTTGAGTCTGTGCATCAATTTGAGAACGTAAGGTCACCAAGGTAGCTTGTCGCTCTTCCTCAGCTTTAGAAATGTCTGCTATGATTACTTGTATATCCTGAATGCGTTTATTCGAGTCATCGATTTCTTGCTGTATAGATTTAAACTCATTGGTTCTTTGCTCCAGTTCATCCTTATTTCTGTTGGTGTCAGCATCAAAATTTTCATATTGATTAAGCTGGATGGCAATCTCTTTTTCAAGGTCGAATACTTGTTTTTCCAATTGTTGCTTTTGGGCATAATATTGGTCAACTCCAATTTTCAATCCATCATACCTTGATTGTATTTCTGTATATTCGATTTCTAATCCGGAAGAATATGCATTTACTTTATCTACTTCAAGTGTTGTTTTTGCAATTTCTGTCTCAATCAAAAGGATATCTTGCTTTAAAACCTCAATTTTTGATTTAGCATCCATTGAAGATTTCAAAACATGTTCTTGCTGATTTTTGATGAGCAATTTTTTCTGTTCTTTGATTTGTATTTCGCTTTCTGTTAAGCGAATACTATCTAATATTTCGTTAACCTTTCTTTGGAAATCTCCCAGGTTTTTTTCCTGATCCAGGTGAGATTTTTTAAATTTCTCATGATCCGCTTCAGATTGGTGTAATAAAACTTCCTGATCCTGTACTTTAATTATTTCTGCTTCAATCTGGGTATTTAGACCTTGGATTTTTTCTTTTAATCGCTGTACTGATATATGTGCTAATAACAAACCAGTAGATTTGTATTTATCTCGCATTTCGAAATACTTCTTCGTGCGCTTGGCTTGCTTCTCTAACTCGACTAAATTATTATTGATTTCAAATAATAGATCTTCAATTCTAGCTAAATCTTCATTGGTAGCTTTTAGCTTATTAATAGATTCACGCTTTCTTGCTTTATATTTTGATATCCCTGCGGCTTGCTCAAACATCTTTCGTCTGGCATTTTCCTTATTGGATAAAATATCCTCAACCATTCCTAGAGCAATAATGGCATAAGAATCAGACCCCACACCAGTATCAAGAAATAAGGAAGTGATATCTTTCAACCGGCATGTAACATTATTTAACCTGTATTCACTTTCTCCACTCCTATATAATAACCTTGAAATAGATATTGTATGATAATCTAAAGGCAACAAGTTTTTTGTATTTTCAAAAGTTAAGGTAACTTGTGCAAGAGGAGCCTCTTTACGTTTTTTAGTGCCGTTGAATATAACATCAACCATATGTTCCAGACGCAACTCACGGCCTTTTTGTTCACCCAAAACCCAACGAATGGCATCTACTATATTGGATTTACCGGAACCATTTGGTCCCACTATACCCGTTACAGCTTCATTGAAATGAATTACCGTATCGTCAGCAAAACTTTTAAATCCTTTAATTTCGAGGTTTTTCAATCTCATAAGGGTGCAAAAATAGAGAAAAGATTTATATAAAAAATCTAAATATAAGAATATACTTCAATGCTGACTCATTGATAATCAATCATATATAAATATAATTACTATTTTAATGAGCTAATATCAGCTACTTATCCCCTATTAGAAAAAATTTCAGGACCAATTAAAATTTTATAAAATACCATTTTCCTGACTTCAAAACCCACCATGAAAGGGAACATTGGATACCCCAATAGACGATTTCAGAACCCCAAGCCCAACTCAAGCCCATACTTTCTGGATATCTAATGGCTATATAAGTGATCCCTAAATAAAATATAGAACTGAGGACCTGAATGTTTAATCCCTTGATGGTTTCACCTGTTCCAATTACGGCATTAAAAAAAATGGTTGAAACCGAATACATCAGCAATATGATGTAGAGCAATCTAAAATAGGGAATGGTTGCATTAAATATCATAACATCTTCACCTCCTAAAAAAGGATACAGGATGTGGTGAGAAAAAATTAAAAAAGGGAAGGTCAATACCGCCGAGGTTACGAATGAAATAAAAGAAGAATGGTATACCTGTTTTAGAACCCTTTGTTCTTTTCCCCTTCCTATTGTCTTACTAACCATAGTATTAATGGCAGCTGCAAACCCCCAGCACGGTATTGAAAAAATCAAATACACGACTCTTAACAAATTTGAAATCGCTAATGCCCGCTCTCCAAGTTTTTCAATAAAACTAAAAAAAACAAACCAACTTCCAATAGCGATTACGGATTGTATGAGGATGGGGATGCTGACACTGTATATCGTTTTTATCCAAGAGAATTCAATATGAGGAATTTTTAATAATTCGAATTGTTTTAATTCTTTGTCAAAAAACATATACACGACAAAAAAAACAAACGCTGCAATTTCTGCTAAGGCGCTGGCAAGACCTGCCCCAGCTATTCCCATTTCTGGTAAGCCGAAATGTCCATAGACTAATGCATAACATAAGATTAAATTCATTAGTCCAAGGAAAACAGTATCCATTAAAATAATCTTAGGCTTACTGATTCCCATGTATAATGAAACCAAGGCTAAGCCAACATATGAAAACATGATACCATAAATTCTATAATGCAGGAATGCCAATGACTTCGCTAAAATGACTTCAGAATCGAGAAATAAACGTAAAATGGGTTCACTAAAAAACCTTAAGATAAAAAACATCAATAGCCCAATAACGAATTCAAAAAATACAATTGCGTAAAAATACTTTTTGACAAAATCATTGGACCGCTCTCCGAATTTTCTAGCAATTAAAATCTGACCACCTTTCGCAAATCCATAAGAAATTGCAGCTATAACCAAATAAAAGACACTGACAAACCCAACTGCTGCAAAATCATTTTCATCATATCGATACAAAAACAAACTGTCTGTCAATGCAATGACATTCTGGCCTGCGCTACCCAACATAATGGGGACCGAAAGTAAAAGCAGGCGTTTAGCATTATGAAAAAATTCCCTCACGATTCGATAGACACTTTGTGGTATAAAGATAAACCATCATGTCCAATTACAAAGTAATATTTTAGCCCTGATCAATTCTGATCTTTGACGATATATAAAGGTCTTTTTCTAATATTATTACCCATTCGGCTGATGTATTCTCCAATGATTCCAATGGAAATTAATTGTACTCCTCCAAGGAATAAAACACATATCATGATGGACGCCCATCCTGGTACAAAATGCTTAGATACTAAACGAGAATACAATGCATACAGAATTAAAAGAAAAGAAAAAAATGAAACTACAAAACCTAAATAACTGGCCACTTTCAATGGAAAATTGGAAAAAGAGGTAATCCCATCTAATGCAAATTTAATCATTTTAGAATAGGTGTACCCAGTAGTTCCTGAATGTCTTTCGTCCCGATCATATTCTACATACGTTTGATTAAATCCAATCCAACTAATCTGTCCTCTTAAAAATTTATCCTGTTCTGGCATAGTCTTAAGCACATCAACTACTTTTTTGTGCATAATTCTAAAATCACCTGTATCCAATGGAATAGAAATATGTGTAATGCTGGTTAGTATTCGATAAAATAATTTGGCAGTTATTTTTTTCAAAAAATGTTCCCCTTTCCTGGATCTTCTTCTGGCATAGACAACCTCAAAACCTTGCTTCATCTTCTCATACATCTCTGGAATCAACTCCGGAGGATCTTGGAGATCAGCATCTATAATCACAACATATTCTGAATGTACAGCATCAATGCCAGCAGTCACAGCAATTTGGTGCCCAAAATTTCTACTAAAATCTATATATCTTACATTTATATCTTGTTCAGCCAATTGCTTAATGACTTGAATGGATTGATCTTGACTACCGTCATTGACAAATAATAATTCATGCTCCAATTCAATCCCATTCAATACTTTTTTTAATCGCTCATAAAGTACCTGAATATTGGTTTCTTCATTGTAGATAGGAATAATAACGGATATTTTACTCATAAATTCAAATCATTCCACAAATATAATATTAAAATGACAAACTTTAGAAATGCTATTTTAAGGTGCACTAAATTTAAAGAGTATCCCAAATTCAAACTTATTCATTTAATTCTATTCATTAATCGAAAAACCACAAGTACTTTTAAATATTTCTACTAATATAATTATAATTGTGAAATATAATTCAATTCATTTAGAAAAAAATGCATAATTAATTTTAATACTTTTCAACATTTTAGGTCTATTATTCTATATTTTTTTATTGTTTTATTTTCACTTAATAATTCATAAATATAATATTGTTCAATATATTGCTTTACATTGGATTGACATGCAATAATCAAATCCCCTTTTTCCAAAAATACCCAATCCTTAAATCCTATTTGCTGCCCTAAATCATTCAATTGATTTAAATAAAACAATATATGGGCATGATACCCATCATAACAAATATTATAAGCTCGGGTCTCTTCTAATTTCCCAAGCGCATGCTTTAAATAATAACTCAATTGGTAAAATTCCTCGTCCCAAGGATATTCCTTAGGTAAATAAACTTTGTCCACCATTTTAGTATAAGGAACATAAGACAAACTAATAAGAAATAGAAAACTCATCACTGGAAATAAAAAAATGGTTTTTAGTTTGGGCTCAATCAACAAATAATAAAATATTCCAAATATGCCCATAGCTATGATCATAGCTAAAAAAGGAAAAAGAGGAATTTCATACCACTCTAATTTAGTTTTAGAAATAGAAATAATTAACCAATAGGATAAACTTATAAGAGCTGAAAAATAGCTTAATTTCCTTAATCGAATATTCCTAAAGCTAATTCCAATAATAAATCCAATAGGCACTAACCAAATCCATTCTTTAAAGTGATGTTTTAATAACATATTATAATAGAAAAGAAATTCCCCAGTATGCTCCTCTACGGTATTCATATATCGTCCACCCAATTCATTTTCCCATACTGCCTTTAAATATCCAGGATTGTACATTTCTCGTAATAAATAGTATGCACCAATAGCAAACACAAAAAGTGCAATTCCCTTATATACATTTAGATCTTTGAATATAAAAAACTTTTTATCAATTAAAGTATATATGAACAAGGCTGGTAAGAATAATAATCCCTGAATACTCTTTGTCATTACGGCCAATATCAAAGCTATAAAAAAGAATATTAAATCACGTTTATTTTTTTGCTCCAGATATAAAAAATAGGACAGCGAATATGCGACCAGAAACAAACACAATAATGAATCATAATCACCCGTTCTAGTACCATGAACGTTGATAAATCCATAAGATGTCACTAAGACTATACATGTAATCAATCCGAACCAAAAATTTTTTAGATATCGTTTTGCAAAATAAGATAAGAAAAGTACGAGTAAAAACGCAGCAATAGCAGATGGCAACCTCATGGCTAACTCTGAATAACCAAATATTTTTGAACAAAGGACTTGCATCCAAATCATCAATGGTGGTTTGGTATTCCACATGTCGGGTTTGCCTTCGAAATACGTTATTAACCAGTTGTTATTTTTCAACATTTCATAAGCATTAATACATAGCCTTGATTCATCCCAGATTCTTATGGGTATTTTTTCCAAATGAATAAAAATTGGAAATGCGCATATTAAACTTAGCAATCCAACCTTTAAGGAAGATATTACAATACTCAATTTAGAACCTTTTATTTCAAAAAATGTCATATTCAAAATTTAATTTTTATAAATCAACTAATTGAAATTCATTGAAATCCATTTATATTATCTAAAATAAATAAATAACTTTTCCATCAATTATTTTAACTATTCAATTGGATCACTTCGTCCACTAAATCAAAATCAGCCGCATCGTTAGAAGCAATAATGATCAATCGATTCTTTCGAAATTTTAACAATAATTCCTGATACCATTGTTGGGCGAAGGTATCCAGATTAGATCTTGGTTCGTCTAGAAAAATAACCTCACTTTGTGTTAAAATAGCCAAACACAATTTAAGGCGTTGTTTCATTCCTGAAGACAAACTTTTGATGGTAGAATGTTTGTTGGGTTGCAAATAACAGAGATCTAGAAATTGCGTGGCATCCATATTATCATAGAATGATTTACACTTTAAGTGAAAGTCTAGAAGTTCCTCAATGGTTAAGTATTCAAATAGGTCGGCATAGGGTGCTGCAATATTTAAATAGTGAAACCATTCTTGCTCTGATAAAACTTGTTCTTGATGAATCCATTTAATTTTACCTTGGGTAGGAACTAAAAGTCCTGACATCATTGATATCAGTGTGGTCTTCCCTGATCCATTCTGACCACTTATTCCATATATAGTATTGGAACTACATTGTAAATTCATATTCTTAATAATCCAACGATTGGTTACAAATCGCTTGGAAAGTTGTTCTATGTGGATGTTCATATTAATTATCTGCGGTGGCCCTTCATAATTCCCCTGGAAGAATTACGTACAAACTCTAGAATTTGGCGGCGTTCTTCAGAATCCGGGAGTTCGGCTTCAATCATTTTAATACCAATGCTAATATTTCTATTTTTAATAAACAAATATCTATAGATATCGTGGATTCGATCTAATTGCTCTTTAGAAAATCCCCTTCGTCGCAAACCAATCGTGTTTACACCTTCATAAGTTAGTGGTTCTCGGGCCGCTTTGGCAAATGGCGGAATATCCTTCATTACTAAAGATCCACCTCCAACCATGACATGAGGTCCGATTTTAACAAACTGATGCACTGCTGTCAAGCCTCCCAAAATAGCGTAATCGTGGATGTCAATATGTCCAGCTAAAGTCACATTATTGGCCAAAATAACATGGTTTCCAACGAAACAATCATGAGCTACGTGCACATAGGCCATCAATAAGCTGTGTGATCCTACTTTTGTGGTCATTGATGCTTTGGTTCCTCTGTTTAAGGTACAATACTCTCTGATTATGGTGTGATCCCCTATTTCTAATAAACTAGCCTCTCCATTAAACTTCAAATCCTGAGGTACCGCGCCTAAAACAGCACCCGGGAATATCTTACAATTATTTCCAATTCGAGTGCCATTCATTATTGAAACATAGGGTCCAATCCAACAATTTTCTCCAATAATTACATCGGATTGAATGGTGGCGAATGGTTCCACGATGGTACCATGACCTATTTTTGCTTCTGGACTAATATTTGATTGACTGAAATTCATGCATCTCTTTTGACAATTTGGGCCGTTAAATCAGCCTCACAAACCAGTTTACTTCCTACATAAGCCGTGCCAATCATTTGAACCAGTCCACGTCGGATTGGCGAAGCTAATTCCATTTTTAATATTAATGTATCTCCTGGCACAACTTTTTGTCTAAATTTAGCAATATCAACCTTAAGGAAGTATGTATCCCATAGGTGTGGCTCATCTTGTTGAGCTAATGCAAATACTCCTCCGGTCTGAGCCAAGGCTTCTAATAGTAACATTCCGGGAAAAACAGGATTGCCAGGAAAATGCCCTTGAAATATGCTTTCATTCATGGTGACATTTTTTATACCAACCACAAATTTGTTATTGATTTCTATAATTTTATCAACCAATAAAAATGGATATCTATGTGGAAGCATTTGTTGAATCTGTGTCGAATTATAAAGCGGTGCTTTATCCGGATCATATAGCGGAATGCCTTTCAACTTGCGTTGATCCAACATCTTCTTTTTTAAAAATTTAGCGAATTCAACATTCGATTTATGGCCTGACTTCTTAGTAACGATCTTACCGAGTATGGGTTTACCTAAAAGTGTTAAATCACCCAATACATCCAATAATTTATGGCGGGCCGGCTCATTCGAGAAGTGTAAAGTAAGGGTATTCAAGACACCTTCTCGTTCCACCTTTACAGAAGGTTTATTTAATTTTTTGGCCAACTGATCTAAATCATCCTGGCTCATTAATCGATCTACTATAACTATGGCATTATCCAAATTACCTCCTTTAATGAGGTTTTGCTCCATTAATTTTTCCAATTCATGAAGAAAAACAAAGGTTCTGCATGGAGCAATTTGTAGAGCATAATCTTTAATATTGTCCAAGGATGCAAACTGCTGACCGAGATTTTTTGAATTAAAATCTATCATGGTCGTCAGCTCGAATTGGTCTGAGGGCATCGCCAAATATTCAGCTCCGGTGTCAGGATCTTGAAAGGACATGGTTTCTGAAATAACAAAATAATCCTTTTCAAAGGGTTGTTCTACGATTCCACACTCCTGTAATGCTTCAACAAACTGGATAGCACTTCCATCAAGAATTGGAATTTCAGGTCCATCTAATTCAATGAGTACATTATCAATTCCAAGCCCGGTTAAAGCAGATAAAGTATGTTCTACAGTCCACACCTGAGCCACACCATCTTGTAATGTTGTTCCCCTGTTGGTCGCAATAACCTTGGAAACATCCGCAGGTATATAGGGCTGATCCGGCAAATCCATTCGCCTGAATTTGATTCCATGATTTTCAATTGCAGGGCGAAAAGTCATTACAACCTTAGCTCCGGTATGCAAACCGACTCCTGCTATTTGGATATCTTTTTGAATGGTTTTCTGATTCATATGGTTTCATCAGGTTTTTTACTTGCTTCAAGCAAAGCCTCAAGTTCTTTTACTTTTACTACAAGATCGGGTAATTTCTTAAACGTTGCATAGGCCCGAAGGTACGAATAATAATCAATTGCTGGAGACCCATACCACTTACCATTTTCTTCCTTAAGTGAACTTGCTATTCCACTTTGGGCTTGAATCATGGTTCCATCTGCTACCTGCAAATGTCCGGCGATACCAACCTGACCACCAATCATGCACCGGTTCCCGATTTTAGCACTTCCCGCTATTCCGGCTTGTGCTGCAATGACAGTATGTTCACCGATCTGAACATTATGTGCAATTTGAATTAAATTATCTAATTTGCTTCCGCGACCGATTAATGTGGAGCCCATAGTTCCTCTATCAATGGTGGTATTAGCCCCTATTTCGACATCATCTTTTAACTCAACATTACCAACCTGTGCTATCTTTTGATAATTACCTGATGGATCGGGCGAAAAACCAAAACCATCACTACCTATAATCGCATTAGCATGGATGACACAACGATCCCCAATAACACAATCTCTATAAATTCGAACACCCGGATAAATTACCGTGTGAGCACCTATTTTAACATTTGGTCCAATGTACACTTGAGGATGAATAATCGTAGATTCTCCTACAACAACATCCAGCTCCAGAATGGTGAAAGCCCCAATAGATACTTTCTGCCCCAATTGAGCTGAAGGATGTATGCTAGATTGAGGATTAATACCTGAAATGGATTCTTTAGGCTCATCAAATAAGGATAATAAATGGCTTACAGTAAGATACACATTTTCCACTCTCAATAAAGCAGGAGTTATTTCAGATTTTGGAACAAAATGTTGATCCACGATAACTAAAGATGCTTTAGTTTCGTATAAAAAATGTTCATATTTGAGATTAGCTAAAAAGCAAACACTTCCCGGAACCCCTTCTTCAATTTTACTTGGTTGGGTCAATATCATAGTAGGATCCCCTTCCAATACGCCATTGACCATTAAAGCCAATTCGCCAGCTGATATCTTCATGAAGCAAAAGTACAAGATTTGCTTCAAATTCCTTAACATTGCACCTACTATTCATGTGTTTTAATGCGGATTGAATTCAAAAATCAAATGCAGTAATTGATGTAAATTTGCTAAATATTCATGCTTTATGAGCAAAAAAAGACAAAACCTACCTGTTAAGCCTATAATTAGTAAACCCATCCATAAAGAAGTCCTAACTTCCTCTAAAGATCGATATTATATACTCTTCATACTTTTTATTAGTTTTTTGGTGTTGTCTCCCTCTATAAAAAATGAATTCGTGAATTGGGATGACGATCGCAATGTTTATGAGAACCCTTATGTCTCTGAATTAAACAAAAATAATGTCAAGGCCATATTTACACATGACGTCATTGGAAACTATAACCCTTTAACAATATTGACATTCGCAATAGAAAAACACTTTACTAAAGAGTTTAAACCTCATGTTATGCATTTCAACAATCTTTTGTTGCATTTGCTTTGTGTTTTTTTGGTCTTTTATATTTTTAGATCACTCGGACTGACCTTGTTGTTTGCATCATTAGGGGCCTTACTCTTTGGGATTCATCCTATGCGGGTTGAATCCGTAGCCTGGATTACTGAACGCAAAGACGTTTTGTTTGCCAGTTTTTTTCTGAGTGCCTTGTACTTGTACATCAAAAACTTAGATCAACATAAATCTTCAAGAACGTTTTGGATTTTTATTTTATTTGTTTTAGGACTTTTTGCAAAAATTCAAATGGTGGCGCTGCCTTTGTCCATGCTGGCCGTAGACTACTGGAAAAACAGACCTCTAGGGTGGAATTTAATTACAGAAAAATGGTTCTATTTTTTAGGCGCATTGTGTTTTGGACTTTTAGGAATATATATGTTAGACAAGCAAGGATCTCTTGAATCCGCAGCTGTACATTCAGGTATATTAAGAATATTTATAGGATCTTTTAGCTTCATCGTCTATCTCATAAAATGGGTTTTTCCTTACGAATTATTACCCTTATATCCTTATCCCGAGAACATAACTGTTTGGCATTATTTATCATTCCCTGTTGCTTTAGCAATACTTTATATTTGTTATTGGGCCTTTAAAAAAAATTACAGGGCATTTGTTTTTGGAATGGCCTTTTTTCTGTTCAATATTGTTTTTCTGTTACAAATTTTAGGAGCGGGACAAGGATATATAGCTGATCGGTTTACGTATATAGCCTATATCGGATTGTTTTTTATATGTTGTTATTATGTACAACAATATGTTGAAACGCATGCAACTCAAAAATCGATGGTGCTAACTGGATTTGGGTGCTATCTGGCCATTTTTGGAATCATGAGTTATAAACAATGTGGAATTTGGAAGGATAGCGGTACACTATGGACTCGGGTTATTGAATTTTATGACAACACACCGCTCCCATTTAATAATAGGGCCAATCATCTTAGAGACTTAAAACAATATGATGCTGCTCTTAAAGATTATTCCAGAGCCATTGAATTAAAAGCTGGACATGCTACATTTAATAGTCGTGCCAAATTATTTTTTATTCGCAATGAAGATCAAAAAGCAATACTTGATTATAATAAGGCCATAGAAATGAATCCTATGGCTGAATATTATGTAAATCGTGGAGCTGCAAATGCCAAATTAGGAAACTTACCAGAAGCTTTAGCCGATCTAACCAAAGGATTAGAATTAGATCCTACATGGAAAGTTGGATATTTAAATCGCTCCATTGTTTATAACCAACAAGGCCAATACGATCTGGCTCTAGGAGATTTAGATAAATATTTAAAGTATGATCCTAAGAATGCAGACATCTGGTATGAAGGAGGAAGATGTCATAGAGCATTGAACAATCCAACGAAAGCCATAGAATATTATAGCCGCGCTATTCAATTCAATCCAAATTCAGGTTTGTATTATTTAGAAAGAGGAAAAACCTATATAGCTCTTGGTCAACAAGCTGCTGGCAAAACGGACTTGACTAAAGCCCAACAACTTGGCGAAAAAGTTGATTTTAATTTATTACAATAATATAAAAATAATAACACCGGATCAACATTCATGTTAACACAACTCCACATAAAAAATTACGCCATAATCGATACATTGGATATTCAGTGGCCATCAGATTTTATTGCTATCACTGGTGAGACAGGTGCTGGAAAATCCATTATGATAGGCGCTTTACAATTTGTATT
The DNA here is from genome assembly GCA_044228225.1 of Saprospiraceae bacterium. Lineage (GTDB taxonomy): Bacteria > Bacteroidota > Bacteroidia > Chitinophagales > Saprospiraceae > Vicinibacter. The sequence goes on along the minus strand of JBGAVH010000001.1, from coordinate 100,122 downwards.
AGGTGCCCGGACAGATGCAAAGGTGTTGCGTAATGCAGAAGAAAAATGTGTTGTAGAAGTTTGTTTTGACATTCCATTAAGTCTACAGGAAAAAATTACTGCCAGTATAGATATCGATGATCCTAAACAAATTATCATTCGACGGGAAATATTACCCAATGGAAAATCCAGAACTTTTATTAATGATACACCCGCATTAGTAACTGACATAAATCAAATTGCTCCGATGTTGATTTCCATTCATCAACAATTTGATCATTTAGATATTATTGATCCTTTATTTCAATTAACTTCATTGGATGCATTTGCAGAATTGCAAACGGAAGTAAAAAAATATCAAACTCAGTTTAAACAATACGAACAATTAAAACGCAATAAAAAAGAACTTCAGGAACTGCATATCAAGGCACAACAAGAACAAGATTTTTTGCAATTTCAATGGGAAGAATTACAACAAATAGATCTTAAAGAAAATGAATTCGGTACTCTTGAGGAAGAACTTAAAATAGCTTCCAAGTCCGAAGAAATTCTAAATCAAACCAACCATGCTTCGACCATCTTAAATAATGAAAAAGGCGTAATAGATTCTGTACAGGATATTTTACAATTATTAAGATCCGTTCGCATAAATCCCATTGTAAATACCTTGTACGATAGACTGGAACTGATTCAAACTGAAATAAAAGATATCGCTTTAGAATTGGAATCTATTTCAGAACATATTGATACAGATCCAAAGAAATTACTTGCCCTTCAGCAGCGTTTTGATCTCATCATCCGATTAATGAAAAAACATCGGGTTCAGTCGGATCACGAACTCATTCAATTTAAACATGAGATAGTATCCAAACTCAATTCCATTTCTCATGGTGAGGATCAAATCAATCAATTGGATCTTGAAATAAAAACATTGCATCAGGATCTCATGTCACATGCTTTATCCATTTCTAAAACAAGAAAACAAAAGTCCATAGAATTGGTTAAACAGACGTCCCCCTTATTAAGATTACTGGGCATGGAATTTGCGCAATTTGATATCAAATTTGAAGAGACAGCGGAACTCAATCAATTAGGCATAGATGCTATCGAATTTCAATTCACATCGAACAAAGGAAGTCAGCCTAAGGCATTGAAAAATCAAGCTTCAGGAGGTGAGATCTCTAGACTTAATTTGGTCATTAAATCTTTGGTGGCACAAAAAGCAGAATTACCTACGATGATATTTGATGAAATAGATACCGGCGTATCCGGACAAGTAGCATTGCAGATGGGAAATATTCTTAGAGATATGTCTACTCATCATCAAGTCATAACGATTACCCATTCTCCTCAAGTTGCTTCTAGAGCTAAACATCATTTCTTTGTTTACAAAGATTCTACTTCAAAACTTACGAATACCAAATTAAAAAAATTGGAAGCAGAGGAACGATATGTTGAGATAGCCAAAATGCTAAGTGGAGATCCACCGAGTTCTGCTGCATTAATCAATGCTAAAGAACTGATACAATTATAAAAGAAATTATTTTACAACTATAAAAAAATAAAAACATGTCAAATCAATTATTAGCAGGAAAAAGAGGCATTATTTTTGGTGCATTAGATGAACAATCTATAGCATGGCACGTCGCTAAAAAGTGTGTGGAACAGGGAGCTAAAATAACATTAACCAATGCGCCTGTCGCTATGCGTTTTGGTAAAATATTTGATTTGGCTAAAGAATTAAATGTTGAAGTTATTCCGGCAGATGCGACACTGGTTGAAGATTTAGAACTACTCATCACAAAATCTATGGAAGCCACTGGTGGTAAATTAGATTTTATACTTCACTCCATTGGGATGTCACTTAATGTTAGAAAAGGCAGACCCTACACGGATCTTAATTATGAATTCATGCAAAAGTCATTTGACATATCTGCAATTTCATTTCATAAATTAATGCAGACGGCACTTAAATTAGATGCGATCAATGAATGGGGATCAATGTTGGCACTCACGTATATCGCTTCCCAACGCGTATTTCCAGATTATAATGAAATGGCAGAATCCAAATCATTGTTAGAATCATTTGCTAGAAGTTTTGGCTACCATTTCGGAACACTTAAACATGTACGTGTGAATACGATATCGCAATCTCCTACCATGACTACTGCCGGATCCGGAATAAAAGGATTTCAGGAATTCTTCGATTATGCTGATAAAATGAGTCCATTAGGTAATGCGAGTGCAGATGCTTGTGCTGATTATTGCGTAGTGATGTTTTCAGATCTCACTAGAATGGTGACCATGCAAAATTTATATCACGATGGTGGATTTTCATCTATGGGAATGAATCCTGCTGTTTTAAACTTATAACATGAAATTCTTAGTCGCACTGTTTATTATTAGTATTCATTTACCACTGTATTGCCAGCCAGTCAAAATGAAATTATTGGGTCATTGGAGAGATTCTCTGATTCCAGGATCGTCGGCTCATAATAATGCTTTTAATGAAGCATGGGGCGTATGGAACAAAGGCAGAGAATATGGTATTATTGGTTCGACATTAGGCACACATTTTATTGATGTTACAGATCCATCACATCCTAAAGAAGTGGCACGAGTTTTAGGGGGCACGAGTAATGCAAGTGTTATTCATCGCGATTATGATGATTACCAATGTTATCTTTATGCTGTATGTGACGAAGGTGATCAGAGCTCATTACAGATTATGGATTTTAGCCAATTGCCAGATACAGTCATTACCGTTTATGATTCTAAAAAGCTTTTGATTAGATCCCATAATATTTTTTTAGATATTCCAAGAGGAAGATTGTATTCATGTGCAGAAAAAGCCGAGAATGGATATTATGCATTGAGTATTTATGATTTAAAGAATCCAACCAAGCCTATATTGTTAGGACATTTTAATCAATTCGGTGATATTAAAGCAAGCCATGTTCATGATGCTTATGTTAGAAATGACACGGCCTATTTAAACTGTGGAAATGATGGATTTGCTATAATGAATTTTAGTGATATTAATAATCCAGTTGCACTTTTTACACTCAAACCTAATGAATATAAACAATCTGGATACAATCATTCAGGATGGTTAACTCCAGATGGAAAAACTTATGTAATGGCTGATGAAAATCATGGTTCTCCTGTTAAGATTTTGGACTTAAGTGATTTTTCTAATATAAAAGTAATTTCAACTTTACCCATTGAAAATGATAACATTGCCATACCGCACAATCCATTGGTCAGTTGTCAATATGCTTATGTTGCCTATTATTATGATGGCTTACAGGTGTATGATATTTCAGATCCAAAACATCCCATCAGGTCTTATTTCTATCCAACTTCAACAGAGATTAACGATTTAAGATACAAAGGAGCGTGGGGCACTTATCCCTATTTGCCTTCGGGAAATATCATCGTTGCAGATATGCAAAACGGTATGTTCGTTTTGGAAGGAATAGAAAAGCCTTGCAATGTCATCAAATCATGTGCTTCAGCTGTTTCGAATCATCATATACAACACATTGAACTTGCTATAATTCCAAATCCTGCTAAAGAATATATAGAGATATCATGGGATGCGGCATCCGAAGTCCATTCATATCAGATATTAAAAATAGATGGATCAGTCCTTGAATCTTCAACAACTACTCAAGGAGCCAAAAGAATAAAAATAGATGTGTCGAATTATTTACCTGGTCTATATTTAGTTCGAGTAGTCAATACTTATGGCTTTTCAATCCACAAAATAATTATAGGAAATTAAAAGAATGATCATTCGCAAAAAATCAACAATTAATTTCATTGTATTATCCATAATATTATTTGGCTACAGTTTCCAATTGACCGCCCAGGATCGAATTAGAGATAGTATTAAATTACGGGAAGATTCTATTGCTAAAATTCCTTTAATAATGTCGGTGGCCTATTCGGGTCATTCTAATGATGTTTCACCTATACCACCCATTGATTATTTAATTCCACGTTATGATCCATTTGGTCAAATTACATTAAATAATTATGGCTCACCAATCTTGTTCAATAGAGCAATATTCAAGGTAAACGAACATCTAAATCACGGTTGTGGAGGTACTTCATTTTTTCACAAAGAAATTGACCATCTTCCCATTTATCATACCAACAAGTTATATTCTGAAGTAAGTGTATCAGAAGGAAAAGCTTTCGGAAAATCACAATCGGGTTTAGTTAATAATCTAACAGCAGATGCATTATTTACAGGATCCTATAGGAATAATATTCATTGGACGTTAATATATAATCGAATCAACCAACTCGGCATTTATCAAAACAGTAAAAACTTGTTGAGTTCCTTTGGAACCGGTATTCAGTATTACAGTCCAGACCAACGATTTGGATTCAACATCTGTTATGTCAATAATCGCGATTTGATTGGACATAATCATGGGATCATCGACAGTATCATCCCGAAACTTATTCTAACAGATTATGGTATACGCGAATCCGTTCCAAGTTATTCCACCACTGCTTCTACAAGTATTAAGAATAGTCAATATGGTTTTCACAGTTATTATACATTTAAACACAGCACTCCTTTGTTTAAACCTACGATACATTTATCTTCAGCCTACCATAGTTATGAACATCTTTTTGCGGATGGCAACATTTCCAGTTCGGGAAATTATTATCCCTACGCTTTAATCCTGGATACTGGATCTATCCATAGAATATATCATCAATATTCATGGGATACAAAGTTAAAACTTACACTAAACAACTACTTTAGTTTATCCTATGGATATGAAACAAATCACGTTTCATTTGATTCCAGCATCACAGAAATTCCGATACATCATCTTGGGTTAGAAGGCCATTTAAAATGGTATGGCTACCACTTTACTGTTGAATATAAAAATAAAAAGCAACAGAACAAAAATGAAACAGCAATATCTTTGGAATTGTTAAAACCATTTACCTCACTAGGACAAGTTGAAATTCATTTCAATCAATCTTCACAAATTCCTACCTTAGTATTTCAAAAATTTTATTTGCAGGGATTTTTGCAATGGGATAATCAGTTTAACAATGTATCGATTCAATCTTTTGACTTAAATTGGTTATCCAATATATTCTTGATTCCTAACATTGATTTTAAAATCAGCAACATAAAACATCTGGTTTTTTTTAATTCACAAGCCAGACCGGTACAATACAATGGTACACTCAGATATATTCATTTAGCAGCAAGCAAACAATTTAATTTAAAACATTTCAGCACACTACATAAAGTAGATGTTCACAGTATAACGCCTAATGTTACGGGATGGTCAGCATGGCAATCCTATCATGATATTTCCATACATGGTTTTATCTTTAAAAAATCATTAGATGCTCGTTTTGGTGTTGCTGCTTTAATTAATGCGCCTAGCACCCAATTCAAATATCAATCCTATACAGATCAATTCTATCCTATAGGAAGCTATAACGAAACCCTAGTCCCTACAATCAATGCATTTCTGACATTAAGAGTAGATGAATTTACGGCTAAAATAAATTTCGAACACATCGATTCCTTTTGGGAAAAAAATCGACCCAATTATATTTTTGGATATCCCGAATATGATTTTTTTGCAAGAATCATACTTCAATGGAAATTCATAAATTAAGTTACCCTTCCCTGTCATTTGACTGACGACTGATGACTTTTTTCTTTACTTTTTATTGCCATCATAACCGATTACCTTTCAAACCGATCACCTTTCAAACCGATTACCTTTCAAACCGATCACCATTCAAACCGATTACCATTCAAACCGATCACCATTCAAACTGATTTCCTTCCAAACCGATTACCCTCCCAAACCGAACACCATTCAAACCGATTACCCTCCAAACCGATTACCCGATCACCATTCAAACCGATTACCTTCCCAACCGATTACCCGATCACCATTCAAACCGATTACCCTCCAAACCGATTACCCGATCACCCTTCCAACTGATTACCTTCCAAACCGATCACCTTTCAAACCGATCACCTCCCCAACCGATAACCCGATCACCATTCAAACCGATTACCCTATTACCATTCCAACCGATTACCTTTCAAACTGATCACCATTCAAACCGATCACCTGATCACCATTCAAACCGATCACCATTCAAACCAATTACCTTTCCAGACTGATTACCATCCGAAGTTGCCACATCATACTCCGATTGCTAATTCAACTGAGGAGCAGACCTGGAGTAGACGTGGAGTAGACGTGGATAAGCCGTGGGGAAGCCGTGAATTCAATCCGGTGAATTGTACTATAAGAAATGAAACTTTATCGGTTTTCAATTACGAATTACAGAATTGAATACAATTACGAAATTTCAATTACGAATTACGGAAGCGATGAGATTAAAAATTTTACATCTAAGGGTTTTCAATGAATTTCATAGGGGTTTACCCTGAATTTTCATGAATTTTAGCACAATTTTCAATTTTATAGTGTATATTTGAGAATTCTCATTTCAGAAATCAAATCAATTTTTTCTAAAAAAATGAAAATTATTGAATTCTTAAAGCAGCTTTTTATTGTTAATCAAAATCTTTAGTTAAATTGCTCTTTTGGAATGACTTGAATTGGTAAAATTTAACATGCTTCTTAAAATATTTTAAAATAAATTAAGAAAAATTAGGCAGTTTTAAATTAACCATTTAGCTTTGGACTGGAACAACCCCATAAACAATAAGAATTTTCATTCTAGCCAAAATTAAATGTCAGGTAGATATTTAATCTCCTACTTTAAAGATATAACAATTTAAAATAAATAAAAAAGCCCACGATTAACCATCGAAATGGTGCGCAGGCCAACTATTCTCTAAAATAGGCTGCAAATATACGGCTTAAATTTTATTAATGATTGTTAAGGTATTTATTTTTTTAACAATTAAATTTTTTATCATGAAAAATGTAAATTATGACTTTCAAAATTTTAAAAATCAATTTTTAAGCACCTGTGTAATGAGCTTGGTAATGCTAATGAGTGTTATCATGCCAAACAAAAGTGCATTTTCACAATGTCCTGCCTATGGACTGTCACTTGGTAACCCTATTTATGACTGTAATGACAATATGGTTAAATTAGGTGTTTTTATCAATTGGAATTTCTTATTAAATGGAAATCCAGCTGATGTAGATATTTATTCCATTGATCTTAAAATATTTTTCCAACCAGGAAATGGTATTTTTGAATTTAAAGAATTGCAAACAAGTAATTCTCTGAATAAAGATTTTCCACTAGAATCTAGAGAAGATATTAATTTCATGTTCAACTCTACCACTAAAATACTTAGTATTACTGGTAATATTTTTCCGAGATTGACATTTAAAGGCAATAACTCGAGTTTACGACTCTTTGACCTATACTTTATTGCATTTGATAAGACTGGTGTAGATATTCAAGAAAGCAATTCAACATTCTGCGTTTGGAATTATCCATCTAATTGTCCCCCAACAGACTGTTTGCATCCAAGTAATAATGCAGCAATTAGATTCATAGACCCGAATCCTTTGGATGGATTTAACGTGCAAGGTTTTAATAATCGAAAACCTATTCCTCAACAGAATAATAATGGGCTAATTAATACAAAAGTTATTCTCGAAGCAGGCACATTTCTACAGGAGAGAATTGCTGATTATACAGGTTATTATTGCTTCAGTTTACCTCATGACCCTGCACCTATTGGTGCAAATAATTATTCAGTAATAGTTAGTAGAGATGGAAATATGACTTGTGGGGTGACCGCAGGTGATATCTCTGAAATTAGAAAATTAATTCTTGGGGTTATACCTTCGTGGACAGAACCAAGTAAATTTGTTGCTGCAGATATGAATAATAATGGTACGATTTCAACAGCAGATATTGTTTGCATTCAGAAATTAATATTAGGTAGAGAAAACTCTGAAAATTGTCAACCTCCAAGTTGGAAATTCGTTTATGAGCAAGATTATGATTTATTTAAACAAAATAATCCAAGTGGCATAATTTCCAATGGAATTACAGCTCCATTTCTTAAGACCTTTAATTATCAGAGTTCTACTCAATTTAGGAGCTTTGCAGGTGTAAAAATGGGAGACGTTAATTATACTTGCCTTCATTATCAGCCAGGAAACTTTCAAGATGAGGATATCACTACAAGAAGTGTTGGTCAATCATATACCCTTTTTTGTGGACCAGTTCAAAACTACCTTGGCATCAATAGAATTCCAGTCTATGCCAGCGACAATTCAACTTTTGCTATGTTAGGAAGTTCATTTTATATTTCCAATGCAAATGTTGTTGGCGTATTAAGTGGACAGATAAGCAACAATGATTATATGGTTACAACACCAATGAGTCAAAACAATGGAATAAATATGACATGGGTTTCAGAAGCTTCTTCAGGTCAGATTGTGAATTCTTCAAGCCCAATTTTCTATATCGAAGTATCCAACTTGCAAAATAATGGATCTTATAATCTTCCAACTTTAGATGTCAATAGTCCAACTGAAAATCTATTGATGAAGTCAGATGGTAGTGAATATGACATTGTGTTCCAATATCTAACTTCTAATCTTTTAGCTCCCAAAAGAGAAGAAAAGGTGTTTGTATCACCAAATCCAACTTCTGATTATATTGATATTATGTATTATGTTTCCATTCCAGGAAATATTGATATCCAAATACGAGATAATACAAATAGACTAATGGATAATTTTTCACAAAATGTTTCTTCTGGCTGGAATACACTCCATTATAATACCCTAAACCAATTACCTGGAATATATTTTATAAATGTAGTAGAAAATAAGGAAAGTATAGTAAAAAAATATTTTAAAAACTAATACAATTATTTTGGGATGGTTTTGAGCCATCCCATTTTTTTCTAATAATTATTATCATGAATTATAAGTTCATTTTTTTTATTTGTACATTCATAGTATTAAATCACTCTCTTTATAGTCAAAAATTCTATACTTATGATGAAGGCAATCCGCTTCAAGGTGTTAGAACGAGAAATAATATTATTCCAGACCTGAGTCAATGTAGTATCGATACGGGGACTTATAGTAAATTAGGAAATGATGATGTTCATGGATTTCCAGATGGTACCATGCTTAGTTTATATGGTGGATCACCTATTATATATCAGGTAAATGTACCATTTCTAGAAAATCAATCTGAAATATTCAGTACAGGAACTAATTTCTATAAATTTCCAAATGAACCTTTTTATGGCAATAATCCCTCTGTCACAAGTTTTACCTTTGATTATAAGTCGAATTTTTATTTTGCAGGTTCAAGCCTATTTTATGTTGAACTGAAAGGGAATAAACCACCGATATTAATTCGCCCAATTGATTCTATAAAGCAATTTGTAGCCTTAAGTCTTTATTATGATAAATTGTATGGTGTGCAAGGGTTTGTAAGTGGGAATTGGTATAAAGGCTATACCTATCATTTTGTTGAATTTGATCGACAAGATAATTATTCTTTTAAAAAACTATTTGAATTCGAGGTTGAATCTGATAAGGGTATCAAATTTGAACCCTATTATACTTATGTGTGCTTAAATACACATACCGTCAGTTGCGACTCAACAGTATTATTTTTAACGGTTTCTGGTGGGCATAAAAGCTTTCGAAGCTTAGGTACTAAGATTTTTATAGTAGATCTAATCAATAACAAACTAATTCCCTATTGTTCATATCCGGAAGAAATTGCTTTTAGAGGTTTGGCTTCAAAAAATGAAGTTGCTCATACCAAATGTAAACTAGCACTTGATCTTGATGATGACAATAGCACTGAGTATACCAATGGATACAAGCATATTGCAGAATGCCCTTCTGATAGTCTTTCCTTAAGTGATGATGATCTGTATTTATACAGCATATATTATATTGATTCAATGAAGATTGAATATATGAATCCGCCACCCGATAGCAATTATGAGCAATTAATATTTTATCCTGATTCAAAATTAGATTTAGAATATTTAAACAATAATTCAATTATCATTCGCAATAAAGGGCAGGCAAATACTCAGGATTTTAAAGCAGCCATTAAAAATGCCAAGTATATTAATACAAATTACCCAGTTGTTGCGGGAAGTAGAATGTTTGTGTGGACTATATATACCAAAAATAGAATTGAATCTGCAATGACTGAAATAATACTTCCTGAACTACGACCAGCTGGAACAGATAACAGTATTACAATTTGTCCTGATGCGAAGGACTTAGAGTTATTTTTAGAAATTGGATTTCCAAAGACAAAAGGAGGTTATTGGATTGAACCTACATTAGGTGACAGCGGTTGGATTAGACCTGGAGTTTCTCCTTCAGGTGTTTATCATTATGTATTCCCTACAAGTCATTGTTATTTTGATACAGCTCAAGTCACTGTACAATATTATGATACTCATGCCTTTAATTTCGGGCCAGATACTACTCTTTGTCCTGGCCAAAGTTTAACGCTTAAGACAGGATTGGATAGAAAGGTTTGGTGGATGGATAATGTTAGAAGGTTTGAACTAGTAGCAGATACATCTGGTAAATATTGGGCACACATCAATGATGTAATTGGATGCACCTATTCAGATACAATAAATATTAAAATTCTAGATAGTCTAGATCATATTAATCAAAATATAGTTATTTGTGATCAAGCTACTTATAATTATAAAAACAAAATATACTCTATAGGTAGTACAATCATTGACACAATCACAGGTAATTCAATTTGCCCTGAAATTTTAAACATCTATTTAATTAAAGACAGTTCCGAATTAAAAAACAATAGCTTCTTGACAGTAAATTCAAATGAAAAACTATTTTTTAATATTCATCTTCAGTATGCAAAAATTAATTCAATATCTTGGATGCCAATAGACGGTTTAATTCAATTAAATGATAGTAGTTTTGTTTTTCAAGGAGATATGAGCAAAGAATATATATTCAGCATTGAGAATGAATTTGGCTGTACAAAAGAAACTAAGATCTTCATTACAGTTATTCATCAAGAAGAGATATATGTTCCAAATGTTTTTTCTCCAAATAAAGACAATACAAATGATTTTTGGGAAATCATTTTACCTCCAGATTTTCAAATTTTAGATTGTCAAATTTATAATAACTGGGGCAATATGGTTTATGGCACAAATGGCTCAGGAATTCGATGGGATGGTAAATTTGATGGAAAATACTGTGTACCGAGTGTTTATGTCTATTTGATTAAATACATAGATCGCAGTGGTAATGTTAAGTATCTTAAAGGTGATATTACGCTCTTAAGATAGTCTTAGAAAATATATATTTTAAGACTTTGGAGTTCAGTTTTGTATAAACTTAAATCATGAAAAATAATATCAATTTTGAAATTATATTTAATCGTCTACAATTAAAGTATATCCACTAAAAGGCCTGCTAGGCCTACCATCAATAATTAACTTCAAATATTAATTGTAATATTGAAGTTAAATAAAATATTATCCATTTCAGTCCAAATTCTAAATGAAATAACAATACCTATATTCCTAAGCACAGTTTGATTAATATACTCATCAAGTTGGTGCATATATTGGTGAGCTAGTATCATACCTACTTTAAATTTACGCAATTCAGAAAACATATTCCCTATTGCGGTCTTGACGCGATTACCTTCACAACCGGTTACCTCTTCAGCCTGATTATCTTCCGAAGTTGCCTCATCATACTCCGATTGCAAATTCAACTGAGGAGTATCAAAAAGGGTGGAAATCTATACTATATTTTTGTAGGATTAATTAAAAATGATCCAAGTTGACATAGACAGAAATAGGTATTTAACTTTGATTAAGAGCACCAATTACCACCCTCTAACCATTAAGCGATTACTTTTCTGAAAAACGACTTGATTACATTCCAACCCGATTACCTGATCACCATTCAAACCAATTACCTTTCAAACAAATCACCTTCCCAACCGATTACCCGATCACCATTCAAACCGATTACCTCCCAAACCGATTACCTCCCAAACCGATTAGCATCCAAAGGTGACTCAATTACGAAATTTCAATTACGAATTACGGATTCGATGATATTCCAAATTTCACAACTTAGGGTTTGCACAGAATTTCATAAGTATTTATACTCAATTTCATCGGGGTTTTCACTGAATTTTAGAGTGCCAAGGGTTCAATATCGAATTCTTATTGTAAATTTGAGATTCATCATTCAAGGTTTAGATCCAGTAAAATTAAGTTTTATGGGAAGCTTGAATTTCTTTAAGCAGCAGTTCATTCATCAATAGGGTCTTAAATTCTATGATTAGTTTGTTGAAACCGTGGGAATGAAACTGTGTATTGGATATTCATTATATGGCTTAGGAAATATTTGGAGAATTCAAAATATCGATTTAGCTTTGAGTTTAGTGGAAGCCCATAACATTAAGAATCGTACTTTATTAGGAGTCCTATCAACGATTTGTTGATATATTCCCCAATAATTAAAGAGATACAGTTTAGCTTTATAAAAAAAGCCCACGATCACTCATCGAAACGAGCCGCAGGCCATCTATTCGCGATAAATAGTCTGTAAAGATAAGGCATTTTTTTATTAGATCTGAGTTGTTGTAGTTTTTTTATTTTTTAACCGTTTCACTTAAAACGTGGAACATTAAATTTATGTATTATGACACATAATTTCGTTTTCAACACAGATTGTTTTGTTTCTCTAATAAGAGAAACAAAAGACAACACAACACACACCCTAAGGGGCAAAAAGCCTTTATCTTTATCCATTCATTGGCGTTTAATCCTATTTATTTTATTCTCGTCGATGATGCTCTCCCCTTTTGAATCAAATGGACAAACGGATACTTTGATTTGTGATAATGGGGGATTTGAGGATGGTTTTTTGTATTGGGAGGGTTTTCATGCTATGTATCGAGGAGGAGGAAATTCATGCAATCCTCATTTAACAAACGGAAATCCATCACCATGGATATTGGACACACTTCCAGCTTATCGGAGATTCGAAATTGTAACAAATGGAGTTGATCCGTTAGTTGGAATACAAAGAACTAAGTTTGGCAACAAAGCACTTTTAATTAATAATCAATATGGTAATAAATACGATTGTCAATATGAGGGCGATGCCAATAAAATTGTCAAGAGATTTAAAGTAACTCAAGAGAATTTAAAAATTAGCATTTGGTTTGCTGTAGTGCTGGAACAACCACAAGGTCATTATGATAATCAACCATTTTTTTTAAATCAAATGCGATTTGGCAAGCAATAATGATTTTTGCTTTAATGCATCAGAATTGGATTGTCCTAATTCATATTCTGACACATTATGCAATTACCTACCCCTTGTCGTCTTTGATTGGAATTGTCACCAATTTGAAATACCAGCAAATATGATTGGACAAATTGCAACATTGGAAATCATTGCAGCTGATTGTGCACAAGGAGCTCATATGGGATATGCATATATAGATGGAATTTGTGAGTCTTGTAATAGTTCTACTTTAGCAGATCCTCATATAAATGTTATTGATTATTATGGTTGTAATGAAGATACTATCAAAATATGTGGTTCATATGACCTATCAAATTTTTGTGGTAATAATTGGTTTTTAGATCAAGTTATTATTCCAGGAATGGTCACGTTAAATCTGAAGAATGATCCTTTTAACCAAGAGTTTTGTATTGATGTACCAATTAACCAAATAGAGGATACTTCTTGCCAAGATTACATTGCCTTATTTTATTTTAGTACACCATTATTCAATGCACCACCTACATTTTCAAATGTTTTTGAACTCTGTCCTAATCAATATATAAATTATTTTGTAGAAGATCAGGTAGGAAACTGTAATGATAATGGCACGCCTTTGGATCTTTCCGACGATTATTATTATGTTTATGCATATCTAGATAGTCTTTCAAATAAAAGCTGGGTAATTACAAGACAACTTGATAGCCCTTATCCCAATGAATCTGGTTACCACATTATTAAAACTGGAAATGGTAAAAGCATTGTAAAATTAGGTCCCTTTTTTATACAAGAAGGTTCTTGGGTAATGACCGTGAACATAGAAGATTGTTTGAAATCATTTCATATTGATGTACCAAAGCATTGTGGTAGTTGTGCAGACTTTAATGACTACATTATTTCAAATGTAATATGTAACAATAAAAATACTATTTCTCCACTAGATGATACATGGTCGTTTGAACTTTTTGTTTCGCATCCTACTGGATCAACTTATAGTATAAATAACATCCCTGGATTTGAATTTAATGCTTCTAATTTGATTACTCTTGGACTGATTAAAGATGGATGTATAACTTTAGTACTTCAAGGCGGACCAAATAATTGTATATCAAATATTATTGTATGTCCACCCAAACCTTGTTCGACCAATCCATCTTGTAACTTAGAAGTATATATTAATAATTTAATCTGTGATGAAGAAACTGACGGATACTACATAGATCTATCTATTTCAAATTCAAATTCGCAATATTTGTGCTATAAATCTGAGGCAATTGGGGGTGGTTTAAATGACCCGAATAATAAAAATGGAAATATAATCGGTTCACAGATTGGACCCTTTACTAAGGAGATTTATTTAACTATTTTTCTATGCGATATGGCTGATTGCAGTTGTTTAACTCCGAATTGTTATAAAACAATTTATGTTCCAAAAATAGAATGTCCTCAAGAAATACATATTGGAAACAATAGAGATTTGAATAATGATGGATATTCAGAATTGCTTATTTATCCGAACCCAAATTCAAAATCCACTTTTTTTATTGAAACTAAGTTAACTGAGTCAGAATTTGAAATATTTAATTTTTCAAAACAGTTAGTATTCAAAGATAAATTCATCGGTAAAAATCACACTATTGAATTCAATCAACCTGCTGGAATATATTATGTCAGATATAAAAGTTCATCAGGGTGGTATAAATATTTAAATATTTTGAAATATTAGCAATTTAGTTGTGAATAAAATAATTCATTTTTTTTCAAAAAAAATTGCATGATGAGCTTAAGGAATGTTAGAATTTTTATAACAATAAGTATTATTTACAAGGTAATATTAATGAATTCTTTGATTTATTGCCAAGTTACACCATGTTTATTGAATGACAGTAGCTATTGTATAATTGAGGATGTTTATAAAACATCCTCAATTATACTTGACAAAAAGCTAATAACTAAACCTCTAATATGGGCTAGCAATTGCATTACAATTGCAGATGTTGATTTGGATTGTATACCTGATATAATATCTTCTGAATCAAATTATTTTGTGATTACAGACTCCCAAACAGGTAAAATCAAAGACAGTATTTCACATCCTGGTATAAATAATTATACAAGTAATATAGCAATAGCAGATGTTGATTTAGATGGAAAAGTAGAAATATTTGGAGTTATTGGTGGATGGGTAAAACCATTTCCAAATCATATAATTTGCATAAATTTGGACGGAACAGTTAAATGGGTATCAGACTACTCTATATATTATAGTGAGGCCAAAAATTTAATTGACGGATATCCTGGTTTGTGTGATTTTAATAAAGACGGAATACCAGAGATATATATAAATAACCAAATTTATAATGCACAAACAGGAAAATTATTAGTAAGAGGCGGCAATAATGGTCTGGGAAGTATCTCAAAAGCTAATTTTACTCCTGGAGCAATAAGTATTGCAGGTCAATTTGACGGTGATACTACTGACCTTGAATTGGCAGCAGGTTTCACAGTTTATAAAGTGACTCTAAAAAATAAAAATGGTTTGGTTGGAAATAGCATGACTCCATATAATATTATGGTAGATGGAGAATATCAGGATGGAACAACAAGTGCAGCCGATATAAATTTAGATGGAAAATTGGATGTGGTGGTATCCGCTCCAGGGTATTTTCCTGATGCCGTAGTTTATGCATATACAATTATAAATGGGGTTGCAGTGCTATTAAGCAAAACCTATCCACCTAGTAATAATTATACTGGTATAAGCGTACCGATTGTAGCAGATATTCATGGTCAAGGCAAACCAAGTATATTGGTTGGACGACAAAATATGATAATAGCATATTCATTTAATGGTACTAACAATTTTGTTGAAGAGTGGATTTTTCAAAGTGATGATGCATCAGCGTCAACCGGAATGACAGTTTATGATTTAAATTTTGATGGAGTGCCTGAAATTATTCATAGAGGAGAATCATTTCTTAAAATAATTAATGGTTCAATTAATCCACCAATATTAATTACAAGTAGCAGTTGTTTTTCATTAACAATAGCTGAATTTCCAATTGTAGCAGACTTGGATGGTAATGGAGGAGCAAAAATTTGTGTGCCTTGTGCTGTTGGTAGAGATAGTTTTTTCGGACATGTTACTATCTTTGGTCCACCTGATAGTTTGAAATGGGCTCCAGCGCGTGGTATCTGGAATCAATACAATTACCATGTTCTAAATATCAATGACGACCTCTCAGTACCACGTGTTCAAAAAAACAATGCTACATACCAGAATGGTAAATACAATAATTTTTATGTCCAAGAATCTTTGCTAGATAGTAATGGTATGTTTAAAAAACAAGCAGCAAGTCTCACGGGCAAAATCAAATGCATCAATTACGATCCACTAACGAATGAATACATAGTAGTATTTGACCTATACAATCGCAAGGACGCATCAAACCAAGCAGACTCTAACTTAGCGGTAAGTTTATACAATGGCGATCCTACGAGCTCAGGAACACTTATTGGAATCTATTATACATTGAAAACCATCTTTGCAGGAGATAGTCTACTGAATTTGGAATATCGATTCTTGGCTTCTAATCTTAAGGATCTCTTTATGGTAGTGAATACGATTAGAAATGGATCCGGGGTATTCGATGATAAAGATTTTACACAGGCTGAATGTGATTATACAGATAATATCTCACGTACCTTGGAATTACCAAAACTGGATAGTATACAAGCTAAGATCTGCAAAGGAGCATCATACCAATTCTTAGATACTACCATTCAAGATCCTGGCATGTATTATCGTAAACAAAGGAGTATAAATGGATGTGACAGTTTGATCCATTTCTTAAATCTAAGTACAGTCGATACGATTAATATCAAACAATCAGTAGAAGCTTGCGATGTATATTCGTGGAATAATAAATTAATCACACAGAGTGGTATCTACGTGTTTGATACCTTAAATCAATTCGGTTGCGATAGTATTATCAGCTTGGATCTGATCATTAATAAATCAAGCGTTAATAAAACACAGCATACGGCTTGTGATTCCTATACATGGAATGGTCAGACTTATGATAAGAGTGGATTCTATACATTCCAAACCATGAATCAAACTGGTTGCGACAGCACCATAAATTTAGAACTTATAATACATAAATCCGATACCACAAACATAACAATTGAAACCTGTGATTCTTATGTTTGGAATGGAAGAACATATACACAATCCGGAATCTATACCTTGGATACCATGAACCAAAATGGTTGTGACAGCAGTCTAACTCTGGATTTAAGTATAAATTCCATCATCCAAATTTCTACATCACAATCCACTTGTGATTCGTTGACATGGAATGGAATAACATACACGAAATCTGGAATTTATAAGGATACGACTCAAAGTTCTAAAGGATGTGATAGTATAACTACACTACAACTCATAATCTCTAAATCCAATCAATCATTAACAACACAGACGAGTTGTGACAGTTATTCTTGGAATGGTACTACCTACACAAAAAGTGGAACGTATACATTCGCCACTCAGAATGCCACGGGTTGTGATAGCATTGCTACGCTTCAACTGAACATCAATCCATCAACGAATTCAACGACAAATATTAATACATGTGACAGTCTAATATGGAATAATATAATCTATAAACAAAGTGGAACGTATCAATACACAACATTGAATGGATCCGGTTGTGATAGCATTGCTACTTTGAATTTAATCATCCATCCATCGAATCAAATACACATCCAACAAACAGCATGTAATTCATATACTTGGAATGGCAAAACATACAATCAATCTGGATCATATTTATATCAAACAATAAATAGTACTGGATGTGATAGTATAATCACCTTGGATTTAAACATTATTCCGTCCATCATAAAAGATACTTCCATCACCATTTGTGACAGCATCACTTTCCTAAATAAAACATTGAATACAAATGGAAATTATACATTCACTTTAAAAAACATCCTAGGCTGTGATTCAGTGATTAATCTAAACCTGAATATCAATTCACAACACTTTAAATCCAATATATCAACTTGTGGATCGTATCAATGGAATGTCAATGGAACCACTTATGATAGTTCAGGAATGTATGTAGCAAAATACACCAACCGTTCAGCTTGCGATTCCATCTATCAGTTGGATTTGACCATTCATAAGAATTACGAAATAAAAGAAAAAGCAGAAGTTTGTAAGGAATATTTGTGGCCAGTCAATAAAGTATTATATACCCAATCCGGTGATTATATTTATCCACTTAAAACAAATCACGGATGTGATTCCATCATCAAATTAAATCTCCTCATTAACCCTGAATTCCAACATGCCGATACGGTAACCACCTCAGATTCTTACACCTGGCCCGTCAATCAAAAAACCTATCCTTCCTCAGGAACTTATAAGGAATTTTATCAAACAAAAAATGGATGCGATTCCATCCATTTATTACTACTATCTATCAACAAAGATGTATCTATTTATTATCCCAATGTAATCCACCCTGGAGGTCTGAATTCCTATTTTACAATTTACGTTTACGGCACATCAGCATCAATTAAATCTTTATCAATCTATGATCGATGGGGCGAACGCATATGGCAAAAACAGAATTTCCCGCCCAATGAATTACAGCACGGATGGGATGGAAAATACAAAGATCAAGATGTAATGCCGGGCGTTTATGTATGGCATGCGGAGATTGTGCTTAAGGATGGAAGTGTAATTGTGGAGAAGGGGGATGTGACGGTGGTTCATTAATTACGAATTACGGAGGGGAATTACGAATTACGGGAATGGGAATTCAATTACGAATTTCGAAATGAATAGGCCTATTAATGGACAATCATCAGATGTTTGGTACAATACCTTATTCACTTGGCGAGATTATAACTAATCTTCATCCAACCGATTACCAGATTACCTTCCAATCCGGTTACCATTCCAACCGATTACCTGATTACCTTTCAAACCTATTACCATCCTACCCTGACGACTGACGACTGACGACTTTTTAAAATAAATATCCCAAAAAACTTGTCACGTATTCACAAATTGTTTAGATTTGTGATACCCATAAAAATCAATACACTTATTCGCCGTGTAATGACCCTAAAAATTGTTACACCTCGGGCAAGCTTTCCCTGTAACTTTTAAATTGTTTTATAATGAAATTTTTATTAAACTCCTCTGGCAGCTTAAAACCTGCAAACGCAGCGGCGGAATTTAATTCTGCCCCCCCCCCATTTTGTAAGTACAAAATTTGGACATCTTAAATTTTTAATTTTATTCTTATTGTTGATGTATAATAATAATGCATTTACTCAAAATATGGATTGCGAAACTTTTTCTATTGAAGGCGAATGTTTATTTAGAGGTTATGGCTTTGGAGTTGTCAATCATTCATTTGATATCCTGATATATCAGAACTACAGTCAATTCTACGATCCCTGTCAAGAAGAACCTATGCCGGTTAATATGGAAGTGGGACCATGTCTAACTGAAATATATGAAGGCAATATAGAGGCTCATGAAATACTTCCTAACAATATTCAAGTAACTCCTTATACAGATAATGATTATACAGATTATGATAATGGAGTAACATCAAGTGATAGGTTGGCTATTTATAAACATTATTCCAATATTGAGGAAATTACAGATCCTTATAAAATTGTTGCAGCAGATCCAACTGGGGATCACAACATAGATGTTGATGATTATGATGCGATTACAAATCTGATCTTATATCATACATTATTCACAAGACCCAGTTGGGAATGGTATAATGAATATGATGTTGAACATAGTGGTGGCGACTTCGAAGCACATCCATTTAATTATGGTATTGCTGAACAGTGGCCTGGCGGAATAATTTTTAACAATGTATCTTATTCTGTCATTTCAAATCCACTATATAATTACAGGTACTTCAATTACCAATGCACGAAAATTGGTGATGTTACTGCTTCATCAACTAATTCATGGGTTTGTGGATCATATTCATTTAAAAAACCAACAATAGCTAGTATTAGAACAACAACTGAAAGGAGTAATTTCATACCTTCAGGAAGTACAGTAACTTTACATTGTGTGCTACATGCTGATGGATCTATAGTTGGATTGGAAGTCCCTATATTTATAGATCGTGCTGCATTTAAAATCTTAGAGATTAATCAAGAAGGTTCCATTCCATTATCATATTTTTATCATGAATCATTAAATTTGCTAAGCACACTTTGGGTTAATAGGTCAGTTGAACAAGCTAATATATATACTGGTGAAAAGATACTTAAGTTAAAACTATTGACCTTGAAAGATATTTCAAAAATTAATAAATACATACATTTAGATAATAGAAGACAAGTTGAGGCAGTTCCAATGATCGGTGACCTAATTGAAACAAACACCACCATTGATCTAGAATCAATAGAAATTGGATTATTCAATTGTATGTATATTCCAGAACATCATTCATTGCTAATTAGCAGTCCTGATGAATGTAATGCAGAATATAAAATTTATGATGCAACAGGTCGAATGATCAATTCGAATTATCTTAGATTGTTATCAGGAAGTCATGAATATAATATTAATTCATTACCTTCGAACAAATTAAGTATCCTTAAATTATGTTCACAATTCGGTGATAAATCAATAAAAATAATTCAATAGTATTGCTAATAAACGAGAAGTCAAAGTAAAATTTGACTTCTCGTTTTAATATTTGCATTATGCATCGCATTTTCAAAATTCTATTATTCCTAATTTTGGCTTTTTCATTAAAGGCCCAAAATATTTCTATAATAAGAAACGGATACTTTCAAAATCTAGATATTTTTTGTAATTTAAACTATGACTATTGTCCACAAAAAGCTGGTTATACATTTGCTCATCACCCAGCAGGATATTTAGTTAAAGTTAGAAATTTTCCTATTGATCCACCACGTCTTTTAAACGATTCAATATTTTTTTATAAATATGATCCTATAAATTGTACAGAAAGTTTAATAAATAGTTTTAAACAACATAATTTTTACTCCAATGGAAGTGTCATGAGTATCGACTATTTAGGTAGAATTTATATATACAATACTTACAACAATAGTATTTACAGAGCTAATTCATTCGGAGATACTTTAAATTTAGTGCGTCCATTTAATGACCAAATGGGAGATATAATATTTTCTAAAGAATTTATTTACATTCTTTCTTTTAATACTCAAAAAATTTACCAATTAGACACCAATTTTAATATTCTCAATGTTAGAACTCCATTGATTCCAATTAAAGGACTAACAAGTATAACATATAACTGTGATTCAATTGTTTATGTAGCGAGCGCATTACAAGGTATCTCAATACAAACCTTCCTTGATTCAATAAAAAATGGGTTTTATGGCGTTATGTCGGACACTACCCTGTTTCTAAATTATAACTTAAAAGACAATTTAATATTAGATACCATATGCAAAGTTAAACTATTAATATTAAATACTGGTATGGATGTTTCTTCTCCATTTGAATTCCTTGCCTCAGATCCCGAATGCGATCTCCTCATTGACTTAGATCGAAACAATTCTTCAGGGTTATTTCCTTATGACTATAAAGCGAGTACTTCACTTTGTGTGACTGCGGACGAGACGCCATTGTGTGATCAGGATTTATATCTGCATACTTCATTTCCATTGGATAGCGTATCGATATGCATTAAAGATGCATTGAATGGTGTAGATGAATTTATATATTCTATAGGATTACCCGCAGGATTTATATTGAATAAAAATACAGATTCATGCTGGACACTCTTCAAGAAAAACGGCAGCGATCTGGAATATGCTGATGCATTAAAAAGTTTGCGCTATCGGAATATTGCAGCTAATAGAATATCAGGCTTGCGAATTATTCAATTACAAGGTCAAAATTCATTAAAAAAAGGAAGTCTCATTCGTGCCTTCATTCAGCTAGGGAAGAAGGTTACAGCAGGACAAGATACTTCACTTATTTTGTGCAATGATAAGAGTGCCATTCAACTGAATACTTTGCTCAGTATTACCTCTGATAAAAATGGACAATGGATTCCAGCATTGAATTCGAATTCTGATCATTTTAATCCTAGCATAGATAATTATGGAACCTATCAATATGTCGTTACTGATGTGTATTGTGGCAGTGACACTGCTCGTGTGGATATTATGAATGGCACCGTGATTCCTTTTGATTTAGGACCTGATCGTTACATCTGTAATGGAGAGGTAATTGATTTTTTGGTTCGCCCTCCACAAGCAAATCAAACGTATAAGAACATTTTGTTGAATGGTTCTCAATCAAGTGAAACTATTCAATTATCTAAACCCGGCCAATATATTATAGCAGTTCAGTCAGACTTAGGTTGTTGGGCTTATGATACGATCAATATTTCCAAATCCACCCAAGTCATTCCACTGGATTCTACAATTACCATCTGTGAAAATGTATCCTATATTTATAAAAACAAAACCTATCATGCCCAAGATATTATTCATGATACCATTACTGCAATTAGTGGTTGTGACACAGTGCTAGCATTGAGATTAATACCCCTATCCAATATTCCAAAGAATCAAATGCTGAATCTATGTCCGGGTGATACTTTCTTCTATAAAAATAATGTTTACCTATCAGGTGACATCATTCACGATACACTCTCAGGAATAAATACCTGCGATACCATCTTAAATCTTCAACTAATACCTTATCCAATATCCAAAGTCAATATCACTGCTGATACTTTAATTTGTAAAAATAAAACAGCATTAATAACTGCTTCAGCTACGAATAAATATCTCTGGTCTACTGGTGAGACTGCTCCTACCATTTCTAAAGGTCCGGGAACGTATCAACTAACCGTCACAGACTATAATCTATGTACTACTGTGAGCTCCATTACCATAAAAGAAGCTCCACCCATCGAGTATCTCGTCGAACCTTATGATCCACTATGCAGCGATGATCGCGGTCGTATCATCATGCAAAGAGTCCAGGGAGGCATTCCGCCCGTTCGCTATCTCTTGAATTCTGTAGAAAACAAATCCGGGATCTTCGATAATCTAAGCCCGGGCCAGTACGTCGCAACTTTCATAGACGCCATCGGATGTGAGATAAAAGATACCATCATCATACTACCAGCTTCTTCATTCGATGTATCTGTTACGAATCTTATTGAGATCGATAAAGGCGCCTCTGTTTTAGTAAATTATACCGCAACCCAAGGCGAGATTCAAAACATAAGATTTGATCCTAATCTAGACATAAGCCAGGAAGGAAATGCATTGAGAATCATGGGTAACCAAGATCGGGATTACACCATTACTTTCATAGATTCCAATGGCTGCGAAATATCACACCAACTCCAGATACGAATCATTGATCATGAAGAATTCTTTATACCCAATCTTTTCTCTCCAAATCATGATAATGTAAATGATACTTGGCAACCTACCATAGGAACATCTCTAGAGGTCCTCCAGATAGCAGTCTACGATCGTTGGGGTGAATCAGTATTTAGTACTTCTGATAGAAATATAGGTTGGAATGGATTATGTCGTAGCAAGCCTTGCTTACCAGGTGTCTACGTCTATATGATACAAGTAAAAGATAAAACAGGAAAAACTAAAACGTATTCAGGGGATCTGACTTTGGTGAGGTAACCCAATTACCTGCCCATCCGATTACCCTACTACCATAAGAACCGATTACCTTTTTTCCCTGACGCTAACGACACTTGACTGCCGACTTTTTTAAGGCTTAAAAAATAAATATCCCAAAAAACTTGACACGTATTCACAAATTGTTTAGATTTGTATTACCCATAAAAATCAATACACTTATTCGCCGTGTAATGACCCTAAAAATTGTTACACCCCGGGCAAGCTTTCGCTGTAACTTTTAAATTGTTTTATAATGAAATTTTTATTAAACTCCTCTGGCAGCTTAAAACCTGCAAACGCAGCGGCGGAATTTAATTCTGCCCCCCCCCTATTTTGTAAGTACAAAATTTGGGTATCTTAAATTTTTAATTTTATTCTTATTGTTGATGTATAATAATATTGCATTCTCGCAATTTCAGCCAACTGCCTTAAATATAACTGGGGAAAGCTATTTCAGAGATCATAATTTTGGTGTAAAAAATCACACATTTGCAATTGATGTTATTTGGTTATCAATCGATCCTGGATGGCATTCAAATGGGCCTTTTACTACACAAGATTGTCCTAGTGAAGTTTATAGTGGTAATATTTATCTTGATTATACAGGAAATAATACACTTAGAGTTTTACCATATTCAGATAATGATCAAAGCGATTACTTGAATGGAGTTAGTACGGCAGATTTACTTATATTAAGTAACCACCTCAACAATACTGCCCCAATAACAGATGGTTACAGAAAAGTAGCTGCTGATCCTGATCTTGATGAAGCCATTACTTCTAGTGATTACTACATGATTCGTGATCTCATTCTTGGATCCACAGATCATTTTACAAGAGATTCTTGGGAATGGTTCAGTGAAGCTGAATTAAATTCTCTTTCCTCAGGTGCTTTTGATTCTGATCCTTACCCATATGTACTTTCACAAAATTGGCCTGGTGGTATCATTTTTCCTTCTTTAACATATAGTTATATTTCAAGTCATCAATATTTATACTTTGATTACAGTAATACAAAGGTTGGAGAATTAAAAAATAATGGCGGCTCAGTAAATTATAATTCATGGGTTTGTGGAACTTATTTTAAACCAAAAGATGGGATTGTAACTCGTACTAACAATGATCATAATGCTATTCTTAAAGGCATGACTTTTGATTTTGATGTCATCGTTCAATCGTCAATTAACGATTGTGTTGCATATGAAATTCCAATTCATATTGATCATTCTAAATTCAATATCAAAGATGTCAAACTTAATATTGATACTAAAGCCATGTATCACTATAATCCTGATCATAATAAATTAGTTGTCTTAATGGCTGATTTGAATCCTACTCAACATTCCATTGATGTAGGTCAAAATTTAGTTCATATTACTTTGGAAACTAAATCTGATATTTCTAATTTAGATCACAATCAATTTGTAGAAAATAACCGTAATATTGAATTTGTGAATTCCAAAGCAGTAGGTATTTCATCAGAAATTGAATATAGAATTTCCAACATCAAGTCTTCAACATTGAAGGCAATAATAACACCAACCAATCTTAAGCCTCAGCTTGAAGTTTGGAATGTAGCAAATAGACCGTTATCAGTTAAAATAATCAGTTTAGAAGGTAAGATATTATATGAACAAAATTTAACTTATTCAAAAGATTATGAGAATATTGAATTACCAGTTAATAATTCTGGCATCTACCTTGTTCAAGTGATATCAAACGATCAGAGACTTACTTTAAAATATTCAGTTCATTAATTTAATTAAAAGCTATCTCAATATTCATTTATTGAGATAGCTTTATTAATAAAGCAAATTATGAGTAATTTTAAAAGAAGTTTAATACTTTTTATATCAATGCATTTTTCTTTCAATGTTTCAGCTCAAAATAAAGAATTTATTTTTTATTATAAATACTTAAAATATGTTTTCGCAAGTCCTCAATGCAATTTTCAGCTACATACTTGCGACTTTTTAAATGGAGCTTCAGGTTTCCCTAGGGGATTAACCTATCATCCTGCGGGTTATTTAGTGGGTCTTCAAGAATATCGAATTCAAGATAAAAAAGGTTGTGTAAAGGATTCGTTATTGTTTTATAAATTGGATTTTAATACCTGTTCCGCAATTTATTTGCATACAATAGTCTCAAATATTATTTGTGATATTGGAGGTATTTTCAACATTGATCATTTGGGTAGGTATTATGTAAATGATGTTGGCAAAAAAAATATTTATAGGACCAATTTTATCGGTGATACATTTCATTTAGTGAAAAATATTCCTCAAAGCTTAAGTCTAGGAGATTTACTTATAATAAAAGACAGAATCTACATTTCTGATGTAAACAATAATATTTACACTTGCGATACTAATTTGAATATTTTAAAGACCCAACGATTTCTTGATTGGCACATTGGTGCATTTACAAACATACCATACACATGCGATTCATCGCTTGTTATCTTAGGCACTTCTAATGTTACACAAGATGAAGCAGAAAAGTCCATATTTCGTTCAGGAATTCGATTTTATTCATTTGATTTAGTAAATAATAAAATTATTGATAGTCTCTGTTTTTATGATACATCTGATAACCCAAGAGTACCTTATAGCGTAAATAGTTTTTCAGAATTCCTTGCCTCAGATCCCGAATGCGATCTTCTCATCGACTTAGACCGGAATAATTCATCAGGATTATTTCCCTATGATTATCAAGCGAGTGCAGCGCTTTGTGTGACTGCAGATGAGACGCCATTGTGTGATCAGGATTTATATCTTCATACTTCATTTCCATTGGATAGTGTATCGATATGTATCACAGGTGCATTGAATGGGGTAGATGAATTTATTTATTCTACAGGATTACCAGCAGGATTTATATTAAATAAAAATACAGATTCGTGCTGGACACTCTTCAAGAAAAACGGCAGTGATCTGGAGTATGCAGATGCATTAAAAAGTTTGCGCTATCGGAATATTGCAGCTAATAGAATATCAGGTCTACGAATCATTCAATTACAAGGTATGAATACATTAAAAAAAGGAAGTCTGATTCGTGCCTTCATTCAGGTAGGAAAGAAGGTTACAGGAGGACAAGATACTTCACTCATCTTGTGTAATGATAAGAGTGCCATTCCACTCAATACTTTGCTTAGTAATACTTCTGATAAAAATGGACATTGGATTCCTACTTTGAATTCGAATTCTGATCTCTTTAAGCCTGGCATTGATAATTATGGAACCTATCAATATGTCGTTTCTGATGTGTATTGTGGCAGTGACACTGCTCGTGTGGATATTATGAATGGCACAGTGATTCCATTTGATTTAGGACCTGATCGATCCATCTGTAATGGAGAAGTAATTGATTTTTTGGTTCGCCCGCCACAAGCAAATCAAACGTATAAGAACATTTTGTTGAATGGTGTTCAATCAAACGAAACTATTCAATTATCTAAACCTGGGCAATATACCTTAGCTGTTCAATCAGACTTAGGATGCTGGGCTTATGATACGATGCTCATTTCCAAATCCACACAATTTATACCACTGGATTCCACGATCTCCATCTGCGAGAATCTGTCCTATATTTATAAAAATAAAATGTATCATGCCCAAGATATTATTCATGATACCATTACTGCAATTAGTGGTTGTGACACAGTGCTAGCATTGAGATTAATACCCCTATCCAATATTCCAAAGAATCAAATGCTGAATCTGTGTCCAGGTGATACTTTCTTCTATAAAAATAATGCTTATCTATCAGGTGACATCATCCACGATACACTCTCAGGAATAAATACCTGCGACACCATCTTAAATCTTCAACTAATACCTTATCCAATATCCAAAGTCAATATCACTGCTGATACTTTAATTTGTAAAAATAAAACGACATTAATAACAGCATCACCTACGAATAAATATCTCTGGTCGACTGGTGAGACTGCTCCTACCATTTCTAAAGGTCCGGGAACGTATCAACTGACCGTTACGGACTATAATCTTTGTACTACAGTGAGCTCCATTACCATAAAAGAAGCTCCACCCATCGAATATCTCGTCGAACCTTATGATCCACTATGTAGCGATGATCACGGTCGTATCATCATGCAAAGAGTCCAGGGAGGTATTCCACCCGTTCGCTATCTCTTGAATTCTATAGAAAACAAATCCGGGATCTTCGATAATCTAAGCCCGGGCCAGTACGTCGCTACTTTCATAGACGCCATCGGATGTGAGATAAAAGATACCATCATCATACTACCAGCTTCTTCATTCGATGTATCTGTTACGAATCTTATTGAGATCGATAAAGGCGCCTCGGTTTTGGTAAATTATACCGCTACCCAAGGCCAGATTCAAAACATAAGATTTGATCCAAATCTAGATATAAGCCAGGAAGGAAATGCATTGAGAATCATGGGTAACCAAGATCGGGATTACACCATTACTTTCATAGATTCCAATGGCTGCAAAATAACACACCAACTCCAAGTACGAATCATTGATCACGAAGAATTCTTTACCCCTAATCTTTTCTCACCGAATCATGATAATGTTAATGACACATGGAAACCAATTATTGGCACTTCTTTAGAAGTCATTCAAATTGCAGTCTACGATCGCTGGGGTGAGTCTGTATTTAGTACTTCTGATAGAAATATAGGTTGGAATGGATTATGTCGCAATAAGCCATGCTTACCAGGTGTCTACGTCTACTTAATACAAGTAAAAGATAAAACTGGAAAAACGAAAACGTATTCAGGAGATCTGACTTTGGTGAGATAGGGGTAATAAGGTACCACACAAATTATCTAATTACAATTCAAATCATTACCCGATTACAATCCAAACCGATTACCTGATTACCATTCAGACCGATTACCTCTCCAACCGATCACCTCTCCAACCGATCACCTCCATACCTGACAACTAACCCCCGTACAAATCCTTCAATTGCTCCTTAACCCTTGAATCTGCTAGATATTCTTCATAGCTCATATTCTTATCTAAAATACCCTTGGGTGTTAATTCAATGATGCGATTGGCAGTCGTATTATTAAATTCGTAATCGTGAGAGTAAAACATCATCATCCCTTTGAAATCTATCAGACCATTATTTAATGCAGTAATAGACTCCATATCCAGGTGATTGGTAGGATCATCCAAAACTAAAAAATTGGCATTGGTCAACATCATTCTGGATAACATGCAGCGAACTTTTTCCCCTCCGGAAAGTACTTTACATTTTTTAAATACATCATCACCGGAAAACAACATTCGTCCCAAGAATCCTCGAATATAATTTTCGTCTTTTTCAGTAGAATACTGTCTTAACCAATCTACAAGATTATCTTCATTGTCAAAAAAAGCACTGTTGTCTTTTGGAAAATAAGATGAAGTAATTGTTATCCCCCATTGAACTTCTCCAGTAGTTGGTGGGATATGTCCGAAGAGCATTTCAAAAAAAACAGTGATGCTCATAGGGTCTTTAGAGATCAATGCGATTTTATCACCCTTATTTACAGAGAAACTCACATCCTTAAACCAAGTTATACCCTCTTTAACATAGGACAATTGTTCGATCTTCAGAATCTGATCACCTGCTTCACGATCTTGTTTAAACATAATACCCGGATACCTCCTTGTGGATGGTTGGATATCATCTATGGTTAATTTTTCGAGATGTTTTTGTCTTGAAGTTGCTTGTTTGGATTTGGAAGCATTTGCACTAAATCGTGCAATAAATTCCATGAGTTCTTTACGCTTTTCTTCAATCTTTTTATTGCTATCTGATCTCTGCCTGGAAGCTAATTGACTGGTCTGATACCAGAAAGAATAGTTTCCTGCAAACAATCTTATTTTATTAAAATCAATGTCTGCAACATGAGTACACACTTGATCTAAAAAGTGTCTATCATGGGAGACAACAATAACCGTATTTTTAAAATTGGCCAGGAATTGTTCAAGCCACATCACTGCATCAATACTTAAATTGTTAGTAGGCTCATCAAGGAGTAGAATATCTGGATTTCCGAATAAAGCCTGTGCTAATAATACACGAACTTTATCATTACTTTCCAAATCTTTCATGTAAACATAATGTTTATCTTCTGTCACACCCATTCCACTCAACAATTCTGCTGCCTCATATTCCGCGTTCCAACCATTCATTTCAGCAAATTCACTTTCCAGTTCTGAAGCTCGAATACCATCAGCATCAGAAAAATGTTCCTTAGCATATATGGCGTCCTTTTCCTGAATTAATTCATATAATTTTTTGTGACCCATGATGACTGTAGTTAGTGCCTGGTAATCGTCAAAAGCAGATTGATTCTGATTCAACACTGCCAAACGTTCACCAGGACCCAGGGATACATGCCCGGTTTGTGAATCCAGTTCGCCGGATAAAATTTTAATAAAAGTCGTTTTTCCGGCTCCATTGGCACCTATAATTCCGTAACAATTGCCTGGTGTAAATTTTATATTTACATCTTCGAATAAAACTTTTTTTCCGTAACGGAGTGATACATTATCTACTGAAAGCATGAAAGGTATATTTAATGAGGGCGCAAATGTAGGACTTTTTTGGGATATGGTTGTAAGTGAATAAAGTAAAGCTTCAAGCGTGGACGCATGTAGCAACCATACAATAAATTAAGTATAATGGGTCTATTGGCTCTGAAAAGTATCTTTTTTTTGTTGGCTAAAGCCTAGTTACCAAACCGCTACTTATTCAAATAATACCGAAGACCTAAATTAAGCGTATATGCTTTCGTAGATTTACCCGGATTGTCAAAAAATAATGTTGCGATAGGTTCTATTTCAAGCGGTGGTAAGATAAACCACTTATAACCGATTCCAATTTGATAATAAGCATCTTCATAGATGTTGCGATACACTTGATTATTATAATAATTTTTAGAAATTGACCACCTTCTTATTGTAGCTTGACTCAATAAATAAACAAAATGTTTTTCATTAATTTTTATTCCAGGTAAAAAACTCATGGGTATTCCAATGACTAAATAAGAGGATTGATTTTTGTGGAATATACCTCGTTCAATATTTTCCAATTGAATTCCTAAACTTGAAAAAATTTGTAGTCTTTTGTAGTAGTTCGAATAATAGATTTCAGAAGTCCATCCTATTCCATTCCAATCTATATAATCTTTACCATTCTGTCCAGATAAATCCCTACCGAGTGGCAAACTTAAACTATGATTTAAACTAATATGCTTAAATTTCGCACCAATGGCATGTCGTAATAATAATTCACAGGCTGTAAACCTATTTCTATGGTAAGTATTATTTTCAGGAGCTGGTGGATCTTCGTATTTCAAATGATCTATAAAACGAACTTGTCTATATTTAAGTCTTAAACCAACATTCAATTGATTATTTAAACCATAAATTACAGATGGATAATAACTCAAAAATTCCGTAGAACTCTTACTGTTTACTTGTTTAAAATTATAATCCGATCGATAATAATTTACAAATGACCGGACATCACCGGATTTTTTTGGATACATTCCATAAGCAATAAATGCATCCTGAGCATTGAGCTTAATCATTAACAATAATAAAATCCCTAGATAACTACATCTCATGTTAAATGTTATATGGCCAAATTAAATTTCTTATTGCTGCTCCACTCCAGGCTCCAAGTCCTGCTGTTACACCACCTATCAAACCAGTAATATAAAATATTGAACTCACACTCAGCCCTTGAAATATTTCTCCTATCATCCCTGTCAATGGTGACAAACTTGTCCAATGATAAAAATAAGCTACTCCTAACCAAACCATATTACCTGCAATAAAACCAAAAGCAAATGCCCTAATTAAAGAAATCTTCATAAAAAATGCTGTTGCTGCGGATAAGATTATCATCCAATAAAACGGAAGATAAAATCCAGCAAGGAGCAATAGCATAACAAAAACAATTAAATTCAATGAATGCTTCATCATCTATTTTTTAAATTCATAAGTAATAAGTGGCGTGAGATCATTAATCGTGTTAGCATAATTCAACGAATTATATTTTCCCTGACTCCAATCCAACACCATGCTTCGATAATAGGGACTGCCTGGACGTCCATCCTGACCACCCGGATAAATACCATAGGCATGTGGTCCATCTTTTGTCAACTCAACGATCATACGCCATGATGGTCCAAATGTTCTGGCATGTGCATTAATAATATCTTTGGATCCTGAAGTCGAAACAAACGGAATTCCAAATGCTGGAATTCTGGCCATGTGATCTATGGACGCATGTTTGTAATCAGCCCATTTTTTAGTAAATAATAATTTATCCTGTAACTGATTTATTAAACTATCATATGATATACTTACTACATCTGATAAACTTTCCTTTCCGGGACTTGATAAGATATCATAATATTTTAAATTCACTTGTTCCTTCATCAGTCTTATGGTCGTTTGATCTGAAGGCATTGCTGTGTATTTCTTTAAAGTATCCTGACTTATTTCATCCCATACCAAACGATGAAATATATCCATCCATAGATCAAAATAAACTGGAGCGACAGCGTTTGAATCATACATGTAATTCCATGATTTCAATTCATGATACACTTGTTGATTCACACTATTCATTGAGGTGGTATCCAAATATTTCAATAATGATGGCAAAGCTGTTTCCGCTCTTAAACTATATGCATTATATTGCAAAACTTTCATATCATTCACATTCCACAATTTTTTTTCACTCAGATATCGATTGATCATGGTTCCTCTATAATCTCTAAAATCACCATCATTGTAATATACAGGAAAACCCCGATCTGTTGATTTTTGATTCGCTGAAGAAACAAATCCCCGAATAGGATTTATCGTATGAGGTGTAGATGAAAGTGGAACAAAACCATGCCATGCATTTTCTTTTTTTGTGCCATCCATAACAAATCGACCCTGTTGATTTACTTTAATAGGCATCTTACCTTGAACGGTTAATGCAATATCTCCAGTCCTGCTAATAAAAGCGAAATTTTGAGCTGGATAAGGAAATTTTTGAATGGCATTTCTATAATCTCCTACATTTTTTCCCTGATTCAATAAATCAAAAACATCCATTTCACAATAGGCTGAAGGGTCCTGGATAATCCAGTGCATAGCCAATCCATATTTAGCATGAGAAATCTGATTGTAAACAACAGGACCCCAAACTGTCAAAGGCACAGTATCTAATACATCTTGTTCACCTCTGACTTTTATTCTTTCGATGCGATATTCGGTATTCTTCCATTCATTATTGTAATAATATGAAGTCATGGATTCATCTTTCCACTTAATTTGATACCAATCCATAACATCCCAGCCTCCATTGGTTATTCCCCATGCGATATCTTTATTGAATCCAATAATTACACCCGGAATGCCTGGAAAAGTAACACCATAAACATTACGATCAGGTGTGACAATCTGTTGTTCATACCAAATGCTTGGAAGACTTAAATTCAGGTGTGGATCATTACACAATATAGGATTTCCACTAACAGATTTAGAAGGACCCACTGCCCAATTATTGGATCCAAGGCCTGGGTCCTGAATGGTCCTTTGTATCGGGATAAAACCTAAGTCTTGATTCGAATTCTCTACCTGATTTATCAATGAGTCCACATTAAAATCCCATTTCGTCCCCTTTGGAATTACCGGATCAGAAAGTGGATCATATTCTGGAAATAACAAATCAAAATCAGCACCAAAAAAAGTTTTTGCATTCGTCATTTCAATATCCTGATCTCGTCCACATAAAACTTCGGCCATGTTTTTATGAAACAGAGAAGATCGATATGGTGTCCATAATTCGGGTTCGAAATTCATCAATTTATACTCGATGGGAAGATCTTTGTAATCTAAATGTTGAATATAATAATTAACCCCATCGCAATAAGCTTCTACCAGTTTATACGCCTCTGGAAATTTTTTCCAAACTTCTATACTTTGTTTAGCGGATTCCGCCAAGCCCTTTCTTCGTTTGTTCTTATCAAAATTCAGAGCCTTACTCCCAATGATTTCGCTGATCCTTCCCTCTGCAGCACGAGTAGAAAAGTCCATTTGCCATAAGCGATGCATGGCATGAACATACCCTTGCATAAAATAGGCATCTCCTGTGGACTGTGCAAAAATATGAGGCACCATTCGATCATCAAATAAGATACTTCCTTCTTTAGGCATTTGATTTAATACTGTATTTTGAATACTTTTAGTAGCCCTAACATTCTGCCAAAATCCTGTAAATGGTGACATGAATTTTCCTAAAGGAGGAATGGCATTATCCCCAACGATAATTGGTTTTTGTAAAAAATAAATCCAAAGTATAGAGAGAACAATGGGTATAAAACACTTAATGATTTTCATGAAAGGAAGTTAGCGAATAAAAAATAAATCTGTGTCTGTTGATTTTGATTCATCGTAAGAATAATGATCCAGATTGAATGATTTCACATGTTTGATAGTCGAAGCCCTCATTTGAGCCAAATGTTTGATCATTAGTCCACGCGCGACTTTAGCGGTGTATGATACAAAAATAAGTTTACCAGCTCTAAGTTCTCTAAAGTGTATATTGATTATTGGCGCTACAACATGTTTGGGTTGAATGGCATGAAAGTATTCATTGGAAGCGAGGTTGACAACAAATGGAGCTGCATATGCCGTAATATCATCATTCAATAAATCCGTAATCTGACTACCCCAATATTTATACAAATTGGGTTTTCGTTTGACATTTAAAGTGGTTCCCATTTCCAATCTATAGGCTTGAATTAAATCGAAGGGTCTTAGTAGACCGTATAGTCCGGATAAGATGCGCACATGATCCTGACAATAATCCAATTCGTTCGATTTCATGTGATAGGCATCAATTCCACGGTATACATCTCCTGAAAAAGCAAATAAGGCGGGCCTGGAATTTGACTGATCAAAAACTTGATTGAATGCTTGATTTCGTGAGACATTCTCATCAGCTAATTTTACAGAAATGTCCATCAGTTTCTGCAAGTCCCTGGACTTCTTTTTCTTAAGCACTTCCACGATCGGCCAGGAATATTCCCAAAGGCGTGGTATGTCAGTTGATGATATAGGATAGCTGTCCTTGAAATTCAGATCCTTAGAGGGCGAAATCAAACAAATCATAGGCAAACTTTGTGCATAATTAAGGGATTAAAAGGAAATTTTAAAATGAAATGATAAATTAGATATATGCATAATTATTTATTGTACTAAAAAAGTCATATAATCTTAAAATTCAAACATTAAAATAATTAAAAAGTTAACCTCTTAAATTACATTCTAGATTTTTAAATATTATATTCAATTTACCAATGAAAATTGAAGATTTCATTCCATTCACTTCTAGAAAAATACAAATTATTTTACTACAATTTTAAACACAATCTCCCTGCCCTCACTAAAAGCTTTTCCAATATAAACTCCTGTTGGTAAACTGTCAAAATAAATTTCATGCTCTGATGTCTTTGGTCTGGATTCCATACCTGAATTTACTTGCATACCTGTACTTGAAAAAATCTTCAAATGATTTAATTTGTTTGAGCTTATGATGCGGAATGTGCCGTTATTAGGATTGGGTATAATTTGAAGGGATGGCAATTTAAAATCATCATTCGATACAGGACTGCATGTTATGCTGTAGGTTTTCTTGCATTGATTGGAATCAGTTAGGGTCAGCATCATCATTTTCTCCGAAGTTTCAATGGTATCAGCATTGGAACCATTACTCCAAACATAAGTATATCTTACCGATGGATCTTCAGGAACAAAATAATATTTACATAAAGATGCTTGAG
Organism: Saprospiraceae bacterium; assembly: GCA_044228225.1. Lineage (GTDB taxonomy): Bacteria > Bacteroidota > Bacteroidia > Chitinophagales > Saprospiraceae > Vicinibacter. Next base: position 64,287 of record JBGAVH010000001.1, on the reverse strand, counting down.
AACCTGGCCTTGATTCCAGAATTCCTTTGATTTCGGGATACTGAATGATGTCCTTGAAGGTGCTTGATATACATCCGTTTTCATCCGTAACCACAAGCTTATACTTTCCTGATTGTTTCACTTGTATACTTTGAGTTTGTTCGCCTGTACTCCAATTGTACTGTTTAAATGGTTCAGATTTCAATGATATACTATCGTATGGGCAAAAAGCATCCGGTCCTATAATTTGTGGCTTAGGATTAGGCCATACAAGGACATGTATTTGATTTCGAATGATTGAGTGTTGATTACAATTCAAATACAAATCAAATGGATAAAATCCCTCATGATCAAAACTTACCATAATTTCATGCGCATTCAATGTATTGATGTTCGGTCCGCTTGTAGAAACTACATGTTGTTCAAAAGTATATCCCAATTTTACTAAATTAGAATCATTAAGTATAAGATTTTGTCCTTCGCAAATAAATAATGTATCCGTTCCTATCCATTTAGAATTATAAACAATTGGACTATTATTTGTTATATTAATAACATGATACGCTCTATTCAGATTGTAGTCATTGTCATTAGGTAGTTCTACTTTTTCCTTGCTCATCAAAAATCCCAAAGCATCATATCGCACTACGAGAACATAAATTTGATTACCAATTGCCTTTGGAAAAAAAACTCCTGCTTTAAAATTAGTATCTACCAAAACACTATCTGATCTCAACAAAGCCGCACGTCTGTCTACTATTTTAGTACTATCCAAAGGATCTCGTAATTCTACCAAAACCCATCGGATAATATCTGCCGGTACGGTACTTATTTTTTCCATTCCCTGATAGTTGAATGGTGTAGTATTGAAAGGATGGTTTTTTTGGATTGTTGGTCTATTACCTGAAAAACACTCAGGGTCAAGTGGTATTTCGATTTTCGCTACTGCAGGTGGCGGAATACAACGACCCGGCAAATTAGCATCCATCCATGTTAGACGATTTCGAATCCAATTTTTTAGTCGGTTCATTTCATCCGGATATGAACTTACCACGTATGCATTAAATCCTCCCGGATTGGTTCCCAATATTTTCCATTTTGTAAAATGTCTCTTTTGTGCTGCGTCTAGCGTATCAAAAGCATATTTATTTAAATATTGGAAAAGATAACTTGTATCCCAAATTGTTTTTCTTAATTCAAGATAGCGACACTTCACCATATTTATATAATTGGTATCTGCGAGTAACCTTCGCCAAATAATGGGTGTAGGTAAAGTTGCCGGGACACAACCATCATACATCCAACCATTCGTTTGTCCACCTGAACAAAAACTAGCATTTCCAAATGCAAAATTATAATCCCATACCGGACCAGCTTTCAATTTACCCTCACTTCCATCGCCTGCAAGTTTCTCTTTGTAAAAATAACTACTCGCTTTATAAGCATCAATATTTCTCGAAAATTCACTGATCAGAAAATAATCTATGAATGTATTAACTCCAAGATATTTCTTATATCCATTTACAGGATCAGCAAATTTTGAAGATGCCATCAACAATTCAACGGTATCTATAAAATTGCGTATATAATTCTGCTGGACAGGTTTAATATCCTTAGAATCCGGATAATGATAAAGCCAGGTTATGTCTTGATTTGTGGTCGACTTTACTTTAGAAACAAAACTCAGATCAGAAGCATTATTTTTCTTATCTACCTTCATAATATATCCTCCGGTAAGGTCCAATCCAGAGGTATCTGCAGTTGTCATTTTGGACACATCCACACGATTGGGATCCCGCTTAATCGATTCCATCATAATATAAACGCCTACATACTCATTATTCAAAACCAATTCACATAATCGAGTGCGAGGGCCCCAATGTCCCATTTCATTCCAAAAATGATAGGTCATCACATTGCGCAACAAACTAATATCATTATATGGCGCATATAATACCCAATCCTCTTCTTTGGGCATGTCGAGAATAGAAGTATCCAGATCATTACCCGAGATACTATCACGCAATTCAATTCCATACTGCTTTTGTGGATAAGATTGAGAACTGTTACCTCGTATTTCTATTGCAATAAAGTTATTGTAATTATAATTTAAATCTTTAACTCTATTTGTCTTCCCGGGGCCGTTGTAAATAATCTTCATATGTGCCAATATCTTTGGTTCATTGGCTATGGTTTTACCTCTGGTATCTATGATACAAATGGGTAAATTGGATGAGTCCAGTTTAATGGTTTGCGCCTGAATGAACAAACAATACAAGCTAAAAATGAAAGATAATATGGATTTCATAAATATAAATTCAACTCAGGAATTAACAAATGTAAAGCCTTTTATCAAAATTTTGACTTTAAATCAAAACAGATCACTAAGCTTAATAAATAATACCCCTAAATCAACCTTTTTGATAAAGCATAGGTTAATATTCATTTCAAATTGGAATTAAATAAAAGCTAGCCATTTAAATGGAAAACATCAAAGACAATCATTAAAAAGATAAAACTATTGTAACCTGTTAATACAATTTAATTGGGTGCAAACTTTACTATAAATGATTATTGAAAAAAGGAAAACTAATAATCTAAATTCCATTAATACTATTCAGTACAAATAATAACCCAAAATAGTAACTTTGCCTTATGGAACCTTTACATATTAAAACACCACTTCTTACCATTCGTCACTTAAAATCATCAGATCTAGATGATTTTCATCTCTACCGTTCCAATCCTGATGTCACAAAATATCAGGGATTTGATGTCATGACCTTAGTACAAGCAACCGAATTTATATTAGAAAATGAATCTAAATATTATGGCAATGCAGGTGAATGGGTACAATACGGCATTGAACACAATCATTCTGGCAAATTGGTTGGAGATTGTGCGATTAAACTCGATGTACTTGATCCAAGGATAGCAGAAATTGGTATTACCATTTCTCACTTAGAACAACGAAAAGGTTATGCCAAAGAAACCTTAATAAGTCTATTGAAATTTTTATTTGATACAAAAGACATTCATCGCGTTGTTGAAATAGTAGACACTGAAAATATAGCATCCATCGAATTATTAAAAAGCATCAGTTTCAGACAAGAAGGCCACTTCATTGAAAATATCTTCTTCAAAGGTAAATGGGGAAGTGAATACCAATATGCAATGTTAAAACGAGAATGGGATAAAAGAAATGAACGGTGAATTCGTTCACATTATTTTGAAAAAAATTAAATGCTGAATTTTATGTTATCATTCATTTTTAATGATAGTGAAGTCCAAAAATTGTCTGAACCCCGAAACAGGGCAGGCTGGGATTACTAGGATTTTGAGGATTTTTGAGATTTTTAGCATAGCACTAATTAGATTAATTATAAAATATTTATTTTATCACTTAAAGTTCATTTTTGGGTTCGTTATAAAACAAAAGCTTGGACTCAGAGTTATGGATTGTGGAATTATGAAGAAAATAAATCTAAGTTCTAGACCATAATCATTGAAATAAATTTATTGGATAATTTTCAATATATTTCATATAAAATATAACTCTTTATTTACAGCTAAGACTTCAATAATTAAAATCACTTCTTTTTCATTATAAGTAAATAAAGTCATACTTCAATAACATTTATTTCAAAACAATATTTATCAAGTTATATTAACAGTTTTTATCAAATTACAATTCAATCTTATCTAACTTTTAAAACATTCCATTTAATCACTACATTTACATCATGGATCTTAATGAATCAAAACCGCCCAGACGCATCAGGTATAAAGGCACCCACCCAAAATCATTTAAAGAAAAATATAAAGAACTCCAACCGGATCGCTACAAGGAGGATATTAACAAGGTTTTGGAAAAAGGTCGAACGCCTGCAGGAATGCATCGCTCTATATGTGTAAACGAAATTCTAAACTTTCTAAACATTACACCAGGTCAGATAGGATTAGATGCCACCTTAGGGTATGGCGGTCATAGTCTCGAAATACTCAAATGTTTGTCACCTGGAGGCCGTCTTTATGCCATTGATGTAGACCCCATTGAATTGCCTCGCACCAAAGAACGTTTAGCTTCATTAGGTTTTGGTGATGAAGTGCTCGTTATTAAGAAAATGAATTTTTCAGAGATAGAACAAATTGCTGCAGAAGCCGGACCGCTGAATTTTGTATTAGCCGATTTAGGTGTTTCTTCCATGCAAATAGATAATCCCGAAAGAGGATTTTCATTAAAAATGGATGGACCTCTGGATCTTAGATTGAACCCAAAAAGTGGACGACCTGCATCAGCATTATTAAAAAACATTTCACAACATCAATTGGAAGACATTCTTATACAAAATGCAGATGAACCTCATGCTGCCATCATTGCGAAAAGTATCATTGCTAAAATGGCGAAAACTAAAGGGATTGAAACTACGAATCAACTAAAAGAAGTTATTGCAGAAACACTTGGATTCCTTCCAAACAGTAACAAAATAGACCAGATTAAAAAATCTTGTCAAAGGTGCTTCCAAGCATTGCGAATTGAAGTCAATAATGAATTTGGTGTACTAGAAAAATTTCTTGAAAAACTTCCTGCAGTGCTTGATACTGGCGGGCGTGTCGCAATACTCACTTTTCATTCCGGTGAAGATCGTCGAGTTAAAAAATCATTCCAAAGTTTATTTCGATTGGGCATTTACAGTGATATTGCAACAGAACCTATCCTTCCATCCTCTCAGGAAATTTACAATAATCCGCGCTCGAGATCTGCAAAATTGCGCTGGGCCATTAAAGCATAAATTAATATTCAGCAAATTTGAAATATTGATCCATTAACAATTACCAAAATTGAAACTTGCTCCCTTCCATTTTCAAGGGAAGGGTTGGGGATGGGTTTACTGCATTCTCAATTGATTTAACATTACTCAAATTCGGTAAGTTAAATTTTAACATGAGAAACTTGAAATACTTAATTATTAATTTAAATTGATGCAATGATATGCCGGATTACCTCTTGAACAATACCAAGAATAATATGTTGAAATATCTAAAATATAAAACATGAAAAAGATTGGAATTGTTGGCTCTGGAATTGTTGCTAAATCATTGGGTAAAGGATTTTTAAAATATGGTTATGAAGTTATGCTAGGGACTAGCGATCCATCTAAACTCCAAGACTGGAAAAACAATACAGTACCAAATGCACATATTGGTTCATTTTCAGAAACAGCTCAATTCGGCGACATCATAGTCCTTGCGGTAAAAGGAAGTAAATCAAAAAATGCCTTGGAAATTATGGGTCATGACCATCTAAAAGGTAAAACTATTATAGACGCAACTAATCCAATTGCAGATGCTCCACCGACTAATGGTGTCCTGAAATTTTATACGAATCTGGATCAATCCCTAATGGAAGAATTACAACTTGCGGTACCCGAAGCTAACTTTGTAAAAGCCTTCAATAGTGTTGGAAGTGCATTTATGGTAGATCCACATTTTGAAAGCAAACCAACCATGTTTATTTGTGGCAATAATGAAGATGCCAAAAAAGAAGTTGCTCATATTCTGGATCAATTCGGTTGGGAAGCTGCTGATTTTGGAAAAGTAGAATCCGCAAGAGCTATTGAACCATTATGTATGTTATGGTGCATACCTGGAATGCTCCAAAATCAATGGTCTCATGCTTTTAAATTACTTAAGTAATCCACAGTATACAGGACTAACTGTTGAATGGACACCTTAATTTTGAATAGCAATTTAATTTATTGTAAGATAAGCAAATTTTCATTACAAATTGATCATAAACATAAGTAGAATTGCGCCTACTTTTTTAGAAATATATTTGTCTTTAATATGTGGTAAATGAATATCTTTAACTTAGAATTTTAATTTATGAAAAGCAATATCAACAGAAGACATTTTTTTAGTAAATGGGCAATCGGTTTAACTAGTTTAATAACATTACCTGCAATTGGAATCATAAAAGCAATGAAAGATATGAATGAACCCAATCCAAACGAAAACAAAAAAAATCCAATCAAAAACATCAAACCATTAGGATTTCAATGGGACACTCAAGATCCATTTTTGTTTTGCGTTCATCATGAAGATAAATTTCCAAAAGGAAATGATGTTATGGGTCCGGCTACTCCTATCGATGACAGACCTTTGGGTGATGATTTTATCATTAAAGATGGTTGGAGAATGTACCATGGCAAAACTGTTCCGGGATTCCCAGAACATCCTCATCGGGGTTTTGAAACCATCACTATTGTAAGAGAAGGTATAGTTGATCATGCCGATTCATTAGGTGCTGCTGGAAGATATGGCCATGGTGATGTTCAATGGATGACTGCAGGTAAAGGAGTTCAACATTCTGAAATGTTTCCATTAATTCATAAAGACAAAGAAAACCATATGGAATTATTCCAAATATGGTTGAACCTTCCTAAAAAAAATAAGATGGTGGATGCCCATTTCAAAATGTTATGGAGCGACACCATTCCAAAGTATATGATTACAGACCAAAATGGCAAACAAATAAAAGTTGAAGTCATGGCTGGACATCTGGATCAATATAAAGCACCTACCCCACCACCCAATTCGTGGGCTGCTGACCCAAATAATGAAGTTGCCATTTGGAATATAAAACTTGAACCCGGGGCTCAATGGACCATTCCTAAAGCTTCACCTGGAATAAACAGAACACTTTACTATTACGAAGGCCAGGAAATAAATATCTCCGACACAATAATTTCAAAATATCAAGCAGTTGAAGTCCATGCAGATTTTGATATTATGATCCACAATGGAAATACGCAAGGCCGATTGTTAATTTTACAAGGCAGACCCATCAATGAACCCGTCATTCAATACGGTCCATTTGTTATGAATACCAAAGAAGAAATCAATCAGGCCTTCGAAGATTATCATAAGACCCAATTCGGTGGCTGGCCTTGGAAAAAAGGCGATCAAGTTCATGATAGAAATGCAGGAAGATTTGCACTACACGCAGATGGCACGAAAGAAGTCAAATCATAGACGACAATAAGCAACTAAAATTTGAAGCGAGAACAATTCAAATAACCAAGAAATATTTAATATTAAGCAAACATAGAAATTTGGATCGGCCTTAAGGAATAAGCCGTTAAAAAATGATGTAATGAAACCGTTAAAAATTCAAAACTGTATGAGCTCAACACACTGCAAAAAAAAGAAAAGGAATGCGAGCTGAGCAAGCGAAAGGCCAAGTAAAAGAATGTATGCCAAAGGCGAGTTTTTTGAATTTAGGATTCATGGAATCATTTTAGGCTTAGGCCTTACAGCCTAGAATTTTTGGTTCTTTTTTTTCATGAAAAAAGAACAAAGAGTTGTTAATTAAAACGAAAATTAATATTTTAGAGTAATATCAAACCACCTAACTAATTTTTCAACCGATTTTCCATTTTGATTAGATCTAAGAATTCTGATAGTATATTGATTATTAAATATTTATGAAATTTACTTATATAATGCGGGCTAAAATAATTTTGCTTTTAAAAGAAAGATTGAAATCTTTTTTTTTTAAATGAAAATATTTTGACAATTACTTCATTGTCTAAATTAATTAACAGTATATCTACTGTCAATTACATTTTGCACTAAATGCTGACTGTACGAAAGAAGTAAAGCCATAGACATGACTAGCTTAATAAAAAAATGAAATATATTTTTAATTGCCTTTAATTAATTCTGTTATTTAAAAATAAATCTAAGGGTTTTCACTGATATTTATTCGCCTACACTTTATCAGGGTCTTCCCTGAATTTTTATAAATTGCAATAATTAATATCCCACTTGTTAAAAGTATTCCTATTTTTGAGCATCGTACCTTTTAAAAATTGAAATCATATGGTTAAATATCTATTTGGGATTTCATTTCTCCTGATATTATTTGGCAATCCATCTTATAGCCAGAAAGTAATCCTTGGCGGAAATAATGCTGCAAATGTTAAAGTTTCTTCCAGTGATCATTGGCATCCATTATTTTGGAAAGATAGCGCTAGTTCTCGAAATACATTAAATGGTTCAGGTCTCAATTATGACCTGTTTGATGCGAGTCGATTCCTCTGCCAAGCAACGTTGGGCGCAAACCTCCAAGAAATTCAGCGAACTTCTTTAATGAGTAAAGATGCCTGGATTGAAGAACAATTCAAAATAAATCCAAGGTACATGTCCGTTGAACTTGACAAGGTATACAAGGAAGTTCTGGATTGGTATTATTTAAATGGAGGTGATTCAACCAATCAACCTGGCCTGTATTGGAATCAGTTCCAATATGCCTGGTGGAATCTCAATATGACCAATCAGGATAAACTCAGACAGCGTGTGGCTTTTGCTTTGAGCGAGTTATTTATAATATCTATTAATGCAGACATTGGTAGTTATGCTGTAGGATTAGCCAATTATTACGATGTATTAACCCGGAATTCATTTGGAAATTTTAGAAATTTACTTAGAGAAGTTACACTGCATCCTGCTATGGGTTCTTATTTAAGTCATTTGAACAATCCAAAATCCAATGAAGAAGAAAATATTCATCCCGATGAAAATTATGCACGTGAAATCATGCAGTTATTTTCCATTGGTCTTTATGAATTAAATATTGATGGAACTTACAAGTTAGATTCACTTGGTAATCAAATTCCGACATACGACCAAAATGATATCAAAGAATTTGCAAAAATATTTACCGGTCTTTCCTTCTCGGCTATAATGACCAACAGATGGATAGACACAGCCCAATTCGGAGTAGATATTTATTTAGGGGATCTTACAAAACCAATGAGAATGTTCGATGAATATCATGAGCCGGGATCAAAATATTTATTAAATGGTTTTGTAACTCCTGCACGTCAAAATGGGATGGCCGACATTGAAATGGCTATCGATAATTTATTCAATCATCCAAACGTAGGTCCTTTTATTTGCAAACAATTGATTCAAAGATTGATCAAATCAAATCCTACTCCTGCTTATGTTGCTCGTGTAAGTCGCATTTTTAATAATGATGGAAAAAATGTACGCGGTAATATGGCAGCTGTAATTAAAGCCATATTATTAGATCCTGAAGCTCGGGATTGTGATTGGTTGAGTGACCCAAAAAATGGTCAGTTAAGAGAGCCTATATTGCGTTACAGTCAGTTTGCCTCAGCGAATGAACTGGAGCAATACTATGGTAGGTTTTGGAATACCGGTTATGAATTTTTAGATAATGCAGGTCAACTTCCATTTGCGTCTCCAACAGTCTTTAATTTCTTTTCTCCTTTTTATAAACCTAACGGCCCGATCGGAGATCAAAATTTAGTTGGACCTGAATTTCAAATACACAATTCAAGAACCAGTATTGGATTTATTAATCAAGTCAATAATTGGGCCTTGTATAGTTACGTGTTTTATTCCTGGGAAAGAGATGATCCTTATACGACTTTAGTAACTACTGAATTAGAAGCATTGGCCAGAGATCCTGAAGCTTTGGTTAATCGCCTGGACGTTCTATTTACTCATGGTAATTTAAGCGATCGCACCCGATCTATTATTAAAAATTCAATGACTACTTTAACCGGAGGAGATTATCGTGAAGATCGAGTTAGACTTGCATTATATCTCATTATGATTTCACCTGATTATGCCATATTTAAATAAAATGAACATGAATCCAAAATCAAATTCACGTAGAAAATTTATTGGGCAGATGAGTTGCGCTGCCTTAGGATATACCACATTCTATAATTCTTTTATCAACTTACAAGCGATCAATGCTTTATGTGCATCCAATAGTGCATTAGATCCGTCATATAAAGCCCTTGTGTGCATTAATCTATCAGGGGGAAATGATTCCTTCAATATGTTGGTACCTACCAGCACAGAAGAATACAAAACCTATAGTAAAACAAGAGCCAATCTGGCTATTCCTAAAAACGAATTACTAAAATTAAACACTTTAAATACACCTGGCCGTGAATTTGGATTGCACCCATCATTAAGTGGTTTGCAAAGTATGTTCAATAAAGGTAATGCAGCATTTATTTCCAATGTCGGTACGCTATTGGAACATACCAATAAAACCGCCATATATGATAATAAAGCAAAATTACCATTAGGACTTTTATCCCATTCAGATCAGGGGATGAGTTGGCAAACAGGTATCCCTCAATCCAGAGGTAATGTGGGTTGGGTTGGACGTATGGGAGATTTAATTCAGGATATGAATAAGTCTAAAGATATTTCTATGAATATTTCCTTATCAGGTAGCAATTTGTTGGAAACTGGAAAAGAAATCGTAGAATATGTTTTGGATCCAACTCAAGGAAGTATCGGCATCAATGGATACAGACCGGATAATATGTATGATATTGTAAATATTGCTAAAACAAAAGCGATAGATAGTCTTTTGGATCATCAATATTTGGATGTCTTTCAAAAAACCTATGTAGATGTAGTTCGTAACGCTCGGGATGGAAATCTACTGTTTCAGGGCGCATTAGAAAATGGTCCAGAAATCAAAACAACGTTTAGCGATAATGATTTTTCTAAGTCTTTAAATATGATCGCACGTACGATTTCTGTTCACGAACAATTGGGATTCAAACGACAGGTATTTTATGTCAATTTTTATGGTTGGGATCATCATGATGAAGTACTCCAAAACCAAGTGGACATGTTTAATATTGTTAATGATGGTTTGGTTGAATTTTATGCAGCCATGGAAGAACTCAATTTAAGCAAACAAGTTGCGACATTTAGTATTTCAGAATTTGGTAGATCGCTTACATCCAATGGTAATGGAACAGATCATGCATGGGGCGGAAATTCATTCATCATTGGTGGTGATATAAATGGTTCCAGAATTTTTGGTGACTACCCGGCCTTGGACTTGGAAAGTGATTTAAATATTTACGATGGTGTAGTCATTCCTACAACTTCTGTGGACCAATATTTTGGTGAACTCGCTTTGTGGATGGGCGTCAAGCCTTCAGATATTTCCTATGTACTTCCTAATCTAAGTAATTTTTACAACATTAATTCAGGTAAAGCCCCTTTGGGTTTTCTTAAAATATAAAAATCGATAGCCATGAAATTAATTTATATTTCCATCTTAATGATGAGCTCATACCTTCTTTCTGCTCAATGTTATCCTGACCGACATTCTACCAATTGGTTTGATGGATGGGTGTCTTGTCATTCAAAAACATCACCCAATCCAAGTAATACTGCAGGTCATTGGTTGTTATATGACCTTGGCAATCGCTACAAAATAGATAAGCTAAAAATTTGGAATTCAAATGATCCATCTCATTTGGATTGGGGTATAAAAGAAGTTAAAGTAGACTATTCCAAAGACAGTATTGTTTGGAAAACCATAGGCATCCTTGACTTAGAAAAAGCTACCGGAACAAATCGTTATGAAGGAATGGACTGGTTGAATGTAACCATTCCGGATGCTAAATTTATTTTACTAACTGCTGTTTCTAATTTTGGAAGAGATTCATGTTTTGGTCTTGCTGAAATTCGCTTCTCTGCAGAGAAATTGAACCTTACTCAAGTAAATGAAATTGCAGATCACGAAAACATTCAAACGTCAATTTCACCGAATCCATGTACAGATTTGTTTTATGCTCAAATTGCTACAACTAATCCTGAAATGCTGACCTACCAATGCACTGATATTACCGGAAAAATATATACCTCTGGTTCTATTCAAATGGAAAAGTCTAATTATATTTTAAAGATAGAAACAAAAAATTGGCCTCCTGGAAGTTATGTATTATCCGTAAGAAATGGACGTGATTTAACTAAAAATTCAATCATTAAGTTATAAAATCTTAGTTTATTTATTCTTATTGATTGTTTCAAAATTTATTTAAAAAAAAGATTCTTTTTAAGGTTTACTTTACCTTATTATTCCTTTGTGAAATGGCATAATATGAAAGTGCTTTATTCATATTCCCCATACTCACATAGGTTAAACTTAAGAACTTTAAATTCTCTTCATTTGTAGAATCTAATTCAAATGCTTTGTTTAAATACAATAGTGCATTCGGGTAATCCTTAGCATTAGAATAAGCCCCTCCAATATTGATATAAGCCTTAATGAATTTTGGATCTTTTTGTATGGCTTTTTTACACATATCTACTGAAGAAGTTATGTCTCCTTTATTTAAATATACAGCGCCCATATTTACCATGGCTTCTATATCCTCAGGATTCATTTCAAGAAATTTTTTGTAGTCATTAATCGCATCATCATATCGCTTTATTAAAACGTATGCAGCTGCTCTGTTTTTATAGCTCAATTGATAGGTAGAATCTTTAGTAATAGCAAGACTAAAATCCGCAATGGCTAAATCTGATTTATTGAATTTACCATATACAGATCCACGTCCATTTAAGGATTCTAAATGATTGGGATTGATGGCCAGAGCCCGATTGTATTCATACAATGCCAGACTGTCTTTGTCCTGTGCATAATATATAGAACCTTTATTGGCGTAGACTTCCGGATCTGTTACATTATACTTAATAGACTTGTCATAATACAATAAAGCTTTATCATATTCACCTTTTAACTGATGAATATAGGCTCTATTGGTATATGCTTTTGCACTGGGATAATTTTTAATAGCTCCGTCCCATAGAGCTGCTGTATTATTCCATGTCCTAACTTGTTGATTACTTAGATATGTAAAGAAAATGGCAATGAGCATAATACCTATAAGCAGAATCTTTTGCTTTTGAACCCATCTGTCATCCAACCACCACCCTATACTAAAAAATAATCCGATGTATGGTATATAGGTATATCGATCGGCAATGATAGCACTACCAACAATAAAAAATTGCAACACCAACAATAGATTAACTGTAAAAAATAAAATTCCAAAACTAAAAGATCTATTTTCCTTCCATCCCTTCCAACACAAATAAGCTATACCTAATGAAAAAAATGGCGCAAAAAAATAAATTTTCGATAAGTTCTCATTGATTGGTGGAAAGGGGTAAAATGTAGCTAAATTAAAAGGCCAAATCATTTTAACTATATACATCATATGTCCGTACGATGCAAATAATATTCGTTTACCAATATTGAAGTAATTCGAAGTGTCCGTAGCACCTGCAGTTTTTTGAGCATGCAAGGTCAAATAAACCATGAATGCGGCGCATAGGAAAAATGGAATTTTTTCATAAATCCATTTCATAGACCATGTTCTGCTTTTTATATAATCTAAAGTAAATAAAGCAACAGGGAAAATAATAGCAGCAGGCTTTGATGCCAATGAAAGAATAAACCAAAGAAAAGTAATCCAATAATATTTTTTATTTCCTGTATCCAATAATTTAATATAACTCATTAACCCCAATAAGAAAAAAAGTGTATACAATACATCTTTTCGTTCGGATACCCATGCCACAGATTCAACATGCATTGGGTGAATTCCAAAAAACAATGCTGTAAAAAAAGCTATGAAATAATTATCCTTAGTGAGTAAACAAATGAATTTAAATACTAAAACTACATTGATCAAATGAAATATGATATTGAATAAATGATATGAGGATGCATCATCTCCTGAAATAGCATAATTAATAGCTAAACTGATCATGGTGATCGGGTGATAATTACCTTGAATGGATGTTGTAAAAAACTTACTAAAATGATCAAAATTTCGAATGATCTCATTATCCATGACATAATCTCCATCGTCCCAGGTCACAAAATCAGCAAATAGATTTGGATAATAAGCTACAGCAGTTAATAATAAAGTAATTCCAACAAACCACCAATAGTTTTTTGAATCAATGAATGAGGATTGAACACTTGTATGGGTTTGCTGAATGAATTCACTTTTTACTTGCTTCTTTGGTTTCATATATAACAAAAAATTATGAATTATCTGATTGACCAGAACTTATTTCAAGTTTTTAATTTGGATGTTTTTTTTAGTTCAGCAATATCAATTTTTAATCCTTCCCTTCCAAGTATGGTGTTCTCGAAAATGGATTTGCATTCTTCCAATAATGGATACAATGATTTATATCTTGATGAATAATGACCCGTCACCAAGGCTCCAACACGAGCTTTCAACGCTAATGTTGCAGCTTGATAAGCCGTAGCATGTCCGGTAGCTTCAGCTTTATCAGCCAATTCATTTAAGTAGGTTGTCTCATGATACAGAACATCTACTTGATCTATCAAGGGTATTATTGCTTCATTGTATTTTGTATCACTACAATAGGCATAGGAACAATGCCAGGATTCAACAGTTGATAAATCTTCAGCATGGTATACAGTACCTTCCTTATCTTCAATATCTTCTCCTTGAGTAATTTTTTTGAATTCATGTACAGGGATCGATAACGACTCCATTTTATCCAAATTAAGTTTCCGGGTTATCATATTTACTTTGAAGAGATAACCTATTGTCGGAACACGATGGTATAATGGGATGGTTTGTATGACCAATTCTCCATCATCAAAAATACACTCGGAGTTCAAATGATTGACTTTAATATACTTAATTTCAAAAGTCAAATGTGAATGACTATATTGTATAGAAGCATTCAGAAATTCTTCCAATCCCTCAGGCCCGACCAATATTAAAGGTTCTTGCCTTCCTAAATGGCAGAAGGTTGTTATTAAGCCCGGCAATCCAAAAACATGATCGCCATGCATGTGAGAAATCAATATATACGTTATTCTGTTCCAGTGGGTTCTGTGCTCGAACAATCTGTTTTGTGTAGCCTCACCACAATCGATAAGGAATAATTCTTCTTGAATATTAAGTACTTGAGCACTTGGAAATCTGTCTGCTGAGGGCATTGCAGAACTACTCCCCAAAATTAATAATTCAAAAGTCCTACTATTCTTCTTCCTCATTTAATTCCCGTTCTAAATCTTCCATGTGAACGTATTCTACGGCTTCTTCAATGGTGGGAATTATAGTAAGTATACTGTCTAATTTAGAAATTTCTATTAGTTTTTTTACACTTTCACTATTCATATTAACCAGTACAAACGCACCATAATCTTTCCAAATACGATTGGCTGTTAATATTGAACTCAATCCGCTTGAATCAATATAATCGACATCCTTTAAATCGAAAATAAGATTTCTTACACCCTCATTTCTAAAGAAAACAAACTCAGATTTCAATTGTGGGGCAATAATCGAGTTTAAATTGGCCTCTTCCAAGCTAAAAATGGAGTAGCGTTCTTGTTTGTCTATCTGATATTTCATGAAATATATTTCTAAATCAAATATTTAAAATATTACTAATTAGTTATTTATTTATTAATTTACTAACTATTTTGTTTCCAAAAACCAAAAAAGTATTAATTTTGGGAAAGCAAAAGTAATAAACTTTAAAGCGATTCTTTGAACTAATAGTATCAAAATGTTCTTTATTGTTAAACTTTGCCATTAAAGACTTTGAGTTTGATTAAGTTTTTTGAACTTTATTGGATAAAAAAAATTATTATTACGAACCCTTCTAAATTTAAAAATGAATAAAAGGTTTTCTCAAAAAGTCAAAAAAGTGTTGTCCAATAGCCGCGAAGAAGCATTGCGCTTGGGCCACGATTATATCGGTACTGAACATATACTTTTAGGCATGATTGCTGAAAAAGATACTGTAGCCATTTCAGTGTTAAAATCACTTAAGATTGACTTAAATCTATTAAAAGAACGCATCGAAGAGGCCATTCCGGTTAAAAAAGGTGAAGAAGCCGCTTTTCAGGTTGGAAATCTTCCCCTGAATAAACAGGCAGAAAAGGTATTAAAATTCACTTATCTTGAAGCTAAAATAAGCAAGGAGGATGAAATATATCCTGAACATCTTCTATTGTCTATTTTAAAACATCATGATAATCTGGCTTGTGTGATTTTGGATCAATTTCATGTAGATTATGAAGCATATAGATCTGAGTTAGATTATATCTCACAACACTCCAATATTGAAGACATCCCTGAAATCACATCATCGTCCAGTGATTCTGAATCTTTCGATGAAGAACAAAGCTCAAGTTCAACGTATTCTAAAAAGCCGAATACCAAGTCTACCACGCCTGTTTTGGATAATTATGGTCGTGATGTCACCCGCCTTGCAGAAGAAGGAAAATTAGACCCAATTATCGGGCGGGAAGAAGAAATTGAGCGGGTTTCCCAGATATTGAGCAGGAGAAAGAAAAATAATCCCATTTTAATTGGTGAACCAGGAGTAGGAAAAACAGCTATTGTTGAGGGATTAGCCTTAAGAATCATGCTGAAAAAAGTCTCAAGGACCCTATTCAATAAACGAATTGTTATGTTGGATTTGGCTGCACTTGTAGCAGGAACCAAGTATAGAGGACAATTCGAAGAACGAATAAAAGCCATCATGAATGAATTAGAAAAATCACGTGACGTGATTTTGTTTATTGATGAAATTCATACCATCATTGGTGCCGGTGGCGCAACAGGTTCCTTGGATGCTTCAAATATTTTCAAACCCGCATTAGCCAGAGGTGAATTGCAGTGTATTGGAGCCTCTACATTAGATGAATACAGACAGCATATAGAGAAAGATGGTGCCTTAGATCGAAGATTTCAAAAAGTCATGATCAACCCACCAAGTGTGGAGGAAGCCTATCAGATTCTACACAATATCAAGTCAAAATACGAGGAATTTCATTCTGTTACGTATTCTGATGAGGCTATAAAAGCTTGTGTAAAATTGAGTGACCGATATATTTCTGATCGATTTTTACCGGATAAAGCCATAGATGTATTGGATGAAGTTGGTGCAAGAGTCCATTTAAAAAATATCCATGTTCCCAAACATATAGAAGAAATTGAAGCACAGATAGATAGTATCAAGGAGCAAAAAAATATCGCGGTAAAAAGCCAGCAATATGAAAAAGCAGCCGATCTACGGGATATTGAATCTAAACTTCAAAAGAAACTGGAACAGGCTAAGCAAGAGTGGGATGATGAAGCTAAGTCTACCCGCTTCCCTGTTAATGAAGAAGATATTGCAGAAGTTGTAGCCATGATGACGGGTATTCCAGTTAAAAAAGTAGCCCAAAGCGAGAGTATTAAATTGGTCAATATGGGTGACCAACTCAAAAAATCGATCATCGGTCAGGATGAAATTATATCTAAAATAACTAAGGCTATTCAACGGAATCGGGTTGGATTAAAAGACCCTAAAAAGCCCATTGGTTCATTTATATTCCTGGGGCCTACAGGTGTAGGAAAAACAGAAATGGCTAAAGCTTTGTCAAGATTCTTGTTTGATTCTGAAGATGCTTTAGTTCGATTGGATATGAGTGAATATATGGAAAAATTCACGGTATCTCGTTTAATTGGCGCCCCTCCGGGATATGTTGGCTACGAAGAAGGTGGACAATTGACCGAGAAAGTTAGACGTAAGCCATATGCTGTCATACTCTTGGATGAAATTGAGAAAGCACATCCAGACGTATATAATATCCTTTTACAGGTTTTGGATGAAGGATTGTTAACGGATGGTTTAGGACGAAAAGTAGATTTTAAAAATACGATCATTATCATGACCTCCAATATCGGAGCCCGTCAACTTAAAGATTTTGGTCAGGGTGTAGGTTTTGCTACTCAAACGAGATTGGAACATGCCGATGATCATGCTAAAGGTGTTATCCAAAATGCCCTCAAGAAAACTTTTTCACCTGAATTTCTCAATCGAATAGATGATGTCCTGGTGTTTAATAGTCTTGAGAAGAAAGATATGCTACAAATTATCCAAATTGTAGTAACCTCACTTTTGAAAAGAATTGATCAAATGGGGTTTGAGTTAATTCTCAATGATGACGCTGTTGATTTCTTAGCTGATAAAGGTTTTGATCCACAATTTGGAGCTCGCCCTTTACACCGTGCGGTTCAAAAATATTTAGAAGATCCATTAGCTGAATTTATCTTACAGGAAAATCCACCAGCTGGAAGTAAGTTGAAAGCTATAATGAACGAATCTAAAGACGGAATCAACATCATTCTGGCAACTAAAGTTGGTACTGCGAAAAAATCTTAGAAATCTTTTTTAGATTTATGCGACATAGCGATTAAATTTGCAGGCGTTAATAATAAAAACCATAATTTGAATATTAGAAAAAAACCATCCTACCTGGACGAATTAAGAAGCCAGTTTCGAATTAATGATCAAATCCGTAACCACTCTATAAGACTCGTTGGTGATAATTTTGATGAAATTAGTACTTTAGTTGGAAAACCCGTTGAAGCAGGTATCGTTGATACCCAAACCGCTATAAAGTGGGCTTTCGATTTGGGTATGGACTTAGTAGAAATAACAGCTAAATCCGATCCTCCGGTCTGCAAAATAACAGATTTTAACAAATTTCTTTACTTAAAACGTAAGAAAGAGAAAGAAATCAAAGCGAAAACGGCTAAAGTCGTTATAAAAGAAATACGTTTTGGCCCAAATACAGATGACCATGATTTTGAATTCAAAGTAAAACATGGGATCAAATTCCTTGAAGAAGGCGCTAAAATTAAAGCTTATGTGCAATTTAAAGGTCGTGCTATAGTCTTCAAAGACCGTGGAGAGTTGATTTTACTGCGCTTTATGAAAGAATTAGAACCTTATGGTTCCGCCGAAGAACTTCCTAGATTGGAAGGGAAAAGGATGTATGTAATCCTTACTGCAAAAAAAGGTACTGCAAAAACATAAATGAATATGCAAAAGTGTGTAAAAGATTAATTATCTTTGCGCCCTTATAAAAATAAAGCCATGCCAAAGGTAAAAACCCATTCAGGGGCAAAAAAGAGAATGAAGTTGACAGGAACTGGAAAAGTCAAGACTTTTCAAGCTAATACCTCTCACTTAATGCGTAATAAAAGCAAAAAAGCTAAACGCCGTAATCGAACTAGCACCGTGGCACATCCATCAGAGCAAGCTCGGTTGAAAGCCTTATTAGGAATATTTTAATCATTGTTTCATCCGTTCTAGAGGTTAAGTGCTCCCTTTTTATTGGAGACCCTTTAGTTCATAAACAAACCACAATATGCCTCGTTCAGTAAATGCAGTAGCATCCAGACAAAGAAGAAAAAAAATCCTCAAAGCCGCAAGAGGTTATTTTAGCGGTCGTTCTAAAGTTTATACTGTAGCTAAAAACGCCCTTGAGCGTGCTATGAAGTATGCATTTGTTCATAGACGTCAGAAAAAACGTGCCTTCAGACGCTTGTGGATTGCGAGAATAAATGCAGCAGTAAGGACTCATGATTTAAGTTATTCAAGATTCATTGATATGTTACACAAAAACAATATCAACTTAAATCGTAAAGTATTAGCTGATCTAGCTTTACACCATCCAACTGTATTCGCAGCGATAGTAGCTAAGGTCAAAAAATAAGACTTTAATTTATTTACGCATTGCTTCTACTGGATCCATGTTTGATGCATGATATGCCGGTACTATTCCTGCTATTATTCCAATAATAACTGAAAGTAATAGTCCGAGCATCACATTTCCTATAGACATAAACATTTCGAAATCCATGAGTTGGGTCACTAATGTGAGTATAAGCCATACCAACAGTAGTCCTGCGATCCCACCTATTATACAAAGAATAATAGCCTCCAATAAGTATTCTAATAGTATATAATAACGTTTGGCGCCTATCGCCATCTTAATACCGATTAATGGGGTACGCTCTTTTACCGAAACAAACATAATATTGGCAACACCGAAAGCACCAACCAACATAGCAAATAAGCCTATGATAAAACCGGCTACATTAACTACACCAAAGACACTGGATACGATGTTGGTTAACATGGTCAATTGGTTAATAGCAAAATTATCATTATCCTTTGGCTTTAAACCTCTTGAAGGCCGAAGTATACTGGCCAATTCATAACGCATTTCTTCAAGATCAGCACCTCGTTTTGCTTTGACATTCAGCATAGTCCCCCAAGTCGAATTTTGATTAATGCTGATGAGTTTACGCATAGTATTCCATGGGAAGAAAACCGCTTCATCCATTGGCATAATATTGATTAATGACTTACCCTCTTCCTTTAATATGCCTGCAATTGAGAAATATTGTCCGAATATCTTTACCTCCTTTCCTACTCCATCATGATTAGGAAATAGAGAAGTTGCTAATTTATTTCCCAAAATAACTTGATTGCCCCCTATAAAAAATTCATGATTTGAAAAATATCGACCCTCCTCAAAATCTAACTTAATGACTTGGTTATAATCCTCAGTAATTCCTGAAACGTATGCTCCTTCTACATAATTATTTCCTGCTTTAATTATCCTACCGGGTGCAAAGACCGATAAAGAGGCATATGCAGCTAATTTGGATTTTTTCTGGATGGTCGTTAAATCCTGAATACTGGGATTTGGTCGCGATAAGTATTTCCAATAATTTTTTCCGGGATCCTCCTGCCAGGACATTTTATCAATATATAATACGTCATTGCCCAATTTTTCAAAACTCTCAAGAATGTTGTTTTCCAAAGAGTCAACAGCAGATAATACCGCAATGACACAAAATATTCCAATAGTAATACCCAATAAAGTTAAAAAACTTCTTAGTTTATTACCTACAAGCTGTTGTTTGGCTTGATGTAAGCTTTCTGATAAAATTCTAAAAAATACCACAATACTTTATTAATTCACCTCAATATATGCCTGATTATTGACATGCCTTGAGATTTTACACCGTTTTACAAATTTAAGTGCTAATACACACAACAAAATTAGATAAATAACATTTCCACAATATTAACTGAAATAGCTTCAAAAGTACTTGCATTTGGGGTGTTCAATTGATTACTTTTGCAAAAATCTTAAGAAGAACTAATACATGCGCACAAAATTATCACAATTCGTTTATAACTTACCAAAAAACCTAATCGCACAATATCCAGCACCAGAGCGTTCTGAATCAAGGTTGATGGTTGTTAATCGTCAAACCGGAAAAATAGAACACCGAATATTTAAAGATATTATAGACTATGTTAATGATGGCGATGCCATGATTATTAACAATACTAAGGTTTTTCCAGCCCGGATGTATGGCCGAAAGGAAAAAACAGGTGCCAAAATAGAAGTTTTTTTACTCCGTGAATTGAATAAAGCAGTTGGATTATGGGATGTTTTAGTTGATCCGGCTCGTAAAATCAGAGTGGGTAATAAACTTTATTTCTTTGATAAAAACAATAAAGAAGTATTGGTAGCTGAGGTAGTTGATAATACAACCTCCAGAGGTCGAACCATTAGATTCTTACATGATGGCGATGAAGCATCATTCCAAAGCATTATCCGCAGTTTGGGCCAGACCCCACTACCTAAATATATAACACGTCCTACTGAAGCCAGTGATACGGAACGATACCAAACGGTATTCGCCAAAGAAGTTGGCGCCGTGGCTGCTCCTACCGCAGGTCTTCACTTTAGCCGTGAGCTTTACAAGATGCTTGAAATCAAAGGCGTAAATTTTGCAGAGGTGACCATGCACGTAGGTATGGGGACCTTCAGATCCATTGATGTAGAAGACCTTTCCAAACATAAAATGGAAGCTGAATATTTTAGAATAGATGAGAAAACGGCTGATTTGGTTAATAAAACCAAAGATGCTGGTAAAAATGTTATAGCTATAGGCACTACCACTATGCGTACCATTGAATCTTCTGTTACTGCCTCTAAATATTTAAAACCTACTGAAGGATGGACTAATTTATTTATTTATCCACCCTATGATTTTTCAATCGCAAATATGATGGTAACTAATTTTCATTTACCTAAGTCAAGTTTATTGATTATGGCGTCAGCTTATGCCGGGTATGAATTACTCATGGATGCTTATGAAATGGCCATTAAAGAGAAATACCGTTTCTATAGTTATGGAGACGCCATGTTAATTATTTAATTTAATTATTGGAACTTTTTTGTATTATTTGTATTTAGTGATAGTATTATTTAATCAAAATAAATTTTAAGAGCATATGTATTGGACGTTAGAATTAGCACATCATTTGGAGGAAGCACCATGGCCGGCAACTCGCGATGAGTTAATCGATTATGCGATTCGGAGTGGATCACCCATTGAAGTTATTGAAAATCTTCAAGAGATGGAAGATGAAGAAGAAATATATGAATCTATGGAAGATATTTGGCCGGATTTTCCTAGAAAAGATGATTTCTTATTTAATGAAGACGAATATTAAAAAATTCATCCAATTAAAAATATGATAAAATCCCATTGGTATGATTCCATTGGGATTTTTTTTTAACAAAAAAACAATTCATCAGCTTTGGATTCTAAGAAACATGTTGTTATTGCTATAGATGGTTATTCATCTTGTGGTAAAAGCACCTTGGCCAAAGATATTTCAAAAGCCTTACATATACTCTATGTAGATAGCGGTGCTATGTATAGAGCTATTACATTGCATTGCCTTCAACATCATATTAATCCCGAGGATAAAGATCAAGTTATTCAACAATTAGAATATATAAATATCCAATTGTCATCAACCTTACCTATTCAGGTTTATTTAAATAATCAAGATGTGACTGATGACATTCGAAGCTTGCATGTATCCAGATGGGTAAGTGAAATTTCTGCGATTTCTGAAGTTAGATCCAAAATGGTTGACTTGCAGCGGCAAATGGCTAATCACCAATCACTGGTCATGGATGGCCGGGATATCGGTACTGTAGTATTCCCCAATGCAGATGTTAAATTATTTATTACCGCTGATCCATATATTCGTGCTAAACGAAGACAAGAAGAATTGATCCAGAAAGGAAACATAGTAAATCTGGAAGAAATCATGGATAACTTAATTCATAGGGATCATATCGATTCGACCAGAGCAGATAGTCCTTTGAAACAAGCCTCTGATGCTATTCTTATCGATAATTCGAATCTGACTATGAGTTCACAACTCGAACTGGCACTTCGAATCATTAAAGAAAAATTATCTTAGGATAAAAACAAAAAGTCATCGTCGCTAGAAATTGAATTTAATTTTATAGCGGAACTCACTTTAGAAAAATATTTATTACTAACATTCATTACTTAGTCAACATACCTGATTTCGCACTTTAACGTCTTCTCATAAGTTGACTCAACCCATATTCCCAATTCATGAGACATAAAGGTTTTTAATTGTTTAAAATCACCAACAATCCCAAGGGGAATTCCTGTACAGTAAAGTGTATTTCTAGATGCAAAAAGGGAGTCATAAGTTATACTCGTTTCATATTTCAATACTTCATTGTTATGAGACTTGTATTGAATTATTTTTTCATATCGATTTTTTATGATGCGATGACCATTTATCATTGTGGTGTCAAAATAAAGTGATTCCCAAGGATCGTACTGTCTTTGAGCAGCAATTAATACACTTAATATTTCTGAATTCCAAATTGGTCGTCTCCCGTCACATAATTGATTCATCCAATCTTCACTTTTGTGAAATTTAGGTTTTAATTTAAAAGGATTCTTTAAATCTACTAAAGCATTTTTATAAAGTTTATTGGTGTCTTGAATTATGAAATTAAGATTTTCGACCCAATACCATTCCTTTAATATTTTTATATGGTAGGTCTCAAATAATGCTTGTTCTAATTTAGAAATTAATTCAGATCTAGAATAGCAATGATTCGCAGTAAATGATAATGAAATAGGCCCTTTATCTAAATTTTCATCCATACACTTAATTTGAATTCCATACAAGGTATGTATTAAATAATACAAATATCCGGAGAACTTATAATGATTACCTGTTTGTTCAAAAAAATTATCCTTTGGGTTAGGTATATCTTGAATTTTTAAATCACATATGTTTATCAATTCAGTTTTATTAGCAACCTTTTTTAAACTACAATATGATAAACAAAATAAAACACATGTTAAAAATATAAAAAAAATAAATTTAAATTTTAAGGACATAAGATATTAATTGAATAATCAAAATTTATAACAGGTACTTTACCTTGAAAAATGGTTTTAAATATTGCAAGTTTTTCATTTATGATATAACCATTTGCACAACCATCTGGATTTATGCAACCAACATGCCTTATGGTAATTCTAAATTCTTTAATTATTAGATATGAAAAAATTTCAAAATCTAGTTATTTTGTATCATAGAATTAAATTGTGCTTAACATCCAAACTGTGCTCAAATTCTTCACTGAAGTAAATCTTCCACAAAATAAAATGGACTACATATTTAAATAAATCGCTATTTTTTGTCATATATAAACCGTTATTCAACAGAAATTCTGCAGCAACTAAATTTTAATAATATTTATCCATGACTATTAGATTCAAATCACAAAACAACAATTTTATAACATGAAATAAGACGAACACTTTTTAGATTAATCTAATAATTACCTAAAAAATGCTTTCAGTAATATGTTGATTTGAAAATCTTTGTACCTTCGGCAATTGTCGTATCTTATAAATATTAATGATCAAATATAATAAAAGATTAATATCATGTCCAATTCCTATTCAAAAAAATTATTATATGCTGTCTTGTTTTCGTTATTCTGTATTCAAGGAATAATAGCCCAGCATTCAGTTGCAAGAATGTGGAATGAAGCACAATTAACTGCAATACGAAAAGATTTTGGAAGACCAACTGTTCAAGCACGCAATTTGTGGCATGTTTCATTAGCCATGTACGATGCATGGGCAGTGTTTAATCCTGATGCGGATACATATCTTCTGGGTAAAACACTAAATGATTTTAAATGCCCCTTTAAAGGGTTTCCAAAGCCGTCAAATGTTAATAAAGCAACAAATGAAGCAATTAGTTACGCTGCTTATAGAGTATTACATCATAGATATAAAGGCTCACCTAATTATAATAATATTACAAAAATTCAATTTAATAAACTGTTTAACCAATTAGGTTACGATACCACGTTTACATCAATCGATTATTCCACAGGATCAGCTGCTGCCCTCGGTAATTATATTGGACAATGTGTAATAGACTATGGCTTGCAAGACGGTTCGAATGAATCAGCTAAACATGCAAATCCATTGTATCAACCCATTAATCCCCCAATGGTGGTTGCCCATTCCGGTAATCCAACCATAATAAACCCTAATCGCTGGCAACCTTTGACACTGGATCTCTTCATTGACCAGAACGGGAATGTAATGACTGGAACTACACCACCTTTTTTAAGTGCTGAATGGGGGCGAGTATTACCATTTGCATTAAAATCAAGCGACAGAAAAACTTTATCTCGCGACGGTTTTGTATATTTTATTTATGATAATCCAGGTCCCCCGCCCTATTTAGATACCAACAAGATGACGCCATCTTCAGAAGCTTTTATATGGAATTTTGAATTAGTGGCATCATGGTCAGGTCACCTGGATCCAAAAGATAGCGTAAAATGGGATATTTCACCTGCTAGCAGAGGCAATATTAAATCTTACCCACTCAAACAAGAAGATTATCCTGATTTTTATAATTTTAAAGAAGGTGGTGATCCGGGAAAAGGATATTCTAAAAATCCAAAAACAAAACGACCTTATGTCCCCCAAATTGTTCCAAGAGGAGATTATACCAGAGCATTGGCAGAGTTTTGGGCAGACGGTCCAGATTCCGAAACGCCTCCCGGTCATTGGTATACTGTGTTCAATTATGTGTCAGATCATCCTAAGACCAAAAAGAAATTTGGTGGTAAAGGGCCCACTCTTAATGATTTGGAATGGGATATCAAAGGTTATTTTACACTAGGTGGCAGTATGCATGATGCTGCCATTACTGCCTGGAGTATAAAGGGTTATTACGATTATGTTAGACCCATTTCTGCTATTCGCAAACTTGGTACGCTGGGACAATCTTCAGATCCAAAACTACCTAATTACCATGTCGCTGGATTAAAACTCATTCCAGGAATTGCAGAACTTGTTCAAATTGGAGATTCTCTTGCAGGTATAAATAATGAAAATGTGGGTAAAGTAAAATTATATTCCTGGAAAGGTGGCAAATTCATTACCAATCCTAAAACCCAACAAGCCGGAACAGATTGGGTATTGGCAGAAAACTGGGTACCCTACCAACGACCTACATTTGTAACACCACCTTTTGCGGCATATATATCAGGGCATTCCATATTCTCAAGAACTGCTGCGGAGATATTAACATATTTTACCGGAGATCCATTTTTCCCCGGAGGTATGTCTGAATTTGTTATAAAGAAAAATGAATTTTTAGTATTTGAGGATGGCCCTAGTGTTAATTTAACTTTACAATGGGCCACTTATAGAGATGCATCAGATCAATGCAGTTTATCAAGAATTTGGGGTGGAATCCATCCACCTGCAGATGATATACCAGGTCGGTTACTTGGCATAAAATTAGGAGAGGCCGGATTTAATAAAGCAAAAGAACTATTTTACAATAAAAAGGAATAGCTTATCCTTTTACGATTTTTCACAAAAAACTTTCTTTGTAAATCCTAAAAGTGTTCATGATTTAGAAAACTTTGGTTTAGCAATCTAATCACTTAACATGCGTAAGGTGAGTACGGCTTAACTTAAAACACTTGAAGTATTTCTGATTACAAAAACAAAAATCATGTAAAGAAGTATCGTATAAAAAAAGTTCTTACGCTAATTGTAATTCATCAATATCCCTAAATATTTTGATTGAAAGTTTTAGTTTCCAATAAATATTTTTCCTTGATGTACAAATTCATTTCCTGATATTCTGTAAATGTAAATTCCACTAATAGAGGCTTGAACAGTTTTATAGTATGCACCTGAATTTAACGCACCTTCATCAACTGTCCAATGATAAATTTGTTGACCATTTAAATTATAAATTTCAATGTTTTGGATATTAACTTGATAAGGAATTTCAAGTTTTATCATTTGGCTTTCAGGAAGATATTGTAAACTCATTTCTAATTGACTCGCGGTCGCTTCGTAATTAAAAATCGAATTCAAAAGATTGGATGATATTCCTTCTGTTTTTGTTTTTTTCTTAATTACAGAAAATTGATCTACATCCCCAGTTTTAACCAATAAGTAATTTTTTTGCATAAAGTGATCCTGATGAGGTTCAATCGTCATATTCAATTGACTTACCTCATCCCAAGGTTGCAATGGATTTTTAAAGATATAATCCAATGGCAAAGTGTAATAATGATGATATGTTTCGCCAGATGCTAATTGACCAGTCACAATCTTTTTGAGTAAGAGAATATCTTCAATATTAACAACTCGATCATGATTCACATCTGCTGCTAATAATCTATAAGGATTTGTGATAGTCAAAGTTCCAGCTATTAATTTCTCAAGTGTATTGATATCTTTTGCATCTAATCCAATAATATTTGCATTTAGAGTTTCAATATGAAGGCTATATGGATGATCATTTCTTAAATCAATAAATGCAAACTCATCTTGTGATGATCTAATTGACTCACCGGTCCATTGATTGACCATATCGGTGGCGCCTATTTTAACTTGGGTGACTCTTTTTTTATCCCATTCACCTGTTAAAATACAGGACAACTGATATCTTTTAGAAATGAGACTATCCTTCCTTTTACAATCAGGAATCTGAGCACCATTATTTTGTATGGTAATTGTAGTTTTACAGAAATCCTGATTTCCCAAAGAATCAGTAACCCACATTTCTATGTCATTTAATCCTAAATCATCACAAGTGAATGTTCTAAATCGGTCATTAGGATCTGAAGAGAAGGAAAAACGCAACTTTTGTTTTGGACATTTATGAAAACTTCCCTTATTCAAGTCAGAAGCCCAAACGTCCACCATTCCAGCATCTACAGTGCCGTTGTTATCTGAATCTATAGGCATTAAATCCACAATCACACCTGTAAGACAATAAGGAGTTGGTTGTAATTTATTATTTACCTGAATGGTAACTTCACATTTTATTTCTGTACCACAACCATACTCTGCTATATAATAAAATGTTGTTTTACCATTAGGATAGAATCCACTGGCATTATTTCCTTTCTGATCTGAATATAAAGAGGTGTTATAAATACGGTATGGTATATTACAAGCAGATACAAAAGCAGCTGTGTCTATTTGTACATAGGCTCCATCACATTCTTTGGTTGCATTTACTGTTATATTATTTTTACAAATTATTTTTGCAGATGTATCTGTGGTAATTAATTTGATAACCTGGACAGCTGAAAATATTCCGCGAGTAGGATATTTATAAGGATCGTAGACGCACCAATCCAGAATTTTCCAAGTACGAATAATTTTCATACATCCTTCATTAACAGTAAATTTTGCATCGGTATATCCAGCTATTGGTTTACTGCACTTATTCGTCTTCCAGGTAGGTTTATCATAAGGTCTTGCTAATTTTTTTAGGTCCTCGGCAGGATTACAACTTTCAATAGTAATATCCAAAGGCCATGTTATATCTGCATAACCAAATGCGTTGGCATTTGACAAAGTGATTACCTGGGTACAGGTTAACCAATGCCATTCGGGATCTTCAACGCCCCAAGTGCGGGTTATCGTTCCAACTCCGCAATCATTTATATTGTAAACTATTTTGCAATCATGAACCCATTTTTTTTCACCATTTAATATGGTGTATGCCTTCCCATACTGTGTCAAATCAGAATAATTATCTGTACAACTAATAGTTATATCTCCGGGACAGGTAAATGTAAAATCGTTAGGGGCTCCAAGAATTCCACTAATATTAATAAAATAGAATAGAAATAGTAAATACTTCATTATTAAGGCTTTAGAAAAGTTATAGTGGTGAATCCAATGCAAATATATGTGAAAAATATATAAATACTAATTTTATATGTAACTTTTTATACTACTTCAATAAATGATAAAAAGCTGCATAGTTCAACCAAAAAATATAAAAAATTAAGTCGTAGAACCAATAATCTTATTGGACGACCCATTTACGAGTCATCTGGTAGCCTCCGCTTTGAATAACTACAAAATAAATTCCGGGTTCATAGTTGTCAAAAGACATTGAATAATGAATGACATCCCCGTATTTATGATCAGAATGAATCAATCTGCCATTTGCATTATACAATTTAATCTTAAGATCCTGTTTTGAATTCAAATGCACTGAAATGATTCCGTTTTGATTTACCGGATTAGGTTTGATATCAAATTTTGAAAATAGTTCGGCTGACTTTGTACTGGTCACTTCATTTACCTCGAATGGGCCAAAATTCTTTTCACATAAATTGGCATCAAGTACTTTAACAAAATATGTTCCGGCAGCTAAATCCTGAATCGTTGATGTAGTTGCACCCGTATTCCATTCGTAGCGATATGGTGCATATCCTCCCGTAATATTAATTTCTATACTTCCGGTTGCACTACCTGATATAGTATGACTTATCTTTTGATTGGCTAATAGGATAGCACTCGGTTCATCTATAGAAAATCCTTTATTGATTTGACTTCCAAGTGCATCTTTAATAGTTACAGAATAATTTCCTTTTTTCAAATTACTAATCACTGCTGTGTTCGCTCCGGTGTTCCATAAATAACTGTACGGTTTTGTTCCACCCTCTACATTCAATTTAATTTGTCCATCCTGATAACCATTACAACTTACTTGTCTGACTTCCCACGATGATAATGAAAGCACCGCAGAATTAGTCAACACTACATTTTGACAACTTTTGTTGATTCCACATTCATTAGCTATTTCCAAACAAACTGCATATTCTCCTTCCTTCGAATATAAATGTATCGGATGTTGTTCTATACTAGTCGTTCCATCACCAAAACTCCAATTCCAGGATGTTGCAATCCCTTGGGATGCATCCATAAAATTCAATTCAAAATTATTTTTAATAAAAGTAAATTGGGCCCTGGGTTGTGTTTGCTCCTGTACTTTAATACTGTCCTGTGATTCACAATCATTATCCGTATTCTTTACGTTTAAAATGTAATTTCCAGCTTGATTAATTAAAGGTTTGAGCGTGTTAGTGCCATTCAAAATATTACCGTTAATGGTTTTCCAAAAGTAATTATATTGAGATCCTTGTGATGAAACAGTCCCATCCAAATTTAAAGTCTTGGTAATACAACTTAAATCTTTAGAACTTCCAGCTTCTGCTAACGGGTGTATTCGATCTTCAATTATCTCCACTTCTTTGGATGTGATACAACCATTGATTTTATTTTGAATATTCAAAGTTCTAAATGCTGCTTCTTTAAGTTTGAAGGTCAAATCTTTAAGACCAGCTATTATGGATCCATCCTCACGGGTCCATTCTACATTGAAATCAGGACCTTGATCTGATTGACTTGCATCGATAGTCACTTCATCATATTTACAATTAATGTCATTGCTCTTATTTAATATTACTTTAGGGTATACCTTGTTTTCAGTAACAACTACCGTATCTTTAGAGATACATTGATTGATGGTATCTTTAACATTAAATACATAACTTCCCTGATGCAAAACTTTGATGTTTTTTGAGGTATCAATAAAAGTATCATTCAGCTTGGTCCAATAATATTTAATCGCTAAGGAATTTGTTTTACCTTCCAACAATTTATCAGGCTCATAACAATTAACATGACCATCTCCTGTAGCTATTACATCAGGATATTTGCGGAGATCTTTGACGATTACTGAATCTGAGTTTTCACAATGATCCACCGTATTTTCTATTTTTAAAATATAAGTCCCTGGTTTTGCAACTTTAATTGCCGTAGAATTGAAATCTCCTATAATCGCACCATTTCGGGTAGTCCAGGTATAAATGAATTCATTTCCTGAAGAGGACCCAATCGATGCATCAAAAAAGATCGTGTCTCTACCACAAATTAATGGAGTCGAAACTCCTGGTTTAACCACTGGTTTATGTGTACCATTAATGTATAAAGTCTGACTTAGTGAACAATTATTTTTATCTGTAACGGTTACCGTATACGTGCCTTGTTTTAATTTAGAAAAAACAGCATTGGATTGTTTGCCATTGCCTCGATCATAACTGTATGGAGGGACTCCTCCTGTGGCAGATGTTGCGATATAGCCATTTTGTCCATCACAAGTTTCATTAAAAGTTGAAAATTTGGCGGTTAATAAACTTGGCTCAGTGATAATATAAGTTTTAACCACTGTACAAGAACTTGCATCTGTCACCGTCACTGAATAATTTCCGGCAAATAGATTAGATAAACTATTTGTGTTATTTCCATTACTCCAATTGTAGGTATACCCTGGGGTTCCATAATTTACCCCAATTACAATTTTACCTGTAGCTTCTCCAAAACATTTGACGTGAGTGATACTTTGGCTAACAATGTCAACCCTTTTATTTGGGCCATTTACAGTCCAAGGACCATATGACTCAAAATACCCATTAAGATCCGTTACAGTTACTGAATAAGTTCCTCCGGGAATATTAATAAGATCCTTGGTAACAGCACCATTGCTCCATTTATATTTTAATGAGCCAAATCCACCAGTTACGTTTAAAATTACTTTACCATCATCTCCACATGGGGAATGGGTTACCGAACCTGTGGCATTTAATGTAAAACTGTTTATTATCCAATTGTAATAATTTTGATAAGACCGATCCCCTATTTCCCATGTCCTGAAATCGGGCGAAATAACGTATAAAGTAGGGTAATAAGTAACATTATACTCATAAGCAACAGTCTCACCATTACCTGGACCAAGATCGGCTTGTGGATAATTAACTCCAGAAACCCAATTTCCTTGAGTTCCCCTACCTGTACATCCAGTTGGTCCATAGAAACAAGGTGTATTTGTAGCAAAATCAGCTTCCATCATAACAACTGATGTCGTATATCCTAAGTTAGTTTGGACATCTCTTAATACGTGACTGCTATGGAAGGACCAACAAGGTCCGCACCAGGTTGCAAAAAAATCAATACAAGCTGATTTTCCACCTGACATCGCTGCATAGAGGCTATAACCATTACCATTAATATCTGTTATTGCAAAATCAGGAGCAGGACTACCATCCGGTAGTTGAGCCGCTAAATGATTCGAAACAAAAATCAACAATATTAAATTAAAAATGATTTTTTTCATTCTAGTGAATTTGTTATAAAGATACTAGAAAAAAAGAAATGATTAGTGATCTTTTTTTGTAATTCCTAAGTAAATTCTTTTGAATCCAAATCAATGAATGTAATGAATGTTGATGGCCTATCCAACGTAAAATTCCACCTTCTAAATATGAATTTACACTCATACCTTTCAATATGGAAACCGAAACTAAATTTAGTTATACTTCGTGCTAATGTGTGGATACTTGATACCATACAACCACCTACAATATCAAAAATATGATTCCAACATATTGAATAACAATAAAATACAAATATTTAATAAAAATATGCGACATTAGTCTAATTCTCAAAAACTACTACTTCCGCATATTCTGCATCTGCTTCATCATATTACCCATATTCTGACCCTTACTCATCATAAGCATCATTTTTCGCATTTCGTCAAACTGTTTGATAAATGCATTGACCTCATGAATGGTACGACCACAACCATTGGCGATTCTGGTTTTACGTGCCATGTTGAGGAGTTCTGGATTTCCACGTTCCTTGGGTGTCATGGATTGTATAATAGCTTCGACTTTTTTGAATGCTTTGTCATCTATATCTATGTCTTTTACCATTTTACCCACTCCAGGCATCATACCAAGTATGCTCTTGATATCTCCCATTTTTTTTATTTGATTCAACTGTACTAAAAAGTCATTAAAATCAAATTTATTCTGGCGGATCTTGCTTTCAATTTTTTTAGCCTCTTTCTCGTCAAATTGTTCTTGAGCTTTTTCAACCAAGGAAACAATATCACCCATTCCAAGAATTCGTTGAGCCATACGATCCGGATAGAATATGTCGAGGGTTTCCATTTTCTCACCTTCGGACACAAATTTGATGGGTTTGCCAATGGTATATTTTATTGAAAGCGCGGCACCACCTCTTGAATCTCCATCCATTTTAGTCAAAACGACCCCATCATAATTGATTCTTTCATTAAATGCAAGTGCCGTGTTTACAGCATCTTGCCCGGTCATTGAGTCCACAACAAAGAGGGTCTCAGTTGGTTTTATGGTGTTTTTAATTCGTTCAATTTCAGACATCATTTCTTCATCCACAGCTGTTCTACCTGCGGTATCAATGATTACTAAATCCAGTTTATGCTCTTTAGCGTAAGCTATTGCTCGAAGCGAAATATCGACCGGATCTTTACTTTCAATATCTTTAAATATCTCTACTCCAACCTGTTCTGCAATTACCGTTAATTGATCTATTGCAGCAGGCCGATACACGTCACATGCTGTTAAAAGAACTTTTTTATTTTTTTTAGTCTTTAGAAACAAAGCAAGTTTACCTGAAAAAGTCGTTTTACCTGAGCCTTGAAGGCCGGATACTAAAATGACCGCCGGATTTGCATTAAGATTTAGTCCTTCAGCCTGTCCGCCCATTAAGTCAACCAACTCATCAAGGACGATCTTCACCATGAGTTCCCCAGGTTTGACTGACTTCAACACATTTTTTGAACCAAGTGCCTTTTCCTTTATTTTATCTGTAAATTCCTTAGCTATTTTGTAATTTACGTCCGCACCTACAAGCGCTCTTCTGATTTCCTTAATTGATTCTGCTACGTTGAGTTCAGTCAAAGTGCCCTCGCCTTTGAGCCCTTTGAAGGCTAATTCTAACTTTTCACTTAAATTTTCAAACATTCTGACTTATTTTTTGTGCAAATATATTCAATTTTGAAATGGTCTATGCCAAGGATTAAACGGTTAGTTCCCTGACTTGTTGATGTTCCAATAAAAAAACTCTTTTTTGTTCCACATGATAGGTATGGGCATCAACATTTGCCATTATTACCGTAAGATTTTCCCTGGTATAATACTCATGAATCAACTGCATAGCCATTAAATAATGCTCCGAATCAAATCCTAAGAAGGACTCATCTACCATTAGTAATCTTGGCTTATTCAATAAAGCACGGCAGATCTTTACCAATAATTTCTGACTAGAAGATAATCTAGAGACCTCAACCTTAATAAGTGTCTTTAAACCAAGTTTTTCTAACATTTGTTCTATGAGTGCATCACTGTTTAGATCTCTAATTTTATTTGCCGCTGATAAGGCAAGGGCTAAATTAGCTCTAATGGTTTTATGTTCCATTAAAGGAATATGAGTACTTATAAAACTGCACTTTCTTCTTAATTCAGATAAATTGCTAACACTTATTGGATTCAGACTATAATCCTGAACATGAAGCAAACCTTGAATATCATTATGAAGCCCATAAAATGCATTCAATAGTGTACTCTTTCCAGTGTTGTTCGCTCCTATAAGGTCAATCCAATCATTCATTTGGATATCAAAATGAAGATCTTTCAATATGATTGTTTCAGAATACTTTACATTTAATTTCTGTGCTGCGATTGCGCTATTAGACATATTCAATGATTAAATCACAAAGGTATCCAGATTCGTAAATTAAATGAATTAAAATACAGTTTACTTAACAAAGAACAGCATTGAATTTTATATTATGTTAATTATAAATGATTTATAAATCAATTGAAATATTTACAAACTTCCCCCCAAAAAAAATCCAACAAATGCTATTAATTCAATCTCGAATTAATTATTGATATCATCAATCCAAAAACTAACACTGAATATGATTGACATTTCTAAGAATCCAAATCGTTAATTGAAAATTTGTAGTTTAATCAGATAATGCTCTTTCAATGTTTTTATCTGGTATCAACCAAATTACAGATTGGGCTAAAACAAGAAACAATGAAACAAAAGGATTGAGATAAGCTACAATAACTGCTGAAAAAGAACAAATCGTAGAAAAAAGTACTTTCCCTTTCTGCTTTTCCAGCGCTTGCTTCAATTCAGATTCGTCATTTACAGTATTAAATATAATTTTTTGCAAAATGGCATAAGCTATTCCACACATACAAAATACAATCGCATAAAGCGCAACAGGATTAGGAGCAAAGTGATTCTCACCCATCCATCCCG
The DNA here is from genome assembly GCA_044228225.1 of Saprospiraceae bacterium. GTDB lineage: Bacteria > Bacteroidota > Bacteroidia > Chitinophagales > Saprospiraceae > Vicinibacter. The sequence goes on along the minus strand of JBGAVH010000001.1, from coordinate 29,203 downwards.
AAGCAAATGGAATTAAAGACAACCAAAATAATAAATGAAGATTGGCCAATATAATTTTTGAATTGACTTTTCGTATCGTATGCAACAAATGGTGGTGATTCCCCCAATAGATACCGACACAGGTAAAACTGATTAAGTAACTTATACCCACAGGAATCAATTCTTTTAATTGATCCCAATCACTGCCGTGGGGCACTTTCATTTCCAGAACCATAATGGTTATGATAATGGCTAATACCCCATCGCTAAAGGCTTCCAATCTTGATTTATTCATAAATTATGATTTAACTTTATTGGCAAAGGTACGTATCAATATTTACTTTAAGATATTCAAGTGAATCATGAAATCGATGCTGTCAAAACTAATTAAGGATAAAAGTCAATTTTATGTATTTTTGTAAAAATTAAGCATAAATGCAAGGTATTAAAAACCATACTATACTTATAACCATAGGTATAATATGCTGCTTCTTAATTTTAAATACGAATTTTATTGGGTTGAATTTACTTCACATCAAGAAAATATATCATCAAAAATCCCAATTCAAATCCTTGCATTCGTTTACAGCACACAAAAACATACAGGTACTAAAATTTACGATCTCTGAAATCCACAAAAACATACAATGGAAAAAACAAAAAGAGTTCAGATTTAAAAATAAAATGTACGATGTCATTTATTCTGAATCATCATGTGATATATTGGTTGTCTGGTGTGTTCAGGATGAAAAAGAAGACCATATCAATCATTCTATTGAAGATTGGTTAAGTACCTGCTGGAAACCGAATGAAACATTACCCATTTCAAATATTTATAGTTTTTCCAAATTTTCTTATGAGGGTATTTTGTTATCAATAAAAACCCAGTTTGAAATATCCTTTATTAATTCTAAAAATTTTTGTTTTCTATACCCCAAATACCAAATAACACAAAACATTAGTGTCCCGCCGCCAAAATTTTCATGTTGAATTTTATTATTAAAAACTGAATACCGATCCCGAATGGGATGGGCTATTATTATTATCATTTAAAATAATTTAAACATGAAATATAAACATATCAATAAAATCTTATTGATTTTATTATTCTTTATTAACAATTCTATGATTTTTGCGCAATCCGAATTAGATTCATTAAATTTGGAAGAAGTTATCATTTCTGCAAATAAAGAAGCACAAAACAAAAGTCAGGTTGCACAACAATTTACCATTTTAACCAAAAAAAATATTGAAAAAATAAATGCAGCTTCAAGTGCAGATCTTATTTCATCTCAAGGCATCCATGTTCAAAAAAGTCAACAAGGCGGAGGAAGTCCGGTTCTAAGAGGATTTGAAGCCAGTCGTGTGTTACTAGTAGTAGATGGGGTTAGGCTCAATAATATCATTTATAGAGCTGGTCATTTACAAAATATTATTACTTTAGATCCTAACATGTTGGAACGAGTAGAAGTCGCTTATGGACCAGCGTCCACAATTTATGGAAGTGATGCTTTGGGTGGAGCAATCCATTTTTTCACTAAAACTCCTCAACTTTCAGACGGTGAAAAAACATCATTACTTGGGAACGCTTATTTAAGATATGGATCTGTAAACAATGAAAAAACAACACATCTTGATGCCCAAATTGGTTTTAAAAAATTAGGGATTCTGTTATCCGGAACTTATAGTCAGTTTGATGATTTGAAAAGTGGTAAAAATGCGAATCCATTTTATAAAAATCCAATCGGTTTAAGACCCTACTATGCTGCAAGAATAAGTAATAGGGATACTTTACTTGTAAACGATGATAAATATCTTCAAAAATTTAGTGGTTACGAACAATTAGATTTGTTAGCTAAGGTTAAATTTCAACAAAACAATAATAACATCCATTTACTCAATGTTCAATATTCTAATAGTGGTGATGTTCCCAGGTATGATCGATTAACAGATCCAAAAGGTGGTGGATTAAATAGTTCTGAATGGTATTATGGTCCTCAATTAAGAATGTTGGGCGTTTATACTTACAAATATCTTAATCCGAATAGAAAATGGCTTCAACAAGTCACTTCTAATTTAAGTGCACAAAACATCGAAGAAAGCCGACACAATCGAAATTTTGGTAGTGACAAACTCAATCATAGAATAGAAAAGGTCAATGTTTTTGGTTGGAATTTAGATTTTGATAATAAATTTACTAAACATGACTTACGTTTTGGGGTGGATATTCAATATAATACATTAAAATCTACTGCTCATCAGGACAATATCAAAACACTAACTACTATACCTCTGGATACGAGATATCCGGATGGGACAAACAATCTTTTTAATGGAGCCATTTATGTTAGTCATACTGCGAAAATTTCAGATCGATTAAGTATAAATGATGGCATTAGATGTGGGTACAATAAATTATCTTCCAGTCTAAATGATACCACATTTTTTAAATTTCCATTTAAAGAAATTAATCAAAGTACACCGGTTTATTCTGGAAATATTGGCATTATACACCAAGTCAATCAAAATTGGAGAATGAGTTTATATGTGAATACAGGATTCAGAGTTCCAAATATTGATGATTTAAGTAAGATTTTTGAATCAACCCCTGGTCGTATCATTGTGCCGAATGAAAACTTAAAACCAGAAAAAACGATTACTACCGATTTCAGTATCACAAAAACAACTCCAAGTGGATTGAATTGGGAAACTGTACTTTATCATACCATGATTTATGATGCTATTATTGTTGACCAATTTAAATACAATGGCCAAGATTCCATAATATATAACAATACCTTATCTCAGGTTGTATCGCCACAAAATAAATCAGAAGCTTATATTTACGGAATTAATACTCATTTGAAATATCCTCTTTCCGAAAATATGACATTTAACCTTGGCTTGGATTATACCTTTGGACGAATAAAAACGGATAGTACTGATTATCCATTGGATCACGTTGCCCCATTTATTGGTACTTTAGGCTTAGATTATTCGATTAACAAATTTGCTGCTAATTTTACAACGCTTTACAATGGTTGGAAAAAATTAACGAATTACAATTTGTTAGGTGAAGATAATCTGCAATATGCTACTAAAGATGGAACACCAGCTTTTATAGTTTTTAATATCGGAACTCAATATATTGTGAATCAATATTTAAAAATACAATTAGGTGTGAATAATATCCTGGATACCCAATATCGCACATTTGCATCTGGTATCAATGGAGCTGGACGAAATGTTTATGCAACGTTGAGAATTTCCTATTGATCTTAAATTAGTTTTTATTTAATAAAAAAAAACTGCATCATGAATTCACGATGCAGTTTTTTTTAGGTGATCATATCCCTTTATCTTCTTTTTGTTGTTCTAGTTTTCTTTGTTGTAGTTACTGTAGTTTTACCATGGCCTCTTTCTACCTTAGTTGTTTTTTTAGATGTTTTAACAGTGGTGTGCGTTCTTCTATGTTCAACATTAGTTCTGTACTTGGTATGTACAACTACTGAATGTCTTCTAACAGGAACATATACTCGATGTGCCCTAACAACTCGGTGAACAGGAGCTATTCTAAAACCAACATAAACAGGTCTATGTGTGCGGAAAAATAAAATTGGGTGAGGTCTCCATGGTCTCCAATATGATGGATAAACTCGCCATCTAAAGGGTGATATCCATGGTCTGTAGCTTGGGGCATAAATATATCTAACAGATGGCCATAACCAAACATTGACAACAGCTGGTTCTGAAGACGATTGTTTTGGTTCATACTGTTTTGTATCAGGATTATAAAACGCATCATCATAGGGTTCAACTATTGATTGAGTGCCATAAATATCTTCGTCTCCTACTATTTGAACGGTTGCTGATTCCTTTCCATCCTTTTCAATTTCTATAACTGCAATGTCCTGAGATTCTGATTCACTAACAGCAACTTGCAAGACTAAAACATGAATATCTCCATCCATTTTCTCAACGACCTGGATGTAATCAATGTCCCCATCTCCATTCAAGTCGAGGTTATTCACAAAATTTCCCTCTGTATTTAATGCTTTTTCGAAGCTTTCAGGAGATTCGGATTTTTTGAATAGTTCAAGTGCTCCATTAAGATCAAAATGATCACCTGGAACTTCCATTTCAGATTCTTGAGCAGAAATTTGGAAATTGATTCCGGTAATTAATACAAAACATAAAACAAAGAAATTTTTCATACTATATTATTTTATTTGGTACAAGCAATAGACTTATTTGAAATTCGAAAGTTTAAAACAATTGAAATTAAAAATTAAAAAAATGAACAGTTTTCATTATTTCTTAAGTTTTCCTTTATATTTTTTTTTAAATAGTTCAAATCTTGGTATAGAAACACTTGATACATAAGGATTTTCAGGATTATGTTCGATGTAATCCTGATGGTATTCTTCTGCTTGATAAAATACTTTTATCGGCAAAACTTCAGTTACAATTTTTTTCTTAAAGGCTTTCGAAAGCTCTAAATTTCGGATGGTTTTTTCTATAGTTAATTTTTCATCTGTATTAAAATAAAAAGCTATGGACCGATATGAAGACCCATGATCGGGCCCTTGTTGGTCTTTTGTTGTTGGATCATGGGAAGCAAAAAACACATTAACTAATGATTCAAAACTTACCTTTGATGGGTCATAATAAACCAAGACTGATTCTGCATGACCAGTGTTTTCAGCAGAAACTTGTTCATAAGTTGGATTCTTTGTCGTGCCTCCAGCATATCCCGAAATTACTTTTTCAACACCCACAACTGATTCAAAGATGTGCTCGCTACACCAAAAACACCCTTCAGCAAATGCTGCAATAGCCTTCCCCTTAGGAGGTATTAATGATATAGGTTTGGTTTGGGCATCCACCGCGACATAACCAAAAATAAATAGGCAAAAAATATATAATTTGTACATAATAAAGATAAGCAAAATTATTTAAAAAAGTTCATCCAATTAACACACTATAAACTCCTCCCAAATGCCTCACAAATATTCCAAATGGAATTGAGTCTATGAGATTTCATTATCTTTAAAATTAACAAACAGGGACTTTAAGGTAAATCCCTGTTTAAATAATTTTTATAATGTCTATTATTTCTTTTGCCAAGCTCCTAATATGGCGCCCATCATAGTAAATAATAAAAAAGCATAAGATCCATCAATCATGGACAAATTCATCGGAGCTTGTGAAAACATATGCCCTACAAAAATTCCGATTAAACTGATCAACCCAACAGAAGCTCCAACCTGAGCGCCAGAAACTAATGTATGTGAACCTGTCTTGTTCAACAACCAATTGATGATTAAAGCATAAACGAGCATTGCTATTGTATTAACGATCATTGGTGTCGGTGCCTCAGACATTTCTGCTCCGTTCTTCATCATTTTCATAGTCGTCAAATCCTGAGTTATGCCATTTCCTGCCATCCATTGAGATTGAAATAACATTCCATAAAATAAAAATCCGAGTAACATACCCCCTATAGCACAAGCTATAATAGCGAGCCAATTTGTTTTTGTTTCCATATATAAATATTTTGTTGGTTAAAAAAATTGTTTGACATGGAATATTCAATTAATGGTGATCTTGTGGCAATGTGTTGGATGCGGTGAGGAAATAATATAAAATCTTTTCTTGTATTTCTATAGGTTCCAAATAAACTCGTTTTTTGAATGCCTTGTAATCCATTGATGCTCCAGATTGATTTAAGACATAGTTAGCCCAATCAAATAAACACCATCCAAGTCCATGCTGAATTGTTTTTTTATCAATGCTTTTCTCAAATATAGTCTTAGTTCTAATGTTTAAATAGGAAAGAGCTCTTAAAACAATTTCAATATCAGCTTTTGATTCGTAATCCACGATATGACTTAACTCATGCCCTATCAATCCTACTAGGGCATTAAAAGGCACTTTATTCAAATTAATGAATCCATTTTGGTGCAATTTATTGATACGAACTACATATTTTCGCTTTTGGGGATCTAAACTCATCATCGATAAAAGTTGTGGTCTAGAGTTCATTGACGTTGAAATATTTCTATATTTAAAAGTTATAGGTGTTTGTATCAGTTCAGGATAAAATGACAAACTTACAAGAACTGCTAGTCTATATTCTTGCGGAATTTCCTTATTAGTGCCATATAATCTTTCTAAGCTATCTAGTTTTGAACTGTAGTATAAACTATCCAATTGACGCAACATGGACATTTCTTGCCCATAACTTAGTGCACCGTTTAAAAATAAAATGATTCCAATATAAAAACGCATAGCTTACAGTCAAACATTAAAAACTGAGTTCAAAACTAAGAATTTATATAATTTATTTTCAACTAAATTCTAATTAGTCTTCCAATTAGACCAAATGAGCATTCAATACCCAATTACACTATTCAATCTTTTGATGTTTTACATGTCCATATATAGCTTCTTGATTTCCGAAATAGCCTGAAAAATGGTGCTTTGTAAAAAAATATTCCTCCCTACGAAAAAAATCGTAGTAAAATTTGGAATTTTGAATAACCCACCATTATCTTTGCTACGAAAATAATCGTAGACGTATAAAAACATATGGATCAATCAAATAAAAGCCTTATCACTCCTACAGCTTCTGAACTTGAAATACTCCAGGTCTTATGGCAACACGGATCACAAACCGTACGCTTCGTAAATGATGAACTTAACAAAATCAGAAACGATGTCGGATATACTACCACTTTAAAAATAATGCAAAATATGCTCGATAAAGGGATATTAAAACGTGAGATCATTGACAGAAGTCATATTTATTCTCCCGTTATGCCAGAGAGTATGACCCAAAAACAACTACTTGAAGAATTTTTAGATTCAACATACCGGGGATCAGCTGCATCATTAGTAATCCAGGCTCTGGGCCATGGAAAGACCACACGAGAAGAATTGGAAAAAATCAAGGCCCTGATTCAAAATATTGAAAACAATAAATGATAACCAACAAGCTTCATCATCATAAAATCAAATCTTATGGAAAATTATTTGGAATTTCTTTCCCCCAATTTGAATCATGCATTAGCATGGATGGTTATCCATTCTTTATGGCAAGCTACACTCATAGCACTTATTGTTGGTATTTTTATGATTATAAATAATAAAAAATCACCACAATTTCGATATGCCTTAGGAAATGTTGGTCTTCTACTTATAATTATAAGTTCAATAGCTACCTTTCTATATTATTATTATCAATCAGATGGAAATCCTAATGTTTCCTATATTTCCAATACATTTGATATACAAACCAAAGCCCAATTAACCATTACCCCAGAACAAGCATCATTGTCCATTTCAAATGTTGATGAAAGTAATCTTTTCAATAAAACGGCACTCATCAATTATTTCAATCAGAATATTTATACCATAGTTCTGATATGGCTTTTTGGGATGGTGCTCTTTTTAATGCGACTACTTGGTGGTATTTCGTATGTTTATTATTTAAAACACAGGATGAATTTTCCTGTTGATGAATATTGGTCAGAATTACTTAACACGGTTAAGACAAAACTTAAATTTTCAAAAACTATAGAATTTGTAGAATCTGCATTAGTCAGATCCCCCATGGTCATCGGCCATTTAAATCCTATCATACTATTTCCGATTGGCTCCATAAACAAATTAGAAGTTAATGAAGTCGAAGCTATTCTTGCACATGAAATAGCTCACATACTTAGAAATGACTATTTAATCAATATATTACAAACGATTCTTGAAGCAATCTTCTATTTTCATCCTGCTGTTTGGTGGTTATCATCTCAAGTTAGAATAGAAAGAGAAAATTGTTGCGATGATGTTGCCGTAAAAATTTGTGGAAATTCTTTAACCTATGCAAAATCTTTGGTACGGGTTCAAGAAATGACCTATATACAAAATCCCCAAATAGCTATGTCAGCCGGAGGTCAAAAAAGAAGTCTACTCTTTCATAGAGTTCAAAGAATTTTAAATCACAAGCAACACAAAACAACCATTTCTGATAAACTTATTTCATTTGGAGTCATACTGTCCATTATTTTATGTGTTTCATTTGTCGATAGTAAACTTAATAATAATAAATCGTATGGCGCTATTAAAAAACTTGAATCTACCATTGCACTGGATTCCAATTCAACTTATATCAAATACTATAATAATGCCGGGGAACTAGATTCATTTATCATAACCGGAAAAATTAAAGATGGCATCTATGACTTTACTGATCGTTTATATACAGCCATTCTAGAAGTCAAAAATAATTTTGTAATCTCGTTTAATATCAATGGTCTTCAGGTTGATAAAAAAGATTTTCAAAAATTTTCAGGCATTATCAATCAAATTATTTTAACAAATAATGAACAAAACAATAGTGAAGTTAATGTCACATCATCGGATCCTTCAAATACTTTGTCTTATTCATATGACCCATTTACCAATGAAATTCAATCCTCAACTGAACATAATAATCGAAAGCTCTCCGAAAAAAATGCAAATTGGTTTTTAGAACATGCCAGGGAATATCCAGGAAATTATATAAAAAGAAATAATGGTTCACTATTTCAATTACTTACTAATGACGGACAATTCTATGAATTTGATGAACAAGGAACTATTGTACATGAAATTCATCCCAATAAAAAAATATTTACACCCCAAATTGCTGATGTTAATTTACCAAATATTAACTCAATTCAATTAACCTCCGATCAAATCACTGAAATGATTGATGAGCAAAAAAGTACTATTGAAGATTTGAGTGACCTTGCAGCAGAACTATCACGATCACGCAATAATAACCATGACATAAAACGAACAGAGAATGAATTGAATAGTCTGGAAAATGAATTGGAAGGGATTGAAAATGAGCTAAACCATAATATAAATCAATTTTCAAATCTCAAAGATCTTGAACAATCTAAGAAATTAAATATTGAACTAAAAAAACTTGAAAAAGAATTAGATAAATCTAAGAGTAAAATTAAACATAACCAAAATAAATTACTACAATTAAACGCTGATACAGAACGAGGTACCGTTTGTGGGCAAACCAATTCTTATATATCTCCTGAATGGGTAACCTCGATTGGTAAAGAATTAAAAAAAGATAAATTGTTGCATTCAGAATATAATTCGATCTCCATTCAACATAATTATATGCTGGTTAATAATCAAAGATTAAAAGATAAAGAATTTAAGAAATATAAAAAACTATACGAAGACATTACTGGAAACCAAATAACTCCAGGAACTAATATTACGATGTGCTTCAATGGACCGCAACTCTTAACTGAAAATATTTATCAAAATACGAATGATGAAACTTATTCAAATAATGATATAGAATACAACTATCCGTCTTTTATGAATGCCCTAATAATAGGTTTGAATAAAGGAGGATATATTGATTTTGGCAAACCCATACAATTTGAGTTATCCAATAAAATATTTAAAATTAATGGAAATAAATTAAATACTTCAGAATTAAATGGATACTTGAAACAAGCTACTGAAGATTCCAATAATGATATAGCTCCCAAATTCAAATATACATTTAACGGAATTATAAATGGCATAGATGGTTTCAATGTCAGATTGTCAGGAAAATTAAATACGGACACCAGCAAATAAAATGCAAGCATAATATATAGATTATATTTATTAATATGCATTAAAGATCCAAACCTCCATTTGATTCTTTAGGTTTCAAAAACACTTTTTAATAAATCATTTTAATTAGATCATAAAAGATATCTACATGTATTTAATCAAAGGTATTAATTTATTTATAACCGTTGTATTTATAACGATAGGCCATAGTCAATCGCACAATTCATTCGTAAAAACACCAAAAGAATATGCTATATTACGCACTAACATCGCTCCACATATTGATGGATCACAAAACGATGTAATCTGGAAAACAGCTATTGCAACGGATAGTTTTATACAATATGAACCCAAACCTTTTCAATGTGCTTCATTAGATTCCAAAGTGAAACTTTGCTATGATGACAATGCTATTTATGTTTATGCACATTTATATGATACCCCATCGAAAATTAGAAAAGAATTGAGTTCGAGAGACGCTGTTCAATACTCAAATTCCGATTACTTCACTATAAGTTTTGACACTTACAACGATGATCAAAACGGAACAAGGTTCATTATTGGAGCAAATGGCGTTCAATCTGATTCAAAAATTTTTAATAATTATAGCGATTTTAATTGGAATGGGGTGTGGGAAAGCAAAGTAAAAATTGTTGAGGATGGATGGATAGCTGAATTAAAAATACCTTATTACAATCTTAGATTTCCAAAAAAAGAAAAACAAATTTGGGGACTTCAATGTGCACGATATATCAATAGGTTTGGCGAAACAGATACCTGGACTCCCTTAGATCCAAAAATAAATGGCCATGTAAACCAATGGGGCAACATGACCGGATTAGAAAAAATAAATCCGCCAATTAGAATCCAACTATCACCCTATTTTGCAGCTAACTACCAACAAAACCAAACTGAAACCAATCAAGGAATCAAAACCAATGAACATTCCAAATCAATATCAGGTGGTCTGGATATGAAAGTTGGACTCAATGAATCATTTACTATAGATGCTACACTCATACCTAACTTTGGTCAGGTAAAATCAGATAACAAAAGATTAAATACAACGCCCTTTGAAATATATTATGAAGAAAATAGACCTTTTTTTACTGAAGGTATCGATTTATTTAATAAAGGAGATATTTTCTACAGTAGAAGAATAGGAAATGAGCCAAATAAAATGAATGATGTTTATGCTTCACTTTCTTCTACAGAAGAATTAGAAACCAATCCAAATGAAACACAACTATACAATGCAACTAAATTTTCAGGAAGAACTAATCATAAACTGGGAATCGGAATACTTAATGCCATAGTTGCACCAACCCATGCACGTATTAGAGATACGATTTCGAATCATATAAGAACATTTCAAACCTCCGCTTTAACAAACTATAATGTAGCCGTAATTGATCAAATACTTAAAAATAATTCATCCATAAGTTGTATCAATACTTCTACTTGGCGGAATCAAAATGAAAGGAATGCAAATGTGACAGCACTATTATTAAATTTTAAAGATAAAAAAAATAAATATGAATGGTCAACTATGGGCCGTATGAGCCATGTGTTTACACCCAATCAAAAAAAATATTCTGGGTACACAGCTGATTGGTCATTAAATAAAATTAGTGGTAATTGGGTTTGGTCTATTAGTCAAGCCCTCAAAGATAAACGATGGGATCCTTCTGATCTTGGCTTTAGTCAACAAAATAATTATCTACAGGAAAATGTAAATATCAACTATAATCAATATGAACCAAAAAAAATATTTCAACAAACCAATTATTGGTTAGGCGTAAATTACATCAGCAGATTAGAACCATTTTCATATCAAAATGTAAATTTCAATGCTGGATTTTGGGGTAAACTAAAAAACCAAATGGCGCTTAATTATTGGTTTAATCTTTCACCTAAGTCTATAGATTACTTTGAAGCTCGCCAGGAAGGCAAACAATTCAAATATCCATTAAATTATAATGCCGGGATCAACTTTCAATTAGATCCAAGAAAAAAAATGTCAAGTACTTTCTTTATTTACCTACTTCAAATTCCAAAATGGAAAAATTCCTATTGCGAATTTGGGATAGGTCCTATTTACAAGGTTAACAGTCATATAAATATCAATCTGAGCACAAATTTAGGAATTGGAAACAATGAATTTGGATACAACTTCACTAAAAATGATGGAAGTTTTGGCAGAAGACATACTAAAACACTAAACAATAGCATTTATTTAGCCATCAATTTTACTCCAAAAAACAATTAAACCTTTGGAGCTAGACATTACTGGTCTAAAATTTGGTACGATTCCTTTTATAAACTAAATGAAAATGGCAGTCTGAATGTTGATTCGGAATACAAACAGAACGCAGATCTAAGTCAAAATTATTTCAATCTGGACTGTATATATACCTGGGAATTCGCACCTGGAAGTTTTCTTAATCTTATTTGGAAAAACAACTTAAACCATTATCAGGAATCAAATGCTATGATTAAATCTCAAAATTATTTTGACAATATTAAAGGCACATTTAGTAGTCCTCAACACAATGCATTTACTCTTAAATTGATTTACTTCATCGATTATAACCAAGCAAGAAAAGCAATTCTTAAAAAGAACTTGAAATAAGTTTTAGTTAATTTGCCTAATGGCGAGCATTCATATCAAGTTAGCTATTGTTTTTAAAATAAATTCAAAGCACTCAAATGCAATGTCATCATTAATAAATTTTAGTTCTTACGACCCCAGGACCGTGTGAGCATTGAGCACATACTGCATAATTCTAATAAATCAATTAAATTGAAAATGGAATAAAATAAAAAAAATAGGCCCGGAAATCACCCCGGGCCTGATAAACCAATCTCATGAAAAGATATGAAAAGACGAAGCTTCTTTAATCAACGTTATCGTGGAGAAATGAATTCTCAGCGCGGATTTCCAATTTGTTCTCTTCATCCATAAAAATACGAGTACGTGAAATATTAGTTTCTGCTGATCCATTAATACGATCTAAACGAATATTTTTTCGTTCATAGGCAGGTGTATTTTCTGCATCAGCTAAATTTTTTCCTTCGGTAAGTGGCTTACTTACAACTGCGGGTTTGGCATTATTCAATGAACCCATATCTGAATTACGACGCTCCTCTTTCTTTTGAGTAAAATCTGTATCATAAAAACTCAATGTATTCTGCATAACCGGTGCAGAAGTTTTGGGTGCTGTTGAAAAATCATTTTCAAATTCAATGGTGGTAGCATTTGATACTACTTCAGCTACGGAAGTTGTGACTGCAGGATGGTCATCATCATTCAGATTCAAAACAACCTTATTTGTAGTGACATCATCTGCGACACGTTTCTTATAACCCTGTCCAAATCCAGTGGCGATAAGTGTAACACTAATATTATCCATTAATGATTCATCAACACATGAACCCCATATTAAGTCAGTATCGAATCCTGCTTCTTGCTGAATGTATTCCGTAATTTCACCAACCTCATCCATGGTAATTTCCGGTTCTTTACCTGTAGTTATATTTAATAATATATGTTTTGCTCCACGAATATCATTATCTTCTAACAAAGGAGAATTTAATGCACTTTCTATGACCTTGCGAGCTCTATCTTCTCCGGAAGCTATTGCACTCCCCATAATAGCTACACCGCTATCCTTCATTACAAAATTCACATCTTCAAAATCCACGTTTATATAACCCGGAACTGTAATAATTTCAGCTATTCCTTTAGCTGCTGTGGCCAAAATATTATCAGCGTTAGAGAATGCAGTAGACATCGAAAGGTTGCCATACATCTCGCGCAACTTATTATTGGAAACTACAATTAATGAGTCTACATTCTGTTTCAATTGTTCCAATCCTTCAAAAGCTAATCGACCTCTTCTTGGACCTTCAAATTGAAATGGCAAAGTCACAATTCCAACAGTTAATATTTCTAATTCTCGAGCCACTTTTGCTATGATTGGGGCAGCACCTGTTCCTGTTCCACCTCCCATTCCCGCAGTAATAAACAACATTTTAGTGTCCGGCTCAAGAAATCTTCTCAATTCTTCGATGGACTCAATGCAAGCCTGTCGGCCAACTTCAGGATTATTTCCAGCTCCTCTTCCAACAGTTAATAATGGACCTAGTTGAATTTTATTTGGTACTGAACTAATATCTAGACTTTGTTGATCTGTATTACAAACGGCAAAATCAACGCCTCTTATCCCAAGATTAAACATCTGGGTTACTGCGTTAGTACCCCCGCCGCCTACTCCGATGACTTTTATTATGGACGGTTGACTCATATAATTATTATTTATATTTGTTTGTGACGTAAAGATATGCATTTATATATTATAAATAAAAATAAATTATGAAATATTTTTATATATAACTAAAATTTTTTTAAAATTCTGAATCTGGACTTGCTTCAAAAAATTCTCTTACAGAGGTATATCCTTTATTGATCGTTCTTCCAAACCAATTTTCCTTTTTTGCATATACTTTTTCATCTTCCACCACAGGTTCTTCCATGGATTCATCAAGATTGAATACATCAAGTTTGTTAAATTTTGGAGCTGCAATCTTAGGCTTAATATTTCTTAAACCTTCATATAATAATCCAATACTCGTTGCGAACATTGGATTCGAAACTTCATCCATATAATGCGATGACAAATGTTCTGTTGGATATCCAATTCTAGCAGCCAAACCTGTTTGATATTCTGTTAACAGATCAATATTCTTCAATAAAGATCCACCACCTGTCAAAACAATTCCAGCAACTAATTTTTTTTCAAATCCACTTCGGTGAATATCCCACATCACGTAATCAAATATTTCTTCCACTCGGGCTTGAATAATTCTTGCAAGATTTTTTTCAGAAATTTCTTTAGGCTCTCGTCCCATGAGACCGGGAATGGTTATGATTCGATTATCAACAATTTCTTCAGACAACGCGGATCCAAATCTCACTTTTAATTTTTCTGCTTGCTCTAAAGTTACCGAACAACCCGCCTTGATATCCTTTGTAATCATGTTACTACCAATAGGAATTACGGAAGTATAACGAATGATTCCTTCATTATAAATAGTAACATCGGTAGTACCACCACCAATATCAACCATAACAACACCAGCTTCTTTTTCTTCTTTAGACAATACAGATTCCGCAGAAGCTAAAGGCTCTAATGTCATTTTTTCACTTGTTAATCCTGCCTTCTCAATACATCTCAAAATATTATTTGCAGCTGAAGTATTTCCCGTAATGATGTGAAAATTAGATTGTAACCTTGAACCAGACATACCAATTGGATCAATAATTCCTTCTTCATCATCTACAGTGAATTCTTGTGGTATTACATGTAGAATTTGGTCTCCAGGAGGTAATGCTATTTTATACATATCCTGAATCAGTTTATCCACATCTTCTTGGTTGATTTCTTCCTGTGGATTATTGCGATATAAAACACCCTGATGCTGGATACTTTTAATATGTTGACCCGCGATACCAACATAAACTTTTTGAATTTCTTGCTTACTCATTTTTTCTGCAAGATCAATAGCATCACTTATTGCTTTAACAGTTTTATCAATATTGGATACCACACCACGAATGACACCTTCAGAATTGACTTTACCAAATCCAAGAATTTCAATCTTATTGAGAATGTTCTTTCTTCCGACAACAACACTCACTTTGGTGGTTCCAATATCTAATGAAACTACGATGTCTGAATTTTGATGAATTTGATTTTCCATAAGAACGAATTTTAGCTATTTTAACAATTATGATTCAGTTTGGTTTTTGCGACAGACGACTTGATCTTTATTTTTTAAGTCTATAGTTTGATAAACATTCCATCCTTCATATCGCAATCCTTCCTGATAAAAAAACTTTAGTTTATTTAATTTTTCAGAAATATTTTCATTACCTCCAACCAATATCTTTTCATTGCCAATTTTTGGAACCAAAACAAATTCTGCATTTGGCAATACATCAATTTGTTCAATCAAAGATTTTATAAATGGATCTGCATTTATTTCAGTACCTATATTAAAAACTGCACGATACGCAAAATTGGCTTTCTCTGCAATGTCTATTCCTTGCATTGGGTTTTGTATTCCGGTTACAACAGGAACTCTTGCTGAATATCTATTTGAATTGGGAATTTTTCGTCCTTCCACATCAATATAATATTGAGCTCCCTGAGCTTCAACGATCCTCAATAAGGGATCCCTTTGATACATATCTACATGAAGATTTTCCATAGCATCTATATATACTTCAGCATGATGTACCGTTGGTTGCATTTCAAGAAAATGCTCCAATTCTGTGGCGCGTAATGCAAACACCGGCATTTTTCGCCAATCCTTTTTATAAAATACAGAAATTAATTCCTTAATATCTTGTTCAGTTATCAATTGATTTTCTACCGAAGGTTTTATGATTTGAATTTTTAAAACTTTCGATTTCAAAACCCTTTGTTCCCGAATACCATTCATCCAAATTAACCCAATAATCAATAATGACATGATATGAAGTCCTATAACCAATCCTATTTTAACTCGTGCATTCATCTTACTTTAGGATTTTGATTAGGTCTGGAATCAATGTATCTAAATCACCTGCCCCTAAGGTTATTAATACATCCAATTCCATTTTTTTTAATTCATCTACCAAATTTATTTTATGAATCAAAAATTTATTTGGATTGGTGCACTTATCAAAAATAGTAGCGGAACTTATATCTTCAATCGGTTCTTCTCTTGCCGGATATAATTCAACTAAAATAATGCGATCCAATTGATCCAAAACATGAGCAAATTCTTGAGCAAAATCTTTGGTTCGCGAATATAAATGGGGTTGGAAAATTCCGGTAATATGTCGAGTTGGATAACAAGATCGTACTCCCTCAATGGCTGCTTTTAATTCTTCCGGATGATGTGCATAATCATCGATCAACACCTGATGTTGTCCTTCAAATTTCCATTCAAATCTCCTTTGAATTCCCAGAAAAGAATTTAAAGCGGTTCTGATTTGATGTTCTTTTAAACCTAAAGCTACCGCTACACGAATTGCTGCTGTTGCATTTTGAATATTGTGATTACCAGGCATTCTTAATTTCAATTGCTTAAAATGATTTCCTAAATCATCTTGGTAATCAAAATTTATCCAACCCTTAACATTATTTGAAATGACACAAGAAACCGAGCCCAATTTGAACCCATACGTAAGTAATTGAACAGATGGATTAAGTTTGGATTTAAATAATTCTATATCGGAAACTTGAATATGATCACTCATTAACAGCAAACCCCCTTCCTGTATCTGACTTGCAAATTCGACATAGCTTTCTACCATGTTTTCCCGACTTCCATATATATCTAAATGATCTGCATCTAAAGATCCAATGATGGCTATGTTCGGATACAATTGTAAAAAAGATCGGTCATACTCATCAGCTTCTTCAATCATCCATTCGTTACCGACATCAATGTAATTACTATTATAATTTTTTGTAATTCCCCCAAGGAATGCCGTAACTGGAATTTTGGAGCCAATTAATACATGTGCTAAAATAGAACTTGTAGTTGTTTTACCATGGGTTCCTGCAACTGCAATATTTTTTACGACCGATGTTATTTCTCCTAATACTTGAGATCGCTTTTTGACAGGTGTACCCAACTTAATAAAATGCTTATATATGTTCATTGATTTTGGAATAGCAGGAGTCATGACCACCAGATCTATATCTGTCGGAATCAATGTCATGTCATCTGTATAATGTATCTGCATTCCTTCTAAAATCAATTGTTTAGTTAGTACTGTTTCTGTCTTATCATATCCATATATAAAAATACCTCTTTTATTAAAATAACGTGCTAATGCACTCATTCCAATTCCACCTATACCCAAAAAATATATTTTCTTCAATTGATCCAACATCACTTAATTTTTCTTCACCAATTGATCAATACACTTAGCAATTTCCTTAGCCGCTTCTGGTTTTGCCGAATGCTTTAAAGCATTTTTTATTTTCTCTTGCGAAAGGTGATCATCCAATAGTGATATCACTTCCTTCCACAAACCCTGTTTTGCATCCTTATCCAAAACCATTCTTGCAGCTCCCTGACTAATCATGGACTCAGCATTCTTCCGCTGATGGTCTTCAGCAACATTTGGCGAAGGCACCAGTACAGCAACGGTATGAGTCGCTGCCAATTCAGAAATGGTTAATGCACCCGCTCTAGCTATTGCAACATCAGCTATTGCATATGCTAAATCCATCCGATCAATGAATGCAAGCATTTTAACATTCTTTAGTTGCGCTATTGGTGTTAATGCAAACTCTTCAATAAATTGTCGACCTACCTGCCACAAAATTTGAAGATCATCACGATGCATTAACATTTCATATTGCTCCGCAATAACTTCATTTAAAGTTCGTGCTCCAAGACTTCCTCCAAAAACACAAATCGTTTTCTTGTTTGGATCTAATCCATAATATTGAAATGCATCTAGCCGATTTACAGGAACAATAAATTCTCGTCTAACCGGATTTCCAGTGTTTACCAATTTACTCTTTTCAAAAAAACGGTCCATATGTTCAAAAGCCACACATATGCGACTAGCCTTTGACGCCATAATTTTATTGGTAACTCCGGCATAAGAATTTTGTTCTTGAATCACAAAGGGTATATGATTCCATGCTGACATTCTTAATATCGGACCACTTGCATACCCCCCTACTCCAACTACCACATCTGGTTTAAATGATTTCAATATTCTATTTGCTTGTAACAAAGATTTTATCAATCTATAAACAAGTGTTACATTTTGTACGGTAAATTTCCTTTGAAATCCACCTATATCTAATCCAATAATTTTGTACCCGGCTTTCGGAACTTCCTTCATTTCCATCTTGCCCTGTGCTCCCACAAATAAAATATCTGCATCAGGATGCAATTCTTTAAAAGCATCCGCAATGGCTATGGCAGGAAAAACATGCCCACCGGTTCCGCCGCCACTAATCAATAGTTTCATTGGATGAAACATTTTGATCCAAATCCACATGAGTATCTGGCTCCAACTTCAAAGCATTTATATTTTTACTAACACTGATGATCATCCCAAAAGCTATGCTCGTGAATAATAATGAAGTTCCTCCCATACTGACAAATGGAAGCGTTAATCCTGTCACTGGTACAACACCTAATGATACTCCCATGTTAGCAAAAGCTTGCATTACAATATTAAATCCAATACCAATAGTTAACATTGCACCGAATGCTTTAGGTGTTTTTGTAACTACACTTACACAATGACCTAATAACATTAAATAAATAACTATTAATCCAATACCTCCCAATAAAATTCCCCACTCCTCGCAAATTATAGCATAAATAAAATCAGCATAAGAATATGGAATAAAATTCCTCAACATACTATTTCCTGGTCCTTGCCCAAATAATCCACCTCTTGCAATTGCAATTTTAGCTTGTTGAACTTGATAACCTCCTTCTTCTACATAAATAAATTCATTAATCCTTGAAATCCAAGTACTAACTCTTATCGAATCCGGTAAAAATTGTCCTATAAAAATTAGAAAAGCAAACATGAGTATTCCAAATAAACCCAATATTAAAATATACTTTATGGAAACACGACCCACAAATAACATCATAATACAACATACAAAAAGTAATGCTGAAGTCGAAAAATTAGATGGAGCAATCAATCCACAAACAACTAACACAGGTAACATAATCGGAACAAAAGCCGTTTTAAAACTTTTGATATAGTCCTGCTTCGCAGAAATGGACCTTGCCACATAACAAATCAATGCAATTTTGGCAAAATCAGAAACCTGAAACGTTATATCCAAAAATGGAACTTGAATCCAACGTTTTGCCTGATTCACATTAACACCAAAAAACATGGCCCACACCAATAGAATAACTGCTATGATTAATAACACAGGAGCCAAACGGCTAAATTCTGAATATTGAACTTGACTTACTATCCATGCTAATACCAAACCACCTAAAATAAATGGAACATGCTTAAATAAAAAAAACAAAGTATTATCAGAATTGTATTTTGTCAATGAAATAGAAGCACTATACACAGCCAATAAGGAACATAAAGACAATAAGATGATGATGGTCCATAAGAACCTATCACCTTTTATTCCTTCTTTTATATGTGCAAAATCAGTTATCATTAGTTTATACTTAATTTTAATTGCGCTACCTCACTTTTAAATAAATCACCCCTATGCATATAATTCGTAAACAAATCAAAACTCGCACAAGCCGGTGATAGTAATACAATATCTCCTGGCTGTGCATGATGAAATGCTTCCTTAACAGCATGTTTCATATCATGTGTATCAACACTTGTGACTTCTTGTCCAAATGTATCTATTAATTTCTTATTATCTTTTCCTAAACAAATAAGTGCTTTCACTTTTGTTTTTACTAAAGGCTGCAATACCTCATAATCATTTCCCTTATCTTGTCCACCAGCGATCCAAACCACATTTGATTTCATTGCATCCAACGCATAATATACAGCATCTACATTAGTTGCTTTGCTGTCATTTATAAATTGTACTTCATTAATTTTATCAACCCATTCCAATCGATGTGGATCGTTTTTAAAACTATTAACTGCTTCTTGAATCTGATCAGTGGTTAAACCCAATTCTAGCATGGCGTGACCTGCGCAAGCCACATTTAAAGCGTTATGTTTGCCTTTTAAATTAGAATGCTCCAGGGTCAAAAAAAATCGATTCTGTTCAATAATCTGATCGCTATCATTTAATATAATATCAACTGGTATTTTTTTACTTTCAATCGGATGGTCTACTATGTAATTTAATACAACTGCATCTTGTCGATTATAAATAAAAACATCATCCTTTCTTTGATTCTTTGCAATACGAAACTTAGATTTAATATAAGGTTCGAATTGATATCCGTATCGATCTAAATGATCAGGAGTAATATTCAAAAGAATCGCAATATCTGGTTTAAATAATTCAATATCATCTAACTGAAAACTACTCAATTCAATAACATAATATGCAGCATCTCTTTCTGAAAGGCTTCTTGCAAATGAATAACCTACATTTCCAACTTTTTGGACATCATATCCATTGACATTTAAAATATGGTAACACAAATTAGTTGTAGTGGTCTTACCATTACTACCCGTAATTCCTATAATTTTACCTTTACAATATCTAAAAGCAAATTCAATTTCAGAAACGATCTTAACTCCGATTTGATTGAAATGTTTCACAGGCGCCGCATGATCTGGAATTCCCGGACTCTTAATGATTAGCGTTGGAATAACATCATAAATAATCTGATGACCGTTTTCTTCAAAATCTATTTCTAATTCAATTAATTCTTGTTTAGCAGCAGCAGATATAGGTCCCATGTCACTTACAAAAACAGGCAAGTCATGTTTCTTAGCCAGCTTTGCTGCACCCATTCCACTTTCACCGCTCCCTAGTATTATGATCAATTTATCTGACTTTTAAAGTAATGATAGTAATAACCGCTAAAATCAATGACACTATCCAAAAACGCATCGCAATCGTTGATTCATGCATTCCCTTTTTTTGAAAATGGTGATGTAATGGTGACATTAGAAAAATTCTTTTGCCCTCTCCAAATTTTCTTTTAGTATATTTAAAATAGCTTACCTGAATAACTACGGACAAAGTCTCAATGATAAATACTCCGCATAACACTGGAATCAATAATTCCTTTCTCAGTAGTATAGCCAAAACTGCAATAATTCCTCCTAAGGTAAGGCTTCCTGTATCACCCATAAATACTTTCGCAGGGTAGGCATTATACCATAAAAAACCAACACAAGAACCTAAAAATGCAGCTGCAAAAATGACCAGCTCTCCAGTGTATGGCAGATAAAATATATTTAAATAATTTGCTATAATTGAATTACCAGATACGTAAGCCAATATCGCCAATGTTGCAGCGATAATTGCAGATACACCAGTGGCCAATCCATCAAGTCCATCCGTCAAATTAGCAGCATTCGAAACAGCGGTTACAATAAAAATTACAAACGGAATAAATAATATCCACAATAATGAACCAGTATTATCTCCAAAAAAAGAAGTCAACCAAGCATAATCAAAACTATTACCTTTAAGAAAAGGCACATTGGTCAATGACGACTTAACATATACATATTCTATAGATTTATTTTTTACATTATCAAAAGAAATAATTTCTTGTTCGATAGCATAATGATATTTCAGTGCTTCTGCTTTAGGCATTCGAACAACAACTTTTTCATGAAACAACATCACTACAGCAACTACAATCCCTAAAACTACTTGACCTAATATTTTAAATATAGCCTTTAGGCCTTGTTTGTTTTTTAAAAATACCTTGATGTAATCATCGGTGAAACCGATTATTCCTAACCATAATGTTGTGAATAACATGACTTGAATGTATACATTATCCAACTTAGTTAATAATAAACTTGGCACCATAATACCAAGAATTATAATCAATCCACCCATAGTTGGTGTACCTTCTTTTTCTTTCTGACCAGACAATCCTAAATCACGAACCGTCTCGCCAATTTGCAGCCTCTTCAAAGAACGTATGATGCGATTTCCAAACCACATCGTTATAATTAATGAAATAATTACAGCAAGTCCAGCCCGGAACGATATGTATTGAAACAATCGTCCGCCCGGCAGATGAAATAATTTTTCAGTAAATTGAAATAAATAATATAACATGCTTTTTTTGTTAAACGAAAACATTTAACAGTACAGCAGGGATTCAAGCCCGTTGGTTGAATGGGTCCTGCTGTATCTGTTAAAACCAACCTGAGAATGATAATAGAACCTACTCTATTTTCTTTTATATCTTAAACAAATATGTTTTTAACTTTTCTTTGTCATCAAATGGATACTTTTTTCCTTTGATTTCCTGATATGATTCATGGCCTTTTCCCGCCAATAAAATAATATCATTTTGTTTACTTATCATGCAAGCTGTTTTAATAGCTTGGTCCCGATCTTCGATAATTAGATATTTTGATTTCTTTGATTCATCAATTCCAGCTTCCATATCTGCAATGATTAACAATGGATCTTCATCTCTTGGATTATCAGAAGTTAATATCACCTTGTCACTTTTCTCTACTGCAATTCTTGCCATTTCTGGTCTTTTTGTTACATCGCGATTTCCGCCGCATCCTATAACTGTTATAATTTGTTGTTCTCCTTTGCGCAATACTGATATATTATCTAATACTTTTTCTACTGCATCTGGCGTATGGGCATAATCGACGATGCCCACTTTACCATTTTGTTCATTTCTAATCCATTCAAACCTACCTGCGACCGATTTTTGCATAGATAATTTTTCCAAAATATCCGCTTCATCTTCACCAAGGAGTAATGCAATACTCAATACAGCTAATAAATTATATGCATTAAATTCTCCAATAAGTCTTGAATACCATTCATGATTATTGTATTTTAAATGCAAGCCTATAAAGCTGTTTTCAATAATTTTAAATTTATAATCTGCCAGTGTTCGTATGGCATAAGTATATTTACTTGCTTTAGTATTTTGTAACATGACTTCACCATGTATATCATCAATGTTAGTTAATGCAAAAGCTGTTTTATCCAGTTGATCAAAAAATAATTTCTTAGTATTTATATAATTTGAAAATGTTTTATGATAATCTAAATGATCATGAGTAATATTTGTAAAAACGCCGCCAGTAAAATACAAACCACCAATACGTCCCTGATCAATGGCGTGTGAACTTACTTCCATAAACACATGACTGCATTGTTCTTCTATCATCGCATTCAACAATTTGTATAATGAAATGATATCCGGAGTGGTGTGTGTGGAGGGTATTTCTTTATCGTGAATTCTATTAATCACCGTTGATATTAAACCAGATTTGTATCCCAATGATTCAAATAAATGGTAGCACAATGTCGCTGTTGTTGTTTTACCATTGGTTCCTGTAATTCCGATCAACTTACATTTCTGTGAAGGACTATCAAAATAGTGATTGAGTATATCTGGCAAAACTCCATTAATACTTGAAGTTACAACAAAACAAATTCCATCCACTTTTTTTGACGGTTCTGATTCACATAAGATAGCAACCGCACCCTTCTCAATGGCCTGATCTATAAACGAATGACCATCAGAAAGCAATCCTTTTTGTGCAACAAACAAAGATCCTGATTTTACAAGACGTGAATCCTGCTGAATATCAAGAATTAATATTTCTTGATTTCCATAAACAGTGATATCTGTTCGCCCCGTTAATAATTCTGTTAAGCTTTTCAAAGAACGATTTTATTCTAATAATAAATCAATACTTTTTGTAATTCTTGGATCGTAGGTTCCAGTTTGTACACTTTGCCAAACCACTTTACCTACTCCTTTTATTCTTGTCTCTATGCCGAATTCATCCATAATAAATAAAGCATCTCTCAACCCCATTCCCGTTAAATCCGGCATTTGACCTTTCACTTTTTGTTGTGGCAAAGTATAAACACCATCATGATCTGATATGGTTCGTACCCAAGAACTTGTTTGTTGATTATGATACGGTAATCCAATATATGAAAACAACTTTTCAAAATCCTTGGCAAAGCCATGATTACCTATCGGCAAAACATTCACTGCCAATACCGGTTTAGGTTGTTCATTCACCTGATAAGCTACCCGATTGATATCGCGCATACAACGATCTGCAATTTTTCTAAAAACCGGAGCTGCTGCTTCACCACCATAAAAACCACCTTGAGTTGGATTGTACACTACCACAATGCAACTATAAATAGGATTTTCACTAGGAAAAAAACCACAAAAAGAAGCTTGATAATCCTTTTTCTCAAATCCAGTTACAAAATAATTCGTTACTGCTGTTCCGGTTTTTCCGGAAATCGAATACTGCTCAGACTTTATGGCCTTTGCAGTACCAGATTCCAAAACACCTTTTAATAAAGCATTAATTTGCAACAAAGCAGATTCTGATGCTATTGAATCTACTAACACTTTGGGTCTGTAAGTAGATATTTCATTATCATCATCAACTACACTAGAAACAATTAATGGCTTCATCATTTTTCCACCGTTTGCAATTGCATTATAAAAATTAAGAATTTGCAACGGTGTCAATAACATTTCATAGCCCACGCTCATCCAAGGTAATGTAGTACCATACCATTTATCTTTAAAATCTGTAGGATTTTTTATTAATGGTTTAGGTTCACCTTCCAATGCGATTCCAGTTTTCTTAAGTAATCCAAACTTTTCATAATACTGAGCAAACTTTTTTTGTCCTTCAGGAGAACCAAATACACTCCATGCTAATTTTGATATACCCACATTTGATGACTGTTCGAACGCAAATTGAAGATCTACATTCGTGTAGCCGTGCATTTTGGAATCGTTCATCTTTTTATTGTAGAAGTAACATGAACCACCATTAATATCCACTGGTGTTTTTAAATCGACATGACCATCATCTAATAATGCAAGCGTTGATGCTAATTTCATGGTGGAGCCTGGTTCTGTGGAAAGCCCAACGGCATAATTAAAATCTTCCACATACTCACCAGCCGGGTTTTTACCCAAATTCGCTATTGCCTTTATAGCGCCTGTTTTTACTTCCATGACAACTGCACAACCCTTATCTGCATTATGTTTCGTTAAGGCTTCTGCCAATGCTTCTTCAGCTACTTCCTGTATACCTACATTAATAGTTGTTACTATATCACTTCCTTTTTTTGCCTCAATTTGATTCACATCATCTACTGGTAAATAAATTTTATCACCAACCTTTTTCATGAGACATTGGCCTTCCACACCTTTAAGAAAGGAATCAAATGAACTTTCCAAACCGATCGACTGAGCGTTCTCTCTATTCAATCCTATAGTTCGACTGGCTAAAAATTTAAATGGTTTTTCACGTCGATCTTTTCTAATAACGATCAGTCCACCTTTATTTTGACCACCTCTAAAAATAGGAAATGATTTGAGTAATTCGTACTGTTGGAAATCCAATGATCTAGCAATCAATAAGTATCGATTTTCTCGCTGTCTTTCTTTGATCAACCAATTCTTAATTTCTGCAGGAGTTTGGTCCAACATAATGTTGTTAGCTAAACAGATTGCTAAAGAGTCCACATTTTTTTTGAAGACTTCTTTAGTTAGTCCTTTCGCTTTTGTATCCATCCGTATTTCAAAGAACGGTAGGGAAATCGCCAATGGACTCCCATCATCTGCCAGAATTTTGCCTCGCTCCGCCTCAATGGAGATTAATTTAAAATACAATTCATCTGCCATTTTACGCCACTTGTCCCCTTCTATATTAGAGATAATAAATGCCTTACTTGCTAGTACTATTCCGACAAGAATAAACCCAGCCATAACGACATACACCCTAATTAAGAATTCCTTCTTCCGGTCCATAATTTTAATTCTCCACGCGCACTATTTTTTTAGGTGCTTGTTCGCGGATATATATTTCTTTTTCGGATACCTTTTTTGAAATTTGTCCTTCTGTACTATTAAACATAATTCCAGATTTCAATGTCCAGTAATCCCATTTCAATTCTTTTATTTCTTCGCTTAAAACTTGATTTATGCGAATATTTTTTTCTGCATAATGACTATTAGCAATGTATAGTAAACCGAGTATGAAAATCAAAAAGATGTACGGCAGATTTTTGTAAATCATCATCGTACCTACATTGCTGTATTTCTTTCGATCTATTTTAGGCGGTTTATTATAATCCATATTTATATTCGTTCACCAATTCGCATTTTACCAGAACGCGACCTTGGGTTTATTTTTATTTCTTGTTCATCAGGCACAATGGCATCTTTTACGATTAGTTTGAATTTTTTCGTTTGCTTCCCAAACATATCGTGCGGATCTTCTTCAAGTTTTCCTTGCTTTAAGAATTGCTTCACCATTCGATCTTCCAAAGAATGATAACTGATCACTACCAATCGACCACCCGGCTTCAGAATATCTAAAGATTGTTCTAACAATTCCTGAAGACTTTGTAATTCTTCATTTACAGCAATCCTTAATGCTTGAAATAATTGTGCTAAATATTTATTTCGTTTACCATAAATAAATGGAGCTGCCCAATCTGCAAAAAATTGACATCTGCTGAATCGAATTTGCTTGCGGTCTTTAACCAGTTGTGCTGCTATTTTTTTAGCATTGGTTACTTCACCATAATTGCCAAAAATGTTAGCTAACTCCGCTTCGCTCGAACTCATAATGATGTCTTCAGCAGTGATTTCCTGTTCTTGATTCATACGCATATCTAGTGGTGCATCCGAATGAAATGAAAAGCCTCTTTCGTAAGCATCAAAATGATATGATGAAACACCAAGATCTGCCAAGATGCCATCGATTTTCGTTTCTCCATAATACCTTAGGTACTTCTTTAAATACCTAAAATTTGATTTTATTAAAATGAGTCTTGAATCCGGATTTGCATTTTTTAATGCTGCTTCATCCTGATCCAAAGCATACAATTTACCATTTGAAGTCAATGATTCAAGAATGCATCGACTATGTCCTCCACCGCCAAAAGTTACATCAGCATAAACACCATCCTTATTGGTTATTAAATGGTTTACTGACTGATGCAGTAAGACAGGTTCGTGACTATATTCTGTTTCAGACATCTTTATGTCTAAACACTTCTTCAGCGAGCTTTGCAAAATCAGCTGGCTCTTCCTGAATCATTTTGAGATAAGCATCTTTAGACCAGATCTCTACCTGATTATGGTATGCCAATAAAATGATGTCTTGCATTATTCCAGCATGTTCTAATAATGATTTAGGAATAACAATACGAGATGATGAATCAGGATCAACCTGAGTAGCACCACGAAAGAAAAAGCGAGCGAACTCTCTGTTCTTAATATTATAAGGATTCAGCTGATTGACCTCTTTAGATTTTTCTTCCCATACACTTTGGGGATAGAGGATTAAGCATTTTTCAAAACCACGATTTAACATGAAGCTTTTGTCCAAACCACTTTCGAGTTGTTTTACGAGTGATGAAGGCAGTCTCAATCTGCTCTTTTCATCTAATTTGATCTCGTATTCTCCACTCAGTTTGTACATTCTGTGCGCTTCTTGTTGGTTTGTGGCTCAAAAATACGATAACTTTCCACTTTGCTCCACTTTTTCCCACAAATATGTAAAAAATTTACATATTATTTCCCTTGATTACTAGCGCATAAGCAAAAAAGTGATGCAGTATTCGCAAAATAGTTACAAAAAGTAGTAAAATGGTTCAAAATCATGAAATTAATTATATATAAATAATAGTCAAATATATAACATATATAAATACCACCACTTAAAGATTATAATTATATTATATATGAACAATCGTTTCAAGCTATTCGCTTGAAAACGATTGACCCATGTCACTCGTTAGATTGTGAACTGTTTTATTATGGATGAAGGCTTATAACCCACCTAAATCCTCCTCCACCTTTTTAAGTTGGACAAGCTTGTAAAGGGAGGACCTATTCACGTTAAAATTATAATAGTTCTCATCTGTATTCTAAATGTACTTGGTCTGATTCTGAATTATAACATCAGTTATTAGCCGGAGTGAGGTCAGACTTAACTATAAATAATGGAATTACTAAATGTCAATAGTTAGATTGTGTCTCGTCAAAGATGAATGCCTAGAATCCACCTAAATTCTCCTCCACCTTTTTGAGTTGGACAAGCTTGGAAAGGGAGGACCTACTCACGTTATTTTAAAATTGTTTCCATCCATTATATCCGCATATTATATTTAAAGACATATAGAGATAAGTGTATTTAAACTTAGCACTACTTTACTTCATTCCCTTGTTAGATGACTGAACAATAACATCTCGTACTTCACACAAGATTGTTAAAAGGTGACAACACTATAAGTGTTGGAATGCATTATCGAATATTATCGTTGGGGAGGGGTTCTACATCTTCACCAACTTCTCACTCTTCACAACTATCCCCTGCTCTTTAATCTCCACTACATAAACCCCCGAATTCAAACCCTCCACATCAATCACATTACTACCCTGATATAATCTCCTATGAAGCACTGCTTTTCCTTGTAAGTCATAAAGTGTCATGAGCATTTTTGTGGGAAGATAGTCGTTAACATTGATGATCATTACTGATGTAAAAGGATTTGGAAATAATTGAAAATCAATATTCTTGTTTGGATCAGAATTACTGACTACACCAATATACAATGTCCTGCATAATGTATCAGCTCCATTTTTATTCTTAACAATAAGACATACTTGATAAACGCCATTCTTAGAATAAGTATGCAGAGGGCTGGTATCTCTACTTCTATTCCCATCACCGAAATCCCAATACCATTCTTCCACTTCATAAGCGCTTGCATCCACGAACTGGATCTTAAGATGCTCTGTACTATCCTGATCGTAACGCCACCAAGCCCAAGGTATATTATTTATTCCTAAGGTATCACAGGTGCTTCCATCA
>JBGAVH010000019.1:38493-87896 GCA_044228225.1 Saprospiraceae bacterium | reverse complement strand
GAGCTTTTGCTCCTTAGTGAATTTTCTTCTGATTTTTGACATCTAATAAGCTTTTAATATGTGAATATAATATTATTCCTAACTTATCTTTATGTCCACTTTTTTGAGGAGGTCTAGTATGTTAAGTATATACATTTTGATGTCATGGCGTTGCATTACGTTTGATATTTTTTTTTCATTGGTTAATTTATTCTTCTATTTTGAATATTTATAGTGATAAATTGAGTACAATTGAAAACTTTTGTGCTTTTACAATTAGTATTGCTCTGGAAGGAGTCATTAACCAGTTGTTAGTTATGATTTGAAAATTGAGATTTTAAAGTAAAAAAATCATGTTTGAATAAATATATATGTAGTTAAATGTTCCTTTAAATGCTTTATACAATCTCGATATAGATCAGTTTAATTGGATTAAATGTAAAATAAGTAATGTTTAATTTTGGCTTATATTTGACGCTTTAACGGAAAGATTATTAAATTTATAAATGATATGAAACGATTTTCAATTTTTAGGAATGAACTATTATTAGTATTTTATTTATTTACCTATATTCAAACCTCAAACGCTCAAAAGTGGCCAGGATATACGCTTATTGCGCCTACTAATTCCACTAATGCTTATTTACTGGACACCTTGGGGAATACCTTCCATACTTGGAAACTGAATGGTAACACAGGATATTCTGCTCATTTGATACCCGGTGGAACGATAGTCAGAGCAGTACAACATGCCGGTAATTATTTTAATGCAGGACCTCAATGTGGGCAGGTTCAAAAAACAGATTATAATGGAAATGTGATATGGGATTATGTATACTCCACTGTAAATTATTGTTCGCATCATGATATTTGTCCAATGCCTAATGGAAATGTTCTTTTGATAGCTTATGAATTAAGAACAGCTGCGGAGGTTGTTTCTGCGGGTAGTAAATCAAACATTATAATGTGGCCTGACAAAATAGTGGAGGTTAAACCAACAGGAGCCACTACGGGGGAAGTGGTATGGGAATGGAAATCTTTTGATCACTTAGTTCAAAATGTCGACCCAAGTAAAAAAAATTATTATCCTTCCATTTCCGATCATCCCGAACTCTTGGATATCAATTATAAAACTACTAAAGATTGGTTGCACATGAATGGTGTGGATTATAATGCGGAGTTAGATCAGATCGCCTTTAGTTCGCATAATTTAAATGAAATTTATGTTATAGATCACAGCACAACTATGGCTGAGGCTGCATCTCATAGTGGTGGAAAATATGGTAAAGGAGGTGACCTACTATATCGTTGGGGAAATCCACAAGCTTATGGTGCATCAGGAGCCGCTAATTTTAAAGTAGTTCATGATGCGCATTGGGTTCCTGCAGGTTGTCCTCGTGCCGGTTCTTTAGTTGGATTTAATAATCAAGGGGTTTCAAATACTAAATCATCTGTAGATATCATCGCGCCACCTTACACAGAGGATAGCAATTACAGTAAAACTCCAGGTGCAGCATTCGAACCAACTACTTATACTTATCGCCATGCTGCAAATGGTTTTACAAGTAATGAGGGTGGATCTCAACAATTACCTAATGGGAATATGATTGTTTGTGTTGCAAAGGCAGGATATGTTTATGAAGTGGATGCCAATGAAAAAGTATTATGGTCTACTAATGTTAACGGTGGTCTTTCTCAGGCGTTTCGGTATAGTAAATGTTATATTGAAGGGACCTTGGCCGATAAACCTGTTATTTCTAAAGTTGGAGAATTATTAATGTCAACTGATGCTTCAACATATCAATGGTATCTCAATGGTTTAAAAATAAATGGAGCGACTGAGCGGGAATATACGCCTACACAAAGTGGAAAATATCAAGTCATCATTACCAATTCTGGTGGTTGTGAATCTGAAATTTCGGATGTTTTTAAATATATTAAGACTACAACACAAGTTGATTATATAGATATTGAAAATGATTTCAAGGTTTATCCCAATCCTACCCATGGTAAAATCTTTTTATGGTTAAGTAAATCTTTAAATGAGAATGATGAAATCAGAATTACTAACATTGTAGGCCATGTAGTATGCCAAATATCTGGGATGCCAATCAATAACGAAATTGATGTTAGCCATTTGTTTTCGGGATTTTATTTCATTGAGTTAAGAAATTCAAACTCTCATAAGATGATAAAAAAATGTTTTAATATCTTGTAAGGAAGCTGTTATTAATATTGTGTATGATTAAAGTTGGAGTTTATAAAAAAAATAGTACTTTATTATTTTAAACCTTTTTGTGAACAAACAGTCCAAGGCATATTATTCGAATTCCTATTTTACAATGTCAAAGTATCAATATAAGTTCAAGTTTCTTTTTGCGATCATATTATTAGGGTGTTTTAATCGGTTGATTTGTCAATCCAGCACAATAATATTGGGCAGACCAACAGATAGCTCAATTACTGCAAGTATATTATTCGATCAGAAAGTAGAGTTCTTTATTGAATATGGGCTTAATTCGGGTCAATTGAATCAACAAACACGACCTTTGGAGAATATTTTGAAAACGCCCGATGAAGTTGAATTAAATAACCTATTGCCAAATTCTAGATATTATTACAGGATTCATTATAAGGCGATAGGGGCACAAAAATTTATTTTAAGTCCTTTATATACTTTTCACACTCAAAGGTCTGTAGGCTCAAGGTTTAAATTTTTATTGGAGGCCGATGAACATCTTTACGATAAAAAAGGGTTCAGGAGTATGTATAAGACTACTTTGCAAAATCAGGCAAAAGATAGTGCAGATTTCCTGATATCATTGGGTGATATTTTCGGAGATGATCACACTCCTGAGCAAACAACAAGTCAGGATATGGATGATCTACATAGAGATTATCTCCAATATCTCGGAGCTGTGTGTCATTCTATGCCTTTTTATGTTTGTCTTGGCAACCATGAAGGAGAAACAGGGTATTATCTCAAACAAAATCCACCAAACAACATTGCTGTTTACGGAACACAGTGGCGTAAGTTTTATTATCCCAATCCATATCCAAATGATTTTTATTCCGGTAATACTACTGTAGAACCATATGGAATAAATAATCCTGAAAACTATTATGCCTGGACTTGGGGTGATGCTTTGTTCGTAGTGCTTGATGTTTATAGGGATTGTGATATTAATGAAAAGCCACAAAACTGGGATTGGACGCTTGGTGAATCCCAATATAAATGGTTAAAGCAGACCTTAGAGACTAGTACATCGAAATTTAAATTTGTTTTTGCTCATCATACCCGAGGTCAAGGTCGTGGAGGAATTTTAACGGCCAAAGGATGCGAATGGGGTGGTTATTCTGGTAACAGTGGAACAAACTATCAGTTTGATACTTATCGTCCTGGATGGGGCTTGCCAATCCATCAATTGATGGTGAAAAATGGCGTAAATATTTTCTTTCAAGGGCACGATCATCTCTATGCAAAGGAAGAATTGGATGGACTTGTTTATCAGGAAGTTCCTATGCCAAGTGATTCTACTTATGAAATCGGAATGTTAGCAAATGCAGATGCTTATACGGATGTAACTCTGGGCGGCACAGGACACCTCAGGGTCGAAGTTAGTTCTGATTGTATAACTGTTGATTTTGTAAGAGCCTATTTACCAAAAGATACTTTAGATGGAAGGCATCACAATGGGGAAGTAGCGTACTCTTATCATGTAGGAAATTGTACAAGTTCTAATGAAAATAATTTAATACATGACAATACAGTAAAACTTTTTCCCAATCCAGCAAACGATCTGCTTTTTGTAGATTTAAAGTTTGCTGAAACTCGTTCAACCATTGAATTATGTAATATTCAAGGTCAGCCCCTATCGACTGTATTAGTTCAAGCAAACAAAGAGATCAATAAAATTGATGTTAGTCATTTGCCATCTGGAATATATTTACTGAAAATTTATTCTAAGGAGCATTTAAGTATAAAAAAAATCATGGTAATTCATTAGTTTATGTAAATTATTTAATTCAATAAAATTTAATTTATTTTGAAGCAGTGTAAAAAAATTTGGAAGCGTATTATAAATCTATTGATTTTTATTTTATTCTTTGAATCCAACGTCATAACTCAAACCTATGAGCATGCTGAATTATTGGGAAGACCAACAGATCATTCCATTACCGTTCAACTTTTTTTTAATAAAACGATTGAAGCTTGTGTTCAATACGGCACCTCATCCGGGAATTATTCTGATCAAACTTCTTGGCAATTATTTAACAATGGAGATCCAACCGAAATTTTTATTTCAGGATTAAATGCCAACACGAAATATTTTTATCGAGTTTGTTATAGAGATCCTGGTAGCATGGCTGTACAAACAAGGCCTGAATATTTTTTTCATACACAAAGGCCAGAAGGTAGTTCGTTTTCTTTTGTTGTACAAGCTGATCCTCACATGGATGAACAGAGTGATTCTTCTATTTATAAACGATGTTTGAGAAATCAATTAGAAGACCAACCGGATTTTATGATAGACCTTGGAGATATTTGGATGACAGATAAATTAAAAAACCTAACGAATAGAGTTACTCGAGATACCATCACAAATAGATGTCGGCAAATGCGTACTTTTTATGAGACGAGTTGTCATTCAGTACCGTTGTTCCTAGCTTTGGGTAATCATGAAGGAGAATCAGGTTGGAATTTAAATGGAAGTGCTGATAATTTAGCTATCTGGAGTACATTAGATCGAAAAAAATATTTTCTCAACCCTTCCACAGATGGTTTTTATTCAGGAGATCAAATCAATCATAATTTTGTTGGACTTCGGGAAAATTATTATGCTTGGACCTGGGGCGATGCAACCTTTATTATATTAGATCCATATTGGTATACTAGTCCAAAACCTGACTCATTACATGGTTGGCGCTGGACCTTAGGGAAACAACAATATGATTGGTTGAAATCGACTTTAGAAAATAGTAAGTCGACATTTAAATTTGTATTTTCACACCAATTGGTCGGTGGAGATCCTGACGGTCGGGGTGGAATTGAATTTGCTGACTTTTATGAATGGGGTGGAAAAAATCTGGATGGTACTGATGGATTTTCTATTAATAGACTAGGATGGTACAAACCGATTAAAGATTTATTGACTGAAAACAAAGTAAATATTTTTTTTCACGGGCATGACCATTTCTTTGGTAAACAGGAGAAAGATTGTTTATTTTATCAAGAGACACCGCAGCCCAGTCATCCTAATTTTACCAACAACAAACTTGCAGCGGACTATGGCTACTTGAATGGTCAATTTCTTCCCAATTCAGGACACATTAGAGTAACCGTTAATCCGGATTTAGTAAAGGTCGAATATGTTCGGGTTTATACTCCAAATAATGAAACGAACAACAGAAAAAATAAAGACGTTTCTGCAAGTTATTTTATTGGAGCAAAGAATTGTTACGATTCAATTGCCACAGGTTCTACTGTAGTCTGGAACAATAATTATATAGAAGAACTTATATATCCTAACCCTTTTAAAGAACAAACAAGGATTGAATTAAATTTATCTACAGCAAGGAATATCACAGTTCAAATTTTTAATTCTAATGGCAACTTAGTTAATACTTTATTGAAAAACCGGAAGCTACAAGAAGGTCATTTTTCATTGATTTGGGATGGTCAAGATGTTAATGGCACCAAACTTCAAAAGGGCATTTATTATTATCAAATTAAGGATGATAAAGGGGAAATAAATTCTGGAAAAATGGAATTATTATAAATTTATTAAACCAATTGTTATGAAACATAAACTAATTGCAATCCTTTTTATTCTTCGTGTACTGATTGCTAATGCGCACGATGCTCATCAGGATCATCATATTCCATTAAGACATTGGAATATAATGGGTCAAAGTAAAACGGTCGAAGGATCATTTTTTATGTATAAGGATGACTATGTATTTATTGAAAATGCAGATTCTAAAATTCTAAAATTTCCTATTTCTACTTTGCGAAAAGAGGATCAGGATTATGTTTTTGAAAAGTACAAATCCATACAAGAACTCAACCAAATACGTTTAAATCAAAATCCATCCAATACAAATCGGGTCAATGTTTTTTTCTATCAATTTTGGATCGTATTTTTTCTATTAATGATCATGGGTGCTTATTTTTATTATATTGGAGATAAGAAAAAACCAATTTACGCTGTACCAATTGTTGTTGCTTTATTCATGTTTACATTTTTTAGTTTTACAAATAAAAAATATCGCATATTTCAACTTACTACCAATCCTTTGTTTATTGATTCTGCGTTCGTGCCGTTTAAACCCAATGTGTTTACTAGATGGGATGCAAATTACTTTTATGTAGAATCCCGAGGGATCCCAACCACCCATCCCATGATGCTAGGAATAACCGCTTGGCAACAGCAAGTGCCCATTCCGCAATGCTATACTGGAACAAATGCGTGGAGCATACCTTTAAATCCTGTAATAGCTACGACACCCGTCCCAGTAAATCCACAACATTTTTTAAGAGGAGCTGTAGCTATAGCAGTGAATGGTATTGCTATTTTTAATCCATTTACAAACACTGGAGTCGATGCTTTTCTAGATGGTCAATTAGATCAATATGGAGGACATTGTGGCCGTGCGGATGACTATCACTATCATACTGCGCCCTTGGATTTGTATAAATATACTGTTGATACTTTACCTATTGCCTTTGCACTGGACGGATTTGCTGTGTATGGTGCAAAAGAACCTGATGGAACCAACATGAAACCACTTGATGCCAATCATGGGCACTATGGTTCAAATGGTCTTTATCATTATCACGGTACAGCTGCTGCGCCGTATATGATTGGAAATATGGTCGGTAAAGTTACAGAAGATGCAACAATGCAAATTATTCCTCAAGCTGCTGCAAAACCAATAAGGCCAGCAGGCACTCCGCTCAAAGGAGCTACAATCATAGATTGTGTTCCAAATGGTAAGAACAATGGATATACTTTGAATTATACATTAAATAATCAGAAATATGCAGTGGAATACAGCTGGGCTAAAAGTGGTCAATACACATTTAATTTTATAAACCCAAATGGTACAACCACTTCAAATTATAATGGTTATGTGGATTGTGCTATACCAACTTCTACTGATGATATAAATGACATAGGACATGGAATTCTTATTTTTCCAAATCCAGCAAATCATGGCTTGAATATTCAGTTAGATGAATCCATTTCAGAAAATGAAATAAGAGATATCAGTATTTTTAATCTAAATGGCGAATGTATTTTTCATTCTAATCATTATGTTAAACATATTAATATGGATCCTTTTCCAAATGGATTGTATTTTT
Organism: Saprospiraceae bacterium; assembly: GCA_044228225.1. Taxonomy (GTDB): domain Bacteria; phylum Bacteroidota; class Bacteroidia; order Chitinophagales; family Saprospiraceae; genus Vicinibacter. Next base: position 80,551 of record JBGAVH010000019.1, on the reverse strand, counting down.
TGAAATGTCTAGTAAATGAGAAACTAATCAAGAAATCATTTTTCAAACAATGAAAATAGAATTTAAATTAAGCCATCAAAATTATCTATTTTTCTTGCTTATACTCTTGCTAAGTTTGCCAATCAATTTATTAGGGCAGTATAACGGGACAGCTTCAGTTACTCAAGGATTAGCAACTACTATTGCAAGTAATTTATACACATGTTCAGGTGGTAGAGTAACTCATCTTGGTATGATTACGGCTTCTGATAAAAGTGTTTGGATCGTTCCGGCAGAAGTTAATTTTACTAAAACTTCTTTTCCCTTTGCATCGGATTTATATAATTCTTGTATCGGAGCAAACTATACCAATGCTTCTCAAGCCTTAGCTGCTTTAAATGGTAGCGATATTGTTAGCATTGATTCCAATGGAGAAGTTATAACGGCATTCATTTTTGCAGACAATTATTTTGAAATGTATGTTAACGGTATTCCTGTAGGAAAGGATAAAGTTCCCTATACCCAATTCAATTCGAGTATAGTAAGATTTAAGGTTAAAAGACCTTTTACTATTGCTATGCTACTTGTAGATTGGGAAGAAAATTTGGGTTTAGGATCTGAACTGAGTGGTAATTTCGCATATCACGATGGTGATGGTGGAATGGTCGCTGTATTTATGGATTCAAATAATAAAATTATCGCAAAAACGAGCTCCGATTGGAAAGCGCAAACTTTTTACACATCACCTATAACTAATCTTTCTTGTACTACAGAAAATGGAAGTTTGCGGCGTTCAGACCAATGCAGCACGCAAGATGTCAATGATGGAAAGGCTTTTTATGCCTTGCATTGGAATAAACCGCAAGAATGGATGCAAGCCTCATTCGATGATGCTTCTTGGCCTAATGCAATGACGTTTTCAAATTCGGTAATCGGCGTAAATAATAAGCCTGCATACACTAATTTTACCAATATTTTCGATGATCCAAAAAATGATGCGTTGTTTATTTGGAGTTCTAATTTAATTTTAGACAATGAAGTTGTTGTAAGGTTTACGGTGCCTGGAACCACCTTCATCCATGAACAATATATTAAACCATTCCATTTTTATGTTTATCCAAATCCAGTACATAATGATATACACATTAAAACAAGTAGTTTCATTAATATGGATAGTTTTAGAAACATGTTATTGATTAATGTTCAGGGTGAAGAAGTTTTTACTTCAGACCGTTTTGTAAATAGCATTTCATTGAATGGAATTCCTCAAGGAGTATATTGGTTGAAGATAAAATTTAAAAATGCTGAATTTATTGAGCGTGTTATTATCCAATAATTTAAATTAACAATTAGTGAAGAATTTTTTTCTATTGGTAATTTGTAGTTTATGTACTTGCTTTATGGTAGGTCAAAACGTAACCATTACAATGCTTCGTATTCCGGACACTGGTCAGAACAAAAGTTATACCAATACTTTTGGAGAGGATAATGATTATAGCATTAACGTTCCATTTTATATTAATAATCAAAATGGAACTATAACAGATACGGTAACCGGGTTAATGTGGCAAATGAATGATGGTGGGGAAATGACGGTTAAAAATGCTATTGCTTACTGCGACACTTTAGCATTAGGTGGATTCAAAGATTGGCGTCTTCCATCTCCCCATGAAGCTAATAGTATATTGAATCATCAAAACAATAATCCTGCTTTAAATACGCTTTACTTTACTAAAACAGGTGCCGAATATTGGTGGACCAATACAAGGCAAGCGAACGACAATACAAAAGTTTGGGTGACAAATGCTGGAGGAGGTATTGGTAATCATCTCAAATCAGAAACGATAAGTGCAGGAGGAACCAAAAAGTATCATGTAAGAGCTGTTAGAGATGTAAATGTTCCACAGAATATTCAATCCCGTTTTGTTGATCATGGAGACGGGACCATTACGGATCTCACCACGCATTTAGTCTGGCAAAAAAATCTAAATTTGAGTTCGATAAATTGGGAAGATGCTTTGAATTATGCTGAACATCTTGAACTGGCTTCATTTAATGATTGGCGTTTGCCAAATATTAAGGAATTGGAATCTCTAAATGATTATAGTCTAGTAAACCCTTCTATTAGTACCACTTATTTTAATTCAATTGGTGTAAAAAAATATTGGTCTTCAACTTCATTGCCAAATCAAATAACCAAAGCATGGTATTTAAATACACAGTTTGGTATAACAACTTATGATGAAAAGACGGTTTTAAATTATGTTATATGTGTCCGAAATGAAACGCTTACAACAGCAATAAAAAATGAACCTCAAGCTAATGCCGAAACATTTATTGTTTTTCCAAATCCAACTAAGGGTAATGTAAATATTTATTTTTTAGAACATCAACATGAATATTTGAAAGTTATAACATTGACCAATCAATTGGGTCAAGTTATTTATAGGTGCATAGCAGATAAGCATTCGGATAAAATGATTTTAGATACAGAAAATGTATTACCAGGATTTTATTTTGTTACCGTCACATTAGGAAATTCAAGAAAAACAATTAGTGTATGCATACAATAAATAAGATTAAAACATATTTATTGTTTGTTGTATTGTTTACATACATCATTCATGTTGAATCTCAACGCAATGTAATCCTTATAATTGCTGATGATTTTGGTACTGATTATTGTGGATTTTATGAAAATCATTTGGATACCATTGCTATGCCCAATGTGCGATCATTACTGGCTCGAGGCATCCGTTTCACGAGAGCATGGTCTAATCCTTTGTGTTCTCCTACAAGATCTGGAATATTGACAGGAAGATACAGTTTTAGGACAGGTGTGGGTGATGCTGTTGGTGGAACAACTTCTGCAGTTTTAGATACTGGAGAAGTAACTTTACCCAGATTATTAAATCTATACAAGCCCAATGGAATTGCTAAAGCAAATATAGGCAAGTGGCATTTACATCTTGATAGACCTAATTCAAATTATATTTTTCCAAACATTATGGGTTATGACCATTTTGAAGGAAATTTTGGTGGCGTGTTAAGCAGTTACACAGATTGGCCGAAAGTCACCAATGGTATATCAAAAAACATTACAAATTATGCTACTACCGAAACTGCAGATAATGCGATATCCTGGATTAAGTCACAAAAGGAAAAGCCTTTTTTTTTATGGCTTGCATTTAATGCACCTCATACACCCATTCATTTGCCTCCAGCTGGATTGCATTCGTATACTCAGTTGAGTGGAACAGATACAGATATTGCTGCTAATCCTAAACTTTATTTTAAAGCTATGGTAGAAGCTTTGGATCACGAGATTGGCAGAGTGTTTGATTCATTGAAAGTATTGAATAAATGGGATAGTACAGATATTATTTTTATAGGAGACAATGGGGATGATGCCATTGTTGCTCAAAATAAAGGCGGTGCAAAAGGCAGTATTTATCAAGAGGGGGTAACCGTACCTTTTATTATCTCTGGCCCAAGTATCGTTGATCCCAATAGAACAAGTGATGCTTTGGTCAATACGCATGATTTATTTGCTACCATTCTAGAATTATTTGGTTATGCCACATGGCAAAATCAATTATCTCCATTCAAACCTGTAGATAGTAAAAGTATTATGCCCATTATCAAGAATAAATCTATGGTAATTCGTCCTTGGGTTTTTACCGAAGTATTTAAAATGCCCACAGTATCGGGCGATGGAAAAGCAATGAGAAATGAGCGATATAAGCTTTTGGATTTTGATAATGGTACGCAGAAATTCTTTAACTTGGCGAATGACCCACAAGAAAATATGAACTTATTGACAGGAACGTTGAATGCAATGGAAATATCCAATTATAATTATTTGTGCAATGAGATGGGTAATTTGGTAGGAAAAGGAGAATTCTGTAGCCCCACAGCTAGTCATGATGTTAGTACCAACAATTCAGTTTTTTCGGTATATCCCAATCCAATATTGGACCATATATCGATTGATCCAAAAATTGGAAATCATTATTGTGAATTATTTAATTTCTTGGGTGAGATCTTATATTCAGGATATCATGTTGAAGAACAGAATTTATCTAAATTGCCAACAGGGCTGTATTATTTAAGTATTTATGGATTGGTTCATAATATATTTAAGTTGAATAAAATATAAGTGTCACCTTTTGTATTATATCTTTGATCCATAAAAAATATCTTATATTTAATCTGATGTCATATTCTAGGTTTTTGTTTTTTATGTTATTGTTCTGCCAGAGTCAAGTTATCATTGTGGCACAGAAAGATTTAAGTATTGATTTTAAGTTTAAATACCATCAACAGGAGTTGGTAAAAGATAAATGGTATGTTGGTAATAATCAAGATTCAATACGTTTCGAAACGTTAAAATTTTATATTTCAGATTTAAAGGTTTATTTCAAAGACGTGAAAAATTTTTTGGAACAAAATAGTTTTCACTTATTAGATTTTGAAAATTCGGAGTCTATGCTTATTCTATTAAAAAATATTCCAAATGACAATATAAGTCATATAAGTTTTAATTTAGGTATAGATAGCACAACTAATGTTTCAGGTGCATTAGGTGGAGATTTGGATCCTACAAAGGGTATGTATTGGACTTGGCAAAACGGCTATATCAATTTTAAGTTAGAAGGAAAAAGCACATTGTGCAAAACCAGAAACAATGAATTTCAATTTCATATAGGTGGATATATGAATCCATTTACTACTCTTCAAAAAATTGAATTACCTATTAATAAAGTCGGTTCATGTACCATTGTATTTGATTTGGAGCAATTGATGGATAAGATTGACTTATCTATTCTCAATCATGTGATGTCACCACAATTGGATGCAGTAGAAATTTCAAAAAAAATTGTGACTGCTTTTAGTATTGAATAGGTATGAAACAGGAATTAATTTTATCGATGTTGTTTTTTACTTGTATAGCATTTTCAGGTATTCCTTTCAATGATCCAATTGAAATTCCGAAACATTTTCCTAAACCGATTTATTCATTTTCAAATAATCCAATTACGGTTGAAAAAATAGAATTGGGAAGAGCATTGTTTTATGATCCCATTCTTTCAAAAGATTCTACGATATCATGTTCAAGTTGTCATTCACAGTACAATGCCTTTGCGCATGTGGATCACGCTTTAAGTCATGGGATTAGAGATCAGATAGGTAGGCGTAATGCACCAGCTTTAATGAATCTTGCCTGGCAGAAATTATTTTTGTGGGATGGAGCTATTAATCATTTAGACATGCAATCACTATTTCCGATCACGCATCCGAAAGAGATGGATGAGAACCTGGAACATGTAATGTCTAAATTGCAGCAAACGAACATTTATCCTAAATTATTTTTTAAATCTTATGGTGACACTTTAATTACAGGAGAGCACACTTTAAAAGCCATTTCTGCATTTATGGTTTCACTGGTCAGTTCACATTCTAAGTATGATAGCATGATTCTCAAACAAGCCCTATTTATTCAACAAGAAACGAAGGGATATAAATTATTTAAAAAGCATTGCAACAGTTGTCACACGGAACCCTTGTTTACAAATTTAAAGTTTGAAAACAATGGATTACCAGTTGATACTACATTGAATGATTTTGGTAGAATAAGTATTACACATCAATCAACTGATTCTTTGAAATTCAAAGTACCTACACTGCGCAATATTGAGTTTACCTATCCTTATATGCACGATGGACGATTCAAGAGGCTAAGTGAAGTGATAAATCATTATACATCAGGAATTCATAATCATCCTACACTTTCCAAGCAACTTCAAGAACCCATACATTTAAGTTCTAATGATAAAGTGGATTTGATGGCTTTTTTACTGACCTTGACAGATAAGCGTTTTTTGTTTGATCCAAGGTATGGGTACCCTAGAGATTTGTATTTGGATAGCCATTAATTATAAATTGTTTATTTTTATTTATAAAGAATATTATTATAAAAGTAGACTGGTTATTCAAGTCAAAGCCATGAAAGCCTATAATTAATATTGATCACGAGTTCTTGATGTAATGTATAGTTAGGATAAACTTAAACTTAAACTAAACTTAACTTCTAAATTACCAGTTTATCTTCATTAGGGCGTTTTTTAAATATATTGTTTGCCCATCTAATGAATTTAATTGGCAATTAAATCTGATCTCTATATATTGATTTCCAAAGATATCATTAATATTTGTTAATTCAAAATTACTCGTTTCTATAATATTATTGTCTATATAGTCATTTCTAAATTCCTCCATGTTTTCCTTTTTAAAAGAAATACTTATTCCATTAGCTCTATTAGAAGGAGTTGAATAGTTATATTTACCTTCATGAATTAAATTGTCAAAACCATTCGAACCTTTTTTTTGGAATATAACAGCAATCCAAAATTTATCAGGATTTGTAGGGTCGCCCATTGTAAAGAGGGTATGACATTCATCCATATTACAGATTGCCCTCGAGATACCGGTTGATCCTTGATCCTTTACACCTGGATAAATAATTTTTTGAACCCCAGGAATTCCCTCCACATCAGCAACAAGGTAAAAATTTGATGCTGAAGGAATTAAATTAATGTTTTCAGCCCAAGGGTCTAATGTTGAAGTATCGTCTTTTTTACATGATAGAACACAGCTTAACATTACACTGAATAAAAGTAGATTAATTGTTCGCATAAGAAATTTTTTTAAGATTAAAATTGTATTTACAATGAGGACTCCCGGAGGAAGAAAATTGTTGCTTGCACCTTTAAATAAATTTTAAATTACTAAAATGTAATTGTAATCAATATGTTAATGAGTATTGAAGAATAATTAGATTGTACTACATAGGATTGATTAAACTCGGTATTATTAGTTAGAACTTTACTTTTCTCTATTTTTAAAACATGATCTATTTAAACTTATAAGTAAAATTTATTTTTGTATATTTGAATACTCATTTGTATAAATTCATACTCTAAACTATGAATAAAGAAGACGTTTTACTGATCAAAGATCTTGCTTCCTTTGAGAATCTGGTCAATCAAAACAAACAGTTTTTTGATTTGAATTTGATGGTCATGCCCGGTACTTTGGAGGATAAGCATAAAGACATCGATCCTGTGAAAGGTATAAGGGCACTACGGCGACAATTTAATTTAATTTATATATTGACTGAGGGGGAGCATGATGTCATGTTAGGAGCAGACTATCGATGGTTAAAACCTAACGACTTAGTCATCGTGCCTGAGAACATGGTATATGCATCTCAGCACATTAGAAATTGCAAGGGATTTTGTATTCACTTTAAGACAGAATTTGTTCAAAATTTAATCAACGGTCCTTTAACTGAAGATTTTCCATTTTTTCAATTTGATGCAGAGTATATTATAAATCTCAATGATAAGGACAGTTTACTGATTCAACAAGCATTTAAGAATATTATATCTGAGTACCAATCCACATCAAATGAAAAGGATTCCATACTTCGTAATCTAATACATATATTGTTATTGCGTATCAGAGAAATTTACAGGCCCTATGTAAAGCAAATTATGATGAGCAGTAGCAGAGCAACACGGTTAGCCAATACATTCAAACACATGTTGGAAAGAGACTTTATTAAAAACAGATCCGTTCAAAAATATGCCAGTGAATTAAATATAAGTTCAAAATATTTATATGATGTGGTTAAAGCAACATTTGGAAAAACACCTCGTGATTTCATCAACGATATGTTATTACTAGAAGCCAAAGTACAATTTGGTTCCACTGATAAATCCATTTCAGAAGTAGCTTTTGATCTGCAATTCGATGATCAGGCACACTTTAGTCACTTTATTAAACAAAAAACTGGTATGAGCCCTATTGCCTTAAGGCAAGTACTCTGATTTGTACATATCTTAACGTAAAAAATACAAAGTCACGAGCATAAATCGCTCATAGATTTGCATCGTTATCTATTTTATCACCAATTTATTTTAATGTTATGCAAGTCAAGTTATTATTTATTTCTTTGTTTTATATTGGAAGTTTACTTTCATTTGGGTTTGCTCAAGCTCAAAATCATATGCACGATGAAAAAGCAGCAAAGGTTGATTTTTCTAAACCTGATGACGTGCGAACCTTTCCGCTTGGAAAAGTGGATCTGGCAAAAATTGGCGGTGCCATGATAGGGCGTGCCGTGTTTCAACCGGGTTGGAAATGGTCTGAATCTGTGAAGCCTATTGCAAAGACAGAAAGTTGCGAAGCGCCTCATTTTCAATACCATGTTTCTGGAATTCTCAGAATAAAGATGGATGACGGAACTGTTTTAGACTGTAAACCTGGTGACGTTTCCTATTTACCTATGGGACACGATGCCTGGGTTGTAGGAAAGGAACCTGTTGTGGTTATTGATTTTCATGGAATGTATGATTATGCAAAATCCAATATGGGGAAATAGTATTAGGCATTTTATCCGTTTAATCAACAAGTTTAACGGATAACCTGTCTTGTATTAAAGGCGCAGTTTTGCAATTTGTAGGACTGCGCTTTTTTTATTAGTTTGAAATAGTAATTTAGAATAAATACAAAGTTTACCCTTTCTTCACGAACTGAGTAAGTATAATAATAGTCTGGTCATTAACCTTTCCTTCTATTTGGTTGGTATTATCCGGAACCAGTTTAATTTTTTTGACTATAGTTCCTTTAGGTGCCATAAAGTTAGCACCTTTTACATTGAGTACCTGAGTTAGTACGACATTATCTCCATTTTCCAAAACTATGCCATTGCAGTCCTTATGCACTTCTTTGATTTCAAACATGCGAATCGCGTCATCAATCACGGAATCACTTAATTCGACGGAATTAATAATATCATTAGCCCATTCCTGGTCTTTGTAAAGGTGTAACAATCTATAAGAAAGTACTTGTACAGGAGTTTGTTCACTCCAAATGCTTGCTGCCAGACATTGCCAATGGGATGTATCATTTTTATCATTAGATTCAATACTCTTATAACAATAATCGCAAAGGGCAACGATATTGTTCATGTCATATCCTTTCTCTGCAATAACTATATATTCATGATTCGGTGATGTCAGACTGCACAATTCACATAGATCCCCGCAACGTTCTTTTAATTTGTCATTATTCATAGGGGCAAAGATAATATAATTAAGCCAGATACAAATTTTACCTAAACATTTAATCAATATTTGATAAGAACATAATTATAAGTTATATAATATAACCGTATTAATGGAAAGATTTTATACCTTAGGCATTTATAAATCAATTACTGTATATATTGAACTCAATTTTAAATATGCAAATAATTTGTGTGGAGTTTATCAATAGATTTGTTTTATCTTTACTGTGAATTGAAATCATTGTTGAATGAAGGTAGAAGTCTTATAGAGATAAGACTTTCCAATTATGTTTAGTTCATTTTTTATATATTTTAAGATTTAATTTAAATTCATTACATGAAATCTTTTATTTTATTTAGTATAGTATTTTTCAATTCATGGTATGCATTAGGACAAACCAACCCTGCAATAACTGCATGGATTCAGAATACAACCAACATCATGGGGCGTCATTATGTCAAAGGAAATTCGACGCCTATTAATGATAATGTGTTGGCCAATGTGCAGTCTGTTAAATATTCAGCTACTTCAGTTTATATCGCGACAAATGGAATTCCCGCATATATTACTGGCCCATTTTTAGATGGCAATCCATCTATTGCGACAGCGCAAAATGCAATATTTAAATTCACATTAAGCCCAATTAAAAATGCTGGCACACCAATCAATACAACAGGAGGAAACATTGGAATCTTTATAAATGGAGTAGCTATGTTTGATTATAGAGATGGTGTTTCTTGGCAAAATTCAACTAAATCACTAAAAGGTGGTCCACTCGGTGGAATGGGAGATGGTATGTGGAATAGAGATGCTGTAGTAGGAGAAAGACTTGGTTTCGATTGTTCTAAAGCTCATCCAGCTATGGGAAATTATCATCACCATCAGAATCCCAGTGCTTTTAAATTAGATTTAAATGTGATTAGTACAGTTTGTAATTTATATGATTCAGATGGATTGTATGTCATCGATAGTACCAAACATTCGCCGTTGATTGGATTTGCGTATGATGGGTTCCCGGTGTATGGAGCTTATGCTTATAAGAATCTGGATGGAACTGGTGGTGTTGTACGGATGAAATCAAGTTTTAAACTTCGGAAAATAAGTCAAAGAAATACCTCTTCAACTGGCGGCACGGTTACACCCGGCCCTGATGTCAGTGCCACCTATCCACTGGGGTATTTTAGAGAAGATTATGAATATATTCCTACTTCAGCTACTACACCTGATTTTCTGGATGAACATAATGGAAGATTCTGTATAACACCAGAATATCCAAAAGGTATATATTGTTATTTTGCAACTGTTGATGAAGATTGGAATTCGGCCTATCCTTATCTGATTGGACCTACTTTCTATGGTGTGCGCACTCCAGCAAAAGTTACTTCAATAACAGAGACGGTTACAACTTATATTCCTTCACCTACAGGCGTTTCCGATCAAAGCAAAGAGGAAATAGATTTACAGGTTTTTCCAAATCCGACCAATGAGTTTTTAGCGGTCCAACTAAATGGAATTTCAACTGATAATTTAAGAATTGAATTATTGGATATGTATGGAAAAATTTTAAAATCTGAAATGATTTATCAAGGAAGTACCATTGCATATTTTGACACTAGAACATTGTATTCTGGTATATATTTTGTTCGCCTAAAGAAAAATAAAGATTCCCTGATAAAGAAAATTGAAATGATTAAATAGTAAGTGGTGATTTAATTTGCGATTTATTTTATATAAAGTAATAATGTATTCTTGTAAATTTTGAAATTTTTTTTAAAAATATTTGATTGTTGCATAGTGAGGATTACTTGATGATTTCAGCCTCTTTTGAATAATCATTTTTAGTTAAAGTTGCTTTAATTTTATGTCGATAGTAATAATGTATGTAATTTTAATTCTCGGATCAATTTATCGTTCAATTAAATATTTGCAAATGTACCAAGGTAGACAACTTCTTATTTCATTTTTAACTCTAATACTAAGTATTCTTAGTTTTTTCATTGTGAATGCCCAAATGTTAAAACTGCCAGATGGAGGAACAAATTACAAATGCAGTATAGGCAGAACCATTGGTTTAACCCAGATTGACATGACCTGGAATTCCCCGGGTGTTAAAGGTCGTGAAGGAAAAGTCTGGGGTGATCTGGTATACTATGGATATTCCGTACTTGGCTACGGTTCGAATGTGGAGTCTCCATGGCGTGCAGGCGCAGATGAGAACACAACCATTTCATTTACCACTGATGTAAGTATAAATGGCAAGAATTTAGCTGCCGGCAAATATGGACTCTTTATTGCCGTTTATCCAGATTCTTGTGTTTTGATTTTCAATAGAAATTCCCAAGCATGGGGAAGTTATTTTTACAATAAAGATTTGGATGTTTTAAGAGTATCCACTCGACAAAATAAAGATGTAAAAGACAGTAAAGAGCGACTGGAATATGTCTTTGAAAATCAAACCGAAAACTCAGTTGAGATCGCTTTGTTATGGGAACATTGGCGCATTCCCATGAAGGTAGAAGTTGACTTGACAAAAACTACTCTGGCTTCCATTAGAACCCAACTAAGCAGCGGAATGGGTTTTGATCCTCCAAGTCTTGAAGCAGGTGCTAATTGGTGTTTAAATCATAATGTCAATTTCGATGAAGCATTGAATTGGATAAACTCAGCAACCAATCCAAATTTGGGTGGTGTTAGAACATTCAAGGCACTTTCTACACATGCTGGTTTATTAGGTAAAACGGGGAGGCAAACAGAAGCTGATAAAATGATGGCGGAAGCTATTGAGATAGGCGGTGCCATTGATTTGCATCAGTATGGAAGAAGTTTGTTGAATCAAAAAAAATATCAGGAAGCCATGATCGTTTTCGAAAAGAATTTCAAAAAACATGCCGGGGCTTGGCCCACTAATGTTGGTATGATGCGCGGCTATTCTGCGTTAGGTAATTTGAAAAAAGCTTTGGAGCACGGTAAAATAGCACTCACCCAAGCGCCTACACCTGAGGATAAGAAAAATATGGAAGGTTTGATTAAAACTTTGGAAAGCGGAAAGGCATTGTAAGCTAGTTTATTTGAAAGTTTTTATAAGTCAGAAGTTTTATAATTTCAAAATAGGTTTATGATCTATATGTAATGAAAAAAAGAAACTATCTGAGATATTCAACTGGCATTATAAGTTTGACTTTACTACCATTATTTTGTATTGTATATTTTTTTTCAAATAAAGTTTTTGAACCCATTAAGGGAATTGAATTTGGAAAAATTACTACAAATGAGTTGGAAAGATTCTTTCCATGTGGTGTAAATAAGTTCAGAAATTATAGAGAATTTATTTTGAAAGGAAATGAAAAGGGGGATTTTAATAGCTTAGAAATGGCTCGCCCGTTTATTAATAAATTGTGGATTTCAAAGGATACAATGAATGGAATTCATATTATGCTAAATGAAGATACTAAATTTTTGGCTTTCATTAAAATATTAGATATTATGAAAGATGAAAAAGTGGAATACTACATTTGAGAGAAGAATAATTTTTGGATATTTTATAAGAAACCTATGGCTGCAAATGGTTTGAGAAATTGTGTTATTGGCTATCCTAACCTTCCACACCAAGAAGATACAAATCGAAATAATCTATTCCAAGAACAAACACAAAGTTCTTTTTTTCTATTAAAATTGTTTTGGTTGCCTTTAATACTCTTTGCTTGTTTGATATGGATTAATTATCAACAATTAAAATATGTTTAAATCTTTTTTACGATTTCTTATCTATGTTTTTATAAATCTAATTTTAATTTAGATTAACAGACGATCGATAACTTGATATAGTCATAATATTGGTGAATTTATTTTCTAGAACTTATAAAATCACCCAAATGGGTGATCCATTCATGTAAATATCAACTCAACTTTGCAGGGTTATTTTTTTCTTGAATTTTTAACAAGCTTTAGAATTATGAAACTAACTTATTTATTTAATCTGCTTTTAATATCTTTATTATGGTCTTGCTCGAAAGATAACTCCGATAAACCATCCTATTCAATAGGAAAAAATCAATTTAAAATCCAAGTTGATGGAAAGGAGAGGATCTATTTTGTCCATGTGCCTGCTGGTTATTCCCATGATCGTGAAACACCCGTCGTATTTATGTTTCATGGAACTGATCAAACGGGTGAACAATTTTATAATATTTCAGGATGGAAGGAAGTAGGCGACGCTCAAAATATTCTGACCGTTTTTCCTTCTGCACTTTCATATTGTGTAACGGAGGATGGGATAACCAAACCAACTACCAAATGGAATGTTATCGGACCCGGGTACACTTATTGTAATGGCGTAATTCCATTGGATGATATTCATTTTGTGCGCGAAATAATCAAGCAACTTAAAAACAATTATAATGTTGATGCATATAGAATTTACACCGTTGGATTTTCAAATGGAGGTGAATTTGCTGCCAGAACCGCGCTCGAAATGTCCAATGAACTTGCCGCCTCTACCTCTACTGGAGGAGGGGGAGCTATGCCCAGAGACACTACAATCATCCCAAGTAGAAAGCTACCTGTAATGTTAATATTTGGCAATCAGGATGGAAAAATATTAAGCCATTTAGGGCTTCCTTCAAATGCTTCAATACCTATGGGATTTGATTCCCTTTATTCTAAATATCCCATTTTATATAAAGTTCAAGTGGATCCCTATGTACGGTGTTTTGAGTTGAATGATAAAAATTATAAGATATTAGGTGATACCAGTTCTGTAGTTTATGCGGATTATTATGGTCTCAGTGGTATCGCAGATAATACTTTTAGAATAGTAGAAATAAAAAATCTTCAACACGAATATCCCAATGGAATTAATCATCCTTTAAATGGTGCGGTGCATAATTGGGAGTGGTTTAAACAGTTTAAATTGCCTTAAATATATTTTTTCAGTTGTGTAAGACTTTAGGAATGTATATACTGAAAGCTTTAGTTAGGAAAAGCACTGATCGATAATTTAATGAATTTTACTTAGCGATAACGACTTACATTTAGATCATTTATGGAACCATAATTTGTCTTTGATACTCTTGCCTAGGATTAATTGATTTTTTTTGGATAAACAATTAAGTAAAATCTTTTGATGGGCTAGATTTATTTTTATACAATGGAGATTTATTCAAATTATTTTGTAATATTGTCTAAAATCTTCAATGATGAATGCTAAATACTACTTATTCCTATTATTATGCATCATAGGTTTTTCATTGTTTTCCCAAACATATTGGTCACAAACAGCGGGTCCGGAAGGTGGTTTTGTAGGGGACATTTATCAATGTAAAAACGGAGATTTAATATTAAATTCTAACGGATGTGGTTTACATAGGTCTAAGGATGAAGGTTTAAGTTGGGAACCCTTGGAATTTCCTTTTGTACCAGATAGATTATTATTTGCGGATAATGCCAAGAATGAATACTTTGCTATCGACTTTTTTAAGGGCTTATTTAAATCTACTGATCAAGGAAAAAATTGGACTAAAATAGATTTACCGGATACGATTACCAAATACCCATCCATATTTTTTATTGATACTATGGATAGAATCTTTTTAGTAAGTGGTACTCGAGCTTTTTATTCTGAAGATAGTGGTAGTTCTTTTGAAATGATTTGGAGCTTAAAGAATAATAAATTTGAACCCCATTCAGTTTCAGTTTTTAGGGATTCAGACTTTATCATTTCAAATAATAAAAAAGCTGCAATATCTGTAGATAAAGGACTACATTGGAAGAATATTTTTGAATCTTCTGAAATCAAATTTATTTCTTTTAGTCAATCCAATATCATTGGCGTACTTAAGGATTCTATCATTTTATCAAGAGACTTCGGAACCACTTGGGAAAGTCAATTAATACCAGATACACTCGGATATGTAGGCAAAGTAAAATTAGGAGTAAAGGAACAATTGTTTATCAATTTTCTATATAATGGATTATTTAGGTCGAGTGACTTTGGTCTAAGCTGGGAGCGATTGCCATATTATGATAGGGACAATACTATTGATTATCATATTGATCGTAATGATGAAACCTTCTTGAGTAATTTCAAAAAGGGGTTTTTAAAATATGATAAATTTAAGAAACATTGGACTACATTAAATAAAGGATTACGGTGCTCATATGTTCCCCAAATTTATGTTACAAACGGTGATACACTTTTAGCAAAAACAAACGCTGGTCTTTTTAAATCCATAAATTCAGGAATGGATTGGAATCCTTTATTTATAAATGATTCTTTAATTGAATACGATTCGAGATTTTTATCATTATTTACTGGTAGAGTAATTTTTATGACTTCCAACTATGGAAATATTCTCAAATCCGAAGATCATGGTACTACTTGGAGATCTATTTCAATTTGTCCATTTAATAAAAGAGTGTATGATCTTGCAGCTACAGATAATGGTTCCGTTTATGCAGCTTCTTCATGCGGATTATGGGAGACGAGTGATTTGGGTTTAACTTGGAATAAGTTGGAAACCTTTCCAGAAAAAGCTAGTTCAATAGTATATATAGATTTTAAAGGAAGAATTTATGCAGGACATGCTAGTAAGTTATTTCTTTCAGAAGACCATGGTTCTACTTGGGTTGATTTAAATACTCCTTCTGGTTTCGAAATTGGATTGGAAAATATATTTGTAGATCGCAATGATGATATTTTTCTAATTGTTTCAAATTTACCACTCATAAGATCAAGTGATAGAGGTAAAATTTGGGAGCCTATTACAATTTCCGGCTCTTTTAACCAACCCAACGCTTTTACCATTTTGTCAAATGGCGATTATTTGCTTTCACAAAACAACGAAATCCTACAATCAAATGATCGAGGTAAAACATGGATCAACAAAAGTTCAGGATTTGAAAAAGGTCCTGCAATTTGTTTTTCCAATACGGATCAGGAAGCTATTTATGGAGGATCTTATCACAACGGAGTTTTTAAGAATGTTGCCAAATTGACTTCGATTTTAGAAGATCAGACTAATAAAAATAAATTTTCCATTTACATGTCCAATGATCGAATGTATTTGAATTTTGAAGATCAGATTGTACCTATTATTCAGCGTTTAATGATTTTTACTCTTGACGGTAAATGTGTCAAATCGTTTACTCAAAAAGAATTGGATACTAAAGTGATGCATAATGGTCTTGAAATCAACCAAGTCACAAATGGTATTTATGTCTATCAATTATATTCTAACTCAGACATAATAATTGGTAAGTTCGTATGTATTTTGAACTAATGTATAGCCTAATTTTGGATTTAATACAGGAATAATTAATTAGCTATTGTTCTGCCTACATGCGATGCCTATGTAGTTTAATTGTTCGACAAATATGATTTTTTAAGCAGTTTGCACTCATAAATTTTATAAATAGATCAATTCTAATGATTACAATGTATAGCAGTTATACATAATGAATGGATCAAATGAAGCATTGGAAGGTGGTCTTTTTGTTTTCAAAATGAATAAAGCTAATAAAATACTTTTATTTAATTTTTAGAATTATTTCGAAAAATAGTAGTCAATAATATTTTTATTCTTTATTTTTGACTGGATTAAAAGATATAACTGGCTTATGGAATTAGAGTCTGAAATTAAATATAAGTTATCCATGTGGATGAAATCTAAATATTCTGAAGAGGAGGTTTTATTCAGGCTCAATGAATTTCCATTGTCAGAATTTCAAAAAACAGAAATTTTTAAAAGATATAAGCAAGGAATCCATCAAATTAGAACCAGAGTTGGTTTTATTTATCTTGGTATTGGTGGATTTTTAGGTTTCGTCAGCTGTGTTTTTTCGATGCTAATTGACGATCATTTTATAAATTCATGTTTTCTTTATGGTGGAACTTCAATTGCAATACTTCTAGCATTTATAGGATTTTATTTTATTTTTGAGTAGGAATTCTAATATAAACTATGATTTTATTCATTCAAATGGACTACTGTGAAGGAACATATTATCCATAAATATTAATTTGTATTTTTATTGTAATTGAATTTTTTTAAATAAGATTATTTATTGGTTCAAAAATGCATTGCTATGCATTAAAAATTAACTGCCATTCAAGAATCTTTTTAAATGTGTAAATCCTCAATAGCTCATGAGCTTTTCAAATAGTTTATGTTGCATATATTTGATTTCAAAATGCCCTCAAAATGAGAATATTTGTTGAAACAGATCGATTGATTTTAAGAGAATTGTTGCCTCAAGACGAACTCGGAATGTTTGAATTAGATTCAGATCCTGAAGTGCATCGTTTTCTAGGGAATCAACCAGTCAAAGATATAGAACGCATAAGAGAGGTCATAACATTCGTTCGTCAACAGTATGTAGATAATGGTATTGGACGTTGGGCAATGGTTGAAAAGCATACGAACCAATTTATTGGTTGGACTGGATTAAAATTGGTAAAGGAAGAATTCAATCACCACATTAATTATTATGATTTAGGCTATCGCTTGATCCGTAAATATTGGGGTGGGGGATATGCAACTGAAGCTGCCATTGCTTCCATTCATTATGGATTCGAAACAATGAAATTAAAAGAAATATTTGCAACCACAGATGCACAAAATATCGCTTCAGCTAAGGTTTTGGAAAAAGCAGGATTTCTAAATATCGAAACATTTAATGATGAGGGCAAGCCGCATTATTGGTTTTCGATTAAACACCCATTATAGTCCGTTTTTTTTATTTAATTGACTAATTTATAGATAGCTTGTTGGGGAATGGGATAGTCTGCTATCTTTTTTATTTTTTCATATTATTATTAAATTGCTGAAATTAAGCGTGTTATATAAAAAAACGCCTAAGTATAAAAATTATATAAAGATATAAAGGTCTTTTAATATAATTTATTATCTTTGTGATCTCATAGAGATGATATGAAAATCGAACAAATCTATACAGGATGTCTGTCCCACGCAGCATACTACCTTGAATGCAATGGAGAGGCAGCTTTATTTGATCCACTAAGAGAGGTCCAACCCTATATTGACCGGGCAGCTAAAGATCATTCACACATCAAATATGTTTTTGAAACGCATTTTCATGCAGATTTTGTTAGTGGACATCTTGACTTAGCCGCAAAAACGGGTGCTCAAATCGTTTACGGACCAACTGCAAAACCTAATTTTGCTGCTATCATAGCAACTGATGGTCAGGTTTTCCGTGTTGGAGCTTGTACCATAAAAGCCATACATACCCCTGGTCATACTTTGGAAAGTACAACTTACCTGATTACTGATGAACACGGAAAAGATCATGGTATTATTTCCGGAGATACCTTGTTTATTGGTGATGTAGGTCGTCCGGATTTAGCACAACACGTTGTTGCCGAATTAACAGAAGAAATTCTTGCAGGTAAATTATATGATTCATTACGGAACAAAATTATGCCACTGGCAGATGATCTCATAGTTTACCCAAATCACGGAGCTGGGAGCGCTTGTGGTAAAAATATGAGCAAAGAAACTACGGATACCCTCGGCCACCAGAAATTAGTCAATTATGCCTTGGATCCAAAACTTACTAAAGAGGCATTTATTAAAGTGGTTTTAGATGGTTTGGCACCGCCACCGGCCTATTTCCCAAAAAATGTTTTAATGAATATTAAGGGATATGAAAGTTTTGATCAGGTCATGAACAAAGGTCTAAAAGCAATTAATTTAAGTGAATTTGAATCTCTAATAAATGATCCGACCATACTTATTTTGGATACTCGAACAGCAAGCGATTTTGCCCTTGGATTTATTCCAAATAGCCTGAATATATCCCTGGACGGGAGTTTTGCCATGTGGGTAGGGGAATTAATCAGCGACATTCAACAAAAAATAGTTTTAATTTGCTATCCAGGGAAGGAGGAAGAAGCCATTACCCGATTAGCAAGAGTAGGATATGATGGGACTATTGGATATTTACAAGGCGGATTTGATCTATGGAAAAATGCAGCTAAACTTGTAGAAAAAATTCAACGAATGAGTGCTACTACTTTTGCAGATCAGTATGATACCAATCCATTAATCATAGATGTCAGAAAGAAGAGTGAATTTAACGCTGAACATGTGGTAGATGCGCTCAATATTCCACTTAATGAATTAACAGACCATTTGGCCTCATTTCCTAAAGACAAACCATTCATTTTATATTGTGCCGGTGGTTATCGCAGTATGATTGCCGCTTCAATTCTCAAACAAAAAGGGTGGCATCAATTTACTGACGTGATTGGCGGATTTGCGGAAATTTCAAAAACGCAGGTCCCTAAAACAAAATATGTATGTCCAACCTCATTACTATAATTTTTAAAATAATCTTATGCCCGTATATCGACAAGTAGGAAAGATTCCTCATAAGCGTCACATCGTTTTTAGACAAGACAATGGTTCTTTATATCATGAAGAATTATTTGGAACTGAAGGTTTTGGTGGTATTTCATCTTTGGTCTATCATTTGTATCCACCCACTATGGTGAAAGAAAAAGGACAGCCATACAGTATACGTCCTGAGGTAGCTATTGAAGATAATTTGCAGAATAGGAGTTATTTGGGGTTTGATGCAGCGCCGGAAAATGATTACATTAAAAGTCGAAAAGTGCTGTTTGTAAATGATGACATGCACATTGGCGTTGCTTCACCAAAAAAGAGTTTTGATAATTATTTTTTTAAAAATGTAGATGCTGATGAAATGATTTTTGTTCACCATGGTTCAGGTGTACTAAAAACCATGTATGGTCAGATTAATTTTGAATACGGTGATTATGTAATCATTCCAAGAGGTACAGTCTATCAATTGGAGTTTACATCAGAAGATAATAAATTGTTATTTGTTGAGTCGTTTAGTCCTATAGAAACACCTTCCAAATATAGAAACCAATATGGCCAGTTTCTTGAACATTCACCTTTTTGTGAGCGAGATTTAAAACTTCCAAACCATTTAGAAACCCATGATGAAAAAGGTGAGTTTTTAATTAATATCAAGAAACGAGGATTGATTTATCCCTATATTTATGAAACACATCCTTTTGATGTTGTCGGATATGATGGATGTTCTTATCCTTATGCGATATCTATATTTAATTTTGAACCGATTACAGGCAGGATCCACATGCCGCCTCCCATCCATCAACAATTTCAAGGAAATAATTTTGTAATTTGTTCCTTTGTGCCTCGCCTGTATGATTATCATCCGCATGCTATTCCGGCACCTTATCATCATAGTAATATAGATAGTGATGAATTATTATATTATGTCGATGGAGATTTTATGAGTCGAAATAATATTCAAAAAGGACAAATAACACTACATCCTGCTGGTTTAACACACGGTCCACATCCGGGAGCTATTGAAAGAAGTATTGGAAAAAAAGAAACCAACGAACTTGCTGTAATGATAGATCCGTTTAAACCGGTTCAAATCACTAAAGAAGCATTAAACATTGAAATAAAAGATTATTACAAATCATGGCATTATGATTTATAATGGTATTTTTTAACATTAAATAAAAATGGTTTTCTAAATTATAAAATGAATTAATATGAATACAACAGATTTAACTGCAGTAAAAAATTATGATTATAGTGGTGAAAAAGTTTTTGATAAAGCACAGGATTTTTTACCCATTAATGGTACCGATTACGTAGAACTTTATGTTGGCAATGCTAAACAAGCGGCACATTTTTATAAGACCGCTTTTGGTTTTCAGGAATTAGCTTATGCCGGATTAGAAACAGGCTTAAGAGATCGTGTATCTTATGTATTGGTTCAAGATAAAATTCGATTGGTTTTAACTACACCTTTTGATCCTGAAAGTGACATTTCACATCACATACGCAAGCACGGTGATGGAGTGAAAGTTATAGCACTGTGGGTTGACGATGCTCGTAAAGCATTCGACGAAACAACTTCACGTGGTGCAAAACCATATATGGATCCTGTTGTCATGCGGGATGATTTTGGCGAATTAGTTAAATCAGGTATTCATACCTATGGTGAAACCGTTCATCTTTTTATTGAAAGAAAAAATTATAAAGGGATATTCATGCCTGGTTATGAAAAATGGGAAACGGAATATAAACCTACACCAACCGGATTGAAATACATAGATCACATGGTAGGAAATGTTGAATTAGGGGGTATGAATAAATGGGCTAAATTTTATGGTGACGTCATGGGATTTGCTAATTTAATTACTTTCGATGACAAAGATATTTCAACTGAATATACAGCTCTCATGAGTAAAGTGATGTCCAATGGAAATGGAAGAATCAAATTTCCAATCAATGAACCAGCACATGGTAAAAAGAAATCCCAAATCGAAGAATATTTGGATTTCTATCGTGGTCCTGGTTGTCAACACATTGCTGTAGCAACAGATAATATTATTTTTACCATTTCAGAAATGCGCAAACGTGGAGTTGAATTTTTATATGTACCGGGTACTTATTATGATACGGTCCAAAATCGTGTAGGTATTATTGAAGAAGATTTAAATGAATTGAAAAAATGGGGAATAATGGTAGATCGTGATGAAGATGGTTATTTGCTCCAAATATTTACAAAACCTGTAGAAGATCGCCCAACCTTATTTTTTGAAATCATCCAAAGAAAAGGCGCAAAATCTTTTGGAAAAGGCAACTTTCAGGCTTTGTTTGAATCTATTGAAGCAGAACAAGCGCGTAGGGGGACTTTATAATATTATTTGATAAACTAAGTTGATAAATGATTAACTTTGATGAACTTTATAAAATATTCAATGATTAAATGGCCATCCTGTGAATCCCGAGTTAAATTATAGAATAAAATCAGATCGGCAGGAATATCAAATGAACTTTTTGTTAGAAAGTACCGTTCTTGCAGATCCCATTGACCAATTTGGATTGTGGTTGCAGGAGGCTTATGATGCGGGAGATAAGATGGCAAATACTATGGTATTATCCACTGTTGATGCTGAATATATTCCATCTAGTAGAATCGTTTTGCTAAAAGACGCACATCAAAATGGATTTACTTTTTTTACAAATTACAATAGTAATAAGGCTAAATCATTGAACCAAAATAATTACGCTTCATTATTGTTTTTTTGGAAAGATCTCGAAAGACAAGTAATGGTTGTCGGCAAAGTTAGCAAACTTTCAAAAGAAGAATCTGCAGCCTATTTTGATACCAGACCAAGAGATTCTCAATTAGCATCTTGGGCTTCGAATCAAAGTGAGGTAATAGCAGACCGCGATCAATTAGATGCAGCTTTTTTTTATTATCAAAAAAAATTCGAAACAGTTGCGCATATTCCAATGCCAGTTTTTTGGGGTGGATATATCTTAGTACCATCTACCATAGAATTTTGGCAAGGACGTGAGAATCGTTTGAATGATCGGTTATTGTTTACATCTGAAGATGGAAAGTGGATATTAAACAGACTTTCACCCTAATATTTTTTTATAATAAATACAATTTTTAAGATATAAAATGTTTAAATGAAAACAATTAGATTTACAAGTAAGGACGAACAAGAAAAACTTTTTACCGCTGCACTTAAGAAAAATGTAAATGATTATTTTGTTAATAATAATATTTCAACAAAAGCAAATTCTACCATGGTCCTTAAGACCATTATTATGTTAGCCTTGTACCTGGTTCCATTTATTATTCTGTTAAGCATTCCGATGTCACTTTGGTTGGCTTTTTTATTGGTTGTGATTATGGGAATTGGAATAGCAGGTGTGGGCATGGGTGTGATGCATGATGCATGTCATGGTGCCTATTCTGATAAACCTTGGGTTAATCAATTAGTGTCTGGAAGCTTGTATTTATTAGGTAGCAATGTTCTTAATTGGAAAATTCAACATAATGTTTTGCACCATACCTATACTAATATTGCTGGTTTTGATGAGGACATTGATGATAAAGGTCCCATTCGTCTATCTGAGAATAAACCATTAAAAAAATATCACAGATTTCAATTTATTTATGCTTTTTTCTTCTATGGTCTTATGACTATAAATATGTTAGTGAATGATTTTTTTCGTTTGTTTAATTATAACAAATTGGGATTGGTCGGTAAGGGTAATGCTTTAAGAAATGAGTTTATTAAAATGTTATTAAGAAAGGTGGTTTATTTAAGTTTGATTTTAGGACTACCTCTTTATTTTACTAACTTTAGTTTTTTGCAAATATTAGTTGGTTTTTTCATTATGCATTGGGTGGCAAGTATTATTCTAAGTTTTGTTTTTCAAATGGCTCATGTAGTGGAAGGTGCAGAACAACCTTTACCAGCCGATAATATGAACGAAGAATGGTCCGTTCATCAGCTTAGAACTACCTCTGATTTTGCTAGAAATAATAAGTTTATTGGATGGTTTGTTGGAGGACTTAATTTTCAAATTGAACACCATTTGTTTACTACGATTTGTCATGTCCATTACCCAAAATTAGCTCCAATCGTTCAACGAACTGCTGAGGAATACGGAATACCTTATAATTTGAAATCTACTTTTGGAAGTGCACTATGGTCACATATTAGTAAATTGATTGAATTAGGTAAAGAACCTTCAATAGGAATAGTAAATAAATAAATCGTTTAATTTTTAAAACTACAATGCATGAATCTTTCTAATTTTTATTTAAACGGTTTACGAATCAGTATAGGAGTTATATATGTTTGGTTTGGTATGTTGAAATTTTTTCCACATTTAAGTCCTGCTGAAGAACTTTCTGAAAAAACCATTTCCATTATTACATTTCAATTGTTTACGGGCGCTCTGGCAGTTAAATTATTAGCTACTTTAGAGGTGGCAATTGGTATTCTATTATTGGTGAATTGGCAATTGAAAATAGCTATTAGCATTATGCTGTTTCATATGTTGTGTACCCTTACACCTGCATTCGTCTTACCTGATTTATTTTTCACAAATCCTCCATATGGATTAACCTTGGTTGGACAGTATATTATAAAAAATTTGGTTTTTATTTTTGGAGCATTGCTCATATACAATCAACAAAAAAATATTTAGATTTATTTATTTGATTATAACATGTTTATTATGACAGAGGAAGAAAAACTAGAACAATTCAATGCAACCATTGAGAAAGATGGAAAAATTGAACCTAATGATTGGATGCCTGATCAATATCGAAAAACGGTTCTAAGACAAATGACTCAGCACGCCCATTCAGAAGTCATTGGTATGCAACCAGAAGGTAATTGGGTGTTGAGAGCTCCAACTCTTAGAGCAAAGAAAATTTTACTTGCAAAAATTCAAGACGAAGGTGGACATGGTTTGTATTTATATTCAGCTGCAGAAACATTAGGCGAGGATCGTTCCGAAATGATTCAACAATTGCATGATGGTAAGGCTAAGTATTCTCATATTTTTAATTATCCTACTTTAAATTGGGCAGATATAGGAGCTATTGGATGGCTAGTTGATGGTGCAGCCATTGTAAATCAAGTTTCTTTACAAAGAACTTCTTATGGTCCTTATGCAAGAGCCATGGTCAGAATTTGTAAGGAGGAAAGTTTTCATCAGCGTCAAGGATATGAAATTATGGCTAAAATGATGAATGGAACCGATGCACAGCGCGAAATGGCTCAGGATGCTATGAATCGTTGGTGGTGGCCTTCATTAATGATGTTTGGTCCACATGATAAAGATTCATGGCATACACAGGAGTCTATGCGATGGAAGATTAAGCGTGCAAGTAATGATGATTTGCGTCAACGATTTATTGATAAAACGGTTGACCAAGCCCATGTCATTGGATTAACTGTTCCGGATAAGGATTTAAAATTCAATGAAGAAACCAAACATTGGGAAATAGGTCCTATTAATTGGGATGAATTTTGGAATGTGGTCAAAGGAAATGGTTTATGTAATCACAAAAGAATGGCACATCATATTCAATTTCACAATGAAGGAAAATGGGTTCGGGATGCCGTTATCCAATATGGAGCAAAATTAAATGAACAAATAAAAATGAATTAATATGGAAAATAATAGTGATCAACTCCCATTATGGGAAGTTTTTATACAAAAATCCGGCGGTCCATTTAAACACGAAGGAAGTGTCCATGCTTCTGATTCTAAAATGGCCCTTCAAAATGCACGTGATGTATATACCCGCAGAGGTGAAGGTCGAACGATTTGGGTAGTTCCTGCCAATAGTATTGCTTCAACAACAGTCAATGATGAGGGTGAATTCTTTGATCCGGCGGATAATAAAATTTATAGGCACCCAACATTTTATACTGTTCCGGAAGGCGCTAAAAATATTTAAATATGGAACCAAATAAAGTATTGTATCAATTCGTTTTGAGATTGGCAGATCATAATATGATAATGGCCCAACGAATGGCTGAATGGTGTAGTAGAGGTCCTATTCTAGAAGAAGATTTAGCCTTAACCAATATTTCATTGGATTTACTTGGACAGGCAGAACTGTTTTATGATTATGCTGTTGAACTATCAGGTGTAAATCAATGTGCAGATGATCTAGCATTTTTAAGAAGCGAAAGAGCTTATTTAAATTGCTTATTAGTTGAACAACCCAATGGTGATTATGCAAATACCATGGTAAAGCTGTTGCTTTTTAGTTGTTTTGAAAAACATCTTTATACATCTTTGTTAAATAGTACGGATCACAGAATCGCTGACTTAGCTGCAAAAGGTATTAAAGAGGTGCGATATCATTATAGACACAGTAGCGATTGGGTTGTTCGACTTAGCCTTGGAACAGAAGAAAGTAAACAAAGGATAAAAAATGCAATGGTAGAATTATGGCGTTTTGTTGACGATATGTTTGATATGAATGAGATAGATAGAAATTTAATATCTTCAGGTATCAGCGTTGATTTGAATACCTGTTATACTGCATGGAAATCTGATATAGACCAAATATTCAATGAATGCAAAATAGAAATACCTCATGTGGATAATATAGTAAAAGGTGGTATTCATGGCATTCATACAGAACATCTCGGACATATATTATGTGAGATGCAATTTTTACAAAGAGCACATCCAGGAGCAAAATGGTAAAGCAATTAATACATACGAAGGACGAAATTTTTAAATTGTTGGATGACATTTGTGATCCGGAAATTCCCGTGGTGTCCATTCATGAAATGGGCATCCTCAGGGATGTTAAACTTTATGAAGATACTTGTGAAGTGATCATCACACCAACTTATTCTGGTTGTCCAGCTATGGACATTATTGAACAAGATATTATTGCCTTACTCAAGAAGAACGGCATTCCAAATATCAAAGTGACGACAATCTATTCACCGGCATGGACCACGGATTGGATGTCTGATACTACTAAAGAAAAATTGCGAAAATTTGGAATAGCTGCACCTTTGCATTCTTCTTGTTCCAGTTGGTTAAAATCAAGTCAGGAAAATGTTCATTGTCCATTATGCAATTCAACACACACTAGGTTGATTTCGCAATTTGGCTCTACAGCTTGTAAAGCATTATACAAGTGTGAAGATTGTTTGGAGCCCTTTGATTATTTTAAATGTCACTAGTAATTAGATCTTTCCAACCATATCTTCAGGTCTAACCCAAAGATCAAATTCTTCTGCCGTAACATATCCTAATTCTACGGCAGTTTGTTTTAAGGTCTTTCCTTGCTTGTGGGCAGTCTGAGCTATTTCAGCGGCTTTGTAATATCCGATTTTTGTATTCAAAGAAGTTACCAGCATGAGTGAGTGGTCCAGATTGTTTTTAATGTTTTCTGCGATGGGTGCAATACCTTCTGCACAACGGTCATTGAATGAAATACATGCATCACCTATCAATCTTGCACTATGTAAAAAATTATATATCATCACAGGTTTGAATACATTTAATTCAAAATGCCCCATGCATCCTCCGACATTTATGGCTACATCATTTCCAAGTACCTGAGCTGCAACCATAGTTAGGGCTTCGCATTGAGTAGGATTAACTTTACCCGGCATAATAGAAGATCCGGGTTCATTATCCGGTATAGAGATTTCGCCAATACCACACCTTGGACCTGATGCTAATAAACGCACGTCATTGGCGATCTTCATGAGGCTGCAAGCTACCGTTTTTAATGCGCCGTGTGCCTCAACTATTGCATCATGTGCTGCTAGTGATTCGAATTTATTTTCAGCCGTTATAAAAGGTAAGCCTGTAAGAGATGCAATGTATTGAGCAACGTTTTCGGAATAACCCGGAGGCGTGTTGATCCCTGTTCCAACTGCTGTTCCACCTAAAGCAAGTTCAGATAAATGGGCTAGGGTATGTTCTATGGCTTTGATTCCATGATTTAATTGTGATACGTAGCCTGAAATTTCTTGACCCAATGTTAGTGGTGTCGCATCCATTAAATGTGTACGACCTATTTTAACGATTTTATTAAATTCAATTGATTTTTGGAGTAGGGTATCTCTGAGTTTTTTAATGCCAGGTATTGTTGTTTCTATTAATATTTTGTAGGCTGCGATATGCATTGCCGTCGGAAATGTATCATTGGATGATTGTGATTTGTTAACATCATCATTTGGATGAATGATTTTTTTATCATCCATTAATGAACCGCCTTCTTTTACATGTGCTCGATAAGCTATAACTTCATTGACATTCATATTTGATTGTGTTCCTGAACCTGTTTGCCAAACCACTAATGGAAATTGATCCATCCATTGACCGGCAATAATTTCATCACATACATCAGAAATCAGTTGGCAAGTTTTAACCGATAATACCCCAGCATCTTTATTGGTAAGTGCAGCAGCTTTTTTTAAATATGCGAATGCAACAATAATCTCACGCGGCATTTTATTGATATCTTCAGCAATTTTAAAATTTTCTACTGATCGTTGCGTTTGTGCCCCCCAATATACATGAGCCGGTACTTTGACTTGACCCATAGTATCTTTTTCAATTCTAAATTCCATGCTTTAATTTTTTGCAAATATATATTAAATCATGGATTGATTCAAGTATAAATCTATGGTAATTTTGCTTCATTTATTGAAGGATTAGGATGTCAATTAGCAGAACAACCATTTTTTACGCAACACAGTTGTTATTGCATAATTATTACACAAAAAGAATGATTATTAATGAATAAACTAATCATTTCATACCATGGTATTCAATTAAAATGATGAATTTATTTTTTTAATAATTTAACGGTGATATGTTGTTTTTGATCGTTAGCATAATAACTAGCATAAACGAGCCCGGAATTCAAATTGGACATAGATAATATTTTGTTTTGGTGTGGTCCAACATTTATTTTTTTAATCAATTTTCCAATTGAATTATACAGATAAATGGTCTCATTCGTATCTTGAGTATTGACTATTGATAATTCATTGTTTATAGGATTGGGATAGAATGTTAAAGGATGACTAGTAGTATTTTTCGTTTCATTTAATATGGTACCCACCAATTTAAATCCATCAAGAGCACCTTTCAATCCAATGGCCTTATCTGTCGAATCCGGATTATTATATAGATGGAATACAAATCGGACACTATCTCTGCTTTTGCCTTTTAGATTTAATTTGAATACACTTTTTGTATTAAATTTTCCATCTAGTCTTTCAGCAATTTGTTCCAGGGGTATGAGCTCTTGATTTAATTGTAAATAAATTTCTTTGATGGCATCATTCCACCCTCCATAAGCCCAGGCATGATAATTCAATTGAATTTCATCGTAGGGTTGTAAATTCATAACAGGAGAATATAAATAAATATTTTTTTTGATCCGATTTAGTGTACTACCATCATTAAAATTATCTGTGTAGTAACAACTATTTCCAAAATCTTCAGCAATGTCTTTTGTAGGATAATTTGAAGGTGGAGGATCTAATTCTTTGAAATCTCCAATTTTCCATGTGACCATTGAATCTTCCGATTTTACAGACCAACCAAAATCAATAACAAATTGGTCCTCATATCCGGCTTCTGTTTTTAAATTTATGGTTTTGTCATTTTGGATATTTATGGTACTATCTCCGGCATGTAACATTCCCCAAGTTCCTCCCAATACATTCCATTGACCTTCATAGACATTCCCTATGGTGCAAGCGCCATTAAGATCTGTCGTTGCATCAAAGCTAAAGTAGTCATTCCATAAACGAATTTTAGCATTCGGAATAGGATCATTGGTGATTTGATTTTGAAGGACAACTTGAACAGTATGCCGATTTAATTCTCGCATGTAAAAATCTATATTCTGTACTTCAGATGATTTTAAATCAACTACCGTATCAATAGAATGATATCCTGGTTTTTCAATATGAATTTGGGTTAATCCGGATTCACTTAAACCTGTTTTGTAAATTCCGCTTAGTTGACTAAAACGTTGATGTTTTATGGTTCCATTGCTCAGTTTAATGGATGCATTATAAATCGGTAATCCCGTCTGTTGATCACGAATTTTACCTTGGAGATATCCAGCTCGATTTCCATCAAAACGCATTACATACATCCCAAATTCGATATCAGAAGCAATGATAAGTCCGGATTTAAAATAAGGATATACACTCCAACATCCATGAAATCCTTTTTCCTTATCTGGATAGGTATCGTAATAACCCACCTCAACTAAATTATCCGGATATCTGGTATCAAGTATTCGTACCCCTTCTGTGTACCACGATATATAAAGGTGATCCTGTAGGTGAAATACATTATGTGGTATCGTTAATGGATCTGTATCATTTTCAACTTGGAAATAGTCAGTACGTTTAATGTCGTTTGGATCAGAAACATTCCAAGCTTCAACGATTGCTTTGTTGGTTTCATCTGCAGTATAGAGTATTGGTCTGTCTTTTTCAACCCAAACGGAATGTGTAAAATGTTTATAAGTTTGTTGATCGGATAATCGGATCGGTGCCGTACGATCTTTAATATCCCAAATACTGAACACGCCATTAAAAAGTTCTGCACCATAAAAAACATCTTTATAAGCATGCACCTCATGCATGTAAGCGTCCTTATAATCAAAAAGTATGGTAGGTTGCCATGGATCCTTATGTGGATCTAAGATTGCGAATCCATTGCCTATATCTCGTGCACCACATAAATAAATGTATCCCTTGTCATCAATATAGATTGTATGTGAGGTTAACATGAGGGTAGGTTCATTATTCTTATTATAAAGAGTGCCAACATATTTATAGCGAATGCTATCAACTTGTGACATATCTATGATGAGTAAGGAATCGTTACATTCAGATACGACATAAATATAATGTTCATAGGATTTGAGTTCTCGCCAAAGACATTCGTTGCTTTTTATAAAGAGTAGTTCTTTGGGTTGTGTTGGGTCTGATAAAGCATAGATTCTCACACCCTGGCTGGTTCCAAGAATGCCATATTCCTCACCTGCAGGAGATGTGTAACCCCATATGCTACTGGAATTTTCAGGAGGTTTGACTACAGATAGGAGTTCTACATGATTTTTGTTTTGGGCAGTCATGGTAAACTGAATCAATACAAAAATACATATTAATATATATGCATATGTATATTTCATTTTATATCAATTTTATATATAGACAACAAATATAATATGAACTTCACATAGAAGGTATTAATATTCTAATTTTAACGTTTCTTTTAAGTGGATCTTCTTAACTTTGCCTGATTTTACTATAATTCTTAATTATGAATATGTTAAATAAGTTTAATTTTTTACTTAGTTGTTTTTTCTTGGTTTGTCTTTCTACTATGTTAGAAGCTCAACCATTGCAATATTTTGATGTAAAAGATAGTGTTAATCTAAGAGAAATTAATGTGCATTATACTTCCGATGCTGGTTGGGTGAATGTTGGAACTACCGCGGACTCAGCAATTATTGTAATTAAATACGATCACTGCGGTCGCCAATTATATACTAAAAAATTTAAAGTTCAGAATTATGTTTTATCCAATATGAGGACCACAATGGATAAAACAAATCCTTCCTTGAGTGACACCATATTAATTACTGCAATAGCAAAAGATAGCTTAAGTTCAGGCATTTTTTGTCTGGAACTTCATCCCTATAAAGGAGACGTTAGATTACCGAAAATAACAGCAATACCTAATGATACTATTTTTATGAATCCTTGCATAAGTGTAAGTGGTAATCAAAGATTGATTTCGTTTAATTCTGGAACAGACTCAAGCAAATTATCTGGACATGTAATACTGTTAGATGGATCTTTTCAACAAACAAAGTCAGTATTATTAGATTCAAATAAGTTGGTAAAAGATATTATTATTAAAAGGAATGGAGAAATAGTGATATCTGTAGATTCTAACTTAATCTACGGATTGAATGATCAATTAGATGTACAATACGCAGCTAAGTTAGATTCACAA
This sequence comes from Saprospiraceae bacterium, assembly GCA_044228225.1. Lineage (GTDB taxonomy): Bacteria > Bacteroidota > Bacteroidia > Chitinophagales > Saprospiraceae > Vicinibacter. Next base: position 49,047 of record JBGAVH010000019.1, on the reverse strand, counting down.
TTTATCCATTTTAACAGAGGCTTGGCATATGCTACTAATAATGAAGTAATTTGCAGTGGCCACCTTGTTGATGCAAAAGGAGATGGAATAATTTTAGTTAGAATTGATAAAGAAGGAAAAAGTATAAATCATTCACCGGAAGCTTATACTTATGATGCAAAAATTGAACCAAGAATAACATCATTTATTGAACAAGGTCAAGGTTCAAATGGTTATTTAATGACTTTTTCTAAAAAAGCAAATAGTCTTAGAAAAGATACTTCCGATTTAGCTATTATTCGTTTCAATAGCGATCTAACAATTAGAAATACTGCATTCTTTTCTAGATCTCATCATTTAGATTATATTAAAAGTATTTCAAGTGATTATTCGGTTCTTGAGGAGAATATAGTATTTGCTGGAGTTATTCTTGCTGATTCTATATTATATTTTAATAGCAAATTAGCTAACGATTTGCGTATAAATGATATGAAGTGTATTTCTGCTCCGTTCAACTTTACATACTTGGTTCCCGATTTAAAACAAGATACTTTTAAAAATGCAAAATTATCTATCGTATCTATTCAAGGCAATAATTCTTCTATTTTTCTAAAATCAGATTCAATAAGTTTAAGACGTGAATGCACATATTTTGATTTCAAACAAGGTGCAGCAATGGAGATGGGTTGTGTTGGTGATATAAAAGTACTTAGAGTCCAGCCTATTTTATACAGTAGTCAAGATTTGAGTAATCCATATGTGTTGTTCAACTGGACTGGTGGTAAAACCAATAGTCCAAGAGATGGCGCCTTTGTAAATGTAACCATTCCAAGTGATGCATTGACTGTAACCACAAAATACTGTGATGAAATCAGTACACTAACTTATAATTTAGCAGAATTGGATTGTATCCAATTTCCAAACATATTCGTTCCATCAAGCGATGATGTTATCAATAAGGATTACAATCCTGTTTACAGCATGATGAATTCAGCGAACATTAATAATATTGAATTTGAAATTTTTAATCGTTGGGGTCATAAAGTTTTTGCTGCTACTGATAAAAATGCTAAATGGGATGGGATGGTAGATGGTAATCCTGCTCCTTCAGATACTTATATCTATAGAATGGTGGCGATTTATCTTAACGGCGAAGTCCGCAAATACAAAGGAACGTTTACACTCATTCGTTAAGTCTATTATGAAGTCAGTTTTTGTAATTGTTCTGGTTTTGTTAAATGCTTTGCTTTCTCCGATTTACAGTCAGGACTTTGAAGATTTTACAATCGATAAAGAGGTCATCATTTTTCTTAAAAAGCAGTTTAAGGATTTGAAAGATTTTCAGTTGGGAATCAAAGTAAAAAATGATGATAATCAATTATATCTCGATTCCATTGAATATTCCTCTTGGTTTGTTGGTGATTTTAATGATGATGGTCTCAATGATTTATTTGTTACCGGAAATCAAAAGAAAGAGAATGTTACCTATCTCATTATGGCAAAGGAAGAAGCCGATGTGTTTGAATTGGTTCGAGTTCAGCCTATGATCGTTGAAGGTGATTTAAACATTCCGATCATAGAAGAAACAAAAAATGGACCACTGATTATTTATAAACAATTCGCAACAGAACAAAAATTAACGACGATAAAGGGACGTGAAGTAAAATATCCTAAAATCTTTAGTGATTATTATAAAATGGGTTTTATAAGAAAAGATACCTTGGTTTATAAATTTAATGGAATTATCGAATATAACTCCATGCCAAGTAAAATTCCTCTTCGCTATATTCAATTGCATTCATATTGTCAGTTTGGCGGTTGTCCGGATTATATTATAAAAATAGACAGTTCTGGAAGAATAATCGTCAATAATATTAAGAATACAAATTCGGAACCGGGGATTCAAAAATCAACTTGCGAATTAAGTGTTTTTCTAAAACTGCAACAGTTATTGCAATATTTGAAGTTAGATAAATTAGAAATGAAGTTTGGAGATAGCAGTGCTGATAAAGCTAATGCACTGCAAATAGCCAGACAAAATAATATCACTTATAAAATAATGGATTACCAACAAGGCGGTACTCTAGGTCTGGAATTATTGTATGATTATTTGAATGAACTTCAGAAAAATGCAGTCTGGGAATAAATCACTGAAAGTTGACCATCAGTTAATTTAGAATTACATGTGCTATTTTATTTGCCCTAAATAGAATAGTTTATTACAAAACACTAAGCAACCTATAATATTACAGCGAATGAAATTTCTTATGCAATAAAATAATTGGTATGGCCATAGAATGGCATTCAAAACTAGGATCTGGATCACCTGAATACGAATATGAGCAAACACTAGCTTATGAATTGAGAAAATTTGGGATTTTTAGTAAATCAACAAGCACCCATACCATTAATCTATGAAGAAGTGACACCAGTGTGATTTATACTTTCGTTCAATAAAATTAGGTGCCACGTAGATGCTCCCTTGGGAGATCGGCATGCAGATAAAAGCATTAGCATGCCGAATGAAAAACAAATTTATCTTTTAACTTTGACTAATTTGTTTTTCACTTCGGTATGAGATTAGATTGTGGCTATAGACTTGACTTGCGAGTTGATAGGAAAGTAATCATTGAAATTAAAGCGGTAGATTATATGCCGGGCGTTTATTATGCTCAAGTGCTCACTTATTTAAAATTATGCAATTGTAAATTACGACTCCTTATGAATTTTAACACCGTTAAATTAAAGGAAGGGATCCATAGAATGGTTAATGGTCTCTGATTTTATTCAGCTTTTGTAAATATTTTCTGTTTTTCTTTCAAGTATTCTTTTTCTAATTTAAAAATTTTAGAAGGAATTTACGCAAAGGAAGAGAGGCAAAGGAAGAGACGCAAAGCACGCAAAGGAAGAGACGCAAAGTACACAAAGGAAGAGACGCAAAGTTCCCAAAGAATTAAATGGAAATTAGATAATGGAATATTTGCAAAGTAATCAAAGGAATTTAGTCTGAACCCGAATATAAATATTCCTTGGCGCCCCCTTTGCGTTCCTTCTTTGCGACCTTTGCGTTATCCCTATTCGCGCTCTTTGCGATTAATGAGGTCTAGTTTTAAACATTCATTATTCAACCCCATTTTAATTCCTGCTAATTTCCTTTCTGTCAAGAACTTTTTTTCCCAAAGTATTCTAAAAAAAAAACCTGCCGAATTGAATCAGCAGGTTTTTTTTAAATAAAATATGATTTTAATTTTAGAAGTGGTAAGTTAAACCAAATGACAAAGAGCTCATGGTTAAATCTAATCCAAAATGAGTTGTTTTTACAGCATCAGCTGATCCAACTTCTTCGCTTTCAGAATCAAATCCCAAATGTCCAAAATGAGCTTCTAATCCCCAATTGTCAGCAAACATATAAGTTACTCCTGGGCTAATTCCAACTCCGAATGCACTTGTTTTGATTTCAGCTGAAGAATTTGTTTTATCAGATCCTGAAACATAGTCTATTCCTAATTCACCAAACATTGTAGCCTTGTCGCCAATGCTCTTACCATATCTGAAAAATGGGTTAACACCGAATGCAGAAATATCTTTTCCAGGACTTGCATAACCAACTCTAATTCCTATTGCCATAGCTTCGCTAAGGTGATATCCAAAAGTTGGAGCAATTGAAAACTGGGATGTATTATCTGCATCACCAACTTTGTGGGAACTAAAGCCTAAATCAACACCAATCCACATTTTGTGGTCTTGAGCAAAAGTTGAAGTAGATAATAAACTTAACACAAAAAGACTTAAAAATAAACACTGCTTTTTCATAATAAATACGTTTTGGTTGAATAAATTGATTTAATAATGTTGTAAATGTAAAAGCTATCTTTTAAACTTCCAAATTTTATTATATATAAATTAACTTAATATTTCTTTAAGACGCATAATGGCCATTCTATAACCTTTCATTCCCATGCCAATAATTGAGAAATAACAGACATCACTTATGAGCGAATTTTGTCTAAATGCCTCACGTTCAAGTATATTGCTAATATGAACTTCAACAGTAGGCATATTAATGGCCTCGATAGCATCACGAATTCCAATAGAAGTATGAGTATATGCACCTGGATTAATGATTAGGCCATCATGATTGATTTTGCATTTTTGTATGGCATTTATGAGCTCTCCTTCTTGATTGGATTGAAAATAATCAAGTATACAGTCATCAAATTCTGTTTGCAGCTCCTCCAAATAATCTTCAAAACTTAAAATCCCATAGATTTCAGGCTGGCGGGTCCCTAATAAATTGAGATTGGGACCATTAATAATCAATACTTTAAGCTTTGGCTTTCGATCCACTTACCCTTAATTGACCATTTCTGACAAATATTTCAACCTAACCAAACGGATTTCTTCATAAGTAATGTCCTCCTCTTTTAAATTTTGATAGGCGTCTTCACAAGAATCGCTATCTGCTGAATTGAAGAAATCAAAAATTTCCTCTTGTATGGATTCATCAATAGAATCTTTGATGTAATAGTTGATGTTGATTCGTGTACCTGAACTAACAATAATGTTAAGCTCTTCCATTAAATCTTCCATGTTCATTTGAACATTTCGTGCGATATCTTCAAGCGGCATTTTTTTGTCTATACACTTAATGATTTCCACTTTATACTTGGATTTGTCAGCAACTTGTTTAATTTGAAAATCATCGGGTCGATCAATTTCGTTTTCTTCTACATATTTTTTAATGTATTCTACAAAGGGTTGACCATATCGTTCTGCTTTACCTCGGCTGACTCCGGATATTTTACATAAATCGTCAATGCAGATAGGATATTGCGTAGCCATTTCTTCAAGTGATGGATCAAAGAACACGACCCATGGTTTTACCTTATTTTTTCTGGCCACATCCAGACGAATTTCTTTAAGGGTATTAAAGAGTTGTGGATCAAGAGCTACTCCTTGTGTTGGGGCAGCATCGTCATCTGTAGAGCTAGTATTGCTATAATCGTGGTTAATGGTGATTTCTACTGCAACAGGTTTTTTAATAAAATCTAAACCTTTGGCGTTCATTTTTAAGATACCATATGTCTCTATATCTTTTGTTACAAAACCTAGTAATATGGCTTGACGTAGTAGTGAATACCAAAATAAATTTCCTTTTTCTTCACCTTGGCCAAATAATTCATGTTGATCAAGTTCATAATCTAAAACATCCTTAGTTTTTACTCCACACAAGAATTCCACTATCGGTTTGATGGTAAAGTTTTGATTTAAAGCAACGATTGCTTTTAATCCTAATACCATTTCATCTTTAACCTCAATTTTAGGTTTAGGGTTACGGCAATTATCGCACATGCCTCGACACATACCAGGGTCATATTCTTCTCCAAAATAGTGAAGTACAAATTTTCTTCGACACACAGAACTATCGACATAGGCTTCCACTTCTTCTAATAATTGGGCTCCCATATCTCTTTCTGATGCTGGTTTGTCTCGTAAGAATTTTTCTAATTTTAGTAAATCTGCATTTGCAAAAAAAGCATAACAATCACCTATCAAACCATCCCGACCAGATCTGCCAGTTTCCTGGTAATAGTTTTCAAGTGATTTTGGTATGTCATAATGAATAACAGTTCGGACATCTGGCTTGTCAATTCCCATTCCAAATGCTATGGTTGCACAGATAACATCGATTTGTTCCATTAGAAAGTCATCCTGAACCTGAGTTCTTGACTTGGGGTCCATCCCAGCATGATATGGAGCAGCACTGATACCATTAACAGTTAATATTTGTGCCAGTTCTTCTGTTGTTTTTCTGGCTTGTACATAGATAATTCCGGATTGCTTGGGATGTGCTTTTAAAATTTGTATGATTTGTTTAAATGTTTGTTCTTTATTTATTTTAGGACGAATCTCATAATATAAATTAGGTCTATTAAAAGATTCCATATAAATATCTGGATCTACCATTTCCAAACTTTTAACAATATCTATTTGGACTTTTGGTGTTGCCGTTGCAGTTAAGGCAATAATGGGAATCTTTTTATCTATTGAATTGATCATGTCCCGAATTCGACGATAATCAGGTCTGAAATCATGACCCCATTCAGAGATACAGTGGGCTTCGTCAACTGCAACAAATGAAAGATCTACAGAATTTAAGAATTCAATAGTCTCATCCTTTTGCAAGGTCTCAGGCGCAACATATAATAATTTGGTCTTTGATCTGACGATATCCTCTTTAACTTGTTTTATTTCGGATCGATTTAATGATGAATTCATGAAATGTGCAATCTCGTCATTTTGGCCATAACCCCGAATGGCGTCTACCTGATTTTTCATTAAGGCAATGAGTGGCGAAATAATAATTGCAGTTCCGGGAAGCATTAAAGCAGGTAATTGATAGCACATTGATTTACCTCCACCCGTTGGCATAATTACAAATGTATCTTTCCCATTCAATAATGATAAAATAATATCCTCTTGATTTCCTTTAAAGGACTCAAATCCAAAATAATATTTAAGAGCCTCGTTAATATTTTCTTTAGTAAACATGTATTAATTTGTTGTTTGAGCAATGATCTAGATTAGAACAACTGCTTAAGGTTTAAATATACATTGAATTATTGAAATAGTTTAGTCATTTTAAAAAATTAGCAAATTATTGTATAAAAAAAATAAAAATAACTTTATCGCAAGGAATTAATTTGCACCCTCAATGAAAGATAAATGAAACAACAAATTTTAGAATTAGAAAAAATTGCAATACAATTAGCTCCCGAATCAAATCTAAGAGCGGAATGGACTGAAAAAGTTACCCAATTTGCCTTTGAATTTATAGATCAATTACCTGAATCAAAAGCTTTTCATGTTGATATTAATGTAGAAGATAAATTAAACAATCCAATCCAATCTACAGAGAGCATTACAGAAATATTAGATCATCTTTCTTCAGATGTATTATCACTAGGATTGAATCCAGCTTCAGGAGGTCATTTAGGTTATATTCCCGGTGGTGGAATTTATGGAGGTGCCTTGGGCGATTATCTGGCCGCTGTTACCAATCAATATGCTGGGATATTTTATGGTGGTCCGGGGGCGGTTAAAATGGAGAATGAATTGATACGTTGGATGTGCAATCTCATGGGCTATCCTGCTGGTAGTTTGGGAAATTTAACAAGTGGTGGTTCTATAGCTAATTTAATTGCAATAGTTACAGCACGAGAAGCTAAACAAATTAGCTGTATCCAAATCCCTAACCAATGCATTTATTTGACGACACAGGTGCACCATTGTGTCCATAAAGCGATCCGTATTTCAGGCATGTCTGAGGCTAAAATTCGGTTAATTCCTATGGATAAGTCTTATAGAATGTCCAGTCAAGCGTTGGAAAAACAAATAGAATTGGATATGAACGCTGGACTCACTCCTTTTCTGGTAGTTGCAAGCGCAGGTACAACAGATACAGGGGCTGTGGATCCTTTAAATGAAATTGCGGACCTGGCTGATCAGTATAATATTTGGTATCATGTTGATGCTGCGTATGGTGGATTTTTTATTATGTCAGAATTAGAATCTCATGATAACAAGTCTATGAAAGATCTATTTAAAGGCATCGAACGATCTGATTCCATTGCAATCGATCCACATAAGGGATTATTTTTATCCTATGGATTGGGTGCTGTTTTAATTAAGGATGTAGCTTCGCAATATAAAGCGCATTATTATAAAGCTGCTTATATGCAGGACACTTTAACTTCTCAGGAAGAATTGAGTCCTGCAGATTTGTCCCCTGAATTGACTAAACATTTTAGAGGTTTGCGACTTTGGGTTCCGCTTAAATTACACGGAATTGAACCTTTTAAAGCTTGTTTGGATGAGAAACTGTTATTATGTAAATATTTTTATCAGAAAATACAGGAATTGGGATTTTTAGTAGGACCTTATCCGGATTTATCGGTTTGTATTTACAGATACATTCAGCCCAACGAAGATCCAAGTAAAACAAATCAAAAGATCATTGATTATGTCTTAAAAGATGGAAGGTTGTTCGTGTCATCGACTACCATAGATGGTGTATTTTGGATCCGAATCGCAATTCTAAGTTTTAGAACACATCTTCGCGAAATTGATATGTATCTTCAAATATTGAAAGATGCACTCTTCAAAGTAGTCGCTTGAAATTGTAGCTTAAACAGACATCCATTTGGCAGTTCACTAAAAATTCCGTGTCTTTGCATTATATTTATAAGTTATGCGGATATCGTTCGATTGGTTGAAAGATTTTATTGATTTAAAAGATACGCCTGAACAAGTGGCAGATATTTTAACTTCACTCGGACTTGAAGTGGAAGGGATGGAGACCATAGAAGATATTCCGGGTGGTTTGTCTGGGGTAGTTGTGGGTGAAGTTTTGGATTGTTGGCCCCATCCTAATGCTGATCGGTTGAAATTAACTAAAGTAAATGTTGGTAATGATGACCTATTACAGATAGTCTGTGGTGCGCCTAATATTGCACAAGGGCAGAAAGTATTAGTTGCTCTTGTAGGTACTACACTACATCCTCATGGGAAAGATCCTATAACCATTAAATTAGGAAAAATAAGAGGTGAGGAGTCTCAAGGTATGATTTGTGCTGAAGATGAATTAGGAATTGGCGATAGCCATGATGGGGTTAAAGTTTTAGATGAAAATGCAAGTATAGGCCAAAAAGCTTCCGAATATCTAGGCTTAAACTCTGACACCATTCTTGAAATAGGACTTACGCCAAATAGAGCAGATGCAACCAACCATCTTGGTGTAGCAAAAGATATTCTTGCCTGGTACCGAATCCATCGTGAAGGTCAGTGGGATTTAAAAGTTCCTAAAATAGCTGAACATTCTTTAGTTAATCATTTAAAAGAAATGAATGTTGTGGTTGCTAATTCTGACCATTGTCCCAGATATAGTGGTGTTTGTCTAACCAATATTCAAGTTGGACCTTCTCCGGATTGGCTACAGAAAAGGTTGTTGGCTATGGATCAAAAACCCGTTAATAATGTAGTGGACATAACCAATTATGTCATGTATGAGATGGGACAACCTCTACATGCTTTTGATTATGATAAAATACCTGGACACACCATTCATGTAATGACAAAAGATGAATCTACAGAATTTATTACATTGGATGGCATTTCAAGGAAGTTGCGTTCTACTGATCTAATGATTTGTGACGGAGACAAAGTACCAATGTGTATTGCCGGTGTTTTAGGAGGTTTGGGAAGCGGTATCAGTGAACAAACCGCTACGATTTTTATAGAATCAGCCCATTTTAATGCTTCAAAAGTTAGAACATCGAGCATGTTTCATTTGATTCGTACCCAGGCTGCAAAATGTTTTGAAAAAGGTACAGATCCAAACATTACTTTGACAGCATTGGAAAGAGCCGTTTATTTGCTTCAATCTGTATGTAATGCAGAAATTGCTTCTGATTGGATTGATGTTTATCCTGAAAAAATAGTCAATCCAGAAATTCAAGTTAGTCTAGAAGAAGTAAGAACATTAACAGGTATTAACCTTGATGGAGATCAATTAAAACAAATTTTATTTGCTATGGATATGTCCGTTACAGATCATAGAAATGGACAGTATGTTGTTGAAGTTCCAACAAATAAACCCGATGTTCGCAGATCGGCTGATCTAATTGAAGAAATTGCCAGGGTTTACGGTTACGATCAGATTCCTGTCCCAGATCAAATTAAGATGTCATTTCCAATACCACTATTATCAGGACATCCTTTAAGAAAATATTGTTCAGATTGGTTGGTTGCCCGAGGTTTAAATGAGATTATGAACATCTCATTAACGTCTTCAGAAATGTGTATAAAATCATCTATCTGGGATAAAAATCAACTCATATATATTAATAATACCTCTAATGTATCTCTAGATGTTATGTCACCTTCACTCGCGTTAGGGGGATTATCGACTATACTTCTAAATCAAAATCGTCAACAAAATGATCTTGCATTTTTCGAGTTTGGTAAATCCTATTTAAGAGAAGAAGGAAAAATTATTGAACTTCAAAAAATGGGTATTTGGTTGACTGGCTTTGAAACAGGAATCCATTGGAGTAATCCGAAACCATTAGGCTATTCCATTTTTAATATCAAGTCATTGGTTGAAGGATTGTTGAGTTCAATAGGTATTCATCATGTAGAATTAAATACCGGTGGGGCTGAAGAGATTTGGGCATATCATCTTGTTTGGTCCAAAAATCAAAAGAATCTTGTCAAAGCGGGATTATTAAATCAAAACTTACTTCAAACATTTCAAATCAAGAAACCAGTATTCTATGCTGAATTTTCTATCGATGTGTTACAAATAACTCAGAGTCAACAAAAAGTAACGTATAAGGATGTGAGTAAATATCCATCTGTATCCAGGGATTTGGCATTAATACTTGACAAAAACATTTCTTTTGATCAATTAAAGAAGGTGGCTTTTAGTCTAAATATCAAACTCTTAAAACATATTGATTTATTTGATATTTATGAGAATGAAAATCAACTTGGAGTTGATAAAAAATCCTATGC
>JBGAVH010000019.1:27256-38394 GCA_044228225.1 Saprospiraceae bacterium | reverse complement strand
CAAACTCTTAAAACATATTGATTTATTTGATATTTATGAGAATGAAAATCAACTTGGAGTTGATAAAAAATCCTATGCCTTAAGCTTTATATTTGAATCTTTGGATCATTTGATGACGAGTGAGGAAATTGAGAAGGTTATGGAACACTTAATTAAAGCATTTGAATCTAATGTAGGGGCAATTATTCGACGGTAAAGAATAAAATGTTACATAATTTTTATTTATATTTGCACCAAACACTTAATAATGCTAAAAGTGGCATCCTGAGTGTTTAATATAATTTTATTTTTTAATATATAAAGGCTTGAACTATAATTTATTATAGTTTTGTCTAGGGGCAAAAGGATAGAGGGGTGAGTTTAGCAAGTTTTATTCATATCGTATAATATAGTGTTTTTTAATGGCATACACATATCAAAGATTTATTAAGTAATATCTAAAGTATATGTTGTTTTATTAACCAAATCATTGGTTTATACGTCTCTACCCATATTGTTCCATAGAAATCAAGCCAAATAAATCTTTTTTATGGAGTCTATTATAGGAGCAATTGTAGGATTATTAGGTGGTTCGGGTGTAGGTTATTTTATTGTCCGGACATTAATTAAAAAATCTAACCAACATAAAGTTGACGAAATCAACAAGATATCTGATCTTGAACTTGAAAAAGCAAGACTTTCAGCTGACCGGATTATGTCAGAAGCCGAAAACAAAGCTGAAAAAATAATATCTCGCGCTGAAGCAAAAAATGAAAGCATCAAGCAGCAAAAAATTCAAGAAACTAAGGATAATTTTAATCGTTTGAAATCTGAGTTTGAAACTCAAAAATCAACTCAGATGGTTGACCTGAAGGAAAAGGAAATGAAACTTCAGGCCATTGAAAAAGATATTAAACAACTAAAGCAAGAAGTTGAAAACAGAGAAGCGGATATAAAGACTGTCCGTGAAAATTTAGAATTGCAACTTAAAATTATTGCAAAGAAAAAAGAAGAACTTGATGGCGCTAATGAAAAGCGAATAAAAGAACTCCAACAAATAGCTAAACTTACCGAATCTGAGGCTAAAGAATTATTGCTCCAAGCTGTTCGTGCAAAAGCTGCTAATGAAGCTATGGCCATTGAAAGAGAAGTTTTGGAAAATGCCAAAGTTAATGCCAACAAAGAAGCCAAAAAGATAGTGATTCAAACCATACAGAGAATGTGTGCTGAATATACCATCGAAAATTCTGTTTCTGTATTCAATTTGGATAGTGATGATATAAAGGGTCAAATTATCGGACGCGAAGGAAGAAATATTCGTGCTCTGGAAGCAGCAACAGGTGCTGAAATCGTGGTAGATGATACCCCTGAAGCAATCGTAATTTCAAGTTTCGACCCTATTCGAAGAGAGATTGCACGATTATCCTTAAAACGTTTAGTTGCTGATGGACGTATACACCCAGCTCGAATTGAAGAAGTTGTTGCGAAAGTTAAAAAACAACTCGATGAACAAATAGTAGAAATCGGAGAACGAGTGATCATTGATTTAGACGTACATGGATTGGATCCATATTTAGTTCGTATGATTGGTAGAATGCGCTTCAGATCTTCATATGGTCAGAATTTATTGGAACATTCCATGGAGACGGCAAACCTCTGCGCAGTTATGGCTGCTGAATTGGGATTGAATCCAAAGCAAATAAAAATGGCCAAACGAGCCGGACTTCTTCATGATATTGGAAAGGTAGCAGAGGAAGAATCAGAATTATCTCATGCTTTGTTTGGTATGAAGCTTTGTGAAAAATACAATGAACACGAGGTTATTATAAATGCAGTGGGAGCACATCACGATGAAGTAGAAATGAATAATATTATTTCTCCAATTGTTCAAGCTTGTGATGCAATATCCGGAGCTCGCCCAGGTGCTCGTCGTGAGATTCTAGAATCTTATTTAAAACGTATCACTGAATTAGAAGAATTGGCCATGGCTTATGAAGGTGTTCAGAAAGCTTATGCCCTGCAAGCAGGTCGTGAATTACGTGTCATCGTCGAAAGTGAAAAAGTAACGGATCAATATGCCGATGATTTAGCGTTTATGATTTCCCAAAAAATACAAGATGAAATGCAATATCCGGGTCAGGTTAAGGTTACGGTAATTCGTGAAAAGAGGGCTACTGCATTCGCTAGATAAAGGAACTTAGTTGCATTAGTAAAATTTAAAAGACTTATTAAATTTAATAATTTTATTGAAATTTAGAATTAATTATGTTCTATCACTACTACTATTTGTGATATAATTTTGTCAACAATTATTTATTTAAGGCATTTTTATATTGCACAACATGGTTGAGATAAATCCTCACTAGGGTTAGAGTTCGATTTTATATTTGAAGTACATATTTGATTTAATAAAATAGTGATTAAAGAAACTAAGTTATAAATAATTAAATTTTGATTTGAGTTATATTATTCCAAATTCAAAAATCTTGGCACCGTAACTTTTAACAGTTTAGTATTCATTTTAACTTTGAATCTGACCTACTTATATTCTTCACAGCTCGTGTTTTGGAACTTATACCAATTAATTGCGTTCTTAGCTATATAATAATTAGTTTTATATTTGTACTAAGATGAAACAAGTCTTGTGTTACTTTTTCTTTTTTGTTGGATATTATATTCCAAGCTACAGTCAATCTAATTACTGCGCGACAGATCTTAAACACGCTGCTCTAATGTTGACAAATCCTGAATATAAAGCTCATTTTATTCAAAATCAACAAAACATTTACAATTACTCTACTGCATATTATTCAAATCCAAATAATCAAAAAAGAGCAAAAGCCAATTACACAATACCAGTTGTAGTGCATTTGATCGTACCACCAGGCACTGCAATTGGACAATTGAATAATTTAACGGATGTACAAGTAGAAGCAGGTTTGGATTTATTAAATCAATCTTTTGCTAATCAAGGAGCATTCAGAAGCGCTACTGGAGTTGATGTTGGGATACAATTTTGCTTAGCAAAAAGAGATCCAAACGGAAAACCCACTAACGGTATAACAAGGACAGAGAGTATCTTGGTAGCTGAACCAACATGCTTTCCTGGTACCAATCAAAACAGTGATGCTGCAATCAAACAATTGGTGAATTGGGATTGTAAACAGTATATTAATATTTGGTTGGTTACTAATTTATTTAATGGAAATTTTGGTTGTAGTCTGGCAGGTTTTGCTTATTTCCCTGGCGCACCATGTAGTGTAGATGGGATCATGCAAGAGGCTGCTTTTTGGACTTCAGTAGGTGGTACAACTGTGACCTCACACGAAATGGGCCATTTTTTTTCACTCAACCATACTTTTAATGGTGGTTGTTCCAATACTAATTGCTTACTAGATGGTGATCAAGTTTGTGATACGCCACCAGATAATTCAGCATCTTTTGCTCCTTGCAATACCAATTCCTGTTCCACTGATATTCCTGATTTGCAAGATGATAATACAAATTATATGGATTACTCATCATGTAGTCCGGTTCATTTTACGGCAGGCCAACAAGTAAGAATGGTGGCTGCTTTAGAAACTTCCAGAAAATCTCTAATTTCATCAAAAGGATGTATTCCTTTAGGGAATTGGGATATAGCAGCTGTACAAATTAGCTCAACAGGATACTTATGTGGAGACTCCTTATGCCTGACATTAAAAATTAAAAATGAAGGATTAAATACCATTAACTCAGCAGTTATAAATTATCAAATAGATGGTGGTTCCATTCAGGCATTAAATTGGCTTGGAAATCTAAGTCCAAACAAAACATTTGATGTCATAATTCCTTGCATTCCGATACAAAATGGTAATCACAACGTTCAGATTAGTATTGGTAATCCAAATGGTAATCAGGACTTTTATTTGTCAAACAACATGCTAACTGCTACATTTCAAACCTTTACTAAATTGGAATTAGAAAAAGTAAGCAGTACTGGATCACATTGTATCAGCGATGGTACCATATTAGTAAATACAAAAGGTGGTACACTTCCTTATTCTTATAACATTAGCAATCACGCATTTTCTCAAACAGATCCTTTTTTTCAATTATTGGTTTATGGTCTATATGGTATTACGGTTACAGATGCTAATGGATGTCAAGATACCGTTTCAGTTATCGTCGAGGACAGTTGTTTTTCTACAGCACCGAAAAAATTTATTTCAAATGGCGATGCCCTTTACCAGGGGAATGGGTGTTACCGTTTGACCGAAGCCAAAACTGATCAGGTTGGCTCTGTTTGGTATGAAGATAAAACGAATTTGAATCAGAGTTTTGACATCTATTTTGATATTAATCTAGGTTGTATCGATAAGGGAGGAGCAGATGGTATCGCGTTTTTGTTTCAACCTATATCTACTAGTATTGGTGTGAGAGGTGGAGGTCTTGGATATCAAGGAGTAACTCCTAGTTTAGCAGTTGAATTTGATACCTGGCAAAATCCTAATTATAATGATCCGGGATTCGACCATATTGCAATCATTAAAAACGGTAACGTTAATCATTTATCTGCAGATAATTTAGCTGGCCCATTAGGTATTTTTCCAAATTTTGGAAATGCAGAAGATTGTAAATTTCATAATGTCCTCATTCGATGGAATGCACCATCCAGGACTTTAAATGTTTATGTCGATTGTAATTTGAGATTAAGCTATACTGGAGATATCGTAAAAAATATTTTTAACAATGATCCAAATGTATATTTTGGTTTTACTTCTGCCACTGGAGGTTCTGTGAATGTGCATCAAGTTTGTTTTAACTATGTAACCTCCGTAAATCAATTAAAAGATCAGGCAATCTGTAAAGGTGAAGCTATCCAGATAGCTGTTCCTTCCGAATTTTCAAAATATAATTGGAGTCCAAATTATGGAATAAATCATACGGATGTATTTAATCCTATATTCAGCCCTGATACTACAACTACTTATTTTGTTGAATTGATAGATAATTGTGGTTTTAAGTATTTAGATACCATGACTGTTTTTGTAAAAGAAATAGAACTTGATTATTCATTATCCTATGTAGATAGTTGTTCCAGTTCTAGTATTATTATTTTACACATTAAGTCAGATAGCACCACTATTGGTAATGAATATTCTATTGATGGAAGACAATATTCGACCAACACATTCTACGAATTTGAAGCGGGCAGTAGTATTACTTTGTATACCAAATATGGGAATTGTATTTTACCTACTGAATTGGTTTTGGAACCTAATCAACATATTTTATCTGACAGTCTGTTATGGTTGTCTTCATTGAATTGTAAAGATTCAGGTCGAGTTGTGATTACCGGCATAAAAGGAATTCCGCCTTATGAATACAAATTGAACAATGGTTTATTTCAGTCATCAGGTATTTTCGATGGTTTATTACCAGGTAATTATATCATCACAACTAGAGACGTCACAGGTTGTGAGTCCGTAAGAAATGTTGAAATATTTGATTTTATTAATACCATTACTTTGGTTCAAGATTCTGCTGACTTGGAAATTACCTGTTGTAGTCCGAACACCTTTGTAACTGTAACCGCATCTGGGTCTATACCTTTTTATTATTATAAAATGGATCAGGGTTCTTTACAAGCTTCTGGTGAGTTTAATAATTTAACAGCAGGTATACATAAGTTAACAAGTCAAGATGAATTTGGATGTGTTTCAGCTGAACTAAGTATTGAAGTTTTTGATAGGACTGAAGTAAAATCAGATACAACATATATTGAAATTTGTGAAGGTGATTTTGTAGATGTAGGTCCGAATAGATATATGAATACTGGAATTTATAAGGATGTATTTTCTAATTTATATTGTTGTGACAGTATACATTTTACCCATTTAAAAGTTAATCCACAATATACCATTGCTAATCCTGTAATTTTATGTCCCCATGATTCCATAATTGTTGGCCTAAATGTATATATTAAACCAGGTATCTATGTTGATACCTTACAATCGTACACTCAATGTGATAGTATTATTATATCAGATATCCAACAGTCTGATTCCTATTATTTCGCTATTGATACGAGTATTTGTGAAGGAGATCCATTGGTTTTTAATGGCCAAATCATCAATCAATCCATAATATATGAAGACACTTTACAAACCAAATATGGATGTGATAGTATTATAAACCTTAAGGTAAATGTATTTAAGAAGGATACCCTATTAAATGATCAAAAGATTTGTGATGGGAATTTCATTGAAGTTGGAAGCAGCCGTTACACCAAATCTGGACGATATCTTGACCTGATATCCAATCGACATTTATGTGACAGCTTAATTATAACTCAATTGGAGGTTTATCCTGTTTATGAAAAACGATATTCTTATTCCATATGCGAGGGTAGTTTTATTCAAGTCGGAAATCATATTTTTGACAAGGCGGGTATTTTTAAAGATACCCTGAAAAGTATATCCAATTGTGATAGTATAATATCAAATAGTGTTACTATTCTACCAAGATCTCATGTTGATTTGGATATTGATCTTTGCTATGGTGAATCGTTCGAAATCAATGGACATTCTTATATTGATGAAGGAACTTATATGGATACCCTTACGAATGTAAATCAATGTGACAGTATTGTAATGACCAAGATAGGAGTCCATGATTCTGCATTAATTAGTTATGATTTCACGATATGTCCTGGTGAATCGATACAAGTAGGACTTGCTAATTATTCAATCACTGGAGTTTTTCAACAGAAATTTTCAAGCATTTGGGGTTGTGATAGTATCCTGGTCACTCATGTTTTGGTAGAATCTGATGCTTATTGTGATAGTCTCAATTGTGGTACTTATATTCCTAATGTATTCTCACCTAATAGAGATCAAATCAATGATCTATTTAAATCCTATACCGATGTTGCGCAGATTACGGATTTGTTTATTTACAGCCGATGGGGTAATCTTATTTATTCTGAACATAAGCCAGATCCCAGCTGGGATGGGACTTCACATGGTAAAGATGTAAATCCGGGAGTTTTCTATTATATCTTTAAAGGCGTGTGTAAGAATGGAAAACCGCTAAGCAAATCGGGTGATGTTACTTTAATTCGTTGATGTCAATTCTTGTTTAAATATGAGAAAATTAAAATTTAAATTGCAGAATTTATATTTTCTGATAGTATTTATAATAGCAACGACCCATTCAAATGGACAAGATTCAAATACTATTAAGATTATTAAAGGTTTAAATACGTATAGAGAGCTTTATTTATTTAATAGAGGTTTATTTGACACTTCATTTTTTCAATTGGCAACTAAACTTGATGATATAAACACAGCCATGAGTCCAGGATTGCTTATGGAATTAATTTATGCATATTGTAAAATGGTTGATGGAAATTATTTAGAAATGTCCAAAAATCTTAAAAAGCATTATGGTGTCGACTTAAATGGAATTAACTTTCTTCCTACTGATTTGGAGGTTGTTAATCGTCATGGACATTTTCTTAATATGATGTCAAATGGATTTATTGATGTTGAAGCTCCTTACAAACTAATATATGATACCACACTTTATGAGGAATTGAAATTCTGCCATTTGAATTCAAATGATAAAATGGTAGATATCGGAGCTGGTGATGGTTTTTTTTCTATACTCTTAGGATTGATTTACCAAAATCAATCCATAGTTTTAACTGAATTAAATCCAAATTTGGTGCGCTTCATGAGAAATGATCTGGAATTTTTGAAAAAGTATAATCTGCCGTTCATGTGGTCATTGGTCGATGGTTATGATACAAATACTGGAGTAGAACATTTGATTTTTGATAAAATACTTATTCGACAATCATTTCATCATTTTCGAAAAAAAAATGATATGCTTAATTCTATTATAAAATCGATGGATGATAGAACAGAGTTAATAATCATTGAACATTTAAATAAACCTAAGTTCATTAAAGAAGATGACTTTAATAAAAAGGATAAGGACAACCATATAGATTTGAAGAAGGACAGTATTCAAACTGATACCGCTTTAATGTGTAAAGACAAGGATATTTCTAATGAAAAAGAAGAAGAATATATAGATTATGATCAATGCAAAAAGAGAATATCCGCAAAAAGTTTTTTAAAATACCTTAGTAAAAACAATCTAGTAATTATTGAAATAAAAAAACTGGATGATAGCTACGCCTTTCGAATTAAGAAACGATCTTAATCCTCCAAAGTAAAAAAGGATAAATCTATAAATTCCCCCTCAATTCCTGTTCTCGCTCGATGGCTTCAAATAATGCTTGGAAGTTACCTTTGCCGAATGATTTGGCACCTTTGCGTTCTATGATTTCAAAGAAAACAGTTGGTCTATCTTGTAGTGGTTTAGTAAATATTTGCAGCAAGTAACCATCCTCATCCCGATCAATCAAAATGTTCAGGCGCTTTAATTCTTCAAGATTTTCATTAATATGTCCCACCCGATCCAATACAGTCTCATAATAATTATCCGGAACATACAGAAACTCAACTCCATTTTCTCTTAAGTCACTGATGGTTTGAATGATGTTATCACAGGCAATGGCAATATGTTGAACTCCTGCTCCTTTATAAAATTCAAGATATTCATCTATTTGCGATTTTTTTAATCCTTTAGCTGGTTCATTGATTGGAAATTTAACATATCCAGTGCCATTGGAAACTACCTTACTCATTAATGCAGTATATTTAGTAGATATATCTTTATCATCAAATGTTATGAGTAATTTAAATCCTAGGACATCCTGATAAAATTGAACCCATTGATTCATAGCGCCTAACTCTACATTTCCAACACAATGGTCCACATATTTTAACCCCACAGATTTAGTTTTTAATAAACTTTTTTTAGCAACATAACCCGGTAAAAATGGTCCTGAATAATTTTTACGTTCTACCAAAGTATGAATGGTATCGCCATAAGTTTTAATAGAAGCCATGACTACTTCACCTTGTTCATCACGCAATGTGATGGGCTCAAAAGCTATTTGGGCACCTCGACTTACTGCTGTATCAAAACAAGCTTTAGCATCATCCACCCATAATGCCAGAACTTTTACACCGTCTCCATGTAAAGCTACATGTCTCGTTATTTCATGATCTAATTCTAATGATGAGGTAAGTACAAATCTAATTTTATCTTGTTGAAGTACATAAGAACAATAAGAACGGTTTCCGGTCTCTGGACCTTTATAAGCTACCAGTTCAAATCCAAATGCGGTCTGATAAAAGTGGGCAGCTTGTTTGGCATTTCCTACATAGAATTCAATGTGGTCTGTTCCGAGGATAGGAAAAGCATCTGTTGCGGTAATGTTTTTTTGAGATTCAGTAAGTACTGCCATAAGATTGATTATTAAACCGTTGAATAAAATTGCTTAAATTTTTGTCAAATTCAAGGTATATTTATAATTCTATTAATTCGTAAAGATAAGTATTTAGAAATAAGCTATTATTATTTTTCTGGATGTATTTCAACTCGTTTTTTATAACCCCGAAAAAACACTTAATGAATTACATGATACTTACTTATATATTAATATATTATTAAATGTATTATAAATCAAATGAAAAATAAGATTTATGTTTTTCATAAAAGTAACGAATGTATATATTGCAAAGGATATATTTTACGCTTCAATTTTACCATAGGAAGGATAGCTTTCAGGTCGATGATTAAGTTAATTCAGATCATTCAAACTTATTCGATGTGGTGATGGTTGTTAATTCTAAGAAAAGTTAAAAGATGAATTCATTTGGTGAAAAATTTAGAGTGCAGATTTATGGTGAGTCACATGGTCTTGGAGTAGGAATTATCATTGATGGTATACCCCCGGGAATACCCATACATGTAGAAGATTTTGAACATGATCTAACAAGACGTAGATCGGGTCATATGGGGACAACAACACGTGTAGAATCAGATGTTCCGGAATTTTTGTCAGGTGTTTTTAAGTATTTTTCCACTGGCGCTCCCATGAATATTTTTTTTAGAAATTCAGATGTGAGATCTCAAGATTATGAAGACACTAAACTTTTACCAAGACCAGGTCACGCTGATTTTGTTGCGCATAAGAAGTTTTTAGGATTTAATGATTATAGGGGCGGGGGACATTTTAGCGGAAGACTCACTGCAGCAATAGTTGGTGCTGGGATTATTGCAAAGAAATTGTTGCAACCCATAAAGATTGAAGCTAAATTGATTGAAATTGGTGGGCATACAGATTTTGAAGCTATACTAGCAACAACAATTCAAAAGAATGATTCAGTTGGAGGATTAGTTAATTGTCAAGTGCTTGGAATTCCGATTGGGTGGGGCGAACCTTTTTTTAACAGCATTGAATCCATGATTAGTCATTTGGTATTTTCAATTCCAGCAGTTAAGGGAATAGAATTTGGATCTGGATTTGGTGCCGCAAAAATGTTTGGTTCGGAGCACAATGATGAAATTATTTCAATGGATGGAACAACACAGACAAATTACAGTGGTGGAATCAATGGAGGTATAAGTAATGGAAATCCGATTAGCTTTAATGTGTCCATAAAACCAACGAGTAGTATTTCCAAGCCTCAATCAACGATTGATTTGAATACGGGTAATATAAACACATTAGAAATTAAAGGTCGTCATGATGTATGTATTGCGTTGAGAGCTCCTGTTGTTATTGAAGCGATGACGGCCATCGCACTAGCCGATTTGAAATTGGTGCATGAAATCTAATGTTGGATTTAGTTTTCGAA
This sequence comes from Saprospiraceae bacterium, assembly GCA_044228225.1. Classification (GTDB taxonomy): domain Bacteria; phylum Bacteroidota; class Bacteroidia; order Chitinophagales; family Saprospiraceae; genus Vicinibacter. Next base: position 27,652 of record JBGAVH010000019.1, on the reverse strand, counting down.
CACACGGTGAGTAATTAATTTGTAATATTTAGGGCAAAAAAAAACTCCGCTGATATCATCTAACGGAGTTCTTTAAATTGAAAACTTAATTTCTTATGATTCCATTGAAGTCTCACCACCCATTGGTGCCATTGGAGTTACTTCTGGAGCTGTAACCTTAGATCTACCTTTTCTAGAACCACTTTTTTTTCTAGGAGCTGCCTTTTTAGGTGCTGCTGCTTTAGTTGCTGCTGCTTTTCTAGGAGCTGCTTTTTTAGCTGCTGCTTTCTTAGGAGCTGCTTTTTTAGTTGCTGCTTTCTTAGGAGCTGCTTTTTTAGTTGCTGCTTTTTTAGGAGCTGCTTTTTTAGCTGCTGCTTTTTTAGGAGCTGCTTTTTTAGCTGCTGCTTTTTTAGGAGC
>JBGAVH010000019.1:0-27158 GCA_044228225.1 Saprospiraceae bacterium | reverse complement strand
TTGCTGCTTTTTTAGGAGCTGCTTTTTTAGCTGCTGCTTTTTTAGGAGCTGCTTTTTTAGCTGCTGCTTTTTTAGGAGCTGCTTTTTTAGCTGCTGCTTTTTTAGGAGCTGCTTTTTTTGTTGCTGCTTTTTTAGGAGCTGCTTTTTTTGTTGCTGCTTTTTTAGGAGCTGCTTTTTTAGCTGTTGCTTTTTTACCGGTAGTTTTTTTTGCACTACTTGTAGTTGCCATGTTTAGTTTTTTTAGTTAACAAAATCAATATTTACTTTTTAATTATAAATATCAAATTAGTATGATATCAATAACCATTCCAAAGGTATAACAATTTTTACATATGCAAATAAATTTTAATATTTTTTTCTAAAAAAAGCTATTTTTTTTCAAAATAATTGTTAAAAGTCATTTTTTTTTGAAATAAATCTCTGATTTGACTTTTTATTTTTGAAAAAATAAAATGAATTAGACTTTTTTAGAGAATCATTTTTTAAAAAATTATATAAGAATATGAAATTAAATTAGAAGTATTTACTCAATTGAAGTTTAATTTCAGTACGATATGATCCTTCTATGATATCACCTGAAGAACCATTTGTTAGCTGATCTGGAAAATAACTTATAGCAAAGCGTAATTCAAATGACCAATCTGATCTTGTTTTATATCTCACATTGATATATGATCTTGTCCCTCGACCAAAATATGCGGGTATATAATATTGATAAAGTAAATCGTTTTCGTAGGCATATATTCTGCTATTATAGCTGTCTGTATCGAATATAGAAAATCTCAATGTTGAAGAAATCGGGTATTCTAATGATTTATAAATGAGATCTTGATAAATTAAATATCCCATTTCAATGTGTTCATTCGCTCCATATCCATGCCATTCTATTCTTGATCTCCATGTCCAATTGGAATTTAGTTTTTGTTCCCAGTGAATTTTAGCTGAATGGTTCGTCAATTGATTTAGCCTACTTTCATTCAAATAGTTTTGATTCTCTTCATGAATATTATTTTTGTATTGTAAATAAACAGACCATTTCTTTCTCTTGGTATAGGTCATTTTGACGGACCACTCATTACCCTTGGAAGGAAGATCAGTTGAATATCGCAACCATGGGTGGGTCCAAGAATCGTAATATAAATTATACTTCCAGGCTTTATTTGGCAAAAAATTAAATCCAAAGAGTATGCCTTGTTCGTTTTGACTTTTTCCTGTGGAAGAAATCGTCTGACTGTTCTTAGTATAAAATTGTGAACTATAATTTCTATAAATTATGATAGACTCTGCATATTTACCAAGACCTTTTAAAATGCCTTGGAGTAGTGCTAGATGGCCTTTTTCATCAGATGCTAACTCACCGAATAAAAGCAATTTATTCACTTGAAATTGATGAAAAACGGAACTATGAAATTGATTTTTCTTACTTGGTTCAAATACCTGATAGGGTGCACTATTTTTAGATTCTTGCAAATCTACATGTGAATATACTGCACCTAGACCAATATATCCTTTATTAAAGTTTTGGATAAGTGAACCACCTGAGTGCATTAATCCCAAAGCATTTCGATCTTGGAGTTCCGATTTTGTCCGATGCAATCCAGCATATTGAATGCTTGTGAATGAGCTTGGCGTATTTTCATTCGTGCCATTATCACTCAATACTAGATTTGCATCGACCTTGGTTTTTGAAAAAAACAACAAAGCTTTGAGTTGACCATTGATTTTAATCTTAGATGCAATGCCTCGAAACATATTATTCTCTTGTACTGAATTATAGGGTTTGAGTACATCGGGTGATTTAACATAAAGACCCAATTCTTGATTTCCGGCACTTTGAAAAACATTGTCTAGTATTAAGCCTTGTCCAATACGTAATTTATAATCGCCAATTGCCAATGCAGTAAGTTTAGGAGATAATCTCTCAATAAACAAATGAGCTGTTAAATAATCTATTTTGGTCTTAGAAGCGTTATCCCATAATTTTTCTCCGGCATCTTTTTCTGCGACCAGCCCATAAGAAAAGGAACCGGGTTTATAATTTTGAAACCTTAGAAATAATTTATCAGGAGAACCTAAATAGGCATTGTTCAAAGAATCAGATAATAAATAACCACGTTGTTTTTGTAAAACCCGACTCCATCTTAGAATGATTTGCTTTCGCCCATCACTAAATAGACGATCTCCGATACGTCTCAATGAAAACTCTGTGTCACTTATATGAAGGTAGGGTAGCACTTTGCGAAGTTTATCCAAATCAATATTCGGGATGCTTTGTAATTCCAAAATTGAAATGAGTGGTCTGTGTGTCGATACATAATTCCAGATCAATTGAATTTCTATAGAGTTTAGATTGGGTAATAGACTAAGCTCTTCAAATGTACATTGATTAATAGATATGGGATGTTTGATGAGGTATACAGAATGATCTTCAATAGGAAGTTCTTCAGTAATCCTTAAAGCATTAGATTCATCAATAATATCTGTTTCATCAATTGGGAGATGTGGATCAATTTGAGCAACTGCAATGTTAAATAGAAAAAGAAGCTGGATTAGGAACAAATACCTCAATAAGATCATACATTTAATTTGTTGACTTTTTGCTGAGCCCAAAATACGAAATCAAAATAAATAAAGACTCTTTTCTCAAATCGATCCACTCTAAGTTTGGTTAGTTTATTTAGCATAATTGAAGCATTTTCTAAATTGTCCTTTGAAGGGTCTTTAATAATCAGCCGTATATAATTCAATATTAGGTTTATGATTTGATTGTTGTCATTCAGTAATTGGGCTTGTCGTTGGATGGATAACATCAAGGATCCTACTAAAGCATCATGCCCTAATTCGAAGTGTATGAGCAATTGCATAAGTCTGGCATAAAGGTATAGGTCATCCCTGAGGTAATTGTTTTTGTCACGCACAATTTTTGTAATATAATCCAATGCCAGGGATAACTTATCTTGTATAAAGTAGATCCAAGCAATTTTATAATAATAGATTATATGTCTGTGCGGATCTACATAATCATCGAATTTTTCAATCTCCTTTTTGATTTCAGGAATCAAAAGCAGACATTTTTGAAAATCATGGTGAAGCAAACTGTAGTTCATCTTGGCATTCAAGCCATAGGAATAGTAGAGTAGTTTACTCGTTGTATTAAATCCATTATGTTTCCGCTTGTAAAAAGCATCTAATTTTTTGTAGAATTCATTAAATTGGATTTTATCCTCCTTATAGTATAAGGAAGTCAAGGTATAATGAAGCATACGCATGTACAGGTCAGGATCTTTTTCAATCATTACCGGTTCAGAATCAAATAACCGAATGCACCGAATTCCATAATCTGCACAAAGATCAAATTCTAAAAGTATATAATGATACCATAAATAACTAAGATTTAGATTAATTTGACTGGAAAAATTGAGTTCTGAAATGGAGTAATTAGGTAAGTTGGATTGAAAATAATCTTTTATGAGGATGACATCTTTATCATTTTTTACAAATCCGAAATTGATGTAGAATCCCTGAATTTTTAACATCAAGTTAGACAATAAGGACATTTGTGATGCCGTCTGATTAACCTTTGTGGATTCCTGAATCAAATTTTCCATTTTGTTTTTAACCTTGCGGCTTCGGGTAATATGTCGAGCTTCTATCAGTTTTTCGAATTCCAGAATTTCAAGATATAATATGTGTTGATTGGTAACCGTCGTGAGTGGCTTTATTCGTTCTAGCAATCTTAAAGATTGTATAAATAAACCGCGGTCATATAATATCTGTGCGTAATCCAGTTGTTCTCGAATTTCTATCTCAGGGTGTTTTTGAGAATGAATCATTCGGAGGCTTTTTAATATTTGACTATATAAGTGTCTTTTAAGATTGGTTAATTGAAGCTTGTTTAGTCTTTTGATTTTATTAAAAATGAGGGTCTCATCATAGACTTTCATCTTATCAAGAATGACAAATAGCTGAATGAATTTTAGTTCTTCATGGCTGGATAATCGGTTGGCAAAAAGTTTAAAATTTCTTTTTTCAGATTTATTCAGACTTTTAATCAAACCAAAAAGTGCGTCCGTTTGAGTAATGGGCATAACACAAATATTGAATATAAATTATTGGTTGTCAGTATTTTATATAATTAAATAATATTGTGACCACCACAAGGTAACCATTTTTTTAATTTATTTAGGCGCAGAATTGCACTTACTTTTGACCCATCATTTAAATTAAAATGGATTTCAAATTTCGAAATTGATTTTTAAAGAGTAATAAATCATCAAATCATTTTTTATAAAACCAAATTGTAATGAGAAATAAATTAAAAATGGAGTACATCTGGCTCGATGGATATAAGCCGGAAGCAAATCTGAGAAGTAAGACTAAATTAATTAAAGTAGAAGATTTTGACGGAACAGTTGAATGTCTGCCGAATTGGTCTTTTGATGGTAGTTCAACGCGCCAAGCTGAAGGATGGGCTTCAGATTGTATATTAAAACCAGTAAGAATTTATGTGGATCCACATCGTGAAGATGCTTATCTCGTGATATGTGAAGTAAACAATCCTGATGGAACACCTCATTCTACAAATTCAAGAGCAAAAATTAAATCGGATTCTGATGAAATTTGGTTTGGATACGAACAAGAATATGTATTGATGAAAGATGGCAAGCCATTGGGTTTTCCAAAAGAAGGTTATCCTGGTCCACAAGGTCCGTATTATTGTGCAGTAGGTCATGGAAATGTCGATGGCCGACAAATCATAGAAGATCATTTAGATGCATGTATCGATGCGGGTATTGATATCGAAGGTATAAATGCTGAAGTATTATTGGGTCAATGGGAATTCCAAATTTTTGGAAAAAGCGCGAAACGGGCTGCTGATGATTTAATTGCTGCAAGATACCTTTTATTCCGTATCACTGAAGAATATGAAGTAACGGTTGATTTACATCCTAAGCCGGTTCGTGGTGATTGGAATGGATCCGGAATGCATGTTAATTTTTCAAATGAGCGCATGCGTAAAAAAGGTGGTAAAGCATACTTTGATGGAATTTTCAAAGCCTTTGAAAAATCACACAAAGAGCATATAGCGGTATATGGTTCCGATAATCATTTGAGATTAACAGGTAAGCATGAGACTCAGAGTATGGATAAATTTAGTTGGGGTGTAATGGATAGAGGAGCATCTATTCGTATTCCATTGAATACATCAAAAACATGGAAAGGTTATCTGGAAGATCGTAGACCTGCTTCTAATGCAGATCCTTATTTAATCGGTGCTAAAATCATCAATACTTTGAATAAAGTAAAATAAAGTAAATCATTATAAAAAAATTTGGAAAAGCGCTTCTTGATTTATCAAGGGCGCTTTTTTTTGTTAATGGAATGTATTTTCTTCCAAATTACCTATTGTGTATTTTATTCATTATGGACTAATCTTAGATTCAATGCCCGAATATTGGATTTTTGCAATAATCTGAGTGCACCAAGGGTGGATTTTTTTTAAGTCGGGCAGGTATGCAATTAAATTGAATGAGTGTAGCAAGTCAAAGGAATCATTTCTATTGGTAATTATTCCATTTTTGTTCACTTGGATAAATTTGAAGTTTATTTAATAGTCTTTTAGGCGATTTATGCAATATTTGTATGCCAATATTTTAAGTACCCTTCACCAGCAAGTATCCACGACTATTCCACGGCTTATCCACGACTATTCCTCGAGTGAAGTTAAAATGGTCTTGTCCTAAAATAGCTACGCAATATCAATTAACTCAAACCTGAGGCTTGCTCTGTTGGCGTTATCATTCATACCTCCCAAATCATAAATTTGATTATTAGGAATTCTACTTTAAATTAATTGACCATTTTGGTTAAGAAAAATAATTTTTCAATGTATAACAAATTGATTTTTCAACCATTATACAAGAAACTTGAGGATTAAAAGAGGATTAATATTATAATCCCAGATCATGCATTAGATTAACTATTACGAATTAATACATCTTCAAATTAGTCAAGTCTCGTACAATACGATTCGAGATCCTATTTTATTCAGCATCAAAGTAGTGACTATTATTGTGGGAAGAATATTCCTTGATCACCGGTTTTTTCGAGCCTTCTGAGTATGCCGGCAGGTTGATGAATTAGTTTTCATAACGAAACCTTATTCATGATCTAAGAAAATAATTTACTTTTTTTTAGATATAAATAACTCTCATGTTAAGTGTCTTACGTTTATTAATTCATATCTTATTAAGATAAAACAATATAAGTTAAATCAATATGTGATATGAAATTACAATTTAAGCTATTATAGATTTAATTTTGGTGCCATGTTAATGCAAGTTAAAACCATCCATGTTTACCCCTATTTTAAAAAATTCGGGGTTTTCACCTATTGTAAGTTGGAAATTCTATATTATCTTTGCATAGCATTTAGCCCTAGACATATTCTTTTCGGTACATTCAAGTACTTACTATTTCATTCACGTATATTAAATTATTAGATTATGTATCAAGTTAAAAAACTTATGATGGCATGGATTTGCCTGCTGATGACCTCAGGTTTATTTGCCCAAGGTGTTGCGCAAATTGATTATTTTACCTACCTAACCCAACCACTGAACAAGCTAGGTCAGCAAGTAGTCGATGCACGAATGGATGCTGCCCAATTTAAAGAGGTTGCTCCATTAAGCCTAAGTAATAAAGTATATTCTTCAAATACATTTAAAAATCTGTCAAAGGCTAATTATTTAAAATTAGATCTTAAGCAATTGCCACAAATGGTTGCTGACAAATCTGAATACCTTTCTCTTCTATTACCAGTAAACGATCGTGAAAAAGTTGTTTTGGATTTAATTCGTGTAGATCTTTATGCAGAGGGTTTCCACGTTTTTACTTCTGAATTTCCAAATGAAGCTTTTGAATATGATCCAGGTGTGTTTTATAGAGGTGTAGTTCGGGGAAAAGAAGGTTCTTCGACTGCTGCTATAAGTGTATTTAATGATCAGATCATAGGTATGTTTTCGACTGATGAAGGCAACACCGTATTGTATCCAATGAAAGATACAAAAGAAGAGATTTTGATTTATAACGATAAAGATATTACAGTTAACATGCCATTTAATTGTTCTACTGATGAATTAGCTAATGTTTTGATTGACCCAGCACCTAAATCTGAAATGGCTGCTGGTGATTGTATTCGGGTTTACATAGAATGTGACTATGCATTATTTCAAAACAAAGGAGATGTAACTGCTACTACAAACTGGATTACATCGGTTTACAATAACGTGGCTACTTTATATACAGCTGAAAGTATTAATACTACCGTTTCTGAAGTTTATGTTTGGACCACACCTGATGCATATAGCAAAACCAGTTCCATAGATGCTTTGAATAAATTTAGAACAGATCGTGGTACATTTAATGGTGATTTGGCTCATCTAGCAGCTCTGGGTGGACAAAATATTGGTGGTGTAGCGTGGGTTGATGCATTGTGTTCATCTTACAAATATGCATACAGTAACATTAGTGCTTCTTACAGTACTGTTCCAACTTATTCTTGGACTGTAGAAGTAATGACACATGAGATGGGACACAATATTGGATCTATGCATACTCAATGGTGTGGTTGGACCGGCGGAGCGTTAGATAATTGTTATGCTACAGAAGGTGGATGTGCGCCTGGCCCACCACCAACGGGTGGAGGAACCATCATGAGTTACTGCCACCTTACCAGTTATGGAATTAACTTTAGTAAGGGATTCGGTACTCAACCTGGAGATAAAATCAGAGCTGAAGTAATAGCAGCAACATGTTTAGGAACTTCATGTGGTGGAGGCGGAGGTTGTGGTGTGCCTACTGGATTAGCTATCAGTGGAATTACACAAACTACAGCTACAGCAAATTGGAATTCAGTTTCAGGAGCCACATCTTATAAGTTTTCATACAAAACAAATGCAGGTACAACATGGACAACGGTGACGACCACAAATCCTACATACAATTTAACTGGATTGTCTGCCGGAACATTATATAATACACGTGTAAAAACGATATGTGGTGCAGACTCAAGTGCTAATTCTGCAACCGTAAATTTTACAACGTCTTCTGGCGGAACCTGCGGTGTTCCTACGAATTTTGCAGTATCGAATATCACAAGTAATTCTGCAACAAGTTCATGGTCTGCAGTCAGTGGAGCCACTTCTTATAATTTTCAATATAAATTGGCGAGTTCATCTACATGGAGCCAAGCTAATGTAACAGTTACTACTGTGAATTTAACAGGCTTATCACCTAATACTAGCTATACAGTCAGAGTTCAGGCTGTATGTCCAAGTGGTACAAGTGCTTTTACAAGTATTATAACATTTACAACATTAAATACTTCATATTGTATTTCCAAAGGAAATAATGCAACATATGAATGGATTAAGAGGGTCAATTTAGGCACTATTGACCGTACTTCAGGAAGTGATGGTGGTTATTATAATGGAACTGCTTTAAGTACTAACATTGCAAAGAGCAGCACACAAACTATGAATTACCAAGCAGGTACCACAGGAGCTTCTGGAACTTTATACTGGAGAGTGTGGATCGATTACAATAGAAACAATGTATTTACTGATGCAGGCGAACAAGTAATATCAAGAGCTTCTGCCAGTACTGGATTATTAACTTCAACATTTGTTGTACCTGCAGGTGCTTCAACCGGATCCACTAGAATGCGCGTTTCGTTAAAGTATAGTGGCTATTCTTCACCATGTGAAACATTCGCATATGGAGAAGTAGAAGATTATTCTGTAAATATAGTTGCAGCAGGAACACTTGAAGGTCCACGAAATCAAATTCTAAATATGGAGCAAGTGGTTGTTTCTCCAAACCCTTTTGACCAGAATTTATTGATAAGTTTATCTTCAAAACAAGATCAACAAGTAGATGTTTCTATCATTGATGTATTTGGTAAAAAAGTAGGCCATTCCAATTATAATTCCTTAACAGGAATCAATGCTTATGTTATTGAAACACAACACATCAATTCAGGAAGCTATTTTGTTAGAATTGAATCTGGTGATCAAGTGATTATAAAGAAACTCGTAAAAATTAATTAAACAGGTTATTCATAATAAAATTGTAATAAAATTGGGGTCTGTCCGGTTGTAAAATCGGGCAGATTTTTTTTGTAATCACCCTGACGTCTATTAAATATTGAATCTTAATTCTTACTTTTCTTGCACATCCAACCCAATCACCTAAACACCATTCAAACCGATTACCTTCCAAACCTATTACCCGATTACCATTCAAACCCAATTACCATCCAAACCGGTTACCTAATTGTTTCCATTTTGACAAGAGCAGTTGCTCTAATTCTGGAGAAATCCTATAATAAAAAACGGCACTAAAAAATAAGATACTACCCAGTATACATCTAAACGCAATATTGAAATAGGGATATTCTAGATTTGGTATACAATAGTTAAATATCAGCAACACCGTTCCAATAGATAATAGTCGGACTATTTTGGAATCAAAAGGGTGAATATTCATAGTAATGTAGATCAGAAAGGTTTTTGCAATATTAAATACTATGACTGACAAACATGTTCCCATAGCTGCTCCGGTAATTCCGTAGATAGGAATCAAAAACCAATTGAGGATTACATTTAATACTGCCAAACATATCAATAAATATAATTCCAACTTGTAGTACTTAGAAAAAGAGAGAATATGACTATTTATGCCGGTTCCGGCATCTACTATTCGGGCAATGAGTAATAAGCCAAGGCTCATTTTAATAGTAACTATAGTTGATGTGTTGGGCATAATCATGGCCAAAGAATCAAAACTTATAAATAGTATCAAAGCCAACCACAAAGTGGGAATTAACATATTGACTGTAGATTTTTTATAATAAGATAGCACACCAGCCAGATTTTTTTCTTTGGAAACGGTGGCTACCGGAGCATTCAAAATTTCAGTAAGAGCAAGTGCTGGTATATAACAAACATTAGACATAAAAACAGCTAATATAAAACTTCCATTTGCTGCAGTTCCCATAATTGAACTGATCATTAAAGTATCTATTCTTAATGCGATAATGGCACTTGCACCACCCAGAATAGAATACAAAGCAAATACAACCATTTGATGTCGCATAGGATGTGTAAAGATCTTAATATTAGGACGCATGAATAATAGACGTTCATGATATAAATACATGATCACGACACCAATAATGCAGCAATAGTATCCCAAAATGGCATAAATAAATTGTGATGTGTTGATATAATGTCTTAACGCAAGTATAAATAGTACAGGAAGCAAAATCTTCATACTATTAGAAAGTAATGTCGGGATTACGATCCTTTTATAATTTGTACAATAGGTACTAAACAATTCAAAAATCACATACAGGATTGTTAGTGGTAACAAATAGATAAAATAGTTTGAAATGTCCGAAGTGTCCTCCGGAAAAAAGGATTTCAACCAAGGTAGCGTTCCAATAAAAATAATACTAAAGCATAAAATGCCTATACCATATCCACTCAAAATAAAAAAAAAGAATCCGCCATGCCCATTGGATCGATTTTCAAAATAAGGAAAATATCGCAAGAGTACTGATCCGAATCCTAATGTAATAAAGGGTGTCAACAATGATGCAGTATTCGTCAGAAAGCCATACAGACCATATAGATTCAGGTCCGATGGATAAATATACAAAGTACTAAAAACACCAATGAATGCACCAAAATAATTAATGATGCTATAAATTATACTTTGATTTTGGACTACTTGTTTCATTGGAGTTACAAAGAAATGTATTTTTTGTGTTATTGTATGGATTCATTTTTGAGTTAGATATTTATATAATACTGTAGGATTGAATTTTTAGCTTCATAATTATTTTATTCTACCAATGTTAACTATTTTTGGTAACTATTACTTAAACATTAATTTTTTACCAATAACCTATGACTTTTTTAAAGTGTTTCATTTTAATTGCCTATACCATTTTACTTCAAAGTTGCTGTTGGGAATGTGGAGAAATTTGTGGTGGCGAAACAACAATATATGAAAGAAATTTCTTCTGTTACGTGTACGATGCAAAAACGAAAGAAACTGTAGTTGGTTTTTGCGTCAACTGTCCCTACAGTAATGAAGCTTCAGTATTAAGTAATGAAAAAGGTGATACTATAAGAACTGAAAATACAATCAAAAAAGATGGCTCTATGTGGATTCCATTAGTTGTAAAGGACAGGGATAGTATAGGATATCATATAGAACAGTCCTACTATCTGCATTTAGTAGATTATCAAGGAATTGAAAGAGATGTTGATACGATAAAATTTACATTTTAATTGGTTAAAGATGATTGTAGAGTTATGGATTTCAAGGATTTTAGATGTTATTTTAATGATAGTCTATATATAACTGAGTTCACTTGGCATAAAGCAGGAGGAAGGGTAATTTTTTATAAATAATTTGCGTTTGAAAAATAGTCCTGCTTCATATTTATGGAGTAGGACTCTTTCTATTTTTAGATAGGATTCCATGCCTTAGATTCTAATTTTGGGAATAAGATATTTTTTTTTTTTGTATTTTGTCCCTGGATCTGGAATTATTTAAATTTGATTTTTTTAACATGATATTTATAAGATATTTTCTATTGGTTAGTTTAGTACTGAACCTTCATAGTTGCTGTATTGATTGTGGAATGCCCTGTACTGCTGTGGAACCTAGTATATTTGAAAAAAATTTCTATTGTTTTGTTTATGATTCAAAAACCAAAGAAACAGTAGTTGGCCTTTGTGTTAAATGTGCATATAGTAATAAAGCATCAGTCTTAGTTAATGAAAATGGGGACACAATTAAAACGGAATTTACAATTGATACTGATGGTGCAATGAAGTTTCCATTAGTTTTTAAAGGTAGAGACAGTATAGGATATGATATAAATCAGTCCTATTTTCTTCACTTAGTAGATTATCAAGGTATCGAAAGAGATGTGGATACGATACGATTTGCATTCAAATTGGTGAATGATGATTGTAGAATAATGGATTATAAGGATTTTAAGTGTTATTTTAACGATAGTTTATATCTAACGGAGTTTCCAATGTCTAAAGATTTTGGAAGAGTTTTTTTTTATAAATAAAATACATTCGGCAATTAGTCCTACTTCATTTTTGTGGAGTAGGATTATTTTTAGCGATAGTTAGAATTTCTTACCAATGATACTAATTTTGGGGATAGGATATTTTTTGTATTTTGTCCTTGTGCTTGGCATTATTTAAAATTGATTTATTTACCATGATATTTATAAGATATTTTCTATTGTTAGGTATAGTACTCATCCTTCATAGTTGCTGCTTTGAATGTGGAGAAATTTGTGGTGGAGAAACAACAATATATGAAAGAAATTTTTTCTGTTATGTGTACGATTTAAAAACGAAAGAAACTGTAGTTAGCTTGTGTGTTAAATGTACTTATAGTAATAAAGCTTCTGTATTAGTCAATGAAAAGGGAGATACCATAAGAACTGAAAATACAATTGATACAGATGGTGCAATGTTTTTCCCATTAGTTGAAAAGGAAAGAGATAGTATAGGATATGATATCGAAAAATCCTACTATCTGCATTTAGTAGATTATCAAGGAATTGAAAGAGATTTTGATACGATACGATTTACATTTCAATTGGTTAAAGATGATTGTAGAGTAATGGATTTTAAGGATTTTAGATGTTATTTTAATGATAGCTTATATATTGCTGAGTTCCCTTGGCATAAAGCAGGAGGAAGGGTAATTTTTTATAAATAATTTGCGTTTGAAAAATAGTCCTGCTTCATATTTATGGAGTAGGACTATTATCATGATCTTATTAAAAATTATTTTGGTTTGTTGTAATTCTAAAAAAATTAAAGCAAAAGATTCAAAGCCTATACTATAAATCACCGTTCTTTGTGTATCCAATAAATGATTCATGTCGTTATACGAGATACCACTTTGCAAGCCTTATCATTCCAAGCATGAATTAACTTACCTTAAGGAAGTTTTAGATTCAGGAAAGATATCATCGAGCGGAAAATTTAGTCAGTTGTGTGAGTCCTTTTTTGAAAATTATTTTAATGGCTCTCAGTGCCTGTTGACGCATACCTGTACGGATGCATTGGAAATGGTTGCACTATTATTAGACATTCAAGAAAATGACGAGATCATTTTACCATCCTATACTTTTGTGTCCACAGCAAACCCATTCGTCATGCAAGGTGCTACCTTGCGTTTTGCAGATTCAAGAGCTGACCATCCGAATGTTGATGTAGCATCTATCATGAGTTTAGTGAATGAAAAGACGAAAGCTATTGTTGTGGTGCACTATGCGGGGATGGCAGTAGATATGGAGGAATTAAAAGCAATATGTAAAGCCAAAGGGATAATATTAATAGAAGATGCAGCTCAGGCTTTCGGATCATCATACAATGGTCAAAAATTAGGTAGTATGGGTGATTTGGTCTGTTTTTCATTTCACGATACCAAGCAGATCAGTTGCGGGGAAGGCGGATTATTGGTCATTAATAATCCGATCTTTAGGAAACGGGCAGAACTATTATTAGAGAAAGGGACGAATCGTCTGGCGTTTAAAAAAGGTATGGCGATTTCTTATGATTGGCAAGATGTGGGATCATCCTTTGGTGCGTCACAATTGCAAGCTGCTGTTTTATATTCCCAATTGGAAGAGATGGATACAATTTTAGAAAGAAGGAAAAGTATCTATGAACTGTATGAAAATCAACTTGCAGAATTACAACAAAAGGGCTTTATTCGATTACCTAAGACTTTTGAATTTTGTTCTTTTAAGTCGGCATCCTTTTTTATCGAACTTCCAGAAGGTAGGTATCGAAATTTATTGATGAACTATCTGAATCAATTGGGTATACAGGCTTGCTTTCATTATTTGTGTCTGCACAACAGTCCTTTTTATCAAAAAATAGAACTTATCAATTTGCCGAATGCTATATATTGGCAGGAGCACTTATTGAGATTGCCCTTATATCCTGATTTGAATCCATCTCAATTGTTAATAATCACAGATGCCATAAAGACTTATTTTATAAATGAATAAGCAGTAGTAATGATTTTGGAATATGTTCCAAAGCCTTCAATACAAAAACAATGAAGTCTTTTTTATTTTTGAGGAGACACCGTGTTAGCTTTTATGGTACTATCATTGATGCCGTTGGGATGAGGTTTTAAGAAATTTTTAAAGAAGTCCACACCTTCATTGGAAATCTTATTAATATTCGAAATTTTATTTCCTTTATTCCAGACTATAGCATTACATCCATCATTGTAGTAGATATCAGCTTCTTGAGTAATTTCACCATTGATTTGGAATACCAAATGACCTTCCGGCTTGCATGCTGTTAAAATTCCCTTTTCTTCTGAAATAAAGGAGATCACATATTGTATAGCCTGTGCATCACTAAAACTCATACTGGCATTCACTTCTTTTTTAAGAGAGATAATATCTATTGATGTGATCGATTTATTCATATCACTAAGAATGGCTGCACTTAATGGCTCGAATTCCAAGGCTCTGTTGGTTGCCGTTGAAGAATTGGAACTGTCACTTTTTGAATTAGGTTTGCAACAAAGTACTAAAGCGCTTAGTACTAATAATAAGGTGAAATATCTGGACATGTTGGTATTAATTAAAACGATAATTAAGACCCAAAGATATAAAATAACTGATCATTTTAATCGATTGACCATTTTTAATATATCGATATAATGGCGTTAATGAACTGGTATATCGTGCTGAAACTGCCCAATTACGGGTATAATAGTAATTTATTCCACCAATCCAACTCAAATCATTTTTTTTGAAATATTGATCATCACCGGAATAACTGGAACTATTAATAAGCCTTCCAAAAGAAAATCCACCTTGGAATTGCATTCTGTAATAAGGTGTTTCTCCTTCTTCATTTAACCAATCTTTTACACAAAAAATAACCGGAATTTCTAGATAGTGTAGTGAAAATTGGGTAAAGGGTGGATCGTGTCTTCCATATCGTGATCCTCTTAGACTATAAAGCATTTCTATTTGCAATTCTGTTATTTTTTTTAATTTGAATCCTCCCATAAATCCTGCATTATAGGCGAATTTATTAAACCCAAATACCCCATCGCCATCTATTTGTGCAAAATTCATTCCTGCCTTTATTCCACCAAAGAATCTTTGTTGTTGACCGTGAATATTATTAGTTATCATCAATCCTAAGGTCATCATGAAGATAGCATGAAGTAAATTTATTTTTAATTGCATGTTTGATGTTTTTAATATTTAAAAGAGGCCAAAATTAACGCTCCATTTTGTATATCACTCAAAATGATTTTTACTTTCAAATAAACGACAAGGTTTCAGAATTGTTGGGTTAAACTTATGAATAATGTTGGATCCTATGATATTTTACTCTTTATAATAATTTTATAGTTAATTATTTTATGTATATAAAGCTTTGATAATATACTTGTTATATATATTAATAAAAAATATTAAAATTTTTATTATATATAATTAGGAAATATTAATACCCTCATTATATATTTGTGCCGTGATATACTTATTCTGGTAGATCACCCACCACCTGATCGCTCATATTCCTGAGCCATATTTCATAAGATAATAGACTTGCCAAAAAAACAATTCGTTGGAGGATTTGAAGCTCTTTCTGCGAACTGAAAACAACTGTACTGTAATATTTTATTGGTCTGTCCAGTGCATTCTTTTAATGCATTTACTGATCTAACCTTTTAACCTTGATGCTTATGAAACCGGCAACTACGTATTGTTCTGGAATAAGAAAACTATGCCCTACGGGGTCCTTTTTGACACCATTTATACTGGCCTTCTTCCTTATAGGCAGTAATATCATTAATGTTTTAAATGCACAATGTGCTCTAGCATGTAGGGGTAAGGGGAACATTTCTCTTGGTTACAATTGTGAAGCTAAAGTCGAACCCAGTGTGTTACTTACAGATGGTTTGGATTGTCCAGATGCACGATACCGGGTTGATGTTATGGACTATAATATGAAATTAATTCCTACCAGTCCAATCATAACAGAAGATTATGTCCGGATGACAGTTACCGTTATGATCTATGATTCTACTAGTAGAAATTCATGTTGGGGAAAACTATATGTAGAAGATAAATTCGCTCCGGTAATTCGATGTAAAAATGATACATTATATTGTAATGATACATTAATACATACACCACCATATTTTATAGATTACTGTGATCCTTATCCAACCATTCAGTTGGTAGATGAGGGCATTATACCTTACCCGTGTGATCCTAATTTCTTAAAATTGGTCCTTCGTTCATGGGTTGCTACAGATAATTATGGTAACCGATCACCGGTTTGTAGAGATACGATTTGGGTTAAGAGAATTCCAATAGATTCTGTAAAGTATCCGAAAGATTTTGTTCATTTTACAAATTGTCATTTAGAGTGTAATGGCGTTTGGCCACTTGATGCCAATGGCCATCCACATCCGGATACAACTCATGTCCCAACTATTGATGGATTGCCTTTATGGCCTACAAATAATCAGTATTGCAACTTAGGAACAACTTATGAAGACGTGGTTGTCATCGATAATCCGTGCAAGAAAAAAATTATTCGCATGTGGCGTGTTGTTGAATGGTGGTGCGGTACTGCAGTAGTACGTTCTCATCCCCAAATTATTGAAATCATTGATAGTCGTCCACCGCATCTTCACTGTCCCTACAATATTACGGTAAGTACGTCAAGTGGTTATAATGATTGTTCAGCTCGATTTTTATTACCACCAGCAATAGTTTCAGATGATTGTCAGGATAGCATTAGAGTTGTCGTTCGTTATGATGGAAATACCTTGTTGACAACAAATGGAGGATATGCTAAACTCCCTGAAGGTGTTCACGAATTGACGTATTATGCTTACGACTATTGTGATAATTTTGATACATGCACAATGACAGTAACTGTTGAAGATAAAACAGCACCCATTGTAGTATGTGACCAAGGTATTATTGTTACTTTAACTCGTGATGATGAGGTACATGTATATGCAGAAGTATTTAATGAAAGCAGTTATGATGAATGTCACATAGATAGTTTTCTGGTTAGGAGAATGGATGGTGGTGAACCTTGTGGATTTAAGGATAATTTCTTTCAGCCGTTCGTAAGATTTTGTTGCGAAGATGCAGGGAAGAAAGTTATGGTTCAACTCAGAGTAAAGGATAAAGCAGGGAATTATAATGAATGTATGGTTGAAGTAGAAATCCAAGATAAGACTCCGCCAATTATTCACTGCCCGCACGATTACAGTATACCATGTAGTAAGCACATTGATACTGTGGATTTACAGCGATTCGGCAAACCTGATTATTATGACAACTGTATTGTTCATATGCACGAATATCTTGACACAAATTTGAATCAATGTGGTATTGGACATTTGGGAAGAAATTTTGTCATCGAAGATAATATGGGCCGTAGAGATACTTGCCGCCAAAGGATATTTGTTTACCCTATAGATTCTTTAGATGAATACGATATCATTTGGCCTAGAGATACCGTAATCTACAGTTGTGGAGCTAATTTAGAACCAAAAAATCTTCCTAAAGGTTATAATTATCCTGAATTTTTATCGGTTGATTGTTCATTGCCAGGATCTAGTTTTGAAGATCATGTATTTAATTATATACAAGATTCATCACTTTGTTTTAAGCTATTAAGAAAATGGAAGGTTATCGATTGGTGTCAACAGCATTATAATGAGAATGGAGATCTGGTATTTAATTCTTGGCATCATGAACAAATCATCAAAGTATCCAATAAGAATCCACCAAAAATTAAAGATGATTGTGATACCGTGAATGTTTGTATTTCTAATAATAATTGTATCAGAGAACGTGTGCGATTAACTCATGAAGCATCGGATGATTGCACACCGGATGCATTATTGAGATCATCATTTAAACTGGATTTATTCAATAATAGTCTTATCGACAGTACCTATACGGTATTGGGTAATTCTGTGACTTTTGATGGAGAATTACCATTAGGAGAACATCGATTTATTTGGGTATTTGAAGATCAATGTGGCAACCGGGAAGTGTGTTATCAAATCGTTCGCATAGTCAATTGTAAAGTTCCAACAGCCTATTGTTTAACAGGTATAGCTATTAATTTAAATGGTGTTGATCTCAATGGTGATGGTAAATTAGAAGGTGTCATACAAGTATGGGCTTCAGATTTGGATCGTGGAAGTTACCAATTCTGCGGTAACCCAATTACTTTATCTTTCTCAAGAGATTCATCAGATAAATACAGAGTTTACAATTGTGATAGTTTGGGACAACGGAATGTTGAAATTTGGGTAACTGATCGTGTTACAGGACTACAAGATTATTGTAGAACTTCGATCATAGTTCAAGACAATAACAAAATATGTCCGCAGACATTGACAAGAGGAAATATAGCTGGAACTATTTTAACACCATTCAATGATCCAATACAAGAAGTATCACTTACCGTAGAAGGAGTAAGTACGGTGATTGATGCAGAATTCAATGGAAATTATACATTTCTTGATTTATATATCGGATCCAATTATTTAGTTAAAATTAAAAAAGATAAACAATACCTCCAGGGTGTTTCCACTTATGATATTTTACAAATACAGAATCATATTTTAGGCAGGAGGGATTTACAATCACCTTGGAGAAAATTGGCTGCTGATGTAAACAATGATCACAACATTACAGCATCAGATATTTCTACTTTGAGGAAATTAATATTAGGAGTGGATTATAAATTCAAGAATTCGTTATCATGGCGTTTTGTATCTGCAACATATCAATTTCCTGATCCATACAATCCTTGGTCACAACCTATTCCTGATGTCTATTCGATTCAACAATTACCAGGAAATATGATGTATCTGGACTTCGTTGGAATCAAAGTAGGTGATGTCAGTCAAACAGTCTGGGATAGTGCGAAAACTGCAGTGGTTCGAACTAAAGAGACCGTGGAATTCTATAGTTCTACAACTCAGGATGACCACATGGTTGCCATTAAGTCTATGAATGATTTAGACATTCAAGGGATGCAATTTACTTTGCATTTGGATACCAAGATTCATGATTTGGCTGATATCAAGCCGGGAGCTCTATCGATTCGTCCAAGTAATTTAGGATATACTTATCTTAATGATGGGATCATATTGGTATCATGGACAGCAGATCAACCGATTCATGTTAATAAAGATCAAGTATTGTTTTACATAGAATTGCAACATCCTACTGCTCAAAAAGCGTTGGAATCCATTTATATTAGTTCAGAAGTGTTGAATGCAGAAATGTATAATGCAGAACAAGAAGAAGTCAACGTTCGATGGTCAGAACACAGCAATCCATTACAAAAAGAAGATGTAGTGATCGGTACACCAATTCCAAATCCTTTCTTTGATATGACAATGATACCGATTGAAGTTAAAAAGGAAATGACCTATACGTATCGAATATTTGATCTCAATGGGTCTTTAGTTTATACGAATACAGAAATGGCCAATCCAGGAAAACAATATATTAAGATTAAACGCCAGTATTTCAATCAAGCTGGTGTCTATACACTGCGGGTAGAAGCCTCAGGATTCAACAAGAGTTATAAACTTGTAATGATGAATCAATAAATTAGGCTTCAAGGTTAATATTATATTTACAGTGACCCTCTCTGCTCTGCAGGGAGGGTTTTTTGTATTGATGAGAATAAGGTAGATTAAATATATCTTGTCTGCTGAATGAAGTAGGAAAACATTTTTTGAAACAAGAATACAAAAGGTGTTTAAAAATTGAAATCTGATTTCTATTAACAAATGTATTATTGAGAATTAATTAATCAAGGAATTTTCTATTTGGTAACTTTTGATAGTTCACAATTTATCATTTAGTCTATTTATAAATTTTATTGAAAATTCTTGAATAATTTTCTAAGTCCCAATTAAGTCACTGAATGAAATTTTAAATAGTTATTTTTTACATTAACTTTAAGTCAATATTTTCTTGCTAAAGACTTTATAATGATTTTTTACGAACTAGGATGTTCGGCCCTGGAATTTTATTACTTTTGCAAATAAATACCAAACTCATGAGTTTTAGCATTACTGGAAAATTACATAAGAAATTTGCTGTAGAAAGCAAAACGGCGACCTTTTCAACCCGGGAATTCGTTATTGTGACTGAGGAACAATACCCGCAATACATTAAGTTTCAATTGGTTCAGGATCGCACAGGGGTCATAGACCAGTTTCAGGAAGGGCAACAAATTACCGTTCATTTTGACCTAAGGGGTCGCGAATGGCAAGAAAAATATTTTACCAATCTGCAAGCTTGGAAGGTGGAAGCTGGTTCGGCTGCTCCTGCAACTACAGCTGGAGAATCTGTTGTTGCTGAAGGCAATACACCGGATCCGTTTGCTACTAGTGGTGAATCCTTTGATGATTTACCATTTTAAAATGTGAAAGGTATCCACCTTTTTGTTTTCTTATGTTTTCTGAAACCATGTTTTAGTCAAGACCTATTATTTGTAAGATCTTTTTATTCAGATGATTT
The DNA here is from genome assembly GCA_044228225.1 of Saprospiraceae bacterium. GTDB lineage: Bacteria > Bacteroidota > Bacteroidia > Chitinophagales > Saprospiraceae > Vicinibacter. Next base: position 6,487 of record JBGAVH010000019.1, on the reverse strand, counting down.
TAGTCATTGGGTTTTACAAGATTCCAATCATGTCGAGTTGGGATCCATTAAGTCTTTTCAATCTTTTAAGACAGTGCGGGATCATTGGAATATTCGCTTTGGAGAATCATCAGGTTCAGTGAAATTGCATTGGAAAGAAAATCCTAATGAGTGGGACTACTTATTCAACCAGATCAGCTATTATGCGGCACCCGTGTGGCCTAAGCAGTTTGATAAATGGCGGATTACAAATAACTCTGCCAATTATTCTTTGAGTTATACAGTGGATAATGAAGGTATCAATTGGTCACTGTACAATTCCAAAGAAGAAGTTATTGCATTTATGTATAATGAGTACAGTCGTGATTTAAGAGATTGGATCGTAGAATATGATGCTCAAAAAATAGATCCCGCATTATTATTATTTGGGGTGTTTTTAAGTTGTAAATATTCTACTAAAGAAAAATAATTCATTGGAACTATCGACCCCCTCCGGTAAGATTCTGATTATTTGGTATTTTGATAAATTCTAGTGATCCAGGTTTAACTCCAATAAAGAATGAAAAAGCTTTAGCAGAAGGATAGTATTGAAACTTCATAGTCCAGCAATGTAAGTCGCGTTCCAAACCAAAATCTGGATAGCTGAACCCTTTTCGCAAGATATCATATCCAATCTGCCCTACATTAACTTTCCAGTTTTTAGTTAAGGGGATAGAACCATTGAGATTTATAGAATGTACACTTTGATATAAAGTATCTTTTCCAGAGTTTAGTCTGGTGTATAAATATTGTAAATTGTGTTGGATTGAAAAATTACTAAATACATCACCCAATGAAGGTAAATTCTCATCCTTAGGTTTTCCTTTCTTAAAAAATGCCATTAATTGTTGAATCGTAATGTTATTGTATATGCCAAGATTTGCAAAAGAAATATAGGCTAATTTGCCCTGAGTTTTAATCGCATATTTGTCTTTTCGAACATCCTTTCCATTGATGATCTGATGTTCGTATGGGTCTAAACTGATTCCATACGTTATATTGGTATGACCTTTGAAGAAGGTATTTCTACCTGATCCTGAAATCAAAGAGAGTTTGAATGAATCAGCAAATACATTATACGAACCATTAAACCCAAGGCCTTCTATGATGGCTATTTTTTTTGCAGTGGAATCTTTTTTAGAATAGTATTTTAATTCGACTCTGTTATTTAAACTAAAATTGATATTAAAATTTTCACCCGGGACTCCGGCACTACCAAAAGGACTATGAGTATAAATTAAGTAATCCAATGATTTATTGAAACTATCTCTGGAATCGGTATCTACTTGTTTGAAATAATTATAGGGACTTTTGTGATAATTTGGTGCAAAATTAAAATTAATTGCAGGCATAACTTGATGTCTGATTCCTCTGAACCATCCTTTTTTAGATAGTATCTGACCAAACAATTGTGTACTAAGATTTGCATTTGCAGAAAAGGTTCGCAATGGATAAAATCCTTTGGTAATTTGGGTGTCAATTTTCCCATAGATCGTATCTATTCGGATTAATTTCATGGAATCATCCAGAATAGGATTAAATATGGAATCTGGATTAAAACTCAACTCCTGTGCCCGAAAAAACCATTCCTCATCATACCGAACACTGGGACTTAAGTTGAAATATTTTAATAATTTAAAAGATACATCAGTACTAAGACTATGCTTAACACCATATTGAAGTTTGTCTAAAATTTCTTTTTCAAATAATATGGAGTCAAAAGTTGTGACACTGTTTTTAAAAGAAGTGTTATAATTCAATGTAATTTGTTCATACCATCTATCTGACCCACCGACCTTTTTTTTGTTTTTTAGTGGATTGATTTGTCTCATTCGGATATCCAATTGAGGAAGTGTGATATTGATGATTTTGGTTTGTAGATTTTGGGAATGATTCATCGAAGCTGTAAGTGACCATGGAGAATTTGGAAATGTTCTGGTATAATTTAAGTTCGAAGTGAGAATATTATTTTGCTGATTATAAGCATCCCGTGTATTGGCACGATCATAACCACTCGTTGTTATATGAATATTTCCGCCAAGGTTTTGATAGGGATGTGCATTTTGAGCTTGCCTATGATACCATGTTATGCTTATGGGACTTATAATATTGGTTTTATACGAATCATTTAATTCTTCCTTGAATCGACTATATCCGATTTCGAAATTTCCGTCGTATTTATACTTTTTTTTGTAATTCGAATTGACTTTTATTCCAAATGAACCTTTGAAGTAGATGTCAGATAGAATTGTCGCATCCAGATGATCATTTATGGGTAAATAGTAACCTATGTTTCTGATTCCAAAACCTTTTTTATCATCATAGTCATAATCTTTTGGGATGATAAGACCTGCCGATTTATTTTTGGAGATTGGAAAAAAACCAAAAGGTAACATCAGTGGTGGAAGTGGAACACCTTTAATTTTTACGATTGATGGTCCAATAATAATTAATTTATTTGGAATGATTTTTTGCTTATTACTATAAATACCAAAATGAGGTATCGGTTGATCGCAAGTTGTGAAGATGCCATTCTTATTATAAATGATATCATCTCCTTCAGAATGTTCTGCTTGTTTTGAAATGAATTTTGTGGTATTTCCTAAAATGAATATATCATTTTCCTTAGTAACGATTTCAGTAATGATGCCTTTTTTGGTTTTGAAATTATAGCGAAGTTTTTGGGCATCAAAGGTTTGATCACCATCTTTGAATTTCGGGACTCCAATTTTATGACCCAATGTATCTATTCTGGGTTCAGCAGTAGCTATGCTGGAATTCATATCAATAACTATGTAGTCAGCCTTTAATTGAATGGTTGTGTAATTAATAAAGGCCGTACCATACAAATAGATAAATTTTTTATCATAATCAAATACGATACTGTCCTGTGCTCCATAATCTACTGGAATCTCAATGGAATCGGCGGACAAGACATATAGCGAAAACCCTCGTAGGACCAATGAATCCTGGTGTAATGAATCTAGAATAGTGGAATCCAAAGGACTAACTGATTTAGTGGTATCCTGAGCTACTATATTAAGGCTCATTAACAAGCAGATGATCCAAAAAATGTTAAAAAATACTCTCAATGTCAAAAAATACTTATAAATATATATATAAATTAGTTTAATATGTTTATCTTTGTTTACAGAATAAGGCTAAAACATGAAAAACTACGAATTTCAAGCCAAAGTTGTATGCTATTGCTATGTCTTTTTGCTACTGCCATACAGCCTTAGATCGGCTAATAACGACTCAAAAGTACAATTTATTGGTGGTCCAAAGATAGTTTTGGATGCTGGACATGGAGGACATGATTCAGGGGCCAAAGGGAGAATAGCTACTGAAAAGGATATCACGGTGTCTATATGTACTAAAATAGCTCAAATATTATTGGAATCCATGCCATCAGCGGAAATTATTCAAACCCGAACCAAGGATGAATTTATTCCATTACATCGTCGTTCTGAAATAGCCAATGAGAATCTAGCGGATCTTTTTATTTCCGTTCATTGTAATGCCTCTACTAATATTAAAGCCCGTGGAACTGAAACCTACGTTATGGGTATTCACAAATTAAAGGAGAATTTATTGGTAGCCAAGCGTGAAAATCAGTCTATACATTTTGAAGAGGATGCAACCAGATATGAACCCATGTTGGATACAGAAACACCTGAAGCTCATATATTATTAAGTCAATTTCAGAATCAATATTTGAGCCAAAGTTTAAATCTGGCTTCATATTGTGAAGAACAATTTCGGCTGAATCATCCCGGAGGTAGTCGTGGTGTTAAACAGGCAGGTTTTTTAGTTTTACACCAAGCTAATATGCCTAGTGTTTTAGTTGAAGTAGGGTATTTGAGTAATCCCACTGAGGAAATTTATTTGGCCTCAGAAGCCGGCCAAATTGAGATAGCTATGGAAATCAGCCAGGCTATAGTTAGGTATTTTGTGGAAAAACCATTAGCGTTGAAAGCCAAGGGAATCAATATAACAAACAGAGTTGCTTCGGGCTATGATGTGGGTTCACTAAATCAGGAAATAATCAATAAATCTACTTATCAAATCCAAATAGCGGCCTCTAAATCCTGTGCTATGGTGCAAGATCATCCGGCATGGCAATTCGTTCCTCAATATGATATCATACAAAAGGGTGAATTATATCAATATGTTACTGGTCATTTTGATGATAAAGCCGATGCGGCCATGGAATGTGAACGATTAAAACAAATTGGGTTTAGTGATGCTTTTATTATTAAATCGGTTCATTAGAATGAGTAATCTTGGAATATTCCGGCTTGACTTAAAAAATTAAAGTAATTTTGCACTCCAAATTGAGAAATCTTTGAAAATCGCAAGTGAAGTAAAAATCGGTATTCTGGCAGCTGTCACGCTGGCCGTACTAATCATAGGATATAAATATCTTAAGGGTAGCAATGTGTTCGATAAATCTAAAATATACTATACTACATTTAGTAACGTCCAAATGTTGGATGCGTCTGCACCAGTATTAACCCGAGGGATTAAGGTGGGTAGTGTAATAAAAGTAGCCCTGGATCCCAAGAATCCGGACCAGGTTATCGTAACTATGGATGTAAAGAGCGATATCAAATTACCTCAATCTGCTCGGGCTGTTTTAGTATCCACAGGATTATTGGGTGGAAAGGCTATTGACTTGTGGTTTGATCATCATTGCACAGAAGATTGTATTCCGAATAGAGGTACAATCCCAAGTGAAGTTAAGAGTATGCTTAGCAATATGCTTCCCAAGGATGAACTTGAAGATTATGTTCAATTATTAGGGAAAAGTTTGGGAAATGTCTTTGATACCTTATCAGGTCCTTATTCTCACTCACAGGTAGCACACATTGTAAATAATTTAGATGCAACAATGCGACACCTTGAACAACTCTCTAATCAATTGAATACCTTGATTAGTTTGTCATCAAAAAACATCAATCAATCGCTGCAGAATATTGATCAACTGACGACAGCTTTAGCCAAAAATTCGACTTCAATTGGAGCTAGTTTAAACAATATCGAAAGTATTACAAAGCAACTTAAAGATGCTGACGCTGGTAAATTGGTTGGAAATGCTAATCAGGCAGTTGGAACATTAAACACAACCATTGCTGAAGGAAAGAAAACCTTAGGAGAACTTAATAATGTCCTCAATCAGGTTCAAAATGGCAATGGTAGTCTAACCAAGCTCATCAAAGATCCATCTCTATATAATAATCTGGATCGCACTTCCAGAAATCTTGACTTATTGTTGCAAGATCTCCGCTTAAATCCGAAGAGATATATCCATGTATCGGTATTTGGTGGCAAGGGTGATAAGTATGAGAAAATAACTAATGATCCTGCCGATGGAGGTAATTAAGCCTAATTATTGAATTTTTTACTTGGCTTAACTTTGTATAAGAATTACAGCAAGCTATGATTTCAAAATAGGATAGTAGGTATCAAACCTACCCAATGGCCGTAGATACTTGTGGGATACGTGTGCCTAGCTTCATGGAAGGGTATGGAGAACAGAATCATGGATTATACAGATGCTTTTTAAAATTGAGTTAACTATAAATGTTAATAATCTAAAGAGAAATCCGCTTCTAAAATTATTAATAGAATTGAATTGCTTTTCACATTAGTACTAAATGAATTTTAAGATGAAAGCGGATTGCTTATCATTTTTAGAAGAAATATTTATAAATTTGAAGGTAATTGATTTTTTGAGAAAAATGTGCCTTGAATTTAAAGACAGATTGAATTTAAATAATCAATGAAAAATTTTTGATCTCCAATTTCTGTGATTGAGACAATTTAATTCAAATTAGAGATATGAATTTAAGATTAATAGTATTCATATATATTTCTGGGCACTTCATGTTGAGTGCCCAGAAATACGATTTTAATTGGATTTCGGGATATGGTAAATCTGTTTTAAGTCCTTCGGGTTCTTATTTTGGAGTTCAAATTTTTGATTTCAATACCGGGAATTTCAGAATTATTCCTGCTCCGCAGACGGAATTGGATTTTTCTGGGGCGAACGGAATTATAAGTAATCGAGGGGGCGAATTATTGTATTATTGCAATGGCTATAGTTTGGAATATGGTAATCATATGAAAGTGCCAGGGGCACAGGAATTGAACAATACATATGGGGCATTATCATTAGCAGATGCCCAAACTGTTTTGTTTTTACCACATCCGGATGGATCTAACAGATACCTGATGTTATATGGAAAGGACAGTTTAAGTAAAATAGACAACTATGGTCGATGGAGTACTGCAGATTTTAGATATATGATTTTTGATAATACAAAAGATTCTCTTAGGGGAACGGTAGAAATTAGAGATCAAATATTATTTCGCGATACTTTGTTGTCAGGAAGATTGACTGCTTGCAGACATGCCAACGGCAGAGATTGGTGGATCTTGGTACCTGAAAGAAATGCTTATGGAT
>JBGAVH010000018.1:0-100557 GCA_044228225.1 Saprospiraceae bacterium | reverse complement strand
TATTGGGATCTATATCAATATGATCTTGAAGCAGTGGACATTAAATTGAGTGAAATACACATTGCTCATTATGATGGTTATCGCTCAAAAGGAATATTCAGAACAATGATTGGTAAAATGCAATGGGGACCGGATTGTAAAATTTATGTTAATTGTCGCAATAGTATGGATGCGCTGCATGTGATACATAAGCCAGATGAAAAAGGAATTGCCTGTGATTTTAGACAGCACGATCTAAAACTTCCTCAAACTCACAGTGGTACTTTGCCCAATTTTCCAAATTATCGATTAGGAGTTGCTCCGGTATGTGATCCAGAACTAACGGTTTCCATTCAGGAAGTTCCTATGCTGCCGGAAATTTTAGTTTATCCCAATCCTGGTAGAGATAAAATAACACTTAGCTTCCGAGAATCACTTTTACATAAAGCTAATTTAAGAATAATGAATACAGCAGGTCAAGTGATGGAATCAACAAACATTCCATCTGGTAGCTATGAATACTCAATGAATACTACCAGCTGGGTTGGTGGCATATATTTTTACACTATTTCTTTGTGGGATGGATCCTTGGCTACGGGTAAATTTGTAATAGAATAATAAACGCTATTAAAATTTATTTTCCATTATCGTATAGAATTTCTGAATAGTGTTGATCATAAGATTTATAAGCTAAATATTACAACGTTTTTATGGCGTCGTTGGAAAATACATAATTGTTTCAATGACGAACTTTGATTATTTATGCTGTTGTTAAACTTAAGTTCATGAATTAAAGCCCAACATAGTTTTAGATATAAAAGATGATTGAATTAAAGGGGAAAATTCAATGTAATAATTGGATTTATTAAATATCGTAACAATCCTGAATGAAGATAACGGAATTTTTAAACCCAAATTATTCTTTAGGCTTATCTGAACTATTCGAACTATCTATATTAGGTTTATTAGAATCTTTATCCCTGTTCTGTTGATTGGGATTTGGAGGCCTTTGTCCTTGGTTTCTATTAGGTTCCTGATTTGGTTTTCTCTGATTTGGATTTCTTTGGTCAGAATTGGGATTCTTGTTTTGGTTGGGATTATTGGTGTTAGGATTATTTCGATTCTGTTGATTTGGATTAGGCGGTCTTTGATTGGGGTTTCCTGAGTTTGGTCTATTGGTTTGATTTGGATGATTCGGGTTCACGTTAGGTTTATCCGTTTGTGGCGGTCGTGCCTGGTTTTGATTCTGATTGCCTTGTCCGGAGTTTTGATCTCTGTTTGGTTTTTTCTTCTTCTTTTTCTTCCTTTTTTCTGAAGGCAGTTCAATTTCTCCTGTTACGTCCACAAATTCTTCATCAGGATTAATTACCACCTGCGCCAATTCAGCAGCTATGATTTCTTCTGGCATTTCATTGCGATCATTCATCGCTTTAATCCGTCGTACTTCTTCCGGGCTAAGCGGCATAACGACACTTCTGCCTTTGACCGGTTCATAGAGATAATACAGCATGCCTTTGAATATATCCACTTTGATTAAACTCGCAGTTCCTTGCTTGGCTCTTAATCGTTCGACGTTTGAGGGATATTTTTCCAATTCATCCACATACATATCCAATTCATAATTCAAACAACACTTTAGTCTTCCACATTGTCCAGAGAGTTTGGATTGATTAATAGCTATGTTTTGATATCGAGCTGCTGTAGTATTTACGGACTTGAAATCTGTAAGCCAGGTAGAACAGCATAATTCGCGTCCGCAAGATCCAATGCCACCAATACGTGCAGATTCTTGACGGGACCCAATCTGCCTCATTTCAATCTTTATTCTGAATTCTTTGGCATATTGTCTTACCAATTCTCTAAAATCGATCCACCCATCAGCTGTATAATAGAATGTTGCCTTCTTTAAATCTGCCTGATATTCTACATCGCCAATCTTCATATCCAACTTCAAGGTCCTTGAAATTACCCTGGCTTTTACTAATCCGGGTTTCTCCATTTGACGTGCCTCGATCATTCTTTCTAAGTCTCTTTGATTGGCCTTACGTATGACATCAAATGCAATCCGATCTTCTTTGAAATTCTTTTTTTTCATTTGAAGACGAACCAAATCACCCATAAGACTAATTCGCCCTACGTCGTATCCACCACTACCGGTATCCACAACGACCATGTCTCCAGTATTATATCTAAATGGGTCACTTATTTTATAGAATGATTTGCGAGATCCATTTTTAAAACTGATTTCAGCAAAATCAGAACTGGTAGGATCTTCCAAATCTAAAGCTGTTAGCCAATCATATGTATTAAGTTTATTGCATCCTCCAGTAGCACAGTGCCCTTTATCGCCACAGCCACTAGGCATACCATTAGTTCCCGTTTTACAACTTGTACATCCCATATTCCCTGTTATTTCTTAAACTTTCTAAGAATTTTCGATAGTTGTATCAAAAAATCAAGGAGCAAGATACGCATATTTGCATTCCTTTGAATACCAAAGATGCTATCATCAATCAATTCGTGTATAGCACCAATCTCTTCCAAACCTATACTGGTAGACAATTTATGGACATAATTCATGATTTCATTGGTTCCGGCTTCATTTTTCAATAGGCCATTTTGACTTCTTAGACTCATTGATAGGATTTGGGACATAAAATGAAACAAGTATTTCTGATCATCTCGTCCCATCTGAGCCACTATGTCGACAATACCCATCATGGCCAGAGGTTCGGCTACATATGCTTTTTGAAAAATTCCTTTAGTCAATTCCAGCATATTGGAGTGCTCTTCTGCTACCATTTGCATCGCTTGACTATAATTGCCTTCTGCCACCAAAGCATAATTCATGGCTTTTTCGTATGATATATTTAAACCTTTGCTTAATTTTTGCGCAATCATTTCTTCATCAAGTGGCTTTAACGCAAACTGTTGGGTACGAGATATAATTGTACTCAATATCGATTTTGCATCTTCAGTTACCAGTAATATATATGAATGTCCGGGAGGTTCTTCAAGCAATTTTAGTAAAATGTTTGATTCTTTACCCAGAAACTCAGGCAGCCATAATATGAGTATGGATTTGTCCGATTCATAGGGCTTTAATGAAAGTCTTTCAATAATCGAATGGCACTCTTTGGCTGTAATGTTCCCTTGTTTGTTTTCTTTATTAGACAATGAAAGCCAATGCTGAACATTTAAATACGGATTCTCCTTCACAGCTATTCTGAATGAATCATAATAATTTACGGATATTTCATTAGCACCATGAAGCGGAAAAGTATAATGTAGATCAGGATGAATCATTTGGGCAACCTTATAACAATTAGAACAGGTTCCACAAGGCTTAGCTTCAGAATTGCATAATAAAAGTTGACTGATATGTAGTGCAAAGAGTAGTTGACCAGATCCCGGAACTCCAGTGATTAATGAACAATGTGGGAATCTGCCATTAGAAACAATTTGATTTATGGAATTTAATAGTTCATCCTGGCCACTTAATTGGGTTGACCAGAGTTCTTTTGGAAAAATGACAGCTTTTTCTTCTTCTTCTTCAACAAATAACATAAGTAATTACAATATTGATCAAAGATAAGGTCTGTTATGTGCTTAGTCCCCCTTTGATAAAATTTAATATAATCTAGCAATTAGGTTATTCCTTTTATCGCCACTCTGATAATTAAAATTGATGTAACTATTCAGGTTCAAAACCTAAGATCAAACTAAATTTACCATAGCTTTTCCAACCGGCATTTTGTTCCTTCAACCATGGTTGATCAATACCAAAACCATAATCAAAGCCCAATAACCCAAACATAGGTAAGAACACCCTGGCTCCAACACCTACCGACCTTTTTAAATCAAATGGGTTATACTCCTTAAAGCTATACCAGCCATTGGCACCTTGAAGAAATCCCAGCACATAAATGGAAGCACTCGGATTCAAGGATAGGGGATATCTTAATTCTGCAGTGAATTTATTAAATATGGTAGCATCTCCCCGATCAACACCAGCTCGATATTCCTCAGGATTTCTTGCCTTAACTGCAGCAACCTCATAACCTCTTAGAGAAATAATATCACGACCTGTTATTGTAAAGGATTGATTATTCAATCCGTCTCCACCCACTTGAACACGCTCAAATGGAGGCACACCAAGTTTTTTGTTGTAATACCCTATGAGCCCCATTTTGGCATTGAACGAAAAGACCAACTTACTGATCAAATTAAAATACCATTCTCCATCAAAACGCCATTTGTGGTATTCAACCCATCGAAATTTATCTTGTGAACTAAGCGTTGCAGGATCCCAATTTTTTCTAAAAAGTGAATAAGGTAAGGTAAACTGTCCGGATAAACTTAAACGCGATCCTGATCGTGGAAATAATGGATCAGACACCGTAGTTCGGGCAATAGTTTGTTTTAATGAAATATTATAAAAATCACCATTGGATACCGTTTCATTATCTGTTCTAAAACCATAATAATCTGTTAGACGAATTCGCTCCAGATTAAGTGCTGTACTGCTGATAAAGTTATCATCAGGCTTAGTCAGTTGAGATCCCAGTCCACCAGAAAAACGGAGTATGCTAACCTTCCCAGCTCCACTCAATTCTTGATTAATCAAGGAATAAACGCCTGCCAAAGTAAATGAATTGGGTTTCTTTCCACCCAACCAAGGTTCAGTAAATGAGAAATTATAGGATTGGTAATATTTTCCATTGGTTTGGGCTCTTAAAGAAAGTTTCTGACCATCTCCTTGAGGCAATGGACTCCAGCTATCTTTTTTGAAAAAATTACGGGTAGAAAAATTGTTAAACACTACACCAAGTGTTCCAATTAATCCATATGCACTCCATCCAGCAGATAATTCCAATTGATCTGAAGGTCTTTCTTCTACAGAATATTCAATGTCAACAGTACCGCGTTTTGGATTAACCGGTGTATTCATGCCCATAGTCTCAGGATTAAAATAACCCAAAGCCATAATAGCTCTTTGGGATCTGATCACATCACTTCGACTAAATTTTTGGCCCGGTTTTGTTCGAATTTCACGACGGACCACATGTTCATTGGTACGATCATTACCAATTATTTTTACGCGATCTATGGTTGCCTGCGCTCCTTCAACTATACGCAATTCGATATCAACGGAATCTTTTTCGATGCCAACTTCTACTGGATCTGCTCTAAAAAACAAATATCCTTCATCCATATATAAACTACTCACATCACGTCCATCCTGATTGAAACTAAGTCTCTTTTGAAGCAACTCCTGATTATAAATATCTCCTCTTTGGATGGCTAAAACATTTCGAATCTGATCTTCAGAATACAATGAATTTCCTTTAATAAAAATATTTCGATAATAGTAACGCTTACCTTCTTCAATATTTAAATGAATTCTTAATCGACCGTTCTTTGTTCTCCATATAGAATCTGAAAGTATCTGTGCATCACGGTATCCTTTGGTATTGTAATAACTTACAATTTTATTTTTATCCATTTCATATTCATCTTCGATGAATTTCGACTTAGAAAAAACTTGCCATAGGCGTTTTGTTTCTTTCATTTTCTTTCGAAGTTTCATGGATCTGACATGTTCATTTCCTTCAAAAGTAATATTGCTGATTTTTACTCTTTTGCCTTTATTAATATCTATAACTAACCTAACAGCATTATCTTTTTTATCATCTTTAAATTCGTGAATATTTACTCTTGCATCCAAATAACCTTTGTCTACATAATAATCTGTTATACGAAATATAATATTTTCCTTGACATCTTCGGTTACAATACTATTTTTAATCAATTGACTGTTGACTAATTCATTCAGTTCATCATGGGCACTTTTCTTTACCCCTTTTAAAGTGTGTTTAGAATATCTGGGTTTCTCTTGCACCAAGATCTCCAACATAGCGACATCACCAATTTCTTTGGCTAGAACAATTTCAACATTTGAAAAAAGGCGTTGCTTGTAGATGGATTTGATGGCGCCAGAAATCTCTGAGCCAGGAATACTTATTTTCTGACCTACTCGAAGACCTGATATACCGATAATGGCTTTTTCATCACTAAATGCGTTACCTTTTACAACAATTCCGCCAATTTCATAATTTTTTTTAACACCATCAAAAAAACGCTGGGCATTTAAAATTTGGGTGGTTGAGAACAACAAATAAATGATAAAAAAGTAATATTTATACATGCTATTTAATATATTTTACGGACTATAAACGTCATAGTCCCTGAATAATTGCTTGCACGAAGGTACAAAAATGAACCAAATCAATGGATTACCTTTCAAGGGTTGTATTTATTCATGTAATTATACCACATTTCGATATTTATAGATCGGGTTTTTAGGAATATAAGTACCTTTGTCGTCTCTTATGAAATCCATTACAGAACTCAATAACATCGCTTCACAAGTCAGAAGGGATATCGTACGTCAGACCTGGCTTGCGAAAAGTGGTCACCCCGGTGCATCTCTAGGTTGTGCAGATCTTATGACTGCATTATATTTTGGTATTTTAGAAAAAAAACTTCCATTTAACATGGAAGGAAGCGATGAGGATTTATTTTTTCTATCTAACGGTCACATTTCACCTGTTTTTTATAGTGTTTTAGCTCGATCAGGATATTTTGATATTCATGAATTAAGTAGTTTTAGAAAACTTAATTCAAGATTGCAAGGACATCCCACGACTCACGAACATGTTCCTGGAGTAAGGATTGCGTCTGGCTCTCTTGGTCAAGGACTTAGCGTAGCTGTGGGTGCTGGACTGGGTAAAAAAATGAATGGTGATACCAAATTAGTCTATGTACTTACTGGAGATGGCGAACTACAGGAAGGCCAAAATTGGGAAGCCATTATGAGCGCAGCCCATTATAAATTAGACAATCTCATTGCCATTGTAGATTGGAATGGTCAACAGATTGATGGTACTAACGACAAAGTTATGTCCTTGGGTGATTTACGAGGTAAATGGACAACTTTTGGTTGGGAAGTTATTGAAATGGAAGGCAATCAAATGAATTCTGTTGTAGACCAATTACATCTGGCCAAAGAGCTTACCGGTAAAGGCAAACCCATAGTTATCTTAATGAAAACCATTATGGGTTTTGGGGTAGACTTTATGATGGGAACTCATAAATGGCATGGTGTAGCACCAAATGACGAACAAACCGTTCAGGCTTTAAATCAATTACCAGAAACACTAGGAGATTTTATTATATGAGCAATTGGGATATTTTTCAAAGTAAAGGAAGTAAAGCTACTCGAAATGGGTTTGGAGATGGCTTGATAGAGGCTGGTAAAGCAAATCCTAAAGTCGTTGCCCTTTGTGCTGATCTGGCGGGTTCTTTAAAAATGGACTTGTTTGAAAAGGAATTTCCACATAGATACATTCAGGTAGGTATTGCAGAAGCCAATATGATAGGGATAGCTGCTGGACTAGCTATAACCGGTCAAATACCCTATACAGGTACTTTTGCAAATTTTTCTACGGGTAGAGTTTATGATCAAATTCGCCAATCTGTAGCCTATTCAGATAAGAATGTTAAAATATGTGCCTCACACGCTGGTTTAACTTTAGGTGAAGACGGTGCTACACATCAAATTCTGGAAGACATTGGCTTGATGAAAATGTTACCAGGAATGACTGTAATTAATCCGGCTGATTATGCTCAAACTAAAGCAGCAGCAATTGCTATTGCGGATTACCAAGGACCAGTTTATCTTAGATTTGGAAGGCCCGATTGGCCAGTATTCTTGGAGAATCAAGAATTTGTTATTGGAAAAGCTCTACATTTAAAACAAGGAAAAGATGTTTCTATTTTTGCTACAGGACACATGGTTTGGCAAGCATTAGAAGCTGTAAGAATCCTTGAAAAGGAAGGCATAGATTGCGAACTCATTAACATTCACACCATCAAACCCTTAGATGAAGAAGCCATCCTTAATTCCGTAAAAAAGACGAACAGAGTGGTAACTTGTGAAGAACACCAACGTCATGGGGGTTTAGGCGATAGTATAGCACAATTATTAGTTAGAAAACATCCTTGTCCACAAGAATATATTGCGGTAAATGATAGCTTTGGTGAAAGTGGAAAACCTTTAGAACTTTTAGACAAATACGGTCTAAGTGTAAATGATGTTGTGAATAGTGTGCGCGCTGTTTTATTAAGGTAATCATTATAAATTGGACTTTTCCAATCATTAAAAAAATAGATTTTTAGATTTTTTCCATTTGAGTAAATTAAATGGGACCGTTAATAATAAATATATATAATTATGAAATTTGGAACAAAAGTTATACACTCAGGAATAGAACCAGATCAAACAACTGGAGCAATAATGACACCAATATTCCAAACCTCTACATATGTTCAGGATGGTCCGGGAAATCACAAGGGTTATGAATATGCACGGACACAAAATCCAACCCGAACAGTACTTCAAAACAATCTGGCAGCTTTGGAGAATGGAACAGACGCTATTTGTTTTAGTAGTGGATTAGCTGCTATGGATGCTATAATTAAATTACTTAAATCTGGTGATCATGTATTAGCTAGTAATGATATGTATGGTGGTTCGTTCAGATTGTTAGATAAAATTTTTAAACCATTTGGAATTGGTACGAACTTGATTCCTATGCAGGATTTATCCGTTATTGAATCCAATATAACTTCAGAAACTAAATTGATATGGATTGAAACTCCAACAAATCCACTTTTAAATATTGTTGATATTAAAGCTGTATGTGAGTTAGTCAAAGGAAAAAATATTTTGGTATGTGTTGATAATACCTTTGCATCCCCCTATTTACAAAATCCGCTAGACTTAGGTGCGGATCTCGTGCTTCATTCAGCTACAAAATATCTAGGAGGTCACTCTGATGTAATTCATGGTGCTGTAATTACAAAAAATAAAGCACTTGCAGAGCGATTGTTTTTTATTCAAAATGCAAGTGGAGCTGTACCCGGTCCCCAAGATTGTTTCCTAATCCTGCGTGGCATCAAAACACTACATATTCGGATGGATAGGGCTTGTGAAAATGCAGCTAAAATTGCCAATTTCTTAATCAATCACCCAAGAGTCAATCGAGTATTATATCCAGGATTTACTTCGCACCCAGGACATCTTATTGCTAAAAAACAAATGCGCAATTTTGGTGGAATGGTATCTTTTGACTTAAAAGATGCTACAATTGAAGCCGCTTTTAGTGTTCTATCAAAAACAAAATTGTTTTCCTGTGCAGAATCTTTAGGAGGTGTTGAATCATTAATTGGTCACCCTGCTTCAATGACGCACGCCTCTCTACCTAAGGAAGAACGATTAAAAAGTGGATTGACAGACTCGTTAATGCGACTTAGTGTTGGCATTGAAGACGTTGACGATCTAATCGCCGACCTCGAACAGGCACTCAAATAACTAATATGAATAATAACACCACTAAAGAAAACCAAAGCATCAAAACATGGGCAGAAGACGATAGACCACGAGAAAAACTACTACTCAAAGGAAAGGATTCATTAAGTAATTCAGAACTGTTGGCAATATTACTTCGTTCTGGTAGCAGAGATGAAAGTGCCTTGTCATTAGCTAAGCGGATTCTTGAATCGTGCAACAATAATCTATTTGAATTAAGCAAAATTGGCATGGACCATTTTAAAAAATTTAAAGGCGTAGGTAAGGTCAAAGCAATTACAATTTTGGCTGCTCTCGAAATCGGAAAAAGGAGGCAACAATCCGAAGCTCTTCACAGACCTACGATTCAAGGTAGTCGGGATGCTTATGAAATGGTTAAATACAATCTTGAAGAGTTACAACACGAAGAAAGCTGGGCTATGTTTTTGAATCGTCGAAATGCTATTCTAGGAATTGAAAAAATGAGTGCCGGTGGGATATCCGGAACCATTATGGATATGAGGATGATTTATAAAAGAGCCATAGAGCATCAAGCATCCGGAATTATTTTAGTTCATAATCACCCTTCGGGTAATCTAAAACCAAGTTCTGCAGATATGGATATCACATCAAAAGCAAAAAGTGCTGGTACAGCATTAGATATTCAATTATTAGACCATTTAATTATTTCAGAACATGGGTATTATAGTTTTGCTGATGAAGGTGTTTTGTAATTTTTAATGCATAAGGATTTTTGGTATTTTATTCCATATGACTCAAACTGCAAAAAATAATAGCGCACTTTTAAAACGATTGTTTAGATATGCTAAACCATATCAATTAATCCTCTATACCTCAGCTATATTAGCGGTAGTCTTAGCTCCATTAAATGCGCTTACACCTTATTTGACGCATATAATGGTCGATGAATATATCATGAAATCCGATCTAGATGGTTTAAAGTATATTTCTTTAATATATTTATTGATATTACTACTCACGACTGTACTCCGTTATTTTTTTGTGATCATGACCAATCGTTTAGGTCAATATGTAATTCACGATTTGAGAAATGATGTTTTTCGCCATTTACTTTCTATGCGAATGAGTTATTTTGATAAAACGCCAGTTGGAACAAACACTACACGAACCGTAAGTGATTTGGAATCTGTGAATGTAGTTTTTTCTGAAGGTCTTATTACAATCATCGCTGATATTATTGGATTACTGACACTTTTAGGTGTTATGTTTTATACCAGTATTAAACTAACATTGATTTCATTAATATCTATGCCTTTGCTCATACTAGCCAGTTACATTTTTAAAGAAAGTGTAAAAAAATCCTTTCAACGAGTAAGAAATGAAGTGGCTAGAATGAATGGTTTTTTGCAAGAATCTTTAAGTGGAATGCGAATCATCCAATTGTTTTCTTCAGAAAAAATGATCAATAAGAAATTTAAAGACATAAATACGACCTATACACAAGCCAATATTGATGGAATATTTTATTACGCCGTTTTTTTTCCAGTTGTTGAGATCATTTCGGCGGCATCACTAGGATTTATGGTCTGGTGGGGCGCTCAAGGTGTTCTGGACCAATCCGTTACGATTGGACAACTTGTGGCTTTTCCAATGTTTTTAACCAGACTTTTTCAACCCATTAGAATGCTTGCTGATAAATTCAATTCGCTCCAAATGGGCTTGATAGCCAGTAATCGAATTTTTGATACTCTAGATCATTCTGAAAATGATCTGAATTTGGGAACCATTGCTCCAAATTCAATCAAAGGTGATATTCAATTTGAAAACATCATGTTTGGATATCAAGCTCAAGTACCTGTTTTAAAAAATATTAACTTTGAGGTGAAGGCAGGAACCTCATTGGCTATAGTTGGAAATACAGGGTCTGGAAAAACAACAATCATAAGCTTACTGAACAGATTGTACGAATTCGACAGTGGAAACATCTATATAGATGGTGTTTCCATAAAAGAGTATGACCTACATTTTCTAAGAAGAAAGATGGGATTAGTACTTCAGGATGTATTTTTATTTTACGGTTCCTTAAAAGATAACATCAGTTTATTTGACCCAGATATTACATTGGATTCCATCATTGAAGCTTCAATAGCAATTGGGGCCCATGAATTCATTGAAGCATTACCAGGAGGATATGATTACCAGGTTGCTGAACGAGGTGCTAACCTTTCTTTAGGCCAACGTCAACTGATTTCTTTTGTGCGTGCTTTAGTTTTCAATCCCGATATTTTGATTTTGGATGAAGCAACTTCATCAGTGGATAGCTATACAGAATCAATTATTCAACATGCTATCAAACGCCTTATTACCAAACGAACTTCAATTATCATTGCACATAGGTTATCAACAATTAAACATGCTGACCAAATCATCAGTCTTCAAAACGGCAAAATAGTAGAAAAAGGTACCCATGAGGAACTTTTAACACGAACCAATGGTTTGTATTCTAGACTGATTCACACCCATTTTACAAATAATTAGGCTTTTTTAAATTTTATTATTAACAATTTATATATTAAATATTAATTTAATACATATTTATATTATATTTGCCCCACAATCATGATGTACAGTAATTTATATAGTAATTTAAATAATCGAAGTCTGCCTCAAAGAATATTCGGGGCTCTCATGTTTATTGTAATTGTCACATTATTCTTGTATTTGTTCTATCAAATCTACCGATTACTATTCTTACTATCTCCACTATTTTTATTTGCAGCGGTTTTATTATTTCCAAAAGTACTTTTTGATCATTTGAAAAGCATAGGTTTAGCATTCAAGCAAAATCTCATTGGAGGTTTAACAAATCTTACCCTCCAAATTATTGGTTTGCCACTTGTATCTATTGGATTGGTATTCAAAGCTTGGGCTTACCGAAAATTCGGACAGCTTCAAGGGTCAAGCAATCCATCAAAATCTGAAGATGAATTTGTCAGTTACGAAGAAGTTGATTCAACAACAAATACTCAATCAATACAAAAACCTAAAACTATAGAGCGGGAAAAAGCTTATAGTGCTTATGAGGATCTTTTCGAATAATAAAAGTAGTGTGTGTATTTTATTTCAATAATATTATTTGCGATTACCATACTATATACTCTGCTCCAATTCGTTTATTTAATTTATTGGAATAAAATAAAAAAATTTGAAAAACCTGCACATCCTATTCCGAGAACATCAGTTTCCATTATTATACCTGCAAGAAATGAAGAGGAAAATATCGTTTCTTGTGTTCAAAGTGCTTTAGATCAGAGTTATCCACACCATCTTTTAGAAATTATTGTTGTTGATGATCAATCAGAAGATCAAACACCTGAATTGTTAGAAGACATAAAAGATAGTCGTTTTAAATTAATGCGATTAGGCGTTATTGGTAAAACCACAATTCAAGGTTCAAAAAAGAAAGCCATATCCTATGGTGTAGCACATGCACAAGGAACCCTTATTTTAGCAACTGATGCTGATTGCGTTCTACCTAAAAATTGGGTAGATACCATAGTATCTTATTATGAACTTAATGCCTCAAAATTTATCGTTGGCCCAGTTCAAATTAAAAATGGAAAAGGGTTTTTAGGTATTTTTCAAATGCTAGATTTTATGAACTCCTTCCTAATTAATGCCTCTGGAATCAAATCCGGCTTGCATTATTTATGTAGTGCTGCCAATCTTGCATACGACAAAAATACCTTTATCCAAATTAATGCATATGATACCAATCATCATATTTCTTCTGGTGATGATATTTTTTTAATTCATAAAATGAAGTCTTTGTTTCCAAACGACATTCATGTCTTAAAATCGGTTGAATCTATCGTGGAAACTAAAGCTGAAATTGACTTAAAACATTTCATAAGTCAACGTTTGCGTTGGGCCAACAAAATGAAATTTAATAAAGATTGGAACGTCATGTTGATTGCAAGTTTAGTTTGGTTTCAGAGAATCTTTACAATAATCAGTATCATCATTGGTTTCATTTATCAAAATCCATTAGCATTATATATTGGATGGATTAGTTTATGTATACAGTTAGTTTTGGATTTTATTATTCTATATCAAGCCACTACCTTCTTCTCAAAGAAACGCCTACTATGGTGGTTTATACCTATGCAGTTCTTTTATACTTTATATTTTATATTATTAGGACTATTTTCTTGGTTTAATCTTCCGTTATATTGGAAAGATAGAAAAATTTAATTTCAGGTTTTATTCTTATCCATTCAATTCCCTATTTCAATTTTTTCTTCAGTGCATTCATTTCATCTCTAAAATGTGCAGCTGAAATAAAGTCAAGATCCTTGGCTGCAGCTTTCATTTTTTGCTCTGTTTGAACGATTAATTTTTCAATTTGATCACGGTTTAAATAGGCTACCAAAGGATCTGCGGCTATGGAATTTACATCAGGTTCTATATAAGCTCTTGGTTCCGGAGCCCTCATATCTAAAATAGAACTTTTACTCATAATTTCTTCTCGCGTTTTGCTTAGTGTTTGTGGTACAATACCATGTAATTCGTTATAAGCCATTTGCTTGGACCTTCTCCGATTGGTTTCATCAATGGTTCTGCGCATTGACTCTGTAATTTTATCAGCATAAAAAATAACCAAACCATTAGCATTTCTAGCAGCTCTTCCTGCAGTTTGTGTTAATGATCTGTCATTCCTTAAAAAACCTTCCTTATCTGCGTCTAGTATGGCTACTAAAGACACCTCTGGTAAATCCAGCCCTTCTCTCAATAAATTGACCCCAATTAATATATCAAATTCGCCCAAACGCAAATCACGCAAAATTTCTACGCGTTCCATGGTATCGATTTCAGAGTGTATGTATTTGCACAATAAATTTAAACCTTGGAAATACTTAGCAAGTTCTTCTGACATTCGCTTAGTCAAAGTTGTTACTAGAATTCGTTCATTGAGTTTCTTACGTTTGTAAATTTCTTCTAACAAATCATCAATTTGATTGATCGATGGTCTTACATCTATTGGAGGGTCTAATAAACCTGTTGGCCTAACTACCTGTTCCGCAATGTAACCCTGCACTTGATTTAGTTCATAGTCTCCAGGTGTTGCGCTGGCATAAATCACCTGGTTAATTTGGTTTTCGAATTCTTCAAAACTTAATGGTCTATTATCTAGAGCTGACGGCAATCTAAAGCCAAATTGTACTAAATTCATTTTACGAGCTCGATCTCCGCCCCACATGCCTCTAATTTGGGGTATGGTTACATGACTTTCATCTACAATCAGCAAATAATCATCAGGAAAATAATCTAATAAACAAAATGGTCTTGTACCTATAGATCGACCATCAAAAAAACGAGAATAGTTTTCAATACCACTACAATATCCAAGTTCACGCATCATTTCAAGATCGAATTGTGTTCGTTCTTCGATACGCTTTGCTTCAGCGTATTTTTTTTCCGACTCAAAATATTTTTTTTGTTCAAATAATTCATTTTCTATAGTCTGCAAAATACCTTTGAGTCTATCTTTTGGCGCAACATACAAATTGGCAGGAAATATAGCAGCTGAATCCAAACTAGTTATTCTTTTTCCACTTGAGATCTCTATTTCATCAATCTGTTCAATTTGATCTCCAAAAAAATGAATTCTTAATCCATAGTCTACATAGGGCAAACGAATATCTACTGTATCACCCTTAACTCTAAATTGACCTCTATTCAAATCACTCTCAGTTCTGCTATATAAAATATCAACCAGTCGATATAGAAACTGATTGCGTGGATAATTTTGAGACTTTTGAATTCTGATAATTCCTGCTTTGTAGTCCTCCGGATTTCCCATACCAAAAATACAAGATACAGTTGCTACAATAATGATATCCCTTCTTCCAGACAACAAAGATGAAGTAGCTTTTAAGCGCAACTTATCAACTTCTTCATTAATTTGAAGGTCTTTTTCAATATAAGTATCCGTTACTGAAATGTAAGCTTCGGGTTGGTAATAATCATAATATGAAACAAAATATTCTACAGCATTATCTGGAAAAAAAGCTTTGAATTCGCCATACAATTGAGCTGTGAGGGTTTTATTATGAGTTAAAATCAAGGTAGGCTTACCCGTTTGAGCAATTACATTAGCCAAGGTAAATGTCTTCCCAGAACCCGTAACACCCAATAATACTTGTGCTCGTTCTCCCTGTTCAACCCCGGTAGTTAATTGTTGGATAGCCTCTGGTTGATCTCCAGAAGGCTTATAATTTGAATTCAATAAAAATGACGACATAATCAAATAAAATTGCCGTAAAATTACACCCAGTTATTGATATGAATCCAGTTAGTTTAAATATTAAGATTCAAGGCAATGGACCTCCAATATTAATACTTCATGGTTTATTCGGGAGTCTTGATAATTGGCAAACCATTGCTAATGCATTATCGAATGAATTTACCATCTATCTTATAGATTTAAGGAATCATGGTAAATCTCCTCATACCGAAGCTTTTAGTTATACCCTAATGGCTAAAGATATTATGTATATGATACAAAAATATCAGTTAGTAAAACCCTTTATGATTGGGCATTCTATGGGTGGTAAAGTCGTTTTAGAATTAATAAACTTATATCCTGATGATATTGGAAAATCCATCATAATAGATATAGCTCCAAAATCATATCCTAGAGGACATGATGAAATCTTTAAATCTATGTTGGGTTTAGATTTAAATAAAATCAATAAAAGATCTGAAGCTGAATTTGAACTTTCAAAAACAATTATAGATCAAACGGTTAGACAATTTATTCTTAAAAATTTAGATCGAGATCAAAATCAACAATTTGTTTGGAAGATAAACTTAAAATCCTTATTTGAGAATTACAATGAAATCACCCAAGAAATCAAACCATCTAAACCAATAATAAACGAAATATTATTTATCAGAGGTGACCGATCAAATTATATACTTGATAAAGATCAATTGGATATTAAAAAACATTATCCAAATTCATCTTTTGTAACCATTGCTGATGCTGGACATTGGGTACATGCGGACCAACCAATTCGCTTGGTAGAAATAATTAAATCCTACTGTATTTAAAAAATATTTTTTACCAAATTTTAACTTGTAAACTATCTGCACGATGCATTTTCATGCCTTCCTTAATGTGAAACGCTTCCTTAAATTCAGGTATATGAACAAAGGGACCATTAACGCGTAGTTTTGCCGGAGCGTGTACATCAGTTAATATTTGAGATGCCAACCTTTCATCTCGTATGTGCCCTAGCCAACCTAAAGCATATCCTAAAAAATATCTTTGGGTAGGAGTCAGACCATTGATTGGTTTTCCCATTTTATATTGTTCTTTTTTCTTAAATGCTTCAAGACCTAAAACGACACCTCCTAAATCAGCAATGTTTTCACCAAGTGTGGCCTTACCATTTACATGTAGACTATCTAAAACGACGAATTGATTAAATTGATCTACAATCAATTGTGCTTTCTTATTAAATTGATCCTCATCTTCTTTAGTCCACCAATTATTCAGATTTCCTTTTTCATCAAATTTTTTTCCCTCATCATCAAAACCATGCGTAATTTCATGACCAATGGTCGATGCTGCGGCATATCCATAAACCAAAGCATCATCCAGATCCTCATCACGAAAACCTGGAACTGTAAATATTGCAGCAGGCAAAACAATTTCATTATTAGAAGGATTGTAATAAGCATTGTAAGTCTGAGGTGTCATATCCCAAATACTTCGATCAACTGGTTTACCCAATTTTGAAATTTGATCATTGTACCACCAGATCTGAGCATTTTTAACATTTTCAAAATAAGAATTTCTGTTAATTTCCATTGATGAAAAATCTTTCCAATGATCAGGATAGCCCACTTTTTTAGTCATCAACTTTAATTTTAATAAAGCTTTTTCTTTAGTTGTGGAACTCATCCAATCTAAATCTCTGATGTGATCAGCAAAGGCAGTACGAATATCTTCTACCATATCACTATATCTTTGTTTAGATTTTGGACTAAAATATGCTTTCACAAATTCTTGTCCTAAGAGGTCTCCCATAGCATTTTCAATGGCACTTAAACTTCTTTTCCAACGAGGGCGTTGTGCTTCAGCTCCATGAAGAAGTGCACTGTAAAATCTAAAATGTTCATCGTTGATGTCTTTGTTTAAAGTAGCAGCAAAATGGTGTATAAAATGCCATTTGATATAAGCTTTCCAACTATTCAAATCCGATTTTTGCAACACCATCTCAAATGTTTTAAAAAAATCAGGTTGGCCAATTACAGCAGAATCGAAATTTATGTTTGCTTTTTTACACCAATCTATCCAATCTATGCTTGGTGTCAATGATTTTATTTGGGCTATCGAATAGGCATTATAATTAGCATATGGATCTCTTAGGTCCTCTAATTTTTTTGAGGATTGAGCTAATTGCGTTTCGAATGTTAAGATTTTTTTTGCTTCATCTTTAGAAGTCAAAGAGTCCATTCCAATTAATTGAAACATTTTCGAGATGTGATTAGGGTATTCATTTCGAATTTTCAATGTTCGTTCATCCTGATTTATATAATAATCCCTATTAGGTAATCCTAGCCCGCCTTGATTTAAGTAGAGTGTCATTTTATCACTTTGTTTCATATCTTGGCCTACATAGAGTTCAAATCCAGATCCAATTCCATATGATTTATGTAAAGCAATAACTTCCAATAAACTGTTGATATCTTTTATGTTGTCTATTAGTTGTAGATCTTTTTGAATGGGACTAATCCCTAATTGATCGCATAAAGCTGAGTCCATGGCTATTTTCCAAAAATCACCGATTCTTTGATCATTTGAACCTTTAGTTGCTTGAATTTTTGATGCTTTATCACAAATGTCTCTGAGCTTAGTATAATTCTCATTGACAACTAAATTTCCAATTCCCCAATTCGTTTCTTCTTTGGGTATTGGATTATTTTTAAGCCAGGTACCACTTGCATACATGAAAAAATCTTCCCCGGGGGCTATTGTAGTATCTAAATGGTCAAATAAAATATCACCGCCACCAGGTATTGTAGTGGCTTTATTTTTACAATTTATACAAACACAACAGATCAAAAATGTGAAGACTAGGTAATTTTTCATGAATTCTTGTAAATTTGGTACAAATCTATTCTTTTTACCCATATCTGTATTCAAATCGGTCGACAACAAGACCATTAAATTATGTTTTTGGTTTTACATGCTATAAGACCGCTCAAATTGTGTTATTTTCGCCCAAAATCATTGGTATGTATTTTACTTTAACTGAAGAACAAATTGCTGTAAGAGAAGCCGCCAGAGACTTTGCCAAGCAAGAATTATTACCAGGCGTAATAGAAAGAGACGCTCAGATGAAATTTCCAAAGGAAGAGGTGAGAAAAATGGGGGAAATGGGCTTTTTGGGAATGATGGTTTCTCCTGAATATGGGGGTGGTGGAATGGACACTATATCTTATGTTTTGGCTATGGAAGAAATCTCCAAAGTCGATAATTCATGCTCTGTCATAATGTCTGTTAATAACAGTCTCGTTTGTTGGGGTATTGAAAAAATGGGAAACGAAGACCAAAAACTTAAATATCTACCAAAATTAGCAACTGGCGAGTGGATAGGATCTTTTTGTTTATCAGAGCCTGAGGCTGGAACAGATGCTACTCAACAAAAAACAACTGCTGTGGATTGTGGTGATTATTATTTATTAAACGGCACGAAAAATTGGATAACTAATGGTGGTTCTTCTGCTGTTCACCTCGTTATGGCTCAAGCAAATCCTAGTGCAGGTTATAATGGAATATGTACTTTTATAGTCGAAACTTCATGGCCAGGTGTAATGGTAGGTGCCAAAGAAGACAAATTAGGAATTCGTTCTTCTGATACACATACTATCATGTATAATGATGTAAAAGTTCCTAAAGAAAATCTATTGGGTCCTTCTGGAGATGGTTTTAAATTTGCAATGAAAACCCTGACAGGAGGTCGAATTGGTATAGCAGCTCAAGCTTTAGGAATTGCTTCAGGTTCTTACGAATTGGCATTAGCCTATTCTAAAGAACGAAAAACATTTGGGAAAGCTATAGCCCAGCATCAAGCCATTGCCTTCAAATTAGCAGATATGGCTACCGAAATAGAAGCAGCTCGACTTTTAGTTCATCGAGCAGCATGGATGAAAGACCAAGGCATTGATTTTACCATTGCTGCAAGTATGGCTAAATTATTTGCCTCAGATGTTGCCATGCGACACTCCATAGAAGCAGTCCAGATACATGGTGGATATGGCTATGTCAAAGAGTACCATGTAGAAAGATTAATGAGAGATGCAAAAATTACACAAATATATGAAGGTACATCAGAAGTTCAACGGATGGTTATTTCCAGAGCTGTTCTGCAAGACCAACTTTATCAACCGATGTGGAACAAATAAAAAAATTAAATGATTAATCAATCCTGGCGCTTAGGAACATTCGCAAAAATACCTGTTAAAATACATTGGACTTTTCCCTTAATATTAATCTATGTTGTGGCCAACGGGCTATCTAACCATAATCCCTGGGAAAATATATTAGTTGAGGTATGTTTTGTAATGTCCATGTTTTGTTGTGTTGTATTGCATGAATTTGGACATGCCTTAACTGCCAGGCGATATCATATTCAGACGGAAGACATCATTTTATTGCCGATAGGTGGAGTAGCCAGACTTCGAAATATGCCTGATAAACCAAGCCATGAATTGGTTATTGCTGTTATGGGACCCGTGGTCAATGTCATAATTGCAGCTGTTATTTTTGGGTATCTCTATTATTTAAATGGATTGTCTTTTTTTACAAATGAAGAATTCAATCAAATTGAATTATTAAATTGGAATATTTTTTTACCTATACTTCTTATAGCAAATATTTTTTTGGTCCTATTTAATATGATTCCTGCATTTCCTATGGACGGTGGTCGGGTATTAAGAGCCCTATTGTCTTTTAAATTAGGAAAACTGAAAGCTACATTGTGGGCAAGTAGAATAGGACAATTTATTTGTATATTATTTATTGGCTTTGGAATTTATTACGAAGCCTGGACAACTGTTCTCATTGGAGTATTTATATTTATTGCAGCAATGCAGGAATATCAAAGCGTCAGTCTCGATTTTACACTTAAGGGCAAAATAGCTAAGATGGTGTGTCGAAAAATAAGTTATGTTATAACTTCATATATGAGTGTACAGGAAGCAATGGCTATCGTTTTATCAAGTGGCGATAAAAATTTCATTATTACAAATTTTAATGGGGAGTTTACTTCTTCCATTAGTGCTGAAGAAATTTCCGCTGCAGTAAAACAAAATCCAGATCAACGAATATCAGATTTAAACCTTCATGAAATTCTATTTTTGGAACCTAACCGTACATTAAAAGACCTTATGTTTTATCTTAATCAAGGTTATCCACTTGTTGTGATTAAAGAAGGCCCAGAAATATTAGGCGTTATAGATCGCCAAGCCTTAGAACATTATTTAAGTTTAAATAAATAGTCTATTTGACCACAATAGAAAAGGATATTCAAATATATAATATTGATTTTTTTAATCACAGAATTTAATTTTATGATCCGATATGGCATTCTTCTAATTTCTTTTTTGTATTCAAGTAAGCTTTTATTGTCACAAACTACTTTTCCAGTCAATGGTGTAAATCATCCTGATCAGACTTGTTATTTATTTAAAAATGCAACTATACATGTTGATCCATTAAACACTATAGAAAATGGTATGATGTTAATCCGCAATGGATATATAACAGCCGTAGGTGCGGATATAAATATTCCAATTGACGCAATAATCCGAGATTTGAGTGGCGCTCATATTTATCCTTCATTTATAGAAATCCTATCTGATTATGGAATACCTGAATCCAAGAAAATTCAAGGTACTCAATCCATGATTAGTAATAAAGAAGGTGCGTTTTCCTGGAACGAAGCACTTCGTCCTGAAATAAATGCATCAGATTTATTCACGGTTAAAAATGATCAAGCAGGTTCATTAAGAGATCTTGGTTTTGGAACAGTAAATACACACTATGCAGATGGAATTTCGCGAGGGGGTTCTACCATTGTTTTATTAGGGGATAGAAATGAACACCAAATGATTTTAAAATCAATGGCTTGCCATGTGTTGAGTTTTAATAAAGGCCTTTCCAGCCAAGATTATCCGAGTTCATTAATGGGGAGTATAGCATTGTTGAGACAAACTTATATGGACGGAAAATATTACCAAAATTCCAATCTAACAAAAGAAATAAATTTATCACTTCAAGCTTGGAACGAAAAAATAAAATTACCTCAAATATTTATTGCCAACGATAAATATGATGTCTTAAGAGCTGATCGTTTGGCTAAAGAATTTAATCAAACTTATATGATTAAAACAGGTGGTGATGAATATCAGCGTATAGAAGAAATAAAAAAAACCAATGCAAAATTAATCGTACCATTAAATTTTCCGCCCTTATATGAAGTGGAGGATCCTTATGATGCCTTACAGATTGATTTGGCTGATTTGAAACATTGGGAACTAGCGCCATCCAATCCGCATATATTGGAAGAAAATTCAATACCATTTGTTTTTACTTCAAATGGATTAAGGGATAGGAAATTATTTTTGGATCAAATTCGTACTGCAATTTCCAGGGGTCTTAGTCCGGAAAAAGCTCTTTTTGCATTAACCCAAGGACCTGCTGAGTTTTTAGAAATATCCAATGTTGTAGGAAGTTTAAAACAAGGATTCTTAGCCAATTTCATTATTACCAATGGACAACTATTTGATACCAAAAAAATAATATTAGAAAACTGGATCAAAGGAAATTCTTTCACAATAAATAAACCAAAAGTCGATTATTTTAATTCAGGATACCAGTTTTTCATATCCAATAAAAAATACCAGGTTCTTCCCAACTCTAAAAATTCTAAAAATGAATATAAAATATTATCACCTGATTCCAGTTCATGTAGCTTAACACTTAATGTAGATTCCAATTATTTAAGTGGACGATTTATAGATGCCACTTCATTTACTTATTTACTTTCTGCGACAAAATTAAATAACCAATGGTTCGGTAAAACTCAAGATAAAACAGGTAAATGGATTGATTTCAAATTTGAAGTTTCAAATGATAATCATATAAAGACTAGTCTAAAAAAAGATTCTGCTTCAAATTCACAAATTGGTTATATGGGTCAAGTGACTTATCCTTTTATGGCATTTGGTTGGACCAATAAACCAAAAGCTCAAAATTTATTAATAAAAAATGCCACGATTTGGACCTGTGAAATGGAAGGTAAATTATCAAATACTGATTTATTAATAAAAAATGGAAAGATTGAAAAAATAGGAAAAGACCTTTCTGAACCAAATGTGTTAATAATTGATGCACAAGGAAAACACATTACTCCAGGCATTATAGATGAACATTCTCATATAGCAATTTCGAAAGGGGTCAATGAATGTACACAATCAAATACCGCAGAGGTTCGCATTGGAGATGTAATTAATCCTGACGACATTAATATCTATAGGCAATTAGGTGGAGGTGTAACCACTTCCCAGTTACTACATGGTTCTTGTAATCCTATAGGTGGGCAATCTGCTATCATCAAATTACGTTGGGGATCATCAGCAGAAGATATGAAATTTCAAGGTGCAGAAGGTTTTATAAAATTTGCACTTGGTGAAAACGTAAAAAGATCTTCTGGAAATAATAATGTAAGGTACCCTGATTCACGAATGGGTGTAGAACAAATTTATGTTGATGCATTCACTCGTGCTAAAAGATATAATGATCTGCGTAATACAAAATCAGAATATCCAATAAGACAAGATTTAGAATTAGATGCACTTGCAGAAATCCTTAATAAAAAAAGGTTTATTACTTGCCATTCATATGTACAATCGGAAATTAATATGTTAATGCATGTAGCAACTGATTTTGGTTTTAAAATAAATACGTTTACCCACATTCTTGAAGGTTATAAAGTAGCTGATAAAATGAAAAATCATGGTGTTGGTGCTTCTTCGTTTTCAGATTGGTGGGCTTATAAATTTGAAGTTTATGAAGCAATCCCATACAATGGCGCAATTTTACACGATCAAGGTGTGGTAACTGCTTATAATTCTGATGATGCTGAAATGGCAAGAAGACTCAATCAGGAAGCAGCAAAAGCAGTAAAATATGGAAATGTAAGTGAAGAAGAAGCACTCAAATTTGTTACCTTAAATCCTGCAAAATTATTACATATAGACAATCGTGTTGGCAGTATTAAAATAGGTAAGGATGCTGACTTTGTCATTTGGAACAATCATCCACTATCATTGTATGCCAGCCCTGAGATGACTTTCATTGACGGAATTAAATATTACGATAAATCACAGCAAGAACAATTAGAATCAGCAAATAACCAAGAAAGAACCCGCATTATTCAAAAAATGATCCAAAAAAAATCTGAAGGTCAGACATCAGTACCTTTTGCCTCACCACCGAAAAAATTATATCATTGTGAAGATCATGAAGCAGAATAAAATTCATATAACTGATAAAAAATTAAACATGTTCCCTATTAAAATTAATAAATTTTTGGTTCATTTGGTGATATGTAATTTCACTTTAATTTCATTTTTAAATGCCCAAATTCCAGCTTTAGACCAACAAAAAGATATTGTTTTAAAGGGTGGAAGAATACATGTAGGAAATGGGCAAGTCATTGAATCGGGTATTATAGTATTGTCAAAATCAAAGATTAAATATGTTGGAACCGATTACAAAGTTTTAAATCAAAACGAAATAGAAATTGACATTACCAATAAAGAAGTGTATCCTGGATTTATTGCCCCTAATTCAACAGTAGGACTTGCAGAAATCGAATTGGTAAAAGCTACCGTGGACCAACAAGAATTAGGTGCGATGAACCCTAATATCAGATCCATAATAGCTTATAATACGGATTCGAAAATAATCCCTACGTTGAGATCCAATGGTGTATTATTAAGTCAAATAAGTCCTGTAGGCGGTGTGATCTCAGGTCAAACTGCAATCGTCGAAATGGATGCTTGGAATTGGGAGGATGCTGCTTACAAATCTGATGAGGGTATTAGTTTAAATTGGCCTAATTCAAATTTTAATCAAGGCTGGTGGGGTGAACCACAAAAGACATCCATGAATGATCAATATGAAAAAGAAGTTCTTGCTCTCAAAAGTTATTTTGATCAAGCAAAATCTTATGCAAGTATTGTGAATCAAAATGAAAAAAACTTAGCATTTGAATCTATGAGGGGTTTATGGAATGGAACAAAAAAATTATATATACATGTTGATTTTGCAAAAACCATAATTCATAGTATTCAGTTTGCTGAAAAATATGGTATAAAGCCTGTAATTGTTGGCGGCGCTGATTCATGGCGTATTACAGATTTTTTGAAAACTCATAATATTTCTATTATTTTAAATCAAGCCCATAGTCTTCCCATAAGAGAAGATGAATCGATTTCACAATCTTACAAGACACCTTATTTACTTTCAGAAGCAGGAATATTGTTTTGTTTAAGTATGGACGGTTTTTGGCAACAAAGAAATCTAGCGTTTCAAGCAGGACAGGCTATTGCATTTGGTTTATCTAAGGAAGCTGCATTGACAAGTATTACTTTTAACACAGCCAAAATCTTAGGTATAGACCAAACAGTTGGAACTTTAGAAATAGGCAAGGACGCTACTTTATTTATAAGCGAAGGTGATGCACTCGATATAAAAACCCAAAATATTATCAAAGCCTATATTAGGGGAAAAGATATAGATCTTGATAATGTACATAAGCAATTATATAAAAAGTACAATTCAAAATATCATCCCGAACTAAGGTAAGTTACACATTATTATTATTTTAGTATTCTATATTTCTATCGAATTAAGGTAACAGATCCCTTTTTAGATATATTTCTCAATACAGCATTCGCATCATCCCCAAACTTAAGATCATAATTTAAATGATAAATATAGGATTCCATAGGTGCCGGAGTGTCCTTATATCTTCCATTCCATCCAGGTAAACTAAGATCATTTGATTCATATACTTTTAAACCCCACCGATTATAGACATTAAATGATATCCGAATTAATTCAGCCGGACAATCTTTTGGTTTAATGGGCCGAAAGACATTATTAAGATCATCATTATTCTCTGGTGTAAATATATTAGGTACAAGGACACAATCTTCACAATTAAAAATGATAACATTATAGCTAAAAACAGAATCACATCCACTTGGAGATGGTACCTTTATCAAACTAGATCTACCAGGCTTATCAATTTTTACACCATGCCTAAATATTGGTTGATTACAAAACAATGTATCCGGCTTATTCAATTGGACAAAGGGGATAATGACTTTAAGATTTATAGTTACTATTTCATCACAAGAATTAGATCGAATGGTGTCTACAAATATTCCTTCTTTACGATATTCTTTCCCATTTAATAAATAGGAATCACCACTACAAATACTTGGATTTTCAACCCTATTAGCATAAGCTGCAACTTGAATGGTTCCAATGATCGAATCACAACCATCTTGGTTTTTAATGTTTATAAAATAATTACCCTTTGTTGAATAGTTTAAGCCAAATTGTGATTTTAAGGAACCACAAGTTATGGTATCATAAAGCGTACCTAAATTTGTAAATGAATTTGAACTTAAAGTTAGAATAATAATGGAATCACATGAATTATTGAGCTTAATAGTATCTGAATAAATTCCAGCACTAAATAATTCTCTACCATTAAAAGTAAATGGTTTTCCAGCACACAATGTTGCTGAAATTCTTCCAATCTGATAGGGTGAAATTACGATAATATGCTCATAGGGTACACTGATGCAACCATATTGCATAATCTTTGTAATTTTATAGGTTCCAGGATTTGTAAAAATA
Organism: Saprospiraceae bacterium; assembly: GCA_044228225.1. Classification (GTDB taxonomy): domain Bacteria; phylum Bacteroidota; class Bacteroidia; order Chitinophagales; family Saprospiraceae; genus Vicinibacter. The sequence goes on along the minus strand of JBGAVH010000018.1, from coordinate 74,170 downwards.
TAATCCACATCACCTTTTTTCTCGAATACGTCATTTCCTATACTCCATATATGCTTTGCTAAACTATCACCAGTTGAAAAATCCTTAAAATGAACTGTTGTATTCGGGCAAGCTTGCTTTGGTCCATCTATTAATGGGTTTAAATTTATGGTCGATGCACATTCTGTTCGGAATAAAATGGATGTATCCTTATAATTAGTATAGGCTAAAGCTTTTTGACCAGCATTGGTTTGATAAGTAAAGTCAGCTATGGTCCAATTAGGTTGATATCGGGATAATTCAAAAGTTACATCAATATCATGACACCCGGATAAAAATTGATCATCTGTCTTAATAATGAGACCTTGAAATGCTACATTTGAAGCATATGCTGTACTAAATCCGGATAGAATGACTCCCCCAATTGCCGACCTGCGTACTCTTGTATATTGGGATCCTTTCATATTATAAATGAAAGCATTCTTAATACTTCCATCTTGGTTTATAATATATAATGCATTCTTATTTGGTGAATTAGGACCACTCGCACCATGCGCTGTAAAAGCAAAAGTACTTACTCCAATAGCATATGATCCGTCATCTAAAACCGCAAGACCCTCTCCTATAGATCCAGCATCACTACCTACGCTGACTTCATAAATGTTAGTAAAATAAGTATTAAGCGCTGAATCCGTTTTTATCAAAAAAACGTCATACTCGGAACTTTGATGATTTTCCTCAAGAAGGGTAGTAAATCCGGTAATCAAATAATTATCTTCAGAATCTACGACCAGATCAAATGCATTGGTTCTCTGATTATGGTATCCATAAGTTTTAAAATAAAGGGGTACACCCAATGGACTAGCTTTTAAAATAAATGCCTGAAATGTACTATCCGCTATACAGCGTCCTGTTATAATGAGGTTATCCTCTGAATCTGTTTTAACCGCATAGGCTTCATCATACGTCCCACTTGGATTTCCAAAAGTTTTAGTCCACAAAATATTTCCATTGCGGTCTAATTTAAACATATACAAATCATCTGCAATACGGTCTGATCCATAACTACCCGTACTTCCAACTACCACAAAACCACTATCTCTGGTCATTACAATATCACGTCCAAATTCAAGATTATTTCCAATACGTCGCATCCATTTTACTTTTCCTGTGGCAGAAATCCGACCACATAAGATAGAGGCTTGGAAAAAACCAGTTCCAAGGCTAAATGTAAAAACTACATCTCCGCTATCAGCTTCTACGATACCCATATTAGTATTCGTAGGTGATCCAGAGGGGCCCAAACCTTTTGACCAAATTGGGTTGCCTAAACAATCATATTTAGTTATAATTCCCTCAGATCGATTAAATGTATCCGTCAAAAAACCCAAAGTAACAAATCCACCATCTGAAAATGACTCCACATCATAAAAGTTGGTGTAAGAATTTTTTATGCCCGGTGTAAATGCCTTACTATAATATAATTTTTGGAATTGAATATTTTGTGCAAAAGTCTGAATACTAAAACAGAACATAATACAAAAAATAGTAGAGTGTATTATTTCTTTGCTATTGAGTCGCATATTTTAAAATTAGTTAGCAAAATACTTGTTTTTATAGTTTACAAACAGAAAATTCATATTTTTTTAATATATTTTTGCACAATTAATCAAATCTAATAATTTGAGAAAAGCTTTTCTCACAAATATTCTATTACTTATTTTTATTAATGCGTTAATAAAACCATTGTATTTATTAGGTATTGATCGCAATATTCAATTAATAACAGGGACTAGTCAATATGGCATGTTCATCAATATACTTAATTTCACAATCATACTTCAGTTTATCAGTGATTTCGGTTTACAAAACTATACTGCACGATTTGCTAGCCAACAAAAAAATATTATTAATAGTGAAATAAAAAATTTATTTGGTTTCAAAATCCTACTTTCTACTATATATTTTTTTGTTATTATAGTTTGTTCTAGAATTTGGTATGGTGATCAAATCAATTTCTTATTTGTAATCCATGTAGCCGTCAATCAATTATTAATTAGCGGTATGCTTTTTATTCGTTCCAATATAGCAGGACTTGGATTATATCAAACGGATAGCTTGCTTTCTGCTTTAGATCGGGTAATTCTTATAATAATTTGTGGTTTATTTATAGTTACACCAATACTAAGACCCTATATTACTATTGAACTTTTTGTTTGGTTTCAATCTATTTCCATTGGGTTATGTATCATCATTGGGTTAATCATCTTGGCTTCAAAGCAATATCAATTTGATTTACAATTTTTATCAATTAAAGATATCAAACTAATTACCCAAATTTGTTTCCCATTCGCATTAATTTACCTAACCAGTTCAATCTTTTATAAAGGAGATACCTTGCTACTTGAAAGATTGCTTCCGGATGGAAAAAACGAAGTGGGGATCTACGCTGCTTCCATGCGCCTTTATGAAGCAGCTAGTATGTTTTCACTAGCATTTGGAACCTTACTTTTAGCCATGTTTGCCCGATTACATAGTGATGTCAATAAATTAAAATTATTGCTCAAGACTTCCATGCATCTGTTATTATTTATGACCATTTGCATTTCCTTTACAGGATATTTTTATTCTGAACAAATTATTTCTTTATTTTATCATACGAACAATGAATATTGGTCTCTAATCTTAACATTCATGATGATAGCTTTTATTCCTGGTAGTCTAAATTACATACTAAGTGCATATTTTCAAGCAACACATAAAGAAAAACTACTTTTGTATATTTATATTATTATCGCAATCATATCCATACTTTTAAATTTAATTTTTATTCCATCTTTTAAAGCTTTAGGATCTTCTTGGACTTATCTATTATGCCAAAGTATCTTGATGTTTGTCCAATTATGGTTTATTCATAAAACATTTAAATTCAATGTAAAACAATACTACAAACCCATCATATTTTCTGGTATTTCGCTTGTTGGATTTTATTTAATACATGAATTGATCCATATAAATTATATGATACAGATTGTTTTAAGCAACGTATTTATTTTAATTATTGCCTTCTATTCTAATATATTTTCAATTCAAGAACTTAAACAAATCTGGCTAGAAAAACACAATTCTTAAAAATGGTTTCTATTGAATAACTCTTCCCTTAACTTCAGAAGATTTTCTTTCTAACTTGTTAGCTCTTTTAAGATTAACCAACAGTCCGGCGAAAGCTGATCCTGAATAAGTTTCATAAACTTGATTGTCATAGGTCACTTGCCCTGAATTTCGATCCCATTCTTTGCCTAACAACACATATCGTGAACTCATTTTAGGATTTGGACCAAAAATTAAATATTTTGGATCTGTACCTGAATCAAAACTAATGGCAAATCGATCTGCTTTAGGCATGAAAATTAAAACACCTGGAATACCTTTTTTAAAAATGACTTCTTCAATTTTTTCTCCATTGACCATCTTAATTTTTCCATTCTTAATGGTAGTTTCTCCGGATGCGACTTTCCTATACAGCACAATATCATCAGAAAGATAAAATTGTATTTTCTGTAATTCCTCAAGGGACCATTTCTGATCATCATACAATTTTTGACTAAAAGGAGTAAGGGTTGGACTGCAGGCTATAAGTCCCAAAAAAATAAAACTTAAAAAAATCAATTTATTCATATGGTATAATTTTAATAATTTCACGAAAGTATTACAAACTTGAAGATAGACTAGACATTTAATCAATTGTTAACCTAAATGGACTGAAATTAATAAAGTTTTAACATTTAACCCAGAATTCCACTAATTTGAAGTATTTGACCTCTTGATTGACTTTTATTTATATTTGTGATCCAGTTATTCATTGAACCTATGTCAGAAACGAACCAAATCAACTTCCATTTTCTATGTCCGACCTTTGAAATTAATCAACGTAAAATCAAACTTTGGATTGGTAAAACAATACTTGAAAATAAGCATAAAACAGGTTCAATAAACCTCATTTTCTGTAATGATGATTACTTGTTAGATCTTAATAAAAAATATTTGGCTCATGATTATTATACGGATATTATCACCTTTCCGTATCATGACAATCCGATTGAAGGAGATCTGTATATAAGTATTGATCGGGTAAAAGAAAATGCTAGTCAACTTAAGATAGACTTTGAAATAGAGTTACTACGGGTGATTATTCATGGGATCTTTCATTTATTAGGATTTCAGGATAAAGACGAAATTCAGTCGTCTAAAATGAGGCATCTGGAAGATGTTGCTTTAAAAAAATATCACCAGGATTTTATGAATGAAGTTCATTACTATGACCAAGTTTATGATGTTGTCAGACTTATTCCAGCTGGAAGAGTTAGTTCTTATGGAGCCATCTCAAATTTCTTAAGTCTGGGATCTGCCCGTATGGTAGGATGGGCACTTAATCAATTAAAAGGTACCGAAACAGATATTCCTTCTTTTCGTGTTGTGAACGCCAAAGGAGAATTAACGGGCCGGTTATCATTTACCAATGGCCGTGATATGGAACAATTATTAAAACAAGAAGGTACTGTTGTAGTTGATAATAAAGTAGTTGATTTTGAAACCAAACATTGGAATCCTTCTTTTGAACTATAGCCAAAATTTGTAATATGAAATATTTTATCATGAAGTTTTTAATCTGTGTTTGTTTTACTTTGGTTCAGGCACAACAAGAGTCACAATTTCTTGGCAAATGGAAAACCATAGATGATGAAACCAAACAAGCCAAATCTATTATCGAAATTTATAAAAAAGACCAGGTTTTATTTGCTAAAGTAATTGAATTATTACCGGCTGCTACTATTAAAACCTGCAATCGTTGCCCTGGTGAAAAAAATGGAAAATCCTTAATAGGGATGGATATTATGTGGAACATGACACCAGATAATAACGACTATTCAAATGGACAAATTATGGATCCTAAATCAGGTAAAATATATTCTTGCACCATTACTTTGGAAGGTACTGAAAAGCTATTGGTCCGAGGATATATTGGTATTTCGTTATTTGGTAGAACTCAAACCTGGGAACGAGTTAAATAAAGTTCATTTATTATATTAATTCGATGATCTATTTATACAATATTTTGACTTCATATTGTGTTATATAGAAAAACCACATCATCGCCTATGGTCGATACATTTACACTTAATCAATTGATTCGTTATACCTACCAAGAATGCAGTCCAGACGAAAGATTGCTAATTGAGGAAATAGCATCAGAAGATTGGTCACTTAGAGAAGAAATTGAAATACTTAAAGCCGCAAAACGCTTTATTCCACAAGTTCTTTTCTCAGCTAAACCATCTAGTCTAGAACGTATAATGAATTACAGTCAAAAACAGGTTTAAGATATTAACCAAGATTTTTGCAGATGCCTTTAAAACTCAGTTTTGAAGGCATTTTTATTAAACTTAAAACTTTTTTAGTAAACTTAAGTATTCAATCCTTTATATCTCAAACTGAATCTCCACGGTCCTTCCCTGATCAGAAAAAATGACCCTATGAGACAATTGATGCATTAGAAATACACCTCTACCTCCACAGCATTCAATATTTTCTGGTAAAGTTGGATCGGGAATAGTTGACGGATCAAACCCTGAACCTTCATCAGATATTCGAAATGCAATACATTTTGGTCGACGTTCTGTCTTTAAATGGACGAATTTATTGCAATCTTTCTGATTGCCGTGAATAATAGCATTATTAACTGCTTCGGTAATGGTCACCAAAACATTTGGGTAAAGCTTTTTATCTATGTGATATTCTGCAAAAACCCAATTCAAATATTCCTCAATTTTGAGAATATTATTAGGTATAGATGCTATTCGAATCATCCTTGCTTTTTTATTCGCAATAAATAATCCTCGACCAATTTTTTGTAAAACGGTCTCAAATCTGGCGATACGTGCTGGAACCATTCTGTTTCTGCTTGCCTTTGTTTTAGATATTCTTCTAGGCCAACTGGAATCTTACGTTCAATTTTCGTACCAGTTTCGGATTTTCGCTCTTCTTTATATTCTCTTTCCCTTTCTGCTCGCTCAGCTTCTAATAATCTAGTTGTGATTTCCTGTTGGCGATTGAGTGTTTCATTAGTGAGTTGCTTGTTGACCAATTCACGTTCAGTTTTATTCATATTTTCAATGGCCTCTTGCATTTCCTTCGATCCATTACCTTGTTCTTTCTTCTCTTGTTCCAAATCTTCCAACATTTTACGAAGTTGAGCTTGTTTGGCAGCCATTTCAGCAAATTCCTTGCTCATTTTTCCTTCACCCTTCTTCATTTTGTCTTGCATTTGCTTAAGGCCATCCCCCATTTTTTGTTGGCCTTCGGCAATTTTGTCAATAGGGACTTTGCCTTTTTTACCCGCTTTTGGAGACTTCCCTCCTGGCTTTTTGCATGAACCACTACCCGGTTTTTTACAAGAAGAATTTTTCTCCTTTTGTTTATTATTTAATGTTTCTGATAGCATAACAGCTAAATCGTTAACATTTTTCATAATTCTACCTTGATATAAAGAGGCTTGTCCTGTATACCTTGATTCCAGTTGTTCTATGCCTTTAGTGAAATTCTCATTAATCTCAGTTACTTTTTCACCAACAAAGGATTCAATTTCCACTACTCTTTTACTTAATGCCTCCAAGGTATCTTGTATAAGCCTGAAATTGTCTTTGATCCTGAATTCATCCTGGACCAAAGCCACATATTTAGGTTCATTCACATCGGTCTGTCCAAAAGACTTTATGAGTGTCTCTTGTTCAAAAGATAGATTAACTAGATTCTCTAAAAGTTGTCTTAAAACTTTAATATCTTCTTCTTGCTTTTCTTGTTCATCTTTATCCAGTTGTTCTTCCATTTGATCAGCCATCTCATTCATCTTATCCTCTGCCTTTTCTTGCTCTTTAGCCGCTGCGTCGTTTTCCTTTTTATCCAGATTTTCTTTGGACTTTTCTAAACTCTTTTTAACATCCTCAGCATTCTTTTTTTGGTCACTGAGTTTTTTTGGTTTATCAAGGCTTTCATTTTTCTTTTGGATGTCGTCTTGCTTTTTCTTTAACTCATCGAACTTCTTATTAATATCTTCTTGTTCTTTTTTTAATTTATCTTGATTTTCAGATTTTTTTTCTGTCTTTTCTTTTAACGCTTCTTGTTCCTTTGATAATTCTCTTAATTTATCAATCTGATCTTTTACGTTTTTCTCAACTTCAAGTTGTTTAAACAATTCCAATAAACGATCCATATCCTTTTTCATGTCCTCGTTTTTATTCTGAAATTGCTCAGTCATTTGAATAGCCTGCTCCTTGTTCAATTCTTGCATTAAATTCTGAATATCCTGCATGAGTTTTTTCATCTCTTCACTCATGGTTTCATTGAATAATTTTTGAAGTTGCTTTTGCTTATCAATCAAACTTTCATCAGGGTTACTATGCTGTTCTTGTTTTTTAAGATTTTCATCAAATTTTTTCTTGGCTTCATCAAATTTTTTCTGTAAATCTTCTTGTTGCTTAAGCATCTTATCCAGATCTTTTTTATTTTGCCACTCAAGATCTTTTTTACTTCTTAATTTATCCTTGAATTCATTTAATTTATCCTGTAATTTTTTTGCATCTTGAATGGAAGCTTCCAAATCTTTTTTGATATCGTCATTATTTGTTTCTTCTATTTTAGCCAATTCTTCATTCGTGGCAACATGGTGTTCATATATGGTACTGCGAGTAGCCTTACTTCCATGAATACCGTCATTATCCCAAACTTCAAAATAATAGCTCAAATGATCACCTGGTTTTAATCCCAATGATTGGATGTCTAAAATATATCTAAAAGTAGTAGACTTTCCGGTTTGGATACTTACTTTTTCAGATTGAACTGCTTCTTGTTTTCCATTTGCTGTTTTAACTTGATAATTGAATTTAAGATCACGTATTCCATAATCATCTGATGCTTCACCTCCAAAATAAAGGATATTAGCATTAGAACTATCTTCAAAAGATTCTACATTAATTTGGGCATATTGATCAGGAATGACATTAATGTGATATTGGACAGTATCGAAAAGGGGTAAATTATGGTTTTTAAGATATAATGTATAAGTTATATCTGATAGGATTCGATTGGAGAACTGGAATTCGCCTTCACCTCTATTTGAAATATTTGTTTTATTGTTTTGATCAGAAAATCTAAAATAACTTTCATCGGTATTTTCGGTGTTTAATTGCCAATTGACTTTAGTACCTATAGGTATAATCAAATCACCTGTATTTATTAATTTTTCATTCTTCTTAGAAATATATGAAGGATATTCTAGACTGACTTCAAATCTGGTCATAACTGGTTTAAGTAGAACTTTTAATTGTTGTTCTGCTGTTGATATCGATCCTGAATATAGTCTGAAGGTTTGATCTTTCTGGACATTATTGAAAACATATGAAAAATGATCAGGAGCATCCTGTTTAAGTCTATACTGAAAATGATCAATTTCAATAAAAGCCTCTGAAGGTAGTGCTGTTCCTTGTATTGCAATATCCAGTTTAAAGTCGTTAAACTGCTCCACTACCAATTCTTTAGATTCAATATTGAAGGTAAACGGGGCGGCTTTCTCAAAATCTTTATTATTCTGAATCAACCTTTGAGTTGGGTCTTTAATAAGACTTGGGGCTATAAACAAAATACCCATAAGGAGCGAAAGGGGTATTAAAGCGTATCGGAGCTGACGTCTGTTCTTATTAAAATCAATAGCAGCAATAAAGGGAACCGGTTTTAATTCTGCTGCTTTCTGATTGATGCTCGCCTCTACCAAACTGCGATCAGAATAGCTAACTAATTGATTTTTAAGCTGAAGTACATTCAATAATTTATCTTTTACGTCGCTAAAATGAGTTCCAATAATTTTAGCAGCTTCTTCGTGGGATATTAATTTGCCAAGTCTAAAATAATGTAACAAAGGGGTAAAAATGAATTTCCATAAGCTCCAACCCGAAATTCCAATAAATGTGAAAACAAAAGCTTTTCGAATAGCTTTGCTAAAATAGAACTGACTTTCTAATAAATTAAATAAAATAAACAAAGCAGTTGAAATACCAACAAAGTAAATGGTACCTCTTATTAGCTTATTGATATAATATTTACGGGTAAATTGATCCAACTTTTGGATCATTTGGTCATAAAAGTTCTGATTCCACTCCATAAGCTAAGATATATAGGGTAACGTTTAAACGGTAAAAATAATTTCAAAAATCTACACTTGAAACTAAAATTTCACTTGGTACGGAGATAAACAATTAATAGGGCACTATGTTTTGAATTTAACGCAACTAAAATTTTACCTAGATCGTATATATCCTTGTGACTCAGGAAGAGTTAGCCATACATTTAGCTGGCTGTCGGAAACATAGCCGAATCAGTCAAAAAGTACTCTATTTGGGTTACTATGACTATGCTTTATCTATTTGTAAACGCTATATAAGCTCGAATGAGATTATTGAAGAAGTTATTAATGATGCATTTTATAAAGTATTTACAAAAATTGAACAATACAATGAATCCTGGTCTTTTAAAACTTGGTTTCATAGAATCGTGATCAATACAGCTATAGATAGAATAAGACATGAAAAAAAATTACCTCAATTTCAAAATTTAGATGAAACGCATGAATCCGTGGTTTGGGTTGAAGAAGAATACTTGGAAAATTTAACGCAATCGAAATTACTTCATATGCTAGATCAACTTTCACCAGCCTATAAAACAGTCTTCACATTATTTGTATTGGATGAATTAAGCCATGAAGAAATAAGTAAAATGTTAAATATATCAATAGGAACTTCAAAATCAAATCTATTCAGAGCTCGCAAAGTCATGCGAGTACTTATGGAAAGTGAACAATTATGAATAAGAGCGATCAATACTTGAGAAAATTATTACAATCAACCGGCGAAAGTAATATCAATAGAACGACCCAATGGGAAAAATTAGAATCCAGATTGGATAGCTATTATCAAAAGGCAGGTAATAAAAATATACTTATATCTAAAGGATTTCTTCTAAGTACTATTCTTGTCTTACTTGTTTCGAACTTATACGTTTTCAATCTATTCCACAAATTAAAAAATTCAAATACCTTAGTAAAACAAGAACTCAATGTATTAGAACACAAAATAAATAGTTTAGAGCTCCTTTCAGGGGCGGATTATCATTCAAAAAAAATCATCCAAAATATCTCGAATGCAAAGAATAACTTAGCAATTAATTCTTTAAAATCAAATTCTGAATTAGAATATAAAAATGATCTTCTACTTGCCAATAAAACCAATCAAAATAAAGAACAAATAAATTTAAGGAGAAAGAATAATAATTCAAGTCAGGCTGCTACAAAACAATCAAAAAAGTTTTTTCATAGATTAAATCAATCTAATCACAATAGAAACAAAGATTATACAATAAATTCTATTACCCCTTTGTCAAATGTTCTCATTGAATATGAACCCCTGCAAAACGAACTTCCAGTTATTGAATCTTTAAACATTGATTTTATACCTATTGCGTCTGCAAATATTAAATGGAATAGCATGGCAATCCTACATACTACAATAATTCCCAGAGAAGTACGCCCATCTTTAAAAAAAATTAACTATCCAGATTTATATGCTTCAATAGGAGGTTCAATAATAAAAAAAATGAATCAACCCAATTCATCCAAGTTGGCGTTTGGTAAAAATATTTCTTTTGAATCCAATTTATACCGAAAATTTGGTATGAATATAAGAGCAGAATGGGTTCATGAAAACTATCACTTTGATATGAAACCAATTCAAATGAATCATCACTTACCTATAGATCCACCGATCAAAAAAGATCAGGAAGTTCGTCAAATTCATGGAATTACAAAAGATGTTTATTGGAATTTAGGTATAAACTACGAAATAATCAATCAAAAGAAAAATATACTTTCATTGCAATTGGGTCATGCATGGATTAATAGTACTCGGCAACCCATTTACTTTGAAATTTACGACTTCAAATCGCATGAGCGTTTCAATACCTTTGCATTTACAGAACGTCAACGAATTAATTCGTTCTGGAATGTTGGAATTCACATTCAAAGAAAAATCAATACATTTAAAATCGATTTCGGTGCTGAATACAATAAAGGCTTTAATGCTTCCAATAATTTTATAAACCAATGGAGATACGCACTTTCTTTACAATACAAAATATTTTAATTTACTTTTTCATTTAAATTCTTTTTATGAAAATTAGACCCTTATTAATGATTCCCATATTGGCTATACTGATCCAAAGTTCAAGCATTGGTCAAGATACCATCAAAACACTATTCGATAATTCGCAATTGCATTCTATTGGAATTTATGCAGCTCCAGATTTCCAATACGGAGAAATACAAAATACAAATACAAGTTTTGTGGGAATATCATTGATGATACTGTTTAATAACCGACTAGCTATTGGAGGTAGTGTGTTTAAGAATGTTGATCCGGATTTTTCTCCAATTGCTGTGAATCCGCTGTATCTCTCATCTTTTTTAAAAACAATCAAAATGGAGTATACTGTATTTCCAGCTTCTAAAATTCATTTTAGCATTCCAATTGATGTTGGTATTGCCACAATAAATTTAGATTCATTTAAACAAAATCAAAATTTTAGACACCACTCATTTAAAGATAATGAATTCAATAGACATAAACCATCGTTAGCTCAAAGTGAATTTAAATTTATACAATTTGGTATAAATGCAGAAACAAATGTGACCAAGTGTGCTAAACTATTTTTAGGTGTAAACTATAGAACAGGGTTGCATTATGATTCCATTAATGCATCAGGATTACTATCAAAATCGGATCTTGATGGACTTTCTATTGTTTGCGGAATTAAAGTTGGTATATTTAATAAAAAATCACGCTGTTGTCCTAAAAATAAATGTAAATCTCAATCATTCCCAAAAACTATTGAAAATTAATATTTTAAATGGTAATCAATAATTAAAAAAAACTTACTTTTGTCCCGCAAAATTTAATATATGAAATTGATTTATTTAGGAATCTCGGTTCTTTTTATATGTATGGTGAATATTTTTTCGGTTTCAGAACCTAGGAATCCTGAAACAGAAGTAACCGGAGCTCCAGGCGAATTGACATGTCAGAAATCTGGTTGCCATTCCGGAGGAAATTTTAAAGGTGTTGTATCAATTTCAGGAATTCCTGATACTGTTGAAGCCAATAAAAAATATACCATTACTTTATTGCACAAAAGCAATGCTGTTGTTGCAGGTTTTGAATTAACAAGCTTGGACCCGTTAAATAAAAAATGTGGAATACTAACAACAGGTTCAGGTACAAGTATCGCCACAGGTAAAACTTTTGGAAGGCAATATATCAGACAATCCATTTCCAAACTATTAGTCAATGGCGAGATTTCATGGCAATTTACCTGGCAAGCTCCGGCAAGTATAACAGGTGACAGTGTTGCATTTTATTTTGCGAGTCTATGTGGAGATAATACAGGAAATGCGACAAAAGACAATGCTATTACTGGTGTAAAAAAAGCATTTTTTAGAAACGTAGTAGGCAATAATGAAGTAGAAAAATTCAACTTACAATTATTTCCCAACCCAACAAATCAATTCATCACCATATCAGATGATAAGGATTATCCTATTGAATGTTCCATTTATAGTGTTGGTGGTCAATTGATATCAACCATAAATACAAAGACGAATACTAAAATAAACCTTGAACCATTACAAAATGGCTCCTATTCGCTTTTTATTAAATCTAAAACAAATTCTGTTGTAAAAAATTTCATAAAAAACTAATATACCCTTGTTATATTGTTGTTGTATCAATTGAAATACATTAATTCAACTGGGTATATTATAAAATTTTATAACGAATAATTTTATTTTTATCTGCAAGTAGTAAATAATTTTTATTTACCGAAAATGATAAAATAGGAAAAGAGAATTTTATTTTTTGTACTTGAGATTTCAAATTTAAATTTAGAATTTCTAATTGGTCATGTTTAGATATAAACAATTTATTTTCATATAAATCTATGTGTTCAATGGTTGAATCGTTCATAAAATGTTCCAACTTTAAGAACTCATTAAAATGCCATAAACCTGCGCCAGGAATCAATAAATAAATATCTTTTCCATTGCTCTTAATTTCTGTTAATTTTAATTCTTTGGATCTATTGTAATAGATATTTTCACTTTCTATTAATCGATTATCTATCGTATTTTTAAGCGTAATTTTTCCATTTGAAAAATAACACAAAGATTGATTAGAATAATGTGTAATAGCGCTTTCTGAATTAAACTGTTGATAGTATTCATCAGACAGTAGGGTTAGATCTGAATTCAATATTTGGACATTGGAAAAAGATGGAATATACAAAATAATTTTCATAGGATCAACGACACTCATAAATAAGGGTTCAGCATAAAATGAACTTGAGCTTTCCTTCTTTATTTGAAATTGATCATCAAATTTAAGAATGAGATGATCTTGAGATTGAATAACATAAAGCTGATTGAGATGATCCAGATAAATTTGATCACTTTTAATATTAAAAGAGTCTAAGATCTTAAAGTTGAAATCTTGAGCTGAAACACAATTTATAAAAATCGAATAAAAGATAATAATAATACCAAGACGTAAAAACATTAGTAAACTATTATTGATCATTTTAAGAAAATATGCTGGCATTCTCATTCTTATAAAACTTTAATTCCAATTTTTGCCCATCATAAACCGCAAATGACTGAAAACTCAGCCAATCACCTAAATTAATATATCTAGATTTTCCATTCTTCAATGTATAATCTATAGGTAAATGTCTGTGTCCAAAAATAAAAAAATCTGGTTTTGTATGGGTATATGCTTCTTCAACAAATTGAATCAGCCATTCTTCTTTATCTCCTAAATATTGTTGCACTAAATTTTGTGAATATCTGCTTTTATTTGAAAAAAATTGTGCTAAAGCAATTCCAATATCTGGGTGTAACCATTTAAATAAAAATTGTGCTAGTGGATTTCTAAAAACATGTTTTAATGTTTTGTATCCATGGTCTCCCGGGCCTAAGCCATCTCCATGCCCAATAAAAAATATTTGTCCAAATAGTTCCTCGATAATGGGTTCATGATATATTGGAATATCTAATTCATCTTTAAAATAAGACTTCATCCACATATCATGATTTCCAGTAAAAAACCTAATATCTATTCCTTTATCTTTTAATTCTGCTATCTTTCCCAATAGTCGTATATGTCCCTTAGGAACAACATACTTGTAGTCAAACCAAAAATCAAATACATCTCCTACTAAGAACAAATGACTTGCATCTTGGGATATTTCATCCATCCATTGTACAAGCAGGGCTTCCCGTGTTTTTGAAGGTAACTTTCCAGACACGCCGAGGTGAAAGTCTGAAGCAAAGTAAATTTTTTTTCCTTGAGTCATTTAGGAGAAACTAATCGACAAACCTAACATCAGTCTCCATGACTTTACCACAATTTTTACAAGTTCTTAAAGTCTCTGATCCATAATATTCCTTAAATCTTGGAAAGAAATCTTTTTCAATATTGGTTAATGGAAAATAGTTTTCATGCAGCTTAGTATTACACGAGTCGCAATACCATAATAATCCATCTTTCTCACCTTCTTTTCGTTTGCATTCAATGACCAAGCCAATAGTTCCAGCGGGCCGCATAGGGGAATGGGGTGTCCGAGCAGGCAAAAGAAACATTTCACCCTCTTTGATAGGAATATCTACTGCTTTTCCATCTTCCTGAATTCTTACATTGACATCCCCTTCTAATTGAAAATACCATTCTTCAGTTTCATTGAAATGGTAATCTTTTCTAGCATTTGGTCCAGCTACGATCATTACAATATAATCATCTGAATCGATATATAAATTTCGATTTCCAACTGGGGGTTTTAATTCATCTCTGTGCTCTTCAACCCACTTATAAATATTAAACGGACGACGTATAGACATAAACTGATTTTTTTAATAATAAACGGTTAAGATAACCATAAAATTACATGGGATTATTCAAACTCTGGTCATTTTTCTTTTACACTATATTTATTCATGCCAGCATAATAAATTAAGGCCCATTGTCCATTTGAGAAGGCAAATCTTCGGATCATGGTCAAATCATACTTTATATCAACTACTGTTTCAATTATAAGTACATTTCCCATGTTGGTATAATTTACTTTAAATTTTGGGTTATCGGTATTCATGGCATTATGGAATCGCCATTGATCTGCAGACCAAAAAAACTTTTCATCTCCAATATACTCAGGATCAGTTAAATCGGGTAAGCCTTCTAATGGAAATGTTACATGAGCAATCTGGAAAAGGCTATCTTTATGAAATTCAGAATAAAAATTCTTAAAACTTTCAGGTAAAAGGTCAAATTCAGTTTGACCTTCTTTAGATTTTGCATCAAATCCTTGTTGGGTATCTGCTTTAGGTCTACAAGACAACAATCCGATCAAGATCAGAGCAATCATGCTCATCCATAGTGGCGATAGCCCATACATACGATGCTTCAAGTCCATATAACAGTTTATATTTTAATGATTTGTCTGACAAAATTAACTGAGCTGATGAAATAGTTATGGATTTATTTTCATAATAGCAATTTAAAAGAATTTGATGCTTAAAAGCCAAACCTTTCTTCCCAAATGACTTATAAATGGCTTCTTTTGCTGACCAAAGTAAAGTAGCATTTTTGAGAAAGTTCTCTAAATCCTGAATTTGATTTAAAATCTCTAATTCTGCTTCATTTAGAAATTTTTGTAGGATCCGAAGTACTTTATTTTGATAAACCTGAAGATCAAAACCAACTTCATGATTACCAAAAGCATAGCCAGTATATCGATCCGAATGTGATAATGAAAATTCAATAGGATAATTCGTTAAGTATAATTTGCCAAATTCATTTTTAACCAAGGGCCAATCATCATTGATAATAAATCGCTGTTTAAGCATAAATCGGGATGCCAAATATTCCAATTGTCTTTTAGGGTACAATTTCTTAATATATTCAATTTCGCTGAGCGACCATATATCTAAATTCATAAAATAATCAGAACTTTGATTATTCTCATAGATCAAAAATTCCAGTTGTTCTGATATTTTTTGTTGCTGGATAAGTTTCATTTAGCCAAATTAAGCATAAAATACATAAAAAGTTCACTTTTAAAAACTCAGGGTAAACACCTAGAAAAAGGCTAATTTTGTATGGGTAAACCCTGAATTTTTGACGAAATATTTAAAAATAATTGCACATAAATAAAAACCGCTGTAACATTGCATTGTCCTTCTGAACAAAAGTATCATATTATTCTAATTAATTTTTATACTTTTAAAAAATAGAATTTGATACGCCCGACTACTTCTTTGAGTTTGGTTTTTTAATATTAGATATTTAATGCTTCGTTATTTTCAAATATCCCAAGGCTTATGGGATCATGTGATGCGGGCGGTGCTGGTTCTTCATTACGTAAAGTAATAAACCCAATAACAGCCGAGAATACTGCACTGCCCGCTACATGAAACAAATATTGACATTTCAACTCAATGATTTACAAAGACAACAATCTAATGATAATAATAAATATATTGATTTCTCTATTCGTAGTTTTGACAAAATGGAACAGACAAATATGAACTAAACAAGTTAAAGATCAATAACTCCATTAAATCAATGGCTCAGATTCTTTATGAATTTGAAACTTGATTCAATAAAAAACCTTAAAACTTTATTGATCTAATTAAGTTGGTTGAATATTATGTTTTTGCTCCTTATCCCCTGGTCAGTTTTCATGCTAATGTGAAACGATTTAAGACCAGGGGATTTCTTTTAACCGAAAATTACAAGTTATACTATTGACATTTAATTAATTTACCTTTGGTTGCAAATTTAATTCAAATAAATTTAAATATTACTTTGAATCTGTTTTTCCTCGAGATTCACAATTGAAATATTACCTTCTACTCAAACAACTAAAGCTCCCAAAATTTAACCAATAATTTTTCTAAAGCTTAGTTTTCAATAATTAAAGATAAATTATATATTATTCAATTATGTATTCTAAGTACCCACCTATAATTTTAAGTACTGCAAAGTCCATTAAAATAAGTAGTTTGATCACATTTATAATAGGGTTATCCTATATTCAATTTGATTCTGTTTTGCTTAAAATACCAGCAAAGTCATAAAGATTATATAACATTTTCAATAAATTATATTTTTTTTGAATTATTATACCCCCAACCAATTAAAAAAAACTTCTGTTAGTTTTCATTTCTTTTACAAAGCTGGATTAGGACCACTATGGATGGATTATTATACAAAAAACAATTGGATCATAAAATGTGATATCATTTTATATGTCATAAGATTATTATTCCAGAAAGAAATTCCTTTGCATGATATAAAATGTTGGAAAACTTAATAAGATAAATCTATATTTTATTTTTTTAAGTTTGAAGACAAAATTATTATTTAGTTTTGAGAATCATAGGCTGCTTGGCATAAAGTCTTAATCAATTAAGTATTACATACTTGTACCAAATTAAAAAAAATTCAAAACATGAAGGCAATAATATATACCAAATACGGACCACCAGAAGTAGCTCAATTAATGGAAGTTGCTAAACCATTACCAAAAGAAAATGAAATATTGGTCAAGGTTTATGCATCTACAGTAAACCGAACTGATTGTGGTTTTCGAAGTGCTGAATATTTTATTTCACGGTTTTGGACCGGAATCTTTCGCCCTAAATATCAAATATTGGGTTGCGAGTTTGCAGGTGTGATTGAAGAAATTGGGCAAGGTGTTACAACATTTCAAATAGGTGATCATGTTTTTGGATATAATGATAAGACCTGCGGTGGACATAGTGAGTATTTAACTATCGCCGAAACGGACGCAGTGACCTGTATGCCTGAAGGATTTACCTTTGATGAAGCAGCTGCCTTAACTGAAGGAGCACATTATGCATTAGTTGATATTAGAGCAGCAAAAGTTAAGTCAGGGCAGAATGTTCTAGTTTATGGTGCAACCGGTGCTATTGGATCAGCAGCTGTTCAACTATTAAAACATTTTGGTGCACAGGTTACTGCGGTATCAAATACAAAAAACATAACTTTGGTAAAATCATTAGGAGCTGATCGTGTTATTGACTATCAAACTCAGGATTTCACAAAAACTTCCGAACGATTTGAATTTATATTCGATGCAGTTGGAAAAAGTTCATTTGGTCAATGTAAACCTTTGTTAACCGAATATGGAATTTATATTTCAACAGAATTGGGCAAGAATGGTGAAAATATATTTTTTGCATTGACAACACCATTTTTAGGAAGAAAAAAATTATTATTTCCAATTCCAAGCATTTCTAAAGAAGATGTAATATTTTTAAAAGAACTGGCTCTAAAAGGAGAATTCAAACCCGTTATTGATCGAAAATACCAATTGGAACAAATACTTGAAGCTTACAAATATGTGGAATCTGGTCAAAAGACTGGAAACGTGGTGATACAAATAGCTGAATAATTTTTATTTATGGGTATTTCTAATTTAGCCCAAGATTCAATTTACAAATTTTGTGTTAAGGAAGTTATAAAGTTAATTAATAGAATCATATCAGAGATTAGCTATACACTATAAATAGTTTGACTTCATTATATTTTTTAATAAAAGATTAAAATTTAGAATATTAATATTTCATAAGACAAAAATTATTATTCTTGAAATAAAAAATGCCCAGCAATTTTGCCAGGCATCTTTTTTTAACTTAAATTAAAATTATGAATTATTTTTTATTGATGACTTGGTATGGTAAAGGATTATTCACATCAATAACTTCTTTAGAAACATCTTGAACTTTCATACGATCTCTAACGGGTTCGTAGTTTTCGTAACCTTTGCGAACACCTTTTGCTTCCCAATCAAATTGGTAAGTACCTGTTCCTTTTCTAAGTTCTTTAACTTTAAAACCAGTTGCTGTTTTTTCAACAACAGCAATTCCTTCTGATTCAGCGGACAACGGTGTAATTTGGATAGTAAGTGTATTTGGATTAATGGTTAACTCAAAGTGTTCCGGAAATTTAACTTCTCCTTCTCCATTAACCAATTGGCCAGTACCTCTATTGAAAGCTGCTGCTTCGGGACCTTCTACACAAGCATACCATATTTGTTTGCTGGCGTCTCTTGGATGATCTTCAACAAAGTTTTTAACTTGAGCTGAAAAAGTAGCTTGTCCTGATGCATTAAAGAACAATCCAAATACATTATTTGATGCATTATAAATTCCAACAAAAGGAGTAATTACTGTATTACCACTAATATTAATACCTATAACACCTGCAGTAGCACCTAATCTATTACCAATATAAGCGTGAAAATTACCTAATCCACCACTTCCTTCTTGTCTAGCAGATAAAACTCTAACTGGTGTAGTGCCATTTGCTGCCTGACTGTATGCATCTGTTTGAGTCACATAACCGGGTGAGGAACCTGGTTGGAATACATAATTAAACGTAGTAGCCTTCCACATCGTGTCCGTATTAAATCTCGTAAAATGTCGGGTTAAAGTAACTGGATATTCAATGATCTCGCTTCCATAGGTTACCGTTTTTTGTGGTATACCGGTATTTGTTGGTTTTGCAGAATATTCTTCAGACCAGCCAATTGTACTTGATAAATAGGATTTAATAGTAGTTGGACTAAAGTTTATCGCAAATTTTCCTTGATTAAAAGTAATACCTGTATTTGCAGTGTGTTGGTAAACTAAGTCATTTCCAACTTTTTTCCAAAGACTTGCACCACTAGAAGGTAGTATAAAGCTTCCACCACCTTTGCTTAATATCACTTCATTGTTTGTGGTATCAAGAGATATTTTTTGAATTTCATTTGTGGTATCAACATCATCTTTTGGCAAAGTCAAGTCAACTTTATTCCCTTGGGAAATAGATAATTCATTTGTCGCTTTATTAAAACTAAGCGATTGAATTTCGTTTTGTGGATTTCCATCGTTGTCACCAACAACCGAACCAGCTTTTGTCGCGTACGAAGCAATTGGAACTTGTAGAATAGGTGAATTGCCCATATTCACAAATGTTGAGCCTCCAGTAGGATCCAATTCTACCTTTAATTGGTAACCTGCTGCACTCCAATCAATCGTTGCACAGCTTCCTGACGGATTTGCACCACCACAAACATTGACATTAAAAATACCTAAATCTGAAGTTTTAGTTGCATGGGTTTCTGAATATACCGGAGTGTTGGCTGCGTTAAGAATAGATAATCGAAGCGCAATGTTTTGATTGACTAATGGGGCATTTTGTGCATTTCGAGCTACACCTTGGTATTTGAAAGAAACCTGAGCCATCAGGCTACTTACCAAGCTACCGAGTATGAAAAGTGTAAAAATGATTTGTTTCATTGATTGATATTTACAGATTAATTAATTTTTTCAATTTTAAAATATTGTTGGACATTTTTGTCTTTAGCTATAAGAATATAATGTCCAGCTGGAAGTTGATTTAAGTCCAGATCTATTATATTCTGATTAGATGATTTTTTCGAAATCTCAACACCTTGAATATTTGTTAAAGTCAGTTGAAGCGTTTTAAGGTAAGCATTTTTAACCGTGAGCGTTGAACTAACAGGACTTGGATAAACACTGATTCCTTCAAGAGTTGGATTTTCAGTAGAAACAATGGTTAAATTAGCCTGATGAAATCCTTGAGTAATTTTAAGATTATTGGCATTCAAAGTCTCTGTTGCCAATTCACCTAAGGTCCATTCAATGGAAATATTATTAGCCTTCTGAACATCACCAGCGCTTGCAATAACTTGAGGGGTAATTTTTTGTGCAGAAATGAATCCACCACATAAAAAACATAGTAAAAAGCTCATTTTTTGTATCATAATAGTCTTAATTAAGTCTAAAAATACTAATTTTTTAATGAATAACGAGAAAGCTGATTTTTCAAAAACAAATAAAATATTAACTAATGTGTAATATACTGATTATTAATTAATAAAATATATATTGACTGTATGTAATGACTTAAAAAGGGAATAGTAAAGAAGGCGTTTTACAAATTGTCATTTACAATTCTCAACAAATCAAACTGGTACTAATTGGTAATTTATTATGATATGTTAAACTTAGCAATAACACCATGACATGCTTTTTCTATCAAATCAAAGGCTAAATCAAAACGATTGTCGTAGTATGGGTCTGGAACGAAATTAAAATTTGTATCATGAACGTAATCCATAATTAATTGAATTTTGTCCTTCAATTTAGGATCACTTACTAAACTTAAACAATAATTCCTGTTGGAAAGGTCCATAGTTAGGATCAAGTCAAAATACTCAAAATCATGTAATTTGATTTTTCTGGATATTTGGTGTTTGATGGAGATGCCTCTTGTCATTGATTCTCGAATAGCCCTGGGATCAGGAGTTTCTCCATCATGAAACCCGTTGGTTCCTGCCGAATCGACCACCCAATCTAATCCTTTTTCACGTATCAAAGCCTCCATGATACCTTGTGCCATAGGTGATCTACAAATATTTCCAAGACATACCATAAGTATTTTCATAATTACAATGTATTTGGCACAAAGTAAACATTGCTCAGTTTAATAACCAAAAATATGTATAAACGGCACTATTTTTGTTAAATATACATTAATAAATAATTTAATATGTATAAATTTTCAGAAGTTCTAGTATGGGTTTGTTTATCCAACATTTTTTGGATTAACACCTTAACGGTCCAGGCAAGTGATTTGGAATTTAAACTTGAACTTACTCAAATTGGAAGCGATTATGCAGAACTTAATTTAAGCCTTCCTGAATTAATGAAAGAAGTCGAAATATTTAGATCATCTGATAATGTACATTTTTGTTCAGTAAAAGCATTTGTTGATTCCAATAATCATTATATGATTATAGATCCATTTGATCAAAGTTTACAAAGTTCGGTTTTTTATAAAGTCGAATGTGTCAATTTAAAAGGTAAACATTATTCACAAAAATTTAATTTTACCTTAAAAAAAAGTAATATACACTTTTCACTAAAAAATACTAACCTAAGCATTCATCGAAGTCATTCAGATTGCCAAAATCTTATTTCATTTTATATTTTCAATGAGCATAATAATATGATTTATGAAGGTGCTATTAAAGAACAATGTAATGTTGATTTACCCATGTTAAAACCAACAAATGAAACCTGGTATATATATTATTCTATGGAATCAGAAAACGGTCTACAACGAATAAGTGGTGCTAGATAAACAAAGCCATAAATTCATTATATAAAAACAATTGTTTCTCGTTATAATAAATTCATAATAAGATCCTTGGTTACTATGGATAAAAGTATTTTTTTTTCAAAACTTATAGGATTACAACTTTAATATTTGCTTATGCAAAATGCTTCCATCTTCAAATATTATTTTTAGTATGTATTGACCTGGTTTCAGTTTATCCATATCCACCTTCAGAATCAAATCTTGTTGTTTATTATTACTTATATTAAATACTTCAGAACCTAATAAAGAATACAAGGTGATCTTTCTGATTTTTAAATCTTCAGATTGTATTGTTAATTGCTTCATTACAGGATTAGGCTGTATATGTAGGCGATAATTTTTATTTGGATCTTTAACCCCTACTGTTTCTAAAATAGTTATAGTTTGAACATTAGTACAACCATTCTCATCTGTAATGGTAACTTGATATTCCCCAGGAGTAAGTCCATTGATTTCATTAATTGTATCATTAGTATTCCACTTAAATCTATAAGGAGGAATTCCACCAAACACATTTACCTTAGCAGATCCGTTTGAACCACTGCTGGATTTAGAATCTATTGTTCCAAATAATACATCAGGAGAAGTAATTTCGAATTCTTTTTGAAATAAACACCCATTTGCATCACTAATAAAAATATTATACTTCCCAGGATCTAAATTATACAAATCTTTAGTAGGAATACCGGTATTCCAATTTGTTAAAAATGGAGCAGAGCCAGATGTAATATCGATCTCAATTTTACCATTTTTATCTCCAAAACATTTAACATGCGAAACTTGAGCTTGGATAGCAATAGAATCAAAATTATTTAAGTTGATTGATTTTGTAACAGTACATGCTAAAGAATCCATTATGGTTAAAGTATAGATTCCACTTTTAACATGATCAATGATTGCGCTAGTGTCACCATTTGACCATTGATATAAAAATTTCTGTCCTGTGCCACCAGAACTATTAGATTCAATTTTTCCACCAACATTTGAACAAGCTGGATTTGCAGATAATTCTAACGTAATTCTTGGATTTACTTTAACAGTTAATAACGCTATACTGTCACAACCAGCAATAATATTATGGTATACTAGTTTGAGTGTGGTATCTTGATAAATGGGAATACTATTAATTGTATCTCCATAACAAATGTGCAATTGACTTGTTGTTGTAATGGTAGGTTTTAATTCAATTGAAATATTGATAATACTATCACACCCATCAGACGCGATCAATTTGTTTTCAAATATTCCTGCAGTAAAATATTTGTTATTACCCACAACTACGGTATCTCCTTGACACAAAATATAATTTTGTTGGAAGTTAACTTTTTTATTTACCAATTGAATACTGTGACTTGAAGTCTGATTACCTTTAGTAACAGTTAGTGTTAACGGTCCGGGTTTATTAACGGATATTGATTTCGTTTTAAGACCATTTGACCAAACGTATTTTGCATTAGAAATACCTGCATCAAACGTTTTGGCACTTCCTTCACACAATGGAATATCACAAACAATTACACTATCAGGGAGTCTCCATTTAAGGACTATTTTATGCGTTACCACCGCATCAATTCCTGAATCAACTCGATCATCAATACTATTAAATAACCATTTTCCTGCAGGATCAAATTTACCTAAAATTTTTGAATAACTCGTTGGCGTTCTTAAAGGAAATGGTTCCTCCTTATTAGGTTGAAAGTCCACTAATGAGATATCGATTGATGCTGGACTAATTATGGAACTCTTCACGCTCCTAAGCCAAGATGTCCCCTTTGGTGCAATAGTTGTCTGATATTCTACCAAAATATCTTTTGCATTGGAAGGTATGGTATTATATAAATTTGATGGAAATGTTAAACTATCAGAGCTTTCTGAATTATCTACATTCAATGCAATCTGATAAACAATGGAATCCTTTTTACCAGCTATAACAGGACAACCTAAGTTGACTTGAAAGTCGTTTAATGTTATAGTATCAGGATCAGCATATTCAGAACATTTATTTGATATTGCAGCTGTAAATATTCCAGAATATTTGATATCTAAAAAAGTGTCATTTTTTCCGGGAATTCTGTAATCATAATGAAACCAATCATACGTATAAGTAGATTTATAAGGTTTTGCAATAAGTTTTATAGTATCCCCTAAATAATAAGGCCCTCCAACAGAAATTTTTTGAGAAGCCACAAAGCTTGAAACCAAACATGGTTTAGTATTAACCGCATTTCTTAGCAAATCTCCGGGTTCTTGTCCAAATCCTTTTGAAAAATTGATTCCTATTCCAGTCAGATGACAATAACTCATTATTGTCCCACCTCCAACAGGAGTAGGGCCAGGGCTGCAAGAACCTATATCAGGGGTTTGGCAATTATCTAATTGCATATTTTTGAAGGGTCCCCAGACACAAGAATGTGTATGCCAACTTCCAAAATTGTGTCCCATTTCATGTGTCATCACTTCGACACTCCAGGAATAAGTAGGTAATTGGCTATAATTATTATAAATGAAAGCAAATGATAATGGTCCAATATTTCCATTCCAGGGGTTACAAAGACCATTTACAAAAGCAATTCCCCCTTGTTGTTGAGGTGCTTGAGTGGTAACTAATTGTGCCAGATTGCCATTAAAATTAGAATTGCGATATCCTGCATAGTTATACAAAATATCTGAAAGATTGGTATGTAGAAAAGGGTCCTGTGTAGTCCAAACTTTAATATCAGATATTTCTAAATTAATGGATTCATTAAAATAAAGGGCTTTTACAACATTGAACAATCCAGTAATATAAGCAGTAACCTGATTTACCTGACCATTTTTATCCAAATACATTCTGTAATCACATTCTAAAAACACTTTAACAGTTCTGCACTTATTTGGACTGATTGTAGATGGTGCTTGGGATGGTTGATTTAAATTTAAAAAAGTTTCTGCATTTTCTAAAACACCACATTTGAAAGGAGATCGAATTGGTAATTCATTTTCTAAATACAAAGCATGTATAGATTCAGATTCCTTATTCATATTTATCGTTTTTCCTAAGATGATATTACCATGTAAAGGTGTAGATAACACACCAATTACTTGATCATCAAAAAAACTTATTGCAGCAAACGAACCACTAACTCCATTTATAATTCCTCGATAATATGCTCCTCCTGTCAATGGATCACCAGATTTTTCATCAGTGGTTAACAATCTGCTTGAAGCATCAAATAATTGTTGAGATTCCAATAAAATATCTAATTGTTCACCAGAATTCAGTTCTAAGTTTAATTCGACATACTTTGGTTTTGAATTACTTATTGCTGATAAAGTTGGTTTGTCTACATCAAATAATTTGGCGTTGGCAATATTGGAAAAATTTGCGAAATCCTGAGAAATAATAGGTATAAATGGATTAACTATTACAAACTTTTGTCCCTTCGTTTTTGCTTCCTGGATTATTGTTTCAAGTGGACTTAGTATTTGAGTTTGACCCATTTGATACACTCCAAAGAAGACTAGGGTGACCCAAGACAGGATAATTCTACAATTCATAAAAATAATTTAAAATGACTTATCTACAGCAAAAATACAATACATTAGGATATAATTCGGAAGAAATTGCCAGTCGAAATTTAAGAATTTAGAAAAATTAACTAGATAATATAATCAATAAAAACTCCTAAAATAATACTTACTTCAATTCTGCAATGATAATGTATTGGTATTCTAATTTAGAATCATCGGAAAGTGTAATAGTATAACCCGCATCAATTAACTCCTGTTCAACTTCAGATTGTGCCAATCGTAATTTCTGAGACGGTCCTATTGGAGTTAGTTTCTTTTTAAAATCAACAATCATGATTCTACCACCAGATTTAAATTTGTTTTTAAGTTGTGATAAATATTTAACACGATTATTAATATACATATAAGTGTTCGATAAAAACACAATATCTACTTCATTCACATTAATTGAAGGATCAGATGGAGTAGCTAATCTAGCTTCGAACTTATCCTGAATTTCCTTCTTATAATATGCTTTTTCGACATTCATTAAATCAATGAGTTCCTTATCAATATCAATGGCTATTACTTTGGAAGCTTGATTAACAAATCGAAATGAAAAATAACCGCTTCCTGCCCCAATATCAGCAACAACTTTTCCTGATAATGGTCCCAGTAAATCAATAATTTGATATGGTTTTTGCCAAATAGTACGATCCTGAAAACTAGAATCATCCAATATTATATTTTGGTATGATGAATTGGTTTGTAATGTGTCGTTAGTGTTAGCTAGAGACTTCAATTTAGTTTGAGTCATTTCTTTGCATGATTCAAAGAAGAATCCTAATAATAATATTAGATACAAAAATAGTTTATGCATATTGGTATCACTGGTTCAAATTAACTCTAAATTTTAGACAAATCATTTAGTAAGCTTGCCATTTTTTTACGAAGATATTCCGATGAACAGGAATAATGATTTATTATTGCGCTAAAAGCATACTGAGGTACATTATCAACCATGATGTACCCAGACCAACTTCTAATATATTCCATACTACCGCTTTTTAATCTGAATTTATTGATACCTTTCTTTGTATCAAAATACTTGGATAAAGCTCCTTCAGTGGATGCATCAGGTAATAATTCACAAAAATCCTGAAATTGTTTATTTTCATTGATATTTAATAAAGTAGATGCCAATTGATAACTGGAAATGGCATTTTTTGGTGATAAGCCACTTCCATCTTTTAAAACTATTCCATGATCAATAATTCCTTTGTTCTTCCAAAAATTTACTATTCCTAAAAGTGCTTGCTTTCTGTTGGTAGTACCGTACCATTTATCTCCCAAAATATGTACAAGGCTTTCTACATATAGATTAACGCTTCTTTTTAATGCACGTTCAATAATATAAATTAATTCAGGAGATTTATGTTCCCATAATACTTCGATATGATCTGCCTCTAAATGTTTAATAAATTGAAATTGAATACCTCTTTTTTCTAATCCTTCTTTAAGCAAAATTTCAAATGTTGCCGGAGGGTTCGATATAGATGTTTTTAAGTTCAAGGTATCGTTCCCACAACATAATATGGAACCAATAACATTATGATTTGGATCTTTAGAACTACCTAAAATAAATACCTCCTCTCCATCATCATTCAAAGAAGTAGTCACTTCAGAACAAAAAGTAGATTCTAAACACGGGGGATAGACTTTAATGATGTTACACAAGGCACCATTTTGATAAGAGCCCAGTAGTGTTATCCATGCGGTATTTTCCATCAAATTCAATCCAAAACAACCAGCCCCATAATAATTACCTAGATCATACCATAACCATTCCGGATTTTCCGGAATATCTTTTATATAATCTGAATTTACATGTATTTGCCCGGAAATTAATTTTATATTTCTTAATTTTAAAAAATAATAAACTGAATCAATGATTTGTTCAATATTCAATGCTCCAAACATTTGCTGTGACGCAAAAGTTGGATCTCCCTTCCCAATAATATTAAGATCCCCAAAGAAACTGGTGTCATTGATTTTTTTACCTTCTAAAACAAATGGGGTAGAGATTTTAAAACTAGGACCCAAAACTTCAAGAGCAGCCGCACAGGTTAAAATTTTTAATGAAGAAGCTGGACAGAGCGATTTATTTTCCTGGTAACCAACCACTAATTCTTTATTTTTGGTATTGATCATACTAATACTTATGGAAGCATTAGCCAATTCTGGATCATTAACAAAAGTCGAAATTGCTTTTTGATATTTGGAATTGGATTGACTAAAACACAAATTCAAATTCAAAATAATAATCAATATATAATGCCAATTACGCATATTGAATAATTTCTTCCTCATAGGCTAAGTGAAACATACCATCACCACTATTTACAACTGAAGCATTGTTATGTCCTAATATAAAAGCATCTCTGGTTGCTAACATTTTTATTTCCCGTTGTGCAAATGGATCATGAATTAAAGCTAATAATTCTCCTTTTTTAACATATTCTCCAGATATTCGATGATAAGAACAAATGCCACTATCTGGAGCTCGTTGCCAAACAGTTTTTTGATAGATTTTACATTTCTGTGCTTGAATGGGTACATTCGAAATCATGGAATACGAAGACAATAAATTTTTAATAATTTTTAAGCCTTTGTCGATAACAAATGGATCCAACCTCAACGCTTCGCCACCTTCAAAAATTATTATAGGTTTTTTATAGTCTTTAGCTATTTTTCTAAACGATTTAGAAAGTACAGATTTTTCAACCAATAACTCATATTTGCATTTAAGAGCCAATTCTTTTGAGGGTAAAAATTTTGGTGAATATCTTATTTGTGGATAGTTCCAATGATCTTTTGCACCTGTGTGAAAATCAATTCCAAAATCAATAAGTGGTAATATTTTTTTTGTAATCATTCTGGCGACACGAGAAGCCAAAGACCCATTCATATTACCTGGGAAACTTCGATTGACATCTTTTCCATCAGGCACGTCTCTAGAATAATTAATAAACCCGAAAATATTTAAAAGCGGAATAACAATAACAGATCCTGAAGATAAATTCCCAAAAAAGTTATCTGAAATTGTTCTACTTACGATTTCCACACCATTGATTTCATCCCCGTGCATTCCACCCAATATTAATGCCGTTGGTCCGGGGTTCTTGCTTCTGAATATATAAGTAAATATAGAAATTCTATTACCCGATGGTAATCTCCCGGCATTAATTCTAACCATTCCAGAACTGCCTGGTGGAAAGTCTTGACCTTGTATTGTAATATTATCCATGTTTTCTTTTCTTAACTTCCCTTTCTATAAATTTAATTATTTTTTCAGCTATATTGACTTTTGTAGTGCCTTCAATGCCTTCCAAACCAGGTGAAGCATTTACTTCTAGAATCAAAGGACCACGATTAGATCTTAAAATATCTACGCCTGCTATAGATAAGCCAAGAATTGATGTGGCTTTGAGGGCCAAATCTACTTCCTCTGGACTTAAAATAGCGATGGTTGAACTTGCTCCGCGATGAATATTAGATCTGAATTCACCAGGAACGGCCTGTCTGACCATTGCGCCAACGATTTTTCCATCTACTATAAAAACTCTAACATCAGACCCTTTGGCATCCTGGATGAATTCTTGGATTAAAACATCTTCTCTTACTCTATGAAATCCCTCAACTATTGAAATTCCCTGATTTTTAGTTTGTGCTAAAATAACCCCAAGGCCTTGAGTACTAGAAATTAATTTAACTACTGCTTTGTCTTTTGAAATTTGATCATAAACCATTGGTATACAATAATCACCTGCCGAAATTCCAGTTTTAGGTACATCTAGGCCCATATTACTTAATAGTTGCATGCAATGCAATTTATCTCTAGCCTTTAATAAAGCGTCAGCAGTTACAGTTGTAAATATTCCCATATGTTCTAATTGCCTTACAATAGAAGCTCCATATGTGGTTGCGGATGCACCTATCCTTGGAATAACAGCATCAAAATGTCCAATAAAATCTTGGCCAATCATAAGTTGGGGTTTAGATTTTTCGACGATGATATTGCACATCAAATGATCATAAATCTGTACTTCATGATTTCTTTTAATAGCTGCATTCATTAGACTCTGAGTGCTATATAATGAAGCGTTCCTTGATAAAATCAAAATTTTCATAGTCTATCAGGTAATAATTATTAATTGGTTCTTTGATATAAAACTTTCGAATAAAGATAAATCAGACTATCATATTAATATATTTTTTTTTAAAACCATTGAATATATAAACAGCCTATTGATGTTTTAATTCAAAGAAATTCATGACTTTAGTTACATTTTTTGTAATCTTGCAGACTAACAAAATAAAAATTCAGATGAACGAGAGCAACAAGAAAGCTGAATTAGGATGGGTTATGTTTGATTGGGCAAATTCATCCTATTCATTGGTTATTTCAACAGCCATATTTCCCACTTTTTTTATTGCTGTTACTGATGCATATATACCAGTATTTGGCTTAAATATATCAAATTCGTCTATCTACGCATTTTCAGTGTCCATAGCATATTTAATGATTTGTCTAATTTCACCCATCCTTTCCGGTATTGCTGATTATAGTGGCAGTCGAAAACTGTTTATGCGACTATTTACTACAACAGGATCTGCTGCATGTGCAGCATTATTTTTTTTTGATGGCATGAATCACATTTGGTTGGGTGTTTTAGCATTTATTATTGCGACTTCCAGTCATGCTGGTTCTTTAGTATTTTACGATGCTTTTCTTCCAGAACTTGTTCCCCCAAATCGCAGGGATAAATTAAGTGCAAGGGGTTATGCTTATGGTTATATAGGGAGTGTAATACTATTAATTATTAATATAATTGTAATCCAAAAACCTGAAATGTTTGGGTTTAGCAATATATCAATAGAACAACATATACCTATCAGATTAGCATTCTTAAGTGTAGGCATTTGGTGGTTCGGTTTTTCTCAATTTTCATTTTCACGATTACCAGATGATATTGTAAAACCAAAAGAGAAAATACAATTAAATAAAGGACTTAATGAACTTCGTAAAGCTTGGAAACAAATAAAGCATCATCCTAGTATCTATTACTATTTAATAGCTTTTTTCTGTTATAGTGCTGGAGTTCAAACTGTAATCTATTTAGCATCTGCATTTGCAGAAAAGGAATTACATTTTGAATCTTCAGAATTAATTTTAGTTATACTCATTTTACAATTAGTAGCTATAGGCGGTGCATATTTGTTTGCTCATATCTCAAAACTAAGTAATAATTTATTAAGCATGAGATACATGTTAATGGTTTGGATTGTGATTTGTGTGATGGCTTACTTTGTTCAAAGTCACATGATGTTTTACTTTATTGCTGCTTTGGTAGGAATGGTCCTAGGAGGAATTCAAGCAATTTCTAGATCAACGTATTCTAAGATTATCCCACAGGAAAGTAAAGATGTAAATTGCTTTTTTAGTTTTTATGATACCGTATATTATACTTCAATTGTCAGTGGAACATTTATTTTTGGAATAGTAGATCATCTTACTGGTAATATGAGATATAGTGTACTGTCACTCGCCGTATTTTTTATCGGTGGTTTAATTCTTCTAAGAAAGGTAAAATTAAATGCTATTGCGGTTGACTAACTTATCTAAACTAATTTTATTTATTTAATGTTCAAAATTCTTATTGAATTTAATAGCTCTTTAGTCTTTCAAACCTATTTAATAGAACGATGAATAATAATCTATTCATAGATTATTTTTGAGCTCCACGATTCTCCATTTTTTTCTATAAACAATAGTCCTGAATTGACATCATTTAAAGAAGAAATACAATGCCCATGATTATTCCAAAATCCGCTTTGCCCACCCGCTGACATTCCATAAGATTCACCACCATAATTTGACATTAGAATATTCATTTGATAATTCTTGGAATATAATGCTAAAGATTGGTATGCTTTGGGAATTCCTTGTGGAGAGAAAAAAATACTGGGAATATATAAAGTACTATGATTCTTTGCTGCATTCTCAGGGTGAATAGAATGATCAATATCCGCACAAATAGCAAGTTGAATGATTTCAGATTCCAATTTAATGGTGGGATTAAAATGATGTGAAGCAGAAAAGAACTGCTCTTCTCCATCATGAAGAAATTGCTTTGTATATATAAGTGTTGGTGAATTGGGTTGAAAAATAAATGACCCAATAAACAAGGAATTATTAATTTGAATCGGAGCTCCTGCAATAATGATTAATTTATTTTCTGTCGACAATTTCTTAAATATGTCCAGTCTTTTATCATCTATTAAAAAAGCGAACCTATGGGCCTCTTCTCGCTCATAACCTGTAATAGACATTTCGGGAAATACGATTAATTGAGCTCCATTAGTGGCTGCCAATTCTATCCAATGGTAATGATCTAATAAATTTTTATCAATATCTCCCCGCACCGGTCGCGTTTGAGCTGCACATAAAATGAGTCCCATCTTATAATATAGTTTTATTGCGTCAATTGAATAATTATGATAACATTCTAGCCATAAATGTATATTTCTAGTATTGCTGGATTTAATGACCAAAGAAATTATTTATACATGCTTGCATTTTTTAAATATAATTTCCATGGCTTCCAATAAAATTCATGCCAACCTTTACTAATACTTTCTGCATGTTGTATTGGGAGATTGGCATGTACAACATTGATCACAACATCTTCATCGTGTTGAATGAAATAGATAATAAATGTAGAGTCTATGTCTGAATCATCCCAATCGCTTGCTCTCCAGGATTGGACAATTAATGAATTATTTATAAGTTGGAGATTTCTACCGATTATATATCCATCGTATACAACAAAGTTAGTACCCTCTTTTTGTTTTATATTGGCTTTACTTCCTGTGACTTCAGAATGCTTTTGTTCATCCATATATAGCTTATATAGCTCATCGGTAGTGGTATTTTTAAATGTGATTTTTTGTACTATGGTTTTGGTCATTTACGATTTTTTTAATAAAGAATTAATAGATTTCATTTAAAATTATTTCATATGATTTATTCCATTCTTAATTTCAGGAATTCACCATCAATAATTAATAATTTGGCACCATTTTTTGAAATAGACAGATGAGAACTTAAAGTATCAGAAACTATATATGTCATTCCACGATTAAGTTCAAATATTTTTTGATTTTGATGTCTACATATAAAGCTACCTTCTAAACAATGTACAATGTGTCCTTTTTGGCACCAATGATCTGCTTTGTAATTGGGTGAATATTCAACTATCCTGATTCTAAGGCCATCGAAATCTAAGGTCTGCCAAGTGGCTATACCCATTTCACCATGATATTGTATTTTTTCTACTTGATCCCAATTTATTGCTTGAAATGGAATGTTATACATGATAATTTCGCTTCTTTTAATTAACAAACTAAAAATAATATATTATAAATTTAATTTATTAAAATTTCAATAATTTTTTCAAAATATTTTTAATAATTACGATTGGTAAATCTTTATTAGGATCAATTAGTAGAATTTTCATTCTTGATCTATTTTCAGATAACAGATAGTGTTCATCAAAATATTTACCCTCTACAATACCTAAATAAGGTTTGCCATATTTTCGATGAATCCATAAATAACAAATCATTTTATCATTGTAACAAAAGAATGGCATTCCATATTTCCATGAATTCACAATTTGCCCATCATAAGAAAGAATAATATCTCTTAGAGCAATTAAACAACTTTTAATCGGCTCCTCTTTACTTAAATAAAATCGATCTAAGTTTTCTTGCATCCATTTTAATTCAATACCATTTTTAAATATCTATTTGCCATAATATTTACAATAATATCAATAAAAATAATTTGCATTAATATAGTTTATATATATTGAACCATCATTTTAAATAGGTTTCTAACCATGAATGCAATTCCTGATAGAAAAATCGACTATTCTCAGCCTTTAAAACCCAATGATTTTCTTCTGGAAAAACTATTAATTTGCTTGGTATTTTTTGTCTTTGGAGTATATGCCAATTCTCAATTGAATTATTAACAGGAACTCTGTAATCGAGTTCACCTACAGTAACTAACATTGGAGTTCTAAATTGATTGGCATAAGTAAAAGGATTCTGTTCTCTCCAGATTTTTGATTGAGACCATGGCACTCCAGCATTCATACGTTCACGACCAATAATATCATCGCTTGTTCCCCATTGAGAAACACTGTTTACTAAACCTGCATGACTAATTAAACATTTATAATGAGTTGTGGTAGCTTGTAACCAATTTGCAAGATGTCCTCCATAGCTTGCACCACCCGCCGCTTGTTTTGATCCATCAATAAATGGATAACGCTTTATAGCCTCAACTGCAGCCTCATTAATTTCTAAACCCGGGCCTTTAAAAGGATCATATTGTATATCTTGAGAAAATTTTTCTCCATAACCTGTTGAACCCGTGTAATCAGTTAAAAGTAATATATATCCTGGTTTTGCAAGTAATTGGTAATTCCATCGATACGACCAATTTTCTTTCCAGGAACCAGCTGGTCCTCCATGCATTACTACAAATAACGGGTACTTCTTTTGAGGATTAAAGCCTGCAGGTTTTATTAATAAATTTCTAATCTTTTTTCCACGTGAAGAGGTAAACCAAAATGTTTCACCATTATCCAAATCAAGTGTTGATAATTTGTCGGTATTAAATTTTGTTAAAAAAATAAAACTACCATCCGGGTTAAGCTTTACAATCTCTGGTGGCATAGTCCCTGATTCATAATTAGCAACAATTGTAGTGGTGCCGGTTGTCGAAACACGAACATTAGTAAAACACCCATTAGCACTATTACTGAATTGTTTAAGAGCTGAATCTTGTAATGAATATATGATATCTTTTCCCTGACTTTCAACACTTAGATAAATATTATCTTTATGTAGTGTCATGTTGTTTGTCTGTCTGTCAAGTCTTTGAGTTAAAATCATTTTATTCTTCATTTCGGGAAAATCAAATCGAATGAGATGATTCATATTATAAACTTTGTTATTGTTTATCATATTTCCAAAACAGAACAAATATTTTCCATCAGAACTTATAATAGGATTGCTATATGAATACATTTCATTTGTTAATACTTTAGCATCACCTCCATTAATGGACACAACATACAGATTCGAAGAGGGTTCCTGAAAAGCACTCGTGTTAAAATCAGTGCTGGCTGAAAAAATGATTGATTGGCTATCAAAATTCCAATTTGCTGATGCAGCATTGAATCCTGAAAGTTGACTTATT
Source organism: Saprospiraceae bacterium (assembly GCA_044228225.1). Lineage (GTDB taxonomy): Bacteria > Bacteroidota > Bacteroidia > Chitinophagales > Saprospiraceae > Vicinibacter. Next base: position 38,965 of record JBGAVH010000018.1, on the reverse strand, counting down.
TGGACATCTCTAAAAATATTTCTAGCAGCACTGTCTGGTGAAGCACTTTGGATATAAAGATGATTCTGCTTTTCATCATTCCATCTATCCCAACTGCGAATTGGAAATGTGGTGTAAACCCGTGCCTTATATTTAATTTTCTTTTTCTCCTCCACCATTTTTTTATTCGTTGAGTCTTCATAGCATTTTGGATATATACTACTAGTAAACATAATTTTATTACCATCAGGACTCCATTTAGGTGAATTTGCACCGCTTGAAAGTTTTGTAATTTTTTGAGCTTCACCACCCTCTTTAATATTCAAAATATAAATTTGAGACTCTTCATCTCCATCTCTTTTAGCAGAAAAGGCTATTTTTGTTCCATCAGGATTCCAAGTATACCCTCCTTCTCCGGCTTTTCCACTAGTAATTTTTCTAGGTGAGGACTTTCCATCGCTGGAGACTATCCATAAATCATTAATTTGTTCCTTTTCGTCATAAGAAGGTTCGGTAACATTAAAAATAACCCATTTCCCATCAGGGCTTAATTCTGGTGAACCTACTCTTTTAAGTGACCACATATCTTCATGGGTAATGGGTTTTTTATCTTGTGTATTTCCATAAAAATAAATGAAAATTATAAGTAAAAAAGATAAAGAATATTTCATGGATCTAGGTTTTAATTTGAAGAAGCAAGTTACTATTAGTTTACTTAATTTATAAAAAAGCATGGTGCAATTTATTTGAATTCAAAAAATAAATCAACTTAGTAATGTATCAGTTTCATTTTTTCTTTGTTATAAAAAAAACTATGATGCATATTTTCACTAATAAAAATTTTCAATGCTTCACTAGTTGTAAATTTTTCGATTATATTTTCTGTAACTTCAGAAATAATTAATAATTTAGAGTCCATTTTTTCAATCTTATACAGATTATACGTTGAATTAGATTGATCTGACTTGATTTCCCATAAATTGAGAAATTTTGTTGTATTTATGACTGAAATATAAGCATTGTATTTGGTTTCCCCCCTTTCATCTTTGTTATATTTTATAATTTCATAAATAAACGAATCCAATGACTTGATTTGATAAAGTTCTTTTTCATCCTTTGAATCCTTCCAATCACCCAACAATTGAGAATCAATTCTTATTTGTGGTGAATCAATAGGAACTGTAGATTCATATGGACATGCTCCAAAAAAGATGCTTAATGAAGCAAGTAATATCATATATTTTAGTTTTTGCATATCCAATTTTAATTATTTTATATGATGTACGTTTAAATTATTCTTCTTTAATTACTTTTACATTATCATCTGGAATTCTATCAATCAAATAATTATTTGGATCAATACCAGCATTATATGGAAGTTTGTTTATTCTAAATGTGAAATTATTTTCTTTTTTATCTAATTTTAATCTTTGCATAAGTATTGGTTCGCCAAGGTTTTTCTTATGATCAGATTTTGCAAAAATCCCAATATCTATATAGTCAGATAATGGTGTTGAAACCTCCTTCCCAAGTGTATCTGCATAAAATTTTTCAGAGTTTGTTATAAGGTTAACTTCATATTCGTTACCAACTTTCTTATATTTGGCTTCAACCATTCGATTGGAGAATAAAGTAATTCTTTCGAACATATCATTTATTAAATATTGCAAACTATCCGGAGTAACTTTTCTAAATGCTCTAACTGCTGAAATAGAAGTTGCATAGGGTGGATCCCGATATGCAAAAGTATCGAGTAAACTTCGAAGTGCTTCATTTACTTTATTTTCTCCGATCATTTCTTTTAAACCATACATGATTACACTTGCTTTTTGATAATGGATATATTGTTGATGTTCAGTATACATTAATGGTCTTTCAGCTTCAAATTCACTACTTCTACCACGCAAATATCCATCCATTTCATATTTAAGAAATTTTTTCATTTTGTTCTTTCCATATTCCTTTTCCATAACCATCAATGCTGAATATTGGGCAAATCCTTCACTCATCATTTCACTACCTTGCATATTCGCTCCACAAAGCTGATGGGCCCAATATTGGTGACCCATTTCATGGGCAACAATATAAAATACTTGATCTATATCATTATTTGTTACTTGACGCAAATCAGCAATAAATCCAACACTTTCACTATAAGGCATCGTTCCTGGAAAAGCCTGTGCAAAACTAGAATATCTTGGAAATTCAATGATTCGACATTGCTTATGGTGGTATTTTCCAAAATTTTGAGTATAATATTCCAATGATTTTTCCATTGAATTTAACATATTTGGAACATTATATTCATGTTCGGGAATATAATACACCTCTAAATCTATCCCAGACCAAACTTTTCGTGCCACTTTATATTTTGCAGAAATGAATGAATAGAAAGCCAATGATTTTTCATCTAATTTATAATTGAAATATTTCTTGCCATTGGCTTCCCAGGATTTTATTAAACTGCCTGGGGCTATTGCAATTTGATCCAATGATGTACTAATGGTTGTATTAACTTCAACCCAATCCGCATCATTACTTATATAATTATTTGCCCTCGCATTTATATCATTTTCATCTAGTCCAGGCATCCTTATCCGCTTCGGTAACTTAAGTTTTATTCGCTTGTTTTTGTCCCTGATTTCAGAATTTGCATCATATCCAAGAGACGGGGTTATATCGCCATTATTGAAAAAAGTACCATTTTGTGTTAGTTGAGTAAAACTAACTTCATTCTCAAAACCCTTTGTTAATCTGGAAACTTCAAATTGAATTAAAATAGAATCAGATGGTTGCAGAGGTTTATCCAAAGTATAAATTCTATAATTCAATCTGGTATCATTGAGCTTTAAGTTGCCTCCACTAATGATAATGTCGACACTATCAGGTATTTGAGGCATGCTAAAATGTAACTCTTGTATGGGTTGATTTGATTTATTTATTGCCCAAGCATCAATTGAAGCCGTCATGCTTCTTTCGTAAGGAAGTATATCAATGGTATAATTAAATTTGTAAAAACGAGGTTGTATTAAATTTTCATATTTTTTATACGTTTTTTCATAATCCACCTGCTTGTTTTCCAATTCTTTTTCGGAGTCATATGTATTCAAAACTTTTGTGTTATAAAATACAAATCCACAAGACAAAGTAAAAACAACAGCCCACAAAATAATGGCCATTTTATTTTTTGATAATACAAAATTTGAATATCTTAATCTTTGTCTAAAATCTGTTTCCTTACCACGAACATAAAATGATAGAACTATATAAACTAAAATTATTGAAAAAATTATCCAATAAATATTAAACCATATTGTAGATGGTATAAATGGACCAAAACCATTCATGTCAGAATAAGTAACTGTAGGTGTAGCGCCAAATTTTACCATATTGGTGCTAATTTTTAAAACACCCCAAATAAATTGGTTTAATATGATAAATGAAACAAATGCAAAATAAGCTATATATCTATTATTGATCATGTAATGAAATAATAAAGCAATAATAATTAAAAATGAAAATGATAACAAATCCATAATTAATAAAGAGTTAATATATACATCAAGCTGATACCTATAATATCCAAATGCAGTCTGAGCAATGATACCAATAATCATTGTGGTCATAAGAATAAAAGCTACTGAAGCAATGAGTGCAATTATTTTTGAAACAAAAAATATGGAAGTTTGTATAGGAGTGGCGTCTTGAATTTCATTTATTTTAACGTCACGTTCTTTCCATACTAAGACTCCTGTGTAAAATGTAATAATAGCTATTAGAAATAAATAAAATGAACCCTTTATGGTATCAATGATATCATATGTTACAGGATATTGATCAGTTCCGTACCTTCCAGTAAAACTTGTTAAGGAAGCAATCAAATTCAATAAACCTATTATTACAATAATAATAAAGGTTGGGTTTTTCAAAATGGCTTTTGTCTCGAATTTAATTAAATACCATAATTTAAAAAATGAAAACGTATTATCATAAGTAAGCAAAAGGGGGTTTATAGCTTTTGTTGTTGAATTGGAAACATCTATTTCTTTAATTTCTTTTTTAGGTTTCTGGTTTTTTGCACTAAATGAAAATTTGGTATATGTAATTAATAATATAAATAAACTAATTCCTAACCATAATATTCTGTTAATTAGGAATGCGCCAATAAGTGGTACTGCATTAATATTTTTTTCATCTACTGTCATGTATTTGGCAATGATGCCTTCTGGTCTAAATCCAAATGGATCAAGAATATTAGCTAACCATTCCTTCTCAAGGTCTTGTGTGAATCCTGAAGATACAATATAAAATATTAAAATCAACATCGCGCCTATGAATGAAACCATATTACTTCTAAAAATTATGGCTAAGGTGTATAATAAAACTGCTGTAATAATAGTATTTGGAATACCGAATGAGATTAATCCTTGGATATGACCACTCCAAATTACATCTCCATATCTTTCAGCTTGAGCCCACGGCATTAATGGTCCAATTAAACTTCCTAATGATACACCCAATAATGGAAAGATTGCTATGGTAGAAGCTCCAATAAATTTTCCAAAATAGTAATCTCGTTTTTTAATCGGGGAAGAAAATACAAATTGATACATACCATGCTCAAAATCCCTATTTGCAGAAGCATTAATAAATGCTGTTGTCATTAAGAGACAAATGAGCGACATGACACCATAATATGTTTGAATTACAAAAGGTGCATTTTTGTGTACACTACCTACTCCTCCACCAATGGTAATACTGTCTGACGACACTGCTCCCATGACTAATAAAGTATTTATGATAAAGAATATCCAAGTCATGGGTGAATAAATCCAATACTTCCATTCGTGTCGTATAAATTTCCACATAAATCCTTAATAATTAAATGTTAAACGAGTTCGTTTAATTTGGCAAAAAATACATCTTCTAAGCTTTCTTCGACTTGTACAAAATCATCCTGTAATTCCGTATTTGAAAAAGCATGAATTAATGGCTTACCACCAACTAATTTATTTGAGATAATTTTATAATTCGTTTGATATTGTTCCAATTCATTTTTATTTACTTTTCTTTCCCATACCTTTCCTTTTATTTGATTTAAAGCTTCGTCCGTATTCCCACTAAATAATAATTTTCCTTTATCCATTATAGCCATTTGAGTACATAGTTCTCTAACATCTTGGACAATATGAGTGGACAAAATCACAATTATGTTTTCACCAATCTCACTCAGAATATTATAAAAACGGTTTCGTTCTCCCGGATCTAAACCAGCTGTTGGTTCATCCACAATAACTAATTTTGGGTTTCCTATAAGCGATTGTGCTATTCCAAAACGTTGTCGCATACCACCACTATAACTACTTACAGATTTTTTTCTGTGCTCAAATAGATTGACTTTTTCTAGTAAATGCATAACCATTTCTCTTCGCTCTCGAGTATAGATAATACCTTTGAGTAATGCTAGATGATCCAATAAATTAATAGCTGATGTTCTAGGATAAACTCCGAATTCTTGAGGTAAATAACCCAGCACTTTTCTGACTTCATCCTTATTGTTTAAAACATCAATATCTCCAAGCCTTACAGAACCACTATCTGCTTCTTGAAGCGTTGCCAGTGTCCTCATCAGAGATGACTTTCCAGCACCATTCGGCCCAAGTAACCCAAACATTCCGGTATTAATGGTTAAGTTAATATCATTTAAAGCATGCACGCCATTACTATATTGTTTGCTGAGGTTGTTGATTTGCAATATCATGTTCTATCTATTTATCAATTAATTTTGAAAAGTATATAAAATTACAATTATTGTATAAATATCTAAGATATTCTTGATCTTTGTTTGAAATTCTTATTTTTTAAATTACTATCATGTTTTCGAATTTAAGCTATTGGGAACGAGATCATTACTTTAACCAAAGTAACTACATAATAATTGGTAGTGGGATAGTTGGCTTGAATGCAGGGATAAGAATATTAGAGTTGGAACCTGGAGCTGATGTTCTGATTATTGAACAAGGTCTAATTTCATCAGGAGCTAGCACAAAGAATGCTGGATTTGCATGTTTTGGAAGCCCTTCTGAGTTGATTGAAGACCTAACATTGAATCCACCTGAACAGGTATTTAGTTTATTTGAAAAAAGATATTCTGGTATTCATGATTTATTAAAAAGAAACCATTCAAATAACATCGATTACCAAAAATGCGGTGGATATGAAGTATTTGATGACTCTAGTTTAGATTTTAAACAAATCTATCAAAACATACCATATTTGAATTCAGAAATAGAAAAAAGAATCCAGATTCCAAATTATTTTCAGCTTGATAATCAACGCCTGAAACATTTTCCTCTCAAAGGTTTTACTAATTTAATTGCTACGTCACATGAAGGAGTTATCAATCCAATGAAACTCATAAATCAGTTAGCAATCCTCTTTACAACATTAGGTGGAAAAATATTAAATGGTCTTTATGTAAATTCAATAGAACAAACAGAAAATAAAATAAAACTAAATTGTAAACCAGAAATTACATTGCATACATCAAAAGTACTAATTGCAGTAAATGGATTTACAAAACATTTCTTCCCAAATATTGATGTAATTCCAGCCAGAAACCAAGTGTTAGTCATTAAACCCGAACAGACTATTTCGCTGAATGGATGTTTTCATTTCAACAAAGGATACGTTTACTTTAGAACAATCAATGGACATCTTTTAATAGGCGGCGGAAGAAACCTAGATATTGAATCAGAAAATACAATATCAATAGATAAAAATCCACAGATAACTAATTATCTAATTAATTTTGTAAAGGACCATATTTTGTTTGATCAGAAATTTGAAATTACTGACCATTGGAGTGGAATCATGGGTTTAGGTCCCATTAAATCCCCCATCATCAAATTAGTTAATAATCAAATTGGCTTAGCTGTCAGATTGGGAGGTATGGGTGTAGCTATTGGGACACGTGTAGGCATAGAAGGCGCAGAAATGATAATAAATTCAACATCCTCTAATTAACATTAAACCAAGCTTGTCTATTTATTTTATTTGTTCAAAAATTACGCTTCCATAAAAATCATTTTAATCAATCAACTCTGTTAAGTGTTCAGATATCCATGATGGCATTTCATCCATTTCTAATAATTCTTCTGAAATACTTAATTTATCCTTTTGAATCAAAATGATCTTTTGTTCAATACTATTTTTAGTGATGAAACGCATTACATGAACAGGTTTTGATTGTCCCATTCTATGTGCTCTTGAAATGGCTTGTTTTTCAGTATAGGGATTCCACCAAGGATCCATTATAACAATATAACTTGCTGAGGTTAAATTCAAACCTACGCCACCCGCTTTTATAGAAATTAGGAATAATTTAATATCCAATTGATTTTGAAATTGATCTACAATATGTTCTCGGTCTGAAACTTTTGTGTTGCCCGTTAAACTTAAATATTTAATTTGCTCTGACTTTAACCAGTTAGCTAATAATTCGAGGTGTGAAGTGAAAGAACTAAAAATTAACACTTTATGGTCTCCTTGAACTAATACAGATAGATATGCTTTAATATCTTCAAATTTACCAGATGTATACGCGCCTACTTTATCTAATAAATTTGGGTGATTTGCAATTTGTCGAAGTTTTAATAATGAATTTAAAATAATAAACTTGCTTTTTGATTCATTATTTTCTATGTTCAAAATACAATTTCTTGCTGCAGATTTTTCTTCTTCGTATAAATTATTTTGCTCCTCAGACATTTCAGAATAAAATATTTGTTCTGTCAATTCCGGTAATTCTTTGAGTACTTCTTCTTTTTTTCTTCTTAAGATATAGGGTTTTATTATTTCTTTTAATTCATCTAAATTTCCTCCGTCATGCTTTTTTGAAGTTGACTGAATATATCTTTTATTAAAAAAATGATAGGTTCCCAATATACCAGGATTAATAAATTCCATTTGAGACCATAGGTCTTTGAGACTATTTTCAATTGGAGTTCCACTGAGTGAGATTCTATTATTTGCATTTAATTGATGCAGCATTTTAAATGTCTTCGAGTCTTTGTTTTTAAATTGTTGGCTTTCATCACAAATTACATAGTCGAAATTAATTTTGTTAAATAAATCAAAATCTCTAATAATAACTTGGTAACTAGTCAATATAATATTGTAGTCTTTACGATTTATTTGTATACCTTTTCGATTTATGCCACTATAATTTAGAACTCTAAAACTTGGAGCAAATCTTCTTAATTCCTGTTCCCAATTAAATATGAGCGATGCTGGCAATATAAATAAACTACAAAAATCATTATTCCTTTGCTGATCAACATCACTAAACAAATCTCTAGGTTTATCTACATTAATTAATGCACTAGAATTTGCCTCAAGTGATTCTTTGACAAAAAGTAATAATGCAATAGTTTGTAGGGTTTTACCCAATCCCATATCATCTGCAAGGCATGCTCCCAGGCCATTGTAATAATGTGAAATAAGCCATTTAACTCCAACCATTTGATAAGGCCTTAATTGAGCTTTCAAATTTATGGAGGGTATATAATCCTGCATAACTTCGATTGAATCATTATCGATATTTGAAGTTTCAATGCTATTAAACTTTTCTATCAATGTATACTGACTTTTGTCAATTCTTATATGATTATCTTCTATTATTCCATAATGAGATAAGGTATCATACTTGGTGAACCATTCTTCAGGAAGAATAAAAATAGTTTGATCGGGTAATTTATAAAGTCTATTCTTGTCTCTTATATGATTTATAAAAGAAGAAAAAGGTATTTCATGTATCCCAATTGTAACCGTACCAAAAATATCAAACCAATCATTTCTTGTTATGGTATCAAATGAAATATTCAGTGGAAAAGTGCACACTTTCCCTTCGTCCATTTGTATATAATTAAGATTAAATTCCTTTTCTAAATATCCCCTATTGGTACTGATCCATTCAAATATCTGAAATTGATTTCCTTCAATGTAAAACCGTTTATTAAGTCCTTCATTTAATTTTAATGACAACAAAATATTTACATATTTCATCTCCTTGTCCCGATTCCTAATTGTTGATCGAACTCTTATCTGATCGTTACTATCAAAAAACAATTTATTATTTTTAGAAGTCAAATCTGCATAATTAAAAACAACTCCATCATAGTGGTAATAAATTTCTAAAATCCAAATTTCTTGAATAAAATCAAAAGTTGTTTTGAGTTGAACTTCTGTTATAGCGTTACTTGTCTTGATTTCAAAACCTTCAACTTCGCAATCTACTTTTGAAATGACTTCCATAATGAATTTCTCAAAATAATTTTTTACCATCCTTTCAGGAATATTAATTTCAGTCTTATTTAAAAATGGTAATAATTTTTTTGTATTGATCGTATCAATTTGATACAATCTTTTCTGGAAAATAATCCATGCTGGAAAATCACAGACCAATTCAATATCATTTTGGCGCAATGGTATGTATTCATTATTATATTCCAATAATAATTTATAATTAATTCCCTCATCCGTTTTTCTAAAAAACATTTTAGGAGTTAATACAATATTAGTCTTTTCTAATAATAAATTTTGAACATAACTTTTGCGTTCAATTTTTTTACAAATTGGGAATTGATATTTCTTAATGAATAGTAAAAATTCATTTTTTTTGTTTTCTATCCATTTATTAACCTGTGTTCTAATGAGTTCATCTTCTAGAAGCTTAACTAAACTTATTTTCTTTTTTAAATTTTTAGAATATTTATTTTCAATATTAGATAATGAAAGCTCTTGACAGAGATTAATGAGTGCTTCATGATCATTAATATTCAAATCATAACTTTTACAAATTTCAATTGAAGCTTGTTTTTGCATATATTCTAAAAGTCCATCATCAGTAGCTGAGCAAATAAATGCAGCTGGTAGATAAGTACCTAACTCTTCTGAATATGATAAGTTATATACGATTTGATAATTCAAAAGTAAAAATTAAGGCGCGAAGGTAATCATCTCATTAAATATTTTATATTCATAAATATTTTTATAAAAAATATTTATATATATATTCATTATTTAATTTAAACATATTATATTGAGCCCACTTATTGGTTATATAATGAATTATACATTAAAAAAATATAATGAACTTAGCACTGATGAATTATATCAAATACTTCAACTCAGAGCTGAAGTATTTATCGTAGAACAACAATGTGTATATCAGGATTTAGATTCCAAAGATCAAGATGCATTTCATTTAATGCTCCACAATCAAGATAATTTATTATTAGCTTATACGCGGTTACTTCCTCCAGATATTTCTTACAAGAATTACTCTTCCATTGGCAGGGTCGTTAGTCATCCTGATTTTCGTTCTAAAGGACTTGGAAAAAGCATTATGCAAAAATCAATATTGTATATTGAAAATTTATTTCCTCAAAATCATATTAAAATTTCTGCACAATCTTATCTTATTAAATTTTATGAATCATTTTCTTTCCAAACAATTGGAGACGAATACTTGGAAGATAATATTCCTCATACTGCAATGATTAAATATTTAATACCTTCTGAGCAGCAGTTAAAATCGCTTTAACTTCGATCATGTCCCGTCCTTGGGCATAAATTCGTAAAACAGGCTCTGTTCCTGAAAGTCTAAACATGAGCCATGCATCATGCTCGAAATAATATTTTAAACCATCTAATGTTTCCGTATTTATTACTTTAAATTGGTCCCATGTATCAAATCTCTTTTGATTTAAGGTATTACTCAGTGCTATCATTTGCTCTGGCAAGAGGTGTAAATCCAATCGGTCATATGCAAATTGGCCTGTAATTTCATAAATCTCCTGAATTAATTCAGTTATGGATTTACCCGTTTTAGCAATAAATTCCAAAATAGTTAATCCAATCCAAATTCCATCTCGCTCGGGAATATGACCTTTTATTGCAAGTCCTCCTGATTCTTCTCCAGCCACTAATACATCATTCGAAACCATGTACTCTGCAATATATTTAAATCCTATTTTTGTTACTATAGTTTCTAAGCCATAATAATCTGCTAACTTTTTAAGTTTATTGGTTACTGAAAAACTAACCACGATTTTACCCTTTAATTTTTTAAACCCTGCAAGATAGTGGAGTAATAACATCAATATATGATGAGAATCGATTACATTTCCATATGAATCTAGCATTGCAAGTCGATCAGCGTCACCATCATTAGCAATGGCTATATATTTTCCTGGATTTGATTCTAAAAATTGACTTATTTCTTTCAGATTTTTTGTAATAGGTTCAGGCGGTGTATTGTTAAAACCCGGATTCCACTCACAATGAAACGCTTTAAGAGTTGGAAACAACTCTTTCATAACTTCTTGACCGGCCCCATACATGGCATCGTAAGCTATCATAGTATTATTTTGAATAGCTGATAAATCAAAGTTTCTTTGAATATGCTTGATATAGTCTTCTTTTATTGGCAATAATTGAATGGAGCCATCTATAAACCAATCTTTAAAAGACTTACCTGCATAATCGCAAACATCAGGAATAAGAACCTCAATCTTCGCAATATCTGAAGGACTAGTGGGACCACCAAACGCAGATTTAAGTTTAAATCCATTGTACAATGCTGGGTTATGACTTGCTGTAATAACAATTCCCAAGTCTATTTGATGATTTAAAACACCATAAGATATCATTGGCGTGCTGGTTATTCCTTCTGAAATGTAGACCCGAATACCTTCGTTACACATTATTTTGGAGACTTCTTCAAGAAACATTCTTCCTCCAAAGCGACAATCATGCCCTATTAAAACACTCTTCAGTCCATGTTCTAACATCCATTGGGCGGTGCCGTAAGTAATCCGCCTGAGGTTTGATAATGTATATTCATCTCCAATTATAGCTCTCCAACCATCAGTTCCAAATTTTATTTTAGACATACTCATTTTTTAAATTAAACCGAAAATTAATCAAAACAATACTATCCTTAGCTCATATTTAACAAATAGATACAAAACTAATTCCAACTAGTATCTACAACTTATTATTTTGTGAAAGGTATTAATTAATGATTAAAAAATAATATATATTAAATATTTTTATTATATATTTGCCTCGAAATTAATATGGTGGAAGATAATTACAGACAAAGAGGTTTACGAAAACAACTCGTTTTAGAACTTAGTCAAAAAGGAATTCAAAACAAACAAGTACTTGAAGCTATAATGACTGTTCCCCGTCATTTATTTTTAGATAAAGCATTTGAAGAGTGGGCATATAAAGACAATGCATTTCCTATAGACTGTGATCAAACCATATCTCAACCTTACACGGTAGCCTTTCAAACCTCGTTATTAGACTTGCAACCTAAGGACAAGGTCCTAGAAATTGGTACTGGTTCAGGCTACCAAGCTTGTGTACTCTTGGAAATGGGAGTTAAAGTATATACAATTGAACGGCACAAAACCCTATATGATAAAACTGAAAAACTATTAACCAAAATTGGTTATAAATCGATCCGTACCTTTTTTGGAGATGGCTACCTTGGTTTGCCAAGATTTGCTCCATTCGACAAAATATTGATTACAGCAGCTGTACCTGAAATTCCTTCAACATTAATAGATCAATTAAAGCCAGGTGGGATTTTAGTAATTCCTTTAGATGATCACAAACAATCTCAGACAATGATGAGAGTTTATAAACTTCATGATGGGAGTTTGAAAAAAGAGAGCTTTGGCCAATTTAGGTTTGTCCCAATGCTTCAGGGAGTTGAATAATATATCTTATAGTTTCCAAAAACCGCTATAAATATAAAATCCTGTCCATTTTGAACAGGATTTTATTCAAGTGGTACCTCCAGGAATCGAACCAGGGACACCAGGATTTTCAGTCCTGTGCTCTACCAACTGAGCTAAGGTACCTTTTATAAAGTTTATCTAAGCTTTGAAAAGGGACGCAAATATAATATTATTTGGATTATTTTTACTCCTTCATCAATATTTTCGCTAAACTATGCCATATAGATATTTCCTAATACCCACAATTTTTATAACGCTCCTTTATTTTGGGATTACTTACCTCTATTCAGAGCCTAATCCCATTATTATCATTATATTAATTGGTCTTTGCGCAGCCATTATGAGCTTCCAAAATTTAATTAACGATTGGTGGTTTTCAAAATTTAATCCAAAGTTGGAGCAGCAAGAAATAATGTGGCTTGAACAATTTGTTCCATTTATAAGAGATTTGCCAAATGATGATAAAAATGAATTTTTTCAGGAATTGGCTAAAATGCTTGAAAAACATGAATTCATTAAAATGGGACTTGAAAAACTGCCAGAAGAACTTAAATGGATGGCGCTTAGCCCTGCAGTACGCTTAAAAGTCTACAATCACCCAACGTTATATGATGAATACATCAGAACAGTGTTTTATCCACATCCTTTTATAACACCAAATCAAGATTGGATCCACATTTCAGAAACTTACGAAGAAGATAGTGTCATGATATATTCAGCAGAGCATCTTCAAGCTGCTTATGCTAATTCTAAATTATATTTTAACCCTGCCTTATATGAATGGAGCAAAGTATTTGTTAATATATTGAAGATTGATATTGACATAGATATAAATCAATGCGAATTGCTTTTGAATAAACTTCATGAAACAACTATTGAAAAAACCTTGCATTGGTTGGGGGCTAAAAGTATCCATTTTCCGTCTATTGCCATTTATGCTTTATTAATGGATCCAGTTTCTACTCTGAAATGGTTTCCTGAATTAGCTAATTTGACAAAAGAGTATAATTTATAAATTATTTTTCTGTAAAATCTTTTTGAACTATTTGCGAATAGGCTTTTATAAATGCTTCTGTAAAATAACATGAACCTTGTTGTTCTATAAAATCTTTTTTATCATTAGAATAAATTCTATAACCACCTGAGTCCATCCAACCCATTCCATTGTTAAAAGCATAATATGCAAATGCCGAATATTGGGGTGAAAAAATATCCTGACTATATTTAAAAGTCTCAAATGAAATATTCATTTGTCGTAAAAGAGTAGCTGAAATATCTGTCTGAGAACAATGACTTTGTATAACGGTATCCAATGATACTGCACCGCCTGTAAATAAGATGGGTATTGAAAATTTTTTAGGTTCACAATAGCTTACTTTATCTGGATATCTTCCACCATGATCTGCAACAATAATAATTAGCAAGGAATCCCATCTTTCAGATTGTTTTAATTGTTCAACCATTTTCCCTAATGCCTTATCTGTATAATGTGCGGCGTTGACAAAAAGTGTTGTTTCATCCTTTTCATCCCAAACATCAGCATCCGGAATATCATAGGGTGGGTGACTACTCAAAGATAGTCCAGTCATAATAAATGGTCTAGGCTCTTTCAACAAATCTTGTGTCATCTTCTCGAATAAGATGTGGTCGTGCACACCCCATTTAGCATTGTATGTCGAAGCATCAAAATCGTATTTATCAATGATTCGATCCACTGATGCGCCCAACAAATAAGATTTCATACTAGCAAATGAAATATCGCCACCATAATAAAATGATGATCGATATTTTTTCATTTTTAATTGTTTATAAATGGATGGAAGTTGTTCTGCTTTTGATGGGTATTTAATGATCGAACTTTGAGGCTGTGCTGGATATGAACTTATAATAGCTACTAATCCCTTATCTGTTCTATCACCACTTGCATAAGCGTTTTTCATAAAAATGCCATGTGCCTTTAATACATTTAGGTTTGGTAAGATTTCAATTCCTTGATACTTAGCATCTAACATATTTGCAGTGAAACTTTCTAATATAATGAGCAAAATATCCGGTTCCTGAGTTTTTAACCATTGAAATGTATGGTTACTATTTTTTAATAAAAGGGTATCAAAATGATCTTTTGCTTCCAATTCAGTCATATGATTTGGCATGGTGGCCATTTTTCTATTTTGCAATGACATGTACATTATATTCCATAATGGATGTATTGCCAGATGATTTGCAAACATGTTATTACTGTAATAGACTTTTCCGGGATTCATTGGGGCCAATCCAAATCCTCCCCTAATTGGAATAATCATCATTGGAATTAATAACAAGATTATCAATCCATTTTTTATTGTCAGTTTAAATGGTTTCACAGCACTTATCCACTTAATAATATATATTCCAATTACAATAAAAATTGTAACATAAAATAAAAAGTAAACAACTGCATTTGATGAAATAAATTTTCCTGCCTCATTACTTTTATCAATATAATTAAAAAATGTATCGTCAATCCTAAATCCCCATTCCTGATATAAAATTGAATCTATTCCATAAATGGTAGCCATTAAGAGAATAACAAAATAGGTGTAAAATGAAATGCATTTCTTAATATTTATCCATTTGAATAAATGACCCATTAAAATAATCAAACATAATGGGACCATTAAATATCCATAGATAGATATGTCCATATACAATCCATAAAATATGGATTTTAAAAAAAGTATTGGGGTTATTGTTTGGGTGTTTAATATTTGAATAAAACCAAATACCAATCTACACAAACTCATATAGATCAAAATCAATGCTGAATACCTTAATAAATAAATAGGCACTGTAACAATTTTAGCATTAAAAATTTATTCGGAACAATACAAAATAATTTTAGCATTCTCTATTCATAAAATAATATATAATATTTTATGAATCTAAAAATTTTTAATTGATTTTACCTTACCAAAGTGATTCAATTTATAAATACTGAATCAAATTATTTTTTATGAAATGATATCTAATTCTCTAACATCATATGTACTCATAGATTCGAATTGCCGAATGCGTGTATGAATTTCATTTTGACTTAACGATCTAAGTCTGGATAAACTAAAATCTTCTACACAAAATGAAGCCATAGTAGATCCATAAATAATTGCAGTTTTCATATTTTGAAAACTATTATCATCTGTTCTGGCTAAATATCCTATCATACCCCCTGCAAAACTATCTCCTGCACCAGTTGGGTCAATGACATCTGCAACAGGCAAACCTGGAGCAAAAAATATTTTATCATCATGAAATAATAAAGCACCATGTTCTCCCTTCTTAATAATCAAAAATCTCGGGCCAAAACTATGAATTTTTGCTGCTGCTTTTACCAAAGATCGCTCACCTGATAATTGTCGTGCTTCTTCATCATTAATGGTTAAAACATCTACCTTGGCAATAACTTCCATCAATTTTTCTAGTGCAATGTCCATCCAGAAATTCATAGTATCTAAAACAACCAATTTGGGTTTTGTTGTTAATTGATCCAAAACTGAAAGTTGAATATCCGGTGTAAGATTGCCTAACATGATATATTGACTTGATTTATAAGCATCCGGCAATATTGGGTTAAAGTCTGCTAACACATTAAGATCTGTGGTTAAAGTATCACGACCATTCATGTCATGATGATATCTTCCTGACCAGTAAAAAGACTTTTTACCTGGAATTCTAACCAATCCATCCATAGATACTCCTCTATTTTGTAATTGATTTACCTCAGACTCCGGAAAATCATCTCCAACTATAGACACTAAATTTATATTGTTACACCAATAGGAAGCAGCCCAACTAATATAGGTACAAGCACCACCAATGACCTTTTCAACCCTTCCATATGGCGTTTCTATGGTATCAAAAGCCATGGTTCCAACAGTAAGTATACTCATTAATAAAAATTTTTAGATGACAATAAAAAAGTCTTGCAATATGCAAGACTTTCACTTTTGATGCGCCTCTTCTTGGGCTCGAACCAAGGACCTGCGGATTAACAGTCCGACGCTCTAACCAACTGAGCTAAAGAGGCGTCTATTTAATTTCGGAGGGCAAAGATATAAAGCCTAAAGAAATGAACAAGTAAATTCCAAATTTTCTTTTACAAAAGCAAGATTTAATTGCAAATCACAACTTTATCATTATGTCTAAACCTTCTTAATTGTGTTATTGAATCACAAATTTTTCAATTCCCCAAGTTTTGTCCTTGGAATAAATATAAACCAAATATGCTCCTTTCACCTTTGAAACGAGATTAATTCTTTCCAGTCCTGAATGCATAATTCCTTCTTGAGTTATTTTACCTTCTGAATTGATTATCATCCAGTTATACCCAATTTTACTTGGATCATCTAGTGTAATTGTTAGCCAATCTGTCACTGGATTGGGACTCAATCCTATATTTACAAAATCTACCTTATTTACACCAACAACGGTGTTTTTAAGAAAGAAAGCTACAGTATCATTTGAAACATTACCAAAAAAATCTTCGGATTCTGTACTACTGTAAAATGCAATCGGAGATCTATACTGAGGAGAATACCACTCATAAGTTACATCTGTTTGATTTATAACGGGTATCCCTGACTCACTAATGATATAAAAAGAATTCTTAATGACTTGAATGCAAGGAAAGCTGCCCGTAGGTGTTTTCATAGTACCCCAACCTTTAACGTGATGCACTTCTTTAAATTCTGCATCCTGTTTTGAGGAACTTAAGTTCGCTGTATCTTCTTCTGAAGTTCCATAAATAAGTGGTAATTTCAAACTTAGGTACCCTGAATTAAATTTTAGTGGCGGATCATTAGAATAATCACTTTCTCCTAAAAGATTAATTCTATCATTTTTTACTTCAAAAAAATCAAATGTTGCAAACTCTTCATATCCTCCTGGATTGCATATGTAGCGTTTTTAAATAAATTGGAATGGGGAGCATTAGCTGGATCAATAACAAAACTGGTATCTGCTCCAAATGTAAAAACATCAGCTAAACTAAAGTCCCAAGTTTTATTAGCACCTGTATCAGAAACCATATTTAAATCAAGCAATTGATGATCTAATTGCTTATAAATTTGCGCATCTCCGATTTTTGGAAAATTGTTATATGTAACTTGAGCTTTTAACGAAAAAATCGCAAATATAATGATTAAGGGTATAAATTTATTCATAATATCTTGTTTTAGATGGTGCAATATATAACCATTTCAAGTTTTTTAAAACAAATTAGCTTTATTTAACAAATACCAAATAGGCTCTTTTTGATTTTAAAGCCAAAACTCATTGCACAATTTATACCTTTACTTCCAAATGCATCTTATTGAAAGCTAAAAAATCCTATGGGCAACATTTCCTGATTCAAAAAAAGGTAATTGATAGAATAGCCGCTGCTATATTAGCTGAATCACCTGAACGAATTATGGAAATTGGTCCTGGTAAAGGAGCGATTACATCACAATTGTTGAATAAAACTGATCATTTTATTGCTATTGATGCGGATCACGATATGGTCGAATATTTACATCAAAACTATCCCAATAATAGAGATCAAATTATTCAAGCAGATTTTCTTCAAGTTGATTTAAAACAATTTTTTGATCAACAAGCCTTTTTATTATGTGGTAATTTTCCTTACAATATATCGTCGCAAATCGTCTTCAAAATGTTGGACAACACTGATCAAATCCCAATTATGCTTGGTATGTTCCAAAAAGAAATGGCAAAAAGAATATTGGCTGTACCGGGTAGCAAAGATTACGGAATTATATCTGTTCTTACTTCCTTAAGGTACCATGGAAAAATATTATTTGATATTGGACCTAATAATTTTTCCCCTCCACCAAGGGTAGTATCATCCTTTCTAATTCTTCATAGAAATACAAAATCAATAAGTGATGATTTATTTAATAAAACCAAAACCCTAGTAAAAATTGCTTTTCATTCTCGAAGAAAAACACTTAGAAATAACTTAAAAACAATCATATCAGACCCAAGTATCCTGGAAGATGCTTTCTTTGACCAACGTGCTGAAAACCTTTTACCCCAAGATTATCTTGTACTTGTTGAACAAATTAAGCCCTATTTGAATTCTTCTCTTATTCTGGAATAATATTTTAAATGATAAAATAAATTTTATATGGGTTTTATAGATATCATAAACAATGATTTAAAAGAGGCTATGAAAGCCAAAAATGAGACAGGACTTAGGGGTATACGTGCCATCAAAGCTGCGATCTTGTTAGCTAATACTGATGGATCAGGGTTGGATTTAACTGAAGAAAGAGGTATTCAGATTGTTCAAAAGCTGGTCAAACAGCGTCGGGAATCCCTCGAAATCTATGAAAAGCAAGGTCGACAGGATTTAGCTCAAATTGAACGAGATGAAATTGATGTTATTAGTAAATATCTTCCTGCCCAACTTTCCGAAGCAGAATTAAGAACTGTTATTACAGAAATTATAAACCAATTAGGGGCTAAAAGTCCTTCTGATATGGGAAAAGTTATGGGTGCTGCTACACAAAAACTTGCTGGGAAAGCAGATGGAAAGGCTATTTCAGCATTAGTAAAGGAAATACTAGCAACTGCCTCCTAAAAAATAATTTCCAAAATTTCTATTTCGTTTTATCTTTATCGGACAGACCAATAGAAAAATATGGAAAACCAATCAGTTAAACAGTTTAAGCCTTTTGTAGATCCTAATATCTCAATGCCTGAATTTACAATTAAGGCAATCTTATTAGGTGTACTTTTTGGGGTGATTTTTGGTGCATCAACAGTCTATCTTGCCCTAAAAGCAGGTTTAACAGTTTCTGCTTCAATTCCAATAGCTGTTTTAGCTATTTCTTTAGGAAAAAGATTCTTAGGAACTACCATTTTAGAAAATAATATTATTCAAACTACAGGGTCTGCAGGTGAATCTATTGCCGCGGGTGTAGTTTTTACCTTGCCGGCATTTCTATTCCTTTCAGATCCAAATTCGGGCGCTGTTCATTTTCAATATTGGACTATTTTCACATTAGCTGTATTTGGAGGAGTTCTTGGAACTTTAATGATGATTCCTTTAAGACGGTCGTTAATTGTTAAAGAACACGATACACTACCTTATCCTGAAGGAACAGCCTGTGCACAAGTACTAATTGCCGGGGAAAAAGGTGGAGACTTTGCGAAAAGTGCATTTTATGGATTAGGGTTCGCTATGATTTATGCTATTTTTCAAAAAGTATTCCATATCATTTCCGAACTTCCTTCTTGGGGTACACAACAAATGAATAAATATTTTCCTTCAGCTGTAGTTAGCAGTGAAATCACACCTGAATATTTGGGTGTAGGTTACATTATTGGTCCAAAAATAGCTGGGGTACTTGTTGCTGGTGGGATTATGGCTTCTTTAGGTTTGATTCCTTTACTTTCTTATTTAGTGGCACCCGATGTCATTGCAGCTCAACTGGCAAAATTAAATTTATTAGATATTAAACAGCCAAGTGCTCGTTTCGGTTGGGATCCAGTAACTCATACCATGGGAAATACAGCTGAAGCAGTTTATCGCGCCTATATTCGACAAATTGGTGCAGGCGCCGTTGCTGCTGGAGGATTTATAACGCTTTTAAAAACAATACCAACAATTGTTTCATCTTTTAAAGAAAGCATTAGTTCTATGAAAGAAAAAACGGTAGGCGGTGTGCTTAGAACCGAAGATGATTTGTCCTTCAAAGTAGTACTTTTTGGTTCGCTTGCACTTGTTTTATTAATGGCTGTTCTTCCTCAAATTCCAGGAACTTCCATTATAAGCAAACTGCTAATTGGCATTTTAATAATAGTTTTCGGATTTTTCTTTGTTACCGTATCAAGTAGAATTGTAGGAATAATTGGTTCAAGTAATAATCCTATTTCAGGGATGACCATTGCAACAATAATGGGAACTGCACTGATCTTCATTGCCGTTGGTTGGACCGGTAAAGTTTTTGAACCAATGGCTTTGGTTATTGGAGGTATGATATGCATCGCTGCTGCAAATGCAGGAGCTACTTCCCAAGATCTCAAAACGGGTTATTTAATTGGAGCTACTCCTCGCTATCAACAACTAGCACTATTTATAGGTGCTATTTTTTCATCAATAGTTATTGGATTTACAGTTAAATATCTTGATACTCCAACCGCAGAAATGGCCGCCAGAGGAATTACACATGCTATTGGTGAAAAATATGCCGCACCCCAAGCTACTTTGATGGCAACTTTAATTAAGGGTCTGCTATCTTTTAACCTGGATTGGACTTTTGTTTTATGTGGCGTTTTTATTGCTATAGTGGTTGAATTGTGCCAAGTCAAAGCGTTATCATTTGCTGTCGGTTTATACTTACCATTGTCGACTACCTTGCCAATTTTTATTGGCGGCGCAATAAAAGGTCTTGTTGATTGGAGAGCCAGTCGAAAAAACTTATCTGCAGAGGATGCTGAATTAGGAAAAGGAAGCCTATTTGCAACTGGATTGGTTGCTGGTGGTGCTTTAGCTGGAGTCATTGTAGCTCTTTTAACAGTAAATGAAGGCATAGCAAACGCTATTGCACCTTGGAGCGCAGAACATGGTATCGTAGACGCGTTTGGTCAGAATGGTTATCATATTTTGGGCGTGTTGTTTTTTGCATTTATGGGATGGATCTTATATAAGATTGCTACTAAAGACAAATAACATTTTAGAAACTATTAATGCCTTATAATCCTCTGATTTAGCAGAACTAAATCAATTTACTTAATTTTATAAAAATTCATGGTATTGGTTTAACTTTGTTTAACCTACCACATGAATTATTCCATTGTTTATTGAATTTCTGAATTATTAATTTAAATTTCTTTAAAAATGAGACTAACTATTAGTTTTTTTTGCATACTGATATATGTATCATCTCTTTATTCTCAACATTCAGTTGCAAGAATTTGGAATGAAGCTCAATTATCTGCCATCAGAAAAGATCTGGGAAGACCTACTGTTCAGGCAAGAAATTTATTTCATGTCTCAATAGCTATGTATGACGCGTGGGCAGTATTTGACACCATTGCGGAAACCTATCTTTTAGGCAAAAATGTACAAGGTTTTGAGTGTCCTTTTAATGGATTCACCATTCCTACTGATAGAAACAAAGCTCGGGATGAAGCAATAAGCTATGCAGCTTACAAACTATTACATCAAAAATATAAACGCTCGCCAAATTATTTAACTGAAACTAAATATAAGTTTAATGCCTTGTTTAATAGCCTTGGTTATGATACTACTTTTACATCAATGGACTATTCGACAGGTTCAGCAGCAGCTCTAGGTAATTATATAGCTCAATGCGTTATAGATTATGGTATGCAAGATGGTGCTAATGAAGCTAATAATTATGCAAATTCATTCTATCAAGTTTCTAACCCACCTTTGATCGTTGCACAACCTGGAAATCCAAGAATTTCTAATCCAAATAGGTGGCAACCCCTTACTTTGGAAATTTTCATCGATCAAAATGGAAATGTAATTCCTGGAAATACTCCAGGATTTTTAAGTCCGGAATGGGGAAAAGTAAACCCATTTGCCTTGGATTTGAATACCAGAAAACGTTATGTTAGAAATAATAGTGGTTATTTCGTTTATCATGATCCTGGAGCTCCTCCTTACCTAGACACAACTATGATTACTCCAAAATCTGAAGAATATCAATGGAATTTTGGATTGGTTGCATCTTGGTCGGGCCACTTGGACCCTAAGGATAGTGTTATGTGGGATATTTCACCTGCATCTTCAGGTAATATTCAACATTATCCTACCAATCCTTCTGAATATAAGGATTTTTATAATTTTAACGAAGGAGGAGATCCTGGCAAAGGTTATTCAGTAAATCCAAAAACGGGATTGCCATACACACCACAAATTGTTCCCAGAGGAGACTATACCCGCGCGTTAGCTGAATTCTGGGCAGATGGCCCAAATTCTGAAACACCTCCTGGTCATTGGTTTACAGTCTTCAATTATGTATCTGATCATCCGGACACTAAAAAACAATTCAACGGTAAAGGTCCAATATTATCTGATTTAGAATGGGATATCAAAGGTTATCTTACATTGGGTGGTGGTGTACATGATGCTGCAATTACTGCATGGGCTTTAAAAGGTTGGTATGATTATGTGAGACCCATTTCATCGATTAGGAAAATGTCGGATTTAGGTCAAAGTTCTGATACCTTATTGCCTAGGTACCATCCTGGTGGAATAAAATTAGTTCCTGGACACATTGAACTTGTACAATTAGGAGATTCTTTGGCAGGCCCGAATAATATTAATGTCAATAAAATAAAGTTATATGCCTGGAGAGGATCCAATTTTATTACTAATCCGTTAACAGATGAAGCTGGAACGGGATGGATTTTAGCAGAAAATTGGGTCCCATATCAGCGCCCAACCTTCGTTACACCACCTTTTGCAGGTTATATTTCCGGACATTCTACTTTTTCAAGAACGTCAGCTGAAATTTTGACCGAATTTACCGGTGATCCATATTTCCCAGGAGGAATGTCCCAATTCCAAGTTAAGAAAAATGAATTTTTAGTTTTTGAAGATGGCCCCAGTGTTGATTTAACGCTGCAATGGGCCACATACCGGGATGCCTCTGACCAATGCAGCCTTTCTAGAATTTGGGGAGGAATTCATCCACCTGTAGATGATATTCCTGGAAGATTTATTGGTATGGAAATTAGTAAAGAATCATTCATCAAAGCAAAAAACTTATTTTATAATGATGATGATCAAGATGGATATTACAGTTATGAAGATTGTGATGATCATAATGATCAGATTCATCCGGGTGTTAATGAGATTTGTGACGGATTAGATAATGATTGCGATGGGATGATTGATGATAGTTTATCTCTTTATAGATATTTCAAAGATGCTGATGGTGATGGATTTGGAGATTTGAGTCATTTTGTAGACACTTGTCGTAATATGGTATTAGCAGGATATGTTATAAACTATTTAGATTGTAATGACAACAATCCAAATGCTAATCCAGGTGCAATTGAAGTTTGCGATGGTATAGATAACGATTGCGATGGTATGATCGATGATAGTCTTAGAATATACCGTTATTATCCGGATTTGGATCATGATGGTTTTGGAGATGGCACATTAGGTTTTGACACTTGCGTTGTACCCCCATTCGAAGGTTTTGTTTTTGACCATTCAGATTGTGATGACAATAATAGTTTAATTAACCCATTGGCTATTGAAAAATGTGATTTAATTGATAATGATTGTGATGGATTGATTGATGATTCACTGCAAATATTTAGATATTATTTAGATGCAGATGGAGACGGTTATGGAAATCCTATGCTCTTAATTGATACTTGTGCTCCTAATACTTTTGGACTATATGTTGAAAATGATTTAGACTGCAATGACAATGATTCCAAAATAAATCCAGGAAGTCCTGAAGTATGTGATGGTATAGATAATAATTGTGATGGTAAAATAGACAATAACTTACAACAGTTTAGATTTTATCAAGATAAGGATGGAGATGGGTTTGGGAATATAAATATCTTTTTTGATGTCTGCGTAAATACACCTATACAAGGTTTTGTCATGGATTTTACAGATTGTGATGATACAAACAAAAACATCAACCCGATTGCAACAGAAATTTGTGATGGTATGGATAATAATTGTGATGGCCAAGTGGATGAAAACTTTTCAAAATACAGATATTATGAGGATGTTGACAAAGACGGATACGGTGATGTCATTCATTATGTAGATATTTGCAATAGTTCACCAATTACAGGATACGTTAATGACAGTACAGATTGTAATGATTTAAATCCATTTATATTTCCAAATGCCTCCGAATTGTGTGATGGTTTTGACAATGATTGTGATGGATTAATAGATGAATCATTGAAAAAAATTAGATACTACCTTGATAAAGACAGGGATGGTTTTGGTTCCAAAAATAATTTTATAGATACTTGTTTTGAAGATGGAATTTATGGATATGTTGAAAATGAACTTGACTGTGATGATTTAAATCCTGCTATTCATCCGGGTGCTAAGGAAAAATTAGATAGTATAGATAACGATTGCAATGGTCTTATTGATGAAAATATCGTAGATAATCAGGATCTATTTTCAAATAATATCCAAATTTATCCTAACCCATTCCAAAACAGTTTAAGTATTTATTCTACTTTAATTCTAAATATAGTTTACAAAATTTATGATATAAATGGAAATTTAGTAAGCCATGATTATTTAGTTCTAGGGAATAAAACAAAAAATATTAATTTAGAACATTTGAATTCAGGGGTATATATGATAATGTTGAGTGATGAAAATAATCAACACATTAGTCAAAAAAGAATTGTGAAAATAAATTAATAGATTTGGAAAGGTATTGATTTATTGAAGAAATTTTAATTTAATTTCGTTCAAATGAATACTTCTATTTAATGTGGAGATAATTATTCTTGTTTCAAAAATTCATCTATTTTCTATATATTTAGATACTTATTACGAATAAGCTGTTAATTTAGCTTATGTCTTTTTATAAAAGATAATTTATCAAAAGTCTTAATAATTCTATAGTCTTTATAACTTTGCATCAAATATAAAAAATCATGAACTTTTTTAAATTTCTCCTAATATTTTTTTTTAATTTCGTTTTACTAAATGCTCAGGAACATAAAATTGCTCCAAAAATTTTAGAAAAACTTAAAAATCAAAATACGGTAGATGTTTTGTTGTATTTAAAGCATCAATCCAATCTTTCCGGTCTTAATGCAGATTGGTCCAAAGAACAAAAAGGTCAATATGTTTATCAACAATTAATTCAAACGGCTCAAACCTATCAAATCAACATTATAGAAAAACTCAATAGCTTAGGCTTAAGTTTTAAATCTTTCTATATCATCAATGCCATTCATACTCAATTGAACAAAGAACAGATAATTGAACTTGCAAGGATGAATGAAATTGATCGAATACTTTATGATGAAAATTATACTGTTGAACCCACTCTGGATCATTCCGCTTTACAACTCCAAAGCAGAGGACCAAATGTTACTTGGGGGATCCAAAGAATTGGTGCAGATTTAGTGTGGAATTTAGGTTACGAAGGACAAGGCGTTACAGTGGCTGGAGAAGATACCGGATATCGCTGGGATTTGCCTGGTATAAAGTCAAAATATCGTGGCTGGAACGGAACAAGTGTAGATCATAACTATAATTGGCATGATGGTGTTCACAAAATAAGTCCCCTAAGCTCTGATACTCTCAATCCTTGCGGATTAAGCTTGAAAGAGCCATGTGACGATCATGGACATGGATCTCATACTATGGGAACCATGACAGGCAGAACAGATGACGATTGGTTTGGCATTGCTCCGAAAGCAAAATGGATTGGATGTCGCAATATGGAAAGAGGAAATGGTGCTCCATCAACTTATATTGAATGTTTTGAATTTTTCTTGGCTCCAACCGATTTAGATGGAAATAATCCAAAGCCAGAACTTGCTCCTCATGTAATTAACAACAGTTGGTACTGTAGTAAAGATGAAGGTTGCGATACCTCAAATTTCAAATTAATGCAACAAGTAATCATCAACTTAAGAAAAGCGGGAATCGTCGTTGTAGTTTCTGCCGGAAATGATGGTCAATCATGCGGTACAATCGCTAATCCACCTGCAATGTTTGAAGAAAGTTTTGTCGTTGGTTCTTTTGCCATAAATGACACAATCAGTAACTTTAGTAGTATTGGTCCGGTCAAAATAGATGGTAGTAATCGAATAAAACCAAATGTAGTTGCTCCTGGTTCAGACGTAGTTTCACAAGTTTTAGATGGAAGTTTCCAAGCTTGGAATGGTACAAGTATGGCTGGACCACATGTGGCGGGTTTAGTAGCCTTAATCATTAGCGCCAATCCGTCTCTTGCAGGCAAAGTTGAGGTCATCGAAGATATTATAGAAATGACAGCAAGATATCAAGAGTCAAATACAACTTGTGATAGTTTTCAAAATAACGCCATTCCCAATCATGTTTATGGATTTGGAAAAATTCAAGCTGATGCCGCAGTAAGAAGGGCAATAATATTAAAAGCTGAAGACGAACAAAAAAATAAATTTGGTTTAAGCATTTCACCTAATCCGGCACGTCAAAATATTTTAATTAAAACAACCAAAGAACACCAATCCCAAATATTACAAATTTTCAATTTATTAGGTACCCTAATTTATGAAAAACCAATTTTTAATGAAACTACAATTTTAGATATATCCCATTTAATACCATCAGCATATGTTATTAAAATTAAAAATACAAATGCACAGTTAGTTTGGATTAAAGAATAATTACAAAACATTTTTGATCAATATTAAAATGGCGGAAATTCTTTACAATAAAATCAATCGTGAAGTTCTTATTCAAAACATGCTTCAAAGTAAAGAACTTCGTACCACTTTATCCTTTTATAGATATGTAAATATCCCAAATCCGTGGTTGTTTAGAGATCACCTTTATACCATATTATCTTCTATAAATGTTTTAGGTCGAATTTATTTAGCACATGAAGGAATAAATGGTCAAATCTCAGTTCCTACTGAACGTCTCAACGAATTTAAAAACAAACTGAATGAAATTGAATATTTAAAAAATATTCGATTAAATATAGCAATTGAAGACAATGGTAAAAGTTTTTTTAAACTTAAAATTAAAGTCAGAAACAAAATTGTAGCTGATGGCCTTTCTGATTTACAATTTGATGCCTCTAAATCTGGTAAGCATTTAAATGCAGTAGAATTTAACGAACTCACTGATCAATTAGATACCATTGTAGTTGATATGCGAAATCATTATGAAAGCGAAGTGGGAAAATTTGAAAATGCTTTAACTCCGGATGTGTCCACCTTTAGAGAAGCCTTACCAACTGTTGCCAACATGCTGGAAGATAAAAAGGACCAACACATAGTCATGTATTGTACAGGTGGCATAAGATGTGAAAAAGCATCGGCCTATATGAAACATCTTGGCTTTAAGAATGTCTACCAGTTAGATGGTGGTATTATTGAATATACAAATCAGATAAAATCCCTAGGAATTAAAAACAAATTTATTGGTAAAAATTTTGTTTTTGATGAACGCCTAGGAGAACGAATCTCTGAAACCATTATTAGTACTTGTCATCAATGTGGTAATCCTAGCGATCGTCATGTAAATTGTTTAAATGATCAATGCCATATTCTATTTATCCAATGTGATGTTTGTGCAGAAAAATATAGCCATTGCTGCTCTGTAAAGTGTTTAGAATTTGAACAGTTGGATGCTGAACAAAAAGCAAACTTAAAAAATAAATTAATATTCAATGGCACCCAATTTTCAAAAGGAAAATATAAAGCTTTAGGAAAGGATGACCACTTGATATTAGATTAATTTTACAAATGGCTCAATCGTTGTTTGATAAATTGAGTTAAATCGTTTCCATTTAACATGTGCTGTTCCAATAATGCCAATTGAAATAAATAAGAAGCCATTTCATTTTTCTCTTCCTCAGTTTTACTATCTATTAATTTCTTTGCTACCAATGGATGATTTGAATTTACTATTGCAGTATAACTTTCTTTAAACAAATCTTCACCATCTCCTTTCATCATGTGCATCATTTGCTGCATCTCAGACATTCTTCGCATAAATTCGGGGCGTACTAATTGAACAGGTGGATCGTTTGGTGACAAGGCTTTAATTTGTGTATCCTGGGCTTTGTTTAATGATATTCCTTTGAATAATTCTTTGAGTTTGTTTTGGTCATCTTCGGATAATACCGATTCTATTTTTTCATCCTTTTCAATAAGTAAATCCACAGAATCAGAATCAATTCGCTTGAAAGATAATTCAAACTTATACTCTAAATGTTGAATGAAGTGATTGTCAATTATATGATCCAAAACAAGAACTTCATAGGCGCGTTCTTTACATTGTTCTAATGCAGAATAATATTTTTTTAGGTCATTGGTATAAAGAGCTATATGTCGGTTATTTTTATCTACTTGAAGTGCTTTAGTTTTTTCTTTGAATTCATCTAAGGTAAAAAAATGATTATCAACATTTTTTATTAAAGCATATGAAATGGCTTTTTCAGCAAATTTTTCATCAGATATAATTCCGTATTTAATAAACGTACCGATATCTTCCCATTTCTTTTCAAAATCAACTCTATCATTCTTGAATAAATCACCTAATTTTTCTGCAACTTTCTTAGTGATGTATCCAGTGATTTTTCGAACATTTGAATCGGTTTGTAAATAGGATCTTGAGACATTCAAAGGAATATCCGGCGAATCAATTACACCATGGAGCAACATCAAAAATTCTGGTACGATCTCCTTAACATCATCAGTTACAAAAACTTGGTTACAATATAAATGAATTTTGTTTTTTTGAATTTCAAATTGATTTTTAATCTTAGGAAAATATAATATTCCAGTCAAATTAAAAGGATAATCTATATTTAAATGAATCCAGAACATCGGATCTCCAGCATATGGATATAATTCATTATAAAAATCCTTGTATTCCTGATCCGAAATTTCAGCTGGAGATTTTTTCCACAATGGATTGGGATTGTTAATAATATTTGGTATTTCAATTTCTTGTTCTACCTCACCTTCTTTTATTTTTTCTTTAGTTGTTCCAAGTTGAATTGGAATGGGTAAAAACTTACAAAATTTTTCAAGTAAAGTAGCAAGACGTTGATTTTCTAAATAAATTTGACATTCTTCGTTTAAGAATAAAATAATATCAGTACCTCGTTCCGTTTTTTCCACATTTTCAATAGTATAATCTGTTTCTCCATTACAGGTCCACTTCACCCCAACACTATTTTCTTTATACGATTTAGTTACAACTTCTACCTTATCTGATACCATAAAGGCAGAGTAAAAACCCAATCCGAAATGTCCAATAATACTAGCCTCATCCTTATATTTATCCATGAATTCTTGTGCAGAAGAAAAAGCAACTTGGTTTAAATATTTATTGACTTCTTCTTCAGTCATTCCAATCCCCCGGTCACGAATTGTCAATGTTTTAGCCTCACTATCCGCGATAATTTCAATGTTTAAATTGGTCAATTCACCCTTGACCTCACCCCTATTAGACAGGGTTTTGAGCTTTGTAGTTGCATCCACTGCATTGGAGATTAACTCTCTGAGAAATATTTCTTGTTCAGAATAAAGAAATTTTTTAATAATTGGAAAAATATTTTCTGACTGTACCGAAATTTTACCTGATTGCATATCTAATAATTTTATTCTATTAGGCCTTGTCAAAGGATGTGCCATACTAGAAATATATGACATAATGACAAAGATTGAATGGTATTACCTCAGTTTGTCATGAATAATTACCATTTAATTACTTTTTTAGGGGATTTGTAATAGTATCTGGTGGAAAATAATCTGACTTAATCTTATCATTTTTCAGTAATTTAACTCTTATAGGACTCTTAACTAAAGTAAAATCATTGAATAGTAATACACTCACAATATCCAGGTTTTAAACATAAAAAAAGCCCAACTGTAAACAATCGGGCTTAATATTTTACTTAATACTATCGCCTAATCTTTGACCCAACGTTTGGTTGTCTTAAGGTTTCCACTTTGGATTCTTACTAAATACATTCCCTTCTTATAATTAGAAACCAAAACATCAAGTCTGTTAGAATTTGTAGGTAAATACCCATGTTCTATGGTTTGTCCCATAATATTAGATATTATATATTCACCAGTTATAGGTCTGTCTAATTGCACCACTAAATTTTGTTTGACTGGATTGGTCAAAATTTGAAAATTAGTATAAATTGGCGAACTTACAGAACTTGTTATGTCGAATTTATTCCCAGAGTTCATCACTTCTTTAGTGTTAATATTTTGAACCCATACTAACACATACATTTGAGATTCCACCCAAGTAGGATCTATGTTTAAATTATAATTCAAATTGATCACTCCACCTGTCTCGGCCAAATTAATTACATCTCCATCAGCAGAACTTACAAACTTCCGGAAAACATTTTGGTGGACTTTTTCTCCATTTTGGGCATTAAAATTGAGTACTTTTTCAAGGGCGGCTGCATAAATTTTGTAAGTACCAGCGGGTTTATTCCCCAATGTAAGCACTTCTACAGAAATTGAACGATTACTGGTCCCCGTTTCTTTGACAATTAGCTGAATTGGAGAAGTTTTACCTAGCTCAGTGTTTAAATATGCCGCATTAACTGAGCTTGCTGATTTTGATGTTAATCCATTGATAACAACAGTTGGTGTAGAAGAAACACTATAGTAATTTGCTCTTAAAGAATTCTCTGTCTTATTGGCATTATACAACGGGCATTGATTATATGGAAATGAAGGGTGAATAGTCATGTGATGATAATTACCTTCATAGTTTTTTAGAACAGAATAAAACTTAGGGTTTTGGGAACCACAAATACTGCACCAGGTATTTGTAAAGTGTTCCATAAAAATATAACGCTTAGCTTGTGCGTTAATAAATAGAACACTTAAAACAAGTAAAATTAGGAGTGATAGACGTTTAATCATAATATGAATTTCCTTATAATTACAAAGGTATGCATTAATCATCTGCAAAAATAAATTTTAACATATATAATTTATTATTAATATATAAAATAGTTGTTGATCTTTGATGCTGTGAATAGACTTCTAACTAAATTTAGTATACAATGGATAGGCATTGGGCTTTGCCTCTTTAATTTAAATTCCTATGTACACTCACAAATCAATCCACTAAAAATCATCAAAATACCATTTTCAGATACATTGTTTTTAGGAGACAGCCTATGGATCTATTCTGATAATTTAGAAGTTTTTAAAGACGATGATACTTTGCCTTTGAATAAAAACAACTACCAATTTATTGATAATACATTGTATTTCAATAATTTAGTGGATGTAGATACCTTGCGAGTACAATTTAGAACGATACCTATTCGTATAAATAAACCCTATTTCTTATATGATTCCAGCCTTCATCAATCTAATATTATTCCAGAGTATGCTTTGCAAGGCATTGAATTAAAAAGAAGCAGAGATTGGTGGGATAATTCAGATATTGATTATTCAGGTAATTATTCTCGTGGATTCTCAATTGGAAATAATCAATCCCTTGTTCTCAATTCATCCTTGAACCTTCAACTAAGTGGTGATTTAGGTGATGGTATAAAATTAACCGGCGCCATATCAGATAATCAAATTCCCGTTCAACCAGAAGGTAATACCCGTCAAATACAAGAATTCGATAGGTTATTTATTCAACTTAAAAAAAATCAATTTTCCTTAACAGCTGGTGATATTGAAATCAACAAACCCTATGGTTATTTTCAAAATTATGATAAACGATCTAAAGGTGGCCTTTTAGAATATGGACATACCAAACATTCGCTCCAATTTAAACATAAAACTGCTATCGGAATCTCTAAAGGTAAATTCAATCGTTTCGAATTGAAAGTAAAGAATGGTAACCAAGGACCTTATAGACTCAATGGTCGGGACGGTGAATCATTTATTATTATTCTTGCAGGAACTGAGAAGGTCAGCCTGGATGGCCAAATCCTTGTTAGAGGGGATGATGCAGATTATATTATTGACTACAACCTTGGTGAAATAAAATTTACGACACGTCGCCTGGTCACCGATCAATCTCGCATTGTAATTGAATATGAATACTCTGATCAAAATTATTTAAGATCAATTTATGTCTATCAAGGTTCTGTTTCAAAAGGTGGGTGGAATGGATTTTTCAATGTGTTTAATGAAAAAGATAGTAAAAAACCAGCTATAGCTACAGATCTGGATTCATTAGATCAACATATTTTGCAATTAAGTGGAGACAATTATAATTCTGCCGTCCGATCAAGTATTGTTAAAGCCGGTTTAAATTTTTCATTAAATAGAGTCTATTATAGAATTGTAGATACGGTAATCGTTATACAAGGAAAAAACACACCATTCAAAATATTAGTCTTTGATTCTATGGCAGATAGTTCTGCCTATCAAGCTACTTTCACAGATTTAGGTCCTGGGAAAGGTCATTATAATTTAAAATTAACCAATGCCAATGGTCGTGTTTATGAATGGGTTGGAGTTGATCCTATAACTGGAAAACCATTAGGAGCTTATGATCCATCTACTCCGTTAATAGCTCCTAGAAGTCAAACACTACTATCTGCTGGTTTAAATTATGTTTCAAAAAAGAAAGCTTCATTAAGACTTGAAATTTCTAATTCAATTTTAGATAAAAACAGAATTTCGAATGTTGACGATGAAGATAATAATGGCGTAGCAAGTCTAATCGATCTGAATTCCCCAATTTGGAAATTCAAAAAATCAACGATCCAAATTCAAACCAATTATGAATTTCTAAATCAACGATTCGCACCATTAAACCCATTTCGAAATTCAGAATACAATCGCGATTGGAATATTAAAAACTTAACTCAGGTTAATGAGCATTTATCCTCCACCTCTGCTATTTATAAATTTGGAAATCGTATAAAATTAGATTACACGTTTAAAATTTATGAAAGAATGAATCAATATAATGGAATTAGACATTTATCTAATTTATCCTGGATGGATAGTTTAAATCTATTATCCGTTAGATTTGATTATTTAAAAACCAATACAATTGATGAGCAGGCCAATTTTATAAGACCAGGAATTCAATATCAACGTTTTATAAATAAAAAATGGACTATAATATCAGCCTTTGATCAAGAAAAAAATGCTCAAAGTATCAATAATTCTGATAGTTTATTACCAACAAGTTTTTATTTTAATCAAGGTAAAGTTGGTGTTCAATTTCAAAACGATAAATTGTGGTTAGGCAAGGTAGAAATTAAACACAGGACTGATTACTCGATCATAACTAATAAATTCTTACCATTTAGTAATTCTGATGAAGTAGTTGTAAGCAGTACGATCCCAAGATCAAAATCTGGTATCTGGGATGCACAGTTTAGTGGGCGAAATATTCGATACAATTCAAAAGAAATCAATGATTCACTAAGTCAATTTTACTTTTTAAGTCAAATAGAACATACACTATCATTATTAAAAAATGGTTTAAGAATTAAAAATATTTACGCAGTCCAATCTGGTGTAGAGCCAAGACAAGAATTTATATTTTTACAAGTTCAACCTGGACAAGGAGAATATATATATCTAGATACGAACCATGATGGGATTCGTCAGATCAATGAATATTTTTTATCTAACAACAATGATACGGCACAATATATCAGACAACAAACTTTCAATTCAGATTTTATTCAAATTTATCAATCAAGTTTAAATCAAATCATTAGTCTCGATTGTGCCAAATTATTTATCAATAAAAACCAACATTATTTGTTAAAAAAACTTTCTTTTGATTCACAATTACGATTTATCAATAAAGTAGATCAAAATAGTCCATTTAATCAACAAATTAATCCTTTCTCAAATCAAGATTCAAGTTCCATTTCATTTCAAAATTTTTTGCAACAACAATTTTTCATAAATAGAGCAAATCCTATATATGAAATACAATATTCTCATATACAAAGCAATCAACGGAACTTATTAATTTCCGGGACTGATGAGCATTCAGGTAGAGAAAATAATTTAAAAATGAGATGGACCATTAAGCAAAAATTTGACCTTATTGGCGTAGGCGCAATTAAATCTGAACATAAAAATACCCCTTCATATGAACTGCAAAATTATTTAATTCATACAAACAAATTGGAAGCAGGGATTAATTTTAGACCTACTAATAATTACAAATTTCAAATTAACTATTTAATTAAGAAAGCTGAAGAAAAAATGTTTACTTATGAAACAGCTACTATAAATCAATGGTCTTTCAATACAAATCTATCATGGAAAAGAAAACTTTCTATAAGAACTGAGATCAAATGGATACAAATCCATTATCAGGGTCAGGCTGGTAATGCAGTAGAATATATTATGCTTGATGGCTTTAAAGACGGAAATAATGGATCTTGGGATTTAAATATCGATTACCGATTATCTGAATTAATTACCTTACAGTTGGGATATTCGGGTCGGAAAACGGCTATATCTGATCCATTACATACCGGAAGAGCTTTGATGCGTGCTACATTTTAAAATAATTCTCATGAATTTAAAAAAACTCATGAATTCATATATACACTAGCACATTTCAAACGTTTTGTGAGTTGAGAATTGAATAATGTTTGGATCCCTTTTGTTCCTATTTTGAAAATTCACTAAGTTATTGTTTTTCAATGATTATTTTTGTAGCCATTTAAACCTAAATTTTATGAAAAAAAGCTTTACTTTTCTTTTAACACTTGTTTTCATTGTAAGCCTTAGCGCTCAACAACCCTCATGGATGACATATGAGGCAACTAAACCATTGAAAAGCGGTACCATAAACTATTTAAAATCTTATAAAGCATATTCTGTTGATCATTTACAATTAAATAAATATTTAAGGGATGAAATTCCTGAACAGAATATTACCGGAAGAACCCGGACGATTGAATTACCAATGCCAAATGGAAAATTGAACCATTTCCAAATAATGAAATCGCCTGTTATGGAACCTGAATTGGCGGCAAAATATCCTGAAATTCAGACTTTTTGTGGCACTGACGGTATAAATTATATTAGAATTTGTGTTACACCTACTAGTTTTAAAGCCTTTGTGCTAACACCAAGTGGTGATATAATCATTGAATCTGTTTCTCCACAATCTGTAAATCATTACATTTCCTATTTTGCTTCTGATATTGATATGGACTTTAATCTACCTGAATTACGTTGTGGTGTAACACATGAGAATAAAGTTGAAAATACCTATGAATCAACTGACAAACTTGCGGAATTAGCTCAATCTGTTCTTGGAAACCGACCTGTTGTTTTGCGCAAATTAAGAATTGCCATAGCTTGTACGGGCGAATGGGGTTCAAGATCTAATTTAGGTGGTGGGACTGTAGCCAGTGGTCTTGCCAAAATGGCGGAAGCATTAACTTATGCCAATGCCGTTTATGAGAAAGACTTTGCCGTTCATCTAGATATGGTATCTGGAAATGATCGAATAGTGTTTTTAGATCCCGATACGGACCCATATAATGATTTTGAAAGTATGGGTGGAATTTTATTAGGTATAAATTCTAGTGTTACTAATTCTAGAATTGGCCCAAATTTTTATGAATTTGGTCATGTTTTCCATACATCATGTTCCGATGTTGGTGGAATAGCATCTTTATCTTCAGTTTGTTCTCCAACTGGCAAGGGTGCTGGTGTTACTTGTTGGTACGATCCGGATGTAGCGTATGTAGCTCAGCGAATCTTCTGCCATGAAATGGGCCATCAGTTTTCTGCTGAACACACATTCTCAAATTGTGCCAATGGTGCTAGTTCACAGAAATATGAACCAGGCAGCGGTACCACTATTATGTCTTATAGTGGACTTTGTGGTGCTACCAATATTCAAGGAGGTGGCCCTCCACATCCAAATTTTTTCCATGCCAATTCATTACAAGAAGTCATATCATTTACTCGAAATGTTATTACATGTGGTGTTAGCGAAAATACTTCCAATACCTATCCAGTTCCTGAAATATTAACTAAACAAGGCTTGTATTTACCAATTTCAACACCTTTTGAATTAAAAGGGCAAGCAACAGATATGGAAGATACATCCCTTACTTATAGTTGGGAACAATTTGATAATGGTCCTTATGGTGATCAACTTGGTGCAGTATCTGAAACAGGACCATTATTTAAGGTGCTATTTCCAAGTAAAGACCCAAATAGGGTTTTACCAAATTGGAATTCTATAATTAATTTTGACAATGTAGACAATAGGGAAGTTTTACCTCGAAATACCCGTAATCTAACTTTTAGATATGTGGTTCGGGATAATCATCCAGGCGCTGGAGGAAGTAGCTGGGAACAACTTAATTTAAAAGTAACAGAAGATGCCGGTCCTTTTAAAGTGAGTTTTCCAAATGTATTAGCAGATAAATTAATCAAAGGTGTTTGTAATCTAATTACATGGGATGTTGCAAATACCAATAAATCGCCTGTTAATTGTCAAAAAGTAGACATACTTTTTTTCAAAGGTCGCGATTATAATAATCCAATCATTTTAAAATCTAATACTGAAAACGATGGAAGTGAATTTGTAGACATTCCAAATGATTTAG
This sequence comes from Saprospiraceae bacterium, assembly GCA_044228225.1. Classification (GTDB taxonomy): domain Bacteria; phylum Bacteroidota; class Bacteroidia; order Chitinophagales; family Saprospiraceae; genus Vicinibacter. Next base: position 1,866 of record JBGAVH010000018.1, on the reverse strand, counting down.
CTACAAATTCTAAAGTAAGGGTGATCATCAAATCCGCAGATAATATATTTTTTGATATTTCAGATATTGATATTTCAATTGTTGAATCTACAACACCAAAAGTACAATTTGGCGTAGCACCAAATCTCGTCAATGTATGTTTGCCAGATAATGCAAACATTTTAATTAAGAGCTGTTCTTTTGGAGGATTTACTGGTAATCTAAATTTATTCATTGAAAGCGGTCTTCCTCAGGGATCAACTTATCAATTTGCTAAAAATAATATAGGTCCAACAGACGAAACTAACTTGTTAATTAATTTAAATAATCTTACATCCAAAGGCAACTTTGATGTAGTTATTGGGGCTATAACTCCAAATGGAGATACATTAAGGGATCATGTAATCATTTCTGCTATTAAAAATGATTTTACAGATCAAAAATTAGTTTGGCCTTTAAATGGATCAAAAAATAATTTGGAAATTCCATATTTTAAATGGGTAAAAAGTATCAATGCTGATGCATATGATTTTGAAATTGCCACCTCACCAACATTTGGAAATACAATTGTTTATTCTCAAAAAGGAATATTAAATGATTCCATTAGACCAAATATAGTATTGCAGGAAAATACAATATATTATTGGAGATTATTTTCATCTAACTTTTGTGGAAGTAATACCGCTTCTGAAATTTCAGTGTTTCAAACTGTTAATAAAAAATGTACTCAAGTTCTTTATGAAGGAAATCCAGTTGACTTATTTTCAAATTCTACAAGATCAGCTGTATCTACTGTAAATACAAGTGGTCAAATATCTGATGTCAATGTAAATAATGTTAGAATTAATGCAGATGGAGTAAGCGATGTTAGCCTAACATTAATAAGTCCAAAAGGTACTCGTGTAAATTTATTTAACTATAATTGTGCAAATAGTTTAGATTTTGATTGTTCATTTGATGACGAAGCAGTATCTGGAATTAGTTGTCCACCTACAAATAAAAAAAGAATGCGGGCTTGGGAAAAATTGAATAAATTTAAAGGAGAAGACGTTAAAGGTGATTGGACCCTTGAAGCAACCGCAAAATCTACATTAAGATCAATTGGAAGAATCAATAATTTTGAAATTGAATATTGTGCTGACTTGAATATCGTTTCGCCAATCTTAATAAATAATGGACCGTTGCAGTTAAATGTTAGTGAAACTAAAGTTATTGATAGTCCTTTATTACTTTCCCAAGATGCAGATAATACAGCTGATCAATTAACTTATACCCTGATTTCACCAACTAATCATGGTACACTTAAATTGAATGGAGTTGCATTGCCACTGCTCTTAAGTTATGGTAGTACGTTTACTCAAAAAGATATCGATAGTGGAAAAATATCTTATTCTCATGATGGATCAACTAACAAGTCGGACGAGTTTTCATTTATAGTTAGCGACGGCACTGGAGGATGGTTAGGGATAGCTGTATTTAAAATAAATATAGGTCCTGTGAGTACAAAAGATCAAAAAAATAATTTAGATATACTTATTTATCCTAATCCATCTAAGGGAGTTCTTTCGATTGTAGCAAATGAAATGGTTTATGGCAATACCAATTTGAAATTAATGAATAGTCAAGGAAAGGTATTAGTCAATAAAAATGTAATATTTCAAAAATCAACTGAACTTAATTTAACTTCATTGGAAAATGGAATATATTTCCTTGAACTAAAAAATGGAAATTCTAAAATTACTAAAAAATTAATTTTACAGAAGTAAAGTATTAAATAAAAAAGGGGTACAAAATTAATTTTGTACCCCTTTTTTGGTGTAATGGACATTTGTGGTGTTTTTTAGGAGACCCTTTAGTCAAGTGGACAAAAATGGTGTTCTTTTTTTA